>NZ_JBDKWC010000006.1:0-238401 GCF_039749035.1 Flavobacterium olei
GTTGCATTTTTTCCATGTTTTTTTATTCTTTTTCCTAACACACTGATAACGTAATTTTTACAGATACGCTTTTTTTGACTCTCTGTATGTTTTTTCTTAAAAATGATGCTTTATTGACAATTTCTGCCATTGTGCGTTTCTCTTTTTTGCGGAATTTTTAAGATTTAAGCTTGTTTTATCTTCTATATATATTCTGAGAACCTTAAAGATCTCCAATTCTCTGTAAGTTTCTCTTGAAAACTGCTGCCATAGCCCTGATGGGAGGGAAAAGATTTGGAAGAACAGCAGGATTAAGCTCCTTATTATTTTTATTCTAATACCGCTAGGGCTTCGACTTCGCTCAGCCTGACAAAGCCTTCGAAACACCTAACAGGTTTTGGAGACCTGTTAGGAGATTAAACTTCTACTTATATATAATGTATAAAAAACAAACCCGACAGGTTTTGGAAAACCTGTTGGGTTGTGGCACAAACTATACTATTATATATATATGAACATAAAATTCTAGACACACCTTACTTATACTCTCTTATTATATTAGTATAAACTTCTACATATATATTGTATGTATTTTACTAATGCGCTATATTTGCATTCACAAAATTATAAACAATGATCAAGATTACTTTACCCGATGGGTCAATTAGAGAGTTCGCTTCGGGCGTAACTCCAATGGAGGTCGCTAAAAACATTAGCGAAGGTTTTGCAAGAAATGTTATTTCTGCATCTTTTAATGGTACAACTATTGAAACCGAAACTCCATTAACGACCGACGGTAATCTTATTTTATATACCTGGAATGATGCTGAAGGAAAAAAAGCTTTCTGGCATTCGACTTCGCACGTAATGGCTCAGGCTCTTGAGGAATTGTATCCTGGAATTAAACTTACTTTAGGACCCGCAATTGCTAATGGATTTTATTATGATGTGGATTTTGAAGATCAGAAAATTTCTGAAGCTGATTTTAAAAAGATCGAAGATCGTATCTTGGAGATTTCAAGAGGGAAATACGACTTTAAAATGCGTCCTGTAACTAAAGCAGAAGCTTTAGAAATGTATAAAGACAATGTTTACAAGACAGAATTGATTTCTAATCTTGAAGACGGAACTATTACATTTTGTGATCATGCTACTTTTACTGATTTATGCCGTGGAGGTCATATTCCGAATACCGGGATTATCAAAGCTGTAAAAATCATGAGTGTGGCTGGTGCTTACTGGAGAGGAGACGAAAAGAACAAACAATTGACTCGTGTTTACGGAACTTCATTTCCTAAACAAAAGGATTTAACGGAGTATCTTGAACTTCTTGAGGAAGCTAAACGTCGTGATCACCGTAAACTAGGGAAAGAACTTGAATTGTTTGCCTTTTCTCAAAAGGTTGGACAAGGTTTACCTCTTTGGTTACCTAAAGGAGCTGCCCTTCGCGATCGTTTGGAGCAATTCTTAAAAAGAGCCCAAAAGAAAGCAGGTTATGAACAGGTAGTTACTCCACATATTGGACAGAAGGAATTATATGTTACTTCAGGCCATTACGCAAAATATGGTGCAGATAGTTTTCAGCCAATTCACACACCGGCAGAAGGCGAAGAGTTTTTATTAAAACCAATGAACTGTCCTCATCATTGCGAAATTTACAATATTAGACCCTGGTCTTATAAAGATCTACCGAAGCGTTATGCTGAATTTGGTACAGTATACAGATATGAGCAATCTGGTGAATTACATGGTTTAACCCGTGTTAGAGGATTTACTCAGGATGATGCCCATATTTTCTGTACTCCGGAGCAATTAGACGAAGAGTTTAAAAAAGTAATTGACCTTGTACTATACGTATTTGGTTCTTTAGGGTTTGAAAATTTCACTGCTCAAATCTCATTGAGAGACCAGGAAGACCGAGAAAAATATATTGGTACTGATGAAAATTGGGAGAAAGCTGAAAATGCAATTATCAATGCAGCCAAAGACAAAGGTTTAAATACTGTTGTTGAATATGGCGAAGCTGCATTTTACGGACCAAAGCTAGATTTCATGGTTAAGGACGCACTTGGAAGACAATGGCAATTAGGAACTATCCAGGTAGATTACAATTTGCCGGAGCGTTTTGAGTTGACTTATAAAGGTGCTGATAATGAATTACATCGACCAGTAATGATTCATAGAGCTCCTTTTGGATCTATGGAACGTTTTATAGCAATTTTACTAGAACATACAGCAGGAAATTTCCCACTTTGGCTAATGCCTGAACAGGCTATTATATTGTCTTTGAGCGAGAAATACGAAAATTATGCTAAAAAAGTTTTAGATTTGCTAGAAAATCACGAAATTCGCGCCCTAATTGACAACCGAAATGAAACTATCGGTAAGAAAATTAGAGATGCAGAAATGCAGAAAATACCGTTTATGCTGATTGTGGGTGAGGAAGAAGAGAAAAATGGAACGATTTCTATTCGTCGTCACGGACAGGAAGGAAAAGGGAATATTACAGTTACAATCGAAGAATTTGTCAGAATTGTAAACGAAGAAATAAATAAGACACTAAAAGTTTTTACAGTTTAACTTAAATTATAAAGTCATAGCAATAAGAAGCAACAGAGGTTTTCAACCTCGAGTAGAAAAAAAAGATGCACACAGAATAAACAATTTTATTCGTGGTGTACAAGAAGTGAGACTAGTTGGAGAGAACATCGAACCAGGTGTTTTTAAACTAGCAGAGGCATTACGTTTAGCTGATCAATTTGAATTGGATTTAGTTGAGATCTCGCCAAACGCTGAACCACCGGTTTGCAAAATCATGGATTACAAGAAATTTGTTTACGAACAAAAGAAACGTGACAAAGTATTAAAAGCTAAGTCGTCTCAGGTTGTCGTAAAAGAAATTAGATTTGGTCCTCAGACTGACGAGCATGATTATGAATTTAAAAGAAAAAATGCTGAAAAATTCTTAAAAGAAGGTTCTAAATTAAAGGCTTTTGTTTTCTTTAAAGGACGTTCTATCATTTATAAAGATCAAGGTCAGATTCTTTTATTGCGTCTTGCTCAGGATTTAGAGGAACATGGTAAAGTTGAAGCAATGCCAGTTTTGGAAGGAAAGAGAATGATTATGTTCATTGCTCCGAAAAAAAAGAAATAACTATTGCCGTAAGCTTTAAGCTGTAAGCAATACGCTTTTGCAAATGTATAGACTTTTCAAAAGCGTAAAGTCTAAGCCAAAAAGCCTAAAGCGTAGAAAGAAATAAGTAAGTAAGAATAAATTAAAACACTAGGAAAAATGCCTAAAATGAAAACAAAATCTAGCGCCAAGAAACGTTTTAAAGTTACTGGTTCTGGAAAGATTAAAAGAAAGCATGCTTTTAAAAGTCACATCTTGACTAAAAAATCTAAAAAACGTAAATTAGCTTTGACACACTCAGCGCTAGTTCACCAAACAGATATGAAAAGCATTAAACAACAATTAAGAATTATCTAATTATAAGTCAAAAGTTAGAAAGTCATAAAGTATAAAAGTCAGTAGCTGACTTTTGACCTTTGACTTAAAACATTAGACTAAAGATTTTCTTTAGGTTAAAAATTATTTATATAACCTTGGAGTATGGCCTTTAAGTTCTCTTGATTTGATTCGGGACGCCTGCTACAAAAACACATTAAAATTATGCCAAGATCGGTAAATTCAGTTGCTAAAAGAGCAAGAAGAAAAAAAATAATGAAGCAAGCCAAAGGTTTCTTTGGAAGACGTAAAAACGTTTGGACGGTTGCTAAGAATGCAGTAGAGAAAGCGATGAGCTACGCTTACCGCGATAGAAAACAAAACAAAAGAAATTTCCGTTCATTATGGATTCAACGTATCAACGCTGGAGCCAGATTAGAGGGAATGTCTTATTCTCAATTCATGGGAAAAGTTAAAGCTAACGGAATTGAATTGAACCGTAAAGTTCTTGCAGATTTAGCTATGAATCACCCGGAAGCTTTCAAAGCTATTCTTAATAAAGTAAAATAAACGTTTTATAAACTCAATTTAAGATTACTTACTTATATACAAAAAACCATTCGTTAACGCGAATGGTTTTTTATTTTTATATAAACCTGAAAAGTTATTAAACTATAATACATTAAATTTACTATTATAATCTATCTTAAAATGGAGAACGTCATTATAAATCACATTCAAAAGTTTGTCCATCTGGAACCTTCAGAAGTTAACGTACTAAAATCCTGCCTGAACGTTTCTCAAATAAAAAGGAAAGATCACGTTTTACAGGAAGGGCAAATATGCAATGCAATGTATTTTATTGCAAAAGGCTGCATGCGCCAATATATTATAAATTCTAAAGGTACAGAACAAACTTTGCAGTTTGGTGTAGAAAACTGGTGGATCACTGATTATCTAAGTTATCACAACAACTCCCCTTCTCACTTTTATATTCAGGCTGTTGAAACCACCGAAGTTATTGCTCTTGACAAATCTGAGCTGGATTCTATATTAGATCAGATTCCACAACTTGAAAAATATTTTAGAATTGTTGCTCAAAAAGCTTTTGGCGCTGCACAAATGCGCATTAAATTTCTTTTTACAATGTCTGCAGAGGAGCGCTACAATCATTTCAATAATCTGAATCCCGATTTTGTTCAGCGTGTTCCGCAATATATGCTGGCATCTTATCTCGACTTTTCCGCAGAATTTATGAGCAAGATACGAGCCGGAAAAGTTTAAAAAACAATTTCTTGAAGTAGTTCAAGTTTTTTGGGGAATACATTACTGACCTTTGTAATGAACTTTTAAAACAAATAAAAATGAAATCAAGAATTGTTATTCCGCAAGTTGCTCCAGATGCTTATCAGGCTTTAATGAATTTAGAAAAATATATTTCTACCACTTCATTAACCGCTGAACATAAAGAATTAATTAAAATCCGCGCTTCACAAATTAACGGCTGCGCATTTTGTATAAATATGCATACTGCCGACGCCAGAAAATATGGAGTTTCGGAACAAAAGATTTATTTGCTAAGTGCATGGCGTGAAGCCGATATTTATTCTGAAGAAGAAAAAGCGATCTTAGCTTTAACAGAACAAGTAACATTAATTGCCAATCATGTTACAGATGAAGTTTATCAAAATGCAGCACAATTATTTGATGAAAAATATCTTGCTGAAATTATCCTGGCCATTATTGCAATTAATTCATGGAATAGACTTGCCATTACTACCGGATTACGCGCCGTGTAATTTATCAGTATAAATTTACAACATTTAACAATTATGAAGCCCTTATTACTAAAGGGCTTTTCTATTTATTTAAGAATGAGAATCAAAAAAACAGCAAATTGAAAATAATTAAAAATACCGTATTTATACTCTTTTGAGATTTATAGAATTATATATTTTTGGCGCATGATACCAAGAATTCAAATAATTATCTTTTTTATTATTACTATAATAACTCTTTTTTCGTGTCAGCAAAAAACTGGAAATATGGTAAAAGAATTAAATAATAAAATCGAAATTAAAAATAATATCACTCAGGCAGAACAGTTTTATAAAAATCATAATAATATCGACAGCGCATTTTTTTACTATAATAAGGCAAAACTAATTTGTGATCCAAATACAGATCCCGGTAATTATGTAAGCATCCTTAACTGCATGGCAGAGATTCAGTCACATCACGGTGATTTTCTTGGCAGTGAAACAACGATCAAGAATGCACTTCCTTATTTAAAATCTGTAAAAGACCAAACGCAGATCTGGAATACCTACACTATCTTAGGCAGCAACGCTCTTCAAACCTATCGTTTTACAGTTGCTGAAAAATATTTCAATAAAGCATTGAATCTAAATATTGATGAAAACAGAAAATCCTTAACAAAAAGTAATATTGCAAATCTTCTTATCGCCCAACAAAAATATGCGGAAGCATTAAAAATATTTCTGCGCTTATCTATAAAAAAAGAAATCAGACAAAAACCTGAAAGCTATGCCAATGCATTAGATAATATTGGTTTTTGTTATTTTAAAACACAAGATCCCAGAGGTATTGAATATTTGGATGAGGCGTTACAGATTAGAAATAAAATCAAAGATAGTTCTGGTATTGGTGCGAGTAATTTAAATCTTGCCACTTATTATGATACCTATAAAGATTCTTCGCAGGCAAAAAAACATGCATTAAATGCTTATAAAAGTTTTAGAGAATTGGGCAATATAGACGACAAACTCAATGCTATAAAAATTATAATAAAAAATAGTTCTCCCATCGATTTAAAAAAATATTCTCTTATATATGTTGGGTTAGTAGACAGCATTTTTGAAGTAAGACAACAAGCTAAAAATCAATTTGCAAAAATAAAATATGATTCTAAACTTGAGAAGCAAGAAAATTTAAAACTAAAAACATATCAGTCTCAAAATGAATTAAAACTGGAGAGACAAAAAAACAGAAACATCATATCTTATATCATCATAATTCTGAGTATCTGCCTCATTTTAATTTTATACTATTATCTGACCTCTAAAGCCAATAAAGATAAAATCGAAGCTGCTTATAATAGTGAAACCCGAATTTCAAAAAAATTGCATGATGAATTGGCAAACGATATTTATCACACGATGGCTTTCGCCGAAAACAGAAATTTATCTCTCGCAGAAAATAAAGAACAATTATTAAGTAATTTGGCTGCAATATATTCCCGAACCCGAGATATCTCAAGAGAAAACTGCTACATTATTACTGATGAGAACTATATTTCCTCACTGAAAGAAATGATTTCCGGTTTCACCACCTTAAACATAAATTTAATTTTAAACGGACTCGATCTTATTCCATGGGAGGAAATTGAGAAAGATAAAAAAATCACCATTTATCGTGTGTTACAGGAATTATTGGTAAATATGCGAAAATACAGCGAAGCTTCTGTTGTTGGAATCAGCTTTAAACAACTGGAAAAAAACATGTTAATTAATTATAACGATAACGGAAAGGGCATTGATACAGAAAAAATCATATTTAAAAATGGCCTTCATAATGTAGAAAGCAGAATTCTAAAAATCAAAGGAGCTATAGATGTATCTTCAAGTCCGAATCAAGGTTTTAAGGTTGTAATAAAAATTCCACTCTAATTAAACATTTCATTAAAAGCTCAAATGAAAATTTCCCATTCAATTAAAATTTCATTCCTATTCCTTACGATGCTTTTTGTAATCGCCTCTTGCGAGAACAAAAAGCAAAACGCTATACCAAAGAACAAAAATAAGGCTGAAATAAAGGAATTGCTGAAAACAGGAGATTTCTATTACGAGTCAGGAAAAAGTGACAGCGCTGTTTTCTACTATACGAAAGCAAATTTATTATGCAATCCAAAACGGGAGTACACAGATGATTATGTAAGATCATTGACAAGTATTGCAGATGTACAGCAAAGATGCGGGAATTTCTACGAAGCTGAAACTACTCTCACCAAGACATTTCCGTATTTAGAAAAAACATCAATGCCCAAATTTACCATTAATGTCTATTCACTAATGGGAAATAATTACTTTAGAACTTCAGATAATGAAAAAGCGCTTTTTTACCAGCGGAAAGCGTTAAAAAAGGCTGTATCCACATTTAGAAAATCGTGTATAATATCTGATATCGCATTTATATACATGCGCCAAAAAAAATATAAGGAGGCAATAGATTTACTAGCACCACTTATCAAAAGAAAGATTAGGGACAAAATAGATCCTCCAAACACCGACGTTCAGTACTCTGCAAAACTATATAATCTTGGCCTGTGTTATTTACGTCTGGGTAATCATAAAGAATTGGCATTAAAGTGCTTTAACGAAAGTTTAGATCTAACTCTCCCAACCCACGATGATTATGAGTTGATCGGTAATTATTATGCTCTTTATTTATATTATAAAAAATACGAAAATCCGCAACTAAAAAGAATAAATGCCCAGAAGGCGTATGACTGCGCCAAAAGAGCAGAATCGATGACCAATCAAATCAGCACATTGGGCAATCTCATCGAAGCTGATGATGCTCAAAATGCAAAAAGACATTGGGCGGTTTATAACAGACTTATTGATAGTGTAACTGTTAGCTTAAAAAAATCGAAAAATGAATTTGCCAGTATTCAATATGATGCAAAAAAAGACAAGGAAGAAAATCTAGAACTTAAGAATCAAAAAATAGAAAATGAGTTAGAATTGGAAAGACAAAAAAACAGAAGTTTCATCTCTTATATTGTAATTTTTATAAGTATAATAATCTCACTTTCTTTATTTATTTATTTAAGAATGAAGGATAAAAAAGAGAGAAATGACATTGTGTTTAAAAGCGAAATGCGCATTTCAACAAAACTTCAAACCGAACTCACCAAAAACATTCTCGAGGTTTTAACATTTGCAAAAAACAGTAATTTTAAAATCGAAGAAAATAAGGAACAATTTCTGGTCGATTTAAATAATATTTACATCAAAACACGAAACATCTCCAAAGAAAACAGCATCATTCTTACTGACGAAAACTATGAAAATGGTTTAAAAGAAATGATCTCCGTTTTTACTTCTTCTCATGTAAATATCATTGTAAATGGATTGAATACTATTACATGGTCTAGAATTGATCGTGTAAAAAAAATTACTGTCTTTAGAGTTATTCAGGAAATTTTTGGAAATATGAAAGTTCTGGATGATGCCTCCCTGGTTAGTATCACTTTTAAAAATGACAATAAAAAAATAACAATAAGTTATACGGACAATTGCAGCGAAACTTATAAAAAAGTAAGCCTCTTAAAAAAAAGACTACAAAATGTGGAAAACCGTATTAAAACAATAAAAGGAAAACTTAATTTTGAAACAAGTTTAGAAAACAAACTTAAGATTAGTTTCACATTTCCAATATAAGACCAGAATATGTTTAAAAAAGTTTTAGTTGCAGAGGACCTCGACAGTATTAGTATAGCTGTAATTCAAGTACTTGAAGAATTACAAATTCCAGTAATTCATCACGTAAAATATTGCGATGAAGGTTTGCTCAAAGTAAAAAAAGCTATAGTTGACCAAGAGCCCTACGATTTATTAATTACGGATCTTTCGTTTAAAACAGATCACAGAAAAGTAACTTTAAATAGTGGAGACGAACTTATTGAGGCAATAAATAAAGTACAGCCTAAGCTTAAAAAAATTGTTTTTTCCATTGAAGATAAGAATTACAGAATTAAAACTCTTTTTAATGAACTAGGAATTAATGCTTATGTCTCTAAAGGAAGAAATAGTATTACTGAACTAAAAAATGCCATTAAAAGTACCTATAATAATGATGAAAAAGTACTTTCTTCAGATTTGTCTTTTAGTTTTAATGACAGAACATTAATTGAAATTGAATCGTATGATATTTCAATCTTAAAACTTCTTTCGCAGGGACATATTTTGGAGAGTATATCAAAAGAATTTAAAGATTTGTCTATAACACCAAACGGCACAAGCAGCATTGAGAAAAGAATTAATAAACTAAAAATTTATTTTAAAGCCAATAATAATGTTCATCTTATAGCAATTGCAAAGGATTTTGGATTAGTATAACATTTTGTTCCTTAAGATTTGAGTAAAGGATCAAAGTGCTTATGACTATTAATTTATAACCATCTATTAACCAACAAATGAAACCAAGAAATAGCGCGAGTACCTTATTCGCAAAAATCAATACAACTCAAAATATGATCATAATGAAAACAATGTTACTTTGTCTTTTTTTATCAATAAGTTTTGCTTTTGTTTCTGAAAAAACCGGCTGGCTTGAAATTGAATGGAAAATAATATTTATTCCGGCATTATTAGTTTTACAAATTATTATAATTAGCACTGCTTTAAAAAACAGATACAAAAAGCATTAATTCATGATGTGAAAGGCCTGATAATTGTAGATAAGAATATTTATCTTTGATTTCTATTTTAATTTACATGAAAAACGTTCTCAGCGCTATTTTACTATTATTTGCCTTTTTATCTTTCGGACAAACCAAAGTTCTTTCCTGGAATCTGGAAAACTTTGGCAAATCAAAATCTGATTCGGAGTTAAATTACATCGCTAAAACTATTTCTAATTATGATATAATTGCTCTTCAGGAAATTGTTGCAGGTCAGGGCGGCGCTCAAACTGTTGCAAAGCTTGCGCAATTACTTAATGAGAAGGGAGCCAAATGGGATTACAGAATTAGTAATCCAACAAGCAGCAGCAGCTATAAAACCGAACGATATGCTTTTATCTGGAAAACCCATAAAGCCAGATTGAAAGACAAGCCATGGCTGGAACAAAAATACAATCTTGAGATTGATCGGGAACCGTATTTTGGTACTTTCGAAATCGACAGAAAAACTATTACTTTAGTTAATTTTCATGCTATTACCAAAAAGATGCAACCTGAAACTGAAATTAAATATTTCAAGTTTTTACCAAACCAATATCCTAATTTAAATCTCGTTTTTCTGGGTGATTTTAATTGTCCCGAAAAACATTCGGTTTTTATTCCCTTAAAAAAAATGGGATATGCTTCAATTTTAAAAAATCAAAAGACAACACTGAAGCAAAAATGTAAAAACGATATTTGTCTCGCATCTGAGTTTGACAATATTTTTTACAAAACAGCCAGCCTAAAAGTATCGAATGCAGGAATAATTAAATTTTACGAAGATTTTGATTCGCTTCAAAACGCCAGAAAAGTATCAGATCATATTCCGGTTTGGTTTGAATTTTCTATAAATTAAGTTTTAAGCTTCTTTTTTCGTGCCGCAGGAAACAGAACATTATTTAAAATTAAGCGATAACCCGGAGAATTGGGATGCAAATCTAAAACGGTTGGCGGATCACCCACCTGATGCTGAAAATCTTCCGGATCATGTCCTCCAAAAAAAGTAAACATTCCTTTTCCTTTTTCACCATGAATGTATCTGGATTCACCATTTAATTCGCAGGTTCCCATAATTAAAACATTGGATTTTATGAGCGAGGTATCAAATGATGTTGTTTGTCCCATAAATCCTTTTACTAATTGGGTGTGGTTTTGACATAACATACTGGGAATCGGATCCCATTTTGCAGAAAATTCCATTAAAGTAAAATAATCTTTCTCCATTAAAATACGCCTTTTAGTCGTCATATCAATATCTGAGAACTCATAAACCTCCGGTTTTCTTTCCAGAGTAAAATTCTTAAAAGCAAACGAATTATTATAATTCAATTTAGACTGATAATTGGATTCACTTGGGTCGCCATCAAACATGGTTTCGCAGATGTCTACCCCATCTGCTGCGAGAGAAATATCAAAACTATCTGTTGCAGAACACATGGCAAACATAAAACCACCTCCTATTACAAAATCTCTGATTTTTTTCGCAACTGCCCCTTTTTCCTGAGACACTTTTTGATATCCCAATTTAGCTGCTAATGTTTCGGCATCTTTTTTCTGATCTATGTACCATGGAGTATTTTTATAAGCGGCGTAAAATTTACCGTACTGACCTGTAAAATCCTCATGATGAAGATGCAGCCAGTCATACATTAACAATTGATCGCTTAAAACTTCCTCATCATAAATAGGTGTAAACGGAATTTCGGCATACGTCAGCACCAACGTTACTGCATCATCCCAGGGTTGCTTCCCTTTTGGAGTGTATACAGCAATTTTTGGAGCTTTCTCTAAAATAACAGATTCCATATTCTGCGAAGGACTTGAAATTTCATTTAGAATTGAAGCTTGCTCACTATCTGAAATTACTTCAAAGCTAACTCCTCTAATTTTGCATTCTTTCCTAATTTCCTCCACATCTGGAAGCAAAAAAGAGCCGCCGCGATAATTTAATAACCAGCTTGCTTTGTAATCCCTGCTTAAACACCAATATGTGATACCGTAAGCTTTTAAATGATTCTGTTGTGTCGATTCGTCCATCGGAAGTAATAAGAACGATGCCTTTGCATTAAATGTAACAAGTAGTATAAAAATGCAGAATAAACTCCTATTCATTCGAAAATTATTTTAGTAAAGATATAAAGGAAGTATGGAAAAACAGAATCATTAGAAAGTTTTCTAACTTAATGCAATGTTAAATTATAAAACAAGTATAAATACCTGATTTACATCATCCTAAAAAACGGGTATAAACACCTATAGCATGCTTAAATATTCTATATACATTTGCTATCCCAAGTCATAAAACTAATCAAATGTATAAAAAAGAAACCACCATGAAGTTTAATGATAGTAATAATCAGGAAAAGGGAATGAATATAATTCAAAAAGCAGGAATATGTGTTCTTGTCTTCACAATTATACTTTATTATGTATTGTCAATCCAGTTTCTTACGGCATAAAGTTTATAGCGTGAGTACAGCAAGATCATTTTGAATGGCATATACCACCAATCCTGCAATATTTCTGGACTCTGTTTTAAGAAGCAGATTATTTCGGTGCCCTTCCACTGTTCTGGGACTCAAAAAAAGATGGTCTGCAATTTCGGCGGTAGTTTTCTGCTGACAGATTAATTGCAGAATTTCAACTTCCCGGGGAGAAAGGAAATTGGTTTCTAAACCGCCTTTTGAATTTTTAGGAGATATTATAGTGTCCTGAATTGTTTTTAAAACACTTTCATTATAATAAAATCCTTTAACAGCGACCTCGTTGATGGTATGAATTAAATCTTTTGGAGTGGTATTTTTTATTAAATAAGAAACGGCACCTACCTGAATCATATTGGCAATAAATGATTTTGTATCATAACTTGTCAATGCAATTATCTTGATCTCGGGAAATGCTTTTCGAATAATTTTGGTTGCTTCGACACCGTTTAAAACTGGCATTTTTAAGTCCATTATAATGATGTCGGGCTTAATTTCGTTTTTTTCT
The DNA here is from genome assembly GCF_039749035.1 of Flavobacterium olei. Classification (NCBI taxonomy): domain Bacteria; kingdom Pseudomonadati; phylum Bacteroidota; class Flavobacteriia; order Flavobacteriales; family Flavobacteriaceae; genus Flavobacterium; species Flavobacterium olei. Next base: position 12,888 of record NZ_JBDKWC010000006.1, read on the forward strand.
AAATGCGAAATAAGTTCATCTCCGTTTGAAGCCTCAAAAATAATATCGATATTTTGTTCTCTTTGCAATAAAAAAGAAATTCCTTTGCGAAATAAAATTTCGTCATCGACTAGTGCAATTTTAATAGCGGCATTCATCTTATTTGGTTTTAGTTCGTTTTTTGGTCTGCCGAAATTACAAAATATGATTTATAAAAAGCTTAATTACTAATTTTTATTAATTAAAATCTTTAAAATACACTAAGATTAACATTAAAATGTGAAATTTACTGCGATTCCATTATTAATTTCAGAAGTAATCTTAATCGTTCCTTCTAAAAATGAAATCCGGCTATCTATATTTTTCATTCCCAGACCTTTTTGATGTACTGTATCTGAATTATCAAAACCAATTCCGTTATCTTCGTAATCACAAGTATTTACGCCATTTTTAGTTGTAAATGAAATCCAGATTTCTGTAGCTTTTCCGTGACGAAGTGAATTATTCATTAACTCCTGTAAAATTCTAAAAACATGTAAATGCCTGTCGATGTCTTTTTCATCAAAATTGATTTCATTTTTATAATACGTTTTGACAGATTTACTGGTTTCAAATTCTTCGCACAATTCTTCAATTCCGGCATTTAATCCGAATTTTTCGAACACAGGAGGAAGCAGATTATGAGCAATCTTTCTCGAATTTTCTAAAGCTTTAGTTGTTAAATTAATAATGTTTTCTGTGATCTCAGCGGTTTCAGTTTCAGTAAGATTAGGTGCCGTCAGCAAGTGACTGTTTAGCGAAACAATGTTTAATTTAGAACTAATATCATCGTGCAGATCCTGTGCAATTCTTTTACGTTCTTCTTCTTGTGTTATAATAACGGCATGCAGTTGTTCTCGTTGGTACCGAAGGATCAAATCTACTTTTTCTAATTCTTTTTGAATGATTTTCTGTCTGGAAAAATAAAAGAAGATTATCAGAACCACTGCTAAAATCATTAGAAACATAGAGACATATAAAATAATTGCTACAATCTCTTTTTCTGGTAACGAATTAACATTCATAACTAATTAACGGGATTTATTTAAACGGTCTCTTTTCCAGTCATATAAAAATAATGTGTAATAAATAACTATTAAAACCGAGTTAAGCTGCCAGCTTAAAAATTTAAATTCATTACTCAAATTATGAGTCAGATTGCCGATTAAAAACAATACAGTACTGGCCAACAAGTAAAAAACAATACCTACACTAATGTAATAATATCTTTTACTCTCTGTAAGCATGTTATAAAAATGAATCAGTGAAAAGATCACCACCAATAAGGATGTCAATGTTATCTCAAACAAATTAAAACGCAAAAATTGATTCCAGTCCATAATGAATTGAATTGCCAATATTACCATTGCAACTACAACACTAATAATTACAAACCTTTTTTGACTTTTTAAATTGAAAAGGGAATTGTAAAACAATCCTAATAATATCATTTGTCCAATGATAAAAATATTTACAAGAAATAAATTATTCAAACGGAAATGATACATGATCTCCATTGAACACTGTAACACAAAGGAGAAAGCAAGATATATAACAAAAAAAACATTAGCTTTTTTCTCCCGAAAAAAGCTATATGTATATAAAATCAGGTCAATAAATAAAATAAAGTAACCTAGATATATGATGAAATCTGCCATTTTTAAGGATTCAACGGACTATTAGGATCTCCATAAGGCGGCACTGGTCGGCTTCCATCATAAACAACAGTTTCTCCATTTCCGACACCATTGTTTTTGAAAACATCTTTATAGATTTTTTCTGTAGCATCCCAGACCGCGCCAACAAATATTAGTGTTTGTTCTCCGGCGTTATTGATTGCTTTGTAAGCGCGAACTGCCTGAATATCCTGATCTAAAACTGACTTTAAAGTTTGCAGCGGAATGAGATATCCATCTACTTTCTTTCTTCTTCCTTCCTCAGTCTGAAAATCTCTACGGTACTCATCTGCCCACAAAATACCTTCTGATAAAGGTATTTCAATACTTCCTAAATTTAATTCTTCATTCATAATTCAATTGGTTATTGGTTATTAATCAAATAAATGCTAGTCTGGATTTGGTTTGGCTAAACTAGTCAATTTTCTTAAAGATTTAACTTTAGGGCAAAAAAAAAGCCTTATAAATAAGGCTCTATAGTGTATTAAAATGGAACATCGCTGTCGTCATCATCATCATTTAAATTACTTCCAAATGCCTCATTGGCTGATGGTAAGTTTTTTGTTATGAAAGGATTATCATCATGATTCATTTTAGAAGGCAAATCATCATAACCGCCTGTAAAATCTTCAAGATTATCAAATTTACCTAAATGTCCTAAGAATTTCAGACGAATATTTTCCAAACCACCATTACGGTGTTTTGCAATAATAAATTCTGCTTGTCCTGCAGTTGGAGATGCTTCATCATCATCCCATTCTTCAATTTTATAATATTCAGGACGATAAATAAACGATACAATATCAGCATCTTGTTCGATCGCTCCGGATTCACGAAGATCCGAAAGAAGCGGACGTTTACTCGAACCACGCGTTTCAACCGCACGGGACAGCTGCGAAAGTGCAATTACCGGCACGTTTAACTCTTTTGCCAAAGCCTTTAAGTTTCTCGAAATGGTAGAAATTTCCTGCTCACGGTTTCCTCCTCCTTTTCCGTTTCCACCTGCAGTCATTAACTGTAAATAATCAATGATAATCAATTTAATTCCGTGTTGCGAAGCCAGACGACGACATTTTGCACGTAAATCGAAAATCGAAAGCGAAGGTGTATCATCTATAAATAATGGTGCTTTCTCTAAGTTTTTTACTTTTGTACTTAACTGCTCCCATTCGTGTTTTTCCAGTTTACCTGTTCTTAATTTCTCAGAAGACAATCCTGTTTCTGACGAAATAAGCCTTGTAATTAACTGTACAGACGCCATCTCCAGAGAAAACACAGCAACCGCATGTCCAAACTGTATGGCAACGTTTCTTGCCATCGAAAGTACGAAAGCCGTTTTACCCATACCCGGACGAGCCGCAATAATAATTAAATCCGAAGGCTGCCAGCCGGAAGTTACTTCATCTAATTTTTCAAAGCCTGTTGCAATACCACTTAAGCCCTCTTTACCTGCAATTTCTTCAATACGTTTCTTTGCCTGTAAAACTAAACTCTGTGCGGTTTCAGAACTACGTTTGATATTTCCCTGCGTAACTTCGTATAATTTAGATTCTGCTTTATCTAATAAATCAAAAACGTCTGTCGTTTCATCGTAAGACTCTTCAATAATTTCAGAAGAAATTCTAATTAAACTTCTCTGAATAAATTTTTGAAGAATAATACGCGAGTGAAATTCAATATGGGCAGACGAGGCAATTTTTTGCGTTAACTGAATCAGATAGAAATCTCCCCCTGCTACATCCAGTTTTCCATTTTTCTTTAACTGGGTTGAAACGGTAAGAATATCAATTGGCTGCGTTTCGGTAAAAAGCTGCAAAATTGCTTCAAAAATATGTTTGTGCGCGTCTTTGTAAAAAGCATCTGGCTGTAAAATATCAATTACATCATCTACCCCTTTTTTATCAATCATCATCGCTCCCAATACAGCCTCTTCTAAATCAATAACTTGTGGAGGAAGCTTGCCTTTTTCCAGATTAATAATTGTGGTTTTGTCGACCTTTACAGGGCTAAAATTTTTGAAATTTTCCATATAGCGAAAGTAGCAAAATTTAAAAAAAATATGCTATCGAGTTATAACTATTAATTGTTTATAAATAATTCTGATTTGTTCATAACCAAAAAAAAATCCGAAACCGCAGGGCTTCGGATTTTTCTTCATATTAAATGAATTTACTCTTTAAACTCGCCCATATTACTGTATTTGTCCATTCTCTGGGCAATTAAATCGGCTGTTGATAAGTCTTTCAATTCGTTATATCCTTTTGTAATATATTCTGCTACTGTTTTAAAAGTAGTTTCTCTGTCATAATGTGCTCCTCCTAATGGCTCAGGAATTACATCATCTACTAATTTTTGTTTTTTCATGTCAGAAGAAGTTAATTTTAAAGCTTCTGCTGCACGCTCTTTGTATTCCCAGCTTTTCCATAAAATAGAAGAGCACGATTCAGGAGAAATTACAGAATACCAAGTGTTTTCTAACATATAAACTTTGTCACCAACACCAATTCCTAATGCTCCACCTGAAGCTCCTTCACCCACAATAATGGTGATAATTGGAACCTGAAGACGAACCATTTCAAAAATATTTCTGGCGATTGCTTCTCCCTGTCCTCTTTCTTCAGCTTCAAGCCCCGGATATGCACCAGGAGTATCTACTAAAGTTAAAACCGGAATTCCGAATTTCTCTGCCATCTTCATCAAACGCAAAGCTTTACGGTATCCTTCGGGATTTGCCATACCAAAATTACGGTACTGACGTGTCTTTGTATTATAACCTTTTTGCTGACCGATAATCATAAACGATTGTCCGTTTACTTTACCTAGTCCGCCTACCATTGCCTTATCATCTTTAAAACCTCTGTCTCCGTGAAGTTCTAAGAAACTTTCTCCGCAGATTGCTCTGATGTAGTCTAAAGTATAAGGTCTGTTTGGATGTCTGGATAGCTGAACACGCTGCCAGGCGGTAAGGTTTTTATATATTTCTTTCTTAGTTTCTACTAATTTCTTGTTGATTTCCTTGCAAGTTGGCGTTACATCAACGTCAGATTCTTTCCCAATTATAACGCACTTTTCTAACTGTTCTTCAAGTTCTTTAATTGGAAGCTCAAAATCTAAATATTCCATGGATTTTTGAATTTTGTTTGTAAATCGAACCGCAAATATAAAAATATTATATCATTGGTGAAGTTAATTGTTGTTTAAAGTATAAAAATGCAATCTAAAAATAAGGAAACTATTACAAGTTTTCCTTCTTATTCTGATAATGTTTGAATACACCATTCAGTATTACTGTTATGATAATTATAACTGCTCCAATGTAAAATTCAACACTCATTTTCTCTTTTCCTCCTAATATAAAATAAGCCAGAATTATACCATAAACAGGCTCTAAATTGGTGGTTAACATTACAGTATAAGGTGTTAATCTCTGCATCACTTTTACAGAGGCGGTAAAGGCGTAAGCTGTGCAGACAGAAGCCAGGACCAGTAATAGAATCCAGTTATTTAATGATAAGGAAAAGAAGTCTGCTGTAAATTTTCCTTCAAACAAAAAATAAACAGAAATAAAGAAAACCCCTGCACCAAATTCATAAAAAGTTATTACCGAAGGTTCATGATCTGCAATTAATTTACCATTCATTAAAGTAAATACGACTCCAAGAATAATAGAAGCTAATGCAAAATAAACACCTTGCAGATATTTAATTTCAACTTGTAAAATCAATCCCAGACCAGCGATGATAATCAGTCCGAAAAAAACTTCATACCATAATACCTTCCTTCCATAAAATAAAGGCTCTAATAATGAGGCAAAGAATGCACCCAGCGAAAATATGGAAAGCGTAATAGAAACATTGGAAACATGGATGGCTTTGAAAAAGAAAATCCAATGCAGGGCAATCAGCAATCCGACAAAAATCAATTTGAAAAATTCCCTTACCGGAACCTGAAAAGATTGTTTTTTATAAAGGATAAATCCGCCAAGGAAAATACCCGCCAATAACATTCTGAACCAAACCAGATTTTCTGCATCAATTGTAATTAGTGCGCCCAAAATAGCCGTAAAACCCCAGATAAAAACAATTAAATGAAGATTTAAATAACTTTTTAAATTATCGTTTCGCATTACGTAATAAGTAAACAGCCAAAATTCCGAAAACAATATTCGGGAACCAGACAGCTAATAAAGGTGAGAAAGTAGATTTTTCGGCAAGTGTACCAAATATTTTATCAAAGAACACAAATGAGAAAGCAATTGCAATCCCGATTGCTAAGTTGGTTCCCATTCCGCCACGTCGTTTCATTGCAGAAACAGAAACAGCAATAATTGTTAAAATAAAAGCCGAAACCGGCACGCTATATTTTTTGTACAGCACAACGAGATATGTATTTATATTTCCCGAACCACGCTTTCTCTCTTTGTCTATAAAATCAACTAATTTACCAAGCGTAAGCGTTTCTGCGATATATACTACCGGAGTTAAATCGGCCAATTCGAACTTAAAAGCTATATTTTTTTCAGGAGATTTTTCAATCACATCGTTTAAATCGCCAATCGTTCGTTTGGTAAAATCGTATAAAACGTACACTTTTTTCTTCGGGTCCCATTTAATACGACTTGCAGTAATTTTATAAGTAAGCTTTTCTTTTTCAAAATGTTCTAACGAAAAATTAAAGGCAGTTTTAGATTCTTCGTTAAAACTATTTACAAATATAAAATCGTGATCGTTAACCTGTCTGTAGACATTTGTGTTTTCGCCACGCATGAGCTCTTTTCCGTTTCCTTTTAGGTAGGTATATCTAAAATTGTTATAACCTTCACTTGCAGCAGGAACAATAAAAAATCCCATTAGCAATACAAAAAGCGAAACAATTGTTGCCCCGATAATATAAGGACGCAAAAATCGAGTAAAAGAAATTCCCGAACTCAAAATTGCAATAATCTCTGTATTATTTGCCAGTTTAGAGGTAAACCAGATTACCGACAAAAACAGAAATATAGGAAACAGCGAATTAATAAAATAGATTGTAAAATTGTAATAATAGAAAGCAATATCCATAAACGGAATTTTGTTCTCCAGCATTTTATTGACTTTTTCAGAAACATCAATAACGATTCCGATTGGCGCAAATAAAAGAAGCATAACAGAGAAAGTTCCCAGATATCTTTTTAAAATGTATTTATCTATTATTGAAAGCATAAGTTTTTTGTTTCAGGTTTCAGGTTTCAGTTTGCTTTGGCTAGCGTCAGGTTTCAGTTACGCCGGGCAACCTGAAACCTGAAACTAAAAAAACCTGAAACTTCTTTTTTAAAGTCTCTGACTCATATTTTTAACCATCATTTCTTTCCATGGTCTAAAATCTCCTGCTAAGATATGTTTTCTCGCCTCACGAACCAACCACATATAGAAACCAAGATTGTGAATAGTTGCAATTTGTTTTCCTAAATACTCATTGGCAGCAAATAAGTGACGCAGATACGCTTTAGAATATTCTGTATCAACAAAAGTGTGCGCCATTTCGTCAATTGGAGAAAAATCGGCTTCCCATTTTTTATTTTTAATATTGATTGTTCCGTTCGCCGTAAACAACATACCATTTCTGGCATTACGGGTAGGCATAACACAATCAAACATATCAATTCCTAACGCTATATTTTCTAAAATATTTATCGGAGTACCAACACCCATTAAATAACGCGGTTTATCCTCCGGAAGAATTTCGCAAACCACTTCAGTCATGGCATACATTTCTTCTGCCGGTTCCCCTACAGAAAGTCCTCCAATTGCATTTCCCTGTTGACCTGAATTTGCAATATATTCTGCCGATTGCTGACGAAGATCCTTATAAGTACTCCCCTGCACAATCGGGAAAAAAGTCTGCTCATAACCATATTTATATGGAAGTTTCTCCAAATGATTGATACAACGATCCAGCCAACGATGTGTCATATGCATAGAACGCTGTGCGTATCTGTAATCACAAGGATACGGTGTACATTCATCAAAAGCCATGATAATATCAGCCCCAATTGTACGCTGAATTTCCATTACATTTTCAGGAGTAAAAAAGTGGTAAGAACCGTCAATATGCGATTTAAACTTCACTCCTTCTTCCTTAATTTTTCGATTTGAAGAAAGAGAATATACCTGATACCCTCCGGAATCGGTCAAAATATTACGATCCCAGTTCATAAATTTATGCAGTCCGCCGGCTTTTTCCAAAATTTCGGTCTGCGGACGCAAATATAAATGGTAGGTATTTCCAAGAATAATATCCGGGTTAATCTCTTCTTTCAATTCACGCTGATGCACTCCTTTTACAGAAGCAACCGTTCCAACGGGCATAAAAATAGGAGTTTCTATAACCCCGTGATCGGTAGTAATACTTCCCGCTCTAGCTTTAGACTGCGGATCTTTTTGTAATAAATCAAACTTCATATTCGTTTTTCGCCCAATTGTTCGGGACGGCAAAGATAATCTAATTTCAGGAAAATTTAATTAGATAATTTGGCAATTAGAAAATATGTTAATTCAATAATTTAGAAAATTAAAAAATTAGATAATTTTCACACTTCGGCAAATATTGAACCCGAACTAAGGACTCAACACTAAAACTAGGGACTAAAAACTAATCACTAAGGACTATTTACTAACAACTTTCTTTGGGCGTTCCCTCCGGTCGGGCTATCCGCTGTATCTTTTGCTCCGGAACCAATCATTTTTAATTAAGACCAAACGTTTGTCGCAAAAGGATGCCGCTGCTATCCCTAACGCAAACACGTCTCCATTACAAATATCGTGAATGTAAAAACTACAAGATCAAACCGATAAAGTGTAACATAATAAGACGGTTCATTTTGTAATTTTATATCTGTTACATATATAAAACAAGGTCAAACTAAAATATAGAAATCATGATAAATGCCGAAGAAAAATTAGATCAGATCAAGGACGATCAAATAGAAAGAAACCTTGAGAATATGGATTATCCAGCAAACGAAGATATCTACAATCAGGACAATAAGCTCGAAGACATCAATCCTGAAGAAATTTCAGGAGAGCGTATCATCAATCAGGACAATCACGAATGGAAACAAAACAGCGACAAAATCGGAAATGATTTAGACGTCCCCGGTTCCGAATTAGATGATGAACTGGAAGATATCGGTTCAGAAGACGAAGAGAATAACTTTTACAGCGAAGGCGACACCAATTAAAGATTAATTACAGGTCACGCAACAAAGGAATATTTAATTCCAATAAAATATTTTGCCACAGGTTTATAGATTAGGAGATTTTTTCAACCTTTTAATCTATTTAATCTGTGGCAATTTTTTATGCAAAACCGATTAGATGCCACTATTTTTTCAACGATAAGTAAAAAAAAGAATAAAAAATTTAACAATTGAAGCAAACTAAAGCAAAAAATGATTTGTCTCCCCGCAAAATAACGATTACTTTTGCTAAAGTTTAAAATTTTACATATAAATGAAGCCTAACACACAACAATTAAGCGATTTAACGATCCAAGTAAGAAGAGATATTCTTAGAATGGTACATGCTGTAAACTCAGGCCACCCGGGTGGATCTTTAGGCTGTACTGAATTTTTGGTAACACTATATCAAAATATCATGGACCGCAAAGAAGGTTTTGATATGAACGGAATTGGAGAGGATTTGTTTTTCCTTTCAAACGGGCATATTTCTCCGGTTTTCTATAGCGTTTTAGCACGCAGCGGTTATTTTCCAGTTTCAGAATTAGCTACTTTCAGATTATTAAATTCACGTTTACAAGGACACCCAACTACGCACGAAGGTTTACCTGGAGTTCGTATTGCTTCTGGTTCATTAGGACAAGGTTTATCTGTAGCTCTTGGAGCAGCGCAGGCTAAAAAATTAAACGGAGATAATCACTTAATTTATACCTTACACGGAGACGGAGAATTACAGGAAGGTCAAAACTGGGAAGCTATTATGTATGCCTCTGCAAAAAAAGTAGACAACATAATTGCAACTGTCGATCTAAACGGAAAACAAATTGACGGAACAACCGACGAAGTTCTGCCAATGGGAAGTATCCGCGCAAAATTTGAAGCTTTTGGCTGGGATGTAATAGATATTCCGCAAGGAAACGACATCGATGCAATTCTTACTGGTTTAACAGATGCAAAATCAAGAACAGGAAAAGGAAAACCGGTTTGTATTTTATTACACACTGAAATGGGTAACGGAGTTGATTTTATGATGCATACGCATGCTTGGCACGGAAAAGCGCCAAACAATGATCAGTTAGCAGCGGCATTGGCTCAAAATTATTCTAAAGATCAGCACGATTATTAAAAAAAGCTAAAAGCTTTAAGCGATAAGCTCTAAGCCTATTGCCTACAGCGTAAAGCATACAGCAAAATTAAAGATGAAAAAATATACAAATACAGGAAGTAAAGATACCCGTTCAGGTTTTGGAGCGGGAATGACAGAACTAGGTCAGAAAAACGAAAACGTTGTTGCGCTTTGCGCAGATTTAATCGGATCATTGAAATTTGATGAATTCAAGAAAAATCATCCGGAACGTTTTTTCCAAATCGGAATTGCCGAAGCTAACATGATCGGAATTGCTGCAGGTTTAACAATTGGCGGAAAAATTCCTTTTACAGGAACTTTTGCCAACTTTTCTACAGGAAGAGTTTACGATCAGATTCGTCAGTCTGTGGCTTATTCAGATAAAAATGTAAAAATTTGTGCTTCTCACGCTGGATTAACTCTTGGAGAAGACGGAGCTACGCACCAGATCTTAGAAGATATCGGTTTAATGAAAATGCTGCCGGGAATGACTGTAATCAACACTTGCGATTACAATCAGACAAAAGCAGCAACTTTAGCATTGGCAGACCACCACGGTCCTGCTTATTTACGTTTCGGACGTCCTGTAGTACCTAACTTCACTCCTGCCGACGAACCTTTCGTGATTGGAAAAGCCATTATGTTAAATGAAGGAACAGATGTAACAATTATTGCCACAGGACATTTAGTTTGGGAAGCTCTTATTGCTGCTGAAGCTTTAGAAGCAAAAGGAATTTCTGCTGAAGTAATCAATATCCATACAATTAAGCCACTTGACGAAGAAGCTATTTTAAAATCTGTTGCTAAAACTAAATGTGTGGTTACTGCAGAAGAACACAATTACCTTGGAGGTCTTGGAGAGAGTGTTTCTGGAGTATTAGCTTTAAACAATCCGTCTCCGCAAGAATTTGTTGCAGTTAAAGATAGTTTTGGTGAATCTGGAACTCCGGAGCAGTTAATGGAGAAATACAAGTTAAACAATCAGGCGATTGTTGAAGCTGTAGAAAGAGTTCTTAAAAGAAAATAATATAGTTTTTTTACTTATAACAAACCCTCGAAATGACATTTCGAGGGTTTTGTATTTTTAAAATATTTAATACCAAGAAATTGGAATTTCTAGCCAAGGTCCATTTCCTACGTAAATTTTGAAAGGTCCTGAAACATTAAAATTTGTGAACCACTGAGACGGATTAGCAGGTGCAGGAAGATTCGAAGGATTCCAAGTAGCCAACAAAAATGTACTCGTCGTAGATGTAGCAGTTTGGAGAAGAGAAAATTTCCAAAGAACTGAATTTGATCCAGTCAAACTATAAGTATCTATCGACCTTATATTAGAAGCTTCCTTCCATGTACATCTCCAAGTAGAACATGATCTATATTGCAATGTAGATCTCAAAAACATTTTGCTAGATTGTATTTCATCATTCAAAACAATTGTTTCGTTGTATAAATCCAAAACATGTCTAATTCTACTGCCTGGCACATTAAAACTACCCTCATCAGTAACAAAAGTCTTTATTCTATTCTCATTTGGAAGAACATTTCTGGCTGTTAAATTTTGATCAGGCTTAGAAACACTTAACAAACTTCCGTAAACTTCCAATTTATCTTTTTCAGCAATAAGCTGTTCAGATGATTTATTTATTTCATCTACTGAAAGTAAATAAAAAGTTCGTTCATTAAGCCATAAAGCTTTACCATCAATCTTAACTTTAGAGTCAAAATTCAATATTGACTTTAATGCTTCGGAATAAATAACTCTTGTCTCAGACAATTCATCTCCTTCCATATCTGAAATATTTTCCGATATACTTTGTAAAGAAATCAACTTTTTAGAAGATACCCACTTTTTAATATCCTCATTGCTCAGTAATGATAATTCAGAATATTCTTTAACAAAAGATTCTTCATTTTTAAATGACAACATTTTGCCATCTAAAACTGAAGCTGAGGTGTCTGCTGTAGAGACAACTTCATTATTTAACTGATCTTCACTACTGCATGACAAAACTGTAATACCTAAAAACAATGCAATTAATTTTTTCATTTTATAAATATTTAATATTATTCTTTCAAAAATATATAAAAATGAAATAAATTCTTTACGGAATACCGTAAAAAAGAGATTAATTCTTATAAATAAAACCAAACAACTGAATATCAATACATAAAGCACTGAATTTAATACTATATTTAATGTTTTTCTGTTATCAAAAAAAAAGACCTGAAAGTAATTTCAGGTCTTTTTTGTAATATAATTTATTTTATTTTTATCGGATAACTTTTATCCAGATGAATCCTTAATCTTCCAGGAGCTGTGTAATCTTCTTCCGTATATTTCTTAGGGTTATTTGCAGACTCTACCGGATCGTTTGGATTAGTCAGAGCACCAGTTGGTCTTCTAGGAATTCCTCGAGGCTCCGTTTCATCTACATTAGGTGTCACGGGATTATCTGCTTTCGGATCCCACGGATAATACAGACTGATTCCGTAATTAAATCCATTAACAACACCAACTTCTCCCGTAGGCTTAGTAATCTCAAATTTTGTAGTAAAACCATCTCCATCATCATCATGATCCAGAAAATCAGGAATTCCGTCTAAATCTGTATCGTCCGGGTTTGCCGGAGGATTAGGATATAAGGTTGTATTTCTGTAATCTCTAACATAACCATCTCCATTTATATCTTCTTCATAATCTGGAACACCGTCCGGATTCACCAATAATGCACCAGTAGTAGAAGAATAACCATTATTTTCGTGATCTAACCTACTAAAATCATATAATTTGATGGTAAAAATCAAAGGTGAATAAGCTGGAATAGCTCCAGAAGAACTGCCGGTAGCATAATACCCTAGTCCTGATGGAATAAACAATACTCCTGCTCCAAAATCCTTATAACTAGCTGTGCCGTCAGCATTATAAGTAGTTGTCCCAGTTTTAAATTGAGGAAAAATTTCGCTCCACCCCAAAATAACACCATACAAATCAGTAGCACTTTTTGGATAAATTACCTCTTCAAAAAATGTAGTTTTTAAATAACTTGGTTCTGTGGTCGTTTTATCAACACGACTTAAATACTCTCCCCTATATGCAACCACCGCACCATCTGTATTCATTGGTGCAGTACCAATACCTTCTCTTAAAACAAGATAATACATTTTATACGTTATTCCATGAACGTATGGTATCTCTCTTAAAACCAATTTAGGAAATGTTGCACTATTCAAATAAGACATTATAGAAGGTTGTGTTGCAGGATCCGTTATTTTCGTAAAAGTAACATCCATATTTTCACTAACCGTAATATAATTTGTGTTTAAATACTCTTCAATATCTGCATTATCAGTATTAAATTGTTCTTGATAATTCCTTAAAGGAACAACTACCGCTTCATCATCATCTTTTTTATTACAAGAAACGATGGCAATACCAGCAAGTAACAAAACAAAATAATATTTTAATTTATTCATTATTATCATTTTTTTAGGTGCGCAAGATACAATATTGATTTATTTTTGTAAAGAATTTAACTTGGATTTTAGAAAAATTATGAGAATAGATAAATACCTGTGGTGCGTTCGATATTACAAGACCAGAAACATGGTTACAGAAGCCTGCAAAAAGAATCATATTACTGTAAATGGACAAGTGGCCAAACCTTCCAAAGAAGTTTTTCCAACAGACCGGATTACATTCAGAAAAGACCAGATTACTCAAATCATCACTGTTTTGGATATTCCGGAAAGCCGTGTGGGAGCAAAATTAGTAGACATCTACCGCAAAAACGAAACTCCTGCCGAAGCTTATGCACATCTCGAATTATTAAAACTTTCCAAAGAACATTATCGTAAAGCCGGAACGGGACGTCCTACTAAAAAAGACCGACGGGATATCGACGATTACGGAGACGAAATATACGACGAGGAAAAAACGGATCTTTAAAAGAAAACCAAGTCATTCCGGGGGAAATTTCAGATAAATTCAAATAATTCCAATTTCAATAAATTTGTACATTAGCAAAAAATTACATTTATGAGCAATAATATCATTTTAACCCATCAGGAAGTCGAACATAAAATCAACCGTATTGCCTATCAAATTTACGAGACTTTTGTAAACGAAGAAGAAGTTGTTATTGCCGGAATTGCTTCTAACGGATTTCTTTTTGCCGAAAAAATTGCCGCAGCACTCAGCAGCATTTCTACTTTAAAAGTTTCTATCTGCGAAGTAAAAGTAAACAAGCAAAATCCGCAGGAACAGATACAAACCTCATTGACACCTGACGAATACAAAAACAAAGGACTCGTTCTGGTAGACGATGTACTAAACTCCGGAACTACTCTAATATATGCTGTTCGTCATTTCTTAGATGTTCCGCTTAAGAAATTCAAAACAGCAGTACTTGTAGATCGAAATCACAAAAAATATCCGGTAAAAGCCGATTTTAAAGGAATCTCACTTTCAACCTCATTATTAGAGCATGTACAGGTAGTTTTCAACTCAGAAAGTGGTGATTACGCTTCTTTAAGCTAAGATTTTTAATATATCCTGAACCGTTTCTTCGACAGATTTATTGTCTACTACGACTTTATGCTGCGCCTGGTTGTAATAAAAACTTCTGTCGAATAAATGTTTCGCAATAAACTCCCTCATCTCCTCTTCATCCATATTAGCAATTAAGGGACGTTTGCTTTTATTATAAACCAGTCTATTATATAAGGTATCTATTGACGCCTTTAAATATATAGAAGCTACTTCCTCTCCTTTTAATAATTCATGATTATTGGCATAACAGGGAGTACCTCCTCCCAGTCCGATAATATAATTTTCCGGAGAATGGAGTAATTCTACAAACATTTCGTGCTCTAATTTTCGAAAATAGACCTCTCCATGTTTAGAAAAAATTTCATTTATAGACAAATTTGCTTTTTTTTCGATACATTCATCCAGATCTAAAAACGGAATTTTAGTAATTTTCGACAAATTTTGGGCAATTGTTGACTTTCCGCAACCCATATAACCTAACAACACTATTTTTTTCATATTAATAAAACCTTATAAACTAAGCAATTGGAATTTTTTCCAAAAAAAAGACAAATTTATAATAAAATAGCTTGGAAACTTCAAAATAAACTCCTTATATTTGCACCCGCATTCAAGAAATTAAATGACTCGATAGCTCAGTCGGTAGAGCACATCACTTTTAATGATGGGGTCCTGGGTTCGAGCCCCAGTCGGGTCACAAATTTTGTGATAAACAAATTAAATTTCTTGAAAGCAATGACTCGATAGCTCAGTCGGTAGAGCACATCACTTTTAATGATGGGGTCCTGGGTTCGAGCCCCAGTCGGGTCACAAAGGTCGGGTAATTTATTTTACCCGACCTTTTTTCTTTAGGCCATGTGGAGAAACGGTAGACTCGCCATCTTGAGGGGGTGGTGCTCGCAAGGGCGTGAGGGTTCAAATCCCTCCATGGTCACTTAAAAAAAAATTAAAGTTTAATTTGCTATTAAATAAGGCTTTACACAAATACCTCGAATTTATTGAAAATCATTTCAAAAAAAAGACAGGTAAGCTAAAATAAGTCCTTATATTTGCACCCTCATTAGAAAAACAATGACTCGATAGCTCAGTCGGTAGAGCACATCACTTTTAATGATGGGGTCCTGGGTTCGAGCCCCAGTCGGGTCACAAAAGGTTAAGTAATTTATTTTACTTAACCTTTTTCTTTTATATGGTATCTCAGTAAAATTATTGCACTTCCTGTAATTAAAAACTTCTCAGGTACTAACTGTAATTTTATTTACGAAATACACTTTCAAAACAAAACTTTCTTAAATTCGTGGGCAAATAATTTAATCACTAATCCCAAATTAGTTTATGAAAAACCTACTATTAGCATCATTCCTCATGATCGCATGCTCTTCATGGGCACAATCTGCCAATGGCTATTTCGACAAAGCCATGAAAAAGGCCGAGGCCGGAAATACAAAAGGCGCCATTGCAGATTACACAAAAGCTATTAATCTCGATTCTAAATTTGTTGAAGCTTATCAAAATCGGGGCGTTGCAAAATTAAAATTAAACGACTTAAAAGGAGCCCAATCTGATTTCACTAAAACTATCGAATTAGACGATATGAATGCAGATGCCTTTACCGGAAGAGCCAACGTAAATTATAAATTACAAAACTTTCAGGGAGCCATAGAAGACTGCACTGCTTCTTTAGGTTTAAATCCGAAAGACTATATCGCTTATAACCTTAGAGGTTTGGCTTATAATAAAATTGGGGACAAAAAAAACAGCTGCAAAGATTTTACAAAAGCAATTGAATTAGGAAGCCAAAGCGCCATAAAAAACAAAGCCACTTTTTGTAAATAACAAATTAAAAATTAGGACAATCTGCACAATTTCCAAACGCAGATTGGCCTAATTTTATCAAAGTAATAAATTTCCTAAAAAATCAGTATACTTTTTTATCAGTAAAATATATTATTAATACTTCAGCCTCTAAATCTCTATCTTTTTAATGTAGTTTTAAGGTGCCGTCTGAGATTTTATTTTACATTTGTTGACTTAATTGCAACAAATGGTAAACAATATTAAAACTGTTTTCAGTATTAAAGATCTGGAGAACTTATCTGGTATTAAAGCACATACAATTCGCATCTGGGAAAAAAGATACAATGTCCTTGAACCTATGCGAACGGACACCAATATTAGATTTTATAATCTTCAAAATCTTCAGAAACTTCTTAACATCAGCTTACTACACGAATACGGTTATAAGATTTCCAAAATTGCAACCTATCCTGAAGAAAAAATTCCACAGCTGGTTCGCGAAATAATTTCGAAAAAAAATTCTCAAAACTTTGCCATCACTTCTTTCAAAATGGCAATGATGAACTTCGACCAGGAATTATTTTTCAACACATTTGACTGGCTTATTTCAGAAAAAACTTTTAAAGAAGTATTTAAAGATCATTTTTTACCCTTATTAAAAGAGCTCGGACTATTATGGCAATCTGAAACAATTACCCCTGCTAATGAACATTTTATGAGTCATTTAATCAAGCAGAAAATATTGATTTATACCGAAAGCCTTCAAATCCGGAAACCAACTAAAACCGACCGTATTTTTGTTCTATCGCTTCCGCTGAATGAAATTCACCAAATCGGATTATTATACCTTCAATATGAAATTCTCGATAAAGGATACAAAACCATTTATCTGGGGGAAAGCATGCCCATTGAAAACCTTCAGGACTTAACCAGACATTTTGAAAACATAACCTTTGTTTCTTTTATGACCGTTCAGCCCGACAGAAGCGTAATCAACCAATATGTTAAATCTATGGGACAGAAATTATTACAAAATAATAACGAAATCTGGTTGATGGGTAAAATGGTGGAACACATTGATCCAAAGGTCCTAACAGACAAAATTAAGGTTTTTGACTCCATGGAAGAAACTATTAACATGATCTGATTTATTTTTGTTTAAGTTTTTCTTATATTTGTTAAACAAATGAGAAAAACTATCCAAATACTAGGTTCCGGCTTCTCTTCTTTAGCCGCTGCATGTTATCTTGCCCAACAAGGAAACAGCGTGACTGTTTATGAAAAAAACAGCACCATTGGAGGACGCGCCAGACAATTTAAAGAAAACGGTTTTACGTTTGATATGGGACCAAGCTGGTATTGGATGCCCGACGTTTTCGAACGCTTCTTTAAAGATTTCGACAAAATGCCTTCCGATTATTATGAGCTCATCAAACTAAATCCTGCTTACAGGGTCTATTTCGGAATTAATGATTTCATCAGCATTTTTGATAATCTGGAAGACATCAAAGCTACTTTTGAAAGCATTGAAAAAGGAAGTGCGCAGAAACTCCAAAACTTTATAAATCAGGCAAAAAGCAATTACGATATTGCAATAAAAGATCTGGTATATCGTCCCGGAGTTTCTCCTTTAGAATTAATTACGCCTCAAACCACCTTAAAACTGGGGCAGTTTTTAAGCAATGTAAGTGCTGATATACGAAAACAATTCACCAACGAAAGATTAATTCAAATTCTGGAATTCCCGGTTTTATTCCTGGGCGCAAAACCAACCAAAACGCCATCTTTTTATAATTTTATGAATTACGCCGATTTTGGTCTCGGAACCTGGCATCCAAAAACAGGAATGTTTGATGTTATTAAGGGAATCGAAAAACTGGCATTGGAACTTGGGGTAACAATTAAAACCAATTCTCCGGTAGAAAAAATTCTGGTCGAAAATAAAACCGCGACCGGAATTGTAATTAACGGAGAAATTCTGAAATCAGATATTGTTTTAAGCGGTGCCGATTATCAGCACACCGAAACACTTTTAGATAAAGAACACCAAATGTATTCGGATAAATATTGGGAAAGCCGCGTGTTCGCTCCCTCCGCTCTCTTGTTTTTTGTAGGTTTTGATAAAAAAATTGAAAACATTTCACATCACGCCTTATTTTTTGACGTCGATTTTAATCAGCATGCCATTGATATTTACGATGAGCCGAAATGGCCAAAAGAACCATTGTTCTACGCCAACTTTCCTTCTAAAACAGATCAGACTGCAGCACCCGAAGGCATGGAATCCGGATTTTTCTTAATTCCGCTTGCACCGGGAATCGAAGACAGTGAAAAATTAAGAGAAGAATATTTCGAAAAAATAATCACTCGTTTTGAGCAGCTTACGCAGCAAAAAATTAAAAATAATATTATCTTTAAGAGATCATTCTGCAAAAATGACTTTGTAACAGACTATAATGCTTACAAAGGAAATGCATACGGAATGGCAAATACACTAATGCAAACGGCTTTTTTAAGACCAAAATTAAAAAGCAAAAAAGTCAGGAATTTATATTTTACAGGACAGTTGACAGTTCCTGGCCCAGGTGTTCCGCCTGCCTTAATTTCAGGAAAACTAGCAGCTGAATTAATTCAAAAATCTTTTAGATCTTAAAAAAATGAAATCACTATTCGACGCCGTTTCTTTCAAATGCAGTAAACTCGTAACTAAAAATTACAGTACGTCATTTTCACTTGCCGTAAAAATGCTGTCGCCAAGCATACGCGATGCCATTTACAGCATTTATGGATTTGTCCGTTTTGCAGACGAAATCGTAGATTCTTTTCATGATTATGAAAAGGAATATTTAATAGACGATTTTGAAAAAGAATATTACAAAGCAATGGAATTAGGAATCAGCCTTAATCCTATTTTAAATTCTTTTCAACACACTGTAAAAGAGTACAATATAACAGATGATTTGGTTCAGGCTTTTTTAAAAAGCATGAAAATGGATCTTATAAAATCCAACTATCAGACCCAGTCAGAATACATCGATTACATTTATGGTTCTGCAGATGTAGTAGGTTTAATGTGCCTTAAAGTTTTCGTTTCGGGAAAAGAACATAAATACGAACAATTAAAAAGCGAAGCCATGCGTTTGGGATCGGCTTTTCAGAAAGTGAATTTCTTAAGAGATTTAAGAGATGACAATATCATCCTGAACCGGACGTATTTTCCGGGAATCAACCTGGGCAACTTTACCGAAGATTCAAAAACCGAAATTATAAAAGAGATTGAAGAAGATTTTCGAATCGCCTATCAGGGAATTGTAAAACTTCCAATCGAAGCCAAATTTGGAGTTTATACCGCTTACGTATATTATAAAAAGTTACTTAAAAAACTGAAAAATACACCGTACAACGAAATCGGAAATTCCAGAATCAGGGTTTCCAATTATACAAAAGCCGGCCTTTTAGCCCAGAGTTTTGTAACTTACAAACTAAAGCTTGTGTAAATTTAGTAATTCCTACAGTTTGTCACGCTGGCCGAAGTCGAAGTGCCATATAATTTTAACATCAACAATAAAAAAATGATTTCCTTTCTAATCTTTTTAAGCGTTTTTCTGTTCATGGAATGTGTAACCTGGCTTACCCACAAATACGTCATGCACGGATTTATGTGGTATTTCCACGCAGATCATCATCAGCCCAAGTACGAAGACACCTTCGAGCGTAATGATATTTTCTTTGTAATTTTTGCTATTCCAAGTATACTTTTATTCTATTTTGGTGTTCAGGGCGGATTCAACTATCTTTTTTTCATCGCATGCGGTATAACATCTTACGGCATTTGTTACTTTTTAATTCACGATGTTTTAATTCATCAGCGTTTTAAATGGTTCAAAAACACCAAAAACAAATACCTCATCGGATTAAGAAAAGCTCATAAAATTCATCATAAGCATCTAAACAAGGAACATGGAGAATGTTTCGGAATGCTGTTTGTGCCCTTAAAATATTATAAAATGTAAATAAACTCATGGTTTAACAATTTGCTATGAAGTAAAAACATCAAAATAATTTGGGCGTTACCCTCCGGGTCGGGCTTTGCATTCCCGCTTTTTTGCAAAAGGCAGAAAAAGCCTTCTACAAAAAGAGCTCCACTTTAATCCCTAACGCTCACGTACTACAAGAAAGATTTGTGCTTATGAAATTATACAAGATAGTAACCGTACAACATATCAATGCCAGCGTAGAACAATGCTGGGATTTTTTCTCCAGTCCAAAAAACCTGCAAACCATTACGCTCGACAATATGAATTTCGTAATTCAGGATTACGACGATAAGCGAATGTATCACGGACAAATTATAACCTATACCCTTAAACCGCTTTTCGGAATCAAAATGTCCTGGGTAACCGAAATAACAGCATGCAGAGAAAACGAGTATTTTGTCGATATTCAGCAATTTGGACCCTATAAATTATGGCATCACAAGCATTTTTTTGAACCTACTCCAGACGGAGGGACAAAAATGACCGACATTGTACATTACGCACTTCCATTCGGATTTTTAGGCAGAATCATGAATCAACTCGTCGTGAAAAACAAACTAAAAAGCATCTTCGATTACAGATACAATAAAATCGAAGAACTATTTAATGCAAAAAAGTAAACCACAAATAAAGGATTACAAAATCTGTGGCAAAAAAGATTAAATTACAATGACAAAACAAAAAGTTACCTTTTTCTGGTTGAGACGTGATTTGCGTTTAGAAGACAACACCGGATTATTTCATGCCCTGCAATCTGGTTTTCCCGTAATTCCGCTATTCATTTTCGATGAGGATATTTTAGAACATCTTCCAAAGAATGACGCCAGAGTAACTTTTATTTATGATTCACTTTCAGAAATAAATTCAGAACTAAAAAAGATTCAATCTTCAATTTTAATTAAAAAAGGAAAAACAAAAGAAGTATGGAAATCGCTTGTTGAGGAATTCGACATCGAAAACATTTTCTATAATAAAGATTATGAACCTTATGCAATAAAGCGTGATGCAGAAATTACGGCTATCTTGCAAAAAAATAACATTGAATCTTTTCCTTTTAAAGACCATGTAATCTTCGAAGAAAAGGAAATTACAAAAGCAGATGGACTTCCCTACACTGTTTACACACCTTATAAAAACAAATGGCTGGAGAAATACCATCTTTCAGGATCTGGTCCGGAAAATGATACTACGCCTTTCTATTCTAATTTTGCAAAAAGTAAATTTGAATTTCCTGATTTGGCTCAAATTGGTTTCGAAGTAAGTACGATCAAAGTTCTTCCTCATAATTTGAAACAAATTACAAATTATAAAGAAATCAGAGATTTCCCAGCCTTAGACGGTACCTCTTATCTTTCGCCACATCTGCGTTTTGGAACAGTCAGTATTAGAAAATTGGTAAATTGGGCACACAAAAAAAATCAGACTTTCCTGAGCGAACTCATCTGGCGCGAATTCTTTATCCAGATTCTTTTTAGTTTTCCCAAATGTGTCAATCATAATTTTAAATCCAGTTACGACGGTATTCAGTGGCGAAATAACGAAGACGATTTTAAACGCTGGTGTTCAGGTACAACAGGTTACCCAATGGTAGATGCAGGAATGCGCCAATTAAATGAAACCGGTTATATGCACAATCGTGTACGAATGGTTGTAGCAAGTTTTCTGTGCAAGCATTTGTTAATAAACTGGCAATGGGGCGAAGCTTATTTCGCAGAAAAGCTGCTGGATTTTGAACTCGCTTCCAATGTTGGAAACTGGCAATGGGCAGCAGGAACAGGCTGTGATGCCGCACCCTACTTCAGGGTTTTTAATCCGGAAATCCAACAAAAGAAATTCGACGAAAAAGGAGCATATATCCGCAAATGGATCCCTGAATTTGATTTTGGTCATAGCGAACCAATGATAGACCACGCTTTCGCCAGAGATCGCGCAATTGCCACTTATAAGGCAGGAATTGTTAAATAAGATTTTTTTGTTTCAGGTTTGAAGTTTCATGTTTCAAGTTTCATGTAAGTTTGAAGTTTGAAGTTTCAGGTTTAAGTTTCAGGTTTAAGGTTAATAAGATTGAACTCAATCTTTGTCTTCCTGAACGAAGTCGAAGGATACGCAAAGTGAAGACACACAGTACTACATTATTATAATCCTTCGACTTCGCTCAGGGAGAACATATAAAACCTGAAACAAAAAATTTATATTAGAGATTTTTATCAAAGTTTAAAACTCTGACAAAGCTTATTTTCACTGCTAAGAAAACCTGAAACGTGAAACAAAAGAAACAAACCTGAAACTAAATCAATATACGAGATCTTTGTCAAAGTTTAAAACTTTGACAAAGATTACAATCAATTATAAGAACCTGAAACTTTGAGACCTGAAACAAAAGAAACAAAACTTAATATTTCAAATAATTACTTACCACAATTTTCGCTTTCAAATCGAACATTAAATTGTACAAACCAAAGAAAGTTCGATTCATATAAATAAAATGCTTAGAACCACGGTTTCCGTTCATTTTTTTCAAATTAGTATCTGCTGAGAAACGTTTGCCCAAATCGGCAATTTCATTAAAGAACTTTTCATCGGCAAAATCAAATGTTTCACTTTGAAAAGGTTTTGTAAACAGCGACAGCAAATCATGAAACATTTCAGTAAAATATTCAATCTCTTCCGGAGTATCATCTTTACGAAGGATTTCCAACTCAAATAATTTATCGTTAAAAAGCTTTTTATCTGTAATTACCGTTTGATTGATTAATTCGAAATAAGGTGTATAAAATTCGTCAGGAATTTGTTTCATACAGCCAAAATCAAGCGCAATAAGTTTATTTTGATTGTCGACCAGGAAATTACCCGGATGCGGATCTGCATGGACTTTTCGCAGAACATGAATTTGGTACATATAAAAATCCCAAAGCGCCTGACCTAATTTGTCGCCAGCTTCCTGATCTGTATTTATGGCAGTAAACTCAGATAGATGAATGCCCGACATCCAATCCATAGTAATTATCTTCTCCGAAGAAAATTCAGGATAATAATTGGGAAAGGTAATGTTTTCAATTTTAGCGCAGGCATCTACAACTTCCTGACTTTGTTTTAATTCCAGCAAATAATTGGTTTCTTCAATCAGTTTGTCTTCTACTTCCTTAAAATACTTGTCAGAATCTTTTCCCTGCAGATTAAACATTCTGATGGCGATTGGTTTTACCAAAGACAGATCTGAGGAAATACTGTTGGCGACACCAGGATACTGAATTTTAACAGCGAGTTTTTTATCATTTTTCTTCGCTAAATGCACCTGCCCAATACTGGCAGCATTTATCGAATTGGGATTGAATTCATCAAAGATTTCGTAAGGTGTTTTCCCAAAATTATTTTTAAAAGTCTTTAATACTAATGGAGCAGAAAGCGGCGGTACAGAAAATTGCGAAAGCGAAAATTTCTCTACATACGCCTGAGGCAGAAAGTTTTTATCCATACTCAGCATTTGAGCAACTTTAAGTGCACTTCCTTTTAAGCTTTTTAGTCCGTCGTAAATATCCTCCGCATTATTTTCGTTCAGTTTATCACGGCTTAAATCCGGATTCACTATTTTTTCTGCATAATGCTTCACATAATTTACTCCGATCTTTGCCCCGGTCTGAACCAGTTTACCTGCACGTTCAATTTTTGAAGTGGGAATATAATCGATTGTTTTCATTTATTTACTGTATACTTTTTCTTTGAATAAAAATTTTCCAAAATCAATAAGATGATTTATTGGCGCAACATTCATTAATTCAAACGATGCATTAACTGATTTTTCTATAAAAATATCAGTTTTCTCAAATGCTGCAGACTCATCCTGCATCCAGAATTTAAGTGTAAGCATCAATTGCAGCCAGGAAGATTCCTGAATAGCTTTTTCCTGAAATTTTTGAAATTTCTCCTGCTCCAGTCTGTAATCGTCTGTTAAGATTTCAGAAACATATTCTTTAAAACTATTTCTAAGCGTAGTTAACTGAACTAAATTCTTCAACGGATTGCGATCCAATTTAAGTGACTGTAAAACGTAACTCCTGTTGGCCGTTAAAATCTCGAAGAAAGTAAAATAGAAACTCAGCATCTTGTTTTTCATATCATATTGCTGGTATTCTTCTGTAGTTTTGAGAAGAGTAACGGCGTTTTCAAAAAACATTCTGAATATTTCTTTTTCCAGAGCTTCAAATGTTCCAAAAAAAGGATAAAAATCAGTTTCTGCGAAGCCATTATCTTTTGCAAAATGAGAAACAGATTTCGGTCTTTGCCCTCTCTCCAAAACCTCATCCATATATTTCGAAACGATTTCTTCTTTGGTAATTATCTTATTTTGAGTCTCCATTTTATTAAAATTTAGAATTTGCTATAAAGGTAAACATTGTTTAAGTATCTTTACTATACCTTAAACAATATGCACTGTTAAATATATTATAAACTATTATGGCTCAAAATGTTCTATTAACTGGGGGAAGTGGTTTCATTGGAAAAAATTTGACAGCTGTTCTAATTGAAGCGGGTTTTTCCGTATCGGTTCTGAGCCGTTCTGATAAAGAAAACACTCCAGAAATTACATATTATAAATGGGATTTAAATAAAAATTATATAGACAACAATGCAGTTTTAAATGCCGATTATATTATTCATCTCGCCGGCGAAGGAATCGCAGATAAAAGATGGACGAAAAAACGAAAAAGAGATATTTTAGAAAGTCGTATAAAACCTATTGAGATGATTTTTTCGATTTTAGAAAGTAACAATAAAAAACTGGAAGGCTTTATTTCGGCTTCTGCTGTTGGAATTTACGGCTCTGTTACCAGCCATAAAATTTGTACAGAAAGTACACCACCGGCAGATGATTTCCTGGGAGCAACCTGCCAGAAATGGGAAAATGCCGTCGATAAAATCGGTTCATTACAAATTCGCACCGTAAAAATTAGAACAGGTATAGTACTTGGAAAAGAGGAAGGCTTTCTAAAAAAAATGATCCCTACTTTTAAATCTGGTTTTGGTGCCGTTTTAGGATCGGGTAAACAATATCTCCCCTGGATTCATATTGAAGACCTAGCCAATATTTATCTGAAAAGTGTTCAGGATTCTAAACTTGAAGGTCCGTACAATGCGTGCATAACTGATAATACTACAAACTCCAGGCTTTCTAAAATAATGGCAAGATTTTATGGCTATTCGATCTGGCTTCCTAAAATTCCGTCTTTTGTTTTAAAAATTTTATTAGGCGAACTGAGCGAAGTTGTATTAACAGGGCAACGGGTTTCTTCAGAAAAAATACAGCAAACTGGTTTTGAATTTCAATTTACAGATTTGGAAAAAACATTAATAAATTGTTTGAAATAATCTCTAATTCCACGGATTTCACTGATTCGCTTCCGCGAAAGCGCAGATAAAAACGGATTTTAGATTTTATATTTACGTTATTGCGTTCTAAACTCGGCTTTATTTTAAAGTTAGCATTGTTTCTTCG
Organism: Flavobacterium olei; assembly: GCF_039749035.1. Classification (NCBI taxonomy): domain Bacteria; kingdom Pseudomonadati; phylum Bacteroidota; class Flavobacteriia; order Flavobacteriales; family Flavobacteriaceae; genus Flavobacterium; species Flavobacterium olei. The sequence goes on from NZ_JBDKWC010000006.1 coordinate 38,801, forward strand.
CTACGCACAATTCCCGTTAATTCCGTATTGGCTGTTTTTGAAATTTTCGCCGCAATCGGGTTTGGAATAGCAATATTGAAATCTGAAACCGTAATAGGAAAATCCGAAATCACCTGAATTCCTTCCGGAACTCTTTTGATCAAAGCATTTACCACAATTTCTTTCGATTTTCCGCGAAGATTCAATTTTCCTTTTATCTGATATTGTTTTTCAACTTCATCAATATCCTTAACATCAAACTTTTCAATTTTACCTTTAAAAACGGCTTTCGGATAACGATTACTTTCCATATAGTTATCGTTAAAATGCGCCTGCATCATCTCGTGCTTAAATTGAAAATTTTTAATCACAACAGTGCACACAAAGGTACTTGACTTGGGTTCTAATACAATGGCAACCTGTCTGTTTACTGCTTTTATTTCTTCGAATAAAGGCACAGATGCTTCAAAGTTTATCGTACCCGTATTGGTATAAAACTTGTCTTGGGCAAGTACAGAAAAGGCGGTAAAAAATAAAAATAATAATGTAGTTGTTTTCATAATCGTCTACACTTAAACAATTATGCCATTCTATGTTTTCTGATTAAAAAGAAATAAAATTCAGATTCAAATTAGCCCGAAAAACAGAACGACAGTACTCAGTGAAAAATCCCGTAACCCAATAATTATACTTAAAGTTACGAAATTTCTACACGCAGGGTCCTGTCGGAAATGCTAAATATATGTGAATGTTTTTATTTAATGCTGAAATAGATCAAATTAAAAAAAAATATAAAATTTAAAAAATTATCCTTTCATTTCAGTACAAATTTCTATTAAAAAGCCATTTAAATCCCGCACATAAGCCACAATTTGTCCCCAAGGTTTTTCTTCAGGTTCCAAAACTATTACAGCTCCAAAAGTGGTTGCTTTCTGTAAAACCTCCGGCACATTATCTGTTACAAAACCAATTTCTATTGCAAATGGCTTGTCTTCCAGACTGCTTTCTATAAAACCATCTTTAAAATTTTGCTGTGCTAAATTTTTTGATGCGAAAGAAAGCGTTGTTTCTCCTGTAATTAATTCGCCATAATCATTATCCGGTGAAACAAATTTTCTCGAAAAGCCAAAAGCATTTTCATAAAATGAAATCGATTCTTCTACGTCTTCAACGTAAAGAATTGTATATCCAAACTTTATCATATTTTCTATTAATTAATGTGTAAGAAATAAATATAAGAAAATTAAATTAGCTGATTTCTAAAAGAACATTGTATTTTTCTAAACTTGCCAAATCTTCGATCGAGTTGATATTGGCCAGTTTTTCGTGTTCTTCGACTTCTTTTCGTACTTCGATATGTTTTACAGCTTTTCTAAAACGGCGGACTTCCTGTAAATTGGATAAAATTAATCCCGGAACCTGAACGCTTTTTCCTTCCTTATCTTTGGCAACCATTGTAAAGTAGGACGAATTGCAATGTTTAACAGCGCCGGTCTGAATATTTTCTGCTTCAACGCGAATACCCACAATCATGGAGCTTCTTCCAACGTAATTTACAGATGCTTTCATCGTTACTAATTCTCCAACTTCTATTGGTTTTAGAAAGTTAACTGTATCGACAGAAGCGGTAACACAATAATTTCCGCTGAATTTTGACGCTGAAGCGAAAGCAATCTGATCTAAGAGCTGTAGAATATATCCTCCGTGTATTTTACCGCTAAAATTGGTATGCGAAGGCAGCATTAATTCTGAAATGCTGATTTTTGAGGATGAAACGGGTTTAAAATCTGTAGTCATGTTTTTTGTTTTTGGTATGTTTTTTTAAGTTCTTAGTTTTTTAGTAACATAGTCCTTAGTATTTCTAGTTCTTGGTATTTACTCTGTTAGTCCTGAAAATTAAAAACCCAGGTTCAGATATACACCAAAGACTAAGGACCAAAGAGAGTTAAAACTAATTCAGCAATTCATTTTCATCTGAATTCAAAGCTCTTGCGATGATACTTTCCGGAATGGATTTCTTTGCTTTTGCTCCCATTTTTTTTAGTCTTTCTACACTAGAAATAAGATTTCCTTTTCCGTCAACGAGTTTATTCATTGCACTTTCGTATTCGGTTTTAGTATCTTTAATTTTATTGCCAATTCGAACCAAATCACTCACAAAGCCTTCAAATTTATCGTATAAGGCGCCTGCTTGTCTTGCAATTTCCAACGCATTTTCCTGTTGTTTCTGATTGGTCCACATGCTGTCAATTGTACGTAAAGTAGCAAGAAGTGTGCTCGGTGTAACAATTACAATATTTCTGTCGAATGCTCTTGTATATAAAGTCGGATCCTCATTTAGCGCAATTGCAAAAGCCGGTTCCATCGGAATAAAAAGCAATACAAAATCCGGGCTTTCCATTTGATATAAATCGTGGTAATTTTTGCTTCCCAATTGCTCGACGTGTCTTTTTATAGATAAAACATGTTCTTTTAAAAATTCTATTTTTAAAAGTTCCGATTCTTCATTGATCCATTTTTCATAAGCTGCCAGAGACACTTTAGAATCGACAATCATTTTTTTACCATCGGGAAGATTAATTACAACATCAGGAAAAACGCGATTTCCTTCACTGTTTGTAAAACTTTGCTGCACTTCATATTCTCTCCCTTTCTCTAAACCGGATTTTTCTAAAACGCGCTCCAAAACAAGCTCGCCCCAGTTTCCCTGCATTTTACTGTCACCTTTTAACGCTTTGGTCAGGTTTAAGGTTTCTTTGCTCATTTGTGCGTTCATCTCGCTTAAGCCAATAATTTGCTGGCGAAGCGCCGCATGGTAATCAATGCTTTCTTTGTGTGTCTGATCTACTTTTTGTTCAAATATGTGAATTTTATCCTGTAATGGCAGCAAAATACTTTTCATATTTACAGTATTTTGTTCGGTAAACTTAGCCGATTTTTCTTCCAAGATTTTATTGGCGAGGTTTTCAAATTCTTTGGTAAATTTTTCCTGAAGTTCGTTGATTTCGCTTTTTTGTTCTTTATGACGCTCCCATAAATTTTCAAAATCAACTTCTTTTTTAGATAGCTGAATAGCCAGACTGTCTTTTTCTGTCCGAATACTTTCTTTTTCAGAAATGGTAAGCTGCAATTGTTTCTGCAAATTGTATTTCTCACTCTCAAATTGCTCTTTCTGCATTTGAAGCTGCGCATTAAATGCATTTAATTTTTCATCAGAAATTGCTTTTTCTGACTGGGATTTTGATGACGCAAGTATTTTACCTACGTAGATGCCAATAAAAAGTGCAACAACAAAACCCACTAAAAAAGGTAGAAACTCCAACATAACTAAGTTTATTTTACGTAAAAGTACGCAATAATACGTAGTTGGCTATTTTAAAAATAAAAATTTCACGAATTCATATTCAATTCAAACTAAACCAACATTTTACTTTTCTTTCTAAAAAAATAAAATGGCAACGCAACCTTTTTTTAAAACTTCCATCTACAGAATATAAACCTAATAATACTATTCATGAAAAAATTAATGATTGGCTTGTTTGTAGCCTTCGGAATTAGTGCTTGTTCCCTGAGCGATGATAATAACCAATATGTAGATTGCGGAACTAATACCAATGTAGAATTTTCCGGATTTCCGTTCTTATGCAACTATAGTGTAAAGACTCCTCCAAACAATCCAGCTGTTGCTGTTATCGCGACGCAGGAAAAAATGGATGAATTGTTTACAAAACATCCCGGAAGCTGTCCCGTTGCAAGCGATCCTAAAATTGATTTTACAAAACAATATCTGGTTGCGATTTTTTCGGGTGTAAAAGCTACAAATGGCTACGCAGTTAAAATTACTTCTATCGTAGAAAACAATTGCCAGATCGTTGTTAATTATTACGAAAAAGCGCCGGCAACTGGTGAAAATGTTACACAAAACCCAACATATCCTTCAGATTTTGTTTTGATTCCGAAAACTTCAAAAGGTTTCATTTTTAACAAAACAACGGAAAGCGCTGACAATATTGTGATTGGAACTTTTGCAAGCCAGTGCACTGGTGCAGACTGTCAGAAATTCTTTCAGCTGAATGACTATAATACTTTAAAATTTCAAAATGTTGTGGCAGGTCAATATGATTTTGGTCAGTACAAATATATTCCAACAATTAAAAGAGGTGAATTCACAGCATTTTCTAAAGAAATCCCTGCTGAAATTACAGCTCTTAAAGGACAAACCAAAACTTACGGTTCACCAGATGCGGCAGATCAGGGAGGGATTTACTTTGAATTACGTCAGGGTGCAAGCGTTACCAAAATTTATATTGATAACAACGATACTCCTGATCAAAGTCCTGCCATTATAACTTTCAAAAAAGCAATTGCAGCGAAAATTACAAGCTTAAAATAATTTAATTATGAAGAAACTCTTTATACCTTTTATTGCCTGCTTTCTTTTTATCACGATGGCTTCATTAGATTCTGCTAAAACAGTTTCTACATCAATAGTAAATACATGGATTTGGGAAAAATCTGTTGGAGGATCCGATAATCCCTATGTGGCTACACCAAAAACAACCGGGTTTACCAAGAAAATTGTCTTTACTCAGGACGGCAGAGTTATTACGTATAAAAACGATATTGAAATTAGAAACAGCGCTTATCAGGTAGAAAAAGGAACAGGATATTCTGATCAGTCAGAACATGATCTAATTACATTTGAAGGCAAGACTTACGTTATCGAAAACCTTGATAATCAAAACCTAACCATTGTTTCTAACAATCGTGACGGTGCCCGTACAATTTTTAAAAGATAGTTTTGTAAACTATTATAAACTATTTTTGCAAAATCAAATTTGAACCATTTCTTGAAAGACGAGTTAGAAAAATACATCAAACTGTGCATAAAAAATGACAGGGAGGGACAACTGAAAATTTATCAGTTGTTCTCTCCTGTTTTGTATGGTATTTGTCTGAAGTATATGAAAAACGAGGACGATGCAAAAGATGTTTTTCAGGAAGCTTTTGTAATTGCCTTTCAGAAAATAGCGCAATATAAATTTGAAGGAAGTTTTGAAGGATGGTTAAAACGGATTTTCATTAACAAACTAATCGAAACACTCAACAAGAAGAAAAAAGAAAGTTTCTTTCTGGATGTTTTTGATCCTGACACCGATTTTGTAGAGGAAGAAGAACTGGAAGCCATTCCCATCGAGCAGGAAAAACTACTGGAATACATACGGGATTTGCCCGACCAGTACCGGACGGTTTTTAACCTTTATGTTTTTGAAAAATTGAAACATAAGGAAATTGCCGAACTATTGAAAATCTCAGAAGGAACATCAAAATCAAATTTAAATCGCGCCAAACATATTTTACAAAAGCGAATTTTGAGCATAAAAAATTTTAAGACAGCATGAAGAAGCAAAAAATAGAAGATATTTTTTCATCAATGGAAGACTTTTCGAGTGTTCCGCCTCCTGAGTTATGGAGCCAGATTGAAGAAAAATTAGATAAACCTAAAAAGAAGAAAAGAGTTGTTCTTTGGTGGTCGGCTGCTGCATGCTTATTATTGGGGCTTCTTCTGCCTTCAATATTACATTTTACCTCATCGACTGAAAATATAAACGGCAACAAAATTGATGTTCAAAATAATAGTGTTGTCCTGGATAAGAATGACAGCGATATTGAAAAAACCAACAATAATCATTTAAATAAAAATACTTCTGAAACAGGAGCTGATTCTTCAAATAATTCTTCTGTCAAAAATCAATTTCAAAATACCACAGGAATTCAGAAAACTGAAACTTCTGTTGCAAATACCAATTCTAAAAACAAAAACAATAAAAAGAATTCTGAGTCTGATATGCAGCTTCCTGCTAATGCTCCGAATCAGCCGATTGCTTTTGGTTCTGTCGCTCCGTCAGAAAGTAAAACGGTTGTGGCACCGTCAAAAAAAGCTATTCCTGAAAATAATCCTAAATCTTCAAAAAAAGCAATTGTTGAGGAAAGAATTGCATTTGGAAAACAAAGCAGATTTAATTCAACAACAAACAAACAACTTTCTAATTCTATTTTTGAAGAACAGCTGAATTCTAAAAGCAATAAAAATATTGCTTTCAATACCTCTGGTTCGACAGGAAATAATACTTCGACAAAACAGAGTACCTCAAAGGCAATTAGTGAAAATACTTCTTCAGAATTAAATTTTAAAAATAGCTCAAAAGACAATTCTAAGTTTAACAGCAGTGCTTTAACGAAAATAGATTCGGCACAACTGGCAGAACTTCAAAACTTAGAAAAAGGAATTTTAGCTCCGGAAGAGAAAAAAGACAAGAAAGAGAAAAAAGATAAAAAATCTGATCTGAAAGAAAAATGGGCAGTTGCCGTTTTTGCGGGTGTAGCCAGTTCTGAAAATACAAGAAACGAAAAGACTTTAGGCAATGTAAACGACTCTAAACAGTCCAATTCTTATGGTGTTAAAACGAAATATAACATAAGTAATAAATGGGCAGTAAGTTCTGGTTTAAAGTTTAATGAATTAGGACAAAGCGTTGCCAACGTTTCTTATGTAAGTGCTAAAAATAATTCTCTGTTTGTTCCCGGTGTGGCTTACACCAATGATGCAAACGCTGCCCCGATAGGAAATTCAGAATATATTTTGGTTTCCAACAGCACAAAAGAAGCGCTGAAAGGTGACAACGTGCAAAGCGGAAGCCTGGACCAAAACCTGAGATATATCGAAATGCCCTTGGAAGTTTCCTATTCTGTTTTTAATAAAAACAGGGCGAGCATCAATTTAAACACGGGTGGCTTTGTGGGTAAACTGATTTCAAATAATGTTGCTTTAGACGGACATTCTATTGGACAAAATGTAAGCGCAAATGACTATGTATATGGCTCAACTTTGAGCAGTACAGTTCAATACCGCGTTTACAAAAAAACAAATGTTTTTGTTGAGCCGGCGATGAATTATTATATAAATCCGTTGAACAACCAGTCATTCAACCAGTTTCAGTGGGGATTAAATTTTGGTTTAAATGTTTCTTTTTAATTGGTTTTGTAGTACTTTTCAGAAAAATTAAAATCTTAGATTTTCATGAATATTACTACTCTTTCAATTGATTCAAAATCAATTTCAAATGATTTATTATCCGCAATAGAAATTGTTTTTTGTAAAGCTGATTTAAAAATAGCTGCTTTACAAAAAGAGAAGGAAAGCCAGGAATACAACGCCTACCGTTTTCAATTAAACCATAAAAATATTTGTTATCGGGAAGCAAAAATTACTCCAACCAAAACCGGGCAATTTGTAACCTTATGGAAGCGAAATCTCACCGGTATTATCGCACCCTTTGATTATTCTGATGAAATAGATTTTGTAATGATCAATGTTCGAAAAGAGAAAAATTGGGGACTTTTTATTTTTCCTGAACAAATTCTGTTTGAAAAAGGTGTTTTTTCTACTTCCGATAAGGAAGGAATAAGAGCTATGAGGGTTTATCCGGCCTGGGATGAAACTACTAGTAAACAAGCCCAAAAAACACAAAAATGGCAATTGAATTATTTTTTTGATTTTACAGATCAGGAGAATATCGATTGGCAAAGATTAAGCAAAACAGTATAAAAAAAGCAGTAAACTTGCGTCTACTGCTTCTTCGATTGTTATGTACTCTAAAAAATTGTTATACCGCTGTATAACCTCCATCTGCAATAATATAACTTCCCGTAGTAAATGATGATTTGTCAGAATTTAAGAAGACAACCAGTTCAGCAACTTCTTCTGCAGTTCCTAATCGATTCATAGCCGATTTTGCCGCGATGGCTTCCATCATTTCCTTATTCAGATTATCTTTTAAAAGTGCCGTTTCAATGTATCCCGGTCCTACTGCGTTGCATCGAATATTCTTTTGCGCATATTCAACTGCAATATTTTTTGTCAGCCCCACCACTCCGTGTTTACTTGCGGTATAAGCAACGCTATTTGGTGCAGCTACTTCTCCGTGAATGGATGCAATATTCACGATACTTCCTCCTCCATTTTTCTCCATTTGCTCCAATTGATAACGACAGGCATAAAACACACCACTTAAATTTAGTGCTATAACTTTATCCCATGCTTCGGGCTCGTATTCTCCGGTTGGCTTTGCAGGCCCGCCCATTCCGGCGTTATTGCAGGCAATATCAAGTCTTCCGTATTTAGAAACTGTCACCTCAACCATGTGTTTATTATCTGAGGCGCTGGACGAATCTCCTTTCACAAAAAAAGCTTCTCCACCCTTTTCTTTTATAATTTTTACGGTTTCTTCACCGTGCTCTACATTGATGTCGGATAATACTACTTTTGCTCCTTCACGGGCGTAGGCTTCTGCAACTGCGCGTCCAATTCCTGAACCGCCTCCAGATACAAATGCTACCTTATTTTCTAAAAGTGCCATTTTATTATATTTTAAAATTGATACTTCTAATTTACGAAGACATCGACTATCTCACCTAGCTTTCAAAAGGGTTTACAATAAGATTAACGCTTAGCGCTAATGTTTTGTTATTTGATGTAAAAATGATCTTTTTCTGTTGAAAATTTTGTATCAATATTACTCTTCATCGAGTTTCATATTACCTCTGTCTTCATGATTGTCGGGATGCGAATTTGGATATCGATTGGCTTCAATATCAGAATTACGATCTTTGTTTTCTACTGTCTTTTCTGCTTCCTGATCTGTGGCAACACCTCGATTTGAGTTCGGATTTTCATTTGAAACTTTTGGCGCTTTTTTCTGAATATTTTCATTTTCATTTCGGGCTCTTTCCACAATTTTTTTGTCACCATCAGCATCCGTAACAACCTCTGTGTTAAGTTGAGGATCGTTCAAATCCTGATCGTGAGAAACATTAGTCCCTTTTTCGTTAATATCTTTTTGAGTACCGTTTATCTTTTTCGTTCCAAGATTATTCTTTTCCATGATATTATTATTTTAAAGTTAGTATTATAATATTACGAATTTTCAAAAAGATAAATAAGTCATTTAACATTGATTTGGCTGAATAATGAACTTATCCTGTCTAAATTAGCGGTGATTATTTTACATCCATTATTACAAAAAGCCACAGTTTTATTTAGTGATTGGAAGACATATTCATTCTCAAATTTTAAAAAATACTTCTATGTGAGTTTTTACTTTTAATGTCTTCAAACAAAACTATCTTTGCAGTAAAAATTGAGCATGCACAGACATTTTATTCTTTTTAAACCTTACGGATATCTGAGTCAGTTTATTTATGAGCTGAAGCGAAAGAAAAAACTTTTGGGCGAATTGTTTGATTTTCCGGAAGGAACCATGGCAATTGGGCGCCTCGATGAAGATTCTGAAGGTTTGCTTTTTTTAACAACAGACGGTAATATGAGCGAGCTTGTTAGAAGTAAAAAAGTAGAAAAAGAATATTTTGTTCAGGTTGATGGCCTAATTACTCAGGAAGCGATTGAAAAATTGCAGGATGGTGTAGAAATTGGCTTTGACGGAGGAAAATACAAAACCAAACGTTGTAAAGCTTCTATCATAACCGAAATTCCGGATTTTGGGGCGAGAGCCAAAAAAATCAGGGACGAGCGTCACGGTCCAACTTCATGGGCTTCGATTACGGTGAGAGAAGGCAAATTTCGTCAGGTTCGGAAAATGACCGCCGCAGTTGGTTTTCCAACTTTAAGATTAGTTCGCGTTCGTATAGGAAATGTATATTTGCAAAACTTAAAAGCAGGAGAAGTTCGCGAAGTTTCGGATTTTGATTTAGAGAATTAGATTCTAAATCTTTTGAACATTTGCGCCTTTGTCACTTTCAAACTAAAAAAAATAAAATGCTAAACGTAGTTCTTGTAGAACCAGAAATACCAAACAATACCGGAAACATTGGCAGACTTTGTGTAGGTACAGAAAGCCGGCTGCACTTAATTCACCCATTCGGATTTGTAATTAATGATAAAAACCTGAAACGTTCCGGATTGGACTACTGGGTACATCTGGATGTGACCGAATATCAAAATGTGGAAGAATGGATGCAACAGATCCCAGATAAATCTAGAGTATTTCTAATGAGCTCTCATGCTGAAAAATCATATTTGGAAACTGAATTTCAGGATGGTGACTGGCTGGTGTTCGGAAAAGAAAGTGTCGGACTTAGTAAAGAAGTTTTAGCGCTTTTTGAAAATCATCTGACAATTCCGATGTCCAAATTAATTCGAAGTTTTAATATCGCCAATTCTGTTGCTTTTGTAATTGGGGAAGCTAAGAGACAAATTGGTCTGAAGAAAATTTAATTTTTACTTTCCTGCAAGGTTTCCAAAACCTTGTAGGTTTAAATAAGTCGCAAAAAAAACATACCTACAAGGTTTTGTCTTGAAGCTTCGGGATTGCAGGAACTTTAAATTACCTCTTAAGTCACAATAAACTTTCCTTTTTCTGAATCAAAAACAATATTTTCGTCTTTGAATAAATTGCTGAAACTCCCGTTTGAAATTAAATTACACGGCTCATCTTGTGTAATATTTTCCGGTGTCATCATGATCATTTCGTCGCTTAACTGTATTGCCAGATCGATGTCGTGTGTTGAAAATAAAATACACTTCTGAGTTTCCTTCGTGAGCTTTTTCAGTAGTTTGAATAAAGAAACTTTGTGCAGTAGATCTAAATGTGTTGTAGGTTCGTCCAGAATAATTAATGGCGTATCTTGTGCCAAAGCTCTTGCAATGAGCACTTTTTGAAGCTGACCGTCGCTAATTTCAAAATGTTTTTTTGATGCTAAATGCTCTATTTGTGTCAGTTGCATCGCCTCTTTAATTTTTAAAAAATCGTCATCAGATAATTTATCTACCCAATTCGTGTACGGCTGACGACCCAAAGCCACTAATTCGAAAACCGAAAAATTACTTGGCGGTAGCTTTTCTGTTAAAACCAAACTTAAATTCTCCGCCAGTTCTAAAGGTTTATAATCTAAAATATTTTTTCCACTCAAGTAAACTTCTCCGCATAAAGGTTTCTGAATTCCTGTAATTGTGCGCAGTAAGGTCGATTTTCCTATTCCGTTTGCTCCAATTAATGTTATTAATTTTCCTTGAGCTAAATTTAGGTTTAGGTTTTCAGCAATGGTGGTCGCACCTTTTTTGGATTTGTATCCAATATGGAGATTTGTGGTTTTTAGTATATTCATTTGCTGTATTTTTTTCCGCAGATTAAAATGATTTAGATGATTTAAGATCTGTGAGAATCATTTAAAACTATGGCTAAATAAATTATTGAAAATTTCTTTTTCTAACCAATAACCAAATAACCACCGGTGCTCCAATGATAGATGTAATTGCATTTATTGGAAGCGTAACATCAAACCCCGGCATTTGAGAAACAATATCACAAAACAACATAATTATTGCTCCGAAAAACAATGTACTCCAAAACAAAACAGTATGGTTACTGGTTTGAAAAGTAAGCTTTGCAATATGCGGGACAGCCAGTCCAATAAAGGCGATCGGTCCCGCAAAAGCGGTTATGGCGCCAGATAATATACTGGTTGCCAATATGATTATTAGCCGTGCCTTTTTAAAATTTAGTCCCATACTTTTTGCATAATTTTCGCCCAGAAGCAATGCATTTAAAGGTTTAATACTTTTGGCGCTTAGCAGTAACCCTACTATCACACATACAGTTAAAATTCCTATTGTCGACCAGGAGAGATTTCCCAGACTTCCCATAGACCAAAATGTAAATTTTTGAAGTTGCTCTGCTGTACTAAAATAAGTCAAAACACTTACAATTGCAGTTGTAAAACTTCCGAACATTAAACCCACAATTAAAATTGCCATCGTATCCCGCAATCTTTGAGAAACTAAAAGTACTAATAGTAAAACTAATGTACTTCCACATGTAGAAGCAATTACAATTCCGTAAGATGATAAGGCAATTACACTCAGAAACGAAGGCAATAACCCGGCACCCAGAATCACAAAAGCAACACCAAGACTTGCCCCCGAACTTAGACCTAAAACATACGGACCCGCAAGCGGATTACGAAATAAAGTCTGCATCAAAAGTCCGCTGACTGAAAGTCCGGTTCCTACCAAAACTGCTGTAATAGCTTTTGGAAGACGATAATTAAGAATAATATATTCCCAGGTCGATTTGGTAGCCTGACCACCGGTTAAACTTGCCAAAACATCTTTTAGCGGAATGTTAACCGATCCTAAACTTATGCTTGCAAAAAACATCAGCAAAAGCCCCAAAGCTAAAACCACAAATAAAATGGTATTTCGTTTTTTATTCGCCAATTTAATCCAGTTTTGATGCAAAAGTAAATTCGTAAGCTGACAGTAAATCCGGGTGAAAAATTTTGATGTAATCTTTTAAAACCAGATCAGGACGGCTTGGTGCAAGTTCATAATAAACTGTACCGCCGGCTGCACCCAAAGTTTTTTCAAAACTATAGATATTTCTATTTTTAAAAGCGTCAAATTCTGCATAATGCGGATTTGCTTTTTGCAATTCGTCCAGACTTTTAAATGATCCGGATGCAATCCAGATATCTGCTGTTTTAGCCTTATCCAAAACTTTTTCAAAAGACAGACCTTCACTTCCTGTTCCTTTCAGGTCTGCCCATAAATAATTCGCCTGCGCATCTTTCATAAATTGCGCCACCCAGCTGTTTCCTTTCGCCACATACCACACATCTTCATACATGGATCCGTACAACACTTTTGAAGTCGCCGGTTTATCTGCCACCAATTTTTTTGCTTTATTGTAACTATCTACAATTTTATCAAAAAGTTCTTTTGCTTTATCCTCTTTTCCAAAAAGTGCACCATATAATTTAATCCATTCTGCTTTTCCCAGTGGAGATTGCTCCATCCAGTCACCTTGAACCAAAACATTTAAGCCGCTTTTTTTCAGATTATCCAGCATTGGATTATTGTTATCAACTCCAAACGTAACAATCAGATCGGGAGACAATTCGATTAGCTGCTCCATATTTAGTTTTTCATTTTGCCCAACATTTTTAACCGATCCTTTGTCTATTAATGCTCTGGTTTTTTCAGACGAAATATAATCTGTATTTGGAAATCCAACTAACTTATTTTCTACTTCCAACATCTCTAAAAAAGGAATATTGGTGGTTGAGGTTACCACTATGGATTCTAACGGAACCTGAATTGAAGTATAATCCTGAAGACTATCAGGTACTTTTGCCTCTTTTTCTTTCAGCACATATTTAAATACACCTTTTGCGTTTGGCCATGGGTTGGAGACCGTTACTACAGAATAATCCTCATATTTCACAATAGAAAGTCCACTTGCAAATTCAATACTATTTTTTGCATTTTGAACTATTAAGGTCTCTGTTTTCTCGTTCTTCTTACATCCAAAAACTAGAAAAAAAGAAGCTATTAAAATAAATTTAGGGAATAAATGTCTCATGTTTTAGGTTTTCAATCGAAACAAAGGTAAAGTTTTTTATATTTTTTTTGTTTAACTTTATTCCTACAAATTCAAACAATCGTATCTTTACTCCATGAATACCACAAAAATGAAAATTTGCTCAGGCTGTGAATCTGAATTCAGCTGTGGAGATATATCAGCAGAAAAAAAATGCTGGTGCAACGATTATCCGCCAATCTTCAATCTTTCCGAAGGCGGAGATTGTCTTTGTCCGATTTGTTTTAAAGAAGCCTGCGAAGACAAAATCGACGCGTACGTGGAGACTCTTACTCCCGAAAAAGCGCTTAGCAACAAAGCTATTTCCCTGCCAAAAACAGATAATCTGATTGAAGGTATTGATTATTATATCGAAGACGGAAAATATGTTTTTAAATCGTGGTTTCATTTAAAAAGAGGAAATTGCTGCGGGAATGATTGCCGTCATTGCCCTTATTAATTGTTAATTATTGCAATAAATTAATAACTTGCCACAAATTCATATTAACAATTCTTAACCTATCACTACTCAAATGTTTTACTTAATTACCGGCGGCGAGCGTTCCGGAAAAAGCAGCTACGCTCAGAAATTGGCTTTAGAACTTTCTGATGCTCCTATGTATGTCGCAACAGCCCGAAAATGGGATACCGATTTTGAAAACCGAATTGATCGCCATCAAAAGGAAAGAGACGAACGATGGACTAATATTGAAGAAGAAAAGTATTTAAGCAAGATTGATTTCTCTGGAAAAACTGCCCTTGTAGACTGCGTAACACTTTGGCTTACCAACTTTTTTGTAGATCATAAAAATGATGTAAACTTAAGTTTAGAAGAAGCTAAAAAAGAATTTCTCGCAATTGCCAATCATGAGAACGCCAATATAATTATCGTAACAAACGAAATTGGAATGGGCGTTCATGCCGAAACTCATATCGGAAGAAAGTTTGTCGAACTTCAAGGCTGGATGAATCAATTCCTGGCAGAAAATGCACATGAAGTTGTTTTGATGGTTTCTGGAATTCCGGTCAAAATAAAGGGATAAATATCAATTGAAAAATTTCAAATTCCGAAGGTATACTTTATCTTTACTAGAATGTTTCCATTTTCGGATTTTGAATTTGGAATTAAATACATTGGAATTAAGAAATGAGCCATTTAGACGATATATTAAAATCCCGACGCGATACCCGACATTTTACGACCGACGAAGTTCCTGAAGAAGTGATTCAAAAAGCTTTACAGGCCGGGCATTGGGCGCCTTCTGTCGGCCTTACCGATGCTACAAGGTATTTTATTATTAAGTCTGAGGAAGTTAAATCTTCTATTAAAAATCTATTTTTAGATTATAATAAAAAAGCCGAAGAACTGACTGATAATCCCGAACAAAAGGAACTGTACAAATCCCTGAAATTAGAAGCAATTGAAGAAGCACCAATCGGACTTATTATCGCGTACGATCGTTCGGTTCTGAATCAGTTTACAATTGGAACCATCGGAAGTAATGAAGCGGTAAAGTTTAGCTCGGTTTGCGCTGCACAAAATATCTGGCTTTCACTGACAGAACAAGGTTACGGAATGGGCTGGGTTTCAATTCTTAATTATTATCAGTTTAAAAAAATTCTGGATTTACCCGAAAATATTGAACCTTTAGGCTATTTCTGTATCGGAAAACCGGCTACCAATTACAATAACCAGCCCATGTTGCAGCAACTGAATTGGAAACAAAAATCTGAAGCTCCGGTTTGTACTGAAATCAAAGACCTGAAAAAAATAAATATTCCTGATTTAAAACAATTCGAAACAGAAACGAAATCAAATTCTGATTTTGCTACGCTTCTTAAAGAAAAAATAGATTCTAAAACAAAACCTGTCGGTTCGTTAGGCACATTAGAAAAATTGGCATTTCAGATCGCAACGGTTTTTGAAACCTTAAATCCAAAAATTATAAAACCAAATATTGTTGTTTTTGCAGCAGATCACGGAATTGCCAATCATGGCGTAAGTGATTATCCTCAAGATGTTACGAGACAAATGGTCACTAATTTTCTGGAAGGCGGAGCTGCAATCAATGCTTTTTGCAATCAAAATAATATCGAATTATCAATTGTAGATGCAGGTGTTAATTACGATTTTCCAACAAATGCAAAATTGATCAATGCGAAAATGGCAAAAGGAACGCAATCTTTTCTTCATGTTCCTGCGATGAGCGAATCTGAAGTCAGATTGTGTTTTGAAAAAGGACAATCTATAGTAGAAAATATTGCAAAATCAGGCTCAAACTGCATTGGTTTTGGCGAAATGGGAATTGGCAATACCTCTACAGCTTCTGTTCTAATGAGTATTTTGACTGGCTTTACTATTGAAGATTGCGTAGGAAAAGGAACCGGAGTCTCTGATGAAAAACTAATTCAAAAACAAAATATTCTCAAAAAAGCAATCGAAAATTATTCCGGTCAGGCCGAAATACTATCGCAACTCTCTTATTTTGGAGGTTTTGAAATTCTTCAAATGGCCGGCGGAATGTTAGCGGCTTTCGAAAATAAAATGTTAATTTTAGTAGATGGCTTTATTTGCACGGTAGCTTTTTTAATTGCTTCTAAAATTAATCCGAACATTAAGCAAAATGCAGTTTTTTGCCATTGCTCTGCTGAAAAAGCACATTTAATATTACTGGATTTTCTCGATGCAAAACCGGTCTTAAATTTAGATTTACGCTTGGGCGAAGGTACAGGCTGTGCCATTGCTTTTCCAATTCTGAAATCGGCTGAAGCATTTTTAAATGAAATGGCGAGTTTTGAAAGTGCTGGAATTAGCAGGAAGTAATTTTCAGCCGTGGTTTTTTCCAATATCAGTTTTATTGAAAATATTTCGCATTTTTGTCATTTCGACGAAAGGAGAAATCACACTAGAAGTCCTGCCTGCGAATCTTTATCGAATTTCGCGTGTGATTTCCCCTTTCGTCGAAAAGACATACTTAATGAACCCCAATTTAAAATGAAAAAAGAACTCGATATATTCTTTACATGCTTAATGTTCTACACCAGAATTCCCTGTCCAAAAAACATTACACATGATCCCGATTACTTAAATAAAGCCACTCGTTATTTTCCATTTATAGGCTGGATTGTGGGAAGCATTTCTTTCTTAGCTTTTTATATTTTCTCTCAATTCCTTTCTACAGAAATTGCCGTAATTTTTGCAATTGTTATTTCTGTTATAACAACCGGGGCTTTTCATGAAGACGGTTTTGCAGATGTTTGCGACGGTTTTGGCGGAGGCTGGACCAAAGAAAAAATCTTACTGATTATGAAAGACAGTGCAATTGGTGCTTACGGCGCGATCGGATTGATTTTACTTTTTTTACTAAAATTTAAACTGCTTTCAGAATCCATTTCACTATTTAATGATAACCTTTTTTCTGTTTTCCTTTTATTCATCACAGCGCATTCTTTGAGCCGACTGGCTGCCATAAGCATTATTTTTACTCACGAATATTCTCGTGAAGATGCCTCTAGTAAAAGCAAACCGATAGCGAAGCAACATTCCTGGAAAGAAGTCTTTGGATCCTTCTTCTTTGGATTGGTTCCGATAATAATATTTTCTTATTTCGATTATAAAATTATTTTGGCGGTAATTCCGGTTTTTATAATGAGATATTTTTTAGCACGATATTTTCAAAAATGGATTGGTGGTTACACCGGAGATTGTTTGGGTGCAACACAGCAAGTCTGCGAGGTTATTTTCTATCTTAGTTTTTTATTTATATGGAAATTTATCTAGTTCGTCATACCGAAACGATTTGCAAAAAAGGAATTTGTTACGGCCAATCTGACGTTAATATTCTGGAACCTGCCGAGGAGATTTTTAACAGAATTATTTCCGAATTGCCAAAAGAAGCAGTTATTTTCTCGAGTCCGTTAAAGCGTTGTGTTGTGTTGGCAAAACATATTCAGGAAAACATAGATGCCATTTCCTATCAGGAAGACGAGCGTCTGAAAGAAATGAATTTTGGAAATTGGGAATTAAAAAACTGGAACGATATTCCGCCTCAGGAACTCAATCCGTGGATGAAAGATTTTGTAAATATTCAGGTTGCTAACGGTGAATCTTTTGTAGAACTGCACGAAAGAGTTGGAAGTTTTATTTCAGAAAAATTTTCAAAAACAAATCAGCCCATCATTATTGTTACTCATGCCGGAGTTATCAGAAGTATTTTATGCCATCAGACTTCACTGCCATTAAAGGAGGCTTTTACTAATAAAGTCGAATTTGGACAAGTTATAAAAATTGACTTTTAAAGGGATTTGTTTACATTTTTACATTAAAAGCAAAAACAATTTGAATAATCAATAATTTTAACTTTATCTTTGCACGAAATTAAGGTTGCGTTTTTAGTAAACGCATTAAAAGGGAATCAAGTAATATCTTGAGCTGTACCCGCAACTGTAAGCTAAGTTCTAAAAGAATGTTTGTTGTAACTGCAAAACCACTGTCACTAATTGTGATGGGAAGGTCTACAACAAAACGCAAGCCAGGAGACCTGCCTTTTATAACAAATATCGAACTCTCGGGAAAAAGAGTTTAGAAATTATGACTTTAAAAAAACTTTTTGCTTTTTGTATGCTTTTGCTGTGCCAGATTATTTCGGCGCAAAACGATTCTGTTACTACACTGAAAGAAGTTCTCATTTCAGACAAAAATTTAAAAAAATATTCTGCTTCTCAATCTGTTATAAAGCTCAACGATTCTATTATTAATAAAAATGAATCACTATTAACCGATTTACTAAATTTCAATTCTACTTTATATTTTAAAGAATACGGACGCGGAATGCTTTCTACAGTTTCCTTTAGAGGTACTTCATCTTCTCAGACAGCAGTCATCTGGAACGGAATAAACATCAATTCACAAATGAACGGAAGTACGGATTTTAATACAATCGCAGGTTCCGATTACAATTCTGTTAGTGTAAAAGCCGGCGGCGGAAGTGTTATTTATGGAAGCGGCGCCATTGGAGGAACTGTTCATTTAAATAACGACATGCTGTTTTACAACCGCTTTGAAAATAATGTACGACTGGATTACGGCAGTTTCAATACAATTGGCATCAATTATAAAAGCACGATTTCCAACAAGAAATGGAGCGCCCAAATTGGATTTTCAAAAAACAGTTCTACAAACGATTATAAATATTTAAATCGTTATACCTGGCGGGGCGAACAACGCCGGAACCAGAACGGACAATATGATATTGTGACACTCAGTGCAAATATGGGTTATAAATTCAATGAAGATCATATTTTAAAGTTATACAGTCAGACTTCCAATACAGATCGCAATACTTCGCTTATTACAGAAACAGAAACCAAAAGCAAGTATGTAAATGGTTTTAACCGAAATTTATTAGAATATGATGGAAGCTTCGGGAAACTGGCAACGAATTTTAAAACAGCTTACATTTTCGAAAACTATCAGTATTTTGCAGATAACAGCACTAATAATTACACTTACGGAAAAACAGAAAGTTTAATTACAAAATTAGATCTGGATTATCATTTGTTTGAATCTACCTACCTTAACGGAATTGTTGATTACAACCGTACCAATGGTTACGGAACCAGTTTTGGAGATCACGTCAGAGAGATAAGTTCGGCATCTTTATTGGTGAGGCAGGACATTGGAAGCAGCTGGAAAAACGAATTAGGCTTTAGAAAAGAATTTACCAATAATTACAAATCACCGCTTTTATTCAATTTTGGTTCTTCTTATAAAATTGAAGATTGGTATACTATTAAATTAAATCTTTCCCGAAATTTTAGAATTCCAACTTATAATGATTTGTATTGGGATACCGGAGGGAATCCGGATCTGAAGCCTGAAAGTTCACATCAGGCAGAAATTGGAAATGTTTTCACTTTTAAAAATTTCAGCTGGACGCAGAATTTCTATTATATAAAAATAAAAGATATGCTGCAATGGGTTCCCGGCGCAAATGGAATCTGGTCGCCTTTAAATCAGGATAAAGTAAACAGTTACGGAACTGAAGCTTTATTAAACTGGAAAAAGGCTTATGGCAAAAATATTTTTGCTGTAAATGCAACTTATGCATACACCGTTTCTCAAGATGAAAAGACAAAAAACCAGATCTTTTTTGTCCCTTTTCATAAAGCAACGGGAGGAATTTCCTATGCAAGAAATAAGTTTAGCGCCTATTATCAAATGCTTTACAATGGTTTTGTGTATACAAGCGCAAATAACAATCCGAATGAAATCGTAAATGATTATTTTATTTCAAATATCGGAATTGATTACGATCTCAAACTTTTAAATTCTTTTAAAGTAGGTTTTCAGGTTTTAAATCTTTTAAACAAAGATTACGAAAGTTTAGAAAACAGACCGATGCCCGGTCGCAATTTCAATGTGTATTTAATCTTAAAATTTTAATATATGAAGTTTAGTAAATTACTTTTAATGGCGTTAAGCATTTCATTATTCGTTTCTTGTTCGAACGATGACGACGATACTCCTAAAGGTGCTTATGATAATGGTTTTTTTATTTTGAATGAAGGAAGTTCCAGCGTAGGAAGTGTTTCCTTTTCGAGTAATGATTTCAGTTTATTTACGAAAGACGCTTACAAAGCTGAAAACGGAAGTGATCTGGTTGGAGGATTTTTACAAAATATCTTTTTTGACGGAGATAAAGCCTATATAATTTCAGGTGGATCGAATGTAATTAATGTGGTAAACCGTTACACTTTCAAATTAATTGCTAAAATTGATTCTGGTCTTATAACTCCACGATATGGCGTTGTAAAAGATGGAAAAGCATATGTAACCAATGCCAATACCTATTCTTATATTAATCCTGCAACAGGAGATACTGATGATTTTGTGGCTGTAATTGATTTAGCAACAAATAAAGTAGAATCAAAAATCGAATTAAATGCGACAGCAAACCGATTGGTTTTAGATAATGGTAAATTGTACATCACTGAACCTAACAGCAGCAATAAATTATTGATTGTAAATATTGCTACCAAAGCTGTAGAAAGTTTAGAAATTGGGTATAGCGCAGATTGTATTGAAGAAGAAAATGGTTCTTTATTTATCTTAAGAGCCCCTTTTACCGGAAGTGGCGAATTAGTAAAAGTAAAAATATCAGACAAATCAATTTCCAAAATAGCATTTCCTGCAAGTTTAGCGGGAACTGGTTTTATGGATGTTGAAGGCGATAAGATATATTATACAGCAGGAAGTTCTGTTTATGCTATGGGAATTAATGCTACTACTGCCTCAACTACTGCAATTGTTACATCACCTGCTAGTTACATCTATGGCTTTGCAGTAAACAATAACCGTTTTTACATTGCCGACGCAAAATTTGACGGAGACAGTAAGGCATTTATCTACAACTTATCAGGAGTTTTACAAAAAGAACTAGCGACAGGAGCAGGATCAAACGGTTTCTACTTCAACGATTAATTACCTTTTTAGAATTAGTTTTTGTTTTTTTTTATAAAAAAGGCTTTCATTTCTGAAAGCCTTTTTTTGTATTCTAAATATTAAAATACTTTTAATCCTGATTTAAGATACATTCCGTGTTTTAAACCGTTTATGATTTTAGAATCTGTTAAGTAAGGTCGGTTTGGTTCAGACTCGTTAAAGACTCTTTTAGCAGTAGTACCTGTAATTTTAGAAATTGCAAGATTAAGATACGGCTCAGACGGATCTCCTAAAACTCCATAAGAAGTAACCTGCTCATATTGCTGATAGGTTGGCTGTAAACCCTGGGTATAATCTCCAAAATTTTGAGAATTGGTAATTTTTAAAACCAAAGGCTGCATTGCATATTTATGATTCGGATTAATACCGCTTTTAGAGGTTAGAGATGGGGAATCATATACGGTAAACGACCCAACATTTTTACCGGTAGTGGTTTCTCCAATCTGAACTACATTAATATAAGGTTTTAAGCCGTTAATGATTAATTCGCTCGCAGAAGCTGTACTTGCAGTTGTCAGGATATAAACGGTGCTCATATTTAAACTGTTTAGATTCTTAACAAATCTTACGTTTAAATCTTCTAAGTCTGCAGTGCTTAAACCTTGCATTTGTTTGCTGTTAAATGTCATTTTAGAGAAGATCTGCGTATCAAATTGTCCTGTAATCATACTGGCAAGTTTAGCAGCAGATGAAATTGCTCCTCCTCCGTTGTAACGAAGATCCAAAACAAAATCTGTTACACCTTGTGCTTTCAATTCGCCAAAAGCCTGATTTAGTTTATCATCATACTCATTATAGAAACCATTGTACATTAAATACCCAATTTTATGACTTCCTGAGGTAATCACTTTATTAATAAAGATCGGATTTTCTTCTAAAACAGTTTTCGTCAGAGCAACCGATTTTCCGTTTAAAACGAAGGCACTTCCATTATAATCAGATAAATTCAAAGTATAACTATCCGGAGTTAGTAATAATTTTTCATAATTAGAGACCGTAAGTTTGGTTCCGTTTACACTGGTAAAAAAATCTCCACGTTTGATTGCTTTAGTCGAAGCATCAGAATTGGGTATAATGTATCTCACATAACCTACCACATCATCTGACCCTGAAGCAATTCTGCTCAGTCTGAAATCTACACCATTGTTTTTTGTTATCCCGCTAAGCTCCTGTTCTAAAACTGTATAATCATCTACAATCCAGCTAAAACGATCAATTGCATCGCCATTTGGATATTTGCTTTCCGGTTTATTCAATAAATCTTCAAATAAATCTTCCGGTTTCGAATATCCTCTCAAAAATTGATTTAAATCATTTTCAGTAGCAAAACGGTTGTCCGCCAGATTAGGCACATCTGCCTGCCATAAATAAACTTCATTTAATCCGCGCCAGATAAAATTATTTACCTGCAAATCTGCCGGAGCAGCAACATCGTCATTATCTTCGCAGGATTGCAAAGAAAAAGCGAATAAGAAAAGAAAAAGGGCACTCTTTAAAATTGTTTTCATATCGTGTAGATTTCTATATTCTGAATAAACGTAAAAGTAATATCTTTAGTTTTAGCTTTATCATAAAATCAGTATTTTTTTACATAAAAAAATATTTTACTTTTTGTTGTAACAAATAGAATTGTACCTCGTCTTGACTATATAAGCTAACGACAAACCATCGTATAAATGAACCAAGTTGTATTTATAGAATTAATTAATCCTTTTAAAGACAAAGTTTTTCGTCTGGCAAAAAGATTGCTTACCAGCACAGAGGAGGCCGAAGACGCCACTCAGGAGGTAATAGTAAAATTATGGAATAAGAAAGAAAGTCTGGAAAATTACAATAGTGTTGAAGCACTGGCCATGACAATGACAAAGAATTATTGTCTGGACCAGTTAAAATCGAAAAGAGCCGGTAACCTCCAGATTGTCCATAATAATTTTACCGACAGGCAGCCACAGCTGGATAAAAAACTGGAAGATGAAAACACTTTAGAATGGGTTGAAAAAATTATAAACGAGCTGCCGGAACAAATGCAGTTATTAATTCAGCTTCGGGACGTTGAACAATATGAATTTGACGAAATAGCCAAAATTGTGAATATGAATGAAACTGCAATTCGCGTTGCACTTTCGAGAGCGAGAAAAAAAATTAGAGAATCAATGACAAATACACACCGTTATGGAACTAACTAAAATAGAATCTATATTAGAAAAATACTTTCAGGGAGAAACAACTATTGCTGAAGAAAATCAATTAAAAGAATACTTTTCTTCTCCGGATGTTGCGCAGCATTTGGAACAATACAAACCTATGTTTGGTTATTTCTCTCAGGCAAAAGAACAAAAATCGACGTATGAAATGCCATTAATTCCGAAATCGCGGAATAAGAAACGTAATGTAGCGTGGTTATCGATTGCGGCATCAGTTGTTGTTTTGCTGGGAATTGGAGGAACCTATTTGTATGTGAGCGAGCAAAACAGTACAATTGCAGAAGCACCACAGACCGAATTGGGAACTTACGAAAATCCCGAAGAAGCTTTAAAAGCAACTCAAAAGGCTTTGGCTTTATTATCCAATAATGTTAATGTAGGTATTGAAAGTGTACAGTACATTAAAGAATATGAACAATCAAAAAACAAAATTTTTAAACAGTAATTAAACAAAAAATATCATGAAATCAAAGATTCAAGAATACAGAAAAAACAATAAACTAAGCATGAGTAAAAATTTTATTATAACATTAGCATTCGCTTTGGTTAGCACCACTTTTTATGCCCAAAGTGCTTTTGACAAATTTGATGGTCAGGATGATGTAACATCGGTAATTGTAAACAAAAAAATGTTCGATTTAATGAGCAAGGTGAAAGTAGATGCTTCTGATAAAGAAACACAACAATACATTAAGTTAATTAAAAAATTAGACTATTTAAAAGTGTTTACTACCAAAAATCCAAAGATTGAGGCCGATATGAAAGCTACTGCAGACAAATATGTAAAAACTGCAGGTCTTGAAGAATTAATGCGTATAAACGACGGAGGAAAAAACGTCAAAATAATGGTAAAGTCAGGTGCAGTAGATACTCAGATAAGAGAACTATTAATGTATGTTGACGGAGCTAAAAATGATGAAACTGTTTTATTATCTTTAACCGGTAATTTTGACATCAACGAAATTTCAGTATTAACAGATAAAATGCAGCTTCCCGGAGGTTCAGACTTAAAGAAAGCTTCTAAAGGCAAAAAATAAACATGAAAACAAAGATCTTAACCTTAGCCCTTATCGCTTTGCTAACTTTAGCAGGCTGTAATTCTGAACCAACTCTGCAAAAGTATTTTGTTGAAAACACAGAGAATAAGGATTTTATTGCAGTAGATATTTCTCCTAGCATCTTAAATCTTGATAAAACAAAACTTTCAGCAGAACAAACTGAAGCGGTCAATTCTTTTGAAAAAATGAACATTCTGGCTTTTAAGGCTGACAAAACAAATCAGGCACAGTTTGAAACAGAAAGAACAAAAGTTAAAGCAATATTGAAAGATCCTAAATATCAGGAATTGATGAAATTCGGATCAGGTAAAGACGGAGCTTCTGTAAGTTATGTTGGAAGCGACGATCATATTAACGAATTTGTAATTTTCGCCAACAGAAAAGAAACTGGTTTTGCAGTGGTTCGGGTTTTAGGAAAAGATATGAATCCGAATAATATTATGACATTGATGTCTGTACTACAGAAATCTAAGATCGATATGGATCAATTGAAACCTTTAGAAGGGTTGCTTAAAAAATAAATACATCTTACTTTATATTTGAAAGGCTCCAATTTTTATTGGAGCTTTTTTCAATTACTTCATCTTAATTTTTTCGGAAGTAAATACGTTATTACAAATAGGATTAAATTACAATTAAGTGAAATCACATAACCCAAAAAGCTCCAAATTTACATTTGGAGCTTTTCTTTTATAATAGAATCTGAGCTTATTTACTCAAATACATTTTTCTTCTTGAGTACAATTCGTAGAACTGATCGTCTTTTAAGTCATCAATAAACAAGATGCTTTCTCCTGTCGATTTCATTTCCGGTCCTAACGCTTTGTTCACGTTCGGGAATTTGCTGAAAGAGAAAACAGGCTGTTTGATTGCATATCCTTTCAATTGCGGATTAAAATCAAAGTCAGTTACTTTATTATGACCCAGCATTACTTTTGTAGCGTAGTTTACATAAGGCTCTCCGTAAGCTTTTGCAATAAACGGAACCGTTCTTGACGCTCTTGGGTTTGCCTCGATAATATAAACCGTATCGTCTTTAATCGCAAACTGAATGTTGATTAAACCAACTGTTTTTAAAGCTCTTGCAATTTTATGCGTGTGATCTTTAATTTGCTGCATTACAAATTCTCCTAAGTTAAAAGGAGGCAATGTCGCATTACTATCTCCCGAGTGAACTCCGCAAGGCTCGATGTGCTCCATAATTCCGATGATGTAAACATTTCCGTCTGCATCACAAATGGCATCTGCTTCGGCTTCAATTGCTCCGGCTAAGTAGTGATCCAGAAGTAATTTGTTTCCTGGAATTGTTTTCAACAAATCTATTACATGCTCTTCAAGTTCTTTTTTATTGATCACAATTTTCATTCCCTGACCTCCTAATACATAAGAAGGACGAATTAATAATGGGAAATCAAGAGTATCAGCTAAATTCGAAGCTTCGTCTGCAGTCTCAGCGATTCCGAATCTTGGGAAAGGGATATTCAATTCAGTCAATAAATCTGAGAATCTTCCCCTGTCTTCTGCCAAATCCAATGCATCAAAACTAGTTCCAATGATTTTTACTCCGTATTTAGACAATTTATCTGCTAATTTTAATGCAGTCTGACCTCCTAACTGAACAATTACACCTTCTGGTTTTTCATGTTGGATGATATCATAAATATGCTCCCAGAAAACCGGCTCAAAGTATAATTTATCAGCTGTATCAAAGTCAGTCGAAACCGTTTCAGGATTACAGTTAATCATGATTGTTTCGTAACCGCATTCCTTAGCCGCTAAAACTCCGTGTACACAAGAATAATCAAACTCAATTCCCTGCCCGATTCTGTTTGGTCCTGAGCCCAGAACTATAATTTTCTTTTTGTCTGTAACAACGCTTTCATTATCTACAAAACGTTCGCCGTTTGCTTTTTCGATTTCTGCCTCAAAAGTCGAGTAATAATAAGGAGTCTGCGCTTTAAATTCTGCCGCACAAGTATCAACCAATTTAAATACGCGGTTGATTTTTTGCTCCATACGCAACGTATGCACTTCGCTTTCCAGACAATTCATCATGTGTGCCAATTGTCTGTCTGCAAAACCTTTCTGTTTCGCTTCAAGCAATAATTGCTTAGGAAGATTAGAGATTTTATAATTAGAAATCTCTTTCTCTAAAACATAAAGTTCCTCATATTGTTTCAGGAACCACATATCAATTCTGGTAATTTCGTGAATTGTGCTCAACGGAATTCCCATTGCAATGGCATCGTAGATTACAAAAACACGATCCCAGCTTGCATAAGTCAGCTTCTCTATAATTTGTTCGTAATCTTTATATCCTTTTCCGTCTGCTCCTAACCCATTTCTTTTAATTTCCAAAGACTGGGTTGCTTTGTGAAGCGCCTCCTGAAAAGAACGTCCGATTCCCATAACTTCACCAACAGATTTCATTTGAAGTCCTAAAGTTCGGTCTGAACCTTCAAATTTATCAAAGTTCCAACGTGGTATTTTTACGATTACATAATCTAAAGTTGGTTCAAAAAGAGCCGAAGTCGATTTTGTAATTTGATTTTGTAATTCATCTAAGTTATATCCTAAAGCTAATTTTGAAGCGATTTTTGCGATTGGATAACCTGTAGCTTTTGATGCCAATGCAGAAGAACGAGACACACGAGGATTAATCTCGATGGCAACTATATCTTCTTTTTCGTCTGGCGAAACGGCAAATTGCACGTTACAGCCTCCCGCAAAGTTTCCGATACTTCTCATCATCAAAATGGCGTAGTCACGCAATTTTTGGAAAGTAGTATCCGATAAAGTCATTGCAGGTGCCACAGTAATCGAATCTCCGGTATGGATTCCCATTGGGTCCATATTTTCGATCGAACAAATGATTACTACGTTATCATTTTTATCTCTTAAAAGTTCAAGTTCGTATTCTTTCCATCCCATTAAAGCTTTGTCAATCAAAACTTCGTGAATAGGAGATGCTTCCAAACCACGTGTTAAAAGCTCATCAAAATCTTCTTTTTTATAAACCACTGCTGCTCCGGTTCCTCCAAGTGTAAACGAAGGACGAATTACAAGTGGAAAACCAAATTCCTGTGCAATTTCTTTTCCTTCTAAGTAAGAAGTAGCGGTTTTTGCAGGTGCAGTTGGTACATTAATTCTTTCTAAAAGCTGTTTAAACTGCTCTCTGTCTTCTGTAATATTAATTGCATTAACATCAACACCAATTAATCGTACTCCAAAATCTTCCCAAATTCCTTTTTCTTCAGCTTCCAGACACAAGTTTAAAGCAGTTTGTCCACCCATTGTTGGTAAAACAGCATCAATTTGTGGATGTTCCTTCAGAATTTCAATAATCGATTTTGTAGTTAAAGGTTTCAAATAAATATGATCGGCCATAGATGGGTCGGTCATAATTGTCGCTGGATTTGAATTTATCAAGATAACTTCAATTCCTTCTTCGCGAATCGAACGTGCAGATTGAGATCCTGCATAATCAAATTCGCACGCTTGGCCAATAACGATAGGTCCTGAACCTATAATTAAAACGGATTTTATTGATGTGTCTTTAGGCATGTTGTATGTATTGTGTAGTTATATAAAGTCTTCTAAAAAACATTCGTAGTCTATTCTAAACTAGAATGTTGTGGAATTTTTTACCGACAAGGTATAAAAAAAGGCGATACTAAAAAAGTAATCGCCTTATGTATGTTTATACAAACATTATTTTTTGTGTCTAGGTTCGCTAGAAACAGTTAATTTATGTCTTCCTTTTGCTCTTCTACGCGCTAGAACTTTTCTTCCATTCGCAGAAGCCATTCTGTCCATAAATCCGTGCTTATTTCTTCTTTTTCTTTTCGATGGTTGAAATGTTCTTTTGCTCATTGCTTTGTATCTTTAAAATGGGTATCTAATATCTTTTTTCTAGTTTTGAATATCCTTGCTCAAAAACCGAGTGCAAATATACAAAGACTTTTTTTTCTGGCAAGTAGTTTTATAAAAATATTTTTAATTCCTTTTACTATCTTTGCAATCACAAATTTACATTAATTATGTTTCACAAAAATATTAAACTTATTTTGGCCGGACTACTTGTTGTTGCTGGCATTTGGCAATTTACAGAAAGCAATATCGGGAATGGTGTATTTCTTATATTATTGACTGCAATTCCGATTTTTCTTTATTTTAAAAACGAATTTATCCTTTTAGCCTTCCTTAAATTAAGAAAACAAGATTTTGAAGGTGCAAAAAAATGGTTATCATACATTAAAAACCCGGAGGGGGCATTAGTAAGAAAACAACAGGGATACCTAAATTATTTACAAGGAATCATGTTATCTCAAACCAATATCAACCAGGCAGAGAAACATTTCAAAAAAGCGATCGAACTTGGACTATCAATGGATATGGATTTAGCTGTAGCGAAATTAAACCTTGCCGGAGTTGCCATGTCACGCAGAAGAAAACTGGAAGCGACTAATTTACTTAACGAAGCTAAAAAATTAGACAAACAAGGAATGCTGAAAGAGCAAATTACAATGATGAAAGAACAAATGAAGAAGATCTAATTTCATTTTGTTAAACAATATTTAAATCCCAAATTCTACAGAGTTTGGGATTTTTTTATTTTAAAGAATCAATAATTGGTGGAGGCGGAACCATAAGTATTTATCTATTTCATACAAATCAAACTTCTTATTTGTTTTAATAAACTCATGACTGGACTTTAAATGTTGCAATGATTTACCAAAAAGCCACAATATACCGGGCCCTCTTCCATGAATTCTAAGAGAGTTTACCTGATTTTCATTCTTTAATACAAAAGCACTTACATCACCATCCTCACCTCTAATATTTCCAAAAGAATCCATTTTCGGAAAAGTTATCGTATCTAAAATAGCGTCAATTTTTTCCTTTTCCTCTTTACTCAAAATGGTAAAAGAAGTTTCTTCCTTATCATATCCATAGACATCAGTGAAATACAAAGTATCGGATGAATTAAAGTTTAAAAAATAAGATTCATGGATATTACCTTTATAAAAAGTAAAATCATACTCTTTCTTTGGCGATTTACATCCTATCAAAATTAAAATTAAAACTATTATACAGATTCTCATGTTTGGTTTTGACTTTGGTTTATTCTCATTTTATGTCCTCCTGAGCGAAGTCGAAGGATTTCATGCTTAATACATTTATTCAGGCTCTCCTTGCGTGTCCTTCGACTTCGCTCAGGAGGACAAACTGTAAATTCGTCTTTGACAAGTTGAACTTGAAACTTCAAACCTGAAACTTCAAACCTGAAACAAAAAACCTAAAACTTCAAACCTGAAACCTGAAACAATAAACTACTCCAATATTATCGAAGGCAAATTCTCATTCAGCCATTTGTATTTATTCAAAATCATAACATGCGTCCCTCCTTTTACCAAAATACATTTATCAATATATTTGATTGGAAAAACTTCGTCCTTATCTCCATGAATGTGAACTACATTTTCATCAATCTCATTTCTATCCCATAAAATAACCGATTCTACAGCCCATTGCAAATAATAAAGATCCCGGACAGATAGAAACTTCTCGTACAATTTTATTCTTTTATTGATCTTTTCTCCAAACGAAAACTTTGCGAGTTTCTCGACATTCAAAATCAATTGCATCGGAATTAGTTTATAAGCCTTTGTTCTCTTTCCAATTTTCATCCTTCTGGGAAATTCAAGATTGCTTCTTACACTTGAAATAATAATTACTTTTCTCGTCTTAATATGTTTCGACATTTCCTGGACTAGTATTCCGCCAAATGACACACCGACTAAAACAGGATTTTCATGCTTAATATTTTGACTAATACGTAAGGCATAATCTGACAATGTTTCTTTAGGCTTTGGAATCTCCCATTCTAAAAGACACATTTCAAAAATTGTTTCATCCAAATTAATTCTTTCAAAAATAGATGAACTGGCTGCCAGACCTGGCATAAAATAAACTGGAATTTTACTCATAGCACCAACAGAGATTATGATAATATTTCTTAAATTAAAATTACTTTTTTAAATCTAATCACAATCAAATTTCGATCCTAAATATGTAATCGATTTCAAAAAAATCAAAACTGTAACATCGCTTCTTTAAAAAATAATTTAATATTGAAAATCAAATGATTACCTTTGTATCTGAAACAATTCCTGATCAAAAACGTTATAAAGAATTTTCTTTCAGGATAATTTCACGTTCCCAAATTTGCTATTAGACATAACCCCAAATTAATTTATTATGGAAACTACCGTAACTATGGAAATTAAAGACAACACTTTTGCTCGTCAATTTGAAACTGTCGTACCCGAAGGAATGCTGGCTGTAGAATATTCTTTTCAGGAAAAGAAGATTTTCTTAACCAAGATCAACACACCGGAAGGCTATGACAATCAATCTGTAATTGACCATTTA
Organism: Flavobacterium olei; assembly: GCF_039749035.1. NCBI lineage: Bacteria > Pseudomonadati > Bacteroidota > Flavobacteriia > Flavobacteriales > Flavobacteriaceae > Flavobacterium > Flavobacterium olei. The sequence goes on from NZ_JBDKWC010000006.1 coordinate 69,417, forward strand.
CTTAAAAACATTATGGAGATTGTGGTTGAAAAGAAATTTAGAATAATGCCTATTTCTCCAAAAATTGCATCGTTTATCAAAAGAAATCCTAAATACAAGGAATTACTTCCTCCAGGAATAAGAATTTAAAAACAGCAAAAAAGACAAAAAGCACAAGTTAATCCTTGTGCTTTTTCATTTATTACATACAATCATTTATTTAATATAACCGATTACATCCAGCCATAAGCCACCTAAAACCAAATAAATAAGTAACATTGCGAGTCCGGTTATCAGCCCTTTTACCCACCAGCTTTTTAAATCTACATAACCGCTTCCAAAGTATACCGGAGCAGGCCCATGTCCGTAATGGGTTATAGTTCCATAAAGAGACCCAACAAATCCCAGCATAAAAGCAAGAAACAATCCGGGAATACCCAATGAGATTCCGACAGCCAGTAATGCAGCGTACATAGCCGCGACGTGGGCTGTTGCACTGGCAAAGAGATAGTGACTAAAGAAGTATACCGCAATAATGATTAAAAATGCAACCTGCCAGCTCATGCCGATCATGCCGCCCTTTACAATTTCGCTAAACCAGGAAATAAATCCCAGTTTATCCAAGGAACTTGCCATCATTACCAATACTGCAAACCATACAATAGTATCCCAGGCTCCTTTTTCGCCTTTTACGTCTTCCCAGGTCAAAACAGAAGTCAGCAATAATACCACCAATCCGATAAATGCGGTTGTTGTAGCATCAATAGAAAACAAATCTCCTGTCATCCATAACAATAATAAGATTACGAAAGTCAATAACATTAACCATTCATTTTTGGTAACCGCACCCATTTCTTTTAATTTTTGAGCTGCAATTTTTGGTGCATCACCGGTATGTTTTAATTCCGGAGGATAGATTTTATATAATAAGAATGGAATGATAAAAAATGAAGCCAAACCCGGAACTATTGCTGCAAGCGCCCAGGATGTCCAAGTTATGTGAATACCTAAATTTTCGGCAAATTTCTGGCACATTGGATTACTTGCTGTCCCTGTTAAAAACATAGACGAGGCAATTAAATTGACATTATAACTGCTTAAAGTAAGAAATGCTCCAAGTTTACGGCGTGTTTCCGGTTTGTCTGGATCCGAGCCAAAATTCATCGCCATAGATTTCATTATAGGATAAATAATTCCGCCTCCTCTGGCAGTGTTGCTGGGCACAACCGGAGCCAGAACCAGATCTGCCAATCCTAACCCATAAGCCAGTCCAAGAGAACTTTTGCCGAATATTTTAATAAATAAAAATGCTATTCGATTACCTAATCCTGTCTTGATAAAGCCACGAGCAATAAAAAAAGAGATTCCGATAAGCCATATTACTTTATTTCCAAAACCTCCCAAAGCCAGAGTTATAGAATCACCCGCACTCTCAGGTGCTAAAACCTGGGTAAAAGCAGTAATGGCAACTGCAATCATACACATCGTTCCCATCGGTCCGGCTTTCAAAATTATACCGATAATCGTAGAAATGAAAATTGCAAACAAATGCCACGCCTCCGGTGAAAGTCCTTTTGGTGTTGGCACAAACCAAATTCCTAAACCTATCAGTAAAGTGATAAGTGAATTTTTTAAATTAATTTCTTTCATAATAAATATTTTTTACATTTAGAAAACAGCTGAATTAGAAAAACCTTCCCTGAAATTGTACGATAAAAAGATTATTATCATACGAAGTAGTATTCGCCACATTTTTTTTGAAATTATCAAACTGCATCCCCATTTCGATTCTTCCTGTATATCCTTTTCCAAATTCTAATCCGGCCATAGGCGTATAAGTCTGCTTAGCATTTGAATTAATTTTAAAACTTCTGTCAAAATACTCGTAACGGCAGGAAAACTCAATAGCGGTTAATTTTTGATATTTAATTTCATATCTTAAATTGGGCAGAAAGTACGCTCCGCGCATTACATATTCATTCAGATTGGCTGTACGGGAATCTGCAGCAAGCGAATAATATAAGTAGTGATTAATTCCTTGTTTTGCTTCAATCTGGGTTTGAAGAATCAGTTTGTCTGTCAGTTTAAAATCTGCCGTAAGATCCAGTCCGACTGCAAATACTTTCTGATTGAAGACTTCTCCAATTCCGCCATTTACGCCAAAATTTATATTGTGTTTTTTATCGAATTCAAAGGCAAGTCGGGAAGAATATTGCTTACCGTTGTCTTTATCTGAAATCTGATCTTTTCCGTTTCCGTTAATTGCAGAAATCGTATAGCTAACAGGAATTTTGTTCAGATTAAAAGTACCAAACATCGAAGCTCCAATTTGGAAACTGGTCCAGCCATTATTTCCAAATTCGCTATATTGATTGGAATAATCAAAAGATTTCAGAATGTCTGCCGGATTTGCTTCCTCAATACCGAAAGCCGGCCTAAACTGACCAATCAGGAAACCGACATTCTTATTGAATGTATATCGGGCAAAGGCATTTTCTAATACTTTCCCTTTTGGATCTGACTTAAAATCTGCAAAGTTAGCAAGCACCACTACATCAAATTTCTCACCCAATTTCGCGGTAACTCCCACTCGCATCCTCTTAATGTCAAATGTGTTTTCTACTGCTTTACCGTCTGCATGATGAAGTCCTGTTACAGCATCAATGCCATCACTAAATCCACTTAAATAGCGGCCCTGAAAAAGCCCCTGAAATTTAAATTGCGGATATTTTATTTCCTTTTCTGCATTTGCTTCATTATTTTGTCCGTTGGAAAAAACGGGAAATAATAAAAGCAGCAAAAAAAATCTAAAACTTAAAAAACCATCTATCCTCGTCATAATATTATAAATTAATTTTACTAGTTATGAATTATTTGTATTCTAATTCTTACAGTAAAATTAATTGCAAAGTCGAGGTCAAAGCATGACTTAAATCATACTTCTAATTTTTACACACTTATAGCAATTTTAACTTTCAGACATAAAAAAAAGCATAAGAATTAACTTATGCTTTTATAAAAAATTGTATATCTGTTTAATTTTTACTTTTCTATCTCTCTCATAGAATCCATTTTTTTATGCGCAAGGAATCCCGCAACATCTTCAAAATGCTCTTTAACACGTTTGTTCCCAAATTCAAAAACTTTAGTTGCTAATCCGTCAAGGAAATCACGGTCGTGAGAAACTAAGATTAAAGTCCCGTCAAAATCACGAAGTGCATCTTTAATAATATCTTTGGTTTTCATATCCAGGTGATTCGATGGCTCATCCAGAATCAACAAGTTTACGGGCTCTAATAATAATTTAATCATAGCCAGACGTGTTTTTTCTCCACCAGAAAGTACTTTTACCTTTTTGGTAATATCATCACCATGAAACATAAATGCTCCCAGAATATTTTTAATCTGAGTTCGGATGTCTCCTACGGCAATCCCGTCTATAGTTTCGAAAATGGTAGCATTTTCATCTAATAAAGCAGCCTGATTTTGAGCAAAATATCCAATTTGCGAATTATGTCCAATTTCCACACTTCCCGAATCGACTCCGATTTCTTTCATGATAGCTTTAATCATGGTCGATTTTCCTTCACCATTTTTTCCAACAAACGCTACTTTTTGTCCACGTTCGATTACAATATTAGCATCTTTAAAAACAACATGATCGCCATATGATTTTGACATTTCCTTTACGATTACAGGATATTGTCCGGAACGTGCCGCTGGTGGAAATTTTAATCGTAAAGCTGAAGTATCAACTTCGTCTACCTGAACGATTTCTAATTTTTCCAACATTTTAACACGAGACTGCACAGCATCTGTTTTAGAGAAAGTCCCTTTAAAACGATCAATAAAAGCTCTGTTATCGGCAATCATTTTTTGTTGTTCATCGTATGCTTTTTGCTGATGAATACGACGGTCTTTTCTTAATTCTAAGTAATGAGAATATTTAGCTTTATAATCATAAATTCTACCCATCGTAACTTCAATTGTACGATTGGTAATATTATCTACGAAAGCCCTGTCGTGTGAAATTACCACAACTGCTTTGGCCTGATTTAAAAGAAAATCCTCTAACCACTGAATACTTTCAATATCCATGTGGTTGGTTGGCTCATCCAGAAGAATTAAATCTGGCTTTCTTAATAAAATTTTAGCCAATTCAATTCGCATTCTCCATCCTCCTGAAAATTCAGAAGTCTGACGGGAAAAATCTTCTCTTTCAAAACCCAGACCCACTAAAATTTTCTCTACTTCAGCTTCGTAATTTACTTCTTCGATGGCATAGAATTTCTCACTTAAGTCAGAAACTCTTTCAATCAATTTCATGTATGCATCACTTTCGTAATCAGTACGAACAGTCAACTGTTCATTGATTTCGTCAATTTCAGCTTTCATACTAAAAATTTCACCAAACGCTTTTGATGCTTCTTCCATAACAGTTGCTCCGTCTTCTGTAAGCAAATGCTGTGGCAGATAAGCAATAACAGCTTCTTTGGGAGCAGAAATACTTCCTGTTGAAGGTTTGTTTGCTCCGGCAATAATTTTTAAAAGTGTCGATTTTCCTGCACCATTTTTACCCATAAGGGCAATTTTATCATTTTCATTTATAGCAAAAGAAACATCGCTGAAAAGTGTAGTTCCGCCAAACTGAACCGAAATATCGTTAACTGTAATCATTTAGATTTTTAGATTTTTAGACTGCTTAGATTTATAATCGTAACGCAAGTATTTTTGAAGCTGCAAATATAGATTAATTAGAGAATTAGGCAATTAGAAAATGTGTCAATTTGATAATTAGATAATTTGTAAATCTGATGATTGCAAAACTTTCAAATATAAAAAAAACAAAACCCGACAGGTTCTAAAAATCTGTCGGGTTTGCTAAATCATTATTTAATTATCAAATTGACTAATTATATAAATTTAATCCTTTCTCCACTTTTTGGTTTTTTCAAAAATATGTTCTAAGATGGCCTGTTCTGTCTGATCAAAATCTATATTTCGTCTTGAAAGAACCAAACGAGCTGTTTCAAATGCTTTTTTGGTTACATAAGTTGTGAAACCTGCAGCGCCTCCCCAGGAAAAACTTGGGACAAAATTACGTGGAAAACCAGATCCGAAAATATTGGCACTTACACCAACTACAGTTCCGGTATTAAACATGGTGTTGATACCGCATTTACTGTGATCTCCCATCATTAATCCGCAAAACTGGAGCCCGGTTTTAGCAAATCCTTCTGTCTCATAACTCCAAAGCTTAACTTCTTCGTAATTATTTTTCAGGTTCGAATTATTGGAGTCTGCACCAATGTTACACCATTCGCCTAAAACAGAATCTCCCAAAAATCCTTCGTGTCCTTTATTTGAATTAGCAAAAAGTACCGAGTTTTTTACTTCTCCGCCAATTCTTGATCCGGGACCAACAGTTGTTGCACCGTATACTTTAGCCGACATTTTAACCATTGCGTTCTCACACAACGCAAAAGGTCCGCGAATAACAGTTCCTTCCATTATTTCCGAATTCTTACCTATATATATAGGTCCGTTTGAAGCATTTAAGGTTACAAATTCCAATTTTGCTCCTTCTTCAATAAAAATATTTTCGGGAGCTATTACATTTACGCTTTTAGGAATAGGCTGTGATGTACGGTCTTCTGTCAAATACTTAAAATCCTGACGAATTGCAGCGTCATTTTTAGAAAAAATATCCCAGGTATGTTCTATAGTAATACAGTCCTCGTTATAATGAATAATTTCATAAGAATCAAAATCGACTTCTTCCTGATTTTCACTGGCAAAAAAAGCAATTACATCTTCACCTTTAAAAATAGCCTGATTTTCAGTTAAATTAGAAACCATCTCTGCAAGTGTATCATTTGGTAAATACGCGGCATTGATCATTACATTTTCTTCTAATTCTACCATCGGATATTTTTCCGATAAATATTCTTCTGTAATTGTAGTTATAGTTGAACCTAAACGCGCTTCCCATTTCTGGCGAATGGTCATAATTCCAATTAAAATATCAGCAACAGGTCTGGTAAAAGTAAAAGGCAATAAAGCATTCCGGACGGGACCGTCGAAAAGAATGTAGTTCATAAATAATTGAGTGTTTATTAAAAATTAGTTTGGTTACCTAGGGTCAAAGTTACAAATATTTTAATTGTAGTATTTGTCGTGTATTATCCTATTCTGAAAAATAGCTGTATTTTTAATGATAAAATAACTTACACACATTTTAACCGCAAGGTTCGCATAGTATAAAACGCAAAGTTCGCAAGGCTTGTAAAAAACTTTGCGAACTTTGCGTAAATCGTAGTGCCCTTTGCGTTTAAATAAAAAAGCCTTCCAAATCTGGAAGGCTTTCTGTATAATTTAAAACAGCTATTATTTTTTAGCGTGTTTAGCATATTTAGTTTTGAATTTATCAATACGTCCTGCAGTATCGATAAGTTTAGATTTACCAGTATAAAAAGGGTGAGATGTTCTGGAAATCTCCATTTTTACAACTGGATACTCAACTCCGTCAACTTCAATTGTTTCTCTTGTATCTGCAGTAGATTTAGTGATAAAAACCTCATCATTTGACATGTCTTTAAATGCAACTAATCTGTAATTTTCTGGGTGGATTCCTTTTTTCATCTTGTTTTTTATTTATTGTTTGGAGCATTTTTATTTTGAAGCTTTTTCATGGATGGAAAAAGGTGTAAACAAATGATACTCTTTTTGTTTAAAAATTTAATTATTTTTGAGTGTGCAAATTTACAATTCTTTTTTAATAAACAAATAGTTAGCTCACTTTTTTTTAGTTTATTTCGAAAAGCTTTTTTTATCTCCGATTATAGTGGGAATTACTATATTTGTGGATTAATTTTAAAACATATAGAAATATGATTAATGAAGTTATAAAAAAGAATGGTATTACTTACGGCGTGATGATCGGAATTGCATCGGCTTTGTTTACCGCGACAATATATGCTGTTGATTTAAACCTTTTTACCGCCTGGTGGATGGGTATCATAGGAATTGTAATTAGTCTTACGATCAGCATTATTTTACTTTCAAAAACAAAGAAAGACCTTAAAGGTGTTTTTAGTTTTAAAGAAGCTTTTACTACGTATTTTATAGCAGCTGTTATTGGAATTTTAATTTCTACAACTTTTAATATTATCCTTTTCAATGTTATAGATCCGGGAGCAAAAGATACTTTAAGCGAAATTATGATCAAATATACTGTAGGGATGATGCAGAAATTTGGCGCACCGGCTTCTTCTATTAATGACGCTGTTGCCAAAATGAAACTTAGCAATCCATACTCTACTCTTGAATTATTAAAAGGATCTGTTTTTGCTATCGTTATCAGTGCCATTTTCGGCTTAATTTTCGCAGCATTTTTCAAAAGCAAAACTACACAAGAATAAAAACATAAATGAATTTATCTATACTTATACCGCTTCTAAACGAGGAGGAATCACTTCAGGAACTATATACATGGATCATTAAAGTGATGCAGTCTAACAATTACTCTTATGAAATCATTTTTGTAGATGATGGTAGTACAGATAATTCCTGGCAGATTATTGAAGGTTTTTCTAATGAAAATCCGAATGTAAAAGGAATTCGTTTCATGAAAAATTTCGGAAAATCTCAGGCTTTACATGCAGGTTTTTCAAAAGCCAAAGGTGACGTTATCATCACAATGGATGCCGATTTACAGGATAGTCCGGACGAAATTCCTGAATTGTATGAAATGATCACAGCTCAGAAATACGATCTGGTTTCGGGCTGGAAGAAAAAACGTTATGATTCTGTTGTTGCCAAAAATCTTCCTTCCAAATTATTTAACTGGGCTGCAAGAAAAACTTCCGGAGTGGAACTAAATGATTTCAACTGTGGATTGAAGGCATACAAAAATGTTGTAGTAAAAAACATTGAGGTTTCGGGAGAAATGCACCGATACATTCCGGTTTTGGCTAAAAACGCCGGTTTCGGTAAAATTGGTGAAAAAGTAGTCATTCACCAGGCAAGAAAATATGGGGAAACAAAATTCGGAATGGAACGTTTTATAAACGGTTTTCTGGATTTAATTACCATCTGGTTTTTATCAAGATTCGGAAAAAGACCCATGCACTTATTTGGTTTTATGGGTTCAATTATGTTTATTATCGGATTCCTTTCTACAGGATACATCGGTATTTCAAAACTGTACCATTTGTATAACGGAATGAAATACAGCCTGATAACAAACAATCCGTGGTTCTATATTGCTTTAACTACAATGATTTTGGGAACCCAGCTTTTTCTGGCGGGATTTTTAGGCGAAATTATTTTAAGAACTAAAAATAATGAGGAACGTTATAAAGTAGCAAGGGAAGTAAATTTTTGATACCAATCAGGAAAAAAAAATCTTTTTGAGTCAAAAAAAATTTCACAGAAAAACTATCTTTATATTAAAACATAAAAAGAAATTACATGAATATTGCTCCTAATATATTAGATGCAGTCAACGAATGGCTGACACCAACATTTGACCAGGAAACACAAGCCGCAGTTAAAGATTTAATGACAACATCTCCAAAAGAACTTGAAGAAAGTTTCTACAAAAACCTGGAGTTTGGTACCGGAGGTATGCGCGGCGTAATGGGTGTTGGAAATAACAGAATCAACAAATATACACTTGGAAAAAACACACAGGGATTGTCTGATTACCTGCACGAAGTTTTTCCTAATGAACCTTTAAAAGTGGTTATTGCTTATGATTGCCGTCATAACAGTAATACTTTAGCAAAAGTTGTAGCTGATGTTTTCTCAGCAAACGGAATTCAGGTTTATTTGTTTTCTGACTTAAGACCAACTCCGGAATTATCTTTTGCCCTTAAATATTTAAAATGCCAATGCGGAATTGTTTTAACAGCTTCTCACAATCCGCCGGAATATAACGGCTACAAAGTCTATTGGCAGGATGGTGGACAAATTGTTCCTCCGCAGGACAAAGCTATTGTCAACGTTATTGAAAGTTTGAGTTATGACAAAATCAAATTCAACGCAAACGAAGGTTTGATTCAATATATAGATACTGAAATTGACAAGGCATTTATAAAATCATCTATCGAAAACGCAAGTTTCAATACTCCGGCTGAGGCTAAAGACAATCTTCAAATTGTTTTTACATCATTACACGGAACTTCTATAAAATCTATTCCTGACGTTTTATCACAAGCTGGTTATAAAAATGTCCACATTGTGCCTGAACAAGCCGTTCCGGACGGAAATTTTCCAACTGTAAAATCTCCAAACCCTGAAGAACCTGAAGCTCTGACCATGGCTTTGGCTTTAGCAGACAAAACAAATTCAGATATTGTTGTAGGAACAGATCCTGATTGTGACCGCTTAGGTGTAGCCGTTCGTAATAACGATGGCAAAATGATTCTGTTAAACGGAAATCAAACCATGGTTTTAATGACTTCTTTCTTATTGAAACAATGGAAAAAAGCAGGTAAAATTAACGGAAAACAATTTGTGGGTTCAACCATTGTTTCTACTCCAATGATGATGGAACTGGCAACAAGCTATGGTGTTGAATGTAAAGTGGGATTAACAGGATTTAAGTGGATCGCTAAAATGATTGTTGATTTTCCTGAACTTGAATTTATCGGCGGTGGCGAAGAAAGCTTTGGTTTTATGGTTGGCGATGCTGTTAGAGATAAAGATGCAGTTGCCGCCACATTATTAATTTGTGAAGTGGCCGCGCAGGCAAAAGCTGCCGGAAGTTCTGTTTACAACGAACTTTTACAACTTTATGTTGAAAATGGTTTCTACAAGGAATTCTTAGTTTCTTTAACCAAAAAAGGAATTGAAGGTTTAGAAGAAATCAACCAGATGATGATTAATTTACGCGAAAATCCTTTGGAAGAAATCAATGGAGAACGAGTAATTATGGTTGAAGATTACCAGTCGTCTACTGCATTAAATCTATTGACAAAAGAAGAATCTGTAATGGATATGCCAAAATCTAACGTTTTGATCTATTACACTGCAGACGGATCTAAAATCTGTGCAAGACCAAGCGGAACAGAACCTAAAATTAAATTCTACATTAGCGTTAATGCTGAATTAGAATCTGTAGCTGACTTTGACGAAGCAGAAAAATTCTTAGATCAGAAAATACAGAATATTATTGTTGATATGAGGCTGAAATAAACCTGTATTTCAACAACTTAAACTCTATATTAAAAACTCTGTTTTGCATTCTCGAAATGCAGAACAGAGTTTTTTTTATAAAAAAAAGCAAAAAGAAATTGAAAACACTTCAATTGGATTAATTTTGTGCATTAAAAAATTACGAAACAATCACTCGGGAGAGTTGCTGAAGCAAAAGAAACAATATCAAAAAATAAATGAGTAATTTCAAAAAAATAGTCCCTTTTATATATCCGTATAAAAAATACGCCTTATTAAACATTTTTTTCAATGTGCTGTACGCCCTTTTTAGCACGCTTTCCTTCGTTGCTTTAATACCGATGCTTCAGGTACTCTTTGACAAAACAAAACAAAATACCGTAAAACCTGTCTTTAATGGAATTATGGAAATAAAGGAATATGGAGAAGACTACTTAAGCTACTATATCACTACAACCAAAGGTACCCATGAATCTGGTTATGTATTGGGGATTATGGTTGCTATTATTATTTCGATATTCTTATTAAAAAACTTAGCCGATTATCTGGCCATGTTTTTTATTAATTTCCTGAGAAACGGAATTTTAAGAGACATGCGTAATGCATTGTATAAAAAGACATTAGAACTCCCGTTATCTTTTTATTCTGAAAAAAGAAAAGGTGACGTAATCTCCAGAATTTCTGCCGATGTAAATGAGGTTCAGACTTCTTTTCTAGCTATTTTGGAATTAATTGTAAAAGAACCTTTAACGATTATTTTCACGATTGTCGCAATGCTTCTTATCAGTGTTAAACTAACCTTGTTTGTTTTTATTTTTATTCCGGTTTCAGGTTACATCATATCGTTAATCGGAAAACAACTGAAAAAGCAATCATCAAAAGCGCAGCAGGAACAAGGTTTATTTCTATCAACCATTGAAGAAACTATTGGCGGACTTAAAGTAGTAAAAGGATATAATTCTGAGCATTATTTCAATAATGTATTTCAAAATTCGACAGAACGTTTTTTTAAACTATCAAACAGTATCGGAAACAGACAAAACCTTGCTTCTCCAACAAGTGAATTTATGGGGATTACCGTAATTGCCATTTTACTATGGTACGGAGGACAGATGGTTTTAATTGACAAAACTCTGGAAGGTGCCGCTTTTATCGCTTATATGGGATTAGCATATAATATTTTAACACCTGCAAAAGCCATTTCTAAAGCTTCCTACGGTGTAAAAAGAGGAAATGCTGCCGCAGAACGTGTTCTTGAAATTCTGGAACAGGAAAATCCAATTACTTCTAAAGAAAATGCAATTGAAAAAACTTCTTTCGATAGCACAATAGACATTCAGAATATCAACTTTAAATACGAAGAAGAAACCGTTTTAAAAGATTTTTCGCTTCAAATTAAAAAAGGACAAACTGTCGCCCTTGTTGGACAATCAGGAAGTGGAAAAAGCACTATCGCCAATTTACTGACCCGTTTTTACGATGTAAATGACGGTACGATTTCTATTGACGGCATCAATATTAAAGACCTGAATCTGCAGTCACTTCGCGGTTTGATGGGACTTGTAACGCAGGATAGTATTTTATTTAATGACACTATAAAAGCAAATATTGCATTAGGAAAACTAGATGCTACAGATGATGAAATTATAGACGCATTAAAAATTGCAAATGCTTATGAATTTGTAAAAGAATTACCTGCCGGAATTTACACGAATATTGGAGACAGCGGAAATAAACTTTCAGGCGGACAAAAACAACGTTTATCGATTGCGCGTGCCGTATTAAAAAACCCGCCGATTATGATTTTGGACGAAGCAACTTCTGCCCTCGATACTGAAAGCGAGAAATTTGTTCAGGTTGCGCTTGAAAACATGATGCAGAACAGAACCTCGATTGTAATTGCACACCGACTTTCGACCATTCAAAAAGCAGATATAATTGTGGTTATGCAAAAAGGAAAAATCGTAGAGCAGGGAACTCACGAGCAATTAATCGCCCACAACGGAACTTACAACAAACTCGTTACGATGCAGTCTTTTGAATCGTAAAATGTCCTGAAATAAATTAGTTTACACAGATTAAGGAAATATTAAAACTCAGTTTAATTTCTTTAATCTGTGTTTATTTTTATAACTTTAGGGTAGCTTAAGAATAATCATTTAATTTGTAAAGAATGTATCTTAACAACCCACACATTACTCTTCCGGAAGATCCCGACACTATTGTCTGGAAGTATTTAGACTTATCAAAATTTCTTGATTTATTGCTTTCGAAAAAATTATTCATGTCCCGTTCGGACAAGTTTGAAGATCAGTACGAAGGCACTTTCAGCGAACCTACTTATGAGGAAATTAAAAAGCTTGCAATTGACAATCCGGACTTTCTAAAATATTACAAAACCCATCGCGAAAAAGTAGCAATAAGCAGCTGGCACATTAACGAATACGAATCGTTTGCGATGTGGCAGATTTTTACCCAAAACAGCGAAGGTCTCGCAATTCAGTCCACCATTGGAAGATTACAAAAGGCTTTAAAACCAGAAAACAATTTTGATCAGTATATCGGAGAAGTCAATTACATTGATTACAGAAAAGAATACATTCCGTTTGATGATTTATTTTTTCCTTTTTTATTCAAACGAAAAAGCTTTCAGTACGAGCGTGAAGTCCGTATTTTAACCGATACTTCCAAAAGTGATATCAAACTAAACGATGGTCTTAAAATCAATGTTGACATCAATCAGTTAATAGAAAAAATTTACATTCATCCAAAATCTGAAAACTGGTATAAAAAACTCGTAATCGAATTGGTGGAACGTTTGGATTTTGGTTTCGAAATCGAAAAATCAGATTTAGAAAGTGATATTTTGATTTAAGTTTCTAAGACGCTAAGTTGCTAAGATGCTGAGTCTTTTTCTTGCTACAGATCAAAATGATGAGAAATTTTTTTTCTTTTTAAATAAAAAAACGTTTAGAAATTTAAAATTTCTAAACGTTTTTCGCTTTCACTCAATAGAAAGCTTAGAAGCTTAGCCACTTAGAATCTTACAATCCAAGAACCTTAAATAGGCTTATAAGCTTTAACTTCCCACTTTTTAGCGGTAAGATCTATATAGTTATAATGTAAAACATCATTTTTATCATACTGCCCGTTTTGATTCGTATCTTCTATAGTTCTAAAATACAAACGGTTTTTAGACTCCAACAGACTCCAGTCAATCAATTCTTCAAGATCTGCCGAAACTTTAGTAAAGTTTTCTCCGCTGATATCACTTAAATACAAAGTTTTAATATCGCTGGTGTCAATTTTCCCGTCCTTATTAGTATCAGAATCTGTTAAAGTATAGACCATAATATTATTATGAATTTTATCTGCAACAGGTTTTAAATAAGTAGCGGTTAAAATTAAAATTGGTTTTTCTGATAAAGAACGAATCGAATCTGAATCGACTTTTTGAAATTTTAAATTCTGTAAATATCCTGTTATTTCGTATTCGCCTAAATTAGAAATGGTGAAACTTACATCGTTTACACTAGACGATCCATAACGTGCTTTAGAACCTCTCTCAGAAACCCTTAAATCTCCTACAGGATGAATCAGGTAATCGGTTCCTTCCATTTGAATCGGCAGATCGGCAATCTCAATTTGTGTAGAGTCTGCTTTTGTGACACTAACTTTGTTGGAAGCACCGTAACTTACTTTTGGCTTTTGAACTTCTTCCCGGCAGCTTATAACTGTTCCGACAAGTACTATGGCGATATATTTAAAATATTTTTTCATCTGGATGATTATATACGATTATCAAATATACTATTTTTGATTGTATTTTTTGTTTTTATTGAATTTTACTGTGCAACCGGAATTTAAAATCACAACCTTGCATTTATCTTAACGTTAAAAACCCTCGAAGTCATATAATTCGGAATTGCATATTGATTTTTTGAATACACATCACGAACCCAGGTATTGGTAATCGCGTTCTGATTATTGAAGAGATTAAAGATTTCCAAACCAACAGTTAACTCTTTAAAATTTTTCAGCCAGCCTGTTTTTGTATGTTGCGTACCGCTGTCTACAAAAACTTTAGCAAAACCAATATCGGCTCTTCTGTAATCGTTTAGTCTGTTTTGATATAAATACGGATCTGAATATGCCGGAGCACCTCCTGGTAAACCGGTGTTATAAACCAAATTCAAATATACTTTCACACTTGGAATATTAGGCATATAATCCTGAAAAAGCATCGCAAACTTTAAACGCTGATCCGTCGGACGGGCGATGTAACCTTTGTTCTCGTAATTTTCTTCTGTTTTCATATAACCAAAACTTATCCACGATTCTGTTCCCGGCACAAATTCTCCATTCAATCGAAAATCAAGACCCTGCGCATATGCTGTTGCGTTATTATTGGCAACATAGCGAATTCTCACATTATCAATAGAATATACATTTACATCTGAAAGCGATTTATAATAAAGCTCGGTTACCCACTTAAAAGGGCGGTTCCACATTTTAAAATTATAATCATTACTCAAAACGACATGAACAGATTCCTGAGCTTTTACATTCGGATTTACAACTCCGTCCAAATCTCTCAATTCACGATAAAAAGGCGGTTGATGGTACAATCCTCCCGAGATTCTAAAAACCATATCACGGTCCCAATCTGGTTTTATCGCAAACTGAGCGCGCGGACTTATTACAGTCTGCATTTTTCCTTCTTCTAAAGCCCCTGAAACTTTCCAGCTTTGAAAACGTGCGCCGAGATGATACCAAATTTGGCTGGATCCAATCTCAGACTGTTTGTTCCATTGCACATAACCTGAAAATCTGTTTATAGTGTTAAAATTTGTAGCACGAATATTTTTGTATGGCAGAAGCGGACCAGCATAAGGTGTATACGGCTGGTTGTTTTCTGGTAAAATGACTAAAGGAGGATTGATCGAAAATCCTGCAGAATCAATTACCTCCCACTCCACTACCCGGTCCCGTATAGATTCACTCGTATATTTTAAACCAAATTCTAACTGACTTTCTTTCCAGTCTTTAGTTCCTTTCAGCTCCATATTGGCAATTAAAGCATCCAGATCATTTCTGGCATGATTTAATTGAGAACCTATTCCGCGTGTAAAATCAATTGTTGATGGATTTGTTGGATCTTCCTCGTTTACATTCCCTAACCGATATTGTGCCAGAATATCAAAATGTTCCTGTTCTGTGGTATGAAATAAAGATCCAATTAATTTTAAAGTTAAAGAAGGCGAAACTTTGTAAGTTGTTTTTAAAGCTCCAAAGTAAGTATCATACCTGTCTTTTTCCTGACCTTGGTAATAAACCGAAAGTGCCATTGGCTGATCTAAAGTCCCAAAATTAGTCTGGCGAACCTGAGGCTCATAAGAATATTTATTTTGAGAAATATTTCCTAAAAAGCTCATTTGCCATTTTGCAGAAATATCATAATTAATATTGGTCTGAACGTCTGCAAAGGTAGGTTTGTAGTTCGTCTGAGTATCCTGACTATTGACCAGCAAACTATTATTTCTGTAACGAATACCGGTTACAGCCGACCATTTTTTATTTTTAGAAACCAAATCTACTGAAGCACTTCCACCTAAAAAACTCGCTTCCAGAGAGGCGCCGAATTGTGTTGGCTTTCGATATGTTATATCTAATACAGAAGATAATTTATCTCCAAATTTGGCCTGAAATCCACCTGCAGAAAATTCTACATTCTGAACTAAATCGGTATTCGTAAAACTTAAACCTTCCTGCTGACCTGAACGAATCAGGAACGGACGATATACTTCTACTTCGTTTACATAAACGAGATTTTCGTCATAATTCCCACCGCGAACCATATATTGCGTACTCAGTTCGTTGTTAGAATTTACACCCGGAAGCGTTTTTAAAACATTTTCTATTCCGGCATTTGCACCGGGAATTTTCTTTATGGTTTCGCTGTCGATTGTTGCAATTCCCTGAACTCTTTTTCTGTTTCCCGAAGAAACAAAAACTTCGCCCATTTGTTCCTGTGAATTGTTCATAACCGGATTAAAAACAAAAACTTCATTTGCTTTTAAACTCACCGTTAAACTGATCATTTTTAATGAAACATGTGTAAATATCAGCGAAACTTTTCGGTTTGCGGTAACTGTAATTTCAAAAAAACCATTCGAATCTGATTGTACAGCATTTCCCTGGGACGAAATATTCACACCGGAAACGGGATGTTTTTCTCCATCGAGAATCACTCCTGTAATACGGGCATTTTGAGCCGAAAGGACACAGCAGAAAAACAAAAAAAGAAAAGCGACTATAAACCTGTTGTAACTCAAGGATTTTGGGATTTATTTTTGACTTCTGAAAAAACGAGTTTCAAAGATAGTAGTATTTCCTACATTATCAACAACTTCAATTTTTAAAAAGTTCTCTCCCTCAGCTAAATATTGACTATCAAAAGTATGGGTGATTTTTCTTGTTTTATTTTCATATTCAAACAAAACCCAGGTTCCGTTTAAATATCCGTTATATGATTTAATTCCAGACAACGAATCGCCTATTGTAAACTCTATTTTCTTTTGATCACTTATCCATTTTCCCTCAACAGGTTTTGCAATTTTTATAACCGGAGCAATTGTATCCAGCACCAAACCGTATTGCCCCAAAACTTTTGCCTTGGCAGTAAAAACGTTATCTTTTCTCAGAGTTCCATTGTAACTTGTACCTTTTCCAATGTAAACCTTCTCACGTAATGATGCCGGATAAAGTGAATCTTTTATCGTAATTGTAAAGTTGGAATGTACCGGAACAGTATCATCATGAATATAGATTTTGTTGTTTCTAACATCAAAATTCATATTAAAATCTTCATAAAAAGTCCCCGCCGGGAAGAAAACCGACATGTTATCCTTTTCAAAATTGGTGTCTTTATTATATCTCACAAAATATTTTCCGGTAACGGGCTCAGACTCTATCAGCGGTGTTGCAGCATCATATTCAATAGGAACGGTAACCGAATTTAAATTTCCAAAATAATCTGAAATCTCAATTCTGTAATTCGACTCCAGATTAGGTTCAGCCGTAATCATACCACGAAGTTCGTCCGTATGAATAATACTTAAAGCAAAAGGAGTTTTCATAAAAAGTTTCTGCACACGCTGTCCATTTTTTTTGTATCGCTGATAATCAATAAACGCATTGATATATCGCATTTCGTCAAAAGAATAGGTATTAAACTGATAATTATAATTGGGATTTCCGTTTACAAAAGTAGAAACATTAAAAACCCCATTCTTATTAAAAGAAACATCATCGGTATCTACAGCATTAATTCCAAAACCAATTTTTCCGTTTGTTTTTACCTTAGATGCCAGATAAGTTCCGTCTTTCTGAAGGGTCATATTAACCAATAAAGGCTGTTTAGACTGGTTTACAGTCGAATTATCAAGAGGATAAACATATAAACCTGATAAAGTCGGTTTTTTAGAATCTTTAATATTTTGGTCAAAGCCGAAGAAAATCGGGTTGATCACAAATTCTGTTTTAGAATCCCTGATTTCAAAATGAAGATGAGGTCCTTCTGAAGAACCGGTATTTCCGGAAAGTCCGATAATCTCTCCTTTGGTAACCGGAAGTTCATCGGGCTTAAGGAACATTTCAATTTCATATGCCTTTTCCTTATAATGTGTATTTTTAACATATTCTAAAATTGGTCCGACAGGAGTCTGCAAATGCCCGTAAACCGAGGTATAACCGTTAGGGTGCGTGATGTAAATACATTTACCGTTCCCAAATGTAGAAATTTTAATTCTGGACACATAACCATCTGCAATAGCATGTACACTCAGACCTTCCCTCTGGTTGGTTTTTAAATCGAAACCGGCGTGAAAATGATTGGGTCTTAACTCTCCGAAATTACCGGAAAGCTGCATAGGAATGTCAAGTGGCGGGCGAAAATAATCTTTAGGATATTGCGTCTGGGCAAGTATAGAATTACAAATAATAAGGGCAAGTACAGATAATCTCATAAACAACATTTTTGCTAAGATAGAAAATTAACAGGGTAAAACCGAGTATTTGCTTGTAAAAATACAATTAACTGAAATTCATCAATTTGATTATTTTTAACGCAAAAAAATCGAGAAAAAATTGCATTAATAAAAAGGAATACTAACTTTGTATGATTAAGTAATGAATAGGATGTATAATGAGTGTAATTGCCGAAATAATTGATACTCTTGAATATAAAGTCGAAAAGCTTTTTGAAAAATCAAAAGGTTTGGAGGGAAATAATCAGGCTTTACGATTAGAATTAGCCAAAGCTGCGCAAATTATCCAGAAACAATCTGAGGAAATGGAAGCTTTGAAAAAGCAAAATGAAACACTTAAGATCGCCAATTCGTTGCTTGGCAGCGACAATAACAAGAGAGAGACAAAGCTTAAAATAAATTCATTAATTCGCGAAATTGATTACTGTATAACACAATTATCAGATTAGTAATATGGACGGAAAGCTTAAAATTAAAATATCAATTGCCGACCGAGTTTACCCGCTTACGGTTGAACCCGCTCAGGAAGAAGGACTTAGAAGCGCTTCTAAAAAAATTGATGCTATGATTAAGCAATTCGAAGAAAATTATGCAGTTCGTGACAAACAAGATGTACTGGCTATGTGCGCATTGCAGTTTGCATCGCAAGTAGAACAAAAACAGATTGATAACGCAATCGATGGAGAAGACACCATTGAGAGAATTAAAAAATTAAATTCGCTTTTAGATCAATATCTCGAAAATTAAACGTTCTTTACAAAAACTAAGATACTGCCTACATTAGTTCACAATTGGTAAACTCAACACTAACAATTTAGAATGAGCAAATCGTCGCTACTATAGTATGCCATGCTTCGGCTTGGAAACTTGAACAGTGAGTTAGCTCAAAACTTGTCTTTACGAGTTTATTCAAGCAATTAATGTAGGCTTTTTTTATATATAAACCCTAATAAACATGGACACCATAACGATCATTATTGGTATTGTAGGTATTGCAGCAGGATTCGCAATAGCTAAAATTATCGAGAAAAGTAATATTTCAAACTTAATCAAAAACGCTAAAAAAGAAGCAGCT
This sequence comes from Flavobacterium olei, assembly GCF_039749035.1. Classification (NCBI taxonomy): domain Bacteria; kingdom Pseudomonadati; phylum Bacteroidota; class Flavobacteriia; order Flavobacteriales; family Flavobacteriaceae; genus Flavobacterium; species Flavobacterium olei. The sequence goes on from NZ_JBDKWC010000006.1 coordinate 88,698, forward strand.
TCCATTTTAAAAGACGCCAATTTAGAAGCAGAAAATATTAAAAAAGACAAAATCCTTCAGGCAAAAGAGCGTTTTATTGAATTAAAATCAGAACATGAACAAGTTATTCTGGCAAGAGACAAAAAAGTTGCAGAAGTAGAAAAACGCGTTCGCGACAAGGAATCTCAGGTTTCTAACGAACTTTCTAAAGCTAAAAAAGTAAATGATGATTTTGAAGCTAAAACTTTAGAGTTTGCAACTAAAATTGAAGTATTAGACAAAAAACAAGCTGAAGTAGACAAACTTCACAAAAGTCAGTTACAACAATTAGAAGTAATATCTGGACTTTCTGCCGAAGAAGCAAAAGAACAACTGGTTGAAGGTTTAAAAGCAGAAGCTAAAACCAAAGCAATGTCTCACATTCAGGAAACTATAGAAGAGGCAAAACTTACAGCTCAGCAGGAAGCGAAGAAAATCATTATCAATACGATTCAGAGAGTTGGAACTGAGGAAGCGGTTGAAAATTGCGTTTCTGTTTTCAACATCGAATCTGACGATGTAAAAGGTAGAATTATTGGACGTGAAGGACGTAACATCAGAGCGCTTGAAGCTGCAACAGGAGTTGAAATCATCGTTGATGACACACCAGAAGCTATTATTCTTTCTTGTTTTGATCCTGTTCGTAGAGAAATTGCCCGTTTGTCTTTACACAAATTAGTAACAGACGGACGTATTCACCCTGCAAGAATTGAAGAGGTTGTTTCTAAAACAGCAAAACAAATCGACGACGAAATTATCGAAGTAGGAAAACGTACTGTTATCGACTTAGGAATTCACGGTTTACATCCTGAATTGATCAAAGTAGTCGGAAGAATGAAATACCGTTCTTCTTACGGACAAAATTTATTGCAGCACTCAAGAGAAGTTTCTAAACTTTGCGGTATCATGGCTGCAGAATTAGGACTGAATGTAAAATTGGCTAAAAGAGCCGGTTTATTACATGATATTGGTAAAGTGCCGGATACAGAAAGTGATTTACCACACGCATTGTTAGGAATGCAGTGGGCTGAGAAATACGGTGAAAAAGAAGAAGTGTGCAATGCAATTGGAGCGCACCACGACGAGATTGAGATGAAATCTTTACTTTCTCCGATTATTCAGGTTTGTGATGCTATTTCGGGAGCAAGACCAGGCGCAAGACGTCAGGTTCTGGATTCTTATATCCAGCGTCTGAAAGATCTTGAAGATGTAGCTTACGGATTTAGCGGCGTTAAAAACGCTTACGCAATTCAGGCAGGTAGAGAGCTTCGTGTAATTGTAGAAAGTGAAAAAGTTTCTGATGACAATGCTGCAAACTTATCTTTTGAAATTTCACAAAAAATTCAAACTGAAATGACTTATCCAGGTCAGGTAAAAGTTACTGTTATCAGAGAAACAAGAGCAGTTAATATTGCGAAATAATTCTCATCTTATATAAAATAATAAAGGCTGTCAATCGACAGCCTTTATTATTTTATAATTTTTTTGTTACATATCATTAAAAACGATTTTAAAACTTGTTCCCACTCCTACTTCACTTTCTACCAGAACAGTCCCTTTCATCGCTTCGATTTGATTTCTGGTAATATATAATCCAATTCCACGGGCTTCCTCATGTTTATGAAAGGTCTTATACATTCCAAATAACAAATCTCCGTAAACTTTTAAATCTATTCCCAATCCATTGTCTGTAATTGTAAGCGATTTAAAACCCTCAGGCTCCAGTGCAAAATCAAAAGCAATAACAGGATCACGATCCGGATGCGCATATTTTATTGCATTGGTTGTAAAATTCAATAAAACACTTTCCAAGTAAGCAGGATTAAAATTAATCGTCAAATATTTGGGTACATTATTTATAATTGTTACGTTTCGCTGTTTGTCATAACCTTTTATAGTAGATATTGTTTTTTCGATATATTCACATAGTTTGAGCGGAACCACAGCAATATTAATATTACTTTGTGTCTTTACAATCTGCGTCAGGTTCGCAATTGTTTCGTTCAGATCGTTGGAGACCGTACGCAGATGTTGCAGCATTTCTTCCATCGTTTGTTTATTAACATCTGCATCTATAAAATCCAGAATCGATTTTATATTTCCGGCCTGAGTATTTAAATTATGCGAAACAATATGGGAAAAATTGAGCAGTCGGCTGTTCTGATCACTGTACAATTTCATAGTTTTGACCAATTCCAGTTCTTTTTCTTTTTGAGCAGAAACATCGGTGTGGGTACCTATAACACGCAAAGGTTTTCCGTTTTCATCGCGTTTTATTACTTTTCCTCGGTCTAAAATCCATTTGTAATTGCCACTTGATGTCATTACACGATGATAATTTTCGTAAAACGGAATTTTATTATCAAAATGCTCCTGAATATCTGAATAATATTTTGGAAGATCCTCGGGATGCACAATTTTATCCCAACGCTCCGGATCATCAAAAATATCATTTGATTCTAACTCTAAAATTTTAAGGGATAAAGACGAATAGAAAACACTATTTGTTACCATATCCCAATCCCATATACCCACTGTAGAAGCATCGAGAGCAAACTGAAAACGTTCTTCTGATATTTTAAGTTTCTCTTCTTTATCTTTTAATTCTGTAATATCTGAAACGTGGCCATAAAAAATTACTTTACCATCATAAGACGATTCTGTTTTGGAAGAAATTTTAAACCAACGCATTCCCTTAACAGGAAGATTAGCTCTGAATTCGATTTCCCATGGTTTGATTTCTCTTTTAGCTTCCACCAAAGACTTAAAAAAATAATCACGATCCTGAGGAATGATACGTTCGTAAATTATCAACTTACTTTCATTAGTAAAATCTGCTGCAGAAAGTTCGAATATTTCGTCTGCTGATTTACTTACAAGAGGGAAAGAGTATTTATTATCTGCATCAATTACAAATTGAAATAATAAATCGGGCATTTCGGCCAACAATTTTTTATAAAAATTATTTACCTCAAGGCAATCGTCATTTCTATATATGTCAAATACCATATTCTACCTTATTAAAGTAAATAATCATTCAAAAATTTGTTTCGAAAAAAAGTTAAAAAATCACAATTATCGGTCATTTTGTTTTTATTGAAACAAGATTTTAACACAATATATAAATTTTTGTAATAATAACTCAAAAATTGCCAAATTATTTTCTTGGATGAAAACTATGCATCACTTCTTTGAGGAAACTACGGTCTAAATGTACATAGATTTCTGTAGTGGTAATAGACTCATGACCAAGCATTAACTGAATGGATCTTAAATCTGCACCGTTTTCCAACAGGTGAGTAGCGAAAGAATGACGCAGCGTATGCGGACTTATACTTTTTTTTAATCCCACCTTTTCGGCCAAATCCTTGATAATAGTAAATACCATCGCGCGTGTAAGTTGATTTCCGCGTCTGTTTAAAAACAAGGTATCTTCTGCACCTTTTTTGATATTTAAATTAGTTCGTATTGCTGTTCTGTAAATATCAATATATTTTTGAGTTAACGGACCGATTGGTACAAACCGCTCCTTATTTCCCTTTCCGGTAATTTTTATAAATCCTTCGTCAAAAAACAAATCTGAAATTTTGAGAGAAATTAATTCCGACACCCGCAGTCCGCATCCATAAAGGGTTTCGAGCATAGCCCTGTTACGCTCCCCTTCATTAGTGCTCAAATCAATATTTTCAATTAAATTGTCAATTTCTTCAAGAGAAAGCGTATCGGGAAGTTTTCGACCCGTTTTTGGCGCTTCTATTAATTCCAGCGGATTATCATTTCTGTAATCTTCAAAAATCAGATAATTAAAGAAACTTTTCAGCCCTGAAATAATCCTGGCCTGTGATCTCGGATTTAGTTCCTTCGCAACTGTATAAATAAACTGCTGCAATGTTTCTTCGGAGATTTTTACAGGAGAAACATCGATTTGATTGGTTTCTAAGAACAGACACAATCGTTCGATATCAAAACCATAGTTTTCGATTGTGTTTTTAGACAAACCTCTCTCAATCCTTAAGTAGGATTGATAATCTTTTATATATCGGCTCCAATTCATAATACAAAAATAAGTGATTTTTCTGCATAAAAAAACCTTCCTTTATGAGGAAGGTGAACCATAAATATACATAAGTTAGAACTTATAGTTAAATCCTAAATTTAAAGAAGAAATAGTATAGTCATCTACAATTCCTTTATACGAAGCAAACAACTCTATTCTCTTTGTTTGATAGCCAAACTTTGGCTGAAATAAAATTGCGCGATCTAAATCTCCATTGACATTAAGAGCAAATCCAAGGTCTGCACCTGTAAACCATTTATCGGATAAGGAATATTGAGCTGTTCCTGCTAGGGGTACAAAATTCTGATTTGTACTTCTTGTCATTGGCCCATACTGACCCATGTAGGTTTTACTAATATACATCGTGTAGCCAGTAGTTACTCCCGCACTAAACTTATCAGTAACACCCCATAAATAAGCTGCATCAAGCCCCATATTCACATCAAATAACTCATAAGATTTACTAATTGGAAGACCGACATGAGCTCCAATCTTAAAATGATTATCTTGAGCATTGACAACACCAAATAGTAATAAGGTAACTACGGAAAGAATAATTGTTTTCATTTTCGATATTAGATTAAATTTGTTGCGCAAATATAATCTAATACTTACGAAAAAAAATATATTTTAACACTAAAAACATTATATAAAAAAAGCTTTCCAAATGGAAAGCCTTTAAAATTTCTTTACATAAAGATTAGAACTTATATGCTAAAGAAAGCTGTAAATTACTATTTTTTGCGCTGTTGTATAATTCTTCTGAACTATCAATATCATCATCCCAAAGTGGAGATAAACCAATAGTATAACGAAGGCCAATTGACAGATTATCAGTAAAACTATAACCTGCTCCAACATTAAATCCAAAATCTACAGACTTTGTATCATCTTTAATATCAAAATCTTCAGCTTTAGCAGATAATAAAATTCCCAATTGTGGCCCAGCTTCAACATTAAATTTTTTATCTACAATATAATATTTTGCTATAACTGGAATATTTAAATAATTTAATTTGATGTCTATATCAGATCCCAAATCATCTGCTTTCGTTCCTTGCGCAGAAAACAAAACCTCAGGTTGAATATAAAACTTTTCAACCACATGAATCTCAGCTAAACCACCAACGTGGAAACCAACAAGTGATTTAGTATTTTCTACGTCCCCGCCTACTACGGTCGAAAGATTAAGTCCTCCTTTTATTCCAAATCTGGTTGACTGAGCATTTGTAAATGCAAAAGCCATAATTGCAATGGCAGATAAAATTATTTTTTTCATTTTAATTTGTTTTGAGTTAAAATTAATTATATCAAATATAAAAATATTCTTCACAAAAAGGCATTTGGAATTTAACAAATAAAGTAGTATTATATGTATAAATTGTTAAATTATCTCATTGGAAATGTATCTAACACAAAACAGAAAGCCTCTCCTAAATTGGAGAGGCTCTCAAAAAAAACTAACTAAATTTCTTTAAAATTTATACAAAACTCCAAAATTTACAGCTCCCAAATCAGAACCTAAATAGAAGGAATTTGTTTTCTCGGCTCCGTGACCACCATTATTGTTAACACTGTATTCTAAACCAGCCCAATTAGCTTCAATAGCAAAATGGTTAGATAAGAAATAACTCATTCCCAATCCTAATCCTAAACCAAGCTCATTAGATTTAAAATCTCCTGGTTTAACTTTGTATCCTGTGTAATCTACACCTAATTGCCCGAATACAGAAAATTGAGATGCTGGTGTGAAATAATATCTACCAAAAGCTCCCACTTTAAATGCAGATGTTTTAATTTCATTTTCATCTTTTAAAGATGTGAAACCTAATTTTCCTCCAAGAGCAATATTTTCAGAAACAAAATATCCTGCTTGAGGTACCAACTCAAATCCATTTGATTTACTGTCACCTGTTTTCTGAGATGCAATTCCTACTGATCCTGCAATAAAGGTATCTCCTTTAGAAAACCCCGTTGTTTGAGCATTTGCAAACGAAAATCCTAATACTGCGATAGCAGCTAAAACAATTTTTTTCATAATTTTTAAATATTAATTTTGATTTATTACGGACAAAACTAAGATTAGACTTACAAAAAAAACTCCACAAGAAGTTTAAAAAGTATTAAAATAAGGCAGAAAAAATCAAACTGATTATCAATTAGATACCTATAAAATCGGGATATCTTACAGGCCAAAAGTGTATTTGAGTGGGAATTTTATTAATTATTTAATCTAAAACATAATACAATAAAACGCCAAATGTGTAGTTTTGAATCATAAATAACATTAAAAAATACCAAAATTTAAAAAACACTTTTATGAAAAAAATAATTGTAGCCGCTGTATTGTTCCTAGCAACATCAGCAACGATGAATGCTCAATTTGTTCAAATCGGAGTTAAAGCAGGGGTTAACTTTGCTAATCAAACAGGAGGTTCTGACTTTAATGGAATATCTGTTGACAAAGAAGGTATTACAAGTTACCACGCAGGTCTTGTAGCTGAACTTAAATTATTAGAAAAGTTCTCAATTCAGCCAGAGCTTTTGTACACAACACAAGGTGCAACTTATAAAAATGCTATTTCAGAATTTAAAAACGAAATGGGTTACATTGCTATTCCGGTAATGGCAAAAATTTATATGACTAAATCACTTAGCTTAGAACTTGGTCCACAGGCTTCATTTCTTGTGAGCAATAAAAAAGAATTCGACGTTGCAGATCCAAAAACTTTTGACTTTTCTCTTAATGCAGGTTTAGGATTAAAAGTTGTAGGAGGACTTTTTGTTCAGGCACGTTACGGTATAGGTCTGACAGAAGTTTCAGAAGAAGCAGATTTTAAAAACTCTGTATTCCAACTTTCAGCTGGATACATGTTCTAAAAAGAATATCACATACTTTTATAAAAACCGCTCTATTTATTAGCGCGGTTTTTTTATTTTTACACTTTAGTGAAATGATTTTGTAAAACGTATTTCACATCATCTAATTATAAAGAAATTACCTTATGAAAATCTGTATTATCAACGGACCAAATCTGAATCTTTTAGGCAAACGTGAACCGGAAGTTTACGGAAGTCAAACCTTTGAAGATTATTTTGAAACGTTGAAACAAAAATTTCCCAATATCGAACTTTTCTATTATCAAAGTAATATTGAAGGAGAATTGATTGGTAAAATTCAGGAAACAGGTTTTTCTTTTGACGGTATTATTCTCAATGCCGGCGCTTACACGCATACTTCTATTGGTCTTGGCGACGCCATTAAAGCCGTGACAACTCCGGTGATCGAAGTTCATATTTCGAATACCTATGCCCGTGAAAGTTTCAGACATCAGTCCTATCTGTCAGGAAATGCTAAAGGCGTTATCTTAGGTTTTGGCCTTAAAAGTTACGAACTAGCGATTCAGTCTTTTATGTAGAATGATTTGAACATTCTTTAGAGTGTTTGTCTTCCTGAGCGAAGTTGAAGGAATCTTAACAAGAAAGGCTTCGGCTTCTGCCAGCCCTGCAACTTTTCTATATATTAATTGCAATTTTAGTCTCTCACAATTTAACAAATTATTAATAGGCTCAGATTTAAGTTGTTCTATTTTTGTAGGAGATACCACAGTTCATGAGAAACTTTACTTTAGTTGCATTTTTATTTTTTTCTATTTCAAACTTTGCTCAAATCAAGGGGATTATAACAGACGAAAAAGGAAATCCTTTGCCTTATGTATCTGTTTTTGAAGAAACCACTTATACGGGAACCACTTCTAACGAACAGGGAAAATACCAGCTCAATGTAAAAGAACCCGGAAAAAACAAAATCATTTTTCAGTATCTGGGTTTCAAAACTCAAAAAATTACCGTTACACCAGAATCAAAAACAATCACTTTGGATGTTAGGCTTCAGGAAGAAAGTTTTTCCTTAAATGAAGTAATTATCGATCCTAAAAATAATCCGGCGAATGCCATTATAAAAAGTGCTATCGCGAATAAAAAAGAGAATTCAGATAAAACAGGAAAGTTTACTGCCGATTTTTATTCGAAAGGAATGTTTAAAGTAAAAGATCTGCCTAAAAAAATACTGGGACAAAAAGTTGATCTGGGTGCCGATATGGCGTCTAATCTCGATTCTACCGGAACCGGTATTTTGTATTTGTCTGAAACTATTTCCAAAGTAAGCTTTGAAAAACCGGACAAGTTAAAAGAAAAAATTATTGCTTCAAAAGTCTCCGGAAACAACAGAGGTTACAGCTACAACACGGCAGCTCTGTCTACTTATGATTTCTACGATAACGCCGTAGATTTTGACATCAAACTTATTTCTCCAATCGCAGATAATGCTTTTAGTTATTATAAATATAAACTCGAAAGCACATTTTATGACGATAATAATCAGCAGGTTTACAAGATTAAGGTTATTCCGAAACGTGATAAAGAACCTGTTTTTGAAGGTTACATTTATATTGTAGACGACAGTTTTGCAATTTATGCCATAGATCTGGAAATTAAAGGGTACCGAATGAAAAATGAGTTTACCGAGGTTATGAATTTAAAACAGAGCTTTAGTTACAACTCACAAAATAAAATCTGGTCTAAAAATGCTCAGACTCTTTCTTTTACTGCCGGATTTTTTGGCGTAAAATTTTCCGGAAACTTTAATTATGTTTATTCTAATTATGAATTTCCTGCTGCTTTTGAGAAAAAAACTTTCGGAAATGAAATTGTCGCTTTTGATACTAATGCCAACAAAAAAGACGATGCATTCTGGAATGAAATTCGCCCCATTCCATTGACAATAGAAGAAAGCAGTGATTACGCAAAGAAAGACAGTTTACAGTTGATTCGAAAATCACAAAAATATACTGACTCGGTTGACGCCAAAAATAATAAGTTCAAAGTCTGGGATATTTTAATGGGTTATGACTACAAAAACACCTTTAAGAAATATTCTTTTGATTATAAAGGTTTATTAAATATTGCTTCTTTAAGTTTCAATACCGTTCAGGGATTTAATCTGGATTCCGGATTTTCTTTTAAAAAATGGAATGAAGAAGAAGGAAAAAGTACAACGATAGGCACAACTTTTAATTATGGTTTTTCCGATGAGCGTTTTCGGGTTACGGGAGAATTTAGCCATAGATTCAACACCATTAATTATGCGACGATTTGGGGTGCAGGAGGCACTAAAACAGCGCAGTTTAATAACGCAGAACCTATTTCTAAGTTTGTCAATTCTATCAGTTCTTTGTTTTTTAAAGACAATTATATGAAATTATATAACTTAGAATTTGTTGAAGTTAATTACGGACAAGACATTGCAAACGGAATTAACCTGACAGGAAAAATTGGCTACGAACAACGAAAACCTCTCTTTAACACAACTGATTATTCATTCTTTAAAAGAGATGATTTTTATTCTTCTAATAATCCCTGGGCGCCAGATGATTTTAGTACTCCGGCTTTCAGTCAGCATCATTTGTTTAAAGCCCTTTTTACAACCAGAATAAACTTCGGCAACAAATACATTTCCAGACCTGACGGAAGATATAATTTTAAAAATGATAAATATCCAACGGTATACTTAGCTTTTGAAAAAGCATTTGCCGGTAGTGAAAAAAAATATGAATATGAAAGAATCGGTGCTTCTGTTCAATACGATTTATCTCTTGGGAATAAAGGAGTCTTGGGAACCAATTTCAGAGCCGGGAAATTCTTTAATGCAGAGAATATTTCTTTTATTGATTACAGACATTTTAACGGAAACCAAACGCATATCGGTACAAGTTCCCGTTACTTAAATGTTTTCAATTTAATGCCTTATTACACCAATAGTACCAACGACAGTTACTTTGAATTACATTCGGAATACAATGATGCCGGATTTTTTATGAATAAAATTCCGTTGTTAAATCTTTTAAAATCAACTATGAATATTGGGTTTCATTCGCTGGCACTTCCCGATCGTAATCCGTATACAGAATTTACTGTCGGTTTGGATAACTTAGGTTTCGGAAAGTTTAAATTATTCAGAGTCGATTATGTTCATTCTTACCAAAGCGGCGTTCAGCAAAATGGAGTTGTTTTTGGATTGAAGATTTTGAATGTATTAGATTAAGGCTCATAGCGACAAAGGTTCAAAGGTTCAAAGTTTAAAAGCTTTGTCCCTTTGAACCTTTGTAACTTTGTAACTTTGCACCTCTAACAGTGATAATCATCCGGTTCAATATGAATCAGCACATTTCCCAACTGTGGAATCTTTTCTTTTAAAGTATCCTGCAGTTTATGAGACAAATCATGACCTTCCTTAACCGAGATTTCAGCTGAAACAATCGCATGAAGATCTACGTGATAACGCATTCCCGCTTTTCTGATGTAGCATTTTTCTGTTCCTAAAATTCCCGGAACGGTTAAAGAGACAACACGAATTTCTTCTACCAGATCATCATTTAAATTTTCATCCATAATTTCGCCAAGTGCCGGCCTGAAGATTTTATAACTGTTATACAAAATAAAACAAGCTGCAAAAAGCGCTGCCCAGTCGTCTGCAGATTCGTAACCTTTGCCCATGATCAACGCAAATGAAATTCCGATAAAAGCAGCAACAGAAGTTATAGCATCACTGCGATGATGCCAGGCATCTGCGGCAAGTGCAGAACTATTAGTCTGTTTGCTTCGATTCATTACTAAACGAAACGAATATTCCTTCCAGATTATAATGGCCCCCAGAACATATAAAGTCCACGACTTTGGTAAATCATGTGATGTCTGAATATTGGCAATACTTTCGTAACCAATTATTGTGGCCGAAGTAATTAAAAATCCAACAACCAAAAATGTAATTAAAGGTTCTGCGCGTCCATGCCCGTACGGATGGTTTTCATCTGCCGGTTTATTTGAATATTTGATTCCGAACAACACCAGAAATGACGAAAATATATCTGTCGTCGATTCTATTGCGTCTGCAATCAGGGCGTAAGAATTGCCAAAAAAACCTGCCAATCCTTTTATCAAGGCCAGGCAGGTATTTCCGACAATACTAAAGTATGTAGCTTTTACAGCTTTTTGTTCGTTTGTCATTTAGTGACATTTATTTTCTCTCCGCCACGAATTCACGAATTATTTTTATAATCCTTTAAGATTGAAATTCGTGAATTGTGGCGAAAACATTTTTTATGCTCTCACGATTTTTGCTCCAATCGCTCTCAAACGCTCATCGATACGCTCATATCCACGGTCGATTTGTTCAATATTTTGAATTGTGCTTGTTCCTTTTGCAGAAAGTGCAGCAATTAACAATGAAATACCGGCACGAATATCCGGAGATGACATTGTTGTAGCTTTCAATTGAGATTCAAAATTATGTCCCATAACTACCGCTCTGTGCGGATCGCATAACATAATTTTTGCGCCCATATCTATTAGTTTATCCACGAAGAATAAACGGCTTTCAAACATTTTCTGGTGAATTAAAACATCTCCTTTTGCCTGCGTTGCCACAACCAAAACAATACTTAGTAAATCTGGTGTAAATCCCGGCCATGGTGCATCTGCAATGGTTAAAATCGAACCATCGATATCGGTTTTTACTTCATATCCGTCAGTATGAGCGGGAATATAAATATCGTCGTTGCGTTTTTCAATTGTAATTCCAAGTTTTCTAAAAGTATTCGGAATCAAACCTAAGTTTTCCCAGCTTACATTTTTAATTGTGATTTCGCTTTTTGTCATTGCAGCAAGACCAATCCAGGAACCGATTTCAATCATATCAGGAAGAATTCTGTGCTCGCATCCGCCTAAACTTTCGACACCTTCAATTGTTAATAAGTTAGAACCAACTCCGGTGATTTTTGCCCCCATAGAGTTTAGCATTTTACAAAGCTGTTGTAAGTACGGCTCACATGCAGCATTGTAAACTGTTGTTGTTCCTTTTGCCAAAACGGCAGCCATCACAATATTTGCAGTTCCCGTTACAGAAGCTTCATCCAGTAACATATCTGTTCCCTGTAATCCTTCTTCCGGAGATTCTACACCATAAAAGTGATCCTCTCTGTTATATCTGAATTTTGCTCCAAGATTGATAAAACCTTCAAAGTGCGTATCTAATCTACGGCGTCCAATTTTATCTCCTCCCGGTTTAGGAATATATCCTTTTCCAAAACGAGCCAAAAGCGGACCAACAATCATAATAGAACCACGAAGTGCTCCTCCTTCTTTTTTGAAAGCTTCTGTTTCCAAATAGCCAACATTTACTTCGTCGGCCTGAAAAGTAATAGAACCCGCTTCATTACGTTGAATTTTCACACCTAAATTCCCCAACAAAGTGATTAATTTATTGATGTCTATAATATCAGGAATATTGTTAATTCTTACTTTATCTCCTGTTAGAAGCACGGCACATAAAATTTGTAATGCCTCATTTTTTGCTCCTTGCGGTGTGATTTCTCCTTTTAAAGGTGTCCCGCCTTCAATTTTAAATATTCCCATAGATCTTTTTTAGGTTCTAAGGTTCTGAGATTCTGAGGTTCTAAGCTAAAAAAATCTTAGCATCTTAGGACCTTACTATCTTAGCTCCTTTTTTATTTCTGATTATTATTTTTTTGAAAAGTTTTTGGTTTTCCGCCTTTGTTATTTTTATTGTTTTGAATTTTCGGCTGTCCAACCGGAGCTGTCTTATTGGAAATACGTTTATTGGTACGCATTAAATCTGTTGTGTTCAAAAGTTCTTCTGTACTTTCCAACAGATTTATTCTTCCTCCTGATAATTCAAACAAATGTTCAAAAATAACATCGTCTTTTACGGTATCCTTGTTCCAGCTTAAAAATGATTTTTTCATGTGATTGGCAATCACCATCACCAATGCATTTTTCATTTCGCCATCTTCCCATTTATTGGCAACATCAATCATGTATTTAATGTTGTTACCGTAAAACCTGTATTTTGGAAAGTTCTGAGGATATTGCAAAACATCTGGTTTTAGTTCTAAAACCTCTCTTGACGGAATAGGATATGGCGATTCTACATTCAGTTTAAAATCAGACATTATAAAAAGCTGATCCCAAAGTTTATGCTGAAAATCCGGAACATCACGCAAATGCGGATTAAGACTTCCCATAACCTGAATGATATATTTTGCGGCTTTATTACGCATCTCGTCGTCTTCGATAGACGTTGCCTGATCGATCAGTTTTTGCAAATGACGACCGTATTCGGGAATAATCAAACGTTGTCTTTCAGAATTGTATTCTAAATTAAACACCACATCATTCGCTACTTCTTTTATATATTTTTCGTTCATAAGTTATAATGAAACTATACCTTCTATTGTAGAAACTTCTTTGTATTTACTGATCACATCATCAGAGCTGTGCATAGTTACATCAACAGAAACGCTGGTAAATTTACCGGTTTTAGATTTTGTAGTTTTTATTACAGCACCCATTCTGTCGAAAGCTTTTTCGACGCGCTCAACGTTATCTTCAACAGATGGCACAATAAATTTGTACAAGTATTCTGCTGGCCAAGTATTTGCGTTATCTAGTTCGACTTTTAACCTTTCGTAAAATTCTGCTGTATTTTTTTCTTTATCGTTCTCCATTCGTAATTAAAAATAAAGGCAAAGATACGGTTTTGATTTCAGATTTCGGATTTTAGATTTTAGATTTTTTGACTCTAAAAAATGGATGCTTTTTTGCCACTCCCGATAGCTATCGGGATCACGAATTTGCACTAATTCTTTTCAACTAAAATTCAATTTCACGAATTTTATTTATCTTGGCAAATCATTAAAATAAAAATTAGCGAAAATTCGTGGCGAAAAAATTTTGAGTCTTTGCCTCTTTGCGAGATTAAAACACAACACAATGAAGAAAATCATCTTTTTACTTTTTACATTTTTTACTTTTTACAACTCTCACGCACAAGAAGTTAAAACCATAACTTATTTTCAAAACGACACTTTAAAACTGGATTTAGATTTATACTTACCAAAAGTAAAAGCCGGAGAAAAAATTCCACTGATTATGTTTGCTTTCGGTGGCGGATTTTCTGGGGGAGACCGAACAAGCGAGAAAGATTTCGGAAAATTTATGTCGCAAAACGGGTATGCGGTTGCCAGCATTTCGTACAGTTTGTATATGAAAGGAAAAGATTTTGGCTGTAAAGGAACTTTGACCGAAAAGATAAAAGCAATTCAGATTGGCGTAAGCGATATGTGGCAGGCAACAGGATTTTTAATTGAAAATGCCAATAAATACAATTTAGATACTTCTAAAATCTTTATTTCCGGAATAAGTGCAGGAGCAGAAATTGGTTTTCAAGCCAGTTTTTGGGATTATAAACTGATGAATTTATACAAAAGTAATCTTCCTGAAAACTTCAGATACAAAGGTTTTATCGGAGGTTCTGGTGCAATTCAGGATATTAATTTAATTACGAAAGAAAAAGCGATTCCGATGTTACTGGCACACGGGAACAGTGATGATACAGTTCCGTACAATGCGGGTTCGCACCGCTCCTGCCCGACCAACGCTTCTGGCTGGCTGATTCTTTTTGGTTCGTACGCCGTTTACAATCACATGAATGATTTACATAAAGACATTGAACTGATTACTTTCTGCGGCGGCGGACATGAATTTTCGGGTTATCTTTTTCATGATGGAAAACAATATGTTCTGGATTTTGTTAATGATGTTTTGGATGGCAAAAAGTTTCAATCGCATTTGATTGTTCCTTCGGAGAAGAAAGGTAAGGATGCGGGGAAATATCCTTTTTGTGATTAAGTAACTTTAAAATAAATGAAAGTAAATTACAAAAATTTCGAAATTGAAATTGCAGATGACCCAACCTATACCTTAAAGTCAGTTGACAATTTGCGAATATACGACAAGATTTATACTGAAATCGAAAATCAGGATGATCGATATAATCCATCTTGCAGACATGCAATTATTATTAAACGATTTGGAGAAGAAATTTCTACTGCAATAATTTGTGAGATTGGAGGATCAACGGGAATTAGCAAAAATTCTTTTATAATTGAAGATGATAAAATTTGGCTTTGTGCATGCAATAAGATTTATTGTCTTGAAATACCTTCCTTAGAATTAAAATGGAAAAAGGAAGTCGATTGTTTTACCAATTTTTCTATTTATAAAGTTGAAGAAGATTTTATAATACATGGCGAATTAGAAATTTACAGAATATCAAAAGAAGGAGAAATTATTTGGAGCTACGGCGGAAGAGATATTTGGGTAAATACTGAAGATAAACCTGAATTTACAATTGAAAATAACTTTATCAGATTATTTGATTTTGAATCGAATGAATATATAATCAATTTTGATGGAGAAACAATTGAAGATAATCCTAAAACAGCAATAGAAGAAGTCAAAAAAAAATGGTGGAAGATATTCGGCTGAAGCCAATTCTTCTAAACACTTTATTCCGTTGGTTGAAACCAACGGCAATTCATAAAATTACCTGTAAGATTATGTATCACGTTTCCTGCAAGGTTTCAAAAACCTTGTAGGTATAAATTTTAAACTTGCCTAAATTAACAAACACCTACAAGGTTTTTGAAAACCTTGCAGGAGCGCGGAAGAGAAAAAAGATTAATTCGAAAAACAAAAACATTTTTCTCTATCAGCCCTGATCGCCCGAAGCTTCGGGAGGAAATCCTTTTGCTATTTCCTGTAAAAAGCAAAAGATTACAGCGGACAGCAGTCCCGAAGTCTCGGGACATACCTCAAAAAATGCGAAATCATTCGCTTAAAGCAAATATTATTTTTTATATATTAATAAGTTTAGGTAAATTTGCGCTTTATTTTTAGAAAGTGCAAAAAGAAATTATAGTCCTGCTTGGTGGTCCCGGTACTGGAAAATCGACGCTTATTAACGAATTAGTCGCTCGCGGCTATTGCTGCTATCCTGAAATTTCCAGACAGGTAACCATGAAAGCACAACAAGAAGGTATTGAACAATTGTTTTTGGAACAGCCTCTTTTGTTTAGCGAAATGTTATTGGAAGGCCGTATTGAACAATACAAAAATGCTCTTGAAGAACCTGACAATGTGGTTTTTATCGACCGTGGAATTCCAGATGTTGTGGCGTATATGGATTATATTGGCGATGAATATCCGGAAAATTTCTCCAAAGCCTGCGAGGATTATAAATATACGAAAACTTTTATTTTACCGCCGTGGGAAGAAATTTACCAAAGTGATGCAGAACGGTACGAAAATTTTGATCAGGCTGTGTTAATTCAGGAACACCTTATCGAAACATATAAAAAATATGGGTACGAACTAATTGAGGTTCCAAAAGATACGGTTGAAAACAGAATTCTTTATATCTTAGATAAAATTTAGCAATGGGTTTAAAGTTGCGAAACTAGAAGCTGATTTCTAAATTTTTAACTTTAAAATTCACGCCATGCTTGGAGCTCAGGAAATCCTTCTAAAATACTGGAAACACGACAGTTTTAGACCATTGCAAAAAGATATTATTGATTCTGTTCTGGAAGGTCAGGATACTTTTGCGGTGCTTCCGACGGGTGGTGGAAAATCGATTTGTTTTCAGGTTCCCGCGATGATGCAGGACGGAATTTGTCTGGTAATTTCACCATTAATTGCCCTGATGAAAGATCAGGTAATGAACCTGCAGAAACGTGAAATTAAAGCGATCGCACTTACAGGCGGCATTCATACCGAAGAGATTATTGATCTTCTGGATAATTGTCAATTCGGAAATTACAAATTCCTCTATCTTTCGCCGGAGCGTCTGCAATCGGACTGGATTCTGGAACGCATTAAAAATCTTCCTATAAATTTAATTGCCATTGATGAAGCCCATTGTGTTTCGCAGTGGGGGCACGATTTCAGACCGGCATATCTTAAAATTTCGGAGCTTAAAAAATATTTTCCTAAGATTCCGTTTTTAGCTTTGACGGCTACTGCAACTCCGAGAGTTATCGAGGATATCAGATCACAATTAGAATTAAAAAATCCAAATCACTTTCAGCAGTCTTTTGAGCGAAAAAATATCGCTTATATGGTGTTTGAGGTAGAAGACAAATTGTATCGTGTAGAGCAGATTTTGAAAAAAAATCCGCAACCGTCCATAATTTATGTTCGAAACAGAAAATCCTGTTTATACATTGCTTCTCAATTACAGTCCTTAGGTTTTACCGCAACTTACTATCATGGCGGACTTTCGGCAAAAGAAAAAGACAAAAACATGCAGTTGTGGATGTCGGAACAATCGCAGGTAATCGTAGCCACAAACGCATTCGGAATGGGGATTGACAAAGACAATGTCAAAACGGTTATCCATACGCAGCTTCCCGAAAATTTAGAAAACTATTATCAGGAATCCGGAAGAGCGGGACGAAATGGCGCCAAAGCTTTTTCGGTTTTACTTTACAATAATTCAGACGCGATACAGACCGAACAGCAGTTTTTGAACATTCTTCCTGACAAAAAATTCCTAAAAACGGTATATGTCAAATTATGCAATTATTTCCAGATTGCGTATGGCGAAGGTTTAGATGAGACTTTTTCATTTAAAATGAATCATTTTTGCAACAAATATGATTTTCCGACCCTGAAAACCTATAATGCTTTGCAGTTTCTGAATCAGCAGGGAATTATTACGATGTCTCAGGAATTTTTAGAAAAAATAAATATTAAGTTTATTATCGAATCAAAAGAAGTAATTCGATACATAAGCCTTAATCCGAATGATGAAGAAGTTCTTTTAGCAATACTAAGGACTTATCCCGGTATTTATGAGGTAAAAGCCAATTTGAATCTCGGTTTAATTGCAAAGAAATCAAATCATACCGAAGAACAGGTTTTGGCACTTTTAGAAAAACTGAAAGAAAAAGAAATTATAGAATTTAAATCTAAAAACAACGACGCGACTATTCTGTTTAACGAAGTTCGCGAAGACGACCATACTATTAACAGGGTTTCCAAATATTTAGAAAAACAAAATCAGGTTAAAAAAGAACAGCTTTTATCTGTTTTGCATTATATAAAAGAAAACAAAACCTGCAAAAACAGATTGGTTTTGGATTATTTCGGTGAAGAAACCAATGAAAACTGCGGAATCTGTTCGTACTGCATCACACAAAAAGGAAAAATAACCGAAGCCGATTCTATTGCAGATAAGATTTTATCTTTGCTTCGCACAGCTTCTTTAACTTCGAGGGAAATTGAAAATCAAATTAAGATGGACGCCAAAGATATTCTTGCAGTTCTTCAGGAATTACTCGAAAACAATCATATTACCATACAGGCAAATAATAAATACACTTTAAAATCATAATGGAGAAATTGAGAATTATATTTATGGGAACTCCGGAATTTGCCGTTGGCATTTTGGACACTATAATTAAAAATAACTACGAAGTTGTCGGCGTAATTACAGCAGCAGACAAACCTGCAGGCCGCGGACAAAAAATAAAATATTCTGCTGTAAAAGAATACGCTTTGGCGAATAACTTAAATTTATTGCAGCCCACCAATTTAAAAGACGAAACTTTTTTAGGAGAACTAAAAGCTTTAAATGCCAATTTACAAATTGTAGTTGCTTTTAGAATGCTGCCAAAAGTAGTTTGGGAAATGCCTGATCTCGGCACCTTTAATCTTCACGCATCTTTGTTACCAAACTATCGCGGAGCGGCACCAATTAACTGGGCGATTATAAATGGAGAAACAAAAACCGGCGTTACCACTTTTTTTATTGATGACAAAATTGATACCGGTGCCATGATTTTAAATTCTGAAATCACTATCGAACCGGAAGAAACGGCGGGACAGCTGCACGACAGATTAATGGTTTTAGGAAGCACAACTGTTATTGACACTTTGAAAGTTATTGAAAACGGAAATGTAACAACCACTATTCAGAAAGAGGATGCAGAAATTAAAACGGCTTACAAACTAAACAAAGAAAACTGTAAAATTGACTGGACCAGAAGCGGTAGCGAAATCAACAACCTTATTCGCGGTTTGAGTCCGTATCCTGCTTCCTGGTGTTATTTAAAAGATCAGAATGAGGAACTGAATATCAAAATATACGAAGCAAAACTGATATCAGAACCACACTCTTATGAGACGGGAAAAATAATTAGCACAAAAAAAGAAATTAAAATTGCAATAAAAGACGGGTTTGTACAGTTATTAAGTCTACAATTTCCAGGAAAAAAGCGAATGCTTGCTTCAGAAATATTAAATGGAGTAAGTTTTTCAGAAGCGGCAAAAGTGTATTAACGTCAGTAAAACAGGGGTTTGTACCTGTTTTTAATCGATGAATAACACTGTTTATGAACAAAAAAAGCAAGTTATCAACAATTTTTGCTAAAAATAAAGAAAACACTTGCACGCAACGGATTTCCTACTAAATTTGTGTATTAACAATTTTTTTTAACCAACAATTAATAACTAATTATTATGAACAAATCAGAATTAATCGATGCTATCGCTGCTGATGCAGGAATCACAAAAGCTGCGGCGAAATTAGCTTTAGAGTCTTTTTTAGGTAATGTAGGAACAACTTTGAAAAAAGGAGGAAGAGTTTCATTAGTAGGTTTCGGATCATGGTCAGTTTCTGCAAGAGCTGCAAGAGATGGTAGAAACCCTCAAACAGGAAAAACGATCAAAATCGCAGCAAAAAATGTAGTAAAGTTTAAAGCTGGAGCTGAATTAGAAGGTGCAGTGAACTAAGTAAGAAAGTTCTCTAAACTTATAATATAATTAAAACCTTCCTTTGGGAAGGTTTTTTTATGCGGTTTAACGATTTTTTTTGTGATTTTAATTTTTTTATGACTAAATTTAATAAAAATTGTAACCGTATGATTTCAGAAAAATTAAAAAAAGGACACCTGCTTATTGCCGAGCCTTCAATAATTGGAGATTTATCATTTAACAGATCGGTAATTTTATTAGCAGACCATAACAAAGAAGGATCAATTGGTTTTATCATTAATAAACCTTTAAAATACACTATTAATGACCTGATACCGGAGATTGATGCCAACTTTAAGATATATAACGGAGGCCCGGTTGAACAGGACAACCTTTATTTCATTCACAATATTCCCGAGTTGATTCCAAATAGTGTGGAAATCTCTAACGGAATTTATTGGGGAGGAGATTTTGAGTCAACCAAAGACTTAATAAATGACGGATCTATTAGTAAAAATAATATTCGTTTTTTCTTAGGTTACACCGGTTGGGACGAAAATCAACTTGAGAATGAGATGCAGGGAAATTCCTGGATCATTGCTGATAATAATTATAAAAATAAAATCATTGGCAAATCTACCACTCACTTCTGGAAAGAGCAGATTATTGAGCTGGGCGGAGATTATCTTATTTGGTCAAATGCACCAGAAAATCCATATCTGAATTAATTTTCAGTTATGGATTCATTCAGCTTCTGTACTAATAAATGCGCCAGATTTGTTGTAAACTCCTTTTTTCGATATTTAGTTATCGGCTGTATTCCCATGATTACATTTGAAAGAAATAATTCGTCTGCTTTTTGAAGATCAAACGGCGAAATTATCTCTTCAGTCACCTCTATGCCTTCTATTTTTTTTGCCAAAGCTAAAATTTGCTTACGCATAATTCCGTTTAAAGCTCCTTCTGAAACAGGCGGTGTAATTAATTTTTTACCAATAACCATAAATATATTTCCCTGCAGTGCTTCTACTACATTTTTGCTGTCGTTTAGCAAAATGCAGTTGGCCAGACTGTTTTCATCTGCATAAATACTTCCGGTTATATTAATCATCTTATTAGTAGTTTTAATAGACGATAATAATTGTCTGGACACGTAGAAGTCTTTATATAAATCTACTTCATATTCGTTTGTATTTAATACATAAGAAGTATTATCAAGTGCCGTCGCACTTATTAAAAACGAAACATCATTACTTTTCGGGAGATACAAACCGCCATCATTTCTATACACTGTGATTCTGGCTCTGGCCGAAGCAGCAATTCCCTGCTCTTGTACTAATTTTATAATTTGTTCCTCGAAATATTCCATGGTAAAATTCATCGGAATCACCATTCGGACAATACGGGTAGAAGCCATTAACCTAAAATAATGATCTTCCAGAAACAGAATTTTTCCGTTGATAATTTTTACCGTTTCAAAAATACCATCACCATATAAAAATGCGCGGTTTTGAGTTAGTACAGTCTCTTCGTGCGCAATGTTTCCGTTAAAATTAATCATAAAAAAACCCTGAATTTTGTTCAGGGCAAATATAAGGTATAAAATAGAATTTTACTAAACAGATCCTATAAGATGTTTCAGATCTGAGATTTGATTCTCCCACAATTGCTTAGCTTCTCCTATTTCTTCTTTTTCTGCAAAATCGACTACCATTAGTGAAACATCTTTAGTAAGTTCATCTACTAAAATATGAAGTTCAAAAAAGTACTCGGTGTCTTTACTGCTGTCATCTACCCATTTGAATTTTACTTTTTCTCCTGATTTTTTTGAAGCCAGACGTGCTTTTTCCTGCGAATCATTCCAGATAAATGTAAAAAATTCCCCTCTCGAATTCACATTGTCAGCAAACCATTCTGATAAACCCGACGGCGTTGATATATATTGATACAATAATTGCGGCGAAGAATTGATCGGAAACTCGATTTCGTATCGTATTTTTGAATCCATGTGCTACTTTTAATTTTTTCGAAATATAAGAATATATGTCCAAAAACAATGCATTTTTAAAAATATTTTTTTTTCTTGATTTTATACTTGTATGCTTTAATATTATTTCTATCTTTGCACCCGCAATCAGGAATTCATGATAGCAGTCCAGGCGAGGTAGCTCAGTTGGTTAGAGCGCAGGATTCATAACCCTGAGGTCACGGGTTCAACTCCCGTCCTCGCTACGAAAAGGCAAAACCCTTAAACAGAAATGTTTAGGGGTTTTTTATTTTTTATTGCCATTAGTTTCAAAAAATTATACAGGCCTGATATTATAAAAATAATTAAATTTGCATCTCTAATTAAGCAACATGGATATAGTTAAGTTTAAAATCACATCAAAAACGATAAAAGTAGAAGTACGAAATTCGAATAATTATGTCTTTAATTTTAATACTGCTTTGGAGATTGACAAAGCAGACCGTGATGTTTTATTAAAATTGTATAATGCATTGGACATGCTTTTTAAGAAAGAAAATCCTGCGGAGATAAAAAATTACATTTCGCCCAACCAAACCAATATTTTAGATCAGATTTCTGCTGTTGACAATCTGGAAGCAGAAAAATAAGTTAACCATCTGCCCGACACAAAAAGTACACCTTTTTCGATATAATACAAAAAGCCTTAATTTCTAAATTAAGGCTTTTGTGTTTTGAATGAATGTTTCATTATTATTTAAAAATACTTCTAATCATTTTTCCGACTTCGGCAAAATCATCATGGTTGCTTACTGCCCTCTTTTCTGTTGTATTTTTTTCTGTTTTCGAAAAAGGATAAATCAGCATATAATTGTTATTGTTCAGTCTTTTATTCAGTAAATCCGGTACATCGCGCATTTGTGAAAAATAAGAATACATTCCTCTGTCTGCCATCATTATAATCAGACCTTCGTCTTCTACTAAATTAAATGCGGTTTTTGTAGCTTCTTCCCACGAATTAAGCGAATTGAATGTGGCTTCTATTGTTGCTTTTTTTACGATTCTCTTTAAGATTTCCATGGTTTTGTCTGTACCGTAAAAATTCATTTTTGCTCCGGAATTGCGTCCAATATTCCAAATCCTTAAAATAGAATGAAAAAATCCGGCATCTTTTTCTGCATTTTCAGGAACAAGTACTACATATTTCTTAATGGTAGACGCAGGCTGAACGGCGTGATACACTATCAGGTTTACATTCTTATTTTTCAGGTAGCCATTGTACAAATTATATACAAAAGAAGCCGAGAAGCCTTTTCTTTCCTCCAGACCAACCACAAGATCTGTAATTTCTTTTTCTTTGATTACATTGCTTATTCCGGTTGCTGTATCATTATCGTGACGTGTAATTGGATTTAGTTTTACATCAGCTGCCGAAGCCGCCTTTACTGCGGATCCTAATATCATTTCTGCATTTTTTGCAGAAGATTCGTTTTCTTCCTCATTAATGACATTGACCGCAAAAAGGCGGTCTTTATTGGCTGCGGTTTTAATGATAAGTCCGAGATTAACCATTTTATCGACCGTTGCTTCATGATTAAGTGCCAAAAGAATATTCTCTTTTTCTTCACTTTTTCCGGATACTTTATCGTCTTTTTCAGCTTCGGCAATTCGCTGTGCGCTTGCCATAGAAACGAATGAAGAAACGGTACACGAAATAAGTATCAAAAGTATACTTCCGTTAAGGACATGATCGTTTAAAAGTCTGATGGGCACACCTGCTTCTGTTTCTCCGATAATGATATTATAACCCACCATCACAGAGGCAAGCGTTGCGGCTGCAGATGCCGCACTCATCCCGAAAATTAACTGGCCTTCGTCGTTGGTAAGTTTAAATGTTTTTTTGGTAAAAATCGCCGCAACGTATTTTCCGCCAATAGATGCTACTAACATAATCGCCGCAACCCACAGTGTTTCCCAACTCTGAATAAAGGCACTGAAATCAATCAGCATTCCGACACTAATCAGAAAAAATGGAATAAAAATGGCATTGCCGACAAATTCAACTCTGTTCATTAAAGAAGAAGTATGCGGAATCAATCTGTTTAAGGCAAGTCCGGCGAAAAATGCTCCGATGATAGATTCTATTCCGGCAATTTCTGCCAGTAATGCAGCCAGATAAATCATTACTATTACAAAAAGGTATTGCGAAATTTTATCTTCGACATTCTTAAAGAACCAACGTGCTATGATCGGGAAAACCAATAGTACAATTAAACCAAAAAGCACCATCGAAACAGAAAGTTTTACCCAGAATGCTGTTCCAACTTCGCCCTGTGACATTCCGACCACTACTGCCAGAACCAAAAGCGAAAGAACATCTGTAATCATGGTTCCGCCAACGGTAATATTGACTGCGAGATTTTTGGCAATACCCAAACCACTTACCATCGGATAAACAATTAATGTATGCGAAGAAAAAAGACTGGCAAAAAGAACCGATGTCAGTAACGAAAAACCTAAAATGTAATAACCGCCCACCAAACCGAGAAAGAAAGGCACGGCAAAAGTGTAAAGGGAGAAAATAACACTCTTCCATTTATTTTTCTTAAAATCGGCCATATCAATTTCCAGTCCGGCGAGAAACATAATATAGAGCAATCCGGTGGTTCCCGTAACCACAACGCTGCTGTCTCTCGAGAGAACACCAAATCCGTTAGGACCGATAAGTGCACCTGCAATGATAAGGCCAAGCAAATGCGGCACTTTTATTTTATTTAATAAAAGCGGAATGCATAATATAATAATGAGTTCTATTAGAAATTTTAAAAGCGGATCTTCGATCGGAAGACTAATATGGTGTATACTTAGTTGCATAATTATTTTTTTGATGGCGAAAGTTCGACCGAGAATTTTGCCGTACAATTGTCCTGCCCTGTGATGGTCTGCGTACCTTTTATTACATTTTTTCTGATCTCATCTAAGACAACACTAATTTTTACGGTACTTTTTGAAGAAGTTTCTTTTGCAGAATCCAGTACAATTTTACTTCCTGAATATTGTCCCTTAAATATTCTTTTTATCTGATTGTTGTTTACAACATTTACAAACATTCCGGTTGAGTCCGAAACAAAATCCCAGGTTTCGCTTCGCTGATCGCCAATAACATAATTACTGCAATTTGATTCGCGGCAAACCATTTTACTGCTCCATTTCATTCGGAGACTGTCGGGCCAAACACGGTTTTCGGGAACAGAATCTTTTTTCTGAAGCGTCAGATCGATACTGTCTTTCATTTTTAACAGAAGTTCATATTCTGCTTCCTTATCGGCAAATTTTTGTTCGCGCTCTAAAATGGCATTTTCTCTTTGGTTAAGTTCCCGTTCTTTTTTATCACTGCAGGAAATAATAACAGGAATCAGGATTAAAATTAAAAGTCTTTTTAAAGTCATAATATTTGATTTTGTAAATTACAATTTACGTAAAAATATCCGCTTATCGTCCCAAAATGTGCAGAAATGCTAATTCCGACAGCCATTTGCTGAAATAAATGTCTTTTCAGGAATTAAAAAAACTGATCTTTAATTGTAACATTTTTCAGAATCAGCGTCAAAATATAAAATTAAATTGCAGTTCTTTGTAACTAATTACAAAGCACATTTAAAACTGTTACGTTTTAGGTGCAATAATATTGAAACCGATGAGTTTAGAGTAGTAATCTCATTGCCGATATTTTCGTTATGGACAATAAAAAGTTTATTTTAAGTTTAAAAAAAGGAAATGAAGAAGCCTTCAGACAGGCATATTTCAATTACTATGATAAACTGATAAATATTGCCAGACGATTTAATGATTCTGTTTTTACTCCCGAAGACTTTGTTCAGGAAACTTTCATTCGGTTATATAATAAAAAAGAATTGCTTAACGAAGAGGTTTTATTTGACAAACAGCTCTTTACAATTTGCAAAAACCTCATCCTCAATCATATCAACCGGGAGAATAAAATAATTCAGCTTGATCCTTCTCAGGATGAGGTTGCACAGGAAGAACCCGATTCGGGAATTTTTGAAGAAAGGCAGGAAAAGCTACAAAATTTTATAAACCAGCTTCCGGAGCAGCAACAAAAGATATTTACTTTACACAAACTGGAAAACCTTAGCTATAAGGAGATTGCAGAAATAACGGATCTTTCTGAAAAGACCATTGCCAATCACATTTATCTTGCCAGTAAATTTATTCGAAAAAAAATCGAAAACCATTAGGAACTTTCTAGTTCTCGTTTGTTATATATAAAAACAAGGACTAAAATGCATATTGAAGCTTACAAAACTAATGTCAAAACCAAGAAAGACGCAAGCCTCCTTGTCGCTCTTTTACAATTTGTCATTTCTGACTGTATTATAAATTTTGACCGCGACGGACGTGAAAAAGTCCTGAAAATTGAAACCAACAGAGATGTCAAAGAAGTAGTTTACGGTGTTTTTACCAAACAGGGATTTCATTGTCAAATCATTTAATATCTCAAAATGGATAACGAAAATTTTGATAAGGATTTTGAAAAACTGTGGAATGAAACTCCGCTTTCTCATTCGGATACTGAAAAAGAAAATTCCTGGAAGCAGTTTCATTCTAGAGCTTTTACCAAAAAACGGAAATCGCAACCGTGGCGCTACTATTGTGCATCCGCAGTTTTACTTTTTGTTTTAATTGGAACCGGAATTTATTTTAATGAAAAACCTCTGTCCGAAAACAATTTTGTAGCGGAGAATATAATTGAAAACCGCACCTCCAAAATAAAACATGTCATTTTACCCGATAATTCGAAAGTAGAACTGAGTCCCAATTCTAAGATTTCGTACGGCTCTGATTTTGCTTTAAACAGAAAAATCGAAATTGACGGAACTGCATATTTTAAAGTTAAAAAAGACAAACAGCATCCTTTTCAGGTTTTATGCGATGAAACAACCACAACAGTATTAGGAACTTCTTTTACCGTTAACGAAAGTGAAAACGAGCAAATAACAGTTGAATTATACGAAGGAAGCGTGCAGATGACTGTAAAAGGGAACACCCAAAAATGGATCCTGAAGCCCGGGGAGAAATTTACTTACGGAAACCAAACGGCATCGGTTATCGAATTCAATCGTTTTGTAGATTTTGACAACAAAAAACTGAGTGATGTCAGTCTGTACATTGAAGAAAATTATGGTTATAAAGTCAATATTCCTTTAGAAAACCAGAATCAGAAAATGACAATACGCATCAATAAAAAAGAAGATTTAAAAATAATTGTACAATTAATAGCAGAAATGTATAACCTAAATTTCGAAGTAAATGAAGATTTAAAGCAGATTACTTTTCAATAGAAAAGAAAAAAGGATGTAAGCCGCGAAACTCCACATCCTCCTAACATTCAGGATAACACGAGGTTATTCCATTTAATAATATTCAAAAATACAAAATTTCATGAAGCATATAATTTCAGCATGCTTTTTTTTATTCAGTCTGTGTATGTCTGCCCAAAACGTTGCCGTGATGGTAGATCAGAACCTAACTTTAAAAGACTTTTTTAAACAAATTGAAACTCAAACCGATTACAAATTTGCTTTTACAGATCAGATTAATATCAATCAAAAGTATTTTACCAAAAAAAGTACGTTTAAGCAAATCGAAATTGAGAAGCTTATCTCTGAATTAAACAAAATTTCATCTGTTCAATTTTCTATTGTTGGCAATAATATTTTTGTGAAACAGAAATCGCAATCTCAGAAGACGGGCAAAAAAAAAAGCACGTTAAAAGGACAAGTTTTTGATAATGAAAAACAACCTGTCATTGGTGCAAATGTGTTTATTAAAGAACTGGCAACTGCCGCCGTTACAGATGTTAACGGAAAATATGCTCTCGATATTCCAAACGGCAATTATACGGTTGCCATTAGCTATGTTGGACTCAAAAACCAGGAAAAAAACATTACTGTTTCTGATGATGTAACGATTAATTTCAATATAGATTCCGACAGTCAGCAATTGGGAGAAGTAATTGTAATGAATAATAAAGCGGTGGATGTTAAAGCTACACAAATGAGCGTTAACAAACTTTCGATGCAGGAAATTAAAAAAATCCCTGTTGCCATGGGTGAACCTGACCCCTTAAAATCGATACTTACTTTGCCTGGAGTTACCAACGCTGGAGAGGCTTCTTCAGGATTTAATGTTCGCGGGGGTGCGGCAGATCAGAATTTGATTCTGTTGGACGGAGCACCTGTATATGCCGATTCTCATATGTTTGGTTTTTTCTCCATCTTTAACGCAGATGTAGTGAGTGGTTTAGATCTGTATAAAGGAGGAATTCCGTCCAAATTTGGAGGAAGGGTTTCTTCTGTGTTAGATGTCACACAACAAACCGGAGATTTTAACGAATATAAAGTAAACGGAGGAATCGGAATTATCTCAAGCAGACTTTTAGTACAAGGTCCAATCCAGAAAGATAAAAGTTCGTTTATCCTTTCTGGCAGAACTTCGTATGCGCATTTGTTCCTGAAACTTGCAGATAATACTAACTCTGCCATGTTTTATGATTTGAATGCTAAATTAAACTATCGCTTTGATGCTAATAATACGCTGGCTTTTTCGGGTTACTTCGGAAATGATATCTTTGACATTAACGACCGATTTGCAAGTACTTACGGTAGTACAATGGGAATTTTAAGCTGGAAGCATAAATTCTCCGATCAGCTAAATTCTAATTTATCAGCTTTTTACAGTGATTACAGATTTAATCTTGAAATTCCGATTGAAAGTTTTAAATGGGAAAGCAACATCAGCAGTTATGGACTGAAGTACAACTGGAATTATCAACCGTCTGAAAAGTTTAAAATCAATTACGGAATCGACGGCTTATACTATAATTTCAATCCCGGAGTGGTACAGCCCACAAAATCAGATTCTCAGTTTAATTATACACAGCTGGATAAAAAATATGCACTCGAAACCTCTGCTTTTGTAGATTTTGAAAATCAGATTACAGAAAAACTTACGTTTCGTTATGGTCTTCGATACAGCACATTTTTCCGTTTAGGATCAGAAGAAATCACTACGTATGAAAATGGTCAGTCTGTGGTTTACAATCCGCTTTATAAAATTTATGAAGAAGGAACACCAACCGGAACCGTCGCTTATAAAAAAGGAAGCGCCATTAGTACTTTCAATAATTTTGAGCCAAGGGCAGCTTTATCTTTTGCTTTTAATGACAATACTTCTGTCAAAGCAAGTTACAACAGAATGGCGCAGTACATTCATATTCTGTCGAATACCCAATCGCCACTGCCTATGAGCATCTGGACACCAAGCGGACCGTTTACCAAACCTCAGCTTCTGGATCAGTATGCAATGGGTTATTTTAAAAATTTCCGTGACGGCGATTATTCTCTCGAAACAGAATTATTTTATAAAAAGGTACAAAATCGTATTGATTATATTGACGGGGCTGATGTCCTGGCTAACAATAATATTGAGCAGGTCATTTTAAACGGTAAAGCCCGATCTTACGGACTGGAATTATTATTTAGAAAAAACACCGGAAGATTTACAGGATGGGTTTCGTACACTTTATCGCGTGCCGAACAAAAAACAGCCGGAAGAACAGCAGAAGAACCGGGAATTGCAAACGGTGACTGGTATTTATCGGGATACGATAAACTGCACAATCTAAGTGTTGTAGGAAGTTATGAACTGAATCCGAAATGGTCTTTTAATGGCAATTTTACCTTGCAGTCTGGTCAGCCGGTGACATATCCGAATGGGTATTATGAAATTGGAGGCATTCACGTTCCGAATTATTCTTTGCGAAATGAAAACAGGTTACCGCTTTTCCACCATTTGGATCTTGCGGCAACTTATACGCCAAAACCCGATAAAAAGAAAAGCTGGCAAAGTTACTGGGTGTTTAGTCTTTACAATGTGTACAACAGAAAAAATGCAGCTTCTATGAGTTTTACAACAAATGAAGATACCGGAGCAAATGAAAGCAGGCGACTTTCTATTTTCGGAATTGTACCGGGAGTTTCTTATAATTTTAAATTTTAATGCTATGAATGAATTGAAAAAATATACGATAATGAAAAAAGGACTGGCATTAATAACTCTTCTTTTTGTTTTCTCTTTTACTTCCTGCGAAGATGTTGTCAATCTGGATCTCGAAACCGGCGAAACAAAATTGGTAATCGATGCTGAAATTTTATGGAAGAAAGGAACTGCCGGAAATGAACAAACGATAAAAATTAGCGAAACTGCGTCTTATTACAGTGGCTCCACGCCCAAAGTTTCGGGTGCACAAGTACGCGTTGAAAACAGCAGCGGTGAGGTCTTTACATTTAATGAAACGGAAGCGGGAGTGTATAAATGCACCAATTTTATTCCGGTAATTAATATGGATTATACCTTATTTGTTGATGTTAAAGGACAAAGTTTTACCGCAAAAGAAAAACTGACTTCGGGAAGTGCGATCAATAAAATTGAGCAAAAAATTGTTCCTGATTTTGGCGGGGAAGATATCATCGAACTGACTTTTTATTATAACGATCCGGCCGATCAGACCAATTTTTATGTAACAGATTATCAGTCTTCATTTTTAATTTACCCGCAATATGAAATTACAGATGACGAGTTTTATAACGGAAACGAAATAAGCACCCGATTTTCTAATGAAGATATGAAAGCCGGAGATGTTTTGAATATTACACATCGTGGGGTTTCTAAAAATTACTTTAATTATATGAAATTAATTTTGGAAGCTTCAAGCTCTAATCCGTTTTCTGTACCGCCGGGGAACATCAGAGGAAATATTATAAATACTTCTGACGCCAATAATTTCGCTTTAGGCTATTTCAGACTTTGTGAGACCGATCAGGTTTCTTACACGGTGAAGTAGAAATTACTTTTCTAATAAAATAAATAACCCTTAAATGTAAAAATTTAAGGGTTATTTGCTTTTTGAAGTTATTACTTGTATTCTTTCTCTTTCTGTGCGTACCAATCTTTCATCACATAAAAAGCTTTTTTCTTAATTCCCTGATCTGAAATTAAACCTTTACGATTGAAGAAATCCTGAATGTTTGGCAACTGTCTTCTCGGTGAACGAAAGTCGACTAAAATCCACGGAGAAACTCCCGCCAGACCTTCAATACGATTGAACATTTGCGTATTCTGAACATATAACTCTTCCTGATATTCTTCATTCCAGCGTTCTTTTTTATCGCCGTGCAAGCCTTGTAAAGCTTCGCCGCCAAATTCGCTGATAATGACTGGTTTGTTGTAGGGAATTACCCATTGCATGTCTTTACAGGATTCATTGGTTCCTCTGTACCAGCCCAGATATTGATTAAAACTTACTATATCTACATATTCATTCATATTGTCATGAAGAGTATTAACATTGTTCGGACTTTTAGTAACCTCCATAGCCATACTAATCAGACGCGAATTGTCTTGTGTACGGGCATATTTGGCCAGTTTACTTAAGAAAATATCTCTGTCGTCGCCGTGCGGGGTTTCGTTTGCAATAGACCATATTACAATACCACAACGGTTTTTGTCCCTGTAAATCATGTCGTGCAATTGTCGTTCTGCGTTGGCATAGGTATCGGGATTTGTCCACGAAATCGTCCAGTACACCGGGACTTCAGACCAAATCATCAATCCCATTTTTTCGGCTTCTCTAACGATGTTTTCGTTGTGCGGATAATGTGCGAGACGAACATAATTACAGCCCAATTCTTTTGCCCAGGTTAGTAATGTTTTGGCATCTTCATCAGACCAGGCTCTTCCGGATCGAAAAGGCGCTTCTTCGTGAATACTGATTCCGCGTAAAAAGACTTTTTTTCCGTTTAACAGAATCTCCTTGCCTTTGGTTTCAATGGTTCTGAAACCAATGTGATCAGCAATATTTTCATCGGCCTTGCTAATAGTAATGCCGTATAATTTTGGGTTTTCCGGAGTCCAAAAAACGGGATTGGCTTTCACTTCAAAATATGCCATTCCTTTTGCATCGGTTGTAATGCTCTTTTTAATTTTTAATTCCGGAATAGAAACCGAAACCGACTGATTGGCTGTTTCACTATTCAATTTTATCCAGCCAGAAATTTTGCCTTTTTCTTTTTTGTCCAGCTGAAACAGATAATCTTCCACATATGTATTTGGAACCTGAGCTAAAGTCACGTCTCTTGTAATGCCACCGTAATTCCACCAGTCCATATTTACCGTCGGTACATTGTCTTTATGGCGTTTGTTGTCGACTTTTACCACTACGAAATTATTGCCGTCGACCAGTAAATCGGTTACATCAAAATTGAAAGGCGTGTAACCGCCCACATGACTTCCGGCCATTTTTCCGTTGACGTAGACTTTCGCATCGTAATTGACTGCCCCAAAATGAAGTATTCCTTTGGTTTTACTGTCTTTTTTATAATTAAAGTCTTTCTGAAACCAAACAGTTCCTTCGTAAAAAAACAATCTTTGGTCTTTCGAATTCCAGTCGGACGGAATATCCATCGTAGCTGAGGTTGCGAAATTGTATTCGGTTAAATCTGTGGTGTTCCATTTTTTATTTTCGAAAAATCCGTTGTTTTTAAAAGGCATTAGACGATAATCATAATAACCATTTTCAAGCGGATCAACAATATAACTCCATTTTCCGTTTAAAGTAATGTTATTTCTTGCCGAAATATTGGAAACTAACGGAATTTCCTGCGCCATGGCTTTTCCCATCAACAGAAAAGTACAACACAGCATTATAATTTTTTTCATAGTTTTTATTTTTAATTGATTTGAGTGTTTAGTTCTTAGCCTTTAGTCCTTAGTCCTTAGCACTAAAGACTAAGGACTAAGGACTAAGAACTAAGTACTACTTGTCTTCATTATCAAAATAACGCGTCAGCTCGTAGGCGTTGTCGTTGATGATTTTCATTTCTTTTAATAAAGGCAGATACGGTTCAAAATTACTGTTGACAATTCCTTTGTTGGAATCCCTGTTCGAATAATCGGTGCTTAAATCCTGCGGATCA
Organism: Flavobacterium olei; assembly: GCF_039749035.1. NCBI lineage: Bacteria > Pseudomonadati > Bacteroidota > Flavobacteriia > Flavobacteriales > Flavobacteriaceae > Flavobacterium > Flavobacterium olei. Next base: position 121,471 of record NZ_JBDKWC010000006.1, read on the forward strand.
TTATCCATATATTTGAACCAGTGCCAGCCGACAGCATTTTTATTTTTGAGCAATTCTAAAGTGAAATTCTGGTAAAAAAGCCCCCTTTCTTTTTGTGTCCGCACCAGCCAGCCCGCACCTGTATTATTCGGCAAACCAGAATCTTCTCCTTTGGTATACCATTCGGTAATCAAAAACGGTTTTCCCGACCATTTGCCCCAGTTATTCATCAGTTCCTGATCCGGTTCCCATTTTCTGTAATGATTGATGGAAATGATATCCATGTATTTTCCCGCCACTTTAAAAATCTCCGGATTCGTTAGTTCCTGTTCTTTATCCTGATTGAATCGACAGCCCAAATACATATGATTTGGATCTGCTTTGCGAAGTGCTGCTGTTACTTTTTTTATGTACGTTTCAAAGTAAAAAGCGGTAAAAGCCATTCTGTCTTCCTGAGTAATATCCGATACTTTAGCCTCAAATCCTTTTCTTTTATCCAGCCATTCTTTTGCGGCCAGATATCCCTGTTCGTCTTTGGCCAATAAAGTTAAATGTTTATCTAATGCGTCGTTATACCACGGAAGCTCATTATCAGTAAAATAACCCATCAAATACTGATCATTTTTATATTTAGAAACTTCTTTCATCGCCTTGTCGATATAGGCGTCAAATTCTTTGTCAAAAACCATAACCAGATCAAAACGGTAATTCTGCCAGCTTGCTTCTTTATATTTTCCGCCGTATTTTTTAATATGGTCGGAATGATACATGCCCATTGGCGAAACAATCACAGTATAGACTAACGGGCTTTCTGCCTTTCTCACCAAATCTACATTTGACCACGCTCCTACACCGTTAAAACCGTTATCGCGAAGTAATTTTGATTCTTGTTTTACCCAGTTTTCCTTACTTCCATATTTTGCATCAAATGCTTTTTGCTGATTTACAGAACGGCCGGCATTAAAAACGGCCACCCCTTTAAAAAGATACGGATAACCTTCCGGATCTATAATCCACCATCTGTTGTCTACTTTTTGGGTTCTAAAAAATCCTGTCGCCTCTTTTTGCCACATTTTGGAAGCGCCGGTAATCGAACCCGGAGGAGCCAATTTTTTAGTCTTAAATCCGGGAAGTTTATCTATTGTTTTGGCATCATACGCTACCCATTTTGGATCTAAAGCATTTTGTCTGGCTTCGACTTTCATATAAGTAATTTTATTTTGTGCCTGAAGGGTAATCATGCTTATCAAACAGAGCAATATAGAAATGGAATGTTTCATTAAAAATTCATTTTTTTAATTAGTATTGTTTGGAGAATTTGGGGCTTATTTTTTATGTAAAGCTTTGTCAAAGTTTAAAACCTTGACAAAGCTTCTTATCTTTAGTTTTTAGACAAATAGATGTGATCAATATCAAAAATGTAATTATTTAAAGCCCTTACATCTTCCGGATCTACGCTTCTTAAAACCAAAATATCTTTGATTTTAGTAAGGTCTAAAGCCGCATTTTGTTTTTTATAATCGGCAATTGGAATTTTAACCATGTTCCAGCTTCCATCTCTTTTTAGTCCGTACAGATTGCTTGTGGCATCAAATTCAACATAACCGGTATTGGAAGCATCTTTCATTCTGAATCTGATTTTTCCGGTACTGGTGGTTCTTACTGCCAGATTAAGATACGTGTACGACGAAATGTCTGTAAAATTGACAAACTGCAAAATTCCCATTGCCCATTTTGCTTCGGCTGCGGGTGGCGTTGCCGGGAGCGAAAAGTTTCTGTAAGCTCCTTCATATCCGTCAGTGGCAACTTCTTTAATCACAAACTGATTGCTTGAAACCCAGTTTAAAACCGGAGCTGTTTTGGTAAAATCGGGATTTTCAGAATAGATTTTAAGCGCATCTGCCGGAATAACTATGGGTGGAATGGCAGGTGCTTCAACCTCAACGGCAAAGGTTTTCTTTTGCACGGTGTTGTCTACAAAGGTAATTTCTAAAGTGGTAGTAAAGCTTCCGCCTTTAGCGTACTTAACCTCAACATTAGGCTCGATCGAAGCGCCCGGCGATCCGCCCTGAAAAGTCCATTTTACCGCACGCACTTTTGTAGATGCATCGGTGTATGTGATCGTTTCACCGGCTTTTACAGAAGTATTGGTTGAGGTTGCACTAAGCTCTCCTTTTTTATATAAATATACTTCGCGTACATCATCTTCACAGGAAAACAAACCTGCCGCAAATACTAAAATGAGATACTGTACTTTGAATATATGATTTCGTTTTATAGTCATGATTTTGGTGTTTTTTGGTTATTTTTTTTTGAGAGTGTAGAGGGAAGAGAACAGAAGCCAGAGGCAAGAGAAAAGACTTCTTATAGGATCCTGGTTCTTTTTTTTGAGAGTATAAAGGCAAGAGAAAAGAGAAAAGAGAAAAGAGAAAAGAGAAAAGAAGCAAGAGGCAAGAGAAAAGACTTCTTATAGGAGTCTGGTTCTTTTTTGGAGAGTGTAAAGGCAAGAGAAAAGGCTTCTTAGGATCTTTCCTCTTTCTTCTTTCATCTTTCTTCTTTCATCTTTCTTCTTTTTTTGAGAGTATAGAGGTAAGAGTAAAGACTTCTTATAGAATCTTGCTTCTTTTTTGAGAGTGTTGAGGCAAGAGAAAAGACTTCTTAGGATCTTGCTTCTTTCCTCTTTCCTCTTGCTTCTTGCTTCTTTCCTCTTCCTTCTATCTTCTAAACTCTTACTTCAACCCATCTAAAAATCCCTGATACGCCGGTTTTTTATTATAGTCAGCGTCCAGGAGCAACGGATATTCTCTGGAGTGCCAGAAACTCGTCAGCCAGGTATATTTATCGGTCACGCCCCAGGTGGTGATGGCGAATTTTTGGGTCTGAGGTAATTCTTCGTACATCGAAACAATGTATTTATAGGTTTCAGACTGTTTTTGATTTTCGGTTTCATTAAAAACATACGAATCGGATTTTGCAGTATTGACCTTGATGTCCAATTCTGAAATGTGCATTAATAAACCTGTTGAAGCCATATCTGTAAAACCGGTTTTCATGGTTTGTCTGTTGGTATCGGTGGCGTAGTGAAACTGATCTCCCAGACCGTCAATCGGAATTCCGTTGGCTTTGAACCTGGCCACCATTTTTTTAATCGCAGCTCTTTTTCCTCCATCCAGCACCACGCTGTAATCATTGTAGAATAATTTCGCGTCCGGATCTGCTGCTTTTGCATATTTAAAACATCTCCCGTAAAAACCGATTGGATCCTTAAAGGTTGGTTTTATAACATCTTCATTTCTTAGAGCGCCCCCATCTGCAAAAACTTCATTGACAACATCCCAGCTTTTCACTCTGCCTTTGTAACGTCCGACAACATCCGTAATGTAAACTTTGACTTTTGCCTCAAAAGCAATCGAGTCGTATTTGGCATTTTTAAACCAATCCGGAAAGGAGTTGTACCAAATTAAAGTATGACCGTGCACTTCCATATTATTGTCTTTCGCAAAATTTACCAGATAGTCGGCAGCAGTATAATTCGAAGATGTAGAAGAAGTCCAGATACTGGCCATTTTCATTTCAAATTCTCCCGTTATCTGATTGTAATGTTTTAAAACCGCAGTTTTATAATTGACTTCCTGCAAATCTTTCATTTTTACGGCAGCTCCAATTTTAAATTTTGCTTTCTCCTTCAATGTCTGCGTGATAGGATTCGGATTGGTTCCGCCGTCTTCATCTGCCTGAATAAAAACTACTTTTTCGTCGTTGCTGCAGGAAGCAAATAACAAAACGGTTACGAGACCTAAAATATATTTTTTGTTTATCATTTTGTTTTGATTTAATCCGGAAATCAAATTTTACCCTGATTCCCGGATTGGTTAATTACTAACTTTTAACCTTATTTTTTTTTCAACTTATTTGTTAGAAAACACTATTAATAGCCCACATTAAATCCTTCCGGTTTTCCCATTAAATCAATCTGACTTTGCGGAATTGGCATATTCACCATCACAGGAGTCATTTTTAAAGGCACTTCTCCTGCAAGTGTTCCTGACGGACTTGAGCGGAAATACAAATTTTGTCTTTCGACCAGAAGTCCAAGCCTTTTCAGCAAAAACCATCTGTTGTTCTCGAAAGCCAGTTCTCTTGCCGATTCATCTAAATAATTGTTTAATGTCCAGGCTGTCAAATCATAAGTTGTCACCGTACTTTCAGGATTACCGGTATAGCCTCTTCTTCTTACTTTATTCAGATATTGCAGTGCTTTCCCGTCATTTCCTAAATTATGATAGGCTTCAGAAGCCAGTAAATAGGTTTCTGCAAGTCTGTAATACATATAATCTTTATAACTGTTGGATGTCATTGGCAGTTTCTCGGTATCGTGGTATTTTTTCAGACTCCAGTGCCATGCTCTGTAATTTCCGTTTGGTGCTGCAATTGCGGGGTTTGTAATGGGCTGTCCGAATTTTGGATTGGATGGCACATTGATTTTATAATCCAGGTAATTATCAGAATAATAATAAGTTCTGAACCTTAAATCGTTAGTCTGATCGTAAAGTGATTTTAAATAATTATTTGGGTAAAACCAACCTAAAGCCTGACCGCCGTAAGCCACATCCTGAACCAGTTCGCTGGTATTTAATTCGTAAGTTCTGTGTGTAAAAACACTGCTTAACCAGGAACCGCCGCCACCGGCCAGATTATCATCAGGCCCCAATAAAAAGTCTTTCTGATAGGTAAAAAGAGATTCTTTATGATTGGCATTTTGTCCCCAGACATCTGCCAGGGCCACTAAACCATGTGTTCCGTCATTGATAATCGCATCAAATTGTGCTGCTGCTCCTGCCCAGTCCTGCTGCCACAAAGCACTTTTACCGCGAATGTGCCTTGCCACACCTTGTCCGTAACGGCCCGGATCTACTTTAAAAGGAAGATTCGCAATAGCATAATCCAAATCGGCATCGATTAATCGGTAAACATCTGCATCACTCGCGACTTTATATTCTACCGGATCGTTGATGTTTTGTGGAGTTGTCGGAATCGTATCGATTAAAATTCCTCCGTACATTTGTTTGAGATCCAGATACAATTCGCCTCTGATTACTCTCGCCTGTGCTACCAGTCTTTTTTTGGCCGCTTCATCCATTTGAATCGATCTTGCCGATGTAATAATAGCCGAACATCTGTCGATAATTTTATATCCCTGAATCCATTTTGAACCTGTGAAAGACTGTGGATTATGACCTGTCCCGTAAGGTGTATTCCACGTTCTGTGCAAACCCAAATCGGTGGCCACCATAAAGAATACGTTTGCCCACAAATCGCTGTTGTCGCCAGATGGCAGATTGTAATAACGCATCTGGTTGTATAGCGCATTTACACCGACTTCTAAACCGGCCGGAGAGTTGTAGATATAATCTACCGAAACCTGATCTTTTACGGTTTCGTCCAGAAATTCTTCGCAGGAGGTAAGTCCCAGAAAAAGTCCGAACATCAAAACAAATAGAAAATTTATATTTTTCATGATCTTGTGATTTTTATTATTGAATGTCTTAACTGTCTGATTAGAAACCTACCTGCAGACCAATAACACACGTTACAGGTTCAGGATAATCGTAGACTTCCTTTTCCGGACTATAAGACTGGTAATCTGTGATAGTGATTAAATTACTTCCTGTTACATACAGTCTCATATTGCTTAATCCCAAAGATTTAAGGGTATTTTCGGGAAATTTAAATCCGACTGAAACGTTTTGCAAACGAATATAAGAGGCATCCTGCAACCCTAATGTGTTGATGTAAGGCGGATCATTTCCGTCTCTTGGCCTCGGCCAGTTTCCTCCCGGATTTTCAGGTGTCCAGTAATCTTGTCTTATTCCGTTTTTAACACCCCTCAAAGATCCTCCTCGTACATAATCGTATAAAAATGGATTGTCTCTCGTGATTCCCTGCACGGTATAGATATCGGCAGAAAAATCGAATTGTTTGTAATCTAAAGCTAAAGAAAAGGTTCCAAACCAATCCGGCATTTTGGAAGTGATCACTCTGTCCTGATCCGGATTAGGATTGGCTCCATTTGACGGATCTGCATCGTATAATTTGATGTCTCCTGGATACAAAGTAGTTCCGGTAACCAGCGGGATATTTTCGCCTTCCTGATAAATACCGATCGCTTTGTAGCGATAATACACATCAATCGGCTGCCCTATAAACCATAAATTCCCAACTGCATCATCTTCTTTTCCGTCTCCGTTTGCATCTTTTCCATAGATGCTTACAATGCTGTTTTTATTTTTAGTGAAAGTAGCACCCAAATTCAGCCTGAAATCTTTCGTTTTAAACACATCACCATTCAGGGTAACTTCCAGACCTTTGTTGTTTACTTTTCCAATATTGGATAGTTTGGTTGTATAACCGGTATTGGCATTTAAAGTTTCATAAATTAATAAATCCGAAGTATCGGTATCATAAACCTCCACGGTTCCCGTCAGTCTGTTTTTGAACAAACCAAAATCGGCTGCAAGATTTAATTGTGTAGAAGTCTCCCATCTTAAATCCGGATTAGACAATTGCGAACCCGGCACATAACCCGAAACTTTTACGCCGTTTATGATATAATCTCTTTGCGTCGCGGTCGCCATACTCTGATATGGATCTTTCGGCTGGTTTCCGACTTTTCCATAACTGGCTCTCAATTTTAAATTGCTGATTACGGGAAAATGTTCCTTCATAAATGCTTCGTTGGAAACATTCCATGCTGCATTTACTGCCGGGAAAAATCCCCATTTATTATTAGCACCAAATACAGACGATCCATCGGCTCTTCCGGAAACGGTAAAATAATATTTACTGTCAAAATCGTATTCCAGTTTTCCTGCGAAAGAAATCAACGATCTTTCATTTCCTCCAATTAATGGCGTATTTAAGAAAGCACTTTCAAGACCATAAATTCCCAAAATATCACTCGGAATTCTGCTCGCTGAGTTTCTGAAATCATTGTATTCTGATGAAGTAATTTCGTAAACTCCTGTCGCATTAAAGTGATTTTTTTCGGCTAAATTAAAGTTGTAATGTAAAATATTACTCAGCTGATATTCGACATTATCTTTATACTCGATATAGCCGCTTCCCTGGCCAGAGTTTGCAATTCCCGAGAGTGATTTTGAAGTATTAAAAGACATCGCTTTATAATTCCAGGATCTTCGGCTGGCATTTAATTTATAAGTGAAACCCTTTGCCAGATTAATATCTAAAAAGACATTCATGATATCATTTCGGTTCAATTCATTTGTGGTGGTTTCGTAAATATCGATCAGCGGATTTGGTGTTTCCTGAATTCCTCCGGGCAAATAACGGAACGACCCGTCCGGATTATAGATTTGCCCAAGCGGCGAAGTATTGATAGCATTGTTTAAAATATTCCCTACATTGGGACGATTGGATTCTGAGAACTGCAGCGAAACATTCATTCCAATTTTCAGCCAGTCTGCAACTCTTTGATCTACATTGACTCTCATTGCCACTTTATCATAATCGGAATTTGGAACAACTCCTGAAGTATTGATGTAGTTGATACTCGAAAAAATACTCGTTTTATCTGTTCCCGATGAAACACTCAAACTGTGGTTGTTTGTTACGCCAGTTTTTAAAACCAGTTTTTCCCAGTCGATGTATTTTCCGGATTGAACCGATTCTAATTCCAACGGTGTAAAAACCTGATTGTCGGGTCTGTAAACGCCGCCGTTACTGGTTCTGTATGCTTCTCTTTTTAACTGTGCAAATTCTTCACCGCTGTATACATCAAAATTCCTGTTTATTGTCTGAACTCCGGAGAAACCATTATAAGAAATTTTTGCCTTTCCGGTCTTTCCTCTTTTGGTCGTAATCAAGATAACCCCGTTTGATGCTCTCGCGCCATAGATGGATTGCGCAGCGGCATCTTTTAGAATTTCTAAAGAAGCAATATCATTGGCATTGATATCATTGATACTTCCAATCACGATTCCGTCGGCGATTACAATGGGCTCGTTGCTTCCGTTAATCGATTTTTTTCCTCTGATCTGGATTGAAGATGAACTTCCCGGACCACCATCGGCTAAACTTACCTGAACTCCGGCCGCTTTTCCGCGAAGCATTTCCCCAACGTCTGAAGTGGCAACTTTGGTGAGATCGCCCGGTTTTACAGACGCCACAGAACTAATTACGTCGCTTTTCTTTTTGGTGCCGTAACCCACAACGACAATTTCGTCTAATGCCTGTGAACTTTCTTTTAAAACTACTTTTAGGTTTTTCTTATTTTCTGTATCAACCGAAACTTCGTCCATTCCGATAAAAGAAAAAACGAGTGTACTTTTTGGAGCAGTACTAATGGTGAAATTACCGTCAAAATCGGTTTGCGTTCCTTTTGCAGTACCTTTTACATGCACATTTACTCCTGGTAATGGGATTCCTGCATGGTCAACTACTTTTCCTGAAATGGGAGTTTCCTGGGCGTGTATATTTGAATACATGATACACATCAAAAACAATAAAATTAGTCTGAGATAATTCCCTCCAGGAAAGAACATCTGTTCCTGTTTGTTTTTTTTCATAAGTTATTTATTGGTTAGTTAGATAGAAATCAGTTATGATTTTAATGCAAATGTGACCAATAAATGACGCTTGCAGGGGAGAAAAATATTCCCATTTGGGGGCGTAAATGTTTTTTTTACAACTAAAAAAGCCTTATTTCGAGGTATTCGTAATAAAAAACTTAAAAATTATACAACCAGTAAAAAAATTAAATTTATTTGATGATAATTTAATTTAACCGCAAAGCACGCAAAGATTAAAAGCACAAAGTCCGCAAAGCTCTTTTAAATTTTACGTACATTGTCATACTATTTGTATGAAATAAAACATGGAAGATTTTCAAGAAGAACTTAATGAATTAAGAAACATAATTGGAGGAAGGAGAGCTAGTATTGATACCTCGGGACTATTACGACCCTATAAAAGCATTATATTTAAGAGGACATTCTGTCGACAGATCAGAACCTAATACAATTGGCATTGACTCAAAACTTTCAGTTAAAAAACAAACAGATTTTAGATTGCCATCTTTAGACAATAGATTTTTAAATTATCTCTATAAAGTTTGCAAAAGAAGTGGCAGTGCCGGAATTCCTAATCAGGAAGAAACAAATGAATTGTGGGAGATTTTCAAAAGCAACAATTCTATACTTTAACCGCAAAGCACGCAAAGATTAAAAACATAAAGTCCGCAAAGCTATTAATAAAACTTTGCGGACTTTGCGAAAATCTTAGCGTCATTTCGGTTAAAAACTATTTACCCTGAGAGCTCTTATATTCCGTTGGAGAAAGGCTATAAAACTTTTTAAACTCTTTACTGAAATGTTTTCGATCATTAAAACCAACCATATAGGTTACTTCGGAGACAGAATAACTCGTATTGACTAATAAACTTGCTGCCTTCTTTAATCGCATATTTTTTATAAAACCGGCAACCGACTGATTGGTTAGGGATTGTACTTTTTTATAAAGGACAGTTCGGCTCATTCCGATTTCGTTGACGAGATCATTTACATCAAAATCGGTATTGTCCAGATTATTTTCGATGATCTGAGTCAGTTTTTTAACAAATAAACCTTCCGGAGTATTTATACTTTCGTTTTCTGTATCTGTAATAAAACCTTCACCGTATTTCTGGCGCATGATTTCTTTAGCCGATAATAAATTGCCAATCGTCAGTTTCAGTTCTTCGATACTAAAAGGTTTCGAAATATAAGCATCTGCTCCCGTTGAAAGTCCTTCAATTCTGTTTAAAGTTGAAGATTTCGCCGTCAATAAAATAACCGGAATATGATTTGTGTTGAGGTTTGTTTTTAAAATGGTACACAATTCAAAACCATCCATTTCGGGCATCATAACGTCGGTAATAATAAGATCCGGAATTTCTCTTTCCATGAAATTTAATGCGTCAGATGCACCTGTGAATTTTAAGATCCTGTAATCTGTATGCAAAACATCATATACAAAAGACAAAACTTCTTCATTATCATCGATAATTAAAATTGTTTTTTTACTGCCGTCTGTTTCTACCGGATCTTCTCTGTCGTATACATCAATTTCTGTTTTTACATCCGAAATCGGATTGGCATTTTCACTCAACGTCCTTTCATTTTCGATGATTTGAGATTTCTTAAAATGCTCTTTCCCTTTTTTCAGCCTGATCGTAAAAATGGTATTGAAGTTGGGATCTTCTTCTGTCTGTACTTTAATTTCCCCGTGATGCAGTTCTACAATACTTTTACTTAAAGCCAAACCAATTCCGCTTCCTAAATTGGCGCTTCCACGATCGTCAAGCTGAAAAAAGTTTTTGAAGATTTTCTTTTTTCGGTTGTCCGGAATACCGATTCCGTTGTCTTTTACTTTAATTTCTATAGCATCAGAATTGTCTTTTTGTTCGACCGCCAAAGTGATTTTTCCACCTTTACTCGTAAATTTAAAAGCGTTTGAAAGCAGGTTGTAAATCACCTTTTCCATCTGATTCTTATCAAAATAGATTAAAGCCGTGTTGATATTCAGCACAAATTTGTAATCGATTTTTTTCTCGACTGCAATGCCCCGGAACGATTCATAAATATCAAAACAAAATGAAACAATATCCTGTTGTTCGCAATAGATTTTCATGCTTCCTTTTTCGGCTTTTCTAAAATCCATTAATTCATTAACGAGTTTTAATAATCGATCCGAATTGCTTTTGATCGTTTTTAATTTATTCTCGAGGTTAGAACCTTTTTCTGCACCGCTCAAAAGTTCCTCAACCGGACCGCTGATTAAAGTGAGAGGTGTTCTGATTTCGTGTGAAACATTGGTAAAGAAATCCAGTTTCATTTTATACAATTCTTCCTGTCTCTCTTTTTCAATTTGTTCCAGATAATACGCTTGTTTTAACAATTCACGATTTCTAAAAAATCGGAACAATAAAACCGAAGCGGCTGTCAATAACGCGATATAAAACAAATAAGCCCACCAGGTTTTCCACCACGGCGGCAGCATGGTAATTTTCAGCGTTTTAATAGTCGGATTCCATTCTCCGCCTCCGTTTGAGGTTTTAATTTTCAGCGTATAAGTTCCCGAATTTAAATTCGTAAGATTTATATAATGCTGTGAACCAATACTATGCCATTCGTCTTTGTTGAATGAACTTTCCAATTTATACGCATATTCATTTTTTTCAGGCGAAATAAAATTCATTGCACTAAACTCCAATCCGATATAACCCTGATCGTGTTTTAAGGTAATTTCTGAAGTTTCGCTAATTCGTTTTCCCAAAGAGACCTCTTTATTTCCTGGCTTAATTTCTTCATTGTTTACGATCAGCTTCGTGAGAACAATTGGCGATTTGTCTTCTGTTTTAATTAATTTATGAGGTTTAAAAACAATCAAACCGTTGGAACATCCGAAAACTAATTGTTTATCATTGAGTTGTAAACTACAGTTATTCGAAAATTGTTTTACTTTCAATCCATCATTAGACGAAAAAGAAGTGATTTCAAAATCGGCAATAGTAAGGACTGGGCTCAGTACTTTTGTTTTTATTTTATACAACAAATTATTGTCGCTGATCCAGATATTTCCCTGTGCATCTTCTGAAATACTTTTGATTGTTTCATCGGTAAACCCCATGGATCGGTTGATTTCGAAGAAACGTCCTTTTTTTTCATCAAACAAATTCACACCCCCGCTTTCAGCTCCCACCCATAACCTATTTTGAGAGTCGGTAAACATTACGGTAAGACTGTTGTTGGAAAGTCCGCTTTTTGAACCAGTTTTAAAAACCTTTGTAACCTGTTTTAATTTTTTATCAAAATAGTTCAGACCGTACTGTGTGGCAATCCAGAGTCCGTCTTTTCTGTTTACAATGTGGGTTATAAAATTGTCGCTGAGCGAATTGGAACTGCCGTCAGCCATGTAGATTTCGACTGTTCCGTCGGGCATCACTTTCTTTAATCCGTTGCCGTTTGTTCCCACCCACAAATCGTCATGATCCATCAGCAAACAGGTAATCGGGCGTTCGCGTTCTTTGGAATCCTTCCGCGAAAGCGATACAAACTGAAATGTTTTACTGCTTTTATTGAATTTGAATAATCCGTTGAAAGTCCCGCAAAACAGATTTTGCCCGTCCTGATTGGCCAGGGCCGTAATCATATTGACACTTTTGTCAAAATCGTAACCTTCAATCTGATACGAAGCGTTTTTATTGTTTTTGAAATCAAGATAATTTAATCCTCCTCCGTTGGTGCCCACCCAGATGGAATGGTCATTTTCCATCGCGACAGCATTTACAAAAGCGGCATTTAAACCAAAATTGGGTTTAATAACTTCGCGTATATTGGTAAAATTGGTGTTGGTTTTCTGAAAAAAATTAACTCCGCCTCCATTTGTCCCAATCCAGATATCGTTATGGCGGTCTTTGAGAAAGCATTTGATATCATCATCAGAAAGGCTGTAACTCTGCAACGGATTGTGCCCGTATTTGGTAAATTCATTTCTGTCTTTTTTATATACGCACAAACCATTTTTTGTAGCAAACCAAATGGTATTATTGTCAACAGCCACAATATCATTGACCCAATTTGACGGCAAACTGTTTCTGTTATTGGTATCCAGAAGATAATTTTTTATACTGTTTTTATCTGCATCCAATTTAAAAACACCGTTTGCTTCGGTTGCAAACCATAAATCTCCGTTTTTCTCTTTAATGATTTTCCAGATTTTCGATTTCATCAAAGCTTCATTCTCTGCCACGGCTTTCGGAACTGCTTTTTTCGAACCATTTTTGGGATCAAAACACTCCAGGCCCTTAGAAGTTCCAACCAAAACCCCATACTGGCGATCATAAAACAAAGATAAAACCCTGCTTTTTCTAAAAGGCGAATTATGATCGTTTGAGATTTCCTCTAAAATATATTTTTGTTTGTTTAATTTTTTGATGCCGCCAAAAGTTCCAATCCAGATTCTGTTCTGATCATCCTGAATTATGGATGAAATATAATTTCGTCCACCTTTTATTTTCTGAACATCGACACGCAGAAAGGTCTTTTCGTTTTTGTTGTAGCGATTTAAACCGTTGTTTGTTCCGATCCAAAGCTGTCTTTCGCTATCTTCTAAAATCACATTAATATGATTGTTGCTAATGCTGTTGAGAATGTCCTTGTTGTACACATATCTCAAAAAATCGTAACCATCATAACTGATTAATCCGTTTGCTGTTCCGATTAAAATAAATCCTTTTTTGGTCTGATGAATACTCGAAATCATACTTTGCGAAAAACTCGCATCGTAATCAATATGATCAAAATACAAATCGGATTGCTGCGCTTTTGCACCAAAAAAAATAGAGAGAAAAACAATAAAACTTAAATAGTAGATTTTAATATGCTGCATAAACGAAATTTAATAAAATCCGAATGATTTGATTATAATAAACCTATGAAAAAAATAAATCGGATGGATTGCAAAATACTGTTTATGCGAAAATTAAAAGGCGGTGTTTTTTTCTTTTTTAGGGGTGTAAGTGTACTTTTTAGTGGTTGATTTAAAGGTATTTTAAATATATATAACTATTTCCACTTATTATCAAATCTCATACGCATATACACAATCTTTGTCATCCCGAGGAACGAGGGATCTTCGCACGTAGCTCGCCAAAATATAATATTTGAGATATAAAAAATTTTTATATAAATAAGCAAATTCTTATATATTATATTTGCATTTAAAGAAAAATATCTAGTTACCAAAATGCAATTATCAGAAGGTTTTCATACATACTACATTTACATTCTAACAAATAAGTCAAAAACTGTCTTTTATACTGGAGTCACTAATAATTTACGGCTGCGTTTAAGTCAGCATGACGAAAACGTTACTTTAAAAAATAAAACTTTTGCTTCCAAATACAATGTTAAATTTCTTCTATATTATGAAAAATTCACCTGGATACAAGAAGCCATTATGCGTGAAAAAGAAATAAAAGGCTGGAATAGAAATAAAAAATTAGAATTAGTTAAAAGTATAAATCCTAATTTAGATTTTTTGAATTATTTATATTCCTAAGATTGATATATTTACATGCAGAGCTACTTGCGAAGATCCCTCGTTCCTCGGGATGACAAAGATGGTACATAATCACTATTTGCAATTGATCAAGATCTATAAAAATATAATTTTTGCCAATAGTTCTCTAAAAAATTAAAACTCTTCAACTTCCTCTCCAATCAACCCCAAAATTTTACCATAAGTAATTGCTGCTTTATGAACCTGAACCGTCCAGTCTTCCGCGGCATTATCATCGGCTCCGTCAGAAATGTATTTTAAACTTAAAAAAGGAATATTTTCTTTCATGGCAATCATCGCTAAAGCATAGGCTTCCATATCTACAACATTGTACGCGTCTGAGCAATGTCCCATTTCGAAGTTATCACCTGTTCCGCAGATTCCTTCCTGAAGATTATCCATTAATAAACCATATTCCAAAACCGGAGGCAGACCGGAAAGAGGTGTTTCATAATGCGCGAAACCCAAACCGCGGACATCCATGTCTCTTTGTACAAATTTGGTACAGCAGATTACCTCTCCTTTTTGAAAACAGCTGCTTCCAGCCGATCCTAAATTTATAATCACAGCAGGTTTTTTCTTCTGAATGGCTTTTGTCAATTCGTAAGCGGCATTTACTTTTCCGATTCCCGTAAATAAAACATTTTGTTCTTTAAAAACTTCTGCTGCCTCAGATTCTAGTGCAAAACAGAATAATATATCTTCAACAGCAAAAGAGGCTGTCTGGTTAATTTGTATCATGCGTAATTTATTTCGGTTACAAAAATACGGTTAAAAATTTATGAAGTTGCAACCTAAATATAAAATCAAAAAAACACGTTAAATTCTGCTTTCTATGATAGATTTTATTTTAGAAAAAATACTTTTGTCAGAACCAATAAAACAAAGAATTTCAATCCTTAAAAACAGAAAGAGAAAACTGCATGGATAGTGAAAAATTTATTTTCTGCCTGGAAGGGGTTAAAGATGTAGACGATCAAAGACCAACCCATGTTGTAAAATGCCTCGAAGAACTGGCTTTTGACCAGGGTATTTCGAGTATTCATAAAACCTGTGATACAATTGAAGGTTTAGAAGAAAGTTTAAACATTTTACTTTATGAAGATCATAATTTTAAGGATTATGAAATCATTTATCTGGCCATGCCCGGACAGGAAAACAACATTTGCCTACATGATTATTATTACAGCATCGAAGAAATTGCCGAATTGTTTGAGGGAAAAATGAAAGGCAAAATCATTCATTTTGCAAATTTGAAGGTTTTGGATTTAAACGAAGAAGAAGCACAATATTTTCTGGATATAACCGGTGCCCGGGCAATTTCAGGTTACGGATCTACGTATAATAAAATCGCTAGCTGCAGTACGATTGACAAGGCTTTTTTTAGTCTTTATCAGGAAAATGACAATCTAATTGAAGTGGTGGAAGATTTATATCTCAAACATTACAATTTGTGCAAACTACTGGATTTCAGGCTGTATTATTAGATATGAAAACGAAACCGGCAGAAAAAATAAAGACTTACAGCCCAACAGGATTTCGGGAGAAGTTTCTGGGAGAAGACAATCCCATTCATTTGCTTTTTAAATCGAATTCTGATCATTTTTTCTGTCTCGAAATCGAAGAAGTAATGAAAATGCAGCATCCTGTGCCGCCTTCTAAACATTCTTGTCATACTTTAATTTTTATTTCCTCGGGTGAGCACACCATGAAGCTGGGTTATCAGGAATATGTCACTACCGATAATGAAATAATTATGATACCGGCGGGTCAGATTTTTTCTCTGGATAATGTCAACAATATACATAAAGGCTACATTTGCCAGTTTCACCCTGATATTTTGATTCGAAAATATGGCAGCCGTGAATTGCTTAATGATTTTGATTTTTTGAAAATTTCCGGAAATCCTAAAATTACCCTGACTTCAAAAGATGTTATTTCGGTTACAAATATATTAGAACGTTTAAGAAAAGAATATTCTGAAACAGAGATTGCCGATTTGAATATTGTGCAGTCCTATCTCATTACCTTGTTTTATGAAATGAATAAAAACGCCGTTAAAACTTCTAAAGGTATTTCGGCTTCTGAAATGATTACCTCAAAATTCAAGGAACTGATTCATGAAAATATAAAAACCCATCATCAGGTCAATTATTATTCTTCGCAATTGAGCGTAACACCCAATCATCTCAACAAATGTGTTAAAACGGTAACAGGAAAATCGGCCGTAAAATGGATTGACGAAAACATATTATTAGAAGCCAAATATTTACTGTTTCAAACCACACTTTCTGTAGGCGAAATTGCAACGCAGGTAGGCTTTGATGACCAATCTTACTTTAGCAGGTTTTTTAAAAAGGTCGAAGGAATTTCTCCCATTCGATACAGAAAAATGATTGATAAGTCCTAATTATTGATTATAGAATCCTAACAAATATGAACCCGTTTTTCAGAAATTTGCGTGCTCAAAATGCAAATTATGATTTATGTTTTTAAAACTTCCGTTGATAATCAGTCCAAATTCGAATCGGCTTCTGTGCTGTTGAACGAATTACTTCCCGATTCTGTCTGGAATTTCGATCTTGAAGATTGTGATAATATTCTAAGGGTAGACAGCGAACTGAATGTTTCAGCTTTACTTCAAAACAATACTATTTTCGATTGTACCGAATTGGAATAAAATCTTTACACGCCTTTTTTTTTATTTATGGAATCAAAATTATACCAAAACCGAAGTTTTGAAACGATCGATTATTCGGATCAGAGTTTAGCCAATACCGAATTTGTTAACTGCGAATTTATTAATTGCAATTTTTCTAAAAGCGATTTAAGCAACAATGATTTTCTGGATTGTACTTTTAAAAATTGCAATCTTTCGTTGACGACTTTACGCAATACCGGATTGAAAAACATCAAATTCATTGGATGTAAATTAATGGGACTTGATTTTAGCGCGTGTAACAGTTTTTTATTTTCAATGAATTTTGAAGACTGTATTTTAGATTATTCAACTTTCATTTATAAAAAATTAAAGAAAACAAACTTTACAGATTGTTCACTAAAAGAAACTGACTTCTCTAATACCGATTTGTCTCTGGCGGTTTTTAAAAGCTGCGATCTTTCCGGTGCCACTTTCGTGGAAGCTATTCTGGAGAAAACCGATTTTAGAACCTCAGCAAATTATTCCTTTGATCCTTCAGAAAACAAGATTAAAGGAACTAAAGTCTCGCATACCGCACTTGCAGGACTGCTTCAAAAATTTGATCTTTCGATTGAATAAGACAGCAACAGACAATTAAAAAAAAGAGGGATACAATAAAGTGTATCCCTCTTTTAGAATTAACCAACCATGATTATTTTTTATTGTCTCCACAAAGGATCTCCTACTTGTCTGTCTTTTAAAGTTTGATTTCCAAGTGTGAAATTTCCTGTCGCCGCACTTGCAAATTGAGGATCCAGTAAAGTCGCAGAAGTGTCAGTTCTATTATTACTTCCTGCAAGCTGCAAACCAGGCGAATTGAAATTATTATTATTTGAGAACGTCGGGGCAGCTGTTGCAGTTGAGTTAGTATAAACTGCTGATCCAACCGCGAACAATGTATTACGTACTGTTGATGCATTTGAAAGAAAACGTACGTATAAAATTCTACTTGCAGCTGGCAATGTAGGAGCATATATTGTACAGGCATCAATTAACACAGTACTCGTTAAACTTCCACCTGATAATGTCGCAGCAGCATCTAAACGGATAAAATCACGAGATGAACAAGTGTCAAATGTACTTTTTGTTAAGCTTACATTTGCAACATACGTAGTTCTGAAGTCGATAAAATCTGCTCCGGATGCTGTATTCACATTTTTAATAATACTATTATCGACTGTGAACGATTTTAATCTTGCCAATGCATTTCCATACATTAACTGAGAAGGAAAATCATGAACTTTACAATTGCTAATTAAAACATCTCCTAATTGTGTTGGAGCCGCAGTACTAATGACAATTGCACCACCAGTTAAACCTGATCCGCTTAAATCAAGATCTATTAAAGAAAAATTAACCACTTCACTTGGACTAGCCGGATTGTTAGCAAGAGTGAAATTAACTTTCAGTTTTGATTTGTCAGCGGTTTTCAAACCTCTTAGCGTTAAGGTTTTGTTTATCGCTATTAATCCTGTCTGAGCTGTGTAATCACCAGGCATAAAAACTAAAACAGATCCAGAAGGCGCATCAGTAATTTTTTGGAATATATCATCAGTTGTTTTAACCAATATACCAGTTCCTATGTCAATGCCTGTAGTAAATGTTACAACACCTCTTTTCTTGACGCCGTTTAATAAAGTAGCAGTGTATGCAGTTTCTCCGGTAAGACCTGTTACGATAGCTACACCAGCTGTTTTTTCTGCGGGAGTTATTTCGTGAACAATATTTCCCGGCATTACAGAAATTTGAGTAACTGAGCTATTAGGAACCCATCTTAAAGTAACTTGTTTTGCATCAATATCTACTGGTTGTACAGTAGAAAATAATTGCTCAGATAAAGTTGTTGCCGTTGTAACCGACCATTTTGAATCTTCTAAGCCTGCACCATTTACCGCTTTTACTCTGATAGAATAAACGGTTTCTCCTTCCAAAGGAACCTGAATAGGCAACTGCGCCGCTGTGACCTGTAAAGTTTTGTAAATAGTTTTAAACTCAGGATCATCGGCACTAAATTCTACTACATAATGATCTGCATTTTCATCTGTTTTAACCGTCCATGTTAATTCGACTGTGGTCTGATTTCGAATTGTCGCTTTCAGACCAATTGGAGAAAATTCTCTGCTATTTCCTATTCCGTCTGATAACCCTTCATTATAACTTTCGCAGCTGGAAATTCCAATCGCAAGTACTAAAATGGCTATTAATCCTTTAAATATATATTTTGTTTTCATCATAATAACTTTTTATTTTTTTAAGATCTAATAACCAAAATCATTCTTTAACTGACCGTTACTTCCATCAATAAACACCTGCCAGATTGGCCAGTATTGTCTGTTATCCGGATTAACTCCCGGTTTATACAATGAATTTATCTTAGCATCTGCTGCTGTTCCGGTCCATGTCCAGACAGAAGAGGAATAACCGGTTCCCGGATTTATATTTTCTCCTCTGTTTAATCCGTAGATATCAAGAGATACATTATCTGCTTTAAATTTATAGTACAACGTTGTCGGTACATCTGCATATTCGCCTGAGCGGGTAGATAAGTTGGCCATTTTAACTTTGGCTTCGTCTAATTTTGCTTTTAATAAATTCCAGCGAATTAAGTTTTGTTTACGCTCCATCTCACCGGTAAACTCATATTTATTTTCATTAACGAGCGCATTAAGCATGGCTTCCTTACTGGTAAGAGCATCTACATATGCCTCTACTTTAACAGCATGGGCAGCTGCAGGAAATGATCTTCTGCGAATTTCTTTTAAATAAGGAGCTGCTGCGCCCGGACCTTCTAATTCATTTGCTGTTTCAGCAGCGATAAGAAGAACTTCGGCATAACGCATGTACATTTTATTAACTCCATCATCATTAGTAGAAGTCACATAACGTTTCATCCATTCGTAACGATATTTACCAAAATACCATGTATCTAATGTACCCACTTCCTGTTTTGCAATATTATTAACGGCAGCACCATATTTATAAGGTACGCAGGTAACATCACGACGGGTATCAGCCTGATCATAATCATAGAAAACAAATGGCAACGGCCCTGCTACACCACCACGGTTTGCTCCATTTGCCTGAAACTGATCCTGAGCAGCGGTATGTTTTACGGCGAAAGTAAACAGCATTCTGCCACGTCCGTCAGCAAAAGGAAGTTCCCAAAGAGATTCTCCTCCTGCAGTAGTATTTTCTTCATTGTATTTTCTCCATAACCCTTCAAAAGTGGTCTCTAAATGTGCCGTTCCACTCTGAATTACTTCACGTGATTCTTTCAATGCCAGTGCATACATATTAGCAACTGAAAGTTCCGGATCCGAGCTTCTTCTTACTCCGTCAGGATATTGCTGATACCCACTTGCGACCATTGCTAATCGTGCTCTGAAAGCCTTAACAAACGCTTTATTTACATGTTCCACAGTACTGGTGTAAGCGGTTTGATTAGGCCACGCAACCAATGTTGATGCCTCTCCTAAATCTGCAATTAATTGTTTGTAAATCACATCTCTGCTTGATTTAGGCAAATACAAGGTCGCTGTAGCAATCGGTTCAAAACGAGCCGGCACATCTCCCCAGGCTTTAAGCAAATCAGCGTAATAAATCGCTCTCAGTGTTAAGGCTTCCCCTAACAATTGTCCCATTTCTGTTCCTGGAGCAGGATTTCCGTACTGACGTATTCCTTTAATACAAACATTTGCACGCTCAATACCAGAGAACATCATAGAATACGCATTATTCGTAGTATTCATTTCTGTATTTCCAGGCTTTGCATCGTAAACAGATAAATCTGCTTTATCTCCTGCCGTTTGAGAGGCATTATACCATTCTACGTCGGTATTTAGTCCGTAATAAGGCAAAAATCTTCCTCTGTAAGAGTTTGTCTCTGCAAAGGGTACTTTTATTCCGTCAATAGCTCCTTTGGCAAGTCCGGGTTCAGAAAAGATCAAAGCCGGATCTAATGTTGATGGTGCCTCTGTATCTAAATAATCGTCTTCAAATTGCTGGCAAGAATTAAATAAAGCCGCAATAATCAATCCCGCTATTATTATTTTATGTTTCATTGTGTAATAATTTAAAATTAGAAATTAAGATTCAACCCAAAAACCATTTGTCTGCTTCTTGGATAAGGACTTGAATCTACCCCTGGTGTAAGTGGGTTTTTTCTTCTTGTTGAAACTTCCGGATCAGAACCCGAATAGTTGGTCCATACAAAGACATTGCTTGCCGTCAGATAGAATCTCAATTTAGAAACTCCAAGTTTAGATGTAAACATCTCAGGGGCGGTATAACCTAATGTTAAAGTATTTAATCTTAAAAATGATGCATCTTCAACTGCCCAATCTGTAAATATTGCACTTCTCATGTAAGGAGACCACATTGTAGTGTTAGCGTTAAGAGCTGCTAATGCATTTGGCTCTGTTACTAACTGACCTGAAACCGGATCCAGATTGGTCCATCTTTTTCCGTCAGCCATTGTCGAATTCAGGTTTTTATACTGCCCTGAAGCGGTCGCTGTAGAAAATTCAATTTTATCGGCATTGTATACATCATTTCCAATACTCCAGTTAAAAGCAGCCATTAAGTCAAATCCATAAGCATTTCCATTAATTACAAAACCACCTGAACTTTTAGGATTTACATTACCTATAACCGTTTTATCGGTTAGGTCTACTTTACCATCTCCATTAACATCTTTCAATTTCATATCTCCCGGTTTAAGAGAACTTCCGTCACCAACCAAAGTTGTCGCAGCGCTCACTACTCCGCTTTTCAATACATATTTTCCTCCAACATAATCAAAGTCTGAAACTTCGTATCTTCCATCATTTTTATAACCATACATTGTTCCTAGTGAAGAACCGACCTCTATTAAATAATCATCTCCAATTTGCGAAGAAGCCCAACCTGTGGAAGCTCCGAAATTGTTCATTACGCCTAATGAATTGATACGGTTTTTATTTATTCCCATATTGAAAGAAAAATTCAATCCGTATTTGGCTTTCTCAATCGCTACAACATTTATTGTAGCCTCGAAACCTGTATTTTGTGTTTCTCCCATATTACGGTATTGAAAGTCGTAACCTGATCCTGCAACCGGGAAATTAATTAAGAGATCGCTGGTGATATTTTTATACACATCAAAATTACCGCTTAAACGATTTTTGAAAAATCCAAAATCCAAACCAACATTTTGTGTAACTGTGGTTTCCCATTTCAGGTCTGGATTTGGCATTGTTTTGGAAGGTGCCCAAATACTGGTAACGCCATTAATCCAGGTTGTTGCCGTAGATTGAAAAATCTGAACCTGCTGCCCCACAGGAATGTTATTATTTCCTGCCTCCCCATAACTGGCTCTTACTTTTAAAAGATCAATCCAGGATTTGTTTTTCAGAAAACTTTCTTCCGAAATTTTCCATCCTGCAGCAAAAGCCGGGAAATAACCCCAACGGTTCTGATTTAAAAATTTGCTGGATCCGTCTGCACGAAACGTAGCTGATAAAAGATAACGGTTTTTATAGTCGTAATTAGCACGTCCAAAAAACGATAATAATCTGTCGTCAGGGCTGTAGTAGTTTTCTATCGATTGTGGCGTTCCTTGAGTTGTCAGCGTTTTTGCTTTTTCAAAATCAAAAAACGTAGGATATCCGTGAATTGTATTAGTTACCGTATTGGAATTATATGAAATGCTTTCTTCTCCAAGAAGAGCTGTCAAGTGATGACTTTCTCCCATGAACTTTTTGAAATCATAGTTTAACGTATTTGCATTTCTAAAACGTCTCTCTTTGCCGTCCGACATAATCATTGCCGGCATACCTTGCAACGGACCAACCGGAGCATTTGCAATATAATAAGTTGTTAATCCGTAGAAGCGATAATCTAAAGTGTTAAAATTATCAAGACCTAAATCTACCTTCAATTTTAAATTATCTACAATTTCCCATCCAAAACTTCCTAACATATTAAAGTTCTTGCGAAATTGCTGACGCTCATTATCATACACCGATCTAAAAGGGTTTACCAAGACATCTGAACCATCACCGGAAACATCCTCAGAAGTCAAACCTGCTACCGGAAGCGGTGCATAACCTACAATAGTACGCATACGTGAGTCTGCTGAAGATTTTTCATTTTGTTCGTTTACTCCTCCGCCATCAATTTCCGTATCTGAATAACGAACAGTAAAACCAACATCAATCTTATCATTTAATTTACTTTTTAAAGCCAGGGAAAGGTTATTTCTTTTATAATTTGAACCAATCATAATGGCTTTTTCATCATAGTGAGCGTAATTAAAATTATAATTAAGCTTATCTGTTCCCCCTCTGATTCCTAAATCACGACTTTGAACTTCTCCTGTACGCCCGAAAATCTGCTTTTGCCAATTATCTCCTTTTAAACCTTTGTACAGATCCTGATCCTGCCAGTTTCCAAAGTATTTTGTATACGAAGCCGGATCAGAAGACACTTTTGTTCCCGTTTGAGAAAGCATCGCATATTCATACTGCCATTTTGTATAATCTTCAGGAGACAGCACATCAATCGGATTGGCCATGGTTTTCATACCATAAAACATATTGAAGTTAACGGCAATCTTTCCGTCTTTTCCACTTTTTGTTGTAATAAGAATTACCCCATTTGCACCACGCGATCCGTATATTGCAGTTGAAGCAGCATCTTTTAAAACAGTCATAGAATCGATATCTGAAGAAGATATATCGTTCATGCTGTTGATCGGAAATCCATCCACGATAATTAGAGGTGAAGCATCCTGCGTTAGAGAACCTCCTCCACGAACTCTGATTCTGATATCAGCATCAGGAGAACCTTCTGAAGAAGTTACCTGTACCCCTGCAATTCTCCCTGTTAAAGCTTCTGCTACATTGGCAACAGGTACTTTTTTCAGATCGGTTCCTGAAATGGTAGAAACAGCACCTGTTAAATCAGATTTTTTAGAAGTTCCATAACCAATTACAACCACTTCATTTAAGTTATTAGAATCCTCAGACATTGTAGCATTTACTTTCGTTTTTCCATCTGCAGCAACATCAATGCTTTTAAATCCGATGAAAGAAAAACTTAATGTAGCTTTTGGATTGGTTAATTTAAGTTTATAATGCCCGTCAAAATCTGTAGAGGTTCCATTCTTCGTCCCTTTCTCCAGGACGTTTACTCCAGGCAGAGAAAGTCCCGCAGCATCTTTCACGGTACCTTCTACGGTTGTGCCTTGGGCGTGTACCTGAATACCGATCAATAAGCAGAGTAAGAAAACAAGTTTAAAGCAAAAATTTGCTCCTTTGTTTAATAGTTCTTTAAAGTTCATGGTTGATTGTTTAAGTTATTAAAAGTCGTTTAGTTAAGTTTAAGTGGTTTTTTGTGGTTACATCTAAATCTGCCGTAATTATTATTGAGGTTTTTTATTTAACAGTAAAATTTTTATTACCGCACATAAGCAGTTAATTAAGGAGAATTTCATTCTGTTTACTTAATCGATTGCGAAGACTTCAAATAAAGTTGTAATCGATTACACAAACATAGATATTTTTTTGAAATGAAAAATAAAAATTCACAAAAATTTCCCAAATAAAATTATATATCAAAAAAATAATGACTTTTTTATATAAGATGTATAATTTTTAGGAACTTAAAACATTAAATATATTATTACGAATTGGGTATTTCATTTGTTTTTTATAAAAAAACAATCGATTACATCTTAATTCGTTGCAATATTATTAGGTGTTATTTTTACACTTAAAAAGTTAAAAACATCTTAAAAAAAATTTCAATTTTGATTTTCCAATAAAAAAATTTAAAAAGAATTTACTTATAAAGGATGACTAACCATCAAAGAAAAGGTAATTCTGACTATAAGGAGTATTAATGTTATGAAACAAAAAAGCCCTTAAACAAATGTTAAGGGCTTAAATATAAAATGTGGTATCTTTTATGCAGGCTGTATCTGAATCTTTTTCTTATGCAATCGAATGAGTACAATGGTAATAATCATTCCGATAATTGACATCAGAACTCCGATTAAATTAGGAGAAGAATAACTGAACCCTGCCGCTAAAGGTAATCCTCCTAAAAAAGCACCCAAAGCATTCCCGATATTAAAACTTCCCTGAAGTGATGCAGAGGCAATCATCTCTGCTCCTTTAGCAGTACGAATCATAAGCATCTGGATCGGCGCGATTACAGAAAATGATATTGCTCCGGTTAAGAAAGTCAGAAACAAAGAAACATACTGATTGAATGAGAAAAAGTACACCAAAATTAAATCGACAGACATAACCATTAATAAAGCAAGCGTAGTGGGGGCCGGTGAAAATCGGTCTGCAAGTTTTCCTCCTGTAAAATTACCAACGACCATTCCTAATCCTGCTAGAATCAGAATATACGATACATCTTCGGGAGAAAATTTTGACACATTAATTAATAAAGGGGCAATATAACTAATCCAGGCAAACAATCCCCCGAAGCCAATTGCTGTAATTCCGATAATGAGCCAGGCTTCTCTCTTCTTAAAAAACTGAAGCTGTGTTTTCATATTCACACTTTCGCCTTTTTCCAGATTGGGCATCCATAAATAAATCGCTAATAAAGTAAAGAAACCAACCAGTGCAATTAAAATAAATGTATAGCGCCAAACAAAATGGTGCCCAATATACGTTCCAATGGGAACGCCGATTAAATTAGCAATTGTTAAACCGGCAAACATTGTGGAAATTGCCTGAGCTTCTTTACCTTTATCAGCCAGACGGCTGGCAACCACCGCTCCTACGCCAAAGAATGCGCCATGGGGCAACCCAGACAGAAATCTCGAAGCAAATAAAATATTATAATCCGGTGCAATAATAGACAAAGCATTAAAAACTGCTAGCATCAAAGCCAAAATTAAAAGCATTTTTTTAGGAGCGTAATTTCTCCCCGCAATTACCAGTAAAGGCGCACCAATAACCACACCCAATGCGTAAGCCGAAATTAGATAACCCGCAACAGGTATTGTAACCTTCATATCTGAAGCAATGTCGGGCAGCAGGCCCATCATTACAAATTCTGTAATTCCGATAGTTAAGCCCCCCAACGAGAGCGCAATAAGACTTTTTTTCATTTTATTAAATGTAGAAAGGAATGATTTCTACACTGCAAAATTAACACCGTTAATCGAATAAGAACTTGTATATTTGCGATATAAAATTGTATATTTAAGTTATGCCGAAGTTAAATCAGTTTCAAACGCTTGTCCTTGACGAATTCGAAGAAGAGAAATTTCACCTTCCTCCCCACACGCATACGTATTACGAAATCATTTACATCAAAAAAGGAAGCGGTATTCACCACTTAAACAACAACCTCTTACCTTACAAAGCCGGTGATCTATTTGTAATTTCACCAGATGACGAACATTATTTTGATATCAAGAAAAGTACCCGGTTTGTATTTATAAAATTCACCGACAATTATTTTAACTCGCAACAAAATCTTACTTGCGACGAATATCTTATTCATACACCAGAGGTTTTTATGAGGGATAAAATATTAAAGGAAACCGTTTTAAAATTTGACGAACCCTGCAGGACTATTTTAAAAACACAGTAGAAAACATTTCAGCATACAATTGCAAAAATGATGTTTCTGCCTCTCCAATTATATTCCATCAAATTCTTTCTCTTTTTGGTTTAATTAAAGAGACGATTCGCGGAATGAACCTGCAGCTGAAATCGACTCATTTGGATAATGAACAAATTGCCAACTATATCCATCAGAATATTTATCAGCCAAAGCTGGTTCAGGTAAAAGTTATTGCCGCAAATTTTAATATTGCCGAAAGTTATTTTAGTGCGTACTTCAAACGAACATTTAGTATAAGTTATCGCGAATATATTCATAATTTAAGAACAACATTAATCGAAAAAAGATTCCACAACAACCAACTGCCGATCAAACAGATTGCTTACGAATTTGGTTTTACCGATGAAAGTCATCTCACCAATTATTTTAAAAAACGTAAAAACATGAAACCCACCGATTATAAGAAACTGTAGTTAGCGAAATCATAAAAAGCAATTCCACGACGATTTTTTAGCTAAATTTGAAGTTGAAAAATTAATTCGGAAAATCAAATTTCTTCACTATTTAAATTATTACAAATGAAAAAATCACTTATAGCACTGGCAACTGTTTTTACCTTATTATTTACTACTAATAATAGTATTGCAAATAACACAACAAAAACAACTGAAATTATAGAGGCGGGTCAGCTTCAGTCTGTGTATGATGCCTATTTTACCGTAAAAGATGCGTTAATAAAAAGCGACAGCAAACTGACTTCAGCGAAAGCTGCAACTTTATTAACGGCTATTACTGCAGTAAAAATGGACAAACTAAAAAGTAACGAACATACCGTTTGGATGAAAGTGGTAAAAAAACTAACTGCCGATGCCAAAAGTATTTCGTCAACAACTGATCTAAAAAAGCAACGCGAGACTTTTAAGTCATTATCTAAAAACACATACGACTTGTTAAAAGTTTCAAATCCTGCTCAGCCAGTATACAAACAATACTGCCCAATGGCAGATGCTGACTGGTTAAGCAAAGAAAAAGCGGTTAAAAACCCTTATTATGGTTCTTCTATGCTAACTTGCGGAAACGTGGTCGAAACGATTAAATAAAAATGAAGCTTTACATCAAAAATATGGTGTGCAGCCGATGCATAATGGTCGTGAAGTCTGAGTTTGAAAAGCTTGGACTTCCTGCTATTGCTGTTGAATTGGGCGAAGTTGAACTTGAATACAATATTACAGACAGTCAGAAAGACATACTTCTTTCTAATCTTCAAAATTTAGGTTTTGATTTAATCGATGATAAAAAGACCAAAACGGTAGAAAGAATCAAGAATCTTATTGTCGATTTGGTACATCATAAAAACAATGATCTCAAAATTAACCTTTCAGAGTATCTCTCAAAAAACCTCAACCAGGATTATAATTCGTTAAGTAATTTATTTTCTGAAGTTGAAAATACAACAATAGAAAAATACTTTATTAGTCAGAAAATTGAAAAAGTAAAAGAATTACTGGTTTATGATGAGCATTCGTTAAGCGAAATTGCCGATATTTTAAATTACAGCAATGTGGCTCATCTGAGTAATCAGTTTAAGAAAATCACTGGCTTTACTCCTACTTCTTTCAAACAATCTAAAGATAAAATGCGTATTCAACTGGAGAATTTGTAGTTTTATTTAAAACAGAAAACGTGCTGAGATGATCAGCACGTTTTTTATTTATCTGAATAATGTCCCATTGCAGAAATTACAATGACAGTCACAATTTCCTCCTCAACACTATAAATTATTCGGTCTTTCTTATTTATTTCTCGCGACCAAAATCCTGAAAATTGATATTTAAGAGCTTCTGGTTTCCCAATTCCTTCAAATGGATGTTCCGCCAATTCTTCCAGAATTTTTGCAATTTTCTTAATACTTCCCTTATCGCCGGACTTTAAATGTTTTGCAATATCTAGTTGGGCTTCCGGAATTATTTCAATCCTAAACTTCCCCATATATCATTAGGATCAATTACTGTAGTTTTAGATTTTCCACTTTTATAATCAGCATATCTTTTTTGAATCTCAGCAACAAATTCTGGATTATATGGACTTTCTCCTTCTTCAATTTTAACCCCTTTATTGGTTACAGCCAATAATTTCGCAAGTTCAAGCAATGTTTTGCCCGCTTTTGTACGCTCATTTATGGTTATCGTTGTCATAATCTAATTATTATATATACAAAGATACAAAAATTGTGCTGTTTTTATTTTTACTAATTATGTTTGGTTTTTTTTAACCGTTAAGACCGCAAATATGTATGCACAGTGGAATAATTTTTACAGTTTTTTAAGCGCAAATTATAAACAAGTTTTAAATTCGAAAAGCTATTTATATTGGAAGAATAAAGATTTTTTTTTACACATACTATGCAGATGTCACAGTATAATGTGGATGTTTTTATTAACTAATCTGTGAACATCTACCTAAATCTTTTTAAACCTGCGTGAAAAAAAATCTCAACGTTATTCGGGATTTTATAAATCTTACAAATCATTCTTAAAATTCTACAAACTGTCCTCATTAATACTTCGGAAATTTGCATTGTAATACTTAAATACTACTACAATGACTCATCACTATATAATTTCAGGAATGTCCTGCAACGGGTGCCGGACTAAGGTTGAAAAAACTTTAAACTCAATAGAAGGTATTCAGGCAGAAGTTACTTTAGATCCGCCAATGGCAGAAATCAAAATGGACAAACATGTCTCAACCGAGAAATTTCAGGAAGCTTTAAGTGCTGCAGGAAATTATACAATTGAGATGAAAACCGCAGCAAATTCAGGAGAAGCAAAATCCTGCTGTTCGTCCAAAAAAGAACATTCACATCACGATCCTAAAAAAACAACTGTTTTGCCCCAAAATGCAACAGGCGTTTTTTACTGTCCCATGCATTGTGAAGGAGACAAAACGTATGACAAACCAGGAGATTGTCCCGTTTGCGGAATGGATTTGGTTCCTCAGGTTGCCATTAATAACATCCAATATACATGTCCGATGCATCCTGAAATTATTTCCAACGAACCCGGCGACTGCCCGATTTGCGGAATGGATTTAGTCCCGATCCAGGCTTCTGATGAAGAAAACAAAACCTATTCTGATTTATGGAAAAAAATGAAAATCGCGGTCTTGTTCACACTTCCCATTTTTATTATTTCAATGTCAGAAATGATTCCGAATAATCCTTTATATAGTATAATGTCTG
Source organism: Flavobacterium olei (assembly GCF_039749035.1). Taxonomy (NCBI): domain Bacteria; kingdom Pseudomonadati; phylum Bacteroidota; class Flavobacteriia; order Flavobacteriales; family Flavobacteriaceae; genus Flavobacterium; species Flavobacterium olei. Next base: position 151,083 of record NZ_JBDKWC010000006.1, read on the forward strand.
TTGAAAAATGGAATTGGGTTCTGTTCTTATTTTCACTTCCGGTTTTATTTTATACCGGATGGATGTTTTTTGTCCGCGCTTACAAATCGATTATTACCTGGAATTTAAACATGTTCACCCTAATCGGAATCGGCACCAGCGTTGCATTTTTATTCAGTATTGCCGGAATGTTTTTTCCGGATATTTTCCCGTCTGAGTTCAAGTCACATCACGGAACGATTCATTTGTATTTTGAAGCTGCGACAGTCATCATCACTTTGGTTTTGCTGGGACAATTGTTAGAAGCCAAAGCACACGGACAAACGAACGGAGCAATAAAAGAGTTATTGAAATTAGCTCCAACGGAAGCTACTTTAGTAGAAAACGGAGTGGATAAGGTAATTTCAATTCACAATATCAAAAAAGGCGATTTATTACGGGTAAAACCCGGAGAAAAAATTCCCGTTGACGGAAAGATAACTTCCGGTGAAAGCCATGTCGACGAGTCGATGATTACAGGAGAACCCATTCCGGTTGAAAAAAAAATTTGCGATTCCGTTATTTCAGGGACTATAAACGGCACAAAATCCTTTGTGATGAAAGCCGAAAAAGTGGGTTCAGAAACCATGCTTTCGCAAATTATCGAAATGGTAAATAACGCGAGCCGATCCAGAGCACCAATCCAGAAACTGGCCGATCGTGTTTCTAAATATTTTGTACCTACGGTAGTTTTAATTTCAGTTTTGACTTTTGTTCTTTGGGCTAATTTCGGTCCCGAACCTGCTTATGTTTACGGATTAATCAATGCAATTGCCGTTTTAATTATTGCTTGTCCCTGCGCTTTAGGATTAGCAACTCCAATGTCGGTTATGGTGGGAGTTGGCAAAGGTGCGCAGCATGGAATTTTAATTAAAAATGCCGAGGCGCTGGAAAACATGAACAAAATCGATGTGTTAATAACCGACAAAACCGGAACTATTACAGAGGGAAAACCATCGGTAGAAAAAATATATGCGATTAATAACGATGAAGATTTTCTGCTTCAGAACATTGCTTCCTTAAATCAGCATAGTGAGCATCCTTTGGCAAAAGCCATTCTCGCTTTCGCGGAAGCAAAAAATATAAAAACCAAAGATGTCCAGGAATTTGAAACCATTACGGGAAAAGGAGTTTTGGGAAACATAGAAAACAGAAAAATTGCTCTGGGAAATAAAAAATTAATGGATGAAATTGAAGCTTCGATCTCTCAAGATTTTGAAAATCAAGTAATCACCGAACAAAATTTAGGAAAAACAGTTTCATACATTGCAATTGACAAAACAGTTATGGGATACGTAACGATTACAGATGCCATAAAAGAAAACAGTGCCCAAGCGATAAAAGATTTAATTGATCAGGGTGTTGAGGTAATTATGCTGACGGGCGATAATCATAACACCGCAAAAGCTGTTGCCGAACATTTGCATTTGAGTTCTTTTAAAGCCGATTGCCTGCCGGAAGACAAACTAAAAGAAATTGAACGCTTGCAGGCAGAAGGAAAAGTGGTCGCAATGGCGGGCGACGGAATTAATGATGCTCCGGCTTTAGCCCAATCTAATATTGGGATTGCGATGGGAACCGGAACAGATGTGGCTATCGAAAGTGCCAAAATTACTTTGGTAAAAGGCGATTTGAACGGAATTGTAAAAGCCAAAAACCTGAGTCATGCCGTTATGTCAAACATCAGGCAAAATCTCTTTTTTGCTTTTATTTACAATACTTTAGGAGTTCCTGTTGCTGCCGGAATTCTGTATCCGTTTTTCGGCATTCTGCTTTCGCCGATGTTAGCCGCGGTGGCAATGAGTTTGAGTTCTGTATCGGTTATTGTGAATGCGCTGCGATTGAGAAATCTAAAATTGTAATTATCATGAAAATAAAATATATCCTTATTATTTTTCTAATTGCTTTCCAGCTAAAAGCCCAAAAAGTGGTTCGTTACGATTTGTATGTTCGTGACACAATTGTCAGTTTTTCGGGGAAAGAGAAAAGGGCCATTGCAGTAAACGGACAAATTCCGATGCCAACTCTGACTTTTACAGAAGGCGATATGGCGGAAATTTACGTTCATAACCAATTAAAAAAAGAAACGACTTCGATGCACTGGCACGGATTATTTCTTCCGAATAAAGAAGACGGCGTTCCGTATCTGACCCAAATGCCGATTGAAGCAGGAACGACCCATAAATATTCGTTCCCTATTATTCAGAACGGAACGTATTGGTACCACAGTCATTCTGGTTTGCAGGAACAAATTGGCTTGTACGGTCTTTTTATCATTAATAAGAAAAAAGATGACTCCACTATCCGAAAAGGAATCGATGATCTGCCGACAATTCCGGTTATTCTCAGCGAGTGGTCGGATTTGAAACCAGAGAATATTCAGAGAATGCTTCATAATGCCAATGATTGGTTTGCCATAAAAAAAGGAACCACTCAAAGTTATGCCGAAGCAATAAAACAAAAACATTTTTCGACCAAAGTTACCAACGAATGGAAACGAATGAACGCGATGGACGTCAGCGATGTGTATTATGAGAAGTTTTTGTTGAATGGAAAAAACCAACAACAGCTTTCTAATTTTAAACCAGGTTCAAAAGTGCGTTTACGGATTGCCAACGGAGGTGCTTCAACCTATTTCTGGCTGACTTACGGCGGCGGAAAAATAACCGTTGTGGCCAGCGACGGAAATGATGTTGAACCTGTAGAAGTGGACCGCTTGATTATTGCGGTTTCTGAAACGTATGATGTTGTGGTCACGATACCCGAAGACAATAAATCTTTTGCTTTTCTGGCTACAGCCGAAGATCGAACGGGATCGGCATCTCTGTTTTTAGGAAACGGAGAAAAACAACCCATTCATCATCTTTCGAAATTAAAATATTTTGAAGGAATGAAAATGATGAACGACATGATGAAAATGAATGGCGAAATGAACGATATGGGCATGAATATGTCTTTGAATAAAATGGATATGAATGCCGTAATGTATCCTGAAATTTCCGGTGAAGATCAAACCGAAAAATCCATGATGACGGATCATTTTAATCATAATATGGAGCAAATGAAAATGCAAAGTGACAGCATAGAAACTCCGGAAATGGTCACTTTAAATTATGGAATGCTGAAATCGCCTTTTAAAACCAATCTTCCAAAAGACGCTCCGGTTAAAGAACTTCGTTTTGAGTTGTCTGGAAATATGAACCGTTATGTCTGGAGTCTGGACAATAAAGTGGTATCTGAAACCGATAAAATTTTAATTAAGAAAGGAGAAAACGTTCGCATTACCTTATATAATGGTTCGATGATGCGCCATCCGATGCATTTACATGGACACGATTTTAGAATTCTGAACGAACACGGCGATTATGCTCCCCTAAAAAATGTAATTGACATTATGCCAATGGAAACCGATACGATCGAATTTCAGGCAAATGCAGACGGTGACTGGTTTTTTCACTGTCATATTTTATATCACATGATGGCGGGGATGGGAAGGATTTTCAGTTATGAAAATTCAGCTCCAAATCCATTGATTCATCATCCGGAAATGGCTTTTAAAATGCTAAAAATGGACGATCGAATGTTTCATTTTATGGCAGAAAATGATTTTGCCACGAATGGAAATGATGGTGAAGCCATGTTCAGCAATACCAGATGGAGCATTGGAACCGAATGGCGTTTGGGTTACAATGACAAACATGGTTATGAAACGGAAACACATATTGGGAGATATATCGGTAAAAATCAGTGGTTGATGCCGTTCATCGGTTTTGACTGGCGTTACAGAAAAATGGGAAAGGACGAACAGGAACAAAATCTTTTTCGTCAAAGCAATACCAAAGACAATCGCTCTGTTTTTAGTGCCGGACTGGAATATACTTTACCCATGTTGATTAAAGCGCAAGTTGAAGTTTATACCGATGGAAATGTACGTTTGCAGTTTGAAAGAAAAGATATCCCGCTTTCAAGACGCTTGCGCATGAATTTAATGTGGAATACAGATAAAGAATATATGGCTGGTTTGAAATATATTGTTGCCAGAAACTTTGGCATCACAACGCATTATGACAGCGATATGGGAATTGGGTTTGGGGTCAATTTGAATTATTGATTTATTAAAACCATTTAAGTCATTTAAGTTTATTTAAATTATATATTTGAAATAAGAAGCAATCCGATAATAATTTAAAATTATAAACCTTATGACATTAGAAGATTTCAAAAAGAATTTTGACGGCCAAATTACCGATAAATTAGTTTCATTATTTGAAATAAACGACGAACTGGGATTCGAGAATTATTCTCAGGGTTTCGGTTTATTGCTAGATGAGAAAGACGGAATTGCAAGCTGGTCTGAAGATGAAGCATTTTTAGACAAATTAATGCCTTTCGCACAGGCAAATGGCTCCGGTTCTATGTATGTTTTGTGGAATAACGATTCTGGAAAATCTTTAAACGAACTTCCAGTTATAGTTTTTGGAGATGAAGGCGGCTATCATGTTATTGCCAAAAACATTTTCGAATTTATGAGATTGCTGACATTTGATAATGAAATTTCTGTAGATCATGAACAAGTGTATTTTTATAAAGACGAAGAAGATTATGAAGAAAGTGAAAACTTTTCGGAATATATAAATTGGCTTAAAGAAAAATTTAATCTTGATCCCGTTACTATAGAAGATACAGAAGCTATTATTGCAACTGCGCAAAAAGAATATAAAGAGGATTTTGATAAATGGGTTTCCCAATATTACTCAGAAGAATGAGAACATTATATTAATACCCTGCATTTTGGTTTATTCTAATAAGTGATGATCCTTCTCAAAATATTGTATTCCTAAACAAGGAAAAAGTGACCTAAAATTGAAACTGCTCGTCAACTCCAACTTCAAACATGAAGCTGTATATCTAGAAAATACCCCAATAGATTAAATTATAAAGGTAGATTCTGTCATTTTTTACTTATAAAAGCCGGAAATACCGAGAAAATTAGTAAGCTTTACTTACTTAAGAGCATTTCCATTTGCTTTATCAAAACAACCTTAATTTCTTGAGTTCTTTTTTTATTGAACTAATCTTTGTATAAGAAAAATCTTAATATCTTTACTGTTTCTAATTGTATTAATTTAATAAAGCTTGAAATGGGATTAGATATGAGACCAATGGGAAAACCCAAGCCCGGATTTGAAAACAGATTTAACCAGATAATGCGAATTATTGATGGAAAAGAAAAACAGAAGATTAGTCTTCTTGACAGGTTAAAAGGTAAAAGAATTTTATCTAAGGAAGAACTTCTCAAAGAATGGTTTGCTAATCAAATACCGGGTTACGTAACTATAAAAGCTCCAAGAGTAGGATATGATCAAATTGCCAATAACTGGTTGAAAAATAAATATTCTGAAAGCGATAAACTACTATCTGAAGATGATTTTTATGTTGAATATCATGGATATTATGTCATCGAATTAGCCGAAGAACAAGATGGCGTTCCTATTTACAGATCTATGGGGCAGGATGAAAATGTTTTTAGAGGCAGTTTTCTATTAGATTGTAAGGATATAATTGGCGAAGAAGTAGTTTTGGAAGCATGGGAGACAAAATCCGCTGATGAAACTTTAAATTATGGAAAGCAATTAATGACTGCTGCACTTTTAATAGCTAAAAAAAATAATTTAGAATATTTATGTGATGAAAGATATCCGCCAAAAGAGGCTGATGATGAAACAAGTCTTGAAAACAAATTACACATTGTATTTTCTTTAGCAAAATGGTTGATTTTTTATGGAAAGAATGGCCATGGTTATGAAGCGGATTATTAAATCTGAAAAATCTCCTCGTCAAGGTTAAGATTTCTTTTATTCCCCTTTCTAAATTTTATAACCAAGTAGATTAATAATTGCATTTTTTTGCGTTTTTTAACCCTAAATCAAAAATAAAAAATAATAAAATGCAAAATAACTGAGCTAAGTTGCTTTTTTTAATATATTTATCCTCAGATAATTATACCAAAAAACCACTTACCATGAAAAAAACTACTCTTCATTTTTTAAAAAATGCAATATTGACTTGGCTGCTTTTGAGTTTTTGTCAATTAAAAGCACAATGCATACAAGACGCAGAATTTAGTAAAACAACTCCCAAAAGAGATTTGAGAGGCGTGTTTCTGCCTTCTGTTTTTAATTTGACCTGGCCCACAAACAGACTGTCTTCTCCCGTTGTTCAGCAGGCAGAATTAATTACAATTCTGGACAATCTTCAGAACAATGGCTACAATACGGTTTTTCTTCAAGTTCGTCCGGCCAGTGATGCGCTGTATGTATCTGCTACAGAACCTTGGTCCTATTACTTGACTGGAACAGAAGGGCTTGCTCCAAATCCGGTGTGGGATCCTTTGGCTTTTGCCATTACAGAATCTCATAAAAGAGGATTGGACTTACATGCGTGGATAAACCCTTACCGTGCCAAAAATGGTACGTACACCAATGCGCCTAATCATCCTGTAAATAAAAATCCATCTTGGGTAATTACAGCTGCCAATAATGCCAATTTAAAAATCTTAAACCCTGGTTTACCTGAAGTTCGCGATTATATTGTTTCTATAATTCAGGATATTGCCGTGCGATATGATGTGGACGGAATTCATTTTGATGATTATTTTTATCCAAGCGGTTCGATGGCTGCAGCTCCAAATAATCAGGATAGTCAGGCTTTCATTGATCATAACCCCAACGGACTCACGTTGGCAAACTGGAGAAGGGAAAACGGAAATATTCTGATTGCAATGGTTTACGATGCTATTCAGGTTATTAATACCAATTTAAACAAAAATGTAGTTTTTGGAGTAAGTCCGTCCGGAATCTGGAAAAGTGGTGTACCAGCCGGCATAACAGGAGGATCTTCTTATAATGACTTATTTTACGATCCGATTGCCTGGCTGGACGCCGGAAAAGTAGATTATCTCGCGCCACAATTGTATTGGAAAATTACAGGAGCACAGGATTATGTAAAGCTTTCGCAGTGGTGGAATGACGAGATAAAAGCCAGAAACAAACAATTATATGTGAGTCAGGCATTTTATAAAATGGATGACAGCAACAACTGGACTTCTACAGAATTACAAAATCAGACGATTCAAAACAGAGCTGCTACCATGAACGCAACTTTCGGGCAGATTGCGTACAGTTATGCTTCTATTAAAACCAATTCAAAATCTATAAATACCAATTTAAGCGCAGCAGAATATAAATACAAATCTTTTGCTCCTCCTATTCCTGGCAAAGATGAAATTTGTCCCAATAAGCCGGCAAACATTCAGATTACTGGTACAACATTAGCCTGGGAAACTCCGGCCGCGGCTGCTGATGGAGATTTACCGGTAAAATATGTAATTTATGCCTTTAACAATTCTGCAGAAGCGGTAACCAATAAAGATGATGGCTCAAAAATTATCGAAATAACAGCTGGGAATCAATTTACACTAACGCAGGATCAGGTTGATACTAAATTTATTGTGGTTACTTCATTAGATAAAAACAATAATGAAGCCGGAACTTACGATCCGAATTTAGGAAATGAAGATTTTGATTTTACGTCAAACAAATTATTTAAGGTTTATCCAAATCCTTTTAATGAAGTTTTTACAATTGAATTGGTAAAAGCTGAAGCTAACATTTCGCAAATCACGATATACGAAGCAAGCGGCAGGCAGGTATGGAATCAGGATTTTACAAACAATACTGATACGCAGGTAAACGTATCACCATTAAATCTGATGAGCGGAATTTATTTTGTCAAAGTTATTTTTGAAAATGGAAGCAGTGAAAGCTTTAAAATAATTAAAAAATAACACCTATACTTTTCAATAAAAACAGTCTCAGAAATTGGGGCTGTTTTTATTTTAATCGAACACTCCATTCAAAATCCATTTCAGAAACCTGAACACCTTGCTCATTGGTTCCGATAGATTTCATCCAGAATGTCTGGCCCTCGCCTGTCTCGATTGTTTTTTTTATAGCATCTGCAATCAAATGTCCGTCGTTACAAACGAAAGTAATTCTACCAGTCGCTTTTTTGGTAAAGTTTCCTTTGTTATTGGCAACCAACATCGATATTTTTTTTCCGCTTTGCTGAATCTGGGAAATAACCAAAGCTCCGGTTGCTAATTCGGCAGCCATTGCCTGCACCGCAAAATACATCGAGTTAAACGGATTCTGGTTGATCCATCTGTGTTTTACTGTAACGGTGCAGCTAGTTTCATTTATAGCTTTTACACGAACTCCACAAATAAATGCCGAAGGCAGTTTAAAAAACACGAATTTATTGAATTTGGATGCAGAAAGTGCCATGTGATATATTTTTTATGTAAAAATACAAAAAAACTATGCACGCACAATATATTCTTTGCAGATCCTCTTCCGCTTAGTAAACACGGTATTTTACAATGATTTTCAATACTATATCCGATATTTAAAAATGTTCTATTTGTTAATTTTATGTTAATATTTGGTACTATGTAAAACAAGATACTGTCTTTTAGATATATATTTGCATAAGAAATTACTATATACTTTTAATCATGGAAACAACAACACCACTCATCATGGAAAAAACATCAGAAAAGAATACAGCCGCATTTACTCATTTGAGTACTTTGAGCCAATATATTATTCCGTTTGGAAATTATATTTTGCCATTGGTAATCTGGACCAATTACAAAGACAAATCTGAATTTGCAGATCACCACGGAAAACAGGCTTTAAACTTTCAGTTAAGTATATTGCTTTACAGCTTAATTTTAGCGCTTATTGCAATTCCGATTTTCATTACGGTTTTGCTGCAGAATCTTCCGATAGAAGCTGTTTTTAATGACGATTTTGTTATCAGAAACTTCCATTTTGAAGGAAACATTGGCCTGCTAAGTGTCGGATTAACAGCGGTAGTGCTTTTCGGGGTTTTAAAATTTGTTGAATTCTTTTTAGTAATCTACGCTTCGATAAAGGCTTCAAACGGAGAATTATACCAATATCCTATGACAATTCCCTTTATAAAATAACATTTTACCGAAGCCTGACATTGCTCAGTGTGACAAAGCTTAAAAGTTATAGTTCACGAGGGAAACCTCAAAAACGATCAATCATCAATCAATCATCATCAATCAAAAAACGAATTGTTCAATCAAAAAAAAACAAAATGAAATTATGAACATTGAAAACACAAAAGCACAGATGCGCAAAGGTGTTCTTGAGTTTTGCATCTTATCTGTATTAAAAGAAAAAGATGCCTACACCTCTGAAATATTGGACACGCTGAAAAACGCAAAATTACTAGTGGTAGAAGGAACTGTTTATCCGTTGTTAACCAGACTAAAAAATGACGGTTTACTTAACTATCGCTGGGAAGAATCGACCTCAGGACCACCTCGAAAATACTATGGACTAACCGAGATAGGCCAAACCTTTTTAAACGAACTTAGCGGCACATGGACAGAATTGTCTGACGCTGTAAATCTAATCACCAATCAAAATCAATAAGTCATGAACAAAACAGTAAATATTAACTTAGGCGGTATGTTTTTTCACATCGATGAAGATGCATATTTAAAATTGACACGCTATTTTGACGCTATAAAACGATCTCTTAACAACTCGTCCGGTCAGGATGAAATTATTAAAGATATTGAAATGCGTGTTTCTGAATTATTAACAGAAAAACAAAAAAGTGAAAAACATGTTGTTGGACTGAAAGATGTTGACGAAGTGATTGCGGTAATGGGACAACCTGAAGATTACCGAATTGAAGACGAAGAAAATTCTAACCAATCTTTTAATGATTATACGGCAAGAAAACACAAAAAATTATACCGTGATAAAGAAAAAGGTATGATCGGTGGGGTTGCAACAGGTTTAGGACATTATTTCGGAATTGACGCTGTCTGGATTAAAATCATCTTTTTAATCTTTGTTTTTGCAGGTTTCGGAACCGGAATCCTGGCTTATTTTGTTCTTTGGATTGTAACTCCGGAAGCAGTTACCACTTCAGAAAAACTGGAAATGACAGGAGAACCGGTGACTATTTCTAACATTGAAAAAAAGGTTCGTGAAGAAATCGAGTCATTATCTGATAAATTTAAAAATGCAGATTATGACAAAATGGGAAACCAGGTAAAGTCGGGAGCTGGGAGAATAAGTAGTTCATTTGGAGACTTTGTAATGACCGTTTTTAAAATCTTTGCTAAGTTTTTAGGAGTAGTTTTAATCATGTCGGGAATCATAGTTTTGATCATGCTTTTGATCGGAGTCTTCACGTTGGGAACTAATATTTTTATAGATTTTCCATGGCAGAACTTTATTGAAGCCGGCAACTTTACAGAATATCCAATCTGGTCATTTGGTTTATTAATGCTTTTTGCAGTCGGAATTCCGTTTTTTTTCCTGACTTTATTAGGATTCAAATTATTATCTCCAAACTTAAAACCAGTTGGAAATATTGCAAAATATACTTTATTAGCCGTTTGGATTATCGCTGTTGCAATTGCAATTAGTATCGGAATTAAACAGGCAACTGAAATTTCGCAGGAAAATAAAGTAGTGCAAAAAGAAGTTGTTGCCATCAGACCTACAGATACATTATTTGTAAAATTCAGATACAACGATTATTACGCAAAAAGCCTGAATCATTACAGAGAATTTGAATTTGTACAGGATTCTGCAAACAACGAATTGATTTATTCTAATGATGTACGTTTACATGTTTTGCATACCGATGAAACGTCTCCTTATCTTCAGATTGAAAAAAGCGCAAGAGGAAATTCACTTTCTAATGCTAAAAAAAGAGCAGAAAAAATTAATTATAAGCTTCAGGTTGCTGGAAATCACTTAATTTTGGATAACTTTTTCCTGACAGATGTAAAAAACAAGTTCAGAGGACAGGAAGTTGACATTTATTTGTACTTACCAGAGGGACAATTAATTAAAGCAGATTCTTCTGTTAGGGATTATTTTAATTATGATGATGACTTTTTTAATTTGAACCATGACGATGATTACACCTATAAAGTAATCGGTTCAAAAGCTAAATGCTTAAACTGCCCGGTTGATGAAGAGGACAGCGAGAATAATGAGGAAATAAATACAATCGAAAATGATACTGTAAAAGAAGTATCTATTAAAATAAATGGAAAAGAAGTTCTAAACAGCAAAAAAACTTCTGGAAAGCTAACCACTGACAAAAACGGAGTAATAATTAAAATTAACTAAAACCATGATCAAAATAATCATTCATATTACGAAATTTATAGTTGCTACTGTTACTGCTTTATTATTTGCTTCCTGCAACTTCAATGTAAATGCTATTGAAGGAAGCGGAAATGTGACAACAGAAAAGAGAACTGTTTCTGGAGATTTTACAAATGTAAAAGTAAGCAACGCAATTGATTTGGTTATCGAACAAGCTGATACTAAGGAAATCATAGTGGAAGCTGACGATAATCTTCAGAAAGAAATTGTAACTAAAGTTGAAAACGGGACTCTTGTAATCAGCTGTAAATTCAGTTCTTTCAGAAATGTAACAATGAAAAAGGTAACGGTTAAAATGCCTGTTATTAATAAACTGGAAGCTTCGAGCGCATCCAGTATCGAAAGCAAAAATGTTATTGCAGGTCAGGATGTTGAATTGGAAACCTCTAGTGCAGCTACCATGAACCTGAACATTGAATCGGATAATATCGAAGCAAGATCCAGCAGCGGGAGTTCTATTACAATTGAAGGAAAATCTTTAAAAACATCTTTCAGAGCTTCCAGCGGTGCGAGTGTAAATGCCGGAAAATTATTAGCAAACGATATTGAAGCAGACGCATCAAGTGGAGGAAGCCTTGAAGTACACCCAATTTTAAGTCTGAAAGCCGGAGCTTCAAGCGGTGGAAGCATTAACTATAATAATGTTCCTAAAACAATTGAAAAAACCGCAAGTTCAGGAGGAAGTATCAACCAGGGTTAAATTTTCTAACTGTTAAATATAAACGAAATCATTCATCAAAAGTGGATGATTTTTTTATATTTGTCAAAATCAAATCTAGAATTAATGAAAAAAAGTACAGCGCTGCTCCTATTATTATTTGTTACAACACTTACTTTCGCTCAAAGAAGGGAAAAAATTAAAGGTTCTAAAGTTGTAACAACGTCAGTAAAAGAAGTTGGAAGTTTTGATGCCATTGAAGTCGATGATAATCTGGAAGTTTATTTGGAACAAGGAGAAAAGAACGAAATTAAAATTGAAGCCGATGATAATCTTCATGATATTATCGGAATGGATTTAAGAGAAAAAACCCTTCGATTATATACCAATAAAGAGTCTAGCATTTTCAAAAAGTTATCGGTTAAGGTTACTTACACCAAATCATTAAATAAGGTGATCACGAAAAATGAAGCAATTGTGTATGCGATTCAGGAACTACAATTGGATGACATTACTATGAATTGTGTTGACTTTTCTAAATTATTTTTGAATGTGAATGCTAAAAAATTTACCCTTATTGCCGATGACAAATCAAAAACAGAATTAAATCTGAAAGCTGAAGATGGAAGTTTGCAACTGAGTAAAAATGCAACGGTAAAAACATTGGTTTCTGCTATCAAATTTAAATGTGATTTATATCAAAAATCAACTGCTGCAATTGAAGGTATTGCAGAAAAAGCAACTATACGTTTAGATAATAATTCGGTTTTCACCGGAGCAAAATTTACGCTGAAAGATGCAAATGTTACAGCTGAGAATTATGCCGTTGGAACTATTCTTGCTGAAACAACGCTATCTTTAGCTCTTGGAGACAAAGCCGAACTTTCTCTTTTTGGAAATCCAACGATACAATTAACCCGTTTTTCTGAAGAGGCGAAATTGTTTAAGAAGATTAAATAAGTTTTTTGTTTCAGGTTTGAAGTTTCAGGTTTCAAGTTTCAAGGTTCAGGTTCAGGTTTCAAGTTGAAATACTGAATATAGCACCGGAAAGTCGCGAAGACGCAAAGACAACTTCAAAGAAAAAACTTGGCGATATTAAATAAAAAAGTCCCGTTCAAACGAACGGGACTTTATATTTATAGAGGCTTCAGATTAACATTAAAAATCTGAAACCTGAAACAAAAAAATTACTCTTTAGAAGCTAAATATCTTTCAGCATCTAATGCAGCCATACATCCTGTTCCGGCAGCAGTAATTGCCTGACGATATACGTGATCTGCAGCATCTCCTGCAACAAATACACCGCGAACATTTGTAAAAGATGTTCCGGGAGTATTTACGATATAACCTGTTTCATCTAATTTAATGTAATCTTTAAAGATATCTGTATTTGGTTTATGACCAATTGCTACGAAGAAACCTGTTGCAGGAATTTCGATCACGTCTCCGGTTGTTTTGTTTAATGCTTTTATAGCATGAACAACCTGATTGTCTCCAAGAACTTCAAGCGTATCATGGTTCATTAAAATTTCGATATTTTCAGTTCTGCGAACACGCTCTTCCATGATTTTAGAAGCTCTGAATTTTTCGCTTCTTACCAACATCGTCACTTTTTTACAAAGCTTAGAAAGATAATGTGCTTCTTCGCAGGCAGAATCTCCAGCTCCAACAATTACAACTTCCTGATTACGGTAGAAAAATCCGTCGCAAACAGCACAAGCCGAAACTCCCCCACCCATATTTAAGTAGTGTTGTTCTGATGGCAATCCTAAATATTTAGCCGACGCTCCTGTTGAAATAATTACAGTTTCACAGTGTAATTCGATCGAATCATTGATCCAGACTTTGTGAATATCTTTGGAAAAATCAACTTTTGTTGCCCAACCGTCGCGAATATCAGCACCAAAACGTTTTGCCTGATCTTGTAACTGAACCATCATTTCCGGTCCTGTAACTCCATCAACATAACCGGGAAAATTTTCAACCTCATTTGTCGTAGTCAACTGACCACCAGGCTGCATTCCCTGATATAATACTGGATTCATATTAGCTCTGGCTGCATAAATAGCCGCGGTATAACCTGCAGGACCAGAACCTATAATAAGGCATTTAATTTTTTCGATTGTATCTGACATAGTAATAGTTATTTTGAGTTGCAAATGTAAACTTTATTATAAAAAATAAGGTCGAAAATAAATCCTAAATAACTATGTCGAAATAAGTTTTATTTATTTTCAATTTTTCCTTTTGAAAATGAAATTTATTTCTATCTTTGCATCCGCTTTCGGGGTGTAGCGTAGCCCGGTTATCGCGCCTGCTTTGGGAGCAGGAGGCCGCAGGTTCGAATCCTGCCACCCCGACAAAAGTCTTTTCAAATTTGAAAAGACTTTTTTTTTTGCTTTAAATTCACAAATATAGAATTGACCTATTGAAATCGGAAATATATAAAACAATAAACTCTGAAGAATCATACCTCAGAGTTTATATCTAAACAGACCATATTATTTTACTTCTCCATACTTATATAAGCAGGATACGATTCCTTATCCGGCAAAGTAAATTCTTCATCATATGGCTGTACTCCATCATTATTATTGTATAATGCCACGCGTTTTGTTCCCGTTGCCGTGCTTCCTCCGGTACTATTAATCACATTTTTAACATTTCCCGGACCAGCGAAACGTGTTATACACATTTTCTCCAGTTTGACATTTGGGCTGTTTGGTGCTTCGAATCCGTTTTGTTTGTTCACCTTGCCATCAGTTCCTGTAAAAACCGCATACGATCCCATGCCGATACTATTATGGACTTTTACAGAATTTGCTACTTTAAATGCCGCATACCCATCAACTCTACCATTTTGACTGCTCCAGCTTTTCTGATTTGGTGCATCATAAGGAGGTTCGTTTTGAAAGAAATAGGTTCTTCCGCGTTCGCCCAGCCAAAGCACTTCATATTCCTGATAATGTTCCGTAAAAAGACCATAAAGTGTAACATCGTCTCCCGTAACAATAAGTCCGTTTTTGCATCTGTCCCTCACCCACCTTGCGTCTCCTCCCGGTTGCGAACCATGATCGGCACGCCACAACCAAAAGTGATCTCCGACCACATTGTTACTGTTAATCTGCATTGAAGCCTGGATCTGAATATTTTTAGATTGTACTCCACCCACTCTACAGGTAATATCTGTGAGCAAAATCGGATTCTGAGAATGATCCTGATTCGCTTCTTCATTTCCAATTCTAACCTGATAAGTAGTACTATTCAGCGAATCCATAAGGAGTCCTGCAATTATAATTCCTTCCTTATCATCGGCATAAATACAGCCCCATTTGTTTTTCTCAGTTGGTTCCAGAGTTACAGAGGCTATTCCGGCGCCTAACAAAATGGCATTTTTTCTGTTGACCTGAATCGGAGCATTTAGCGAATAATGTCCGGGAGTAAAAAATATATTTTTACCGGCCGTTAGCGCAGCATTTATTTCTGCATCTGTATCTCCTTCCTTAGCGACATACCATTTGCTTATCAAATCCTGAATTTCTCCTTTTCCCATATCTGATGAAGACCATGACAGCCCGATCCTGTCCTTTTGCCAGGCCGGAACAAAAATTTTGTATTCACCGTCAGTATCAATAAACAAAAAAGGCTTTTCTTTAATAATAGGTGTCGTAGCAATTGTCGAATTGGCATCGTCTGCCGCGGGCGGATTCATACATCCCTGCCAAACCATATTGTAGGAACCGCCCATTGCTCCTGAACCAACAGGGAAAACAGCATTTCTGGTGTACCATTGCTGTTGTCCACCCCAATTTGGTCGTGTTGTAGTATAATGAGTATCGGCAATAAAACCGCCACTGCCCCAAAAGTTAGTACTTCCTATATCTGAAATATATTTTGAAGTACTTTCAATCAGCATCCTGCGTGCACTTGTTGACTGGGATACTGTCCATGCAAAATCACGCATGACATCTACATTTTCTACAGAACGCCAAAATGTACAGGTTGCGTTTGCCCCACCCGAAAGATGAGGCCTTGTAAAAACCGAACCTAATTTAACATCTGAAGGCAATCTTCCGAGACCTCCGATATGAGAATAAAATCCTAATTCAATAGAATTGGCTTCCGCCGAAGATGCAGAACCTGATCCGCCGGAATCATAAGTCTGACCTTTTACATTTGCCTTAAAATAATAAGCCTGACGTTTTGTAGTCCATTCACCATTGGCACCACCCAATCCGATAGTTGCAAAATGTGAATTCATTTCGTTTCTGGAGCTTTCTGCTTTCTCATATTTTCTGTCATAGAAATACACATTATTTCCAAAAATCTGATTTTCTAAAGAAATAAGTATTGCCTCAGAACCACGCGTAACTTTATAGTAGTTTTCATATTTGTCTGAATTTGGCTTATTGTCGGTAAAAGATAATTTTGAGGTTGAGCCGATTTCAATAAAATCCGAAGACAGACGACTTCCTCCTCTCGTAATAATATAATTCCCCGAGGTACCAAATGGTGACCATGATATAGTTATGTTTTTTTTCTTTTTGTTGTAAACGATTTTGCGTTCAACATTATTAAGCTGATTTTTTTCATCAGGTGAATAAGAAGAAACAAAACTGCATAGCATCAGCATAAATAAAGACGCTGCTGAAATTGAAATCATTTTTTTAAAGATGTTCATTTTTTGTGGTTTGATAGATATAATTATAAAGTTTTTCAGGAAGCCTAAAATAGCAATAATCCTCAACCCATCTGTTCCGTTTTGAGATCTAATTTCTTATCAAAAACTATACAAAGTCCGACAATTGGCGGTTTATCAGCCCAAATAAACTTTTTATTTAAAAACATCATGAGATATATTAAAAGCGACAAATGAATTAGTACCAATTTGTTTCAGGGAAAAAACAAAAAGTAAAATCAGGGAAATTTGTATTGTGATAAAATTTGCGAACAGCTTTTTTTTGAAAAAAAATAAATTCAGCTGTTTTTACATCAGAAACATTATTTAAATTCATACAAATCTTAACGGCGATTTTACTCATAACTACAATTATTTTCTGTCGAACACCCATTAAACAACGATTAATCAAAGTTTCTTAAATGTTAACAAAATAGATTTTCAAAAACCATAAATAATTGTATTTTTACGGTTCAAAATTCAGAAAATAAATGGGCAAAATCATTGCTATTGCTAATCAAAAAGGAGGCGTTGGAAAGACCACTACATCGGTAAATCTTGCTGCCTCGTTAGGTGTTTTAGAGAAAAAAGTTTTATTGATCGATGCTGATCCTCAGGCGAATGCTACATCTGGCCTTGGAATTGACGTAGAAACCGTTGAAAATGGGACTTATCAGATTCTTGAGCACAGTATAACACCAAAGGAAGCTGTCCTAAAATGTACGGCTCCAAATGTTGACGTGATACCTGCTCACATTGACCTTGTTGCCATCGAAATTGAATTGGTTGACAAAGAAAACCGCGAATACATGCTTAAAAAAGCATTAGAAAGTGTAAAAGATGAATATGATTTTATCATTATCGACTGCGCGCCTTCGCTAGGTTTGTTAACCCTGAATGCTTTAACAGCTGCAGATTCTGTAGTTATTCCTATTCAGTGCGAATATTTTGCTCTTGAAGGATTAGGAAAATTACTAAACACGATTAAGAGTATTCAAAAAATACACAACCCGGATCTTGACATCGAAGGATTATTACTTACTATGTATGATTCCAGATTACGTTTATCAAACCAGGTTGTAGAAGAAGTGCAAAAACACTTTAATGATATGGTTTTTGATACTGTGATTCAAAGAAATGTAAAATTGAGCGAAGCTCCAAGTTTTGGTGAAAGTATCATTAATTATGATGCAACAAGTAAAGGTGCCGTAAACTATATTCATTTAGCTCAGGAGATTATAAAGAAAAACAGCAAATAGTTTTTATGACAAAAGCAATTAAAAAACAAGCCTTAGGAAGAGGATTATCAGCATTATTAAAAGATCCGGAAAACGATATTAAATCAGTAGAAGATAAAAATGCTGACAAAGTTGTTGGAAACATCATTGAGCTTGAAATAAGTGCTATCGAAATAAATCCGTTTCAGCCCAGAAGCAATTTTAATGAAGAATCGTTACGTGAATTAGCCACTTCTATTAAAGAACTTGGCGTAATTCAGCCTATTACTGTTCGTAAATTAGAGTTTAATAAATATCAGTTAATTTCCGGAGAGCGTCGTCTTCGTGCTTCTAAATTAGTAGGCTTAACGCATGTTCCCGCTTACATTCGTATTGCGAATGACAATGAATCACTGGTTATGGCCCTGGTTGAAAACATTCAGCGTCATGATTTAGATCCAATTGAAATTGCACTTTCTTACCAACGTTTGATTGACGAAATTCAATTGACTCAGGAACAAATGAGTGATCGCGTTGGAAAAAAACGTTCTACAATTGCCAATTATTTGCGTCTTTTAAAACTGGACCCAATTATTCAGACCGGTATTCGCGATGGTTTTATCAGCATGGGGCACGGTAGAGCAATTATAAATATTGATGATCTGGACGTTCAAACCGATATTTACCAAAAAATCGTTAGTCAGAATTTATCTGTCCGCGAAACAGAAGCTCTGGTTAAAAATTATCACGAAGGCAATCAGCCTAAAGCAGATGGAAAACCTAAAGTTGACTCTGCATTTGTGGTAAGAGAAACTCAAAAAAATACTTTTAACGATTACTTTGGTTCAAAAGTTGATATAAAAGTCGCTGGTAACGGAAAAGGAAAAATTACAATTCCATTTAATTCTGAAGCCGACTTTAACAGAATTATAAAATTAATAAACGGATAGTGAATAAAATTGTCCCCATCGGTCTGTTGTTCTTTCTTACAGGAACCGTTTCTCTTTTTGCCCAGGTAAAAAAAGACACGGTTTTGGTCGTAAAAGACACTACTGCTTTAGTAGAAATAGACCCGTTAAGACCCGCTAAAGCAGCTTTTTATTCTGCTGTTTTGCCAGGTTTAGGTCAGGCATATAATAAAAAGTACTGGAAAATCCCATTGGTTTACGGAGCTATAGGAACCAGTTTGTATTTTTACATAGACAACAACAAAAAATACCACGATTATCGCGACGCTTACAAAAGAAGATTAGAAGGCTATAATGACGATAATTACCAATTTCTGGATGAAAGCAGACTTATTGCGGGCCAGAAATTTTATCAGAGAAACAGAGATTTGTCTGCTTTATTTGTTGTTGGCTTTTATGTCTTAAATATTATAGACGCCAATGTAGACGCGGCGCTAATTCAGTTTAACGTAAACGAAAGACTGTCAATGCGTCCCGAAATTTATCCTGCAGATGTAACATTTAAACCAAATGTAGGACTAACCTTTAATTATACCTTTTGATAGATTTCATTCTATTGTAAAATCAAAAAAATATCATAATGAAAATTGCGCTTTTAGGATACGGAAAAATGGGTAAAGTAATTGAACGAATTGCTTTAGAAAGAGGTCATGAAATAGTTTTAAAGAAAGATGAATTTAATGCTTATGACGGACTTTCAACTGCAGATGTTGCCATTGATTTTAGTGTTCCTTCTGCTGCTGTAAATAATATTTCTGCTTCTTTCAATGCTAATGTTCCTGTAGTTTCGGGAACAACAGGCTGGCTGGAACATTATGATGAAATGATCACACTTTGCAACGAGAAAAAAGGCGGATTTATTTCCAGCTCCAATTTTAGTCTTGGCGTTAATGTTTTCTTCGGACTAAATGAGTATCTGGCAAAAATAATGAGACAATTTGATTCGTATAAGGTATCAATGGAAGAGATTCATCATATCCATAAGCTGGATGCCCCAAGCGGAACAGCAATTTCCCTGGCTCAGGGCGTTATTGAAAACAGTGACTACAATAACTGGACTTTAGCAGATGGTAAAGCAAATGAATCTACCGATAAAGAACAGACAAAGCAAATTACTATTGAGGCAAAAAGAATTGGCGAAGTTCCTGGTACACATACTGTAAATTACGACTCTGCGATAGATAGTATCGAAATAAAACATACCGCTCATAATCGTGAAGGTTTTGCTCTTGGTGCTGTAATTGCAGCAGAATGGCTTGCAGGAAAACAAGGAATCTTCACTATGAAAGATGTATTAAACTTATAATAAAAAAACAAGAATTCTGAATTAGCATTATTCTGAATTTAATTTAAAAACACACTATTATGACATTTTATGCTTGGTTCGTATTTTTCTTAGCCGTACAAATTATTCATTTCTTAGGAACATGGAAACTGTATCAGGCAGCGGGAAGAAAAAGCTGGGAAGCTGCAATTCCGGTATACAATTCTATTGTTTTAATGAAAATCATTGGTCGCCCAACCTGGTGGACAATTTTGCTTTTTATTCCCATTATTAACCTGATCATGTTTCCGGTTGTATGGGTAGAAACATTAAGAACATTTGGTAAAAGATCGACTTTAGATACCATTTTAGGACTTTTTACTTTAGGTTTTTATATCTATTATGTCAATTATACTCAAAAATTAGAATATAGAAAAGACAGGAAATTAACTCCTGAAAATAAAACTGGAGACACAATTAGCTCTTTATTATTTGCCATTATAGTAGCGACTTTAGTACACACTTACGTGGTACAGCCTTATACAATTCCGACTTCATCATTAGAAAAATCTCTTTTAATTGGTGATTTCTTATTTGTGAGCAAATTAAATTATGGCCCTAGAGTTCCAATGACTACTGTGGCATTGCCAATGGTGCATGACTCTATTCCATTAACAAAAAGCAAATCGTATCTAAGCTGGCCACAATTACCTTATTTAAGATTACCTGCTATTCAGAAAATAAAACGATCCGATATCGTGGTCTTCAACTGGCCGGTCGACACGGTACATTATTTTTTCGAACCTAAAGGAAGACCCGGTGTAATTAAACCTATTGATAAAAAATCAAATTACGTCAAAAGATGTGTTGGTATCCCGGGAGACAGCTTATCTATAAAGGATGGTTTTGTTTTCATCAACGGAAAAAAATTAATTTTACCGGAAAGAGCGAGGCCTCAATATTCTTATAAGGTTGCTTTAGACGGCAAAACATCAATTGATTTTGAAACTCTTTTTAAGGAATTAGACATTACAGATCCTGCCGGTTTTAGAACTGAAAAAAGAGATACTCTATATTTAGGTTCATTAACAGAAGCCGGAGCTCAAAGATTTAAAAACACTCCCGGAGTTACTGCAGTAATAAGAATAATTGACAATCAGGACGATAACAGAATATTCCCTCACATCAATAAAGGAAGTCAGGACAATATGGGGCCTATTTATATCCCTGAAGCCGGAAAAACAGTTGCCTTAAACAATGAATCTCTTCCTTTTTATAAAGAGATCATTACAAATTATGAGGGAAATAAACTGGAGCTTCAAGGTTCTAAATTTTTAATTAACGGAAAGCCCGCCACAACCTATACTTTCAAACAGAATTATTACTGGATGATGGGAGATAATCGCCATAACTCTGAAGACAGTAGATACTGGGGGTACGTTCCTGAAAATCATATTGTTGGAAAACCAGTATTTATCTGGATGAGCTGGGATACAAACGGAAAAGGCATTAATAAAATTCGCTGGAACAGAGTATTTACAACTGTAGATGGCGAAGGTCAGCCACAATCTTATTTCAAATATTTCCTTATACTTCTTGCCATCTATTTCGTGGGAGATTTTATCTGGAAAAAAAGAAGAGAAAATAAAGCATAAAAAATAGTGTTATTTTTGTTTCAGGTTTCAAGTTTCAGGTTTACACAAACTTGAAACTTGAAACCTGAAACTTTTTAAAACATACAATAATCATGAATTCCTTAATCCTTCCTACTTATTTCCCATCTATTAGTCATTTTGCAGTTATTGCACAATCTGAGACCATTACTTTTGAAATGGAAGATAATTTTCAGAAGCAGACCAATAGAAACAGAACTTATATCTACAGTCCAAACGGAATTCAGTTATTAAATATTCCCGTTAAACATTCAAAGGAAGCACATCAAAAGACAAAAGACATTTTGATTGAGAATGAATTTGACTGGCAGAAACAGCATTTTAAATCGCTTGAGGCTGCATATAGAAGTTCGCCCTTCTTTGAGTTCTTTGAAGATGATATCGCCCCTATTTTCGAAAAGAAACACATTTATTTAATGGATCTTAATTTTGAAGCTTTTGACATTGTAACGAAGTGCCTCCGAATGAAAACAGAGTTTGCAAAAACTGCGGAATACTTTCATGAAGCACCCGATTTTACTGATTTCAGATATCTGGCAAATGGGAAAAAAGACACCAATACTTTTGAAAAATATACTCAGGTTTTTGATGACAAACATGGTTTCATCAATAACTTAAGTGTCCTGGATTTACTATTTAATGAAGGTAAATTTGCAATGGATTATTTGAAAGGGCAGAAAATAGTATAGATTGTGAAATGTTAAATGTTAAATGTTAGATGTAAATTGTGATTGTAAAATGAATTTTTTCACTTTTCACTTTTCACTTCTTACTTTTTACTTCTTACTTTTTACTTCTTACTTTTTACTTCTTACTTTTTACAAAAAAAATCATTCCATCGAAAGTCTTGTCATAATCGGATAATGATCTGAGTTTTCAAAATCAGAAAAGCTTTCAAATTGTTTTACTTTCATTTTACTGTCAGTAAAGATGTAGTCGATTCTGGCAGGATAATAACGGAATTTATACGTAGCTCCAAAACCTTCTCCGGCTTCTTCAAATGCATCTTTTAGTTTTCCTTTTATACTTCTATAGACATAAGAAAAAGGACTGTTATTCATATCGCCACAGATTATTATAGGATATTTGCACTTTTTAATATGCTCCTTAAAAATCTCGGCTTGCTCCTGCTGTTGCCTGAAGCCTTTACTGATTCGGTTATAAATAAGCTGCGATTTCTTTTGGTTGACATTATCAATATCGTTCGAAATTTCGTTAACATCAGGAGAAATCCGAATAGACTGCAGGTGCATATTGTAAACACGAATAATGTCTTTTCCCCGCTTAATATCAGCATATACAACATTATTGTCTGACTTTGGGAAAACAATTTTTCCTTCTTCAATAATCGGAAATTTGGAGAAAATAGCCTGTCCGGTTTTTATTTTTTTTCCATCAATAAAGATAAAACGGTGCGGATATACTTTTAGATCTAAATGTGCCGAATTTGAATATTCCTGAATACATAGAATATCCGGATCGTTGTCATCTATAAAAGCTTTTATATTCGACGGAATATCATCACGATCCAGCCATTTAAAGACATTAAAAAGGCGTACGTTATAACTCATTACAGAAAAATCTTTTTCATCCTCCAGATATTCTGTTCCTGAAAATTTATAAAATTTACTGATAAAAGTAATTCCGGTCAGCAATACCAATCCTGACAATATCAGGCGTTTTTTAAACTGAATTGCCCAATAAACGAAGAAGAATCCGTTTGCGACAAAAAAAGCAGGCATAAACAGTGTAAGCACCGATAAAAGCGGGAAACTTTTAGGTGCTAAGAAAGGCAGAAGATAGACGCTGAAGGTAAGCACAGTCAGCACTATATTCAAAAAGAACATTATTTTATTAAACCAAGAAAGGTTTTTCATATTATTTCTTACAAGTTATTTTCCGGCTTTAAATAAAAACTCTTTTTCTTCTTTTGTCAGACAATCGTATCCGGACTGACTGATTTTGTCTAAAATCTCATCGATCTGTTGTTGCGTTTTGTCTTTCGTAACAATTCTTGATGAAGGTTTTTCGGTAGGTTTCTTGTAATTTTTATGAACTTTTGTAAATGGGGTCGAAGGAGATTTTTTAAATAAATTCGTGAAAAAATCTAATATTTTAGAAACTATGATACTTAAATCAGTGCCATTTTGCAGCAATTTAATATAAGCAAATCCGAATAAAGCTCCCGCTAAATGCGAAATGTGGCCTCCCATATTGCCCAGGCGGAACTGCAGCAAATCTAAAAGCAGAATTACAGCGGTAACATGCCAAAGCTTAACATTTCCGAAAAGAAACAGGCGAACGCCCATTAAAGGCTGATAAGTGGTTGCGGCAACTAATATTGCCATAATTGCCGCCGAAGCGCCAACTATAGTAGCTGCGTTTCCTAAAAAGTAGAAGCTTAATGCAAAAACGACTCCAGAGAATATAGCGCTTAAAATGTATAGTCCTAAATATTGCTTTTGGGTAAAAAAGGTCAGGAACAAATTACTGGCAAAATTTAAAACCAGCATATTAAAAAGCAAATGCCAAAAACCAAAATGGAAAAAAGCATAGGTTAAAAAGGTCCAGGGTTTGTATAAAAAAACCTGAGGATCAGAAGATAATGCCAGCCAGTTTGGAATATAAAACTCACCAATTGAAAAATTATAGAAAATTAGGGAAATCAAAAAACACCCGATATTCCAATAAATAACGCGCATTGCAATACCGCCTAATTTATATTGTAATTTTAAATCGTCAAGAATATTCATAGAGACTTATTTACTTTTTTTAATTTGCACTTTAAAGTTAAAAATTAATTCCAACGATTGTTATTAAACTGATTTTTTTTCCAGTATAACATCATTATATATCCAATAATTGCCCCTCCAACGTGAGCAAAATGAGCAACGCCAGTTCCTCCACTTCCAAATAAAGAGTCCCCTTTAAAACCCAGAAACAAATCCAAAGCCAAAATTCCAGGAACAAAATATTTAGCTTTTATTGGAATCGGTATAAACATTAAAGCTAATTCTGCATTAGGAAACATAAAAGCAAAAGCAACTAACAATCCGTAAATAGCACCTGAAGCACCTACCATAGGGGTTTGATTAATAATCGCTGCATCAAACAAACCTTTAAAACCTTCTTGAGTCAAATTTGTTTTACCTGAGTTCTCTAAAATTGGTTTAATTCCCTCTAAGAACAAATCTCCACGATAACTAATTCCATCAGAAAAATTCACATTTAATAATTGATGTAATGTATTATCCGAAAAAGCTAAATTACTGACAGGTTCTAAAGCAGATTGCATTTGAAAATAATTCACAGTTATTTGCAGCAATGCTGCCCCAAGTCCGCAAGAAATATAGAAAAAAATAAATTTTTTTCCTCCCCAAAAATGCTCTAAAGCAGAACCAAATGATACCATTGCAAACATATTAAATGCTATATGCAAAATATTACCGTGCATAAACATATGCGTAAAAGGTTGCCAATACTGAAAAAAATCACTTCTAGGAAAAAAAAGAGCAAAATATTGTTCAGATGCCGGTACTAACCAAGATCCGATAAAAAATATTATATTAATTATAAGCAGTTGTTTAACTACTGGTGTCATATTCATCATAAGGCAAACTTTTTATCTATATCTTCCACACGCATGGTAATGAAAGTTGGTTTTTGAAAAGGTGAAATATTGGGATCTTTACAGGCAAATAGTCCGTTTACCAGATTATCCTGTTCTTTTTCGGTTAAATAAGATCCCGTTTTAACCGCTAAACTTTTAGCCATCGATTTGGCAATGGTATCATTCTGACTGTAACTGCTTGCCGGAATTCCGTCCTGCAAATCACTTAATAATTGCTCAATTACCATAGAAACTTCACTTTCGGTAATATTTACAGGAATTCCCGAAATTATAATATGATCTGATTTACTTTCGTCAAAAACAAATCCTGTTGTCTCCAGAGAAGGTTTTAATTCCTCAATTAGTTTCATTTCGCCTGACGAATAAAACAAATCTAAAGGAAATAATAATTGCTGACTGGAAGCCTGGTTGACTGTCATATTCAGCAGGAACTGCTCGTACAAAATACGTTGATGTGCTCGTTGCTGATCGATAATGATCATTCCTGATTTTATTGGCGAAACAATATATTTTTTATGGATCTGATACGTTCTCTGAGGTGCCTGTTCTACTTCATCATCATTAAACAAAGAAGAAGTAACTTCTTCATTTTCGAATGTAAAAGGTGAACTTTCTATCGTTTCGGGATTTTCGATGTCCAGACCCACATACAAACTTTCCCAGCTTGCTGTTGGTTCTACACGTTTAGAATATCCCGAATAGGAAGATCCTCCAGCAGATAAAGAACCTGAACTATAACCGGAGGATGCTGAACCCGCTTTACTGTAATGCTGATTGGTTTTGTCATCTGTAAACGGATTAAATGTTCCATCTACCTGAATTGTAGGAACTTCCGCCTCTACATCTTTATAATGATAAGGTGTATCTAAATTAGAATCACGCTCAAAATCTAAAACCGGTGCCACGTTAAATTGCCCTAAACTATGTTTAATTGACGCCCGCAATATCGCGTATAACGCTTGCTCATCATCAAACTTAATTTCGGTTTTCGTAGGATGTATGTTGATATCAATGGTATTTGGAGGAACCTGCAAATAAAGGAAATAACTTGGCTGACAGCCGTCTTTAAGTAATCCGTCGTAAGCAGACATTACCGCGTGATGCAAATAACCACTTTTTATAAAACGATCGTTTACAAAAAAGAATTGTTCCCCTCTGTTTTTCTTGGCAAATTCAGGTTTACAAACAAACCCCTGAATATTAATGATTTCAGTTTCTTCATTTACAGGAACTAATTTTTCATTGGTTTTTCCTGACATGATTCCCACAATTCTTTGCCTGTAACCAGAAGCCGGAAGATTGTACAATTCACTTCCGTTATGATAAAAACTAAAATGAATATTGGGATGTGCCAGTGCTACACGCTGAAACTCATCCATAACATGACGAAACTCAACTGTGTCTGACTTTAAGAAATTACGACGTGCCGGAATATTAAAAAACAGGTTTTTAACAGAGAAAGAAGTTCCTTTGGGCAAAACCGCCACTTCCTGCGAGACAAATTTACTGCCCTCAATGACGATGTGCGTTCCAAGTTCGTCCTGATCCTGCTTCGTTTTCATTTCCATATGCGCAATCGCAGCTATAGAAGCCAGCGCTTCTCCGCGAAAACCTTTTGTTCCAAGTGAAAACAAATCTTCGGCATGACGGATTTTTGAAGTAGCATGTCGGGCAAAACACAAACGGGCATCTGTAACCGTCATTCCGACACCGTTATCGATAACCTGAACTAGAGATTTTCCCGCATCTTTGATAATCAATTTTATATCAGTTGCTTTGGCATCGACGGCATTTTCCAATAATTCTTTTACGACTGAAGCGGGTCTTTGAACCACTTCTCCAGCAGCAATCTGGTTAGCAACGTGATCAGGAAGCAATTGAATAATACTCGACATTAAGCAAAAATAGTTTTAAAGTTTAGGTAGGTTTTATAAACCAAGAGGTACAAATTTAGTGAATTTTGGTTTGGTTTTAGAATAACGGCTGTCATAAAAAAAACAAAAAAACCTATACCGTCATTACACAGTACAGGTTTAATTATTTTAAAACAATTGTGTTTTATTCGTTTTCTATTTTTCTTGGAGTGTCTTCAATCTGAATTGCCCCTGAAGCTAATAATGGCTGATTGTAAGCATGAGCAATAGAAGCCTGTTGACGGATGTAAGCCATTTTAATAGCCGCGATTGCCGCCTCGGTTCCTTTATTTCCATGAATACCTCCGCTTCTGTCAATGGATTGCTGCATATTATTGTCTGTCAAAACACAGAAAATAACAGGAATATCGGTTTGCACATTCAGGTCTTTAATTCCTTGTGTAACACCTTCACAAACAAAATCAAAATGTTTGGTTTGTCCCTGAATCACGCAGCCAATTACAATAACTGCATCGACGTTTTGTGTCTGAAGCATTTTTTTTGCTCCATAAATCAGCTCAAAACTTCCCGGAACATTCCAACGGATAATTTGCTGAGCCGGTACATTACAATCTGTCAGAGCGTCAAAAGCGCCATTATAAAGTCCTTCTGTTATGGTATCATTCCACTCAGAAACAACAATCCCAAATCGAAAGTCTTTCGCATTTGGGATTGTGTTTTTATCGTATTCTGATAAATTTTTATTTTCAGTAGCCATCTCTATATTTTATATTTTAGATATTAAATTTAAGATTGCTAATTTACGAATCTAAAATCTATTCCGAAGCATCGGAACTAAAATTTTTATTGTGCTAATCCGATCAAAGCATCAACAGATGCAGCTTCCGGAGTACTGTCGTAATTATCTTTAATGTCGTTTAAATATTTTAAAGCATCTTCTTTTTGCCCTAAAGCCAAAGCAGTTTTAGCCGCTTTTAATAAGAAACGAGGCGTTGTAAAATCATTCTTGTTAGATTCGGCAGCTTTTACGTAAAAGTCAAGTGCTTCTTTTTGTTGATTTTTTTGAGAATAAGCATCTCCGGTTGCACCTTTAGCCAAAGCGCTTAAGATTACATCTTCAGATTTAAAATCACCTAAATATTTAATCGCTTCATCGTATTTACCAGTATTTAAATAAGCGATACCTGCATAGTAATTAGCTAAATTTCCTGCATCTGTTCCTGAATATTCGTCAGCGATTTTAATAAATCCAAATTTACCTTCTGAACCGTTCAATGATAATTTGTATAATGAATCACTTGAAACACCGTTTACTGCTTTTTCGAAGTTTTGCTGAGCAACAAACATTTCACTTGCAGCTTCTTCTTGTTTAGGAGTTGCAATAAATTTTTGGTAAGCAAGGTATCCGATTGTCGCAACTGCAATACCAGCAACTAAACCAATAATAATTTTTTGATTTTTAGCCACCCAATCCTCAGTTTTTGAAGCTGTCTCATCTAATTTTGAGAAAACACCAGCTGTAGTACTGTCTTTTTCGTCAATAACTACTTGTTGTTCTTCAGTAACCTCTGTAATTTCCTTTTCTTTTGGTGTCTTATATCCTCTTTTATTGTAAGTTGCCATTTAAAATTTATTTAGTGAACGGCAAAAATAAAATTTTTATTGAAATTGACGTAAAAAAATTCAATTTTATCACTATTTTAAAACAAATAAATTTATTATTCAATTTTACTTTCACGGAAGTGCCAAAATAAATTTGTTTGCGAATTGCGTTAACTCTGTTATATCGATAATTTTCGGTAATTTGCACCCTCAAATTTTTACTGTCTTAAAGCGGTAATTTATCTTTGATTTTCCTTTAAAAATGCATTTAAACAAAATCTCATTATTCAATTATAAAAACTTTTCTGAAGCAAGTTTTGATTTCGACACAAAGATCAACTGTTTTGTAGGGAAAAATGGCATTGGAAAAACCAATGTGCTTGACGCTATTTACCATTTGGCTTACGGAAAAAGCTATTTTAATCCGCTTGCCGTGCAAAATATTAAGCATGGCGAGGAGTTTTTTGTGATCGATGCCGAACTGGAAAAGAATGAAAGAACCGAACAGATTGTCTGCAGTTTAAAGAAAGGCCAGAAAAAGGTTTTGAAACGAAACGGTAAGGCGTATGATAAATTTTCTGATCATATCGGATTTGTTCCTCTTGTAATTATTTCACCCGCCGACCGGGATTTGATTGTTGAAGGAAGCGAAACTCGTCGTAAATTCATGGACAGCGTGATTTCGCAGCTCGATTCGGCTTATCTGCATGAATTAATCAATTATCAAAAGGTAATTACACAGCGAAACGCACTTTTAAAATATTTTGCTTTAAATCATGTTTTCGACAATGACACCTTATCTATATATAATGAGCAACTGAATCAATATGGGAAATCGATTTTTGAAAAACGAAAAGAGTTCCTGCAGCAGTTTATACCTATATTTAATAAACACCATCACGACATAACCGGTTCTGAGGAAAATGTGCAGCTGGTTTATGAAAGTCATTTGTTTGAAAAAGACCTTTTAACACTTTTACAGGAAAGTATCAATAAGGATCGTGTTCTTCATTATACAACTGTCGGAATTCATAAAGACGATTTATCTTTTGAAATTGATTCGCATCCGATAAAAAAATTCGGATCTCAGGGACAACAGAAATCTTTTCTGATCGCGCTGAAACTGGCGCAATTTGAATTTCTGAAAAAACAAAGCGGCGTAAAACCTATTTTGCTTTTTGATGATATTTTTGATAAACTGGACGAAACCCGGGTTGCGAAAATAGTAGAAATGGTTAACAGCGAAACTTTTGGACAGCTATTTATTTCGGATACCCATCCCGAAAGAACGGAGGCAATTGTAAAATCGACGCACCAGAGTTATAAGATATTTAATCTATAAAGTTTTTTGTTTACCACGAATTCTACAAATTTCCCCTAATTAACTTTACTCATATTATTTTAGCCATAGATTGAGAGGTTTTACCACAAATTACACAAATTTTCACAAATTATTTTTTGGCTCAGAATAGAGGATTGTATGATTAAAAATCTGTGCGCATCTATGAAATCTGTAGATACACTGGTTAGAAATTAATTTGCGAAAATTTGTGTAATTTGTGGTTGAAATCTTTGCGGCAACATTTTCGCCTCAGATTAAAGGGATAAAATTTGTGTTAATTTGTGAAATTCGTGGCAAAAAACAATTCGTTGGCAAACTTTCTTTTAAGAAATCAGTAAATTAGCAAAAACATTAACTGCAATAAATAATATATAAAGGTATATGCTAACGAAAGAATCATTGCAATTTTTAGACGATTTAAAAAAGAACAACAACAGAGACTGGTTTCAGGAAAACAAAAAACGATATGAAGTTTTTAAAAAAGATTATCATCAGCTGGTAACCGAATTTCTGGATTTAATGAAGCCTCTTGATCCTTCATTAGAATTATTAGAAATTAAAGATTGTACTTTTAGAATTAATCGTGACATTCGTTTTTCTAAAGATAAATCACCTTACAAATCACATTTGGGACTTTGGTTTTCTGCAGGTGCAAAAGGCGCAAACCGCTCGGGTTATTATGTCCATATCGAAAAAGGCGGCAGTTTTATTGCCGGCGGTTTTTATTCGCCGGACGCAGGTGAGTTGAAAAAAGTCCGAAAAGAGATTGCCTTTTTTCATGAAGATCTGGAAGCAATTTTAGCAGACAAAAATTTTAAAAAGGAATTTGGAAGTCTGGATATAAATGAAAACAACTCACTTAAAAGTATGCCGCGAGGTTATGAAAAGGATCATCCGGCAATTGAATTTTTAAAATTGAAATGTTATACTGCAACGCAGGAATTTGACATTTCTGAAGTTACCAAAAAAGACTTCGCAAAAAAAATGACTCAGAAATTAATCGCTCTAAAGCCTTTGAACGAATTTATCAATCGTGCTTTAGAGACTGAATAATTGTAGAGATAAAAAAATCGCCACGAATTCACGAATTATCAAAATTAATTCGTGAATTCGCAACGAAAAACTTTTATAATGAAAAGAAAAATACTTTTTCTTGGAGAATCTTATCGCGCCGACGCTATAACCTGGATGAAAGGTCTGAAAGAATTTGGCGATTTTGAAATCATTACTTGGGAACTTCAAACACCAAACACCAGCCGTTTTAAACGTATTGCAGAATATCTCTTTTCTCCGATCTCGATTAGAAAAATTATTCGACAGGAAAAACCAGATATGGTTATTGCTGAAAGAACAACAAGTTACGGTTTTCTCGCTGCATTATCAGGCTCAAAAAGAATTGCGATTGCACAGCAAGGAAGAACCGATTTATGGCCTGAAGGTTCTGTCTTATATCCGTTTAAAAAGATCATTCAGAAATATGCTTTCAAAAAAACGCATTTGATTCACGCGTGGGGTCCTGTAATGACAATTCATATGAGAGAAAATGGCGTTGACATGAGCAAAGTTCTGGTTCTCCCAAAAGGAATAGATTTAACGTTTTTTACACCTTTAACAAATACTTCAAACAAAATTAGCGCCATTGTAACACGTTCGCTTCAGCCAGAATATAGACATGATTCTATCCTAAAAGCTTTCGGAATTTTAAATCAAAAAGGAATTGATTTTTCATTGACTATTGTCGGTGACGGAACGAGATTGCAATTTTTAAAAGATTTGGCAAAAGAATTACAAATCGAAAATAAAGTGATTTTTACCGGAAGAATTCCGAATACTCAACTTCCAAAACTTTTACAGCAATCTAACATATACATCAGCATGCCAATTACCGAAGGCGTTTCTGCTTCTTTGTTTGAAGCGATGGCTTGCAATTGTTATCCAATTGTTTCTGATATTCCGGGAAATCAAAGCTGGATCACGCATCGTGAAAACGGACAATTAATTGAAATTGATAATGTTGAAATGTTAGCCGAAGAATTAATTTGGTCTTTTGAAAATGTTGAATCTCGCAATCTGGCGATTATTGAGAATAGAAAATTTGTTGAAGAAAATGCTAATTATGATATTAACATGAAGGTTATTGCGGATAAGTATCATGAGTTGTTGGATTCTCAAAAATGATTTAACCGCAAAGTGCACGAAGTTTACACAAAGTTCGCAAAGCTATTACTCATAAAGCTTTGAGAACTTTTGATTTTCTGAGGCCCAAACTAAGATAAAACCTTTGCATATTTGCGTTAAAATTCGACAACAAACTTTACATTTTCAGGTTAAACCAAAAATTATAATTCATACTTTTGAAGACATATTAAAAAGCCTTTCATTTATGGAAATCCAATCTAATTTTTCTTTAAAAAAATACAACACTTTTGGTATTGAAGCCAAAGCAAAACAATTTGTTGCCGTTCATTCTACAGCAGAATTGAAAACAATTCTACAAGAAAACAAAACCGAGAAAAAATTTATTTTGGGAGGCGGAAGCAATATGCTTTTAACAAAAGACATTGATGCTCTGGTGATTCACATTGATTTAAAGGGCAAAAAAATCATTAAAGAAGATTACGATTTTGTATGGGTTGAAAGTCAGGCCGGCGAAACCTGGCACGATTTCGTTTTGTATACAATTGATAATAATTTTGGAGGATTAGAAAACATGTCACTTATTCCCGGAAATGTAGGTACGACTCCGGTTCAAAATATCGGTGCTTACGGAACTGAGATTAAAGACACTTTTGTTTCCTGCGAAGCGATGAATATTGAGACTCAGGAAATAAGAACTTTTACGAATGCTGAATGTAATTTTGGCTATCGCGAAAGCATTTTCAAACATGCAGTAAAAGACCAGTATATCATTACCTCTGTGGTTTTTAGACTGACAAAACGCAATCATAAGATTAATACTTCTTACGGGGATATTTTAGCAGAATTAGCTAACAACAACATTTCTGAACCAACTTTAAAAGATGTTAGTAATGCTGTAATTGCAATTAGACAAAGTAAACTTCCGGATCCGAAAGAGCTTGGAAACAGTGGTAGCTTTTTTAAAAATCCGATTGTAGCAAAATCTGAATTCGAAAAAATCCATCAAAAGTTTCCGGAAATGAAATATTACGAAGTTTCAGAAACTGAAGTAAAAGTTCCCGCTGGCTGGCTTATTGAGCAGGCAGGTTTCAAAGGAAAACGTTTTGGTGATGCGGGAGTTCATAAAAATCAGGCTTTGGTTTTAGTAAATTACGGAAATGCAACGGGACAGGAAATTTTAGCCGTTTCAAAAGAAGTTCAAAAAACAGTATTTGAAAAATTCGGAATTCAGATTGAAGCAGAAGTGAATGTAATTTAGAACTCAACGTTTTCAAACCTTTGAAGCTTTGCTTCTTTGAACCTTTGAACCTATAAAAGAAAAAAAATGTACACACCTGATTTATACAAAAACGAAAATCCGGAAGAAATCAGAAATTTTCTAAAAGATAACAGTTTCGGAATCCTGATTAATCACACGAACGGGAAATTGACCGCAACCCATATTCCGATAGAAATTGAAATAAATGCTGAAGGAAAAGAAATTCTGCAGGGACATATTTCAAAATTAAATCCGCAGGCGGAAGGTTTTAAAGAAAACGATCAGGTTTTGGCGGTTTTTACAGGTCCGCACAGTTATATTTCTTCTTCGTGGTACGATCATGAAAATGTTCCAACATGGAATTATATAGCCGTACATGTTTACGGGAGAATTAAAATTGTAGCGTATGAAAAATCTGTTGAGCAATTAAAAAAGCTGGTTGATAAATACGAAGAACACTCTGAGAATCCGGTAAGAGTTGAAGAATTATCAGAAAAAACAATGCGGGAAGCGAGAGGAATATTTGGATTTGAAATCGAAATCGACGAAATTCAGGCAACCAAAAAACTATCGCAAAACCGTGATGATCACAATTATAAAAATATAATTTCTGAATTGAAGAAAACTGAAAACGCTCAGTCTATTGCAATTGCAGAAGAAATGTCAAAATGCCGAAAGTAAATCGGCTTAAGCTATTGAATTTAGCCAATTCATAAGTACATTTGTACTCGCAGAACTTGAAATTAATAGAACTTAATAAATCAGATGCTTATATACATATTTTACTTTTTTATTGCTATTGTTGTTGTTCAACTATTTTATTATCTCGGCGTTTTTGGAAAATTTGCTTTTAGCAAACCGCAGCATTTTACTTCAAAAAATCTTCCCGTATCTGTAGTTGTTTGTGCTAAAAACGAAGAAGAAAATGTAAAAAAATACATTCCGCTTCTGGCACAGCAGGATTATCCGGATTTTGAAATCGTTTTAATTGATGATGCTTCGAGTGATGAAACGCTGGAAGTGTTTGAAGAATTCGAAAAAGAGTTTTCGAACATACGTTTAGTAAAAGTGGAAAACAATGAAGCTTTTTGGGGAAACAAAAAGTACGCTTTGACACTTGGAATAAAGGCTGCAAAAAAGGATTATCTATTGTTTACAGATGCCGATTGTTATCCAAATTCGAAAGACTGGATCACTTCTATGACTTCCCAATTTACGATGAACAAAACCATTGTTCTGGGTTATGGGGGCTACGAGAAAATAGAACGTTCGTTTTTAAACAAAATCATTCGTTTTGAAACCATCTTAACGGCTATTCAGTATTTTTCATGGGCAAAAATTGGCTTTCCGTACATGGGAGTTGGTCGAAACCTGGCTTATAAAAAGGAAGAGTTTTTTAACGTAAACGGTTTTATAGACCATATTCAAATTCGCTCCGGCGATGATGATTTGTTTATAAACCAGGCTTCTAACAAAGTGAATACCACTATTTCTTATACTCCTGAAAGCTTTACTTATTCAGAACCAAAGAAAACGTATAAAGAATGGTTTACCCAAAAAAGAAGACATGTTTCTACTGCAGAACATTATAAATTTTTTGACAGAATGCAGTTGGGACTATTCTACTGCTCACAATTATTCTTCTTTTTATTAGTTATTATTCTGTTGGCTTTTCAATTCCAGTGGATTGCAGTATTGGCCATTTTAGCAACACGCTATACCGTTGTCTGGACAGTTGTGGGATGCTCGGCAGGAAAACTTAAAGAAAATGACATTAAAATTTGGTTTCCGGTTGTTGAGATAGTGCTAATATTAACGCAAATTAATATCTTTATAACTAATATCTTTTCAAAACCGGTATATTGGAAATAAATTCTAAAATAGAAAAAGCAAAAAAAGGCGATCAGATCGCCTTTACTTTTTTATTAGATCACTACTGGAATGAGGTTTATGCTTTTATGCTTAAACGCACAGAAAATGAAACTATTGCAGAAGATATTACGATAGAAACTTTCTCCAAAGCTTTTGACAAAATTGCATCGTACAATCCGGAATTTCAGTTTAATACCTGGCTAATTGCGATCGCAAAAAATGTTTATATTGATTTATTACGAAAAAAGAGAACCAATCTTTTTATCGAAATCACAGACAACGAAGACCAACAGGCATACAATATTGCCGACCCTACTCCATCTGCCGAAGATGCTCTAATTAAAGAACAGAATCTTTCCCGCCTGCTTCTATGCATTAAAGAACTTAAACCCCACTATCAGGAAGTTATTCAGCTGCGTTATTTTCAGGAAATGTCTTATCAGGAAATTGCCATTAAGATTAATGAACCTTTAAGCAGTGTAAAAGTAAAACTATTACGTGCTAAAAAATTATTAGCAGAAATCATCGAACGTAATAGATAATTTTCTATCTTTAAACAAAGAATAAACTATTCGTATTTTATTTCTTAAAAATATATTTATACAACATTAAAACTACAACTTCATGTTGTCAGCACAACCCTAAAACTTTTTTGCGTATGATTTAAAGTTACTTAACCTTAAAACCCAAAAATTATGTCTAAATTAAGTATTTATGAAAACAAGTGGACTGATCTTGTTTTCGAAAACAAAAACAAAGAGTACGGCGCATATCAATTACGCCATGAGAATTCTAAAAATTCTGTCACCGCTCTGTTTATGGGTTTACTGTTATTAACGGCTATAGGAAGTGCGTCTGCAGTTATTAGCAAATTTACAACTACACCAGTTGAAACCACGCCTGAACCTATACCTTACGATCCGATTACTCCGGTAAACATTGATCCTACGGTTGTGCCACCGCCGCCAGCTCCGCCTGCACCTGTAGTTGAGCAAACTGCGGCGAGTAAAACAGATGCAGTTCAGTTAACCAATCCTGTGGTTGCAACAACTCAAAATGCAGTCGATGAAATTGCTCCAAACAAACAAAATGTAGCTGTTGTAGAGAATGCTAGCGGAAATGGAACTTCTACAAATGTATTACCAACAACAGACGGAGGAGGAAATGGAGTTGTTGCTTCAGTTGCACCTCCAACAAACGATCCCGTGAATTCAGCTATTCTGGACAAACAACCGGAATTTCCGGGCGGAATTAGTCAGTTCTATAAATATGTGGGAAACAACTTCCGCAGACCGGAACTGGATGTTGAAAAAACATTGAAAGTATACATTTCTTTTGTTGTTGAAAAAGACGGCTCACTTACAGACATTATCGTTAAAAACGATCCCGGATACGGAATGGGTAAAGAAGCAGTCAGAGTGCTAAAATCATTAAAAACAAAATGGAATCCGGGAATTCTGGACGGAAAACCTGTGAGAACAGCATATAATCTTCCAATTACAATAAAAACGGAAGTAGAATAATATATTTTTATTTAGCATAGAAAAGCAGAACTTAGGTTCTGCTTTTTTTTATTTATTATCACTTTAAAATCTATTACTTTTACTACTTCAAATATCAATTTTTACTAATTTTAAACAAAAAATAATGGGAATATTTTCTGCTATTCTGGGCAATGCAGGTACTGTAAGCCAGGAAGATCTAATTAAAAAATACGGACAGCTTCTTACTGATAACGAAGAAATCGAAATGGGTTTTAAACTCATTCGCGACACTTTCATTTTTACAAACAAGAGATTAATCTTAGTTGATGTACAAGGGATCACCGGAAGCAAAACCGAATATAAATCTATCGCTTATAAAAGTATAACACGATTTAGTATCGAAACAGCGGGAACTTTTGATCTTGATGCCGAATTAAAAATCTGGGTTTCAAGTGAACTTTATCCAAGTATTGTAAAACAATTCAATAAATCTGTCAACGTTTATGATGTGCAAAAAGTTCTTGCATTTCATGTATTAGGATAAAAAGAAAACCCGGCAAATTTAAATCTGCCGGGTTTCTTATACAATTAAAAAAAAATTATTTCTTTTTTGTTGCAGTCGTTTTCTTTGTTGTGGCTTTTTTAGCCGGAACTGTATTAGCAATCTTTTGTTGTACATAAGGTTTATACAAACCATCTTTTTCTGCCCTTTTCCTTGCGTCGTCTGCTCTCTTTTGAGAATCAGGATGTGAACTCATCATCTGATCAATAAATGACGCCTGAGAACCCTCACTCATTTTAGCTAAAATTTTAAATGCAGACTCTTCTGCGTTAACATTATAGCCATTCTTTTTCATGAAATTGTACGCAAATAAATCAGCTTCAGATTCTTGTTTACGACTGTATTTACTGTCAATAATTGCACTTCCTATTTTACCCAGCTGACTATCGGTTACGCTCGCTAAAGTGGCAGATTGTGAAGATGCTCCATCCATTAAGGCTTCTTTTTGGTAAGCAGCGCGTATTGCATCTCTTGAATCGTTGTTTACAACATGTCCAATTTCATGCCCGATAACAGCAACTAATTCATTGTCATCCATAATATCCATCAAACCTGAATAGACACGAACACTTCCGTCTGCTGTTGCAAAAGCATTTACTTCTTTAATTTTATATACTTTATAATTTAAAGTATATCCGTCTGTTGTGGCATGTTTTCCAAATACGCGATTTAATCTCACAGCATAACCATCAGTTGCCGGAGCAATTTCATGTTCTGCATCTAATTTAACTACAGCTTCTTTTGATAATTTTGCTGCATCGGCATTACTAAAAGTAAAACCTGTTACTCCTTTCTGAACTGCGCCAATTGCCTTATCTCCAAAATTAATCTGTGCAGTCACTTTGGTTAAACCAAATGCTGCAAATAAAAGTCCTGCTATTATAAATTTCTTTTTCATGTTTTTTTACAATTACAATTTAACAACAAATGTACTATATCTAAATGCTATTTTTCTCAAATCAACTTCTGTTTTTGAACTATTAAATATAAAAAAAATTAAATCATCACATATGAAATTAAACCTCAATATTATATATAAAAATCATGCCAAATTAGATCATTTTCCGGTTAAGATTTTAATTCATTATTTCTTTTTCTCCTGTTTTATTTGCGGCATTATTTACTAAGACATGCTTTATTATTCGTTTTAAAGGAAAAATAAACGAATCTTAAATTAACGTCTTCAAATAAACAACATTCCGTATCTTTGTACTTTGAATTTTGATATATGGAAACAGCCGTTGAAAATGTACAGCCTGGAAAACCTAAATGGTTAAAGGTTAAACTTCCAATTGGACAAAAATATACTGAACTGAGAGGTTTGGTTGATAAATACAGTTTAAATACTATTTGTACTTCGGGCAGCTGTCCTAATATGGGCGAATGCTGGGGCGAAGGAACTGCAACTTTTATGATTCTTGGAAATGTCTGCACCCGCTCCTGCGGATTTTGCGGCGTAAAAACCGGAAGACCGGAAACAGTAGACTGGGATGAACCTGAAAAAGTAGCCCGCTCTATTAAAATCATGAACATCAAACATGCGGTAGTTACAAGTGTGGACAGAGATGATTTAAAAGACGGAGGTTCAATTATCTGGATGGAAACAGTTAGAGCTATTCGCAGAATGAATCCGCAGACCACTCTTGAAACTTTAATTCCGGATTTTCAGGGAATGGAAAGAAACTTAGACCGTATTATTGAAGCCAATCCCGAAGTGGTTTCTCATAATATGGAAACTGTAAGACGTCTGACCCGTGAAGTTCGCATTCAGGCAAAATATGACAGAAGTCTGGAAGTACTTCGTTACTTAAAAGAAAAAGGAATTAACAGAACTAAATCCGGAATTATGCTGGGTTTGGGAGAAACTGAAGAAGAAGTTTTTCAGACTATGACCGATCTGCGAAATGCAAACGTAGACGTTGTCACAATTGGACAATACCTGCAGCCAAGTAAAAAGCATCTTCCTGTAAAGGAATTTATTACGCCTGAACAATTTGCAAGATACGAGAAATTTGGTCTTGAATTAGGGTTCAGACATGTCGAAAGCGGACCGCTTGTTCGTTCTTCTTATAAAGCACAAAAACATATTTTATAAAAAAGTTTAATCGTTTAATCGTCTAATTGCAAAACCGATTAAACGATTAAACAGTTACACGAATAAACAAAACATTGAAAACAAGAATTGCCATTAATGGATTTGGAAGAATTGGAAGAAATTTGTTCCGTTTACTTTTAAATCACCCGGAAATAGAAGTCGTTGCCATAAATGATATTGCAGACAACAAAACCATGTCGCATTTAACAAAATATGACAGTATTCACGGTGTTTTGCCTTTTGAAGTACGTCATGACGAAAACAGCATCATTGTTGACGGAAGGCATTTTTTCTTTTTTCATGAAAAAAACATTAAAAACTTAGACTGGAAATCGCATTCGATTGACATTGTGATCGAGTCGACAGGAAAATATAAAACACACGAAGAACTACATGCTCATTTGGACGCGGGGGCCAAAAAGGTAATTCTTTCGGCACCTTCTGAAGTTGATACGATTAAAACTGTTGTCTTGGGTGTTAATGATACTATTTTAAATGGAGACGAAAATATAGTTTCTAATGCAAGCTGTACAACAAATAACGCTGCTCCGATGATTAAAATCATTGAAGAATTGTGTGGAATTGAGCAGGCTTACATCACAACAATACATTCTTTTACCACCGATCAAAGTCTTCATGACCAGCCACATAAGGATTTGCGCCGCGCGAGAGGCGCCAGTCAGTCAATTGTTCCAACAACTACAGGTGCAGCTAAGGCATTAACAAAAATTTTTCCTAAATTGCACAATAAAATTGGCGGTTGTGGTATTCGGGTTCCGGTTCCCGATGGTTCATTAACCGACATTACCTTCAATGTAAAACGTGCCGTTAGCATCGAAGAAATTAATAACGCATTCCAACAAGCCTCAAAAACAAATTTAAAAGGAATATTAGATTACACAGAAGATCCGATTGTCTCAGTTGATGTAATTGGCAATACACATTCTTGTTTATTTGATGCTCAGCTAACATCTGTTATCGATAAAATGGTAAAAGTTGTAGGCTGGTACGATAACGAGATTGGTTACTCATCAAGACTGATCGATTTAATTTTACTAATAAGAAAAAAATAAGGTTCATTGTAAAGCATTGCCATACATGAAGTATTACCTTTTTATTGTTGTTTGTCTTTTTAACTCGTTTTTGTATTCTCAGGCTAAAAAGAATACAGATAGCGTTACCTATTACAATAAACTGGCAAGTACTAATACTAGTAAAAAAAAATACGATCACGCTGCGCCGGTCACTCAAAAATCTATTCATTATTGCGAGGTCAACGGCAAGAAAGCAAACCTTGCTATCCAGTGTTTTAAACTGGGCAGAATTTATTATAACCAGCAGAAATTTGAAGAGGCTTTAAAAAAATTCCACAAAACCGTTTCTTTATTTGACACCCTCAAACCCAGCTGTACCAAAGTTTTAGCACTTCATTATATTGGACTGTGCAATACAGCTAAAGGAGATTATCAAACGGCTAATATTTATTACTCAAAAGCCGAAGATTTATTACAAAATCTAAAAATCAATGATCATGCTGATCTTTTAGATTATCAAAAAGCCTTCGCATTAAAAACAAACAAAGATTTTGTCGAAGCCGCGAACACTTTCAGAAAAATAACTCTTAAACCCGACAATTCATCTATTATAAATACTAAAGTTGATTCTTATTATCAACTGGGCTTAATTGAGATGCAGCTTAAAAGAAATGATTCTGCTATAATTTATTTTGACAAAGCATTGGAATACAATGCTAAAAACAATGATTTTGCAAAAAAATCAAAAATTGTCCTGGCTATTAGTCAGTATTATAAAAAAAATAAAAACTACGACTTAGCCTATTCTTATTTAGATGAACATTATCAGCTTGAAAATTATATTTTAAAATTAAAAAATGCAAAAGTTGATTTAAATGAATTTGCAAAGTTCAAGAAAAATCAATCTCTAAATAATTCAATTAAAAAAGAAAGCGAAGAGAAATTCCAACTAAAAACTTATCGCTATTCCAAACTGGTCAGTATTTTGGCAATTGCGCTGATTTCGATTTTATCGCTTTTAAGTTTGGCATTGTACAAAAACAACATCATTAGAAATCAGAATAATTTATTACTTCGCGAAAAGAACAAAGAATTAATTCTCGCCAAAAATAAAGCAGAAAAAGCTTCAAAGGCAAGATCTGAGTTTCTATCGACGGTAAGTCACGAGCTGCGGACGCCTCTAAATGCCATTAACGGAATTACACATATTTTACTGGAAGATAATCCGAAGAAAAGGCAGTTAAAATATTTAGAATCCCTAAAGTTTTCAGGAAATTATCTCACGACTTTTATCAATGAAATTTTAGAAGTCAATAAAATCGATTCTACGAAAGTTGAAATAGAAAATATCAGCTTTAATCTGAAGGAACTTCTTTTTAATATTCAAAGTTCATTAAAAGAATTAGCGACAGCCAATAAAAATTATTTCAATCTGGAAATTGACAAATCGATTCCGGATAACTTAATGGGCGATCCTACCAAATTATCGCAAATCATTCTGAATTTGATTAACAATGCATTAAAATTTACTCAAAACGGAAACGTAAATGTTATTGCAAAATTATATTCTCAGGAAGGCGAAAACGCAACGGTTTATTTTGAGATTGTAGATACCGGCATCGGGATTCCCGAAGACAAACTTCAAAGCGTTTTTGAAAGCTTCTCGCAGGGATCAATCGAGGTAAACAGAAAATATGGCGGAACCGGTCTGGGACTCACTATTGTAAAAAAACTAATCGAGCTTTTAGGTGGCGAAATAAAATTAAAAAGTGAAGTCGGTAAAGGTTCTACTTTTACTTTCAGGTTGAATTTTAAAATTAATAATGAACCACTTGAAGTAATTGAGGAAGTAAAACCATATAATGACAAACAATTGAAAAACAAATCGATTTTATTGATTGAGGACAACAAAATCAATCAAATGATAACCCGCAAAATGCTGGAAAACAAAAGTATTACGTGCGAGATTGTTGACAATGGTGAAGACGCTGTCGAGCTTCTAAAAATTAAACGTTTTGATATGATTTTAATGGATGTTCACCTTCCCGGAATCAACGGAACAACTGCTACCAAACTAATTAGGGAATTTGACAAATCTACTCCTGTTATTGCCCTGACAGCTATTTCGCTTGACGAAAACCGCGACATGCTGCTTTCTTTTGGGATGAATGATGTGATCACCAAACCTTTTGTTCCGGATGAATTTTACAG
Source organism: Flavobacterium olei (assembly GCF_039749035.1). Lineage (NCBI taxonomy): Bacteria > Pseudomonadati > Bacteroidota > Flavobacteriia > Flavobacteriales > Flavobacteriaceae > Flavobacterium > Flavobacterium olei. The sequence continues at coordinate 193,957 of NZ_JBDKWC010000006.1, forward strand.
CACAATAGCTAAGTTTTTTGATTAGATTTTTTTGAGGTTCTAAGGTCCTGAGTTGCTAAGATTCTAAGTTTTTTTTAGCATACTCAATTATTATGGCATCAAAATTATTTCCTTTATTAATGAAGGTACTTTTTATTGGCAGATAAAATAAGTTAGAAAGACCTGAATCTTTAAGACGAACAAAGTCTTTTTCTGTTGTGATTATTTTTCTATTTTGCGCTTTATTCTGAATCTCTTTTAAATCATTTTCTGAGAAATGATGATGATCCGGAAAAGTCAAACTTTCATCAGATTCGTTTTTTAAATAATTAAAAAACGGCTGTGGTTTTGCAATTCCTGCCAAAAGTAGTTTTGATTTTTTTTTGATTTCTGAAACTGCTATTTTTTCTTTTTCATTAAAGACAAAATCATCATAATCGATAAAAGTAAAATACAATTCCTGTGAAGGTTTTAATTTTAATTTTTGATTGATTTTAATTTGCTGTTCTTTCGTTAAATCTTTTGGACATTTGGTTACAATCACAATATTCGCGCGATCGGCTCCACTCCTGCTTTCGCGAAGATTTCCCGTAGGAAGCATAAAATCGTCTGCAAATAAATCGCCGTAAGAAGTCAGTAAAATATAAAAACCCGCTTTTACTTTTCTGTGCTGATAAGCATCGTCGAGCAGAATAATTTCTGGTTTTTTGCTTTGCGAAAGTAACTGCTGAATTCCGTTTGTACGATTGGCATCAACGGCAGCCATAACATTTGGAAATTTTTGATAGAATTGAAAAGGTTCATCGCCGAGAATTTCGGCATTCGAATTTTTATCAGCCAAAACAAAACCTTCCGACTTTCTTTTATAGCCGCGGCTTAAAGTGGCGATTTTATATGTATTCGATAATAATCGAATTAAATATTCTATTTGCGGCGTTTTTCCTGTTCCTCCAACACTTAGATTTCCGACAGCAATAACGGGAATATCAAATGAAGTTGATTTTAGAATTTCTTTATCAAAAAGAAAATTTCTTATTGAAGTAATGAAACCATATACAATGGCGAATGGGAAAAGGATGTAGCGGAGTAATTTCATCATTTTAATTTATTCGAAATATTAGACTTAATTAGCGATTTCATCTGATAGATTGCAATTTCATTCATTTTTAATAATCTTTCATCTTGTAAAATTCCCTGTTTTATCAACATAGCATTAATACTTTCAAGATTTGACAAAACCACCAATTGTTCTATGGAAGCTGAATCTCTAATATTTCCTCTTTCATCCGGATTCTCTTCACGCCATTGTCTCGCAGTTTTACCAAATAATGCAACATTCAACAAATCAGCTTCATCAGCATATACAAAACTCTTTTCACTATGAGCTATTAGCAGTGGAATTAAATTTTCTTTGATCGCATCTGTATGTATGGAGTAATTAATTTTAGAAATAGTTCTTTGTACATTCCATTCTATTTTTTTAGAATTGCCTTCATCTTCCTTTAACCGCTGAAATTCTTTTATAAGATAAAATTTAAATTCAGCACTTAACCATGTGGCAAATTCAAAAGCAATATCTTTATGAGCAAATGTTCCTCCGTATCTTCCTGTTTTCGAAATAATTCCAATAGCATTTGTACTTTCAATCCATCGTTTTGGCGTTAGAGAAAAACTATTAGAACCTGCTAAATTTTTAATTCCATCGAATTCGATGGAATTAAAATCAGGATTATTAAATTTTTCCCATAATCCAATAAATTCAATCGTACTGCGATTTCTCATCCAGTTTTGCAATACATAATCACTGCGTTCGCTATCCCGATGTCGGGCAATATCAGTTAATGACATAAAATCTTCTTTATTGTCCTCATACACCACTACATCAATTCCCTGAACATTTATTTTTTTATTCTTAGTCATTCCTTATTTTTAAAAACTAATTCCATTGAATACTGAAATTAGTTTATTTTTATTTAGTTTTTTTTTGAAAAACAAATGAATTATCTAAATATTTCTAAGCAATAATACATAGGAGAAATATATAAGATCTATTTTCATCTCACGAAAGTATAATATTTTTCGTTAATTTGTTTTGTTAATCTGCTCTCAAAAATTTGTTTCAAGTTTCAAGTTTTGCAAAATTGCGAAAGCCTAAAACCTGAAACTTCAAACAAAAAAATAAAATGAAAATAAAAAATATAATCTCAGTTCTCGAAGAAATGGCTCCTTTGGCTTACGCCGAAGATTTTGACAATGTCGGACTTTTAGTCGGGGATTCTGAAACCAAAAGTACAGGTGTTTTAGTTTGTCACGATGCTTTGGAGAATGTAATTGAGGAAGCCATTTCTAAAAATTGCAATTTGATAGTTTGCTTTCACCCTATTTTATTTTCTGGAATCAAAAAAATAACGGGAAAAAATTATGTAGAGCGTGCTATTTTAAAAGCAATAAAAAATGATATCGCTATTTATGCCGTCCATACCGCACTTGACAATCATTCGCGGGGAGTAAATAAAATTTTTTGTGATGCATTAGGATTAAAAAATACCAAAGTTTTGATTCCGAAACAAAACTTTATTCAAAAATTAGTCACTTATACTGTGCCAGAAAATGCCCTAAAAGTGCGTCAGGCGTTATTTGATGCTGGTGCAGGAACAATAGGAAATTATGACGAATGCAGTTTTAATTCCAGCGGAATCGGAACTTATAAAGGAAATGAGAACAGTGATCCTGTAATAGGAAAACGTCACGAACTTAGTGAAACCAATGAAATAAGAATAGAAGTTACGTTTGAAAAACATTTACAGTCCAAAATCTTGAAAGCGCTTTTTGCAAATCATGTTTACGAAGAAGTGGCGTATGAAATTTATAGTCTTGAAAATTCACATCAGAATATTGGTTTGGGAATGGTTGGGGAACTGGAAAACGAAATGGATGAAAAAGACTTTCTTCACTTTGTAAAAGATAAAATGCTGGCAGAAGGAATTCGTCATTCTGAATTTTTAAACAAAAAAATAAAGAAAGTTGCTGTTTTGGGAGGCTCAGGAAGTTTTGCTATAAAAAATGCAATTATGGCCGGAGCCGATGCTTTTTTGACTGCAGATTTGAAGTATCACCAGTTTTATGAGGCTGAAAACAAGTTGCTTTTGGCCGATATTGGTCATTTTGAGAGCGAACGCTATACAAAAAATTATATTGTTGATTATCTTCGAAAAAAAATTCTTAATTTTGCAATCATTTTATCGGAAGAAAATACAAATCCAGTTAAGTACTTATAGAATATGACGAATACGAAAGAATTAAGTGTTGAGGACAAGTTAAGAGCAATATACGATTTACAGCTTATTGACTCTAGAATTGACGAAATCAGAAACGTTAGAGGAGAACTTCCTTTAGAGGTTGAAGATTTGGAAGATGAAGTTGCGGGCTTAAGCACACGTTCAGAGAAACTGAAAAGTGAACTTGAAGTAATTGAGGAGCAAATCAAAGCAAAGAAAAATGCTATTGACGAGCATAAAGAGGTGATCAAAAAATACACTAAACAACAAGAATCTGTTCGTAATAACAGAGAATTTAATTCTTTGACAAAAGAGGTTGAATTTCAGGAATTAGAAATTCAATTGGCTGAAAAGCAAATCAAAGAAATGAAAGCTTCTATCGAGCACAAAAAAGAAGTTATTTCTAATCTAAAAGAAAAACTTGATGGAAAAAGCTCTCATTTAAAACATAAAAAATCTGAATTGGATGCAATTATGGCTGAAACTCAAAAGGAAGAATTATTCCTTACTGAGAAATCTGCTGAGTTCTCTGCACAAATCGAAGACAGATTATTAGCTGCTTATACAAGAATCAGAACTAGTGTTCGTAACGGATTGGCTGTGGTTTCTATCGAAAGAGGAGCTTCTGCAGGATCTTTCTTCACGATTCCACCACAAACACAGGTTGAAATTGCTTCAAGAAAAAAAATCATCACTGATGAGCATTCAGGAAGAATTTTAGTTGACAGTGCTTTAGCAGAAGAAGAAAAAGAAAAAATGGAACAATTGTTCACAAAATTCTAAATATCAAGTCCCGATTTAATCGGGACTTTTTTATTATCACTTTTGCCACGAATTCACTAATTACACTAATTTTTATTTTACTTCTTATTAGAATAAAAATTCGTGCTAAATTTGTGTGATTCGTGGCAAATCTTTTAAAAGCATATCTATATTAAAAATTTAAGTTTTGAGAATTAAAAAAGGAATTCGTTTCATTACATTAAAATCAGTTGGGTCTTATATCAACTTTCTGAGTTATGTTCGTCCGCAAAAAGCAATGGAACTCTCCTACGCACTTTTTAGCCAGCCCAGAATTGGACGGCTGCAAAAAGAAACACTTCCAAAAATTTTACAAAATACAGAGACCGAAACTTTTCATCATGATGATCATCACTTTCAAACGTACATCTGGAAAGGAAACGAAACTAAAATCTTATTGGTTCATGGTTGGGAAAGTAATGCATCACGCTGGAAAAAAACATTGCCTCATCTTCAAAAATCAGGAAGTACCATTATTGCATTGGATGCGCCGGCCCACGGTCAGAGCAGTGGAAAAGAATTTAATGTCCCGTTGTATGCAGAGTTTATTAATAAAGCCGTAGAAAAATACCAGCCCGAAATTATTATCGGACATTCTATAGGCGGCGCAGCCTGCATTTATCATCAGCATTTGTTTCCAGATACCAGTATCAAAAAAATGGTAATTTTAGGAGCGCCATCAGATTTAAAAACTTTGATTGACAATTATATCTCAATGCTGAGTCTGAATACTAAAATGTTTTCCCTCTTAGAAAGCAAATTTCTCGATCGGTTCAATTTTAAACTGGAAGATTTTTCAGGACAAAAATTTGCTTCCGGATTTAATGTCCCTGGATTTATCGCGCACGACACATCAGATAAAATCGTTGCATTTGCCGAAGGAAAAAAGATTGCCAGTAACTGGAAAAACAGTCAGTTTATTGAAACTACCGGTTTGGGACACGGAATGCATGACGATGACTTGTACCAGAAAGTGATTGAGTTTTTGTTTTCTGAAGGTTCAAAGTAACAGAGGTACAAAGGTTCAGAGATTCTGGGATTAGTCAAATTTTCTTTCATTCTCAGAAGTCTAAAATGTCTAAACAACAATCTTAAAATACTTTCTGGAAGATCAAGAAAGTATCCGTAATGGCGAATCTAGAAATGCATAGATATGCTCAATCTAAAAGCAGAAATAAAATTTTTAAAAATTATCATTTGAGAATTGCAGATGCAAAACGAGACTTCGGAATGTTTGAACGCTAAGAAGCTTCAAGCGACAGTGCAGATTTTCACGAATGTAAAATCTGAAATCTGAAGTCTAAAATACATTTTTTGACTACTTTTGCAGTATGGAAGAAAATTTAAAACGTCTGAATAAATTTATTGGCGAAACAGGCTACTGTTCACGCCGTGAAGCTGATAAATTGATTGAAGAAGGACGCGTAACATTAAATGGTGCCGTGGCTGAAATGGGAACTAAGGTTTCCGCTGCTGATGAAATACGCATAGACGGTAAATTAATTGTTGAAAAAAACGAAAAATTGATTTATCTGGCTTTCAATAAACCGGTTGGAATTGAATGTACAACCAATCTTGAAGTCCGAAATAATATTGTAGATTATATTAATTATCCAAAACGTATTTTCCCGATTGGGAGACTGGATAAAGCCAGTGAAGGATTGATTTTTATGACCAATGACGGTGATATTGTCAATAAAATTCTTCGTGCCAGAAACAATCACGAAAAAGAATATACCGTTACGGTGAACAAACCTATTACAGAACGTTTTATCCAGCGAATGGGAAATGGAGTTCCGATTTTGGATACCGTTACCAAAAAGTGTAAAGTAGAACAAATAAGTAAATTTACTTTTAAAATCATTTTAACGCAGGGATTGAACCGCCAGATTAGAAGAATGGCTGAATATTTAGGTTATGAAGTTACAGCGCTTAAACGTATCAGAATCATTAATATCTCTTTGGATGTTCCGGTTGGACGATATCGTGATTTAACAGATGATGAGATTAAAGAGTTAAATCAATTAATTGAACCATCGAGTAAAACGGAAGAAGCCAGTTTTCCAAAAGTTGAAACTCAGGCTCCAAAACCAACTCCGACAAGAAGAAATGCTTTTATTTCTAAACACGATCCGCGATTTAAGAAAAGAGGCGATAATTAAAAAATATAAAATCCCATTCACTTTAAAAATGAATGGGATTTTTTGATTTATTTCTTTTTGTCCAAAAACTCATAATACAAAGCTTTAGACAAGAAACTTTCATTCTGATAATTAGAAATCATTTGCTCTCTCGAACTTTCCTGATAATTTCCGTTCAGATGATTTGTTTTAAAATAGGCACGCCTTGTTTCGTCATTAAAGTTTAACCCGCTTAAAAAGACCGGCTCTACTCCTTTCTTTACAGAAATATTATAGTTGGTGATTAAACTTCCCCAGTTTACATAGCTGCACAAAAGAACTGTCGCATAAAAATACCAAATCATCTGATTGAAAAGAAAGGCATTTGTTTTCTGTCTTCTTATTTTTTGGAACGAAACCATTAATCCGATAATAGCCAAAAGCAGAAAAGCATAGACGCCCAGTCTTTTATATGTCAAACCATAAAATGATACATATTCTGAATTTTTAATTATAGCACTTATAATCAAAATCACATTGAGGGAAATCCAGACTTTAGCCAGTTTCTTTAGTGAACCGGCTTTTTCATCAAAATTAAAGCCGCCTTTAAAATAAAACAGAATTACTCCAACTGCCATCAGAATAGAAAAAATAACAGCATTAACACGTTCGTGTGTATCCGAACTCAGATTTGCTTTTTCTACTACCTCAAAAAACTGCTCATAATTATAGGTTCCGATAAAAACCAGCAACATAATATTTAATAAAAACAAGGTTATTTCGCCACTTTTTCTCTCAAATTCGAGATCTAAAAATGAAAATGTACTTTGATTTCTGATTTCAGAAACGTTTGTAAAATCATTATTCAATTTTGAATTGTATGGATAACAAACATCCGGAACCCAGTAATTCCAAAAGCTGAAGGAAATATAAAATCCTAAAATGCACATGGCAATTAACTGATAGAATTTAATATCCAGCTGATAATCTGTAAATATAGAGGAGAAATGATCGCTCCCGAAGGAATACACTATAAAAAATAGCCCCAGAAAAACGACGGGAATAATTACAAAAGCAACGAGCTTTTTAGCAAAATCGTTGTGAATTTTTCTTTCCGGCAGCCATTGACTAAAGATAAATATCCGACCTAGAGAAGTAATGCCGTTTAAGAAGATCAGCGGAAAAACCTGTATCATTTTCAGTTGTCCGTCCTGGGTTTTAAATTGCAAAAACAGTATGGATAATGCCAAAGAAAAAAAAGATGCAGCATCGCCATACCACGCAAAAGCAAAGCAGGACAATATGGATGTCACGACCAATACAAGATGTGAGCGGTCTACAAACTTTTCCTGAAAGAAATAACTAATTAGCAGCGTTAGTACTACGCCAAAAACAGAAAGATTGATTCCGACAGATTCGTTGTAAAAAAGCAGTATGAAAATTAAACTGCAAGCTAGGATAATTTGGTGTTTTTTCATTGTCTTAAGGTTTAAAAGTACTTTGTAATTCAAAGTTTTTGGATAAAAAAATAGTATATTAGGATTTCATTAATTTTTCAAGATAGGACAAATGTTCTTTAAATGCGGCACGCCCCAGATCTGTTACCTGATAGGATGTTTTTGGTTTTTTGCCTACAAATTCTTTTTTAACTTCGATATATGCGGCTTTTTCAAGCGCCGAGGAATGACTTGCTAAATTACCATCGGTGATATTTAAAAGCGTCTTCATCTCGGTAAAATCTACCCAGTCGTTAACCATCAGAACAGACATAATTCCTAGTCTGACCCGGCTTTCAAAATCCTTATTTAGTTTATCAATAATTCCCATTGGGTTATTTGTATTTTTTGAACATTACTAATCCGTATACGATATGTAAGATACCAAATCCTAAGATCCAGAACAACAAACCATAACCGATGTAGAAAAGGGAAATACATCCTAAAATTAGTTCAGAAAAACCTAAATATTTTATATCTGAAAAAGTATACTTTTCAGCATTTATTAATGCAAGTCCGTAAAATATTAAGGTTGATGGGGCTACCAAACCAAAATATCCGTGGTAGATTAAAGCCAGACAAAATATACCTCCGGCAATAAGCGGCAAAGCAAGATTGAACAACATCTTTTTTGTAGCCGAAGTCCAGATGGGTAAATTGTATTTTTTGCTTTTTCGGATGGTAAAAAAAATGCCGAACAGAAAGGCTGAGATTAGGATTATGATTCCGATCCAAAATAATTCTGAAACTAAATTTGCCGAATATAATCTATGCTCATCTTGTAGATAATCCATCCCGTTTGACTTGAACAACTGGTACACATAGATTCCGCCAATTAAAGCTGAAAGACCAGCGAAAACTCCTGAAAGTCCGCTTAATGATATAAATCGTGAAGAGCGCTCCATCATGGAACGAATATGTGCTAAATCTTCTTGGTGCTTTTGATTCATAATTAAAGTACTTTGCAGTACAAAGTTATTATTTATTTTGGATTGACAAATTAAAATCTGGTTTTTTTTCAAAATAGTTTATTGTAAAGAAACGCAGGGATTTTTCGTAGTCCAGAAGCCTGTGGACGCAAAGGTTTTTTCTTTGTGATATTTAGCTGTGCAATAGCTGCAATTTTTTTATCAATGATCTTCTAAAAGGTGTGTCCCATTTACTGAAATTTAATGCTTTTATAAAAATATAATCATGAATTTCATATTGAAAACGGATAGCGTGAGGGATAGGAGCAAGCTACCGAAGTAGCGTGGATAGCCCGACCTTGTTATGGCAAGCGGGCGAATGAGCGCAAAGTGTTTTGCCCGCTTGCCATAACAAGGTCACGCCCCAATAATAAAACGAAAAGCCTTTCTAACGAAAAAGCTTTTGAATTATTTTTGATTTATGTTTAAAACCATCTTCTGCGTTTGAATAATAAAACCCCGAAAACAGAAAGAAGTATAGAAACGAATAATACTACCCAGATTCCGTATTTGCTTTCTTCTAAACCGTTTGGTACGTTCATGCCGTACAAACTGGCAATTAATGTCGGAATCATTAATATGATTGAAATGGAAGTCATTTGCTTCATGATGTTGTTCATATTATTGGAGATTACAGAGGCGTATGCGTCCATCATCCCGGTTAGGATGTTGCTGTAAATATTGGCGGTATCTTGTGCCTGATTGAGTTCGATTTCGACATCTTCCAGTAATTCTGAATCGTAACTGGCTTTGTGCGCTTTTAGATTTTTTATTCGTTGAAATAAAACATCATTTGCTTTTAAGGAAGTGATAAAAAAGACAAAACATTTTTCGATTTGAAGCAAAGCCTGCAATTCTTCATTTTTGATTGATTTCTCTAAATTATCTTCGGCCAGTTTGATTTTTTGGTTAATTTGTTTCAGATATTTTAAATACCAGACACTTGAGGACAAAAGCAGTCTCAAAACTAAATTTAAATTGTCTTCGATTATGATGTTTTTACGTTGTGAGTATTGTACAAAATCAGGGATTATTTCTGTGGTGTCAAAAGTAATGCTGACGCAGATATCGTCTTTGAAAATGACTCCGAGCGGAACGGTATGAAAGGGGATTTTGATATCGTTACTTTTTACAGGAATACGCATGATGATAAGCGTCCAGCCGTCTTCGATTTCGATACGCGGTCTTTCGTCGATATCTTCGATGTCATTATAAAAAGCTTCGGGAACTTGCAGTTCTTCGAGTAAATATATTTTTTCTGCTTCGGTTGGAGCTTCGATATGAATCCAGCAGTCTGAAGTCCATTTTGGGATTTCTACTAATCCGTTGTTATTGGTGTAAAAGGCTTTCATTTCAAAAATACAGGTTTATTGCAGCATTTTAAAATTCAGAAGCTGCTTTAATTTAATACTAACGAATAATAATAATCGTCCATTTGGAGAAGTGTTTTTAAGGTGCTGCAAAAGTATCCTTTATTTTTAGAAGAAGAAAGTTTAAAGTATTAATAATATATTAAAGTACCGCTTTGCTTGGTTTTTAAGCAGGCTGAATGCTCATATTATTTTTGCAAAGGTATTTTACCTGTATCAGTTATGTGTGAAGAAATGAGTTTCATTTTTTGTCTTTTATTCAAATACTTGAAATCTATATTGCTATGGGTTCAAAAAATTTAGCGCATAAAAAAACCTGTTCAATGGAACAGGTTTTTAAAATATATTTTAAGGTCACAATTATTTGTTTTGTGCGCTTCTCATTTTGCGTGCTAAAAGTGTATTTTTTAACAGCATTGCGATTGTCATAGGTCCTACTCCACCCGGAACCGGAGTAATGAATGAGGCTTTTTTGCTTACTCCGTCAAAATCAACGTCACCTTTTATTACGTACCCTTTTGAGTTTGATGCATCGTCTACTCTGGTAATTCCAACATCGATGATTACAACTCCGTCTTTTACCATATCGGCTTTTAAAAATTCCGGAACTCCTAATGCTGTAATGATGATATCGGCATTTTTAGTAAATTCTGCTAAGTTCTTAGTACGGCTGTGCGTTAATGTAACTGTGGAATCTCCCGGATTTCCTTTGCGGCTCATTAAAATACTCATCGGACGTCCTACAATATGACTTCTTCCTATAACTACGGTATGCTTTCCTGAAGTTTCTACTTTATAGCGTTCCAGCAATTCCATAATTCCGAATGGCGTAGCGGGAATAAACGTTTCCATTTCTAAGGCCATTCTTCCAAAGTTTGTCGGATGAAAACCATCAACATCCTTAACCGGATCTATTGCTAAAAGTATTTTTTCTTCGTTAATATGTTTTGGCAATGGCAACTGAACGATGTATCCGTCCAGATTATCATCTTCGTTTAATTCTTTTATTTTTGCGAGTAATTCTTCTTCGGTAATGGTTTCCGGTAAAGCTACTAAAGTTGAATCGAAGCCAATTTGCTGGCAGGATTTTACTTTACTTCCTACGTAAGTTAAACTTGCTCCATTGTTTCCCACTAAAACGGCTGCTAAATGAGGTACTTTTCCTCCAGCATCTTTTATGGACTGAACTTCGGCTGCAATTTCGTTTTTAATGTCGTCAGATGTTTTTTTACCGTCTAATATTTGCATTGTCGTTGTGTTTCTGGTTTAAATTTATTTTGTTTCAGGTTTCATGTTTCACGTTGAAAACGAAACGCAATTTATTTATCGAAAAAAGTTTCAAATTTCAGTCTCTTAACCTGAAACCTGAAACTTGAAACTTTTATTATTTTTATTTTGGCATTCCCGGCATTCCGCCCGGCATTCCTTTCATACCGCCCATCATTTTCATCAGGTTTTTTCCGCCCGGTCCCTGCATCATTTTCATCATCTTGCTCATTTGGTCAAACTGCTTCATTAGCTGGTTTACCTGCTCGACTTTTGTTCCTGAACCTTTTGCAATTCTGGCTTTTCTTTTTACGTCGATAATTGCCGGTTTACTTCTTTCTCCCGGAGTCATCGAATAAATAATCGCTTCGATATGTTTGAAAGCATCATCTTCAATCTCCACATCTTTCATAGCTTTAGAAGCACCTGGAATCATTCCGACAAGGTCTTTCATATTACCCATTTTTTTCACCTGCTGAATCTGCGTTAAAAAGTCATCAAAACCAAATTCGTTTTTAGCAATCTTCTTTTGCAGTTTTCTTGCTTCTTCTTCGTCAAATTGCTCCTGCGCTCTTTCAACAAGAGACACAACGTCTCCCATTCCCAAGATACGCTCTGCCATACGTTCCGGATAGAAAACATCAATTGCTTCCATTTTTTCTCCGGTACCTACAAATTTAATTGGCTTGTTTACAATTGATTTGATCGAAAGGGCAGCTCCACCACGTGTATCACCATCTAACTTCGTTAAAATAACTCCGTCAAAATTTAAGATATCGTTGAATGCTTTTGCTGTGTTTACTGCGTCTTGTCCTGTCATAGAATCGACAACGAACAAAGTTTCCTGTGGCTCAATTGCTTTGTGTACACGCGCAATCTCGTCCATCATTTCCTGATCTACTGCCAAACGACCTGCTGTATCGACGATAACCACATTAAAACCGTTTGCTTTTGCATGCTTAATTGCGTTTTGAGCAATTTCTACAGGATTTTTATTCTCTGGCTCTGAGTATACCTCAACACCAATTTGATCTCCTACAACATGTAACTGGTTGATCGCCGCAGGACGGTAAATATCACACGCTACTAAGAGTGGTTTTTTATTTTTCTTTGTTTTTAAGAAGTTGGCTAATTTTCCTGAGAAAGTTGTTTTACCCGAACCTTGTAAACCGGACATTAAAATTACTGTCGGGTTTCCTGAAAGATTTACACCGGCAACATCTCCTCCCATTAATTCAGTAAGTTCGTCTTTAACTAACTTTACTAATAATTGTCCTGGCTGAAGTGTTGTCAATACATCCTGACCTATCGCCTTTTCTTTTACTTTTGCCGTAAAATCTTTAGCAATTTTAAAGTTAACATCGGCATCAAGCAACGCACGACGAACTTCTTTTAAGGTATCGGCAACGTTTACTTCTGTAATTTTACCGTGTCCTTTTAATATATGGAACGCTTTATCTAACTTATCACTTAAATTATCAAACATATCATTTTCTTTATTAGAAGTGCAAAGATAATCTAATTAGATATTTCAGGCAATTTTTATTTTTAAGGTTAATAGCTGCAAAGACACAAAGTTTTTTTTCAGCCACGAAGGCGCTAAGGCACAAAGCTTTTTTCGCCACGAAATGCACTAATTTCTCTAATTATTTTTCTCCCGCAGATTTAGCAGATAAAGCTGATTTTATTATTGAAAAAAAATCTCGCAGAGGCGCTAAGGCGCAAAGTTATTTCACGCAGATTTAAAATGATTAAAGCAGATTATGCAGATTTCTATTTTTATATAATCAAAAAATTAAATCTGCTAAAATCTGCCGAATCTGCGTGAAACAAAAACTCAAAATAAATCTGCTAAATCTGCGAGAGAAAAAAAACTTTGTGCTTTAGCGCCTTCGCAGCAACAAAAAAAGCGCAAGAAGAAAAAACCTCTGCGCCTTTGTAGCTCTGAACCTTTCTACCTATGACTAAAACTGAAAGTAAATAAACGGCTGAGAACCGGCTACCGCTGTTGCGTAAACTATCCAATATACAAATCCTAAAATTATGGCTTTTATTAATAAAGGTGTTTTATCAAAAACAGATTTCATTCCTGTTGTAAATGATTCTGGTAAGAAATGCCAAACATAACCAAACAGCATTAAACCAAATACATTTTTATAACCTAAAACTATTGTTTTCCAAAGTTCCGGCTCAAATGTTAACTGACCGATAGTGTTGATTACCTGTAAAGCGGTTTCAAAATCTCTGGCTCGGAAGAAAATCCAGCAAAAAACCACAAAATGAAATGTAATCAGAATGGAGAAAAATCGCCATAGAAAATTTGGACTTTTATCTTTTTTGGAAGGAAAGAATTCCATGAAAATTTTATGAACTGCCAATGCCAATCCGTGAAGCGCTCCCCAAACAATGAACTGTGCTCCTGCTCCATGCCATAATCCGCCCAAAAGCATGGTAGTAAAGAGATTAAAATTGGTTACTAAAGTCTGTTTTCTTTTACTGGAAAGTAAAAATGATAAACAGAAAAGTAAAATACTTGCAAAAGCTACGATTAACGGAATTATACTGGTTGTATAATTTGCCATACCCCAGAGTAATAATCCGAAGAAAAATAAACTTGGAAATAAATATCCGGCAAAAGATCCCGATCTGTTTCCTCCAATGGAAATGTATAGAAAGTCTTTTAACCAGGTGGAAAGCGAAATATGCCATCTTCTCCAAAAATCGGTAATAGAGGTAGATTTATAAGGCGTTCTAAAATTTTCGGGTAATTTAAATCCTAACAATAATGCGATACCAATTGCCATATCTGAATATCCGGAAAAATCACAATAAATTTGTATTGCATATCCGTAAGAAGCCATCAGATTTTCAAAAGAGGTGTAGCTCAGCGGCGTATCAAAAACACGATCGACAAAATTTACCGAGATGTAATTGGAGATTACGGTTTTCTTTATTAATCCGCCAATTATTAAAAACAAAGCATTGTTTACATCTTGTTTCGTTAAATTTAATTTTTGATAAATCTGCGGAAGAAAATCTTTTGCGCGTACAATTGGACCGGCAACCAACTGTGGAAAAAACGAAACAAAGAATAAATATTCGATGTAGTTTTTTGTGGGTTTTATTTCTTCACGGTATATCTCAATAATATAACTCATGGACTGAAAAGTATAGAACGAAATTCCGACCGGAAGAAATACATTGTGTAATGCGAAATTACCGCTAAACATGTCATTATAAGTTACAATCAAAAAGTTCATGTACTTGAAATAGCCTAAAAGTGCTAAATTCAAAATAACACTAATTACCAAATATACCTTCTTTACGCTATCACGTCTTTCTCTGTAAATAATCTGGCTTAAACCATAATCGACAACAGAGGAAAGTAGTAGTAAAAGAAAATAAATGCCGCTTGATTTATAATAAAAGAAAAGCGAAAAAAGAATAACATAGGTTAATCTCAAATAAAATGTCTTGCGTAAAAAACCATATACAAAATAGAAAACCAGAAATAAGCCCAGGAATAATCCGGTATTAAACAAAAGTTTTTCGTCGGGATTGTAAACAAACCAACTTTCTGCTTTTTCTGTTGTAATGGCACCAAAATTTTCAATAAACCAGTTATTGATGCTTTCAATTGTTATCAATGTGATCTTTATTTTTTATAATTATAGTATGCTTTTTCTAAAGCTTCACTAAACATTTTACCTTGTTTTTCGTATCCTTTTTTAGAATAATGTACCCAGTCGGATCCAATTAATCCCTGAACTTTTAATTGTTGAATACCGCTCATTCCGCCAAATTCATCGTATAAATCCCAAACAGCAAAACCGTCTTTTTTAGCGATTTCAATTATATCTTTGGTATAATCCTGAATATAAGTGTTCGGTTTTCTTCTTAATAATGAAGGAGGCGGCGTCATGACAATTATGGAAGCCTCTATTTTTTGTGCTTTTATATTGCTGATAAATTCTCTTAATTCCTGAATGTACTTTCCGGATTCCAGTTTATCATAACTTTCATTTGTGCCGAGCGAAAAAACCAACAAATCAGGATGAAGCGATTTTAACTGCTCAAAAAACAATGGATATTTATTATAATCTGAAAATTTGGCTCCATTTACCCCAATTCCGCTGTAAATTAATCCGGGTGAATCTTTTTCTAAAATCAATCCGTTTAACTCAAAATTGGAAGCCTTTTTATTCGGAATCAAAAAAATCCGGTTTAAAGCATTTTCTGAATTATAATAATGTGAAAAAGAATCGGACTGCATATCCAGAGATACAAACTCAGACATCGAAATGGTTTTTGCTCTGGTTTCGTTTGTCGCAATTTTTAAAGTTCTGCCTGCTCTAATAGCATTTGACTTTAAACGATTGTCTCTTTTGATTTCAGCAATCGAGACATTGTATTTGTCTGCAATACTGCCCAATACCTCACCTTTCTTAATTTTATGCGTAATGACTTTTCTTTCTGTTGTCTGAATGGAATTGATTTTAGAAGAAATAGCCAGATCAAACATATCCTGATTCTGAGGCGTTATAATTTTGATTGTATTGAATTTATATGCCGGATCTTTTACATTCATTTCGACTACAAATCCTCCCGTGTCCCTCCAAAGTCCAATACCGGTCAAACCAACTGGATTACTTTTAAAGGGATGAATGTTTCGATAACTTCCCCAGGTTCTGTTGGATTTAAAGCGCTCATTGTAAGATCCGTTTGTTTTTGCCAGCTGGTAAGGAAAAACCAAACCTCTTCCTGCGTTTCCGAATTGACTCTGCAAACGTTTTCTGATTTCATTTGTCATTAAATCTCCCTGAATGTGGGAATCTCCAATATGGACAATATTGATCTTTTGATTTTTCTGATTTTCATTCTCTTTTAATTTCTTAAAAAAGCCTTCTAACACTTTCGCATTATAAATGGGATCATCAGAAGAAATCTCACTTGCAGCAGTATCTACTTTTTGAATCATATTTTTTGAAGTTACATGAGAATCTGTTTTGGGCGTCTTGTCATTTGTTGAGAAAAAAAGACAACAAAAGAAAATAATGATTTTATTTATCATAGGCTGTCGTTTGTTACTGAGACGGAATCGGCCTTAGTCTTTCTGGCCGCTTTTCTTTTAATTGCATCAGCATCTCTTTTTTCCCTAAGCACTTTATACTCTTCGTAACCTTTATTTAATTGTCCGTATAATAAATTCCCAATTGCCTTTGCACCACGCTGATTAAAATGAGTGTAATCTTTATTGGCTTTTGCAGGAACTTCTTCTACCCATTTAATCATCGATCCGTCGCCACCCATGAGTGTATATAAATTTACGAATCCAGATTGGGTTTCAAGGGCATAATGTTTTTGTGCCTTCATTAAAGGAACAACTGCCGAATCGGTTTTCATTTCCAAATCATATTTGGTGGATTTGTCTGCTGTAGAAACAATTAAAATAGAAACTCCCGGGAACGATTCTTTAATTTTATTCACCGTTTTTGTCATTCCTTTTTCGTACCAGGAATAGTTCTTTGTTCCGTAATTTAAAACATTGGTACCGTAATGGAGTATTACTAAATCGTATTTCAGATTAGTATTAAAAGCTTTCATCACCTCAGCATTAAACATCGAAATAGGCAGTCCGGAATTTCCTCTCTGCGAGAAGTTATCTACGTGAACACCGCTTCCATTATCAAAATTAAATCCGTAAATCGGAATCGAATCAGCCTGCACAAAATTAGCTTTAAATGCTTTTAAACTTCCGGAGGAAACTTTTAAGGTATTGACTAAATTATTCGGTGACAACGTTTTTCTTAACGTATCTTTTCCGATAATAAAGTTCACTTTTCCTGTTTTAGAAGCACGTCCATAAAACAAAGTCGGATTGTCTAATGTTGTAGAATATTTATTCAATCCTGCCTCGTATTGAACCCAGGTAGTATTGGTTTTATCATTTGCAAAAAACACATGGCCGTTTACGCCAAAAGGGCTTGTAGGTCTTTTGACATTCAGGTACGATTGTGCTTTCCAATTTTTAGAATACGTTGATTTTACAGATCCACGGGAAGCTGCAGACTCAGAACTGATCGAAACAAAGCCCACTCCGTTTCCGCCAAAACGCTCCTGATAGTTCATTCGAACATCCTGCACAATTAAATCTCCGTCGGTCATGGAATCTCCGTAGTAAGCAATTCTAACCTTATTCTGCGGATTTTTTTCTAACTGATACAATCTTTCATAAAAATGAATGAGATATTGATACCCTTTGTAAGTCTCAAAAGTTTCAGCGGGAAATTCAATTCCTTCTGTTTCATCAAAGACAATTTTTTGTTTATTGAGTGCTCTTTCGCTTGCCGCCAGACTGTCGTTATCGACCGCTAAAGAGTCTTCGGCAACAGATTCTAAAAGCAGACTGTCTATCAGTATATTTTTAGAATCGAGTTTACTCTCAGGAAATATTTTGTCCGGCAGGATTTGCTTAAACCCAATAAAAGCTACGAGTGCCAAAGCCACAATAGCAAAAGACTGAAAAAAATAAGATTTTGTATTCACTTAATAATTATAATAATTTGAAGAACTGCAAACAAAAACTAAACCAATTAAAATCACGGTTAATTTACTGCAGAAAAAACTTGTGCAAAGATAGAATAACATTTTGTTTCTCTTTCATTTTAACAAGAAAGTAGATAAAAAAAAGAGGCTAGACGAATCTAACCTCTTAATCAAAAAAAAAATAAAAAAAACAAAGCTAATGATTAACTAAATTTTGAATGCGTTGCATTGCATTTGAGAATGAAATAATCTTATTGTTTTGGATTTTCATCTAAGATTTAATTTAAAATTGCATACTCCAAAGTTACATTTCCTCTTTCTCCTGCAGCGTTTACCATTGTAAGGAATTTAACTTTATAATAATTTCCTGCAGCATCTTTAATAATATAAAAACGATCTGTTCTAATACTTGGCAAAGTTGTTGGTCCACCACCATTTCTCCAGTTTGCACCGATTATTCTTTGATCTGTTGCTGAAGCAGTAAAGTTTGCTACAGCAACATCTGCTTTAGTAAAAGCCTCATACGTTTTTTCCGTAGTTAGTACCTGATAAGCCTGAGTTCCACCTTTCATATTAGTAACAATAAAATCTGAATATCCGTAAGTTACTTCAGTTCCCGTGTTCAGGTAATTTGTAAATGTGGTAAAGTTTAGATCCCATTTTGCCTTTTGCGGCTCAACAGAGACAGTGTTTCCTGTAGTTAGGGAGAAGAATGTAAAATTAAAATCAGCATCTTTAGAAACTGTTTTTTCAGTAAAAGTTGTAGAAGCTAAATCTGCATATTGAATTTTGTATCCATTTCCACTTCTCAAAATTCTTACTTTTTTCCACCCTCTTGCCTCTCCGTCAACAATCACAGAACCTACTGTTGGTTTTGAAGTAGAAACTGCATTTCCTAAATTTACTAAGTAAACTTTGTTGTCTGCATCTGTTGCAGAAATCTCAGCAATCGCAGTTCCGATTCCTAAACCAGCACCCGCTAATACTCCGGTTGGATTATCAACGAATCCATTTGAAGCTGCCGTTGTGCCCGCACCAACAGTCACATTAGCATCGCTTTCCTGTACAAGTGTAATATCTGAAGTGGCTAATTTTTTAACTGCCATTTTAAGCGAACCATTAATTACTACTCTAAAGTCTGCCCCGCCGGAAAAACCAAAGTCCCAAGAAGCTCTGTTTACAGATTTAGATTCTCCGGTACTTAAATCTAAGTACAATTGATTTGGCTGATTTCCTCCTCCGACAGAAGCTGGAATTGTTGCCCCTACAGAAGGTATTTCAACTGCTGTATCGTCGTCACTGGAACATGCTCCAAGTGTTAATAATGCGAATGATAGAAATAGAATTGTCTTTTTCATGGTAATAAATATTTATTTAAAGATTAAGATTATAGGTTAATTTTATAAAATAAGAACGCCCGTAAGCCAGCATCATCTCTGATGAACCAGCATGCCCTGCAGTCTGATTTGTATTGGTTTGCCTAACATTTGTGACATTGCAAATGTTTCTGGCTCCGATGGTAGCTTCTAATTGATTTTTGAAAAACCCCTGACGAACTGAAGCATCCAGCCAATGACTGGGATCAACCTCAGATAAAACATAAGAGGAAGATCCTTCAATATATTGTTGAGTTTTGCCGTTGTATTTGTAGAAGGCAGAAAAAATGGTATTCCACTTTGGAAGCTGGTATGAAAAACTACTATTAATATTAAAAGAATAGAGATATTTATTGTCTGAAGCAAAAACCAGATTTTCTATTTTTCTGGAAACGCCAATAAGAGCAGCGCCAAGATTAAAATTCAGTTTGCCAATCATAAACTGATTCATTGTAGAAAAATTCCACATTCTATATTTACTAATATTGATGTATTGATATTCCGGATTTCCTGTATCAGGGTTAAACCTTACCAGAGCCATATCAATTCGGTCATTTACATCTAAGAAGCTTCCTGCAAATGTGCTTGAAGTTTTGAAGTCTGAACTAATCGAAAATGATTTTTTAAGACTCGCCTCATAAGAAGTACTTGTCTCCGGAATAAGATTTTCATTACCGGTAAAAAAGTGACCATCAAAAATCTGCTTAGTATAAAGCTCATCAAAAGTTGGTGTTCTAAATGAAGTTCCGTAAGAACCGCGCAACTCATAATCGCCATCAAATGAATATTTTAAATTTAGAGAAGAGGCATACTGATCTTTAAATTGCGATTGAGCTGAAAAACGCAAACCCGGTCGTACAGAAAATCGTGATGTTGCCATAATTTCCGAAGAGGCAAAAAAATCATAATTTTCTAATGTTTTTCGAACAGGAGAATACATATTATTTCCTTCCTGAACCAATGCAAAACCCTGATTGTTTGCAAACTCATAACCAATCTGTAAATCGATCTTTTTACTGGAAAAAAAATTACTTAAAGTTCCTGTAGAATAAAGAACCTCCATTGACTGATCTTTCACAGTCGTATTATTCGCTTCGGTCTTAGTGTAGAGATAATACCAGAAATCCTCCACATTTCGTTCTTGTTTCTGATGTGAAAGCGAAACACTATAGTTTAATCGGGCAAACATTTTGCCAGAAGCATTTAGATTATGGAAATATCTGTTGGTTAAGTATCTCTTGTCATTAGCATAACGATAAGAACCCAAAGAAGCAGTATAACCAGACTGAACTGTTGTATTATAATAATCAGCATCTTCATCCAGATATTCGAATTTATAGAATATTCTAAAATTATTTTTGCTGTATGAAATTAAAGCATTACCATTTAATTGTTCTTTTGGAAGCCATCTGTAACCTCTTGTTTGATCATTTTCGAAATAATCTTTCCCGTTTTTATCATCCAAAAAACCTTGAAAATCATTGCGGTTAGCTCCAATACTTACAAACCAATTGCCATCTATTGTATGAGCGGCTCTTAAAGATTGGATATGACGACCTTTATCAAATAGAGCATACTCATCTTTTACCGTTTCTTCCTGAACAGAAGCTGTTATATTCCATTTATATGGAGAAGATTTTTTTGTAATTATGTTTAAAACTCCACTCACTGCATTCGCACCATAAATTACGCCCATTGAACCTTCTACGATTTCAATTCTTTCTACATCGTTCAAATTAATTTGTGACAAATCTGTGTTATTCCCAAGACCTCCTTCATTTACTAAGGGCACATTATCAACCAGAATTTTAAAATACTGAGCATCTAATCCAAATAAAGAAACAGTGGAGCGACCACTTGTTCCACTTGGTCTAACGGTAATATTTAAGTATTGATTTAGCACATCTGATAAATTATTCGCCGCCAGATTCTGAATGTCTTTGCTGGAAATCACCCGAACATTAAAAACAGATTTTTTAATAGATTGAGGTTCAAATTGTCCTGTAACCACAACTTCTGATAATTTTTCAGCCGATTTAATTGTATCTCTCTGCTGTGCAAAAGAACAGGTTGAAATTAGCAAGCCGGCAAACAAGGTATTTTTTATTTTCATTATTTTTATTCAGTCTTAATAACAAGGCAAATATATAACTATTTTTAATTATTCTAAATAAAATTTATATATTTGCCGAAATTTAAAACAAACAATAAGTTATGATTTCAAAAAGCCTTTTTTTGTCAGCCGCAATGGCTTTAACATGTGGTCTTGGATTTAGTCAGGACAAGAAACAACAAGACATAAAGTCGATTAAGTCAATGTGTGGTTGTTATGAAGTGAAATTTAATTTTACTGAAACATTTTCATATCCAAAAGATACTCTGACTTATAAGCCATCTGAAACAAAACACGAGTCTGCTTTAGAATGGGTAGAATTACTGGAAGATACTCCCAACAAAATTGTAATGCAGCATTTACTGATTGTAAGTGATGATATGATTATCAAACACTGGAGACAAGACTGGTTATATGAAAACACAGATTTATATTCTTTTGATAAAGGAACTTCGTGGAAATACAAAAAGTTAGACAAGAAAGCTGTTAAAGGCCAATGGACTCAAAAAGTATATCAGGTAGATGACAGTCCAAGATATGAAGGATCTTCAACCTGGGTTCACGTTGACGGAAAAGATTATTGGGCAAATGTTGCCGATGCTCCATTACCAAGAAGAGAGCAGACAAAACGTAATGATTATAATGTTTTAAAGAGAAGAAACATTCATGAAATTACAGCTACAGGATGGAATCACGAACAAGATAATGACAAATTGATTCGCGACGATTCTGGTAAAGATGTATTGTTAGCACAGGAAAAAGGATTTGACGTCTATACTAAAGTTCCGGACATTAAATGTCAGGCCGCTCAAAAATGGTGGGTTGCTAATAATGCATTATGGAAAAATGTCCGTGATAAATGGCAAACCTTATTTGACAGAAACAAAGATTTAAACTTAGAAGCCAAGGTAGACCGTAAAGCACTTTATTCTCTATTGTTTGATTTAAAGCCAGATACTGCAAAAGCAGAAACAGATAAAATCATTGACAAGTTTGTTAAGTAATTAGAATTAGTTGTTATGAAAAAGCCGGAAGTTTTAGACTTCCGGCTTTTTGTTTTGATCATGGTTTATTCAACATTATTTATCTTGTACCACCTGCCCACCATACTTTTTCTTTGTAAACATATGTACCATCTCCAAATGCTTCTTTAACATTCTTATTAGCAGAAACATCAGAATTCCCATAAGGTAATCTTAATGGAAACTTTGTGGAATTAAGAGGATTTGCCAACTGTATTGGGTGTGCCGCCGAAGATCCATACATTGCCAATAAGCGTCTGTAGTCATTATACGCCTCTGCACATTCGTTTTCGTAAAAAGCTAAGTATTTTTGTACAGCAATTTCTTTTAATAGATCCGCATTAGTCAAAATATTTAACCCCGCGACATAGGACGCAGCATCGGTATTTGAAAAATTAGTTGATTCATTTTTATTAAAAGCTGCAGTTACTGCTGCAGTTAAATTAGCTGTATTTGTAAAAGAATTAGATTTTCTTGCTTCTGCTTCTGCTTTTATGAATAATAATTCATGATAACTCAACATATATATGGGATTAGTCGCATCAAGCAAAGCTGAGTAAGAATAATTTTGACTTTGTGGACTAACTCCATTTACAAAAAATTCATTTGTAAAAGGTGCGCCGGTTGTTTTTTGAATTTTTTCAAAATAGCCCTGAGCACGCGGATCATTTGGTCTTGAAACTAATTTATCATGCAAACTTTTACTCGCAAATAAATATCCTCTGTCATTATCCAATTGGTAATAAGGATTTGGAATACCGTCATTTTTTGTCTTAAATTCATCATTATTGTTAGTAAAAGATTTACTTACATAAGCCAGAACCTTATCGTAATCAGGAGTAACGAAAGAAAGACGCAAAGTATAGCGGGCCAATAATCCATTAGCTGCCTTTATCCATTTAGTTTTATTTCCTGCGTAAATTATATCCTGAGCTCCTAAAAGTGGATAAGAAGATGTCTTTTCAAGGTTATTTATGGCTTCACCCAAAGTTGTAAAAATAATTTTATAGAGATCTTCCTGGCGATCCAATTTAGGTGTAAATATTATTCCAGGCTTAAAAGCCTCTGAAAAAGGGACATCTCCATACATATCTGTTAGTAATGCTAAATTGTATGCATATAAGACTTGTGCAATTCCTAATGTAGTATAATTACCCTTTTCCTCACCATTTGTACATTTCTCAATAATCAACTTCAGATTATACATTGTTTGATATTGATTGTTCCAGGAATTGTTAAAAGTGGTTTGATTTTGAGGTTCTCCATTTCTGGTTTCTGCATTATACATTTGACCAAACCCACCTGCATTTAACTCTACATAAATACCTGAATAAAATGAAATATCTGAACCTGTATTGCTAAATGCTGTACTTGTCATCGCATCAGTGATTGCAAAACGAGTTGGAACATCTAGTGGGTTATTTACGTTTTTATTGACATCGTCCATTTTATCTTCTGAACAAGAATTGAATGTTATTGACATAATCAATAAAAGCAAAATGATTTTATATTTTTCCATAATTTAAATTATTAATTAATTGTGAAATTCATTCCAACGCCTATACTAGTAGTTTGTGGAATAGATAACCTTTCAAAACCTCCCGCAATATTATTATTCCCTTGTGATGATTCAGGATCCAAATTTGGGATTTTAGAGGATAGCAAAATGTTTCTTGCAAATGCAGAAACACGCATGTTGAATCCTTTTGAAAACTGTGGAACAGTATATCCTAATGAAATTTCCCTTATTTTCACGAAAGAAGCATCATATACAGCTGTTTCTGCAATGTTCGAATATCTCGTATAAGTATCTTGTTTTGTAGCAGCTTTTGTGTTTACTTCTCCAGATGTAGTCACTCCTTTTTGAACTAATAATTCATCACGGTTTCCTGTCTTAGTGCTTAATCCATAAGTATCTAACAATGAATTTGTTCCACTATACATTTTTCCTCCGTTTTTCCAATCAAAAGTAGCGGCCAGGGTGATTTTTTTGTATCTAAAAGAGGTTGTCCCACCTAAATTGAATTTTGGAGCCACTTCACCAAGTGATTTAGTTTCACCAGCTATTGCCAATCCACTATCGTCAACTAAAACATTTCCTTTATCATCTCTGGCGAATGCCGTACCATAAATTACAGGGAAACGTTCTCCAATACTAGCTCTGATTTGAGGTGTAACAAATCCACCTAAAAAAATATTTGGCACTCCTTCTTTTAATTCATCAACAAAATTGTCTATTTGGGTGTAGTTTACAGATATAGTCCAATCAAAATTAGTAGATCTCACTGGTGTTATACCTAAAACTAGTTCATGACTGTTTGTATGAATTTTTCCTCCATTCATAACCAAAGTTGCGGCTCCTGTTGATCCCGCTAAGGGAACTTGAAAAATTTGGTCTACAACATTTTGTTTTGAGAATGTATATTCTAAACTGATAAGATCTTTAAAGAATCTAAACTCGCCACCTACTTCATAAGATCTTGTATTTTGAGGTTTTAAGTTTGGATCGTACATTATATTATTTGGAATGTATGAGTTAACACTTGCAATAGGATA
This sequence comes from Flavobacterium olei, assembly GCF_039749035.1. NCBI lineage: Bacteria > Pseudomonadati > Bacteroidota > Flavobacteriia > Flavobacteriales > Flavobacteriaceae > Flavobacterium > Flavobacterium olei. Next base: position 218,848 of record NZ_JBDKWC010000006.1, read on the forward strand.
ACTTACTGGAGCATTTGACCAAAAACCACCACCGTAATTTGGAACCGAATAGTAATTAGCATAATAATTTCCGGCTTGTCCCACTTCAGCCCATGACCCTCTTAATTTAGCAAAAGACAATACTGAATTTCCTTTTAAAGCTTCTAATTCAGTTAAGACAACCCCTAATGATATTGAAGGGTATACAAAGGAACGATTGTTTCTTGGCATGGAAGAAACTATATCATTTCGTATAGTACCTCCTAAAAAAATGAAGTTCTTGTATGAAATATTTATATTTCCAAATAAACCGAAGGTTCTGTTTTTAGTAATATTATCTGTGGCAATAGTTTGCTGAGCATTAGCTAAATTAGCCCAACCACCAAAATTAAGATCATTACCGATCATTTCATATGTCTTTTCATATTTATCATTGATTTCATTACCAACTAAAGCGGTTAAATTTAAATCTTCTGAAATTTTATATTCATAATTGGCAGTAAGTAATGAATTTACAGTTCGAGATGAAATTCCATAAATATTTAGATGTCCTTCTGTAGTCTGTTTATTTCCATATTCTTCGATATCTCTATAATTAGTTGTGTAAATATCCGCACCAAGTTGGTAGCGGAATGTTATTTTATGTTTATTATCCATCGAAATACTTGGCGTAAATTCAATATAACTATTCCCATAAAAACGATCCGTTTGCTCGTCAAATATATTATGGGCTGCTGCCCAATAAGGATTGTTAAATCCTGTTGGCCTGTAATAAATCTGCTTATATGGATCTGTTGGACTTTCAAATCCATTTCCTTTTAAATTGTAACTAACCGGACTTGCAAATGCACCTGCAACCGATGAGTCATTTGCGCTGGTCGCTTTTTGAATTTTAGTATTTACATAATTACCCACAAAACCAGTTCTCCAGTCATCTCCCAATTTAGTGCTGAAAGAAGCTTTTGCATTATAGCGTGTAAGTCCAGTTTCAGGTATAAAACCATCCTGATTAGAAGATCCTAAACTAAATGCATAATTGCTTTTATCATTTGCCTGCGTAATACTTAACGAATTATTTACAGTTATTCCAGTTTTAAAAAAATCACCAAAATTATCATAAACTTTAGGAGAGACCCACGGATCTAGACCTGCTGTAGCTCTTTGTGGAACATAATATTTGCCAGCATGAGATGTTATATTTCCACCATTCAAAGCGTTAGGAACATTACCTCCGTAAGTTGGACTATCCGGTAAATCAGAAATTTTAGGGCCCCACGATAATGAGTTTGTAGGATTATAAACAGCATTTGTTCCCTGAGCATACTCATTTTGGAAATCAATTTTTCTGGAAATATTGTCAGCAGTAACTGAGCTACTAAAATTTATAGTAGGCTTTCCATTTTTAGAAGCTCCCTTGCCACTTTTTGTAGTTATTACTATAACTCCATTTGAAGCTCTAAGTCCATAAATTGCTGATGCAGCCTGTCCTTTTAAGATGTTGATAGATTCAATGTCATTCGGATCAATATCTACCGCTCTGTTTGCACTATCGGATCCTGAAACACTATTCCCTGTTGTATAGTCAGCCATTGATGCTATTGGCATCCCATCAATAACATATAAAGGTGTATTATTTCCCGTAAATGAACGAGCACCACGAATTACAATTTGAGAAGAAGCTCCCGGAGCCCCACTCGAGGGTGTTATATTTACTCCAGCTAACTTTCCCTGAAGAGCACCAGAAAGACTATTATTATTTCCTTTAGTTAATTCTGCAGATTTAATCTCCTGAGTAGCATATCCTAATGCTTTTTTCTCTTTTTTAATTCCCATTGCTGTAACAACAACAATTTCTTTTAATTCTTCCCCTTCCTCCTTCATTTTAAGATTAAAAACTGTACCTGATGTAACAGTCAAATTTAAATCTTTCATACCAACGTAAGAAAAAACCAAAACATCTCCTGTTTTCGCTTTAATACTATACTTGCCGTCCAAATCGGTTTGCACTCCTGATTTTGTACCTTTCACCACTACATTCGCTCCCGGAATAGGACCATTTCCATCTGATACAATCCCTGAGATTGATCGATTCTGAGCATAAAATATTTGCGTTGTTAAAGCAAATACCACTGCTAATATCAGTTTAATTTTTTTTCTCATCTATAGCTATTTTAATTTAGGGGCGCAACTTAAATAATTAAATTATTTTTAACAAGATTTTAAATACATTTAACATTAATATTTGTAAGATTAAATTTATTATTTAAATCTTTGAAATAAAAAAACCGCCTTTAAAGACGGTTTTCTACCCTATATTATTTTTACTAAAAGCTTACTAATTCAAAATAGTTAAAACGTATATCAGAGATTTTTTTTAAGTTTTATGTTTTTTTGTCTGATTATCCTCACAACAATAAATCTGAGGCAAAAATAGAATTGAATTAAATTTAAAAACGTCTCTTAAAGCCAAAAAAACAATAAAAAAAGCCAATAGTTTATAAAACTATTGGCTTTAAAATTCATTCTATTTATTACTACATTCTTTCGGGAACTTCAATTCCCAGCAGTCTGAAGGCCGAATTAATAACTTCGGCAACTTTTTGGGAAAGGTGAACTCTGAATATTTTTTTTGTTAAATCAACTTCTCCTAAAATATGAACAGACTGATAAAATGAATTGTATTCTTTTACCAGATCGTATGTATAATTTGCAATCAAAGCCGGACTATGATTTTGTGCTGCATTTTGAATTACTTCAGGAAAAAGTTCGATCTGTTTTAAAAGTTCTTTTTCTTTTTCGTGAATTACTTCAACTTCATCCAGCGTTACATTGAAATCAAAATCGGCCTTACGAATAATAGATTGAATCCTGGCGTAAGTATATTGAATAAACGGACCTGTATTTCCGGCAAAATCAACAGATTCTTCAGGATTAAACAAAATACGTTTCTTAGGGTCTACTTTTAAAATGTAATACTTTAAAGCTCCCAAACCGATTGTCTTATATAATTTTGCTTTTTCTTCCTGTGAATAGCTGTCCAGTTTTCCTAAATCTTCTGAAATCTGTTTGGCAGTATCCGTCATATCCTGCATTAAATCGTCTGCATCTACAACAGTTCCTTCACGGCTTTTCATTTTTCCGGAAGGTAAATCAACCATTCCGTAAGACAAATGATAAAGATTCGAAGCCCAGTCGAAACCTAATTTCTTTAAAATTAAAAACAATACTTTAAAGTGATAATCCTGTTCGTTTCCTACTGTGTAAACCATTCCTCCCACATCCGGCATATCTTTTACACGCTGAATTGCCGTTCCAATATCTTGTGTCATATAAACAGCTGTACCATCAGAACGTAAAACAATTTTACGGTCTAAACCTTCATCTGTCAAATCTATCCAAACCGAACCGTCGGGATCTTTTTCAAAAACTCCCTTATCTAAACCTACCTGAACAACGTCTTTTCCTAAAAGATAAGTGTTGCTTTCGTAGTAATATTTATCAAAATTAACTCCCAGATTACTGTACGTAGTTTCAAAACCGGCATATACCCATTGGTTCATCATTTTCCAAAGCGCAATAACTTTTTCATCACCAGCTTCCCATTTCTTAAGCATATCCTGAGCTTCGACAATAATCGGCGCTTGTTTTTTGGCTTCTTCTTCTGTCTTTCCACTTTCAATTAAACCATTGATCTCATTTTTATATGCTTTATCAAACTCAACATAATATTTACCGACCAATTTATCTCCTTTTAAACCAGAAGTTTCCGGAGTTTCTCCATTACCGAATTTCTCCCACGCCAGCATCGATTTACAAATATGAATTCCGCGGTCGTTTATAATTTGCGTTTTATATACTTTCTTGCCGGAAGCTTTTAAGATTTCGGCAACAGAATAGCCTAATAAATTATTACGAACGTGACCCAGATGAAGGGGTTTATTCGTATTTGGAGAAGAATATTCTACCATAACCGCTTTTTCAGCCGGATTAGGTGCAACAAATCCAAATGGTTTTTGATCTTTTATTGCGTTAAAAAAGTTTACATAATAACTGTCAGAAATAACAATATTCAGAAATCCGGATACTACATTAAAGCGTGCTACCTCAGAAACATTTTCAACCAGATAATCTCCAATTTTATTTCCCAACTCGGCAGGAGTATTTTTAATCACCTTCAATAACGGAAAAATGACCATTGTAATATCGCCTTCAAACTCTTTTCTGGTAGTTTGAAACTCGATTTTATCAACAGTAACATCAAATAATGCCTGTATTGCTTTTTGTATAGAAGGTGTAAGAATTTGTGATAATGACATGTAAACTTATTTTTAAAGTGAGCAAAGATAATGCTTATTCATCAATTAGAGAAAATCAAAAACATATTAAATTTAGAAGAACAGCTTCAATTCGATAAAAAAACCAGATTTTAAACTGTCAAAATTATCAAAACATCAAAAGCTTAATCTCTTAAAAAACAGCCTCTCACAAAAAAAATATAAATTTTTCTAATTTTTCTTGTAACATATCGTGCACTAAAGAGTCTTAATAGTGACTTCATTTTTTTGAAGCCGCAAAAAAAAAAGAAAACTAACAAAACAAAATCATCATCAATCAAATCAAAATAATCAGGAAAAAATCATGAAATTAAAATTCTTTCTGCTTGCATTACTGGGGGTATTTGCAACCGCACAAGCCCAGAATTCGGGAACGATTTCTGGAAAAATTACAGAAAAATCGAATAAGGCTCCAATTTCTTATGCCACAGTTTCTCTAAAAGAAAATGGAAAAGTGATTTCTGGAGTGAACACGGATGACAACGGAGATTTTTCGTTTAAAAACATTGCTTTAAAAAGCTATACAATCGAAATTCAATATATTGGATTTAGAAAATACATTGGTTCTGTGCTTTTAAGCGAAAACAAAAAAGCCGCAACTGTAAATGTTTCTTTGGAAGAAGAAGCTACACAACTGAAAGGGGTGAACATTGTGGCAGAACGTTCGACAATTGAGCAAAAAATTGACAGAAAAGTGGTTAATGTTGGAAAAGATCTAACAACTGCCGGAGCTTCTGCATCTGACATTATGAACAATATTCCTTCTGTGAATGTGGATCAGGATGGAAAACTTTCGCTTCGCGGAAATGATAATGTTCGTGTATTGATTGATGGACGCCCGTCTAATATTGATCCGGCACAATTGTTAAAACAAATTCCGTCAACGTCTATTAAAAAAATTGAGCTGATTACAAATCCAAGTGCCAAATACAATCCGGAAGGAATGTCGGGAATCATTAATATTATTCTGCACAAAAATGCTAATACAGGTTTTAACGGAAGTTACAGCGGCGGAATCACTTTTGGCAAAAATGCAAAATACAATCAGTCTTTAGACCTGAATTATAAAACAGGAAAAGTAAATTTCTTCGGGAATGTAGGACAAAACTTTGGAACTTATTTTAATGATGGTTTAATTAAAAGATACGATCAGGATATTACCCAAACTCTTGATGTAATGAACGATAATGATTCTTACCTGTACAAAATCGGTATGGATTATTTAATCGATGATCACAACACATTGTCTATCTATACCAATCAAAACAAGTCTACAGGAAAAGGATTTGTAAACACTAATATCGATTATAATAACGACGATCCTGACTTTTTAAACGTGTACCAAAAATCGAGATATTGGGGCCCGGAAAAAACAGGAACTTACAATTTGGCCTATAAACACATCTTTAAAAAAGAAGGTCATACTTTAGATTTTGAAGGGAATTACAGTGATAGTAAAGAAGATCAGAACGCAAATTTTGATACGCAGTCTACAGCACCGGACAATTCCAGTAATAGTGTAGTGTACAATGATCTTATTAAAGCAGATCGTAAATTAAGTACATTTAATATCGATTACGTTAATCCGTTGAACGAAAAAACAACTCTTGAAGCGGGTGCTGAAGCCAGAATTACAAGAACCGGTAATGATTACACCACCGGAAATCCTTTAGCATCTATGCCATCATCAAACTATACTTACGATACCGATATATATTCTGCTTATGTAACATTTGGTCAGAAGTTCAAAAAATTCAGCTATCAGGTAGGAGCACGTTTTGAAAGTTATAAAGTACAGGCAAATTTAAATTTTGGCGAGACTAAATTTGATGATGATTATATCACCTTATATCCATCTGCTTATTTAACTTATAACCTTAATGAAAAAAACACATTGCAATTTAGTTACAGCCGTCGTGTTGACCGACCAAGTTTAGAACAGACTAAACCAATTCGTGAATTTTCTACTCCGTTGTTAACTTCATTAGGAAATCCTGAATTAAGACCTCAGTTTACGAACTCTGTAGAAGTGAATTATACTAAAACACTTGAGAAAGGAAGTTTTACAGCGGGAGTTTTTGTGAGAAGCATCAATGACCAGATTAGTAGAATTTTATATCCGGATGATACAGATCCTAGTGGTAACAGACAAATTCTGACTTTTACCAATTACGATCATAATACATCATATGGTTTTGAAGCTTCATTTAATTATAAAATTACAAAGTGGTGGGATATTTCTCCATCGATAGATTTCTCAAGTATTAACCAGCAGGGAGTTGTATTTTTATACGACGCTACAACAGATACAAGTAATCCGTTAGAAAGAAAAGTTACGGTTGCCGCATTCAACGGCCGTATGAACTCAAACTTTAAGGCCAACAAACGTTTAAGCTTTTTATTATTCGGATTTTACAGAGGTGCTGTCGACGGACTTCAGAATAACAGCCACGAAATGTATAAAATGGACATCGGTTCACGCTACACTTTGTTAGACAACAAGATGAACATTAGCGTTCGTTTTAATGATGTTTTCAATACTATGAGATATGCTTTTGACAGCATGTATCCTTATCCTGTTACAGGAAGATTTACATGGGAAAGCCAGACTGTTTACGTAGGTTTAACATACAACTTTGGAGGCGCTAAGATTAAAAATTTACAGCGTAAACAGAGAGAAGATAATACAAATAAAGCCGGAGGAGGTATGTTTTAATATGCTCTGCTAAAAGCTTTTTTTAATATTTTGAATAATTTCTTGTAGAAGAAAGTCCGGAGATGCCATTCCGGACTTTTTTTATTTACAGGAAGTTGCGAAGTTCTTTTACTTCTTCCGGATTCGCAGTTTCGGAATCATCTGTAATTGCCGACGAGTGATAAAAAGTGAGATCTAATTTCTCTTGAAGTAATTTGATGTTTGAAGATCTTAATCCGCCGCCGGGCATAATTTCGATTCTGTCGCCAGCCAATTCCTGAATTCTCTTTAATGCTAAGATTCCTTCCTCTACATTGACACCCTGCCCGGATGTTAAGATGGTTTTGAAACCACATTCAATTATATCTTCCAGCGCTTTTTCAGGATTTTTAACAACATCAAAAGCCTTATGAAAAGTACAGGAAAGCGGATGCGCCAAATGCACTAACTCTTTATTTTGTTTTTTATTTACTTTTCCGTTATCTTTTAAAATTCCGAACACAAAACCATCAACGCCGAGTTTTTTATACTGTTTGATGTCTTGTTTCATTTCTGTCAGCTCTTCGTCAGAATAAACAAAATCGCCGCCCCGCGGTCTGATGATAACATGCATTTTTATATGTAAGCTTTCGCGGACTTTAACTACTAAAATAGAATTTGGCGTTGTGCCTCCAAGCTTCATGTTTTCACATAGTTCAATTCTGTCCGCGCCATTTGACTGAGCAATTAGAGCGGACTCATAATTAAAACAAGCTATTTCGAGTTGGTTTTTTTTCATTTTTTCAATTTTAAAAAAGATTTCTCACCTTCAATAAAAACCTGACTATTATCTAAAGCAGGATCAAACGCTAATTTAACACTAAACATTCTTTTAATTAAAATTTTTATGAGTTGTTTTATTTAAACATTCTGAAAGTTTTTTCAAATCTTCCCATCTGTCATTTATTATAGCTTCTTTCTTTTTTCGACTCCAGCCTTTTATTTGTTTTTCAAATAAAATGGCCTGATTGACATCATTAAATTCTGTGCAAAAAACTAATTCTAATGGTCTTTTATTATAAGTATAACTTTCTGTATTGGACCCATAACTATGTTCTGTCAATCTTCTATTAATATCATTTGTCATTCCGGTGTAGTAACTTGCATCAGAACATTTTAAGATATACACATAATATAGTTTCATTTTTTCTCAAATTTAAATTGATTAAAAGTAAGAAAATTATTTCATTATTTTACCACTATAATTATATGAGATCTTTGTTACCCTGAGCGAAGCCGAAGGGCGCGCCAATTGAAACGTTGGCTTCTACTCCACTCAGCCTGACAAAAAAACTCTCTCAATCTGAAATATAAATAAATAAATAAATAAACAAAATACTACTTGTCACCCTGAGCGGAGTCGAAGGGCGCTCCAATAAGAACGTGGGCTTCGACTTCGCTCAGCCTGACAAAAAAATATCCCAATCTAAAATAAAAACAATAATTAAAAGTAATACTTGTCACCCTGAGCGAAGGGCGCGCCAATAAGAACGTGGGCTTCGACTCCGCTCAGCCTGACAAAAAAAATATCCCAATCTAAAATAAAAACAATAATTAAAAGTAATACTTGTCACCCTGAGCGGGTCGAAGGGCGCGCCAATAAGAACGTAGGTTTGGACTTCGCTCAGCGGACAAAAAAAATATCTCAATCTAAAATAAAAACAATAAAAGTAATACTTGTTACCCTGAGCGGAGTCGAAGGGCGATCCAATTGGAACGTGGGCTTCGACTCCGCTCAGCCTGACAGCCAAAATAAAAATATAGAAATAAAAAACCTGCTTCAAACACGAAGCAGGTTTTAAAAAATATAAGGTAAGATGATATTATTCTACCATTTGATAATAGCACTTGCCCAGGTAAATCCACTACCGAAAGCTGCTAAAACTACTGTATCTCCAGATTTTATTTTTCCTTGTTCCCAGGCTTCGGTTAAAGCAATTGGAATAGATGCAGCCGTAGTATTGCCGTATTTCTGAATATTATTATGAACCTGATCGTCGCTTAATTTGAATTTATTCTGAATGAACTGCGAAATTCTCAAATTTGCCTGATGCGGAATAAGCATATCAATATCCGAAACCTGAAGTCCGTTTGCTTCTAAACCTTCGTTAATTACTTCTGCAAAACGAACTACTGCATTTTTAAATACAAATTGTCCGTTCATATAAGGATAATAACTTTCATCATTCGGATCATTATCGGCCAAAATATCTGTTACCCAACGTGCTCCCATTCCCGGTGCCTGTAAAGCTAACTCTTCGGCATGCTGCCCTTCTGAATGCAGGTGTGTAGATAAAATTCCTTTTGTCAGATCTTCTTCACGGCTTAGTACTGCCGCTCCCGCCCCATCTCCAAAAATTACCGAAACTCCACGCCCGCGGGTTGTCATATCTAATCCTGTAGAATGAACTTCAGATCCGATTACTAAAATGTTTTTATACATTCCGGTTTTAATATATTGATCGGCAACAGAAATTGCATAAACAAATCCGGAACATTGATTTCTTACATCTAATGCACCAACCGTTTTCAGACCTAAATCTCTCTGCACTAAAACCCCTGGTCCTGGAAAATAATAATCCGGACTTAATGTGGCAAAAACCACAAAATCAATATCTTCTTTGGCAACTCCCGAACGTTCTATTGCAATTTTAGCAGCTTTTACTCCCATTGAAGTTGTAGTATCTTCTCCACGAATAATGTGTCTGCGCTCCTGAATTCCTGTTCTTTCCTGAATCCATTCGTCATTGGTATCCATTATCTTAGACAAATCATCATTTGTTACCACATTATCAGGCACATAATATCCTAAGCCAGCTATTTTTGAATGATACATCATGTATTTTATTTATTAAAATTTCGAATGCAAATTTAAGTATACTTTAAAACATTAGAGTACAAATTACTCTTTTTTTCGTAATTATCAATTTAATATACTTTAATTATAAGAGTATTTAAAATAAATTGTTTTACAAAAAGTTAGTTTTTAGGCAGAATTAATGAAAAAAATTGAAATTAAGAACAAAAATGTAACAAGACAAAAGTATCTTAGACAAACATTTTGAATACCATTTTATAAACCCATAAAATTCAACTTATGAAATTAAAGGTTACGTTGTTATTGCTTTTAAACATCGGTTTTTTCTCTTACGCGCAGGAGAATTTAACATACCAAAAACCCTCAAAATCAATTTTAGATCTGGTAGATTATCAAAGAGCTCCTACTGTCTCTATGGATACGAAAAAGGAAAATATGCTCTTTTTGTACAGAAACACATATAAAACCCTGGACGATTTAAATCAGGACGAAGTGCGCTTAGCAGGTTTAAGAATTAATCCTGTTACCAATATTTCGAGCACAGCAACTTATACAACTAATCTTAAATTAAGAAAAATTAGCGGTAAAGAAGAAATTCAGGTTAAAGGTCTGCCTGAAAATCCTAAAATTACGAACATTTTATGGTCACCAAACGACAAGAAAGTGTTGTTCTCCCACACGACAAATTCGGGTGTAGAACTTTGGGTTTTAGATGTTGCTTCTTCTCAGGCTGTAAAACTTACAGAAGCAAGGGTTAATGCTAATCTCGGAAACCCATTTAGCTGGTTTCCGGATAGTGAAACTATTTTAGTGAAAATGCTTCCAAAAAACAGACAGCCGCTTTTAGATTCTAAAAAAGATTTACCAACCGGCCCGATTGTTTCGAACACTTCCGGACAAAAATCACAAAACAGGACCTATCCGGACATGCTGAAAAACAAGAATGATGAAGCTAATTTTGAAAACAGCGTCACCTCTGAATTGTATAAAGTAAAAGTAAATGGTGACGCCGTTCTGTTTAAAGACGCTGCCATGTTTGCCGGAGAAAGAATTTCTCCTGACGGAAACTATATTATGTTGACGACAATTCAAAAACCTTTTTCTTATGTGGTTCCATTAAACCGATTTCCATCTAAAACCATAGTTTATGATATTAGCGGAAAAGAGATTAAAACGGTAAACGAAGTTCCTTTAAACGAAATTATGCCAAAAGGTTTTATGGCTGTTCGAAAAGGAAAAAGAGAAATGACATGGCGAAATGACAAGCCGGCAACATTATCTTATGTCGTAGCCTTAGACGAAGGAGATCCTGCCAATAAGGTAGAATTTAGAGATGAAGTTTTTCTGTGGGAAGCTCCTTTTGATAAAGATGCTGCATCGCTGGTAAAAACACCTCAGCGTTACAATGACATTGTTTGGGGAAATGATAATCTGGCAGTACTTTCAGATGAATGGTATGATACCAGAAATACCAAAACTTATTTAATTAATCCCGCGAATCCTGCTCAGCAGCCAAAATTAATTACAGATCGTAACTCACAAGATGTATATTCAGATCCGGGGGTTTTCGAAACTAAAAAAAATGCCTATAATAAATATATTTTAGCCATCGAAAAAAATAATCTTTACAGAATTGGAGACGGATATACAAAGGAAGGACAATTTCCGTTTGTAGATGAATTCGATTTTGTAACATTAAAATCAAAACGTATCTACACGTCTCCTTATAAAGATAAAAAAGAAGACATTCTGGAAATTGAAGATTTTAAATCGGGTAAAATTCTTGTTCAGATACAATCTAAAACAGAATATCCGAATTACTATTTCAGAAATATCAAAAAACAAAACAGCTTAAGTCCTATAACAGATTTTAAAAATCCGTTTGAGAGCATCAAAGACGTAAGTAAGGAAGTTATTAAATACAAACGCAAAGACGGATTAGAGCTTTCGGGAACTTTATATCTCCCGGCCGGTTATGATAAAAAGAAAAAAGAAAAGCTTCCTCTGTTAATCTGGGCTTATCCTGCAGAATACAAAGACAGGAATAGCGCTTCTCAATCGACCCAAAATTCAAACGAATTTACATTTCCTTATTATGGCTCTTTTGTGTATTGGGTAACAAAAGGATATGTCGTTTTAGACGATGCCGCATTTCCAATTATTGGAGAAGGAACAACAGAACCAAACGATAATTTTATTTCGCAATTAGTAGACAACGCTGCTGCCGCAATAGACGCTGTAGATGCGTTGGGTTATATTAACAGAAAAAAAGTTGCTGTAGGAGGACATTCGTATGGTGCCTTTATGACGGCCAATTTATTGACTCACTCTAATCTCTTTGCCTGTGGAATTGCCCGAAGTGGGGCTTACAACAGAACTTTAACACCGTTCGGATTTCAGTCTGAGCAAAGAAATTACTGGGAAGTTCCAGAGGTTTACAATACCATGTCGCCTTTTATGAATGCAGAGAAAATGAAAACGCCGCTTTTATTGGTTCATGGCGAGGCAGACAACAATCCGGGAACTTTTACATTGCAGACCGAAAGATATTTTCAGGCTTTAAAAGGCTTGGGAGCACCGGCAAGAATGGTTATTCTGCCAAAGGAATCACATGGGTATGCTGCAAAAGAAAACATACTGCACTTACTTTGGGAACAGGATCAGTTTTTAGAAAAATACCTTAAAAATTAGTTTTCTTTATAAAAGAAGAAACCCGTTTTGTAATCTTACAGAACGGGTTTCTTTTTATAAATAATTTAAAGATAAAAACACTTCTTGTTCCAGCGGTAAATCTATTTCGCTTTCGAAGAAAATTAATTGCCTTTTATAAACTGTTTCAATTAAATAATGACTTCCCCTGAAATAAGTCCTTCTGATTTTCACCATTAATCTTGATTCAGAAACCATTTTAAACTGATGCGGATAAACTAGTGTCTTATGAGTTTCATCTGCATAGGATAACAATAAATGAGTCGGAATTTCATTCACTTCTCCAAACAATGAAGCCACGTATTTTGTCTGAGGATCTTCATATATCTTACTTGGCTCATCTTTAACAATCATTTCGCCATTTCTCATTACAATCGCCTGGTCTGCAAAAGACAAAGCATCTGTACTGTCATGTGTAGCGATTATACAGGTAATTCCTTTTTGTTTTAAATAGCGGAATAAATTACGGCGAAGTGCATTTTTCCTGAAGGCATCAATCTGACTAAATGGTTCGTCTAACAAAATAACTTCGGGTTCTAAAGCCAAAACTCTTACCAGTGCAACTCTTTGCTGCTGCCCACCGCTTAAAAACTTTGTTTTCACATTGTAAAACTGTTCCATTTCTACCATTTCCAGCAATTCCTGAACACGTAGTTTTTTCATATTGGCAAAACCATTAGAAAGAAACTTACCAACGTTTTCTGCAACAGTTTCATAAGGCGACAAATCAAAATCCTGTGCCAGATATTTCATGTACGGCATTCCCGGAATCAAATTAAATTTGGGTCCTAAAACAGGCTTATCACCATAAAAGATTTTTCCTTCATCCAGATCGTAAAGACCATAAATTAGTTTAAGCAACGTACTTTTTCCACAGCCGCTTTCACCAATGATAGAAATATTCTGGCCTTTCTCAATTGTAAAAGAAATGTTTTTTATAACGCGATTTTCGGTATACGAAAAAGAAATATTCTGAATGTCGAGCATGAGTTGTAATATGAGAGGTCAAATTTACAATGTTTAATTTCTAAAGTCAAAAAAAAGCTGCTTCAATTATGAAACAGCTTTTTTTATATTTTATTTTATTTGAAATTATTTTCCAGCTTCCGCTTTAGCGTCATTTACCATTTTGTCGTTTGCTGTAATTGAGAATTCCACACGACGGTTTTGCGCTCTTCCTTCCGGAGTATCATTTGTAGCAATTGGATCTGCAATTCCTAAACCTGAAGTTTTAAAACGGCTTGATTTTAATCCTTTTGCAACAAGATAAGCCTGCACAGAAGCTGCTCTTTGTCCGGAAAGTGTTAAGTTATATTCTGGTTTTCCTGTACTGTCGGTATATCCAAAAATCTGAATATCTGTATCTCCGTACTCGTTGAAAACAGGAACTAATTTATCTAAGTTTGCTTTTGCCTGACTTGTTAAAGTGGATTTATTGGTATCAAAACGAACTGAATTTTCATTTAGTGTTAAGTGAATACCTTCTCCTACTCTTTCTACCTCTGCACCTGGTAAAGCCTGATCAATTTCACGTGCCTGTTTATCCATTTTGTTTCCGATAAGGGCACCAGTTCCACCACCTACAGCAGCTCCAATTGCAGCTCCCAAAGCAGCGTTTCCGCCTTTACCAAGATTATTTCCAAGGACAGCACCAATAACACCACCAGCTACAACACCAATTCCGGCGCCTTTTTGTGTATTATTTGCATTTTTTACTGAGTCACAACTAGTAAAAAAACTAGTTAACATCAATAGACTACTTAAACCTAAAACAGTTATCTTTCTCATTTTATATATTTTTAATATTAATTTGCTCTTTGAAATTGGTATGTCACATCTTTAGTCTGGCCACCAACATTGATATTGTCGATTAACTGAAATGAACTTTCGGTTACACCGGCAATTTTAAGCAAATAACCATCTCTTACTTTTTTTGCTTTAACACCAGCATCCAGAACTTTAAGAACAAAAAGTCCCTGATTATTGATACTCCACACAATTGGAGAACTGAATGCAGTACAATTTGGAGAAGTTAGAGCCATTGTTCCTTTATTATTATTAGAAACGAAAGACCACGTACTACCAATAAAACATTTTGAATCAGCCAGATCAAAAGAATTTACTTTGATATACTCAGAACCGGGATATGTTACATTGGTTAAAACCCAATTTCCTTTTAGTGCTACCTGAGTCTTTTTGTCAAGTTTTGTTGAGAGATTTGTTGCTTCTGAAGACGAAGCCGTTGAAGCTGATTTACACGCAAATAACATCGTGGCAATCGCGCAAATGAATAATATCTTCTTCATTTTTTTGTACATTTTTAAGTTAATACTTACAAGGTTTAACAATTATTATAGTACAAATATACGATTGAAAGAAATAGATTTCGTTCCAAAATCTGTTTTTTTTATTTCAAAATTAACATTTCCGACATTTTGTCACCCCAAAAACAATTGGTATTCTATTTGAACAAATGAAAATCATCACATTAAATAAAAATTAAAAAATATGGCAACAGGTAAAATTAATGTTTCAGTAGAAAACATTTTTCCTTTAATTAAAAAGTTCTTATACAGCGACCACGAAATTTTCTTGCGCGAGCTTGTTTCTAATGGTACCGATGCTACTTTAAAATTAAAACATCTTATCAGCATCGGCGAAGCGAAGGTTGAATATGGAAATCCGGTTATCGAAATTAAAGTCGATAAAGAAGGAAAAAAAATCCATATTATCGATCAGGGTCTGGGTATGACTGCTGATGAAGTTGAAAAATACATCAATCAGGTTGCTTTTTCAGGTGCCGAAGAATTCTTAGACAAATACAAAGATTCTGCAAAAGATTCTGGTATTATCGGTCATTTCGGTCTTGGTTTCTACTCTGCTTTTATGGTAGCAGAAAAAGTTGAAATTATCACAAAATCATACAAAGACGAACCAGCTGCACACTGGACCTGTGACGGAAGTCCGGAATTTACTCTTGAGCCTGCTGACAAAACTTCACGCGGAACAGAAATTATTCTGCACATTGCCGAAGATTCTCTTGAATTTTTAGAAGATTCTAAAATCAGCGGATTATTGAATAAGTATAACAAGTTTATGCCTATTCCAATTAAATTCGGAACAAGAACTGAAACGCTTCCAAAACCGGAAGATGCTCCGGAAGATTACGTTAATGAAACAGTTGAAACTGATAATATCATTAATAATCCAAATCCAGCCTGGACAAAACAGCCTTCTGAACTTTCTGATGAAGATTACAAAAGTTTCTACAGAGAATTGTATCCTATGCAGTTCGAAGAGCCGTTATTCAACATTCATTTAAATGTAGATTATCCTTTTAACTTAACTGGTATTTTGTATTTCCCTAAATTAGGAAACGACATGCAGATCCAGAAAGATAAAATCCAGCTGTACCAAAACCAGGTTTATGTTACGGATAATGTAGAAGGAATTGTACCTGAATTTTTGACCATGCTTAAAGGTGTAATCGATTCTCCGGATATCCCTTTAAACGTTTCCCGCTCTGGTCTGCAAGCCGATGGTGCTGTTAAGAAAATTTCGAACTACATTACCCGTAAAGTAGCCGATAAATTAAAAGCTTTATTTAACGAAAACCGTGCTGACTTTGAAGCCAAATGGAACGACATTAAAATCGTTTTAGAATACGGAATGCTTTCTGAAGATAAATTTTATGAAAAAGCAGGAGCATTTGTTCTGTATCCGACTGTAGACAATACGTATTTTACTTTAGAAGAATTAAAAGAAAAACTAAAAGAAAACCAAACCGATAAAGATGGTAAATTAGTTATTCTGTATGCAGGAAATAAAGATGCTCAGCATTCTTATATTGAAGCAGCGAAAGATAAAGGATATGAAGTATTGCTTTTAGATTCTCCAATTATTTCGCATTTAATTCAGAAAATCGAAGGAGATAACAGCGATTTGACTTTTGTACGTGTAGACTCGGATCATATTGATAACTTAATCAAAAAAGACGAAAACACAATTTCAAAATTATCTGATGAAGAAAAAGAAACCTTAAAAACTTCATTGGAAGCTTATATCCCAAAAGCATACAGCGTACAATTAGAAGCGATGGACAGCCAGGCCGCTCCGTTCATTATTACGCAGCCAGAATTTATGCGTCGAATGAAAGAGATGAGCCAAACTGGCGGAGGCGGAATGTTCGGAATGGGCAATATGCCGGAAATGTACAATTTGGTTGTTAATACGAATTCTGATCTGGCTTCTAATATTTTAAATACAGAAGACAAAACGCATCAGGAGCATTTGGTGAAACAAGCTTTAGATTTAGCGAAGTTATCGCAAAACCTTTTAAAAGGTGAAGCCTTGACAGCTTTTGTAAAGAGAAGTTTTGAAATGATTAAATAAGTAGTACTAAAATACTATTCTACAAAACCTGCAAATAAATTTGCAGGTTTTTTTTTTTGATGATGACGAAGCGTAAAAAAAATGAACAACAAAAGGATCTCAGTATAATTTTTCTTTTCTAAAACCGTTATTAAATCCTGTAAGTTCCCGTTACAGGGTTTTTATTTGTAATTCATTTTTTTATTACATTTGATTGCCTTAATACATTTAACCTAAACAAATACCACTATGAAAAAAACCTTTATTTTAATTGCAACTATCTGTACATCAGCATTTCTTTATGTTTC
Source organism: Flavobacterium olei (assembly GCF_039749035.1). Lineage (NCBI taxonomy): Bacteria > Pseudomonadati > Bacteroidota > Flavobacteriia > Flavobacteriales > Flavobacteriaceae > Flavobacterium > Flavobacterium olei. The sequence continues at coordinate 236,101 of NZ_JBDKWC010000006.1, forward strand.
ATGCTCTAGTGACGACAATATTGAAAATGCTCCTTCAGTTGACCTTACCAATCTGGGCGCATCAGTTGCGATTGATGCTACCAACGAAATGGATCTTAACACCGGACTTTTGGCAACAACCAGCACACCCACAGGAAAAACTACTGAAACGACTGCAATTTGTGCTGCCATTTCTGTTACAACACCAAACGGTGGAGAATACCCTAAAGTCTTTTTACTAGACTTCGGAACAACCGGATGCAAAGATGAAAACAATTTAACCCGAAAAGGAAAATTAAAAATTACTCTTTCCGGACCTGTAACCACTACAGGAAATAAAATGACTATTGAAAGAGTTGATTATTCAATCAATAACATCAAATTGGAAGGAACAATAGAATATACCAACACGACAACTGTACCAACTGTGCCGCAATGGACGAGAAAAGTAACCAATGGTAAACTTACTGATCTACAAGGCGGAGTTTATACAAATTCGGGAACCTACACAACGAGGCAAACTGCCGGTGTAGACACTCCTTTTGTTTTAGTAGATAATGTTTACGAAATTCCCGATGGAACTCATACTGTAACCGGAGCCACTGGAAAAACAATTACTTTGACAGTAAAAGAAACACTTACCAAAAAATATTCCTGTCTTTTTATTTCTAAAGGACAACTGAAAATTCAGAGCGAAATTTTAAACGGAGTTATTGATTATGGAAACAATGACTGCGATTCATTTTATACCTATACCCACCAGGACGGCAGTTCATTCAATTTATCCATGTAACACCTTTTCCTGCATAATTTTAAAATCCCAATTTAGAAATAGATTGGGATTTATTTTTATAAAAATAAAACTTCAGCCTCTTTACATTTAAACTATTTTCTTTATTTTGCACCCAAAATCTAAAAACCAATGAAAAAAACTTTAATTGCTTTCGTTACTCTTGCACTAGTTGCATCTTGCGGCAAAAAAGAATCACCTACTGATAGCGTTCATCTTACAGGAAACATAAAAGGATTAAAAAACGGAACTTTATACATCCAAAGAATTGTTGATACTTCCCTTGTTGCGATTGACACTATTAAGATCGACGGAAATTCTGCTTTTGAAACCGACATTAAACTGGAATCACCGGAAATGCTGTATCTGTTTTTAGATCGTGGCGTTAGTAACTCCTTAGATAATAATATCTTATTCTTTGCAGAGCCGGGAAATATCAATATTGATACTAACCTTGATAATTATATTGCCGGAGCTAAAATTACCGGTTCTAAAAATCAGGAATTATATGAGCAGTATCAAAAAATTAACGGCCGTTTTGTAGATGAAAACCTTTCAAGAGTTGAACCTCGTTTTAAAGCTTTAAAAAGACAGGATATTAAAGCTTTAGACAGCTTAAATGTTTTGCAGGAATCCAATATTAAAAGAAAGTATTTATACGCAACAAACTTCGCTTTAAACAACAAAGATTATGAAGTGGCTCCTTATATTGCTTTAGCAGAAATTTACGATATCAATTTAAAATTCCTCGACACTATTCAGAAATCGATGAGTCCGAAAGTGGCAAAATCCCTTTACGGAAAAAAGCTAACCAAATATGTTGGTGACCTGAAAAAGGAACAACAGAAAACGGAAGCCCAACCACAGCAATAATTCGATTTGTAATACTAAAAAAGCCCTGAAAATTCAGGGCTTTTTTATGCTTTTAAATGAGTACAATTATTTTCCCATGATGCCTGCCAGAATTGCAAATACAAACATAAGCGCGTATAAAGCTAAAAGAATAATCATCAAAATACCGAAAAACTTATAATGCGATTTCAGATAACCGATTGATTCTGTCAAAGCCTGCGAATCATTATCTCTAAAAGCTTTTTTAGCATTTGAGCTGAATTTAAACAGGTAATAAACCGGAAAAAAGTACAGAGCTGCCATTAAAAAATAAATTACTCCGATCATAGTTCCAAAAGAACCTCCATACGCCGCCATTCCGGGCATCGAGTTAAACTGCGAGAATAGTGTGCCGGCAAATACAGCAATTAAAGCTAAAAATCCGATCCCGATAAATCCGATTATTGATAGAAAATAAGCCCATTTGGCTGCTTCTTTAAGAAAGTCTTTTGCAGTACTGTCTAACTGCAATTCAAATTTTTCAAATGCTGAAGTTTCTTCCATTAGTTGAGAGTTTAGTTATCAGGCAAACATAGGAAAAATATTCATAAAATACCAACCTGAAACCTGAAACCTGAAACCTGAAACCTGAAACCTGAAACCTGAAACCTGAAACCTGAAACCTGAAACCTGAAACCTGA
>NZ_JBDKWC010000006.1:238501-420675 GCF_039749035.1 Flavobacterium olei
AATTCCTGACCAAAAAAAAACCACCACATTTCTGTGATGGTTTTTGAGCCGATAGAGGGACTCGAACCCACGACCTGCTGATTACAAATCAGCTGCTCTAGCCAGCTGAGCTACATCGGCGTTATTTCGGGTGCAAATATAAAATTGTTTTTTATTATTACAAAATAAATCTGCCCCTCATTTTAAGCAAAAAAACCACCACATTTCTGTGATGGTTTTCGTTGAGCCGATAGAGGGACTCGAACCCACGACCTGCTGATTACAAATCAGCTGCTCTAGCCAGCTGAGCTACATCGGCCTCAATACGGGTGCAAATATAAAGCGGTTTTTCGTTTTCCCAAAATAAATTTGCACTTTTTTACACTTTTTTTCGCTTATAATGCGTTGATTTTTTCAATCAATTGATTAGCAGTTTGTTCTAATTCAACATTAATTTGTTTGAAGTGTGCTTTTTTATTTTCAACATTCTTTGCGTTCACTTTTGTAATCAAAGTATCAAATGCAGCTATAGCTTCATCGATCAAAGCATTCGTTTCCGGAGTTGGATTTCCTGTTGTTGACATCTCAAACAAGTAAACTGCTTCAATAATATCTCCTAATACGAAGTTGATGTCTTTCTTTAAATTCTTAACGTTTGCCATTTTATTATTATTTTAATTTGCGTCTGCAAAAGTACATATAATCTTTATATTTAGTGCTATGAAATGTAAATTTCTAAAATTGAAGCCTTTCCACTCAGAACAAATGCATTAATCGCAGCCGGCACCAAAATGGTATCGCCTTGTTTATATGTTTGTTTAAAGTCATTATAGGCAATTTCAAAACTTCCTTCAATACACATGTAAACGGTAAATGTTTCTCCTGATTTTGAAACCTCAACTTTTCCATCAAGCGGAACAAAATTGGTTGTAAAATACGGACAGTCTACTACTGTATTTGAAGTATTAATTTCTGAAGTATATTTTTTCTGTGTATCAACTTTATTATAGTTAATAGCATCTAAGGCAAGGTCAACATGCAGTTCACGCTTATTTCCCTGTGCATCTACACGATCAAAATCGTATAAACGATACGTTATATCCGATGTTTGCTGGATTTCGGCCACAACCAAACCTGCACCAATAGCATGTACCGTCCCGGTTTCTAAAAAGAAAACGTCTCCCGATTTAGCTTTAACATCGTCTAAAATTGAAACCAAAGTATTATCATGTAAATGTTTTAAATATTCTTCTTTACTGGAATCTTCTTTAAAACCTACAATAATCCTCGCGTCAGCGTCGGCCTGCATTACATACCACATTTCTGTTTTTCCGAATGAATTATGACGCTCTTTTGCCAATTTATCGTTTGGATGCACCTGAATAGAAAGATCTTCTCTGGCATCTAAATATTTAAAAAGCAGCGGAAATTGTTTCCCAAAACGTGCGTGAACTTTAGTTCCCAAGATGGCGTCGGGAGTTTCGTCAATCAGTTCCATTAAAGATTTACCTTTTAAATCTCCATTCGATACTACGCTTACATCTCCTTCTACGGTAGATAACTCCCAGCTTTCTCCTGTAATTTTAGAAGTGATTGGTTTATTAAGGATTGTTTTTAGTTTTTCTCCTCCCCAGATTCTTTCTTTAAGGATAGGTTCAAATTGTAAAGGGTATAAATTTTGGCTCATTTTTTTGGCTAATATATTTGATTAATTAATTTCTACTATTTATTTTCTCTTTATAATACTAATTCTTTTACTATTTCTAAGGCTTTCGGAATATGTTTGGCAGCATTTACACTGTCAAAAACCGAAATCAGCAATCCGTTTTTATCTATGATATAGGTAACTCGTCCCGGCAAAAGTCCGAACAAATTATTTCGTACACCAAAAAGCTTTCTTAATCTTTTATCCTGGTCTGAAAGCAGAATAAAGGGCAACTGATATTTAGCTGCAAATTTATGGTGCGATTTTACACTGTCGCTGCTAATACCGATTACCTCTGCTCCAAGATCTTTAAAATCTTCATATTGATCCCGAAATGTGCAGGCTTCGGTAGTGCAGCCAGGCGTATTATCTTTTGGATAAAAATAAACTACCAGTGGCTTCCTTCCTAAAACGCTCTGGCTTTGAAAAAGTTCTCCGTTGTTGTCTTTAGCAGTAAAATTCGGAACTATATCTCCTATTTTTAATGACATTTTTTATTCTCCTTTATAAGTTACAAAATTGCGGTCGGTTTCATTCAGTACCACTTCCAGATCAAAGTCGGCATGAATTCTTTGTCTAATTTTATTCCATATCACAACTGCAATATTCTCTGCAGTCGGATTTAAATCTGAAAATTCCGGAACATCCAGATTCAGATTTTTGTGATCAAACGGAATCTCTACTTCTTCACGTATAATATCCGCTAATACTTTCACATCTAAAACAAAACCAGTTTCCGGGTCAATTTTCCCTGTAACACTTACTGTTAAACCATAGTTATGACCATGAAAATTTGGATTGTTGCATTTTCCAAAAACAGCATCGTTTTTTTCAAATGACCAATCTTTTCGATGTAGTCGATGCGCAGCATTAAAATGTGCTTTTCTTGATATGGTTACTCTCATTTAGGTTGTTGGTTAATCGGGGTTAAAGTTTATGCTCTTCTAAATAATGATAGAATTCGTCAAAAATTATTTTAAACCAGACAGTATATATTTCGGGCTGTCTTTCAATATCTGCTTTTACATCTTCAATTTTCATCCATTTCCAGTCTTCTGCTTCTTCCCTGTTTATGTCTGGATTATCATTATAATATCCAATCATTACATGGTCCAGCTCGTGTTCTGTCAGTCCATTATCAAAAGGCGCTTTGTATATAAAATGAAACAGTTCTTTTAAATCTGTTTTAAATCCCATTTCTTCAAACAATCGTCTGCTTCCTGCATCGATATTGTTTTCGCCTTCACGCTGGTGACTGCAGCATGTATTGGTCCATAGCAACGGAGAATGGTATTTTTGATGTGCTCGCTGCTGCAACATTATTTCATTCTGGTTATTTAAAACAAAAACCGAAAATGCACGGTGCAAAACTGCCTTTTCATGGGCTTCTAATTTTGGCATTAAACCAATTTGCTCGTCGTTTTCGTTTACTAATATTACGTTCTCTTCTGTCATAAGGCTTCTTAATAAAACAAAAATACGAAAAAAGAAATGGCTTAAAAATCGTAATTTAAATTGCAGTAAACCAAAATAAAACTTAATTTATATTTTACTGATTTACAATCGTATAAATTTCCAATAAAAATTAAAAGCTGTTAAAATTAAGACATAAAAACTAGATTGTCTTATTTTACGTAACTAATAAAAAGTTAAAACACACTTAAAAAAATCTGAATTATTTCAAAGGCATCTTTTCGGGACATAATCTCGTTGTACCTTTGAAATATAAAAAATGTAAAGTCCTAAATAATACTGATTCTAAACTCATTACAATTTTACTATTCATTAATATGAAATCAAAAACTCAATTTATCAGCCTTTGTTTTTTATTACCGCTTTTTATTTTACAGGCATGCGGACAAAACACTAAAAAGCAAACAAAATCTACTGCTATGGAAAACATTATCAATAAAGCCGGCAATCCTTATTATTCTAATACTGACACTAAAAAACTTAACGTAAGTAATGCAGAATGGAAAAAGGTTTTACCTGAGGATGTGTATGCCGTGATGCGCGAAGCAGATACCGAAAGACCTTTTACAGGAAAATATTGGAATACAGATGAAAAAGGAACGTACTATTGCGCTTCTTGCGGGAATAAACTCTTCAGATCGACTGCAAAATTCTCAAGCAGCTGCGGATGGCCTAGTTTCTACGAACAATCTGATAAAAAAAGCATTGTTTTTAAAGAAGACAATTCTATCGGAATGGAACGAACTGAAACTTTATGCGGACGCTGTGGCGGACATTTGGGCCATATTTTTGACGATGGTCCCGAGCCAACAGGAAAACGTTATTGCATGAATTCAATCGCTCTAGATTTTATTCCTGATTCTAAATAAAAAAACATTTCAGACGCATATAGCATAACTCTCTATTTTAAATAAAGAAACACGTTTGCATAATATCGCACAAGCTTTTACCGGAGTCAACGTCTTTATAGAATTTAAACAACTATCTGTTAAATAAAAAATATAATGAAAAATATACTTTTAATATTCTTTTCTGTGCTTTCGCTGAATGGCTTTGCACAAAATAAAAAAGCTTCAAATCTAGAAACCATTACGCTTGGCGGAGGCTGCTACTGGTGTGTTGAAGCAGTTTATGAAAATCTGGACGGCGTAAAATCGGTTGTTTCCGGCTTTTCTGGTGGAAAAGCTGCCAATCCAACTTACGAAGACGTTTCTACCGGAACAACAGGTCACGCAGAAGTTGTGCAGATAACCTACGACAAAACAAAAACAGACATTAATGAAATATTTAAGGTCTTTTTTACCGTTCATGATCCGACAACTTTAAACAGACAAGGTGCAGATGTTGGTACCCAATATCGTTCGGTGATCTTTTATAAAAACGAAGAACAGAAAAAAGCTGCACAAAGTATTATTGCCGAATTAAACAAAGCAAAAGTCTACAGCAATCCGATTGTAACAAAAGTAGAGCCGTTTAAAGTATTTTATAAAGCAGAAGATTACCATCAGAATTATTATGCAAACAATAAAAACCAGCCGTATTGCAAAATGGTAATTCAGCCTAAAATTGAAAAATTTGAAAAGGTGTTTAAAGACAAGCTGAAAAAGAAATAAATTACAATACAATCTATTAAAACCGCCAGGTATGTGGCGGTTTTTTATTTATAAGACAAAACTTGCGTATTATTTTTAGAACCTTAATTTTTAGCTATTTAAAACATTAACACTTCCTTTTTTAATGCGATAAATAGTGCATTTAGTTGTTAAATCTTTAATAATTCGTAATGCAAAATTATTTTGAAAAACGTATATTTGAGTAAACAGAATATTTTACAGCGTGGAAAAAAAATCAAAATCACATAGCTTTAAATTTCCCAAAACTCCAACAGGAGTAGACGGTCTGGATGAGATTACTGATGGAGGTTTCCCAAAAGGACGACCAACTCTAATCTGCGGAGGAGCCGGCTGTGGAAAAACATTATTAGGAATGCAATTTCTAATAAAAGGTATCACGGAATATAATGAACGGGGAGTTTTTATGTCATTTGAAGAACCTTCAGATGACCTGACTTTAAACGTTAAATCACTGGGTTTCGACCTGGAAAAATTAAAATCGGAAAAAAAGATCGTAGTCGATCACGTAAGAGTTGAAAGATCAGAAATTGAAGAAGCAGGAGAATATGATCTCGACGGATTATTCATTAGACTAGGTCATGCTATAGACTCTATAAAAGCAACTCGTGTTGTATTGGACACTATTGAATCCTTATTTTCAGGACTTGACAATCAGGCTATCCTGAGGGCAGAACTGCGAAGATTATTTCACTGGCTTAAAACAAAAGGCGTAACCGCTATCATTACAGGTGAAAGAGGCGAAGCTACACTTACCCGTCAGGGCTTGGAAGAATATGTGTCAGACTGTGTAATTCTGCTGGATCATCGTGTAATTGAGCAAGTTTCTACAAGAAGACTTCGTATTGTAAAATACAGAGGATCTACACATGGTACAAACGAATATCCTTTTCTTATTGATGAGGACGGAATTTCCGTGCTTCCAATTACATCTCTTAAACTGGATAATGAAGTCTCCTCTGAAATTATTCCAACCGGATTAACTGGTCTGGACGGCATGTTTGATGGAGGCGGTTATTACCGTGGAAGCAATATTTTAATATCCGGAACTGCCGGAACTGCAAAAACCACTATTGCCTCCTACTTTGCATTTAAACAATGTGAGAAAAAGGAAAAAACCATTTATTTTGCTTTTGAAGAATCTCCACAGCAATTGGTCAGAAACATGAAATCTATCGGACTGGATCTTCAAAAATATCTGGACAACAAAACTTTGCAGATTCATTCTTCACGACCTTCATTAAATGGCCTGGAACTTCATCTGCTTACACTTCGAAAATTAATCAAGGAATTTAAGCCTACTACTATAATCATTGATCCTATTAGTAATTTAATTTCAGTAGGTAGTGAGCATGAAGTGAGATCGATGCTGGTAAGACTTATAGATATGCTAAAAATAAATAACATAACGGCACTTTTTACTTCCTTAAACAAGCAGACAGATACGGTGCGCCCCGATCTTGCAGAAGAATCGGTATCTTCTTTGGTTGATACCTGGATTACTGTTCGTGACATGGAAGGAATTGGAGAAAGAAACCGAGGTATTTTTATTGTAAAATCCAGAGGAATGGGTCATTCCAATCAGGTAAGGGAGTTTGTTATTACAGGTAAGGGAATAGAATTATTAGATGTAGAACTAGGTCCACAGGGAATCTTGACCGGAGCCGCAAGAAGAACGCATCAGTTTGCTAAAACTATGACCGATATTAAACTTCAGAACGAGATAAGCAGAAAAGACCGTGAAATTGCCCGTAAGCGCAAAGTACTGGAAGCCAATATTGAAGCTCTCAGAAATGAATTTGAATCTGCCGAGGAAGAACTAAGTATTTTAAAAGCAACAGAAGAGTTACAGGAAAAAATTGCTTCTAACAGAAAACAGTAATTAATTATGAAGAAAGAAGTTGTAGCTGAATGGCAATTATTGCTGTATATTGCAGGACAAACTCCTAAGTCGATAAAGGCACTTGAAAACATAAAAAAGTATGCAGAAGAATATCTGGCAGGAAAATACAGCATCGAAATTATCGATTTGCTGAAAAATCCTCAGTTGGCAGAAGGCGACCAAATTCTGGCAGTTCCCACTTTGGTGAGAAAATTTCCTGAGCCAATTCGAAAAATAATCGGTGATCTTTCTAATGAAGAAAGAGTTTTAGTCGGACTCAATATCAAACCTTTAAAAGTATAATAATGGATGATTCCGCTGATAGTACAAATACAACGAAACATAAATTTATGCTTTTTGTTTCAGGAATGTCTGTAAAATCAGGGCATGCTATAGAAAATTTACGGAAAATCTGCGACAAACATTTTGAAAATAATTACGAGCTCGAAATAATAGATATTAGTCGTGACAAACAGCAAGCCGTAAAATACCAAATTGTAGCCATCCCTACATTAATAAAAACAGATCCTAAACCGCAAAGGATAATTCTTGGAGACTTATCTGACACACAAAAGGTACTACGGATATTAAATATTGAAGAATAATTTGGAGCAAGACACTAAATATATAGAATCCTTATTAAATGAAATTAGTTCATTAAAGGATCAGCTCCATGACGCTAACAGCATCGTTAGTGCTATCAGGCAGGGAGATATTGATGCTTTGGTCGTTCAGAACGACGGAGTACCTCAACTGTATTCGCTCGAGACGGCAGATTACACTTTCAGGCTTCTAATCGAAAAATTTCAACAGGGAGCTCTTAGTATTGCCAGAAACGGTCTTATTTTATATTGTAACGATTATTTTTCCAATCTGGTTGGCATCTCTTCAGAAAAAATTATTGGAAATTATATTTACGAATATTTTGATAATTCTGAGCATTTTACTGCTTTAATCGAATCGTTAAAATACGGCATTACAACACACGAAATACTGTTTAAGACCCAACACGAAAAAAGAATTTTTCCTGCTTATATTGCTTTAACAGATCTTGAACCTGCCGTTCAGGGAATTGGTATCGTAATTACTGATTTAACAGAAAAAAAGAAACACGAAGAAGCACTTCTGCACCATCAGAAGGAACTGGAAGAAAAAATTAGTGAGCTTAACCGAATTAATAGAAATCTGGAAGAATTTATTCATGTAATCTCACATGATTTAAAAGAACCTTTAAGAAAGATAGTGATGTACGGCGGCCGATTAAATGCCGACAATCTTTCAGATTCAGATGCAAAAGCGATAAATGTGATGACACTTTCTTCGCTAAGATTAAGTTCACTTGTAGATGACCTGGTCAGATATTCGGCCCAAACAGTTCAGGAAGATCTGACGGAGGTAAATTTAGCAGAAATAATTGCAGAAGTTTGTGAAGACCTGGAAATTGTAATTGCCGATAAGAAAGCCGAATTTGAGATCGGAAATCTGCCTTCGTTACAAGTTTCAAAGGTGCAGATGCGACAGCTTTTTTCTAATCTAATTTCGAATGCCATTAAATACAGCAAAGCAGATGTTCCTCCGTTAATTAAGATTTCACATATCGAAAACGACACGTCAGAAATTAATGACGAATTTCCGAAATTTGTCAAAATTCAGATCAAAGACAACGGTATAGGAATGGAAGAAAACCATATTAATAAAATTTTTACTATATTTCAGCGCCTGCACGCCAAAAACGAATATTCGGGAAATGGCATTGGTCTGGCAATTTGTAAAAAAATAATGGAGAATCACGCAGGTCATATCACCGTAGAAAGTGAACCGAACCAAGGAACTTCATTTAATATTTATTTCCCAATCTTATAAAATGCCACTAAATACGAATTTACATATTATAATTGCAGAAGACGATACGGATGATGCAGAGATAATGTTTGAAATTTTTAATAGCAACCCCAATTTCGACAAAGTAAGCCTTGTTACAAACGGAGAAGAACTCCTGAACTATCTCGGAAATAATTCCAATCCTGTTCCGGATATTATTCTTACAGACATCAACATGCCAATTCTAAATGGTATTGAAGCTCTACAGAGAATTTTGAGCAACGACGAGTTAAATAAAATTCCATGTTTTGTGTATTCTACTAGTATAAATCCGGCTTATAAAGAAAAATGCGATGCACTGGGCGTTAAAGCCTATCTGATAAAACCCTATTCCATTCAGGAATTCAAAGAAATTCCCAAAAGTATTCTGGGGATTTTAAACCTTAACTAGATAAAAAAAGAGAGGGAAAATAATTTATTTTCCCTCTCTTTTTTATTTTTTCATTACTTTTTTAAATCGCATCATCGGCACATCGCCCTGAATTAAATTAAGCTTTCCGTCCTTATCGACAGAGTAACTTGTAATTTTTTTCATCTGCTGTAAAAACTGCTGCTCTCCGCCTCCATCACAAAACATCATTGTCGCCGGACCCGGTTCTCCAAAAGTTAAAGAGTTTCCGCTTAAAGTATAGGGAGCACTATAACCATTACAGCCGCTATTACCGTAAATTTTCTTCTCTTTCTGATCAAAAGTAATCTGTGGCTTTTTGTTTGGAAATAATCCTTCAAAAGCAATTCTTGGTCCCGAGATGTATTCCAGTTCCCAAGTGGTATCATACAAATTTCCTGTACCTTCAGTACCTTTTGAGGCTTTGCACGAAGCAAATAATAGCGTTAAAACTGAAACAACTGCAAGTGTGTATTTTTTCATAAAATATATTTTTAAGTTAATGTAATTTGTTTTCCGTTTGAAATTATACTTCTAGTATCTTTTCTCAATATTCGTGCCCACTTCAGACATTCCTGAATTTAAATTTGAAAAAAAAAGTCAATTTCTTTCTCTAATTTACAGTTATTTTGACCAAATTCCTATTATTCAAATATTTAAAATAAAATGGTTAATTGTATTTTTTTGTAATTTGCAGGTATTAAAAACCACAATCATCCACCAAAATCAAAAAAATGAAACAATTCTTTTTAGTGTTTGTTTTCGCAGTGACAATTTCAATTGTTCATTCGCAGGAAAATCTCCCAACAGATTATCTTTCTAAAGAATTTCATCGCGGACGTCGCGAGGCCTTCAGAAACTTAATGCCATCGAATTCTGTCGCAGTTATTTTTTCATATCCCGAAAGAGTTTTTTCTAAAGACATTAATTACAACTACCATCAAAATCCTGACATGTACTATTTAACGGGTTACAAAGAAGCTGATGCTGTCCTGTTACTTTTTAAAGATGCTCAGGGATCAGAAAAATACAACGAGGTTCTTTTTGTAAGAGAAAGAAATGCTGCGCAGGAAACCTGGACAGGAAGACGTTTAGGAGTTGAAGGAGCAAAATCGAAATTAGGTTTTACAAACGTTTATAACGGAAAAGATTTTAATGCATTTGCAATTGATTTTAAAAAGTTTGACAAAATTATTTTTGACAAAATTCCGACTGATATTAAAAACAACAAAACAGGATTTGACCTTGCCGGATTAATTGAAATATTTAAATCTAAAGCTTCCATAACTGCTGAAAATGAAAAAGCAGAAGAACTTTATACCAACATCACCAATTCATTACGAGAGATAAAAACGCCGGAAGAAATTGATTTGATGCGAAAATCGGTTAAACTTTCCTGTGTTGCACACAATGAAGTAATGAAAGCTGTTGGTCCGGACATGAGCGAGAACGAAGCCGACGGAATTCACGCTTATATTCACAGGCATTACGGAGCAGAAGGCGAAGGATATCCGCCGATTGTAGGCGCTGGCGCGAATGGCTGTATCTTACATTACGGGGAAAACAATGCTGCTAAAATTGATAATCAGTTATTATTAATGGATGTAGGTTCTGAATATCACGGTTATTCTGCTGATGTAACGAGAACTATTCCGGCAAACGGAAAATTTTCTGATGAACAAAAAGCTATTTATCAACTGGTTTATGATGCGCAGGAAGAAGTTTTTAAAATTTGTAAAGAAGGAACGCGATTTCAGGATTTAAATAAAGTTGCAAGAGAATTTATCGCAAACGGATTGATTAAACTTGGAATAATTACCGATCCTAAAGACGCGAGAATCTATTATCCGCACAGCTGCTCGCATTTTCTTGGTTTAGATGTTCACGACAAAGGGAATTATATGGGCAACCTGAAAGAAAATATGATCTTTACTGTTGAACCTGGAATTTATATTCCGGCAAACAGCAAATGCGACAAAAAGTGGTGGAATATTGGCGTTCGAATTGAAGACGACATCCTGATTACCAAAAATTCATACGAAAATCTTTCTGCTGATTCTCCACGGAAGTGGCAGGAAATTGAAGCTTTGGCTAAACAAAAAAGCACTTTTAATGAAATGAAGTGGCCTAAGATTTAAATATTATTTTCTGCCACGAATCACACTAATTTACACAATTATTTTTCAGAATATTAGAGAAAATCGTGTAAATAAGTGCAATTCGTGGCAACTTTTTATAACTGATTAATTTCAACTTTTGTCAATTCTGATAATTCCAAAATTCTTTCAACGTCATCTTTATTTGCAACAAAAAACAAATAGCTATCTCCAAAAGTTTGATAAGTTAACAATTCGAGATTTGATTTTTCCAGTTCTGACTGTATGTAAGGAAACAAATTATGACTGTAGGTTTCTTCGGGATAATCAAAAGTAAAATCTTCGCCAATTAAATTGGAAATAAAATATTCGGCATCTTCGGGATCAAATTTCCAGTCACTGTGCCAGGCATCGAGACTTTCAAAAAATGCAAAATGATCTTCAACAATATTATGATACTCTTTTGCTTCTTTCTGAAAGTTTTTAAAAAGTTTTTTAGATTGCTTTTTTAGTTCCTTTTCGTCGATATTTCCTCTCGAAACCAATTTTATAAATTCCTGAAAAGTAGCTTCTGTTACTTCTTCACTTGCTAATAAATCTTCTGTAGACGGAAGCGCAATGGTTTCCGGAATTTCAATATTCATATATTGACAAAGTCCCTGCAGTACAATTTTAAAATCTTTTATTCCGATTTCCTGAGTTTCATTTTCAGGATTATTAACATCCAGTAATTTCGAATCTAAAAGTCCTTTTGTATAATCGAAGAAATGTCCGCTGGAATATAATATTTTAAAATCGTTTGTTTCCAGACTATTGGTACAGCAAAAAATGATGATGAAATTATTGAGAACACGCTTAAAATATTGTTTTGCCTCCTGACCCGGCTGCGAATAAAACTGAATATGTATAAAATCATACTCGAGGCCTTCCTCTATTTTTTCCTGAGATAAAACCCCAATGTCAATCTTTTTATAAAGTTCGTTTAAAACCTCATAAGGATTATTAAATCCGGCTTTTTTAATTTCTGCATGTCCTTCTTCATGATCAAAAGAACCCGGGAAATAAAACAAATTGACTGTAACATTTTCCTGAATTCCTTTTACTTTAAATTCGAAACTTCCATTTTCATTGTATAAATAAGAATATATTGGATCGATCACATCAAACGAAATTATCGATTTCGGATCATTATTTCTATTGAATAAATTGGAGAAGATATTTTTCATGGTTGAAATTATATTTTAAAAAACTAGTCGTTGGAATATTTAAAACTTTGATTCATTTTATCAAAAGGAATAACTTTATTCACAATAGATTCCAGTTCAGAATCTGTTAATAATCCTCTTGCAGATTCTATTATTTTAGGCGAAACATGTATTTCATATTCCACAATTTTACGGGTCATTATCTCTTCTAAAATACTGATTTGACGCTCATTCAAATATTTTTTATGGGATTTAAAAACCGATTGTATTTCGTTTCTAAATTCTTCATCGCTTAATTCATTATAAATGTCTTTTTTTGACATATCAATCAACAATACTTTGAATATAAAATCCTGAAGATTTTTTGCGAGATAATTGACTTCATTCATATCATGCCAGACAAATACAATCGGTACATCTGCATTATTTTCTTCATTAAGAAAAAAGCAATAGTGATCTCCGCCTCCACTTTTGGCAAAAGGAATAAATTTTAATTCGGGGTTGATGTTTCGATAATCCTCAGGATCTCTGAGCTCTTCAATTTCTTCAGCCACCGATTTTAAATTTAACGATTCAAAATCATAAGAATGCAAAAGCAAAGGCGGATTATCTTTTAAAGTCGGGTAAACTTCCAGATACCAGTTCGGACCATATTCGCCAACATCGAGCATGCCGTCGGCGTCCAATTCCTTGTACAGATCTGGAAATTTAAAATTGTATTTTGTTTCTATTTCTTGTATTGTCATCTGGGGCGGATTCTGTTAGAATTAGAATACTAAGATAACAATCTTTTTACTACATGAAAATTAGAATCCCAATTATTTCAGGGATTCAGCAATCAATAGTGCACATTTTTCACCATCGATTGCTGCAGAAATAATTCCGCCGGCATAACCTGCACCTTCTCCGCAAGGATATAACCCTTTTATCTGCACATGCTCATAAGTTACAGGATCTCTTGGAATTCTTACAGGCGAGGAAGTCCGGCTTTCGGGTGCATGCAAAATGGCTTCATTTGTCAAGTAACCACGCATTGATTTTCCAAAATCCTGAAAACCCTGGCGCATGATTTGAGAAAGAAATCCGGGAAAAACCTGTCCCAATTCAACCGAGGTTGTGCCGGGAACATAAGAGGTTTTGGGAATATCGGATGATACTTTATTTTGCGTAAAATCGACCATTCTTTGCGCGGGAACCCTTTGAGTTTGCCCGGCCAGATGCCACGCTTTTTGTTCGATACTTTTTTGGAATTCCATTCCGGCCAGAGCACCGAATTTTGCAAAAGGCTTAAAGTCTTCTAATTTCAATTCGACCACAATTCCAGAATTTGCCGTTGACTGATCACGTTTAGATGGCGACCAGCCGTTGGTAACCACTTCGCCAGGACTTGTCGCGCAAGGCGCAATTACACCGCCGGGACACATACAAAACGAATACATTCCGCGGCCATTAACCTGTTTTACAATAGAATAGGGTGCCGGAGGTAAATGTTCTCCGCGGAAATCACAACTGTATTGAATGCTGTCGATTAATTCCTGAGAATGTTCTGCACGAACTCCTAATGCAAAAGGTTTTGCTTCTATTAAAATTTTCTTTTTGTCTAATAATTCAAATATATCACGAGCAGAATGTCCCGTTGCCAAAATCAATTTATTAGCCTGAATTTTATCGCCGTTTTGCGTTACAATTCCGTCTACTTCATTGTTCTTTACCAAAATATCGGTCACACGGGTTTCAAACAAAACCTGTCCGCCGAATTCGATGATCTTATTTCGAATATCTTCAATAATTTTTGGCAATTTATTGGTTCCAATATGCGGATGCGCTTCCACCAAAATATCTTCTGAAGCTCCAAAAGCAACTAAAAGTTCTAAAATCCGGGTTACATCACCACGTTTTTTAGAACGAGTATATAATTTCCCGTCAGAATAGGTTCCTGCTCCACCTTCTCCAAAACAATAATTAGAATCTTCGTTTACAATATGTTCCCGATTGATTGCTTTTAAATCACGTCTACGTCCGCGAACATCTTTACCACGTTCCAAAACAATTGGTTTTAAACCTAATTCTATTAATTGCAGTGCAGCAAAAAGTCCGGCCGGACCGGCGCCAATTACAATAACTTCCTGAGCTTTTGAAACATCATTATAGTTCGGAAGTTCGATTTTAGTTTCCTGAAAAGGTTCGCTTTTTAAATAAATAAGAACTTTTAAATTGATTTTAATCGCTTTTTGACGTGCATCAATAGAGCGTTTTAAAACAGAAACGTGCTGAATTTCATTTGAAGGCACTTTGATCTGCTTAGACAAATGGTCTTTTAGCAATGATTCGTTTGCAGCAATTTCCGGTGTAACCTGAAGTAAAAGTTCTTTTGGCATTTTTGTATGTTTATTCTATTAGCTTTTCTTTCTATGAAAAGAAGCTACAAAAGTAGTATTTTGGAATGAGATTTTATCAATTGTAAATTTTATCCAATTCTATGTTCATTTTTGTCACATTGAGCGAAGTCGAAATGCACGCGCGGTTCTCTCCCGAAGCTTTGGGACGCTCGAACTGACAATCAAAATCAATAAAGTCAAACAATATAAAACTCCATTTTCAAAAGAGTCTTTGTACCTTTGCTCCTTAAAACCTTTGCTCCTTAAAAAAAATGTCCAGAAAAATAAAATTGATTTGGGATTTCCGCGGACCGGCTTCGGCTCAAACAGCCGAGCATCACGAAATTCATTTAAAAGAATATATCGTTATAGAAAAACTACCTTTAAATATAACTGGTTTTAATATCGTAAACGATATGCACGCCACCGCTTTTATGGTAGTAACCGATGAAAATATGATTCAGGTGAGAGATGCTTTAAAACCGCATCGGGGTGAAGTTTATTCTGAGTAAGAGGTTAAATGAAAAATGTGAGATGAAGTATCAAATACATTTTACATCTCACATTTAACATAGATCTTAATTAGCTACTTCACTAATAAACTTAATACGCATTAAACGCAATTCGTCAATATCGTAATCGCCGTCAAATTCTTTAAGGGCATCTTCGATTTTATCCGATTCTGATTCCATAAAGTAATCGTGAATTTCTTCCTGCTGATCGTCGTCCAGAATATCATCAACCCAATATTTAATATTCAGCTTGGTTCCTGCATATACGATTTGCTCCATTTCTTTGATCAAAGCATCCATGGTCAACCCTTTCGCTGAAGCGATATCTTTCAATGACAATTTTCGGTCAATATTCTGAATGATATAGAGTTTATTTGCAGAGTTTACTCCTGTCGATTTTACGACCAAATCATCGGGACGAATGATGTCGTTATCTTCAACATATCTGTTGATTAATTCGACAAATTCACTTCCGTATTTTTTTGCTTTTCCTTCACCAACCCCATGAATATTGTACAATTCGGCAATAGTGATTGGATATTTAAGCGCCATGTCTTCAAGAGAAGGATCCTGAAAGACCACAAACGGAGGAACTCCCAGTTTTTTGGCCACTTTTTTACGAAGTTCACGAAGCATTCCCGTTAAAACTTCATCTGCAGTACCGGAAGATTTTCCGCCGGTAACTATAGTTTCATCATCAGATTCGGTATATTCGTGATCTTCAGACATCATAAACGAAACCGGGTTTTGGATAAAATCCAAACCTTGCTGTGTAATTTTAATCACACCATACGTTTCAATATCTTTTGATAAATATCCCGTAACGAGAACTTGTCTTAATAATGCCATCCAGTATTTTTCGTCGTGGCCCGAGCCGGAACCAAAATACGGCTGTATATCTGTTTTATGTGCCTTAATAACGGCATTGATACGCCCTATTAAAGTAAACACAATTTCTTTTGATTTGTAAATGTGTTTGGTATCGCGCACAATCTCAAGCAATTTAACGACCTGATCTTTGGCTTCGATTTTATTTTTAGGATTACGAACGTTGTCGTCCATATCGGCACCTTCCCCGGTTTCACTGTCAAATTCTTCTCCAAAGTAGTGCAGCAGGAATTTTCTGCGTGACATTGAGGTTTCGGCGTAAGCCACTACCTCCTGCAAAAGGGCAAAACCAATTTCCTGCTCGGCAACCGGTTTTCCGGACATGAATTTTTCCAGCTTTTCTACATCTTTATAGGAGTAATAGGCCAAACAATGTCCTTCTCCTCCATCACGACCTGCACGGCCAGTTTCCTGATAATAACTTTCCAGGGATTTTGGAATATCATGGTGAATTACAAAACGAACATCCGGTTTGTCAATTCCCATACCGAATGCAATTGTTGCTACCACAACATCTACGTCTTCCATCAGAAACATATCCTGATGTTTGGCGCGGGTTTTTGCATCTAAACCGGCATGATAAGGAACAGCACTGATTCCGTTTACCTGTAAAACTTCGGCAATAGATTCGACTTTTTTACGGCTTAAGCAGTAAATAATTCCGGATTTGCCTTTATGTTGTTTAATAAACCGGATAATATCCGATTCGATGTTTTTGGTCTTGGTACGAACTTCGTAATATAAGTTCGGTCTGTTGAAAGATGCTTTAAAAGTATTCGCATCAGACATGTCAAGGTTTTTCAAAATATCTTCCTGAACCTTTGGCGTTGCTGTAGCGGTAAGTCCGATGATAGGAACTTTACCTAATTGCTTAATTATATGCTTCAGGTTTCTGTACTCTGGCCTAAAATCGTGACCCCATTCTGAAATACAGTGCGCTTCGTCGATTGCTACAAAAGAAATAGGCACACTTTGCAAAAAGGTTACATATTCTTCTTTTGTTAAAGATTCGGGAGCAACATATAAAAGTTTGGTAAGGCCTGAAGTGATATCCTTTTTGACCTGGGCAATTTCTGTTTTAGTAAGAGATGAATTTAATACATGTGCGATTCCATTTTCCGAAGAAAGACTTCGAATCGCATCAACTTGATTTTTCATCAAAGCAATTAACGGAGAAACAACAATTGCTGTTCCTTCCTGAATTAAAGCGGGTAATTGATAACAAAGAGACTTTCCACCACCCGTCGGCATTATTACGAAAGTATTAGTCTGACCTAAAATACTCGTAATGACTTGCTCCTGCAAGCCCTTAAATTGGCTAAAGCCGAAATACTTCTTTAATTCTTTATGTATTTCAATTTCGTTTGAATTCATTCTCTATATTAACTGTATTTTGTATAAATTTGCAACACATAAAGATACAACTTTCTTTTATACATACAAATTTTAAACATTCTGTTTTGATCACAAAAGAAAATATATTGGCGATTGCCAAAAAAACAATACTCTCTGAAAGTGAAGCAATTACAAAATTAATTGATTTTTTAGACGAAAATTTCTCCGAAGCAGTCCAGCGCATATACGAAACCAAAGGCCGTTTAATCGTTACGGGCATAGGAAAAAGCGCGATTATTGCCCAAAAAATGGTTGCCACTTTTAACTCTACCGGAACCCCTTCTATGTTTTTACATGCCGCAGAAGCAATTCACGGCGATTTAGGAATGATTCAAAACGACGATACTATAATTTGCATTTCTAAAAGCGGCAATAGTCCTGAGATTAAAGTTCTGGTTCCGTTATTAAAAAGATTTGGAAATACTTTGATTGCAATTACAGGCAACGTAACTTCATACTTGGCAAAAGGTTCAGATTTTGTATTAAATACGACAGTTGATACAGAAGCTTGTCCTATTAATCTGGCACCAACAAACAGCACAACGGCACAATTGGTTATGGGAGATGCTTTGGCAGTCTGCCTGATGGAAATGCGAGATTTTAAACCAGAAGATTTTGCAGTTTATCATCCGGGAGGCGCTTTGGGCAAAAAACTATTACTTCGTGTAAAAGATATGATCGAGCATTCGTTAAAACCTGCTGTTAGTCCTGAAACCTCTATTAAAAAAGCAATTTTTGAGATTTCTGAGAAACGTTTAGGCGTGACAGCAGTAATAGAAGACAATAAAATTATCGGAATTATTACAGATGGAGACATCCGAAGAATGTTAAATGACGTAGATACTATTGCTGACTTAACTGCCAGGGATATCATGTCTAAAAATCCTAAAGTAGTTTCTTCAGAGACTATGGCAGTCGATGCATTAAATATTTTAGAAGATTTCTCGATCACGCAATTGATTGTTGCCGATAATGGAGAATATAAAGGAGTTTTACATTTACATGACATTTTAAAAGAAGGAATAGTATAATGGCAAAGAAAAACCTTGGCGAGATGTCATTTTTGGACCATCTTGAAGAACTGAGATGGTTATTAGTTAGAAGCACAATTGCAGTTATTATAATGGGAATTGTGACCTATTTTTTTAGTGATTATTTATTTGATGAAATAATACTGGCACCCACAAAACCTTCATTTTTTACTTATGTATGGTTTTGCGATTTATCCCATCAGCTTGGGTTTGCAGAAAGTATTTGTATAACCGAATTGAATTTCATCATTCAAAACACAGAAATGGAAGGTCAGGTCAATATCTTCGTATGGATGTGTCTGCTTGTCGGATTTATTACGAGTTTCCCTTACATTTTATATGAATTATGGAAATTTATAAGTCCTGCTTTGTACGAGAAAGAACGTAAAAACGCAAAGCTGTTTATATTTTCCTCGTCTCTACTTTTCTTTTTAGGAGTAATATTTGGTTATTTTGTTGTGATTCCGATGTCGGTTAATTTCGTTGCCACTTTCTCTGTGAGTAAGGTCGTGGTCAATCAGTTTACCATTGAATCTTATATGGGAATGGTTAAAACGAGTGTTTTGGCCAGCGGGTTGTTTTTCGAACTTCCAATTATCATTTATTTCCTGACTAAATTAGGACTTGTTACTCCGATCTTTTTAAGAAAGTACTGGAAATATGCGGTTATAATTATTTTAATTGTTGCCGCTATTGTAACACCACCGGATGTTGTGAGTCAAACCATTGTAGCCATACCAATGCTTATTATCTATGAAATAAGTATCTGGATATCAAAAGTTGTATATAGAAATAAATTAAAAGAAAATGTCTGATATAGTTCAAGAATTTAACGACTATCGTTCTAAAATGAACGAAAAATTATTAGCTGACAATAATAAAATTGTAAAACGAATTTTTAATCTGGACACCAATGCTTATGCAGCCGGAGCCCTTGATGTAAAGACAAAAGAACTTTTAGGATTAGTTGCCTCAGCGGTTTTACGTTGCGATGATTGCGTAAAATACCATTTGGAAACCAGCCATAAAGAAGGCGTTACAAAAGAAGAAATGATGGAAGCAATGGGAATTGCCACTCTTGTTGGAGGAACGATTGTAGTACCACATTTAAGAAGAGCTTACGAATTCTGGGAAGCTCTGGAAGAACAAGCTGGCAATTAGATAATTTGATAATTAGTCAATTAGATAATTCAACATGTTATGTTAATTGATTTAATGGATTAATTTATTTTATCTTATTTTGCCTTCAGGATAACATTGTACCAATTTGAATTATCATCTAATTATCAAATTGACAAATTATCTAATTATCAAATTGACACATTACCTAATTAGAACAAATGAAGCTTAGAGCCGATAATTTAATAAAAACCTACAAAGGAAGAAGCGTCGTAAAAGGAATTTCTGTCGAAGTAAATCAAGGGGAAATCGTAGGGCTTTTGGGACCAAACGGTGCCGGAAAAACCACTTCTTTTTACATGATTGTTGGATTGGTAAAACCAAATCAGGGAAATATTTATCTTGATGATTTGAATATTACCGATTATCCGATGTACAAACGCGCACAACAAGGAATTGGCTATCTGGCGCAGGAAGCTTCTGTTTTTAGAAAATTAAGTATAGAAGATAATATTCTGAGTGTATTGCAATTGACAAAACTTTCCAAAGAAGAGCAAATTGCTAAAATGGAAAGTTTGATTGAAGAATTCAGTTTAGAACACATTCGCACCAACCGTGGAGATTTACTTTCGGGAGGTGAGCGTCGCCGTACCGAAATTGCCCGTGCACTTGCAACCGATCCAAAATTTATTTTACTGGATGAGCCTTTTGCAGGTGTTGACCCGGTTGCGGTTGAGGATATTCAGCGAATTGTGGCTCAGTTAAAAAACAAAAATATCGGAATTTTGATTACCGATCATAATGTTCAGGAAACTTTAGCGATTACCGATAAAACATATTTAATGTTTGAAGGAGGAATCCTGAAAGCCGGAGTTCCGGAAGAATTAGTAGAAGACGAAATGGTGCGCCGTGTGTATCTCGGCCAGAATTTTGAACTTCGTAAAAAGAAACTGGAATTTTAAAAAAGTTATATGTGAATGGTAAAAAGTAAAATATGCTTTTTACCATTTTTCATTTTACCATTTTTCATTTTACCTCTTACTTTTCACATCTTACTTTTTACATCTTACTCAACAGTAATAAACTGCAGTTGTTCTAAATCTCCGTTGTAAATATTAACATCAACACGATTTTCTATCCCCGGCAAAGATGCTTTTTCTGTAAATTGCCAAAACAGCCAATCGTCTTCTATTTTTTCTCTGTAGAAGTTATAATTGGCAATCCAGAAAAGATATTCTCCAAATTCGTCCTTTAAAAAATCGGAATAATACCTTTCGCCTGAATAAATTATCGGGCGAACCTGATAATGTTTTTCGACTTTAGTCAGCCAACGCTTCAAGCCTACTTTCAAACTATCTAAAGATTGATTTTTAGGCAATTTTTCGATATCCAGAACAGGAGGAAGATCTCCTTTTTGCAATTTGACAGTTTTTATAAAAAGATCGGCCTGTTCTATAGAATTTTCGTTCGGACGGTAATAATGATAAGCGCCACGCATGATTTTGTTTTCTTTTGCGCCTTCCCAGTTTTTCCTGAATTGCCTGTCAACACGATTATTGCCCGCTGTTGCCCGAATAAAAACAAAATGAACCGGATATTTTTCATCGAGAATCTCTACTTCTTCCCAATCAACTTTTCCCTGAAATTCAGAGACATCAATACCAATTACTTTTCCTTTATGATTTTCGAGAACGCGAATGTTTCTAACATCCGAAAGATGTTTGTCGACTGCATCTTCTTCTAAAACTTTCTCAGATTTAAATCCTAAATAATAAGCGAGTCCTTTACGATAATGATAAACGATTCCCAAAAAAAGAAGTACAAAAGCAATTAACAAAAGTCCGCGAAAAAGCCTGCCCACAAATGATCTTTCTGAGTTTGATTTTCTTGAAGTTGTTTTACGATAAGTCGTTTTTCTTGCCATTAAAAAAGAACTACTTTTTCAAAAAAAGATTATTAATGATCGAAAGCAGTACATAGAAAGCAATAATCAACGGAATGGCGATGTATTGAAGCAAAATTACCATCAAAACAGAAATTATTAAAAACACAATCTGAAGTGCATTTTCTTTCAAATTAAACTTTTTAATTTTTAAAGAAAACAACGGAATTTCAGCATTTAAAATATAAGCACTGCATAAAGTTATAAGTAATAAAACCCATTGATTAGTCAAAATTTCAAGGATCATAAGGGAATCTGAAAATTTAATGACCAAGGGAAGGCTTAAAATAAACAACGAATTGGCCGGTGTTGGGAGGCCAATAAATGAATCAGTTTGTCTGGTGTCAATATTAAAATTCGCCAGACGATAGCACGACCCTAAAGTAATGATAAAACCTAAAAACGGAATTACAGGACTTGTTCCCAGTTCGTGTCCGCTGTTTGCAAACATACTGTACATAACATAACCCGGAGCGACACCGCTGGTTACCATATCTGCCAAAGAATCTAACTGCAATCCCAGCGGACTTGAAACTTTGAATAGTCTGGCAAAAAAGCCATCAAAAAAGTCAAAGAAAATGCCAAGGCAAACCATATAAAAAGCCATCAAAAAATAATAGGAGTCGTCTGTTTCTATGGCTTTAGAAACAAAAACAACTGCGATACAACCGCAGAAAAGATTTATTAATGTAATTAAATTTGGAATGTGCTTTTTAATATTCATAGTTTGAAATTTTGATCGTAGCAGAGAACAAATTTAGCATAATAACTCAATGCAAAACGAGTTTTTGCGAGAGTTTTTTAGTAATAAACCTGACTTTCGGAATATTTAATCAAATGAACTTATTACATGATTAAATTATTATATTTTTGATAAAAAAATAAATTAGACCTTTGTTGGCAAAACAATAACCCTTGAAAAAACTTTTAACCTTTTTATTTATTTGGAGTTTCACTTCACATTACGCACAAACTGCCCGAAAATATTCGAATGAGTTTATGAACATTGGTGTTGATGCCGCTGCGTTGGGAATGTCTAGCGCTGTTGTTGCTTCTACAAATGATGTTAATGCAGTGTACTGGAATCCGGCTGGTCTGACACATCTTGAAGATCATCAGATTAGTCTGATGCACGCGAATTATTTTGCCAATATTGCCCAATATGACTTTATTGGCTATGCAAGTCCGATTGATGACAGAAGTGCCTGGGGGATTTCTATGATTCGTTTTGGTGTAGACGATATTATGGACACTACACAATTGATAGACAGTCAGGGAAACATCGATTACAACAGAATACGTCTGTTTTCTACCGCCGATTATGGTTTTACTTTTTCTTATGCAAGGCAACTTCCTATTGAAGGATTTCAATATGGCATTAATGCCAAAGTAATTCGAAGAGTTATTGGTAAATTTGCGAATTCCTGGGGATTTGGTTTTGATATCGGTCTTCAGTTTGAAAGAAATGACTGGAAATTTGGCTTAATGCTTCGTGACATTACTACAACATACAATGTCTGGAATATTGATGAAGAAGAGTATGCAAAAATTGCCAATGCCATTCCGGGAGAAAACAACGAATTACCGGAAAGTACAGAGATTACCTTGCCAAAAGCTCAATTGGGAGTTTCAAAAAGATTTGATTTTCATAACGATTGCAGTTTGGTAACCTCAGCAAATTTAAATATGAGATTTGAGCAGACAAACGATATTATTTCATCAAAAGTAGTAAGTATAGACCCAGCTCTAGGGTTTGAATTTGGTTACACCGATTTGGTTTTCGTAAGGGCCGGAGCAGGAAATTTCCAAAATGTTACACAGCTGGATAATACCGAAAAAGTAAATTTTCAACCCAATATCGGTCTAGGTTTCAGATACAAAGGAATTCAGATTGATTATGCCTTAACAGATTTGGGAAATCAAAGTACAGCCTTATATTCTAATATCTTCTCGCTGAAGGTAGACCTGGGAATCTTTAGATAATTAAAAATTACAAAATCATAAAAATGGTCATGTTAAAAAAAACATTTTATATTTTACTCTTCTTAGTAAGTTTTATTGGTTTTAGCCAAAGTTTACCTTTATCAAAAGATGCTAAAGTAAGTGTGTTAACCTGCGGACTAGGGAACGAAACTTATTCTTATTTTGGACATACCGCTATTCGTGTGGCAGATCCGGTGAACAATATTGATGTAGTCTACAACTATGGCGCTTTTGATTTCAGGACGCCAAATTTCGTTGCTAAATTTGCAAAAGGTGATTTACAGTATTTTATTGTTACGCACCCTTTTTCTGATTTTTTAAATGAGTATAATGCAGATAAAAGGAGCGTTTATGAGCAGGATTTACAAATTTCTACCGCTTTAAAACAAACCATATTTGACAATTTAAACAAAGCGCTCTTTTCTGACGAACGCTCTTATACTTACAAATTTATTGACAAAAACTGTACTTCTATGGTTGTTGATGTGATCAATAGATCATTGGGTCAAAATGTGATTACCAAAAAGGGAGATACAGACAAAACGTATCGCTCGATTTTGTTTCCGTACTTTGATGGTCATTTTTACGATCAGCTCGGAACAAGTATTATTTTTGGAACCAAAGTTGATCAAATGGGTACGAAAATTTTTCTTCCGTTTGAATTAAAAAACAGTCTGGAAAAAACTACTTTTCAGAATCAGCCCTTAGTCAGTAAAAGCAAAACACTATTAGAATTTACAAAAGAAACTCCAAAATCATTGTGGAATAATATTTATACGTATTTGTTTATCTTGCTGTTTGTAATTTTAGCAAGAGACAAAACTGTAGATAAAATCTACTTTTTGATTTTATCTCTGATCGGCATATTCTTTGTCTGTATGGGATTTTATTCTTTTCATCAGGAACTGGCGATGAATTACAATGCATTGCTATTTAGTCCGCTGCTATTAGTTTTAGTTTTGTTTTCTGTGTTCAAAAACAAATTATGGACTTATAGATTGTCATTAATAAACTTTGTGTTACTAGTAATTTACTTTCTGTTTCTGGTAAACAAAGCACACTTTTTTATTACTTTACCTTTAATAATAACCAGTGGTATTGTTTTAGTAAGAACGGGAATACGTAATAAAAGACCAATTCCGATTATAATTTAAATCTTACTGACCTCTATAGAATAAAACAGTAGTAATCGTCTTAAACGTGATACTCAAATCAAGAAATACACTTCTGTGTTTGATATAATAAAGATCATATTGAAGTTTAATAAGACTTTCTTCAATCGATTCTCCATAAGAATAATTGACCTGAGCCCAACCTGTAAGACCAGGTTTAATTACATGTCGTGTTTCGTAAAAAGGCATGACACTTGCAATTTCTTCAACAAAGAAAGGACGTTCGGGCCTTGGGCCAATTACAGCCATATCGCCTTTTAAAACATTTATAAATTGAGGAAATTCGTCAATTCTGGACTTTCGCATAAACTTGCCAAAAGGCGTAACTCTTTTGTCATTATGACTGGCAAAAACAGCACCATGAGTTTCTGAATTCTGAGTCATTGTCCTAAACTTGTATATTTTGAATATAACTCCGTTCTTTCCCACTCTTTCCTGTGTGTAAAAGAGACTTCCTTTATTGGCAAATAAATTACAGATAAAAATAATAGGAATAAAAACAACACAAAACAGAATACCGAAAAAAGAGAAAAGCAATTCTATTAATCGGATCAGCAACAAATACAATTGATTATTGTTACTTCTGCTAAAAGGGAAAAAACGGTAAAAATCTCTTGCAATATAATGCACCGGGATTCGCTGTGTTTTGCTTTCATAGACTTGTGTATATTCCCGTATTACATTTCCGGATTCTAAAAGGTGCAATAACTGCAGATATAAATCCTGTGTTATTCCGTCTGTTTTTCTGGAAGCTATTACAATTTCAGAAACCTGATTTTTAAGAACAAAAGCTTCTAAATCCTGTTTTTTAATCTCTTTCACATAATGAAAGTCAGAATCTTTTTCGTCTTCTGAATCTGAATTTACAAAACCAATTATTTTATAATGAGGATCAACATTTTCAAGGCCAAGAACGAGTTCTTCAACTTCATTCTGATCGCATATTAAGACTACATTTTGTGAAAATCGATAAGATGCTAAAAAATAGCAGTAAAAAAAACGCCAGATCAATAATGAAGTGAGTACAGCAAAATAAAAGATTACAATTACCAGTCTTTGCTTAGGAAGTTCCGGCGATAAAACTGGTGTAAACAAATATACTGTGACTGCTGTTATAGAAGTTATAACAACACTCCGCAAAATTTGAAAATGGTTACTCGCTACTTGCAAATTATACATTTCGAAAATTGCCCCAAAAACATAAATATAGCCAATAAGCAAAAATGATTTTAAAAATCTATTTTCAGAAAGGGAGTAGTATTGATAGTCAAAAAGTATGCTAATAATAAATAAACCCGTAAAAACAAATGCTGCATCAGCAAAAACAAGCAACACTTTTCTTTCGGAAATTTCGAAATGCATTTTCCTTTTTGAAAACATCTTTATAGGTTTAAATCTGATTGTTGGGCTAAGCAAATGTATTGCAAAAAAATTTAACTAACCTATTAAATTTCTTTCTCTTCGGGAATTTTGATCTGAACGTGAAGAAGACATAGCGCATAAATGAATGCAGGTGCGGCAGTTCGCATTGCCGCATGATTAATGGTAAGAGCCCAAAAAGCAAAAAACGAAATAAAATATAAATGCTGGTTATTGTTTATATACAAACCAAAAGGTGTAATAACAAGAAGTAAAAGCCCGAATATACCAAATAATCCATGCTCGCTAAGCATTCGGGTTACCTCATTGTGAGAGGCAGCTTCATAGCCAAAAGCTTCTTTTCGAACCTCTTTACCCATGCCCGCTCCTATTCCTAAAACAGGATTGTCAAGGAAAATTGCCAATTCTTCTGACATAATTTCCTCACGCCCTCCTAATAGGTCGGCTTTAACTCTTCCTCTGGCATCCTGATTGGCATATCTTTTTCCAATAAGTCCATAGGTTTGAAACGACGAATATGTCCATACGCCTACAGCAATTAAACCTGTGACAACAAAGACTGGAACAAATTTACTTTTCCCCTTGGGATTGGATTTTTTATATGATAAAAACAACAAACAGATAATCATAGCAACCGCAGTAAATATTCCTCCCCTGGAAAAAGTTACGATTCCCCGATACGTTACAATAATTAGTAAAAAAGCATTTATAATGATTTCTTTCTTAGATCTTGAAAATAGAATTAATTGAGAAAAAAAAATAAAAATTCCTAAACCCAGGATAGTTGATACCTGATTTGGGCCAAAACCTCCGGAAGTTTCAAAATTTGATTGTGTACCAGTTATCACATCTCTTACATTAGGATTGTATAAAAACAGATAGACAGCTATCGAAATGATAGGTAGTCCCATTAAACACAAAATATTTTGAAGATCTTTAAGAGAAACTCTCCTTTGATACATATAAATTGCTGATATTGCCAGACAGATTGGTCCAGATAAATTGAAAACCAAAATCTTTTTAACATCTATATCTATTGTTGAATTATTAGTAGTTACAAAAATACCTGGTAGAAGCAACATTAGAAAAATCAAATAAATTAATCCGCTTTTAGAGAAGTTATTGTACAACATACCGCAAAGCATAAAAAAAATAATTAAAAGCTTTACATACTCATTATTAAAATTCCCGCCGGTCATTCTCAAGAGAACTTCTGCTCCAACCAGATATGCACTTACGTATAAGACCTCATTATTTCTATTTTTATTTTTATATACAATAAAAAAACCCAATACAGGAATTATTAACGCATAAATTTTTGACAGAAACGGCAGAAAATATACCGCAAACGCAATAATTACGTGTAAAAATATTAATGAAATATATGTAAATGTGCCGTTTTTCATGCGATCGAAATATACAATTATCTGGTAAATTTAATTAAAGTTTGAAGCCACAAAAGATATTCTTTTAAAATTGAGCTTTCACTAAAATTTTCATTAATATATTTGTAAAGATTTTCTGCCAATTCTATTCGTTCAATATCTTTTTCAATTAAAATTTCCAGAGAGTGTACTAACTGATCTAAATTATCTGATTCTATAACCAGACCTTCTTTTTCGGAGGGAATGACTTTACGAATTTCTCCAACTTCTGTAGCAATAACAGGTAGCTTATATAAGCCATATTCTAATATTGCAAGGGGAAGTCCTTCAGAAAGAGAGGTTAAAACTGCGATGTCGCCCTGTTCCAGAATTGATGATACATTATTTACTGCATCATAAAAAAATACAGTTTCCTGCAAATTTAAGTCGCTTACTTTTTCTTTTAACTTTTTACTGTGATTATCTTTAAAATCTTTTCCAATACAATGAAAAGTCCAATCCGGAAATTTTTCATGAAGCACTGAAGCTCCTTCAATTAATAAATGATGATTTTTTTGCGGCCGCAAATTGGCGACACATATGATCCTTTTTCTCTCTGTTCCCTTCAGTATAAAATGATCTTGTTTTAGATCCGATTGATAAATGAAATTTGGCAGATAGATTACATTTTTACAGTATAAATAACTTTCTGCCCAAGTTTTTAATGATGTGTTTACAGAGACTATTCCTAAAAACAAAAATGAAGAAAACTTCAAAATTACATTCTTTCTGATGGCTAAATTCTGCGTAATTCCATAATGATCGTGCCAGATAATTTTTATTTTGGGCAATGTCAATTTTACCAGAATCGATGTGAAGAACGAGGAACTGTGAGCCTGTATTATTTCAACTTTATTTTTTTTTAGAAATTTTCTCAAAACTAATAAAGCTTTTATGTCAAAACTTTTCCTTTTATTTAAGAATAAATAGGAAGTTCTTTTGTCTATCTGATTTAAAAGTAAACCTTCTTTCCTGGTAACAATCAAGCCAGAAAACTCAGCCTGTTTTGAAAGTGCATTAGCATAGTTAACTGCCATTCTTTCAGCACCTCCCGTATCTAAAGAATCTATAATCTGTACAATTCTCATTATTGTTGAAGTATCATTTTAATTTCCTTTTCAAATAAATCGGTAGTATATATTTGAGACCACTCACAAGCTAATTTACTTTTGGCAAGAAAACTATTTTCATTGTCCAGTATATTTATCAGTTGATTTATGTCACTTTGAATAACCATATCAAGCAAAATCCCGCGTTTCCCAAAATCTAACATATAAGGAATACAAGAAATTCTTGTAGCTACAGGAACACATCCCCAAAACATTCCTTCTGCAATGGCTTTTGGCCAACCTTCACTTTTTGATGGCAAAATTATGAAATGACATTTTTTATAAGCTCCTTTAAGTATTTCTCTACTTTGGTTTCCACGTAAGAAAACTTTAGATTCTAAATGATTAGTGACAATAAATTTTTCAATATTATTTCGCTCTAATCCCTCTCCAAAAATATTTAAGGTGACATTATATCCTGTTTTAGCTAATTCCTTAATTAATTCAACTGTATAAAGTGGATTTTTACCCTTTGTCAACGTTCCTGCAAATACAAAAGAAATGGCTTCACTTAAATTTATTTTGGGAACTTGTTGTTTTTCTAAGTCTGAATAACTGGCTGTAAAAAAAGGCTTTACATTTTTTGATTGGTCCGGCCATTCACCATAAACCAGTACTTTCATGTTTCTGGTTAAAAATGTATTGGCAAGAATGTATTTTTGAAATCTATATGTTAGGGGTTGCTTACTTTTGGGATCCCAATTTCCCGCATATTTTGCCGTTTTGATTTTACCTGGAAATAATATTTGGAGCAGACAACCTATTAACCCCATGTTCCCCGGACATCTTAAATGAATATGATCGGCCTCACGCATCGCTGCAAATATCTGCAAAACAATTTTCGGTAATTTAAAAATAGATTTTATGAGATTACTAAAATTGGTAAAATTAAAATCGGGTACTTTTCTAAATTGAATTTTTTTATGATGGTACGCGGCATCAATTGCCGTTGGATTTCCTTTCTTTAACGGAGCAACAATAACTACTTCGTCTGTATATTTCAGCCAAATATTCATTTCATATATATAAGGCGCATAACCAAAAAACTGGCCGGCTTGTTCAATATGACTGACATGAGTTATTATGGCAAATTTCATTGTATATTACTGATAAGCTTTTCGATAACCACTTTTGGTGCTAAATAGGAATCAAAATAATTTCTGGAATTAAATTCTAATTTTCTTTTAAAATCAATATCCTCACTTAATAACTGGACAGCATTTTTCACATCGTCTTCATTGTTAGCATATAACAAATGCTCTCCATTAATTAAATCTGATGGTAATCTATTAATATGATCTGTAGAAATAATTGCTTTTCCTAATGCTAAAAATTCGCCTAATTTCCATCCGTGGCAAGATAAAACAGCTGGAGTATTAAATACAAATGCAGATTTTTTTATCTTTTGTAAATAAGTATTCAGAGGAATCTTTCCCGAATATATTAAACTGTCAAAACCCAGATTATCACCATTACTTCTGGCTGCGAAACCGCCCTCAAAATTTATTTCTTTATTTGCTCTGCAAACATTGATAAATAAAGCTCTGTAATAGTTTGTTTTCTTTTCCTCTTTCCAAATACTATTCATAAAGAAAACATAGTGGTTTGAAGATTCTTCAAACTTATACTTTTCTAAACGAAATCTCTTGTACTGTCTCCAGTAATTAGCCAGAAACTCTCTTTGGTTCGTAATCGACTTTTTAAACTTTATAATATTAAATGAAGCAAAAAAACAAGTTGTAATAAGATTCCATATTTTGATTCCAAAACTTGGACCAACAGGGATAATTTTCTGACTGTCGTTTAATGGTATATTATCAGCATTATAATTTACTTTACCATATACATCTGACCAGTTTAGCCATTCTGAATTAATTAAATTACTGTCAAGAGAATCAATAATTAATTTTGTTGAGCCATTTTCATTTTCTATTATTACCGCAAAAGTTCCTTGTTTAAACTTTGGGAATTTAGAAATATCGAACGTGTAATTTTTAAAAACCTCGTTAATTCCACGGATATAATAACCATCATAAAATACATCGCAAAGTCCGTAAATAAATACTTTATTTTTCATGATCTAATGTTGGTTTACTAAATAATAAGCTCAGCAAACCAATTGTTCTTCCACAAGCTTCTGTAAAAGGTTCTTTTATATTTTTTTCTGTAATTATATTACTGAAACGAATAAAAATCAGTAAAACAGTAATTGCATTCCATTTGAATCGTGCGTTTAAATCCGGATTAGGATTTTTTATTCTCCATACATACCAACCATTTCTCACTACCATTTTTCCATATTTAAACTGATTTGGTCTTCCTGCAGGATCATGATAATGAGACAGTTTTGCAGCTGTATTAACATATAATTTTCCAGTTTTTGCAACTCTAAGTGTAAAATCTGCATCTTCATATAATCCATAACCTTCAAAATAATTAGAGAAGGAAAATTTTTCAAAAACTATTTTTCTAAAAGACGAAACGCCTCCCATCAATTGTTCAACCTGATAAATTTTATTTGTAGGAGGTAAAAATCCTATACTCCTGCCATGTGAAAAAAGAGGCGAAAATCCAGGTGGGCAATTACTATCCAGATGAAGTTTTTTTCTCAAAATAAAGCGGCTTCCTTCTTTTCTCTTCCAGCCATCAAAATAAAATTCATTTGCAACATTTTTATAGTCATTCGCTACTTTTCCCCATTTAATTTCATTGGTTATATAGCCTCCTGCGCCCAAAGCATCAGGAAAAACATTGTAGGTCTTTAATAACTCTTCAAAATAGTTTTGCTCAAGAACAGTATCGTCATCTAAAAAACATACAATTTCTGAATCAGGATTAAGTTTGGATATTCCTAAATTTCGTTGTCTCGTTAATCCGCGATCAGGATCTGTAACTTTAAAATATTTTAAATTTTTAAATACATCCTGCAAAACGGTTTTAGTTTTATCGTCTGCCGAGCCGTCAATTATTAAGATTTCATTTGGATATAATGTTTGTAATTTAACCGATTGAAGTAAATTCAACAAAGGCTCAGCACGCATGTAAGTACAAATTATTAAAGAAAATCGCATACTATTTAATTAGACTTTTAAAACAACTAAAATATTGCCTGCCGTAAGCTCTTCATCTGTATAATTGATGAAATCTTTGTGAAGTTTAACTTTTTTAAACAACTCATATCTGCTGCTTCCCTTTTCAAGACTTTCATAATCTAAATACAAAATTTCTAAATCGTATTTTTTAAATATCTCAATAAACTGAGGCAATCTAAATCTATTATGATAATCAAATTTGGTACGAATACTATTCCATTCTTCTTTACTGTATCTTAAAAAATCCTGAAGCGATAATGTGCTGTCACCGTGTTGCCTTAAATCACTAGGAGAAATAAAGTGCGCTATAAAAGTTCCTTTTTTTAATTGACTTTTCATGTTTTTATGTAGTGCATCAACATCATCTTCATTCACGTGAGACAAAACATATCTAGAAAACACAAAATCGACAGCCGGAAAATCATTCAGTACAGCATTATAGTTGGGCTTATAATCAATTTCTTTAGGAAGTCCATATTCATTATTCAAATCAGGAATTATTTCCTGTTTGTACTTACTCGAAAAAAGAGCATTAATCTTCAAGACTGTTTCTTTTTTAAAATGTTGGTTTATATCAACTGTAATAACATTTTTTACGCCAAATTTATATTTAAAAAAATAGGGCATTGCTGGAAACCAGCCAGATCCCAATTCAAAAATAGTCTTGTCTTTTAAATCAAAATTTAAATCACTTAAAACTTTTGAAAGCCTTAAATAAGTCGGTTCAACACTTTTTAATCGATCTTCCAAAGTAGATTTATCAAAATGTCTTTGAATTTTATGATACCAATAATCATCAACTTTATTTGGTAATAAAGCCAATGCTTTAAACAATATTGTTTTTATTTTATGATTCATTTACTTCAGATTAAGGGTCTGTTTTCTAAAATTGTTTCTGTTTTCTCATACACATTCCCATTTTGGTTGATATCTAAAATCAACCTCTCAAAATCTGACCAATACGCAATAAGTTCAGAAAGAGTTGGATTCCAAATTTCTTTATTTTTAATTTTTTCGCCTAAAAGATTAAAATTCTCAAATACTTTTTGATCAATTGTTTTGTAACTGGAAATGAGTCTGCCAGTATGATATTCCATCGGAACCGAAAAATAAGTATGCGCAATAAAAACTCCTTTTTCCTTAATCAAAGTATCAATATTATTTTTGGAAAGTGATTTCTGAAAATCAAGCATTTCTAAAGTCTGAAAAATATAGAATTCTTTTTGATCAATAATATGTTTGAAAACAAGCGGTGAATATTTTGCTAATTTAAAAGGCTCACTTTTAGAAGATTTCCACGATAATAAAACAGAAAAAATAGAGATTGAAAGATTAAAAAAGTCTTTTATAAAAGGAAAAATAAATTTTATTTTCTTCTGAAAAATTACTTTTTTAAAGTTCCCGGCTGCATTTTGATATTTTAAAATCATTTGATCATCATTGTAATAATGATAAATAATATTCTTAATTGTAAGCTGGAGTCTTTTTACAAAATCAAGATTTTTATTTCCATTTAAAAAACTTTCCAGCGTAAATTGATTCGGATTTAATTGATTGATTACCCCATTTGTGGCAGTTCCGGAATCGATATAATTCCACAAAGTAGTAATATTTTTATCCGTTAAAACTTTTTCAAAATCTTCATTACTCAATCTGTTTTTTTGAAGCAGAGAAAAATTATATGGCTGATAACCATGATCAATCCAAACTTTTAAATCATTTAAAGGCGGCAAAAATTGGTTATAATCCTGAAAACTTTGATCGTCATTTTTTATAGATTGAGAAAGAGAATGATAACAAAGCTCATGTCCATCTTTGATCCATTTTAAAAGTTCTTCTTTGTTACTTTGAAACGAAGCATTATCTGCACGTTTTGAAAAATGATTTAAAAAAAAACCTTTTGTGATTATAATCTGATTTTTTTTAAAAAACTCTCTTTGCACTTCCAGATTTTCTAATGTATCAAAATCACAATGATCTGTAAAACAGGCAATGGCTGAAAAAGAATATTTAGATCTACTAAATTCTAAAGCATGATTTTCGGGAAATAATAAAGAAGGATTTTCAACAAAGTTAAACTTTTTAAAAACTGCCGATATGTTTTTTCGATTTGCATTTCCGGTGTAATTTGTAATCGATTCGGAAAATTCAGGATTAAAACGCCACAATAAAACATGCGAATTTATTTTATTTATTTCCCAAATTCCCAATTGTATATTGGCTTGGACTAATTGTCCATTTTTAAGTTTTATAATTTTCGGACAAAATTCATTTGCAATTCGATCTTTCTCACAATTTATCCATCTATAATCATGATTTCGGAACTGTGAAATAGACTGATTAAATTCAATTTTAATATCAAATGAGTTTGTATTTGAAAAATCTAAATTAAGCAAATCAATGACCATTTTTTGCTTTTGATTTGCATCAAAAACAACATTCTTATTTATAGAATTGCTAATTATTGAAATAGATTTTATCAATTTTTTATTTTTATTTTTATTTTTTCCTCAATTGTTCTGCCCACAAAACACTTGCGTTCCATTGCGCACGAAAAATATATAAATACTTTATGGGATTTTTAATAGGCTGTACTTTATAAAATTTAATAAACAGGACTGTTTTGTAGCCCATAACCTGCTTTAAAGTAAAATTATTTAATTTTAAAAACATTATAGTTGGTGAAGGTTTTGGCTGTATTTTTTCATCTTTCCATGCTAAAACAGGTTTGGTTCTAAATCCTCCCATGGGCGCTCTGAGGTGATTAATAATTAAGTGTGGGAAATAGATAACATCATAACCTATTTTTCTTAATTGCAAGCCAAACTCAGCATCTTCTCCATAACCAAACTCTAAACTCGTGTTAAACTTTACTTTATTTAATGCGGATGCTTTTATAAAACTATTTCCTGATCCAAAAAACGATGACTGCGAAGTTTTTCTCTCAATTAATTTCTGACCTGCAACAGGATAAAACGTTAATGCAGCCAAACACCCATATTGCTTTATATTTTCAAATGTTTTTTCAATCAGGTCTGCTTCAAATCTGTTGTCATCATCATTTAAGAAAACCCATTCACTTGTCACTTGAGCCAAAGCTAAATTTCTTGCATTACACGCTCCTGTTTTGTGCGTAAATGTATGTTTTATAATAAATGGCCAAATCTCATCTTTTAAATAATCAAGTTCTGATTTACTATTTACATCTGGATTTTGTTCTACAATAATAACATTTTCAGGCTGATGTGTTTGTTTAGATAAATCTTTTAACACATCATATAAATATTCTCTTCTTCCGATTGTTGGAATTATGACATCTATAGTCTTTTTGTTTATCACTTTTCTTGTAGACTGAACCTCTATGCCATCTAATAAATCTTCATCCAAAGTTCTTTTTCTAAAACCTAAACTTATAAGTAATGGAAGAAGAGGAAATTTTCCTTCATACAATACTATATTTAAAAACAATAGAAAAACCCAACGTGTTTTGTAATGTTGTTTTACAAAACGGAAAGTTAGGAAATTACTTTTTTTACTATTTAAACCACTTCCTGAAAAGTTCAAAATTAATTCAGGTTCAGAATAACATAAAAGACCACCCAACATTGCGAGTTTTGCCATTGAATGCAGAAAATAGTCAAAACTATTATCTTTTTGGATTTTATGTTTTAGAAAATTTAAAACAGAAGCATGAATTCCTCCAACATCGCTATTCATTAACCACGTAGGATAACTTATATCTTTCTTAACATTTAAAAACAAAGTTTCATCAACATAACCAATCGTATTTGGTAGAAATGCACAATCTAATGCATTATAAGATGCCATTATTTTAGAATGATGAAAAATATCCTGAAATTTTGATTGATTTAAATTTGATTTCAAATCTGAATGGCACCAAATAATTAGATCATCTGGATACTTTTCAGCAATTTGAAATAAATTAAAAGCTATACTCTTTGAAGAAAATTCGATGCTTTTTCCTTTGAAGTTAACCTCAACAACTTTATTATTTTGATGATAAATAATGACTGCCATTAAACCGGTTTTGAATTTATTATTTTCAAATAAAAATCTACATTTTCTTTGACATTTTTATTTATATCAAATTTTTCTTCAACTTGTAATCTTCCTTTACTTCCAATTTCTAACGCTAGATTATTATCTGCCAGAATTCCCACTATTCGATTCGCAAACTCATCATGATTTGTCGGATGAACCAAATAGCCGTTTTCTCCATCAATTATTAATTCCTGAGACCAGCCAATATTACTATTTACAACAGCTTTTTTCATTGCCATAGACTCAATAGTTACCATTCCTAAGGTTTCTGCAAAGGTTGGAAACACGCAAACATTTGCTTTTTTAATATAATTTTGAATCTCTTCATATGGGATTTTACCGAGGTAACTTACATGTTTTAAAGCTTTTTCGCTAAATAAGTTTTTCATTAATTCCCAAGTCGATTGGGAATTAGTTTTAATATCAAAAGAATCACCACCTATTAAAACTAATTTGACATCGGGAAAATCATTGCGAACCTTATCAAATATTTCCGGAAGTTCTAAAATCCCTTTCTTTCTAATTAAAGTACCTATATAAAGAATTAGATGCTTATCAAATTCTTTCGGATTTTCATTTTCAAAATTATTGAGATTTAAACCATAATGAATCGTTCTGATTTCCTTTTCTCCGATTTTAAAAAGTTTTTTTGAAACTTCTCCTGCAAATTTGGTTGGGGCAATAAAGGCTTTTGCATCTTTAATCGCTAATTTTTCAAACCAAAAATTTTTAAGCTTTTGCTTTCTGTTTTCTAAATGACAAAAATAGGTGTCACTTCCATGAAAACGAATTACTAATGGAACTTTAAAACTCATAAAAGCTGTAATCCCTGTCCAGTCAGGCGCTTCTATAAGGTTAATAGATTTTTCCTGAATGATAGCATTACAATACTTTTCGATGTGTTTTCTATGAAAAAACCATCCCAAAAAAAGATACTTCTTATTTTTTACTAAATGAATTTCAAAATTATTTTCCCTAATAATTTCCTGTGTTTTTTGTCCATAAACAAACACCGTTACTTTAACGGCTCTTTCAGTCAAAGCAGTTGTCAGGTTTTTTATACTTGTTCCTAAACCACCTGATGGTGAGGTCTTATCATGAGGAAACTCTGGAGTCAAAAAAGCAATATGCATCTTTATTTTTTAAAAAAAATCATGAATTATTCTCCCTGTAAACAATTTAGCGCCTTCGTCTGTCATGTGTCCGCAAGACGAAAAATATTTATTCTCTGCCACTACATTTTCATAATTATGAATTTCGGGATACGCTTTTTTCACTTTATCAAAGTAATTCATACCCACAACATTTTCGCACATTGGAGTCATTACCGGAATAAAATTAATATTGTTCTTTTTACAAAGTCTTTTAATTTCCTCGTAGTATTTGTTATGCGGTAACGGATTTAGGTTTACAATGTTGTTTTTCATATTTCCGTTTTTGTGTTTCTGTAAAGGGTAATACCCTAAGTTATCCAGCGCATTTGTTTTCTCTTCTTTTGCTATTTTATAAATCTCTCTAAATCCGATTTTTGAATCAAATTTTATATATCTGTAAAAAGGAACATAATACAATTCTTTAAAAATTGGTTCTGCAGCAAAGTGATTTTTTATAACTTCTGAAGAATGAATATAAGGCAAAAACTTTGCTGCAACACCTTCAGATTCCTGATCGTTAGAGAGATTTAAATCGGCTTCCAGAATTATATTTTTGATTTCGTATTTTCTTTCGATCATCAACTTTAGTAATAATGAAGCTTCGAATAAATGTCCGCCACTCATTCCGTAATTGAATGTTTGTAATCCGTTGTTTTCAAACATTTGCGAAACAAAATGATTATTAGCTCTGGAAGAACCCAGAATAACAACATCATATTTTTTTGCTTTTGAATTTACAACAGCTTCAATTTTTCCGCGATTCTCTGACTTCATGAAAATATAAGTATACAATCCGTCCAGAAAAATGGCTAATAAAATTATTGCAGTTAAAATTTTTACTATATAGAATATAAACTTCTTCATTAAAATTGAAAATAAATAAATTCTTTGTAATCTGAATAAGTTCCAAAAGCAATAATTGCTGTAATGGCAAGTGCCATTTTTAACATGCTTCTTTTACCGGAAATTGGCTCAACCTTGCTTCTATTATTCCATTCGACTAAAACAAACAAACCAATCATCATTAACAATTCATAATTATAACGTTCATTTTCTAAATATTGTGAAGCTAACTTATTATCTGTAAAAATTCTTTTTAAATATAAAACGGCATCTGTAATTGTTCTGGCCCTAAAAAATACCCAGGCAACGCAAGTCAGTAAAAAAGTCGTCAGAATACTCAACAATACTTTTACAGAATCCATATTCCATCTTAAAACTATAGAATCCATATTATTTCTGTTGCTGTTTGAAAGCAATAATGGAAGAAAATAAACTGCATTTATAAATCCCCACACAATGTAAGTCCAATTAGCTCCGTGCCAAAAACCGCTCACAATAAAAATGATAAATGTGTTTCTAATTTTCATCCAAAGTCCGCCTTTACTGCCGCCAAGCGGAATATATAAATAATCTCGAAACCAGGAAGAAAGAGAAATATGCCAACGACGCCAGAATTCTGCGATATCTCTTGAAAAATACGGATAATTGAAATTTCGCAATAAATCTAAACCAAACAATTTTGAAACCCCAAGTGCAATATCTGAGTATCCTGAAAAATCTCCGTAAATCTGAAATGCAAAATAAATAGCACCTAAAATCAAGGAGAGCGAATTCATTGAAGGATAATGATCAAAAATTGCATTTGCATACACCGCACAAGTATCTGCGATAACGACTTTTTTGACTAGTCCCCACACAATTTGGCAAACCCCTTCTTTTGCTTTTTCAAAATTAAATTCACGTTTCACTTTTACCTGAGGCAATAAATGCGTCGCTCTTTCTATTGGTCCGGCAACGAGAAGCGGAAAATAACTTACGAAAAGAGAATAGTCAACAAAATTGTATTCAGCTTTGATTCTCTTATAATAAATATCAATTACATATGACAAACCGTGAAAAGTATAAAATGAAATTCCGACAGGAAGAATGACATCTAACAGTAACGGACTAGCCTTAAAACCAATCGATGTAAACATTTCTGCAAATGAAACAGAAAAGAAGTTATAATATTTGAAAACACCCAGAAAACCTAAATTTACCAGAATGCTAAGCCAAAACCAAAATTTCCTGCTTTTTTCTGACTTTCCTTTTTCAATCTGAATACCAGTATAGTAATCCAGAAAAGTGGAGAAAACTAAAAGAAAAAGAAACCTCCAATCCCAGCAGGAGTAAAAGTAATAACTGGCAATTATAAGTAAAGCATTCTGAGTTTTCTTGTTTTTATTAAATACAAACCAATACAGCAAAAAAACGATTGGCAAAAAGATGGCAAATGCCAGAGAATTGAAAAACATAAAATTATTGATTCTTTAAAATGCTGCTTAAACTTTTCCAGATATTGTCTGAGGCTTTGGTAGGATCGGGTCCAACAACAGTTTCAAACCATTTTTTGCTTTCTTTTACACTTGAAATTTTTCCGTCAATAATATCTTTTACAATTGAAGTCAAATCTTTTTTATCTCTAACCCATAAAGCGGCTTCTTCGGAAGGTTTAGACCTAAAATGTATGTATTTATAATTCTGTCCGATATCGCGAATTCCTTTTTTTAACTGAGGTTGTTCATAATCAAAAAACAGGCAGGATTTATCGTGAGCCGAAAAATCAAAAACCATAGACGATGCTATATTTCCAACAAATTCTGTGTATTGGCAAATATTAGACTGCAGTGCAAAATCTTCTTTTGTTGGCATAATCTCGTTCCAATTTTGTCCAACCGGAGTCCACAACGGATCTATGCTGACAATAACATCTTTATATTGTTCTAAAATTGCATCGTATCGATCTGTAAAATCTACAGGACATTTTCTGTAAATTATTCCTAAAGAATATCCTGTTTTATTTAATTCTCTGACAGATACTGCTAAATCTTCTAAATAATATTGATCTAAAGGAGAGGTGACAATATCATCACCGGAATAGCAAATGTATTTCTTGCTAATATCGAGATTATGTGTACTGAAAAATTCTTCTCTCGATTGTAAAAGAGTGTTATCAAAATGACTCTCGAATTGAGGTGTTCCAGTTACAAAAACCTGATTTTCATTCACGTAAGTGCAATACATCAAAAGTTCTTTTTTCATGTGATCGCTCCACACAAAATAATAATCTGTTTCTATTAAAGTTGTAGCTTTTGGAAGATTATCCCAGGAAAAAATAAAAGTTCCCGTTGGTATTCCTAAATCCTGAGCCGCCAGAATTGAAGCAATTGCCTGTGTCGGTCGCGGATTGGTGCAAAAAACAAAATCTGGTCTGTGTTCTTCTAATTGTTTTTTGCTCTCCTTGTATTTATTGGTGTTGCGTTCTAATTTTTTTATTTTTTCGCGAACAAACTTTATCCCTTTATCGTTTGATCCAACCTGAACCAGAATATCAACCAAAAAACTTTTGGTAAAATTGGTTAATCCTTTATATGATTGCGGAAAATTGTAGGTATTATAAACTACTTCCTTGAACTTTTTGTCAAAGACATTTAATTCTATTCTTTTTCGGGCACGTGTATAAACCGTCGTTAAGGGATGCAAAGATTTTTCCTGAATTTTTAATTCTTTAAAACCTAATTTCTCAGTTATCGAAAATGGTGTATTGTTCCAATAGGTAATATCAAAACCACTTTTTTCACCTATATCTTTAAAAGAAGTGAGAGCAAAATTTCGAAGTCCGACTCCATCCGGTAAAAAGATAAAAATGTTTTTTTTCATTTAAATTTACTATAATCTGATTAAAAAAACCTTTATATATTCTTTTTTAATCTAGTAAAGATGATAAAAGGCCTATAAAAATCCTTCGAAATTTTAAACCTTTTTGTTTTTTAGTTTTTCTCTCTGAATCTGTTCAATTGGTAAAATATCCGAAGATTTAAAAGTTAAAGCCTGATAAACAGCATTTAAATCACGGGTAAGCTTACGCAATCCCATTGGTTCTAATGAAGCCGCATGATCGGTGCCTTTCCAGGTTCTGTCGAGCGTATAATGTCTTTCAATAATATTAGCACCCAGTGTGTAAGCCGCGATGTCTACTGCAATTCCTAAATGATGTCCCGAAAAACCAATATGTTTTACAAGATGTCCGTACTTCTGATTCAAAATATTAATATCCAAAAGACAGACATCTTCAAAAGGAACGGGATAACCTGAGGTACAATTGTATAAGACTAAATCTTTGTTTCTTCCCTTTTCTGTAAAGAAATCCACAAGAACATCCGTTTCGTCTTTTGTGGTCATTCCGGTAGAAATATGAATTTCTCCCGAATAATTTTCGCTTAACCAGCCCAACATTTCATAATTGTTATTACAAGCCGAAGGAATCTTAATAAATTCAGGATTTAAAGAGGTAATTTCTTTTGCTGAAGTCGTATCCCAAACAGATGTCGAATAGGTGATTCCTATTTCCTCACAGTACTTTTTTAATTCTGAATGCTGCTCTACATCAAATTCCAGAAACTCTCTGTGCGCACCATAAGTATCTCCGTAAGAATTAGAAAAATTGGGATGTGGCGCATTATATTGCTCCTCGGTAAGAAGTTCTTTATTATTACGTTTCTGGAATTTTACGGCATCTGCGTTTCCGAAAATTTTTGCAATTTTAATTAACTCTTTTGCAATTCCCATTTCGCCCTTATGATTACAGCCAATTTCGGCAATCACGTAAGGTTTTTTAAATTCCTTCATAACGTTTGTTGTACTTTAATAAAATTTCACAGGTTTCTCTGATAGCTCCGGCTCCGGAATTGTGTGTTAAAACATAATCTGCATTTGCTTTAACTACATCTGTAGCATCTGCAGGGGTAAAAGACCAGCCTACACTACAAATATTTGCCAAATCATTTACGTCATCACCAACATAGGAAACGGCGCCAAAACTACTATTTCTCTCTGAAAGAAAATGTGTTAAAAACGAAAACTTATCTTTTATGCCTAAAAAAGTATGTTTTATTTGTAATTTCTTCATTCTCTGCGCAACTAACTCAGAATTTTCTGAGGTCATTACGACTACCTCAACATTATTCTGCCTTAGAATTTCTAATCCCATTCCGTCACGCATGTCGAATTTTTTTGCCATTTCCCCGTTTGCGTCATAATAAACACATCCATCTGTAAAAACGCCATCCACATCCAAAACTAAATAATCTATTCTTTTATGAACTTTATTTTTCTTTTGACGATCTCCTAATAATTTTTCAAGAATATCCCAATCTGACAAACTATCAATTTCTACAAGAGATTCTTCTGGCATTTTTACCAGTCCAACTGTACCGCCAACCCTGTTTTTAGATTTTAAAAATGTTTCTTTGGCCGTTACATAAACAGCGCCGTTCTCAATAAGTAAGCCTTCAAAATCCTGACGTCTGGGTCTTTTAAAAACATCATAATTATTTGGCGTTCCGTCTGAATTCCAAATAAAACGATGTGTATTGACAACAGTTAAAGCAGATTCTTTTTTGTTGATGAGGACTTCATCTAATACGGCATTAATAT
This sequence comes from Flavobacterium olei, assembly GCF_039749035.1. Lineage (NCBI taxonomy): Bacteria > Pseudomonadati > Bacteroidota > Flavobacteriia > Flavobacteriales > Flavobacteriaceae > Flavobacterium > Flavobacterium olei. The sequence continues at coordinate 280,861 of NZ_JBDKWC010000006.1, forward strand.
CTTCTGCTTTTGTCATTGGTGAAGTTGCCTGCAGTAAGCATAACAAATCAAAATCGTCCTTCACTAATTCAGCAAACTCAAGCATTGCGCTCTCGGTCGAAGCTGTATCAGAAGCATTTTCATCATTCCTTAAAAGTGTTTTTACTTTTGGTGTCCAAAAATATTCTCTTTTAATATAATCTATAATTTCCTGATCGTCTGTAAAAACATAAATCTCATCTAGTTCAGAAAAAACAGCTTCTGTTAGAACCCATGAAAAAAGCGGGCGGCCTAACATTTTCTTTTTGTTTTTTCCCGGAATTCCTTTTGAGTTTTTACGAAGTGGAATTATGGCTGTTTTTTTCATTGTAAAAATATATTTTTAAACTAAGCAAGACACTTATTTACTTTCTCTGAATTACTATTAATTTCATTCTCTTCAATTGACTTATATAAAGTAACTACTTTTACTCTGTTTTTCTCTCTGTCGTATCTTTCTTTAATAATTAGTGTATTAAAGAAAAAAGCCTCTTCAATTATTTTAGGACTTAAAAGTGCTTCTTTAATCAACTTTTCAATTTCACCTATATTTAATGCGTCTTCAATCAGAAACCCGTTTTTTCCATTTATAAGTTCTGCTGTTGCATTACCAGGATTAGACTGGATAGGAAATGCCCCCATTCCCATAGCTTCTATTAATGAGTTTGGCAATCCATCTGATAAACTATTTCCGATATAAATATAACTTTTCCCCATTAATTCTATCAAAACTTTATTGTCTACAAACTCTGATCTAAGATAAACCTGGATAGAATTATTTGAAAACCGGTCATTGTCTTTTATATAGTTCCTGATTTCCATATCCGCTCCAAAAATAACGATTTGGTAATCTTTCATCAATAATAAATTTTCAACAGTCAATGCTTTTATTATGTTGATTCCTTTACCAATTTCATTATTATATCCTTTTATTAAAATTATTTTTCTCGATGATAAAGGAAGAATTAATTCATTTTTAAATTCAACCCCTCCATTACCGGGAAAAACACCTAAAAACTTATTACTAAAACCTTTTTCTTTTGAAATTATAAAATCTCTAACGCAATCTGTAATTAAAAAATCAACTCGAGATAATGTCTTATGCATCAGTAAATCAGGAATTCCGATTTCTTGAGAGTAAAAAATATCGCTTCCCCAAGAAGAAAATGTCCATTTAAAAGTTGAATATTTTTCCATTACTTCCAAAATTGGCAAACATGAAACTTGCATTTCAAAACTATGCACCAAATCAGGTTGAACCTCTAATAGTTTCTTTTCAAAAACTTTTGATGTATTACGATCATTAAATTGTTGTAAAAATTTATAAATTACAGGATATTTACTTTTTAGCAAAATACGGCCTGGATAATCCCAACGCAACTTCCAGTTAATAATTTGGTTTATCCAACTTAACCGTTCAACTTTTTCTTTACTATCTAAAACATCAAACCAATAAATTTCATGACCCGCTTTTTCAAGCTGACTTACCCAATTAAAAAAATGTTGCGAAGCCATAGAAACCATTAGGATTTTCATAACTATAACTTAATCTTTAAATTAATGATTTTTTCATTTCTTAAATATTCATATTCGTAGGGTTGGTTTCTTAAGCAAGATGCGACTTTTAATAAAACAATATCATTTACTGTGTCAAAAGAAAGAAATTTATAATGTTTTTTTCCTACTATTTTTTTTAATTCATTTTTGATTTTTTTATACGACGGATGTTTCACAATATTTACACTTATCACTACATCTTTTAAATTTAACAGAGTACCTGATATGAATGCTTCAACCTCATTTTTATCATTGGTTATCGAAATTGTGTACTCTGGATCTTTCAAACTCCGATAATCATCATATAATGGTAAAGCTCCCCATTCAAAATTACTATTTGCTTTAATAAATCCAGCATTTTGAATTTGTTGAATATAATGATGATTTATTCTTTCCAGATTACTATGAAAAGGTTCTAAACTATCTTTGCTCCTATAAGATTTAGGATGCCATTGATGCAAAATAAAAATTTCTTCATTATAAAAATTCACATTAACATTTTTATTTCTCAAACGTACATGAACATCAGTATCTTCTGCTCCCCAGCCGTGATAAAACTCATCAAATCCGTTTATGCTGTTTAATAAAGATGTTGGATATAAAGTCATTCCTGTCGCGTCCTTACTTGATAAATGTTTAATTTTATAATCTTTAAAAGATTTATCTTTTTTGGATTCTTCTTCATCTAAAAAACCCACCTGAAAATAAAAAACTTTATTTTGACTTTTAATCTGATACAATTTTTCAATAAATCCTGGATGAAAAATCATATCGATGTCCGCTACAAAAAAGTAATCTGTATCACATTTTTGCAAAGCAATATTTATAGCTCTTGATTTGTTCCAAAGTTGTTTTTCAACTGGGCATGGAATAAAAGTAATAGAGTTGTAACTATCAACCAATTTGATCAAAGAAGCTAAATATATCTCTTCACTTCCATAATCTATAAGAATTACCTTAAAAGATAAATTAGATTGAGATCCTAAAGAATCCAAGCAATTTTTTACTACACGTAAGTCACGATTTCTATTTGTTAAAACTACTGTAATCATAAACTAATTCTTGTGATTTTAAATATTCCGCAGCCTCTCAACTGAGCTGTGAATTTTCTTAATCTAATTTTTCATTATTTTGAAAAGCCTGATCAAACAATTTAACATATTGACTGGCTATAATATTTTCAGAATAAGCGTTTAAATATCGATTTCTAACATCGTCTCTAATATTCAAGATTTCATCTTCACTTTTACTTTCAATTATTGAAAGCACCTTAAGCAATGATTCCTTATTATTAATATCAAACCAAAATTGATTAGTTGTCTGATCAAGGCGTTCCATTATCGCGCCTACTTTCGTAGATATGATTATTTTTCCAGCCGCCATTGCCTCAATACCTACTAGAGGACCAGCTTCTTCAAAAGAAGATATGATTAAGCAATCTATTTTATCAAAAAAGGCTGAAATATGATCTGATGAGATTTCGCCTATATTCTGCACAAAAGAATTTCCCTTGCATTTTTCATTCACTTGGTTTAATAAAGGACCATTTCCTCCAATAATTAATTTTTTATTTAATTGCTGAAAAATGTCAATTAATTCTAAAAGTCCTTTTTCAGGAGAAAATCTTCCTAAATAACCAAATTTAAGATGCGGAGTTTTATTTATCGAAAGTTTTAACAATTCACTTTCAAGAATAGAAGTCTGATCAATTATTTTAATATTATTTGATGTGCAGTTTAAAAGCTTTGCTTTGTTATATTTTGAATGGACAATTATTGATAAAATTTTTGGTAAGATACTTTGTAACTTTTCAGGAATCTCTGTAATATTTCCAGTTGTTCTAAATAAAATTGGTCTTTTGGTACTTACACAGTATTCTGTAATTTCTTTTAAGAAACCACTAGATAATATGCCACAAAATAAAACAGCATCTATGTCATTTATTTCTTTTTTAATAATTTTCAAACTTCTAACATCAAAATCAAATAAAAACCTGCTGACCTTATTATCAATTAAAAAATGAGATGGAAGAGTTGATTTATTAACCATTTTAGATAAATTGCTTAATGCCTTTAAAATGATATTTGAATTATTTAATTTCTTATGCAATGTTGTCCATTGACAGTCTATGTCAGTAAATACAATAGATTTTTCTGTCATTGGAAAAGTAGAAAGTAATTTGACATTATATGAAGGGGAAAGGGCTTTAATAATATTTTTTACTTCTATCTCCTTTCCTCCAAAATCAGTAATTGACCCTATAATAAGTATGTTCTTCATTAATAATTTTTAGCCATCAGGACATAATTAATTATGTAAAATGCTATTGGCCCTTGATATACAAATATTCTTTTTATAATTAAGTGTATAAAAGTAATCTTCTTTAGCTTTCAAATGTATTATATATATTGTAAAAGTGACTCAAAATAAAACACTTCATTTATTAGGTTCATTTTAATGTTAGCGAATAAACTAGCTATCATTTTTTTTATAATGCAACATCTTCTTTTCTATTAAATGCCATGATAAAAAACCGAAAGCTATAGAAAGTACAATTGAACATATCATTAGGTTATAAGTATTCATTTTATAAAACCAAACTAAGGTTTGCTGAATTGGAAAACTGTAAATATATATGCCATAAGAAGCATCACCTAATTTACCAAAATTTTCGATTCCTTTAATAGCAACAAATCCTAGCGAAAGAATTAAAAAAGGTAACGCCACATGTTTTATATTATCATAATAATTATAATAAAGCGAAATAAGAAGTACGCAAAAACTAATTAGCACTATTATATTTTTATATTTGAAAGTCTCAAATTTTATTGCAGCTAACAAACTTCCAGCCAGGAAAAAAGTTCCAAAATTTAAAAAATGTACACCTAATAAATTTAAAAAAGAGCTATTTCCATATCTAAATAGATAAAAATTATAAAGAATATTAAACAATAAAAAAAATAAACATAATAAATTGATTACAAGTCTTTTTGAATTTCTAATCCTGAAAAGTAAAGACAATAAGAGGTAAAAGGTAAATTCATATCTAAGTGTCCATAAAGACCCATTAATAGAGTGATATGTATTGGTGTCAAAGACTCCTTTTATGCTAGATTGAAATCCATATAAACTTAAGTTATAAGGAATATAAGTATATACCTCACTGTTGTTTGCAAAAGGAATTTTATTCTCATAAATAATTGAACTTAGTAGTAATGAAAGAATTAAAACAACTGCAAGTCCTGGAAAAAGTCTCAAAAAACGATTTTTATAATATCTTAAAAGGGTTGCGCTTCTTTCTATGCTTTGAAAAATAAAATAGCCACTAATAATAAAAAAACCGCTTAACCCTATTTGAGAAAAAGACAACTGTCCATTTGACAACTTATTAATTGCTACATTTTCTTCGGTGGAACCAGATAAAACATAAGCATGGGAAATGACAACTAGAGTTGCAAATAAGAAACGTAAAAAATGAAAGTTGTTTTTAGTCAATGGTAATTATAGAAAAGCTATTATTTCTTTTAAATGATCTTAATTTATAAGCAGTTATTAATTTATTGTTGGTTAAATTATAAAAAATCATCAAAACTGTTTAGGTTTATTACTCATAAATTTTATTAAATATAAAAAACGTAAAAAAGCGTACTTACCCTCAATTAAAAAAATCTTGAAATTATTCCAAATACTTCCAAAAAGTCCTTTAAAAATTTGGATCCAAGTAATTTCCTGCTTCCATAATTGATAATTGCCTACGACATCATTTTTAAATCGAAAAAACTGTTGTTTTGATGTTCGCTTTATTTCATAATGAAAAATTGAAGGAACAAATTCGATATCATAACCTTTTTCTAAAACTCTTTTAGACCATTCTTTATCCTCAAAAGTAGCTACATCTTCTCTAAAAAGATATTTTTCCCATACCTTTTTGCTAAACGCAGAACCGGAAAAAATCAATCCAGATTTATTAGGATCAATTTTTGCCGTAATTTTATTGATGAAATTTCTATAATCATTCGTACTATGAAGGCATCTTAAACCTGCCAGGTTAGGATTATTTTCAAACTTTAATTTAATAAGCTTAAAAAAATCATGGCTAACTGGATAAGAATGTGCGCTAAAAATAACCACAATTGGATATTTAGCTTCCTTAGCACATACATTCGCACTGCTGCCGTAGCTAAATTTTTGAATACTGACAAATCGAGCGTTGAAGTGTTCGCTTACTTCTCTGCTAGTGTCTGAAGACATATTGTCAACAACAATAATTTCTCCAATATCTTCAGAGTATCTTTCAGTTAAGTTCTTCAATAAAAAAGCTAATGCTTCTGATTGATTTTTATTTCGAATTACTACTGAGATCATTCTAGATTTGCTTTCGAATCCATAATTTTTGAATTACTCTGTAGGGTTTACAAATTATCTTTGCAATTTTATATTCTAAAGAGTTTTTAATTCTTTTCTGATTCATTCTAATTGCATTTTGTTCATAAAAAAGAACCGTCATACAATTTTCAAAATCAGCCACATAACACTCCTTGTGTTTTTTAAATATATATTCTTTAATACTAGCATCATGGTTGGAAACTGTATCAACAAGCATTGATTTCTTAGCCTTTCTATAATAAAACAGAAACTCTGGAATAATTTTATATTTCCAACCTCTCTTAGTTATTGAAATCCAAAACTCCCAATCTTCAAATCCTTTTTTCATATTTTCATCATAGCCACCCACTTCTTCCCAACATTCCTTTCGATATAAAGAAGTAGCTATTAATTGATTTCCATATAATAAATTTATACATCCGTCCCCTTTTGGCTTTAACTCATAAACTACATTTTCTTTTTTCTTTATAAAAAACTTACTATGGCACGAAACAATAGCTAAAGATTTATCTAGTTCTATTTCCAAAACTGCTTTTCTAACGTAATCATGATGCAGAATATCATCAGCATCTAAAGGGAGAATATAAGTTCCATGTGAATATTTTATTCCAAAATTTCTTGCGCTACTTAATCCTCCATTTTGTTGTTCCAGATATTTAAATCTTACATCCTTATTTTTCCATTGCTCCACAACTTCTGCAACATTATCAGGACTACCGTCATTTACTATAAAACATTCCCAATCTGAATAAGTTTGATCTAAAACAGATTGTAATGAATATTTCAAGAAATGAGCTTGTTTATAGCATGGAACAATTATAGAAACTAATACACTCATTTTTTTATCATCCGTTTTAGAAATCTTACAGGAGACAAAATTAAATTTCCGATCCTAAAATCTGGTGTTTGTTTTACTTTATTTTCATTTCTGTTAAAAATCGAATTTTTCCTTAATAATTCTAAGGAATAAAACTCAAAATACTCTTCGTATAATTCTTTATGTTTGAAAAAAATATATTTTCTTAAATCATAATCATATTTATTTAAGGCACTTTTGTTCCTCGATTGCATTTTTTGTCTATAAGTGAACAAAGGTTCTTGAAGAATTGCCATTTCGTAATTATGCTTTAAAATTGCAATCCAAAATTCCCAGTCTTCGTAACCGTTCAGCATTTCTATATCATAACCCGAAACCATTTCCCAACATTTTTTTCTAAACATTGAACTTGCAATTCCGTTGTTTACGACAATAAAATCCTTTACAGATCCTCCAGCTGGTTTTTTTATTTCTTTGTCCAGAACTTTGTTTTTCAGAATTTTTACCCAACATCCAACAGCTGCAATTTTATCATTATTATTTAATACTTCAACTGCTTTTTCAATAAAATTGTGATCAAAATAATCATCAGCATCAAGGTTCAATATATAATCTGTTTCTGCTAACTCAATTGCATTATTTCTCGCTGTACAAACACCCTGATTCTCTTGATATATAATTTCTACATTATTATATTGTATTGTTTTCAGAATTTTTTTTGTTTCTTGTCCTGAACCATCATCAATAATTATAATTTTATCTGCTTTTAAAGTCTGATTCAATATAGAATGCAAAGCTTCCATAATATATAAACCATCATTATAACATGGAATTACAACTGTGACATTACTTACGCCATTCATTTATCTAATGATTTTAATTTCTGTATACAAATGAGAAAAATTCTTTTCTTCGTCTAACAATTGGAAAATATTTAATTGCTAAAATTGAGAAAAGAAATTTAGGATATGGGAAAATCAACTTTGCCCAATACCAGGTGTCTTCTAATAATGTCTTGTTCTGTTTGAATTTTATAAGCCAAATCCATTTAAATAAATCGTCGATAATAGCAAAATCAACGTTGTTATGACTACACCAGACCGCAAGTTTCTGAAACATTTTAATGGTGTATTCTTTATATATATCTGTTTGATCAAAAATATTACTATCATGTATTCCTCTATTGGCTAAAGGTCTATTAATAATACCGGTTTTTAAACGACATTTTATTGCCATCTTCCAAAAAATATCAGTATCTTCTGCAACTATCAATTCTTTGTTAAATAAGCCAGTACGATCAAAAACGCATTTTTTAACTGTTAAGCCATTAATGTGAAAATGTCCACATTTTCCATAGAGTAAACTTTTAAAAAGAAATTCCGGTTCTACTTTTTTGGTTACTGTATAAATTTGATGTTTTTCCAATTCGTAAGAAGTTGCTTCTCTGTAAAAATGAAAGCCTACTGCATTGTAAACCCCATCACAATTACTATCGAAGTCAAACATTTTTTTATCATTAAGGAAACGATTTTCCAGATAGTAATCATCTGCATCTAAAAAAGCTATAAAATTCCCTGTCGCCATTTGTATTCCCAAATTTCTGCTTGCAGAGCGCCCTTGATTTTGCTGATCAGGATGGTGATGCAATTTCACTATAGGATATTGTTTCTCAAGTTTCTTTAAAATTTCCAGCGATCCATCTATGCTCCCATCATTTACAACGACAATTTCATAAACCTCTTTTTGTATAATTACAGACAGAATTGCTTTTTCTATAAATTGCTCACAATTATATACAGGAATAACGACAGATAAAAGAAACTTCATTTTTTACTTATTTAATTTAGCACGATAAACTCGACGAATAAATTTTGCGCACGAATAAAACAAGCCATTCCTTAATAATTTCGAAACTATTAAAATAAATATTCGAATATCAAGATTTTTTGTCTTCATTGCTATTATTCCAAACTCAAGTAGAAAAATTTTTTTTTGATTTAAATTGCATTTTGATAAATGCTTGTTAACTAACTTTTGGTAAAATAAATATTCTGCTTTTTCTTTTTCTTCCAAATTATCTTCTCTGCCTGATATATTATTGGCAGACAATCTAAAATAAACAATCGATTCATTTATAGAATATATTGGTTTATTATTTGAAAAATCCAACCAAGCCATATCATCAGAATACCACGCTAGAGGATAATCATTAAATTTGAAAGTTTCATAACTTTCTTTTGTAAAAATATATTCAGACAAAGAACTTCTGCTTAGCCATTGGTATTTCCTAAAAAAAGAATCTGTAGCTTTTTCCCAGACAGGATTTATATAAAGTTTTGATATTGTATTTAACTCTTGATTAATAATTTTAGAAGCATACCGGACAACATTTGATCTTTCAGTAAATAATTCATAATGTTTATAAAATGATGCAATAACATTTACATCTAAAACATCATCATCTCCCAAGATCATAATCCATTTTTCATTGTGTTTTGTTAACGAAATACATCTGTCCCAATGTTGTATTAATGATGTGCTTCCTAAATTATAATCAAATTGATGATAAACTAAATCAAATTGATTTCGATATTTCTCGATTAAATTCATTGGACACTCAGGACTTGCATCATTACCTACATAAACTTTAAATCTTTTGTCTGTTTGGTTCTGCAAAGATTGTAGCACCTCTTCAAAAAAAAGTAGTTTGTAGTAAGGAATAATTATCGCAAGCATTACTTATATATTTTTTTTCTTAAAAATTTAAATCCAAAAAAAGTATCAATAAATAGATTTAAAGCAAACTTCTTACTAGTAAGTTTCTTTAATTCTTTCGATCTTGCTAAAGTAATTCTTACATATTCATTATAATATAATTTACTATGTTTTTTTACTATGTAATCCCGATTTAAATAAAACATAGTATCATTAAAAGAATGAATCATTGAATTATTGGAAACAAAATATTTAAAAGCAACTTGATGAAGATTAAAAAAAACTCCTCCTATGCTGCTAATGGAAATCCAGAACTCCCAATCTTCATGACCTTGATATGGCATATGTTGATCGTAGCCACCAACTTTTGTCCATAATTCTCTTTTAAAAATAGCACATGCATCAATATAATTATCTATTAGTATTCTGGGCAAGTCAAAATCATCTATTTTCCATAAACCTTCTTTTTCCCCAAAATACTCTGCATAGCCATGCACAACTCCCACATCAACCCTCTTTTCAAAAACTTTGATTGCCATTTCCGCAAAGTTTTTCGCAACCAGATTATCAGAATCTAATGGCAAAATATAAGTACCTGTTGCTCGTTCAATTCCATAATTCCTGGCTTTTCCTAATCCTCCATTTTCTTTATAAAAATATTTAAAACGAGCATCTTTTTGTACCCATTTTAAAGCTATTTCTTCGGTTCCATCTGTCGAGCCATCATTTACAATTATTACTTCCCACTCTTCAAAATTTTGATCGGATACAGATTGTAAAGTTTTTTCTAAAGTTTTTTCAGAATTGAAACAGGGTGTGATTATAGTAAGTAATGCATTCATACTTAATTGCTAAAATATTTGAACACTAATTAGTCACAAATCCATAAAGACCAGAATATAATTGATTATTATTAAAATCAATGTCTTTCTTATCTTTATTCATTAGTATTTTAATAATGAATTTAATAAAAGGTTTAAGTAATTTTTGCTTTTTCTTTGATAATTTAAAATCGTTCCATAAAGCAACAGATAATGCTAAATGACAATGAAAACCTCCTAAAGGTTTTATTTCTGACGAACTGAATCCAGATTCTTGAAAATGTTTTTCTAAAGCATATGGAGTGAATCTGTGATAATCATAGGGTACCTCATGAAGAGGCCATATATTGGGAACTGTGAAAAAAAATGTGCCACCCGGTTTTAAAACTCTTCTAATTTCTTTGAGAATGTGATTTGTATCATAATAATGCTCTAAAAACTCTGTAGCAAATAAAAAATCCACAGAAGCAGATTCTAAAGGTATCTCAATACCGTTCCAAAACACATCTGGCTTAACGGCATGATGATATTCTGTAGGCTCTAAATCGATACCAATATATTCTGAAATTTCTATTGAATTATCCTTTAAAAAATTTTTGTACGGCATTACACCACAACCCAAATCTACCACTTTACCTTTTAACTTAGGTTTCAATTCTGAGATTGCAAATAATAAAGTTTTTCGGATTATGAAAAAAGAAGCGGGTAATATGTCTGGTCGCAGATTTATAAACCAGTCATCTATATATTTTTCTATGTTATTCTTCATTGAAAATTTCTGACAGCATTTTTTTTAAGCTAATTTCAGTTGGATTAGTTAATACATCTTTATACTTTTTAAGTATTGAAGTTTCTAATGTCCACCATTTTGTTTTTAATAATAAGGTAATAATCTCATCTTCAAATCTTTTTTTTATTATTCTTGCAGGGACACCCGCTACAACTTCATAATTATCTACATCTTTAAGTACAACCGCTCCAGCTCCTATGATAGCACCCGTGCCAATATTTACACCATTTTTAATATATACATTCGCACCAATCCATACGTCATGTTCAATAATTACTTTTTTAAAATGAGGAACCAAAAATGATTTTATTTCTTCTTCTGTGTATAATTCTTTATTTAGATAGATGTGTGGCGAAGTAGAAATCAAATCAATAGGATGATCTCCATATCCTATTACTACATTTGGTCCAATTGAACAATATGATCCAATTGATGTGTGATAGATTATTGAGTTAAATGAAACATAACTTTTATTTCCAATAGTTATATTATACACCTTATTATTACCGTGAAAATTATCCAATTTACCTAGATTAACTAATGTGTCAAAATCATAATTATCTATCTCTTTTATTTTTGAAAATTTAAAATTAAATATCTTATTTACTAATTTATTTATGAGATTTCCCATTGACAATTTACTTTTAGCGCACCAATATTTTCGTTTACTTGATAATATAATTCTGAACCTTTATCAATTACTTCAAACTCACATATGTCATCTAAATAATTAAAAACCGTTCCTCCTTTTTGAAAAATAGCAACATCAAAAGAATAAACACCCTGATTAAAAATATTCTTAGGAATTCTGCAATAAACTGTTTTAAATTTATCCTTCGATTGTTGAAAATCAAAGTGATTTGTAAATAATTTATTTTTGTGAATATCCAAAACAGCAATACCAATGCAAAACGTGACAATTGGTATTTCGTTAACATATTCCATTTCTAAAAGAATATCTTCGTCATGATAAAATTTTACACAAGGTAAATTTTCTTTATGATCTCTAACAACTCTAACTTTTTTTAAAAATGGATTTTGAGAAAAAGATGCCGAGTTATAAATTCCGTTTCTAATTTTAGATTTTTCGTTTAAATTAAAATATAGATCTATTCCTTCAGAAGTAGTTCCATCAAACAATATAGTCCCATTATTTAAAATAATAGTTTTCGTACACAACTGTTTAATCGCTGCCATATTATGACTAACAAATAAAACCGTTCTTCCCTCTCCTTTAGAAATATCCTGCATCTTTCCAATTGCTTTTTTCTGAAATTCAGCATCACCAACTGCCAGAACCTCATCAACAACCAAAATTTCAGGTTCTAAAAAAGCAGCAACCGCAAATGCCAAACGTACTGTCATTCCCGAACTGTATCTTTTTACCGGAGTATCAATGTAACGCTCGCAACCTGAGAATTCAATAATTTCATCCAGTTTAGAAGAAATTTCCTTTTTGGTCATTCCGAGAATAGCACCGTTAAGGTATATGTTCTCTCTTCCTGTCATTTCACCATTAAAACCTGTACCAACTTCAAGAAGTGAAGCTATTCTTCCGCGGGATTTAATACTTCCCGTCGTAGGAGCTGTAACTTTAGAAAGTATTTTAAGAAGGGTAGATTTACCGGCACCATTTTTTCCTATAATACCTAAAACTTCACCCCGTTCGACTTCAAAATTAATATCCTGTAAAGCCCAGACATAATCTGAAGTTCCTTTGATTGATCTGTCGTTTACTTCACCAATTTTCAAATAAGGATCTTCTTTCCCCCTAATTTTATGCCACCAGCGATTGATATCGTGACTTAAGGTTCCCGTTCCCACTTGGCCTAAACGGTATTGTTTAGAAATATTGGTGGCTTTTAAAATAATATCTTTTTCCAATCTTTAATTGTATATTAAAACTTAAACGGTATCTATAAAATTCTTTTCGGTCCTGTTAAAAATTAACAGACCAATAAAAAACAGAGCAAATGTCACAAAGAAAGTGTATAGTAAACCTAAAGCTGAAACACTGCCCACTCCTAAAAGCATAAATCGTGAGGTTTCAATAATATAAGCTAAAGGGTTATAAGCTACAATCCATCCAAATTGCGGCAATTTTTGTTTAATAAGCTCCATAGGGTACATTACCGCAGACAAGTACATCAATAATTGTATTCCAAAACCAACCAAATTGCTAAAATCACGATATTTAGTAACCATCGACGATATTAACATTCCAAGTCCTAATCCTAAAATTCCCATTATTAGTATTAAAAATGGAAAAAAAACAATAAGACCATTGAGACTTAAACTAGCTCCCTGAAAATAGTAAAGCACATAAAAAAATACAAAGATTAAAAATTGGATGCCAAATTTAATCAGATTTGAAATAACGACGGAAAGCGGTGTTATAATTCTGGGAAAATAAACTTTCCCAAATATACTGGCATTAGCTTTAAAAGTATCAGAAGTACCATTAAGACAGGCTGTAAAATAATTCCACACTGTAATTCCTGCCAAATTAAACAAAAAAGGAGGAACAGATCCTGTATTAATTCCGGCAACATTATTAAAGATAATCGTAAAAGTTATCGAAGTAAATAATGGCTGTATTAAATACCAGAGAGGGCCTAAAACAGTTTGCTTATAGACAGTAACGATATCTCTCTTTACAAAAAGCATGAGTAAATCTCTGTACTGCCAAATTTCTTTGAGATTAAGAGAGAAAAATTTGTTTTTGGGTGTTATTTCAAACAGCCAATCATTTGTACTTTTAGAATCCATTTAGATAGAATAAAAACCGTGCAATTAAAAAAATTAACAAGATTTTTAACATTTTAAAAATTGTTTAAAAATGTCAAAAGGCGTTTTAAAAAAACACCTTTTGATTATATATTTGAATTATTATTATTCCTACATTTATTTATCTAAAACTTCAAATGTCGAATTCATACTTTTAAATTCGGGAACAATTTTTTTCATCTTAGTTACAATATCATCATTTTCATAGAAATCTGCAATTCCTATAAGTTCATCTACATCAATATGAAGATTTTCATACTCGTCCTGAATTTCCTGGGCAATCATGATTTTATTATGATATGTGGGAAGCGTTTTAGAGGTATCATTTAATAACTCTTCATAAAGCTTTTCTCCGGGTCTTAAACCAACAATCTTAATCTTTATTTCTTTATCAGGAATAAAGCCCGCCAGTTTAATCATTTTTTTAGCCAAATCGATAATTTTAACCGGTTTACCCATATCAAAAATATAAATCTCACCTCCATTCCCCATTGCCCCTGCTTCCAGTACCAGCTGACAAGCTTCAGGTATCGTCATAAAATAACGAATAATATCCTGATGCGTTATTGTGACCGGACCTCCCTCGGCAATTTGTTTGGTAAACAATGGAACCACTGATCCGTTTGAACCTAAGACATTTCCAAATCGGGTTGTGATAAATTTTGTTCCCCCTTCAACATTTTCTTTTTGATTTTTCAAGAATAAAGACTGTACGTACTTTTCAGCAATACGCTTGCTTGCTCCCATTACGTTACTAGGATTAACAGCTTTATCTGTAGAAACCATCACAAATTTCTTTACCCGATACTTACAAGATAAATCTGCCAGGTTCTTTGTCCCTTTAATATTTGTCTGAATAGCCTGAGCAGGGTTTTCCTCCATCAGAGGCACATGTTTATATGCGGCAGCATGAAAAACAACATGCGGATTATAAGTTTTAAATACCTTCTCTAACGCTTTCTTACTGCGCACATCTGCAATAACAGCGACAATTTTGGCAGTCATATTCATTGCCTGAGTCTCTAAACACAAATTATGCAAAGGCGTTTCTGCATGATCCAGAATAATAACATTTTTTGGGTTAAAATTCAAAACCTGTCTTACAATCTCACTACCAATTGATCCCGCAGCACCAGTAATTAAAATTGTTTTATCTTTTAATTGCTTAGAAATAGATTTACTATCCAGAACGATAGGTTTTCTCTCTAATAAATCTTCAATCTGAATATTTTTTACTTTCTGAGAAATTTCTTTCTGATTTTCCCAATCCGAAATTAATGGAACAGTATATACTCTGTAATTAAATTCCAGACATTGATCAACTATGATAAGTTGTTCATCTTTCGTTAAACTTTTATCTGCAATAATTACCCCCTCTGCAGCAACAGAACGCATTAAGGCAGGCAGTTTTTTTCTTAAGATTAATATCGGAAGATCCAACATTCTCTTAGACGCATTCTGATTGTTTTTATCTACAAAACCAACAATTTTAAATCGTGAAGGTGTTTCGAATTTCAAGGCATTGGCTACTGAAATTGCATTTGCATCTGTACCATAAATAACTGTTCTTACCAGTTTTGTTGTGGCTTTCTCAGAAAAATACATTTCGAAAGTCTGTTTTACAATCACACGATATAAAAACAGACCGCAAAAAGATAAAACCAGATTGATAAAAAGAGCCGTATTTAAAAATGCTTTATGACCAGTGTATAATTCAAAAACCAAATTTATAAACAAGAAAAAAACCAAAACTGACATCTGAGAAAACAACAGCTTTATAGCATCAATATAGGAGGAGTGTCGTATAATTCCTGAGTATGTCCTAAAAAGCCAAAAGAAAAATATATTAACAAGTATTAAACTGGCTACAAAATAGAAATCGTGAGAAGTTATGATATAGCCTATTGCAGTTCCTTCGAAAAGCAAATACGTAAAAGAAAAAGAAAAGAACAGAACCATTACATCAATAGCAACAATTATCCATCTCGGCAGGTAGCTAAGATTATTTATGTTTGCTCTAATATTCCTTGGCGAAAATGTTTTATGTAGCAAAGAAGCTATATTATTTGGTTTATCTGTATTCAATTGAGCTTTTATTAAGTCAGAATAATTTGAACTTTATACAAAAATACAAATTAAAGGTTTAAATGATCGCTTTAAAATGCAAATTAAATTTTAACACCTTTTTTCTTTTGTTTTAGAAAATCAATTAAATATTTCCCGTAACCAGATTTTAATAATGGTTGCGCCAATTCTTCCAATTTATCATCTGTAATAAATCCTTGTCGCCAAGCTATTTCTTCGATACAACCAACTTTCAAACCTTGTCTTTCTTCTAATACCTGAACAAATTGTCCTGCCTGCATTAAGCTATTAAAAGTTCCCGTATCTAACCAAGCAGTACCTCTGCTCAATATGCCAACTTTCAACTTGCCCTTTTCAAGATAAACTTTATTAACATCTGTTATTTCATATTCACCACGAGCACTTGGTTTGATGTTTTTAGCAATTTCTACTACAGAATTATCATAAAAATATAATCCAGGAACAGCATAATTAGATTTTGGTTCTAAAGGTTTTTCTTCGATAGATATAGCCTTTTTATTTTCATCAAACTCCACTACTCCATATCTTTCGGGATCAGAGACATGGTAAGCAAAAACGACACCTCCTTCCGGATTGGCATTATCTTTTAATAATTGCTGCATATTTGTTCCAAAGAAAATATTATCTCCCAAGACTAAAGCCACTTTGTCATTTCCAATAAACTCTTCTCCAATTACAAAAGCCTGTGCTAAACCATTTGGATTTGGCTGTTCAGCATAACTAAACTTACACCCAATAGTACTCCCGTCGCCTAGTAATTTTTTAAAGTGAGGTAAGTCATGAGGTGTTGATATAATTAAAATCTCATTAATCCCAGCCATCATTAAAGTTGATAGAGGATAATAAATCATTGGTTTATCATACACAGGCATTAACTGCTTGCTAACTGCTAAAGTCAATGGGTGCAACCTTGTACCTGAACCACCTGCTAATATAATTCCTTTCATACGTCTTAATTTTAGATTTTTGATTTTAGATTCTGATTTCTCGACTTCTAAAATTCTACTCTTAATATTTTTTTAGATGAACATTTTCTTTAGACTTTCTATATAATTTGGAACTTCTAAATTATAGATTGATTTTATTTTTGTTTTATCCAATAATGAATAATTTGGTCTCTTCGCAGGAGTTGGATATGCTGAAGAAGGGATTCCTCCCACCTTACATTCAAAAGCCCCAAGCTCTTTAATCGCCAAAGCAAATTCATACCAACTAATTTCACCTTCATTTGAATAGTTGTAAATTCCCGGAACCCACTTTGAAGATTCTATGATATTAATCATAGCTTGTGCTAAATCTGCCGCATATGTAGGTGAACCTATCTGATCATTCACAACATTAATTTCATCTCTTTCCTGCATTAATCGCTGCATTGTTTTAACAAAATTATTTCCGAATTTGCTAAATACCCAAGAGGTTCTGATAATAATCGATTCAGGATTTTCTTTTAGACACGAGATTTCACCTGCTAACTTACTTTCCCCATAAACATTAATAGGATTTATTTGTGCCTTCTCGTCTAAAGCAACTGATGAAGATCCATCGAATACGTAATCTGTTGAGATATGTATTAATCTAACATCATTTATTTTTGAATATTTTGCAATCAATTCTACTGCTAAATGATTTATCTTAAAGGCTAAGTCTTTTTCCGTTTCAGCTTTATCAACAGCCGTGTAAGCACCACAATTAAAAATAATATCTGGTTTAATTGTATCTAATTGAGATTTCAACAATTCTAAATTATCCAATGTAGCTTTCGATCGATCAGCAAAAATCCATTCATAATTAGAATATGAAGAAGATAAAGCTAAAAGTTCAGATCCTAATTGTCCCGTTGCTCCGGTTACAAGAATTTTTTTCATTAAAATAAGCTATTACAATCATTGATAAATGGAAGTATTTGATCTTTTTCAGAAACAATAGCTTCGTCTAAATTCATTCCCCAATCAATATTCAGAGACGGATCGTCATATTTAATTCCTCCTTCTGAAGCTTTATTATAAAACTGATCACATTTATACATTACTGAAGCAGTTTCGCTTATAACTGAAAAACCATGGGCAAATCCCTGAGGGACTAACAATTGTTTTTTATTCTCAGCTGACAACAAAACACTAAATGATTTTCCATATGTTGGAGAATCTTTTCTTAAATCAACCGCGACATCGATAATTTCTCCCTCTAAAACACGAACTAATTTTGTCTGAGCAAAAGGTGGATTTTGATAATGTAAACCTCTCAACGTACCTTTTTTGGAAAATGATTGATTATCCTGAACAAAATCAATATCAATTCCTTGTTCTTTAAATTTAACTTCACTGTATGATTCAAAAAAATAGCCTCGTTCATCACCAAAAACTGTAGGCTCTACAACAACTAAATCTTTTATAAGTGTTTTTTCAATTTGCATACTTAAAATTTATCTCTATAAGTTATATGTTAAAGAATATATTAAAAACTTCCATAATTCTTTTTTTTTCTTCTTCATTTAAATTTGATCCTGATGGTAAGCATAATCCTGTTTCGAATAAATCTTCAGCAACTTTATTTCCATAATAAGGGAAATCCTTAAATATCGGCTGCAAATGCATTGGTTTCCAAAGAGGACGACTTTCAATATTTTGACTTTCTAATGCTAATCTTAATTCTTCATTTTTTTTGCCGTTAATTATCCTCAAATTAAAAATAATCGCTGATAACCAGTGGTTTGAATAAAAATCACTTGTAGGCTCGGAGAAAACTGTCACCTCTGGTATATTCTTAAAATACTCGACATAAAAAGAGTTCATGTCTCTTCTTAAACTTATGTGTTTATCCAAAACTTCCATCTGTCCACGGCCTATACCTGCACAAATGTTGCTCATTCTATAATTATATCCCAATTGACTATGCTCATAATGTGGTGCATTGTCTCTAGCTTGGGTTGAAAGAAATATACCTTTATTAATTAATTCTTTGTTTTTTGAAACTATTGCACCTCCACCTGAAGTAGTAATTATCTTATTTCCGTTAAATGAGAGTATCCCGATATCTCCAAATGTCCCACATTTTTGATTTTTATAATAACTACCTAATGCCTCTGCACTATCTTCTAACACTGGAATATCATATCTTTTAGAAATTGCAGTTATTTCATCCACTTTGTATGGCATACCATAAAGATGGACAGCAATGATAGCTTTCGGTTTTTTACCCTTTGAAATTCTATCTTGAATTGCATTTTCCAGAGCAATTGGGCACAAATTCCAAGTATCCATTTCACTATCAACAAATATTGGCGTTGCTCCTTGATAAAGAATAGGATTTGCAGATGCGGAAAATGTCATACTCTGGCAGATAACTTCATCTCCTGTCTTAACACCTAATAATATCAAACCTAAATGAATAGCCGCTGTTCCTGAGCTCAATGCTCCTACTTTACTATCTGCTCCTAGATATTTTGTCAAATCACTTTCAAAGCCATTTACATTTGGCCCTAATGGAGCGACCCAATTAGTATCAAAAGCTTCTGTAACATATTTTTGCTCTGATCCTCCCATATGGGGAGAAGACAACCATATTTTTGTATTATTCATTTTCTTTCTTATGTTTTATAATTTTCCCTGGATTTCCTACAACCACAACGAAATCTGGAATATCCTTTATTATTACTGCTCCAGCGCCAATAGTAACCCATTTGCCAATTTTAATCCCTTGAATTATAATTGCCCCAATTCCTACATGAGTTCCTTCTCCTATTACGACATTTCCGGCAAGAGAGGCATTCGGAGAAATATGACAAAAATTATTTATTACGCAATCATGTTCAATAATTGCACCTGAGTTTACAATACAATGATCCCCTATCTCAACAGACGAATTTACTATAACCCCTGCCATGATAACTGATCCTTTACCAATTAAAGAATTATTTGAAAGTACAGCAGTTTTATGTATTGCTGAAAAAAATGGATTGACAACTTTTGAAACAACTTTTTTTCTAAGACTGTTGTCCCCAATAGATATAATAATTTCATTCGATAATGACTTTATCATTTTTGATGCTTCTAAAACCGGTATACCTTCTAAAATGTCATATTTAGGAAAATCATCAAAAATAGCTCCAATGTTATGGTTATTACTTTTTAAAATATCTATGATGACTTTACAATGTCCGCTTGCCCCATATAAGTATTTAGCATCTTCCATCAAAAGCTTTTGTTGTTGCAGTATTTGCAGAGTTAATCCCATCTCTATTTATCACCTTTTGAACTGTTTTAATAATTATTTTAAAATCTAAAATAAATGATTGGTTTTTTACATACCAAACATCGTATTCAAATTTTTGTGACCAAGATATTGCGTTTCTTCCGTTTATTTGTGCCCAGCCTGTAATTCCGGGCTTAACATTATGTCTTTGTTTTTGAAAATCACTATACAATGACAAATATTCAGGCAACAACGGTCTAGGCCCTATTAAACTCATTTCTCCTTTTAAAACATTTAATAATTGAGGAATTTCATCCAACGATGTTTTTCTAATAAATATTCCAACTTTAGTCAATCGATTAGCATCAGATAAAAGAATACCATTGGTATCTCTTTTATCATTCATTGTTTTAAATTTTATAATCTTAAAAATTTTTCCGTTTTTACCTGGCCGTTTTTGAAGAAAAAAAACTTTCCCATCATTAGCTATTAATAAACAAATCAATACTATTATAAATACAGGAAGTAACATTATAATACCAATACCTGCTACTATAAAATCAAATAAAACCTTTATATACTTACTATACATTTTACCTCTTTTTTATAAATAAACTAACAGCACAAAACATAAAAAATTTATTTGTACTTCTCATTAAACTTAAATTATAGTACAATAAAACATAAATACGGGTTAGTAAATTTTGCGAATATAATTTGTATATCTTCTTTGATTCTGAATTTTCATCTAAAAGATTTTTAAACCCCTCAATTTGCTCAAAGTACCAGCCTTCTTTTAGCATTTTTAGCCTTTCTTTTATTGCATTATAGGAAAATGAATTTAATTGTCCGTGAACATTTGTATCATGAATTCTATATAAAATATAGGCATTTTTATCTATAAAGACCTTAAAATTATTTGTACGGGCAAAAAAATAAAAATACCAATCATGAGAAAAATTTTTCCACTCAGTTAGTTTCAATTGCGACACTGCTATTTTAGATTTATTATAAAATGCATTATTAAAAACATAAGTGCAACCTGCGCTTCCGCCTTCAAAAAGAAAATCATATTTTTTTTGCGAATAATTTTTCTTTATAAGGTCTTTTTTTCCAGATTTTTGATCCCATTTAATTAAATTAGATAAATACAAGTCTGCGTTATCGCTTTTCAAACATTGTGTTGCTTGTAGCAACTTATTTGAAAACCAAATATCATCCTGATCACAAAATGCAAAAAAATCATAATTTTCGGGATTATCAACAATCTTCACTAAATTTAAAAAATTTTTGGCAGCGGAACCTGACCGATTTTTATTTTCAACTAGACTGACCCTACTATCTTTAAGATATTTATTGATTATTAAAATTGTATCGTCTGTACTATTATCATCAGATATTAATAATTTAATATTAACTCCTTCCTGCATAAGCACTGAATCTATTTGCTCAGAAATATATTTACTTCCGTTATAAGTAGCCATCAGCACTAAAATATTTATTTTTTGTAGCATTTTTACCTATTTAATAGCATCCATCGCTATTATTTTAAATTTCATTTAAAAAAAAAATCAATAACTATCAAATATCTAATATCTCTTTCCAACTGTTAATTGAATTAATATTATTAGCAATATTTAAGTTATCAAAATTAAAATAATTCAACTTTTTTTTCTCTATCAAATTTTTAATTAATAAAGCTAGTTCCATTATATCATCCGGATTAAAAATCACTAAATAGGGATAATTACCAACTGTTTCATAGACATATTCAAGATCAATAGCAAAGATTGGCTTATTATATCTTGAAAATTCTGACAATGGCAGTCCCCAAGTTTCTAAACGAGAAGGATAAACCAATACATTTGCGATTTTATAGTTAGATTCAACTTCTTCTTTAGAAATTGACCCCAACCACACGATTTTTAATTTGTCGTATTTTTTCTTTAAGTATTTTGTATAACTATTTTGATCCTGAAGAACTGTAATTCTTAATTCAATATCTATGATTGAATATTTATAATATAATACATTCAGAGCTTCACATATTAGTTCAATATTTTTATAGCCTATTGCTCTAGTTGGATAAAATAAAACAAATGTATCTATTGTCTCTTTTTTTAGTTCCACATTCTCAACTACATCTATTAATTTATCTTCAAAATTAAACGGTTTAAATATCAAAATCTGACTAATTGGCAAATTATATTTAAGACTAATTTTTTTACCAATCCAATTTTGTTGAACTATAAACTTTTTATTTTTAAAAATATTAAACCGTAAAAATATAGTGTAGTAAATCTTCTGAAAAATGACACTGCGAGAAAACAAAAGGTCAGATCTCTTTATATTAAAAAATATACTTGCATTATGGAAATAAGTAAACAGTTTTTTTACAGATACATTTGGAGTAAAATCATTTAAAGAAATCCATACATCTGCATTAATTTTTTTCGAAATTTTTTTATAGTATATATATTCAAAATAGAATTTGAACAATATGAATTTTTTATATTGTGGAATTTCAATAAAACTTATATTATCAGACTTATAAAAAAAACTACTATCATTTACAATTGCAATTATATTGTAATCTGAAAGTTTTGAAAACTCAATTAATGCGCTATTATATATAGTCAATGGTCCACCTGATGTAATATTCGCTCCTGACAAAACAACTGTCTTTTTTAACATTATTTAATTTAAAACTTTATTACTAATACATCTCTCTATCAAAATCTTGATTAATTAAAATTCCTTTGTAAGGTATAAATAGGTCCTCGTAAGCTGAAATCGATTGGTAAAAGAGAAAAATACAAAATACGAAAAGCAGCAACAATACATAACATCTTTCTAATCTGTCTTTTAAAATAATAAACTGACATGAAATCAATAAACATTCCAGCACATTAAAATATAAACTCCCTCTATTAACCATGATTATTAAAGAGCTTGAAAACAAAAAATAAAAAGCCAGGCCAAAAAGATAACCGTTGAAAATTAAATTATAATAAATTATTTTTTTTTGCAATATTTTAGAAGTATACAAAAATAACGTTAGATATAATAATCTCCTAATCAATCCAACTAAACTAAGTGCATGATCCGACATTACTTCACCAGCAAGCTCTGTATATGCTGAAACTTTAGATTCTCCTGCTCCACCAACACTACTTCCTAAAATTGAAAATACGTGAATTGGAATACTAGTTTTCCCTATAATAAACGAAATAAAAATTATAAAAATTACCATATTAACTTTTACTGGTCTATTTAAAAAATACATGATGCAAAAAAGTATTGCAGTAGAATGAAATAGAAAAGCAATTGCTATTAAAAAAAAAAACTTATACGGTTTTTTATCTAATACATATTGTATGGAAAACAAACAAATTGCAACAGCTAACAATTGACGGTTTGACCCTAATACACCTAGTGTAGAAACATAAAAAACTAATAATGTGACAAAAGGAAATGGACTTAATTTTTTAGTTGCATAAAAAATCAAAAAATAATATACTATTGCGTGAATTACTAAGAAAACAGAATAGCTATCAGTTATATTTTTTATTAAAAAAACAAAACTTCCATAGCCAATTTCAAATCCAGCTAAAATATTAATAATAACTGAACTGTAATCTATTGTATTTTCAAAATTATCTAAATAAACTTGCCAATCTGTACCTGTCTTCCATCGTAAACCAGCTTGAAAAACAAAAACAAAAAAAAGGATAAAACTCATTATATTCTTTTGGCTTTTTGTTAATTCACATCTTAACTCAAAAAATGAGAACAACAACAATAGAAATAATGTAATTATATATATTGCCATTTAAATGGTTTTATATAATTCGTTAAACTTTTTGATAATTATAAAGTTTGAATAAAATTTATTGTAAAAATCATAAAAATTATAGTTTGATTTAACATTTACAGAATTTAATTTTTCTATTAAACTTTCAATAGAATTTTCAAATAAAAAGTCATTTGAACAAATAATTTCAGGAATGGCACATTTATTTGAAGCAATAACAGGTTTATTAAAAAGATATCCTTCTATGATTGGCAAACCAAATCCTTCACCGTATTCGGCTGGCACTATTACAATGTCACATTCTTTATAGTAATCTATAAGTTCTGCATCAGGAACGTAGCCCAGTAATGTAATATTTTCCAATTGATTGCTTTCTATCTTGTCTTGATAATAAGATAGCAAAGGACCTTTTCCAGCTACAAAAAATTCGAAATCACTGTTAATCAACTTTGTTGCCACATCAATAATTAAATCTATTCTTGCTCT
Source organism: Flavobacterium olei (assembly GCF_039749035.1). Lineage (NCBI taxonomy): Bacteria > Pseudomonadati > Bacteroidota > Flavobacteriia > Flavobacteriales > Flavobacteriaceae > Flavobacterium > Flavobacterium olei. The sequence continues at coordinate 305,349 of NZ_JBDKWC010000006.1, forward strand.
ATCTTCAATACTTCTAACTATAAAAACCTTAATTGATGAAGCCTGGAAATTTGTCCTTTTACTATTTGTTTTAAGGCAATCTAAATTATATTTTTCTAGATGTGAGGTATTAAATATTATTGTATAGTTTTTACGATTACCATATAAACTCATCTGTTTAGCATACTCAGAAATAAAATGTACGTGTTTTACTCTAAAGTATAAAAATTTTTCAAGGACAAAAAAGAAAATATTTAGTTTATGATTTGTTGCTTTAGTTAAATAATAAAGAGCATCGTGCAGTGTGTATAGATTACTTTGATAAACACTGAAAATACTCATTAATGCATTATGAGAATGAATTAATACTTTTTTTTCTTTTTTTATAATTTTATATAAAATGATATTTAGAGTTAAAATCCAAAAAATATCTTTTTTAATTGATATACATATCAAATTATCGTAATGATAAATTTTCGTTTTATTATCCCAATGTATATAATAGTTAATTTCACTTAGACTTGCCTTGGATTGAAATTCTATAACATTTTCAACACCTCTCTTATGCTTAAACATATTGTTAAAACCAAAGAACACAACTCTTTTAATATCAATAAAACTCATGGCTTCAGTACATTAATAGATTAATCTCATTAACTGATCTATCCTGTGCTCGTAAGTATGATTTAATAGAAAATATTCATATTGCTTTAAAGATAATTCATATCGTAATAATGGTTTGTCCAAATAAAAATTTATTAAATCTATGGCTTCATTAATATTTTTATAGGTAAAATCCTCAACTGGAATTGATGAATATTCTTTTAAACTTGACTTGTAATCACAAATTTGGAATCCTCCAATGCCGCCAATCTCAAAAAATTTCACATTTGCTGATTCAATTTCGGCATAATGGAAGTTGTTAAATACTATTTTTGATCCATAGACAAGTTCTGACTTCCTTTGACCTGTAATAAATTCTGAGTTAAATTTAAGCTTTAAATCATCTCTAAAAAAACGACGATCCATGCTTCCAAAAAGTGAAACATTTATATTCGATTCTATTAATTTTGCTACCATATTTGCTCTATATGGATACATAGTTCCAAAACTCAATAAGTCGATTCCTAATTTATGCTCTAATTCAACTCTATCAACTTGAGGTTTGATATGAACCCGTGGATTAAAGGCTTCTGGCAAATAAAAAGTATTTAAACCCATTTTATTCTTCATGAAATCTACCATATAATGGTCTTTAGTAAAATAAGCATCATAAGGTGATGCAAAAATCTGCTGATATTCTAATGTTGTTAACTGATCTGGATTAATATGAATTACTTTTACTTTTGGTAAAGCGTGTTTAATCAATCGTATACAAATTGGATTAATGAATCGATAAGTGCATATTACTAATTCCGGATCAGATTCTACAATTTTTTTTGCTACTTTCCGAAACAAAAACTCATCATATTTTTTAAGAAACTTAGATGCCATATAATTATATTTATAAGGAACCGCTATAGCATCTTTTATGTCTATATGAATTACGAAATTCCCTAAAAAAGAAAACGATTCATTAAGATGATACTCAAGGCTATCAAAGTCTTTACTTCCTAAAAGAGCTATTTTCATCAATCTTTTATTTTATTAAATTTATTACTTATCAAATCCAATTTCTTGTAATTGCTTTGAAAATATTTTAGTTAAATTTTGAACTGATAATAAATTTTGAACTTTTTCAAAATCAAAATCAATATTCTTTTCTGATTTTTTTGAAATCAGAAAAATTATGTCAGCCATTTCGCTCACAGAATCAACAAGATAACCTATTGAACCGAACTTAGTAAAGATGTATTCAAAATAATCATTCCTTATTGCTATTATAGGTCTTTTTCTGTTTATTGCATCAAAAATTGCTCCACTAGCAGTTAAACGATAAGTATCTGAAGGGTAAAAATATAAAACAAAATCTAATTGATCTATACGATTATTTAACTCTTCTGCACTTATCATGCTTCTCCCTTCATTAGATGGCAAATTAATTCCTGCTTTTTTTAGAAGAGAAATGTTAAAATTAATTCTACCCGAAATAAATAAATTAACATTGACCGCTTTTTTGTGTTTTAAAAGTTTTGCTAATTGCAAGAAATCTTTTCCTCCTTTATATTCATTAAAAACGCCAACAGTCCCAATATTTAGTTCTTTTGTTTCTTTATTTTTCTTGACATAAGTATTTCTATTAAAATCATACGGATGATCTATTGAATAAAAATTACTCATTATATTTTCTGGTAATCTAGAATATAAATTCTTTAAGATTATATCTCCTAAAACAAAGAAATGTAAATTGCTACTAATTTTAATATGTTTATTTAGAAAAAACTGTCTGGTAAGATTATTTTCAAAGCTATAGAATATTCCTTTACCTGTTGGACTAGTTTGAAGCATTTCCATAGAACCATGTCTAAACATTATAATACGTTTTTTTAATATTTTATTAATAAAATTTATTAAACGCACAGAAACGGTAGCATCAAAACTGTAAACGATAATTTGATCATGTGGAGATATAAATAATTGCCAAATATCATTAAAAATAGTAAAAATGAAACGCAAGATTATATTCCATGGACCTGTTCCCTTGATCACATATAAATTTTTACTTCTAACATTTAACTTGTTAAGACCTATCTTCTGAGCTCCTCTATATTCAACAGAAGAAGCAACATTAGTCAAAATTTCTATTAACTGAGAATTAAAATTTAAGTGCCAATTATCATAACAGACACTATCAACCATTCGTATTTTCATAGTAAAATCCTGCAAATATTAACTTTTGTTTAAAGCCAATTTAATTCTGTTAAACCATTCTTTTCGCTTTGAACGGCTTTTTGCATTTCGAATTACTTCAGAGATATAGGTAATACCCCAAATAAAATCTGCAAGTTTACGGTATAAAATACTATGAGTAATTTTATAATAGTTTTTTCGCCCTTGTACATAAAACTTACTACGTGCTTTTGCTAACGAAAAACTACCTCCTGCTAAGTGAATGATTTTTGCTTCAGGAAAGAATACGGACTTCCTTCCCTTACGGTAATATCGATAAGATAACTCTGTTTCCTCAAAATATAGAAAAAAGCTAGGATCAAAAAAACCATATTGTTCTATATCGCTACGTCTCAACATCATATCTGCTCCAGTAACATTCGCAACAGTAATAAAATGGTCTGTTTTTATATTTTTCAATTTTTTCTTTTCTATTCTATTGCTAATAGCCCAACGTAATAATACATCAATCTCCATCAATATAGAGGGAAACAAAAAAGAATAAGAATGAGTTGTAGTGACACCATCTTCTTCAAATAATTGTCCTCCTACAATTGCTATATCTGAATTCTGATTTAGAAATCGCCATAGTATCTCAATGGCATTATTGACTAATAACGTGTCAGAATTCAGTAAGAAGATATAATCACCTGTTGAATGCTCAAATCCTAAATTATTAGCTCTTCCAAATCCTAAATTCTCAGGACTTTCTATAAGTATAACCTGAGGAAATTCTATTCTAACTTGCTTTACAGAATCATCTGAAGAAGCATTATCTACTACAATTACTTCAAATGATATTCCCGCAGTTTTCTCATAAACTGAACGTAGACATTGAAGTGTTAGCTCTTGAGTATTATAATTTACTATAATTATAGAAACATCCATGTTAAGAATCTTGAGAAGATAAGGTTTTAATAATTTTTCCCGGATTACCACCTACAATACTGAAAGGTGGAATATTTTTTGTTACTACTGCATTTGCTCCAACAATACTATTTCTACCTATAGTTACACCTGGCAATACAGTTACTTTGTCACCTAACCACACGTTATCTTCAATAATTACAGGACCTTTTGAATAAAGTGGACGCTGACGCGGAGTACTATCCATACTTTTAAAATTAGTATCTCCATGCCCGTTATCAGTTATAGTCAAACATCTTCCAGAAAGTACATTTTTTCCAATAGAAATTTTATGAATTGCAGTTATATGACTTTGTTCTCCGATTACTGTTCCATCACCAAAAGTTATCTCTGGAAAAACGAAATGTTCTTCCGAATCATTTATTTCCCAAGCTGTAAGGATAGCATCTTTCATTATACAAACATCATTTCCAATGGATATATATTTACCGCCTATCACTGTAGCTTTTCTATGAATGGAAGAACATGATCCAAATTTTTTAAACAAGCTGGAAATTCTCGCAGTATAAATATGTCGCGTACACACATCAATCCAAGCAGATAGACGTAAAGGATAAATATAAGACAAAATCTTACCTATAAAACCTGCTATAAAATAGCTGAATTTTATCAACTGCTTTTTCATAAAAAATATTTAAAAAATGCTATAATAATTAATTTAAAAACAAACAAATTTCATCAAAACTGTTACTCAAAACATTATTAAAAAACTAAAACTTACATTTTCACAGATAATATCGGCTGTAAAGTCAAGCTATAAATTTAATAAAATTTTGACCGTAAATTTAATGCTGAGTATAATAATCAGTATACTTTTACTTATTTTAGCTCAATATTTAACAAAGAAATTAAACTATATCCGTCACATTGGCATTCTTACGATTACCTTTATTGAGCCATTTAACTACATCAAAATTTTTTCGGTAAGCCCAACGATTATTATAAATATCACCAATAGATAATTTCCTTTTATAATGTCTTAAAAAAACTACCGATTTAACAGTGTTCATTTTTTTTGCTGCAAACATTACTTTATTATTTTCTGGCACAGGTAACTTATCAAAACGTTCTATTAATTCAGGTGTGCACAAATTACTGTCGGAAAACTTAAAAAACAAATTATTATAATTTATTCGGGCTTTACGTCTATTCCAGTTACTTATTGCTTCTTGTACGCTCTCATAATGCAAAAAATGTACTTCAACCTCTTTTAGTTTTGCAATCGGATAATAATGATTATTTTGAAAACGGTAATCATTAGCTTCCTTATACTTTGACTCATCTTTAAATAACAATTGCAAATGAATCAAGTGATTAAAATTCTCTAAAAAATCAATGTAACATGGGGCATGAAAAAATAAACCAACTATAGGAGTTGTATATTGCAATTGTAGATCTTCATACACACCTCCACCCCAACAATCGTTTGAAATAATGGTGAAATTATGATTTTTCAAACGTGTACGTGCAACTACGCAATATATCTTATCTAAAAGCCCTACAATTTTTATTAAAATCATGTTGAATTATTAATAAATTTACTACTATTATTATTATTATTATTATTATTATTATTATTATTATTATTATTATTATTATTATTATTATTATTATTATTATTAATTAAATTAACGTTTTCATCTCACAATAGTTTTTTTGATTTAAATTCTAATAATAACAAAAGAAATTTGTTATTATACTAACATTTTTTCTTCTAAATAAGTCATTACTAGATAATAGTTTAAATCTTGAACTTATTATTCTAATAATCTTAAACTAAACTAAGATTAATAAAACGGTAAATGATTTCCATCAAATTCGTATCTTAAGTCATGATTACGTTCACCTATGATCTTTGCAGGTATTCCAGCTACAATGGCAAATGGAGGAACATCTTTTGTTACTACACTACCAGCTGCTACAACAGCACCTTCGCCAATATGAACACTATGAAGAATAATAACATTAGGACCTATCCATGCTCTATCATCAATTTGTACCCGAAATGACGCATCAGAATTTCCTCCAAAATAGGGATCTCGGTGATCATGATGTTCAGTATATATACATACTCGAGACGAAAAATTAACATTCTTGCCAATAATTATCTTATTTCGAGCATCTAACAAGACATTATCTCCCATAATACTTCCTTCACCAATCGTAAGATTATAACCTGCTCGGATCTCAGCTCCCCAATAAATAACTGCTTTAGGTGCTAATTTTACAAACCATATATTTCTATACATAAAATTTCGAATACGATGAGAAGGTATTCGACCACATTCAAAATCCCAGTAACGATTAAATCCATAAATATAGTTTAGTAAAAAAGCCTTAAATGTCTTGCTTGCTGTTAGAGTGTCAGTATTAATTTCACTTTCTTTATTCTGAGAATACTCATTAGTTATATATCTCTCAGCTCTTTGATTAAAAAGTCTTAGTGGAATAAATGACAAGAAAATCCCAACAATTCTTCTAAATAGAATAATTATAATGAGAATTACTAAAAATAAATTACTCATAATTAATTATAATTTTAATTTTTTAATTTGGGTTTGCCAAGATAAATCTTCAACATCATATCCCTTATAAACATCAATATTCCGCTTTTCTGCAACAATTTCATTTAAAACTTCAATGAGCCTTAAATGATCTTTAACAGGTATACTTACACCATACCTCCCTTTTTCAATGAGATCTGTACAAGCGCCAACCTCTGTTGAAACAATATAATTTCGAAAACGTTTTGCCTCGTTAAGTACCAATGCGTAACTTTCCCAATCGGATGTCAACACAAAAACTTTCGCACGGTTATAATATTCCCATAACTCCTTCTTATCATAAATAGGTCCAACAAACTTTACTGAATCTATTTTATCAGGATTATCTTTAAAGAATAATTGTATAGTTTCTTCTATTACAGGTTCTATAGTTCCTATTAAACAAACTTGCCAAGTATTAAGGTCCACATTAGCTAATGCTCGTAGAAACATTTCTGTATTCTTTTCTGGACTGCCCAACCGACCAACAGTGATGATTAAATTATCTTTTTTTTCGAAATTCCGTTCATCAATACACAATGTTTGTAATAATTCTTCATCAAAGCCATTTGGCAATAATTGCAATCTGTCACCAAATTGGAACTCCGGAACATGAGTTTTTTTTAATTCTTCATAGGAGTTTGATGTCTCACATGAAAAATTATCAATTAATTTTAATGACGCAATCTTAATTTTCTGATGAATAAAATATTTAAATGAAAATCGAGAATCTTTTTTCTCCTCGACTATTACATTTGGATTTATATCTAATTTAACATAAACCTTTCCTTTAGAATTTAACTTTTTGTATATAAAAGATTGAAGTTCATAATATGGAGAACAGCTACGAATAAACATTAACATGTCAATTGATTTTGCATTCTTCGCAATATATAAACATGTTTTTAACAGTTCCGTAAATGTGGACTGTGGTTCTCTGTTCAGTTTTAAAGGTACAAGTTTCACTCCCTTCATAACATTAGGAAGAACTTTATTTTTTTCCGAAGGAGTATATAATATATTAACATTATAATCAAGCTTCTTCCCTAAATAGTAAGGTACAAAAAATACGTCCTTACTGATATGTTCTGGCCAAAGTGGATTAAATACTAATGTGAGATTCTTTTCGCTCATTTTCTTGAAACTTTAGATATTATTTTTTTTCCATATAGCATAATATTTACATCTAGGAATTTTGAAAAAATAGTAAACATAATTAATAACACTATTGCATTCACAAGAAGTTGAATAAACATAACATTTGAGACTGGTTTTAAATTAAGAAAATATAATACCCCAGATATGATAAACAATATTGAGATATATTTAGCTATGCGCAAATACATCAAAACCTTTCCATCCAACATTACAAAATAGCTTAAAATAAAAGCTGTTAATAGATGACCTAAACCTACAGATATAGGAAATACATTAATTCCTAACTTATTTACCATACTGATATTAAAGACAAGTACAATTACCTGAGCTAGTATTCCCCAAAAAGCATATATCTTTCCTTTATTTGAAGCCAGTAAAATTAAACCAAATATTATGTAAAGAATAATTCCGATAAATGCTAAACCATAATAGCGCATTAAATTGGTAATGACTAGTAGTGCATCTGAAGAAACTTTACCATGTTCGAAAAAGAATTTAATTAAAGGAGTGGCTGATCCAATAAATATAGGGACAGTTAGACACATAATAGCAAAGCAAGTAGTAAAATTTTCCTTAACAATTATTGCAAATTGATCTTTATCTTTTTGCGCAAAACTTTTAGCTAACATGGGCACCATAACCGTAGTTAATACACTGGAAATTACTGACTGAAGTATCATTGAAAACTGACGAGCATAGTCTAGTGAAGAAACACTTCCATCACCCAATGAATTGGCAATTAATTTTTCAGCTAATTGATTAATTTGTCCAGCAAAATAGGGAAAAAAGAATGGTAGAGCAAAAAGAATAAAAACTTTAATATCTTTCCAATATATTATCCAAAAGGGACGAAGTTTAAATGATTGTTTTCTTACATAATAGATTACAGCTATTAATAACAATAGAATGGCCACGTATTGTGATATCGCTAACGAATAAATTCCAATAACAGGCGCAAGAAAGATAATCATTAATAAATTACATACTGATGCTACAGAACCAGCAAACTCAGGAAGATAATAAATGTCATACGCATTCAGCACACTTATACCTATAGAAGTAACTTGATTAATTAATAATGTTGGCAACATAATCATCATCAACGATACAATAAGTGATAACTTTTTTGGAGATCCTGTAGGATCTAAAAGATGAGCAATAGGGTGAGTAAACATAAGAACAATAAAGCTTAAAATTATTGTAACTAAAACAGTAAATCCTACCAAAGAGACTGCTTTGGATAATGCGGCCTTCTCACCTTCCATTTCTTTTATAAAAACAAACTTGGTACGAAAGGTTTCATCAAGAGGTCCCCATAAAGCCAATCCAAATGTAGAAAAAATAGTCGTAGTCAAAATCCATGCATCTCGTTCTATACTTACTCCAAAGTACTTAGCTGTTAACGGCAACGTAACTATCGATAATGACATTCGAAGTAGACGTAATATAAAGAGGTAAAATGTTGTTGTTTTTAAATTAGATTCAGGCATGTTTTAAAAGGAGTTTTTTTTATTACATCTCCTACTATATTTGGATGAATATTCAGAAAAGTAATTTTAAAATAATAAGAATTAAAATTTTAGAATTAGTTTATAATAATACTTACTAAAACGACATTTCCTTAAAAATTTTTCTGATAATCAAAATTAAAACAGTGACAAAACCAGCCAATATTCCACCGAATAAAATTCCCTTAGCTTTTCCAAACCGTTCTTTAAATAATGGCAAGATCGGCTTGTCTATAATCTGAATCAATGGTGTCTCTTTGCGTAAAGTAACTTTTGCCAGTTCAGATTGCTTAACTAGTTCTGTTAAAATAGCTGTATTTGCTTGTACATCTACTTGTCTTCTTACAGATGGAGCGCGACGAACATTTAAAGCTGGATTTAAGTTGAATGTATTATCGTTTGCGATAGCAACTCCAGTAATTGCACCATTAAGTTCTCTACGGATGGAATCTACTTGACGCTCCAAAATTGCCATATTCATTCTGGCTTTTTTACTTTTCGTCTCTACATAAAATTTTCCAACTTGCTTTGCTAAAGCTTCACAAAAATACTTTGCAAACAATTCGTTTCCTGAAGAAACATCAATACTAACAATAGCAACCTTTTTGTCTTTTTGTGCAACTTTTAATCCTCCTCCTTGAGATATATTACTGTATATTTTTCCTAATATACTATCCTGAGCTCGAGTAAACTTAGTACGATCAGAATTAGGTAAAAATTCAATGAATTTAAATTTTTTATTATCCTGCCAATTCATCCGCCATTCATTATTTTCAATATACATTTCTGCAAAAGAAATTTCTTTACCTTTAAAATTAATTGGCATTAACAAAGTCTTTTCAACCATTGATCGTGATTTAAAAAGTTCTGTTAAATTTGTTCCTGAAAAAATTCCTCCACCACTACCACCTAAATCTAAACCAAAGGAACTGGCTAAACCTAATGCACCACCTAAACCGCCACCTCCTTTTTCATCTTCCATAGCAAATGTTAAAGTGGCAGTATAAATAGGCTTTTTTGAAAATGAATAAACTAATCCTAAAAACCCTCCTAGAAGTCCTGCCAAAACAATAACTTTCCATTTTGACAAAAGATAAATACCCCAATCTTTGATTTTAACTACTAATTCTTTCAACGATATTTCATCGTGCTTATCATTTGTTTTTTCCATTAAATTTATTTAAAAGCAGTAACAATTAATAATGCTAAACTTGCAAAAGCTGTACCTAGACCAGCCCATTCTCCTGCGCTCATCTTCTTCCTTTCAGGTTTTTCCGGAACTACAATCTGAGAATCTGGTTCAACTTTAGGGTAAGATCTAAAAAACAAAAATGAAGTTGTTACATCAGCCTTCCCATTAGGATAAATTATATAAGCTTTTCTCTTCCATCCTTTACTATCTACCCCCCCAACTGAGTTAATGTAATATTTAAATCCTTTTCCGCTTCTGTAAGGAATTTCAGAAGTCAATAATACATTTCCAGTTACTTTTACTCCTTCATTATAAATAGCAACTTCAATTTCATCTCCGGCAAATAATGTCACGTTAGAATAATGATTTTTATCTTTTACAATTTTTTCCCAATTTACAGGTATCGTTACGTATTTTAAGTCTTCTCTTAGCTTTTTACTCAATTTTTCTTTCAGTGTATCACTTTTAGATAAATTTAGATCAATACGTTCCAATTGTTCAATTTGCTCTTGCTTGATTGGTCTTTTTATTTTCATTCCATCAAGATTAGCGATAGATGTTAATCCTCCAGCTCTCATTACTACATTGTAAACTGTTTCTTTTTTATTTGCTAAAACATATTTACCCGGATAACTAACTGCACCAGTAATTGAAACCATTTCCGGCTTTTCATAAACAGCAATTCTTCGAATATTGATAACATCAAATGGCTTTAAAATGAAGTTTTTAACCTGTTCATTATTATCTGCTGTTATTTCCAGTTCCACCAATTCTATACGTTTTGGATCTGCATCATCAATTTCATCGGATTTTACCATTCTTGCAATTTCAACTCTTTTAGAAGCCGAACCTGTTAATCCTCCAACCTGAACAATTAAATCATTAAGAGTTAAGTTCTCGTAAAATTCATATTCACCCGGATTTTTGATTTCGCCGTCAATAGTTACTTTGTATTCCTCTCTAAAATCTAAAATAGAATAAACTGTTACAATGTCTTCACGTTTCAACTCAATATCTGCCGCTAAGTCACCAGACAATGCAGCCTCTAAATTTACATTTACAATTTCCGTACTTAAATCCGTTTTCAAACGTATAATTCTGGCACGCTTGCTATATGCATCTTCTTTTAAACCTTCAGCTCTTGTAACAAGATCAGAAACTCTCATTCCTTCGGTAAAAGAATAATAATCTGGTCTAAAAACTGCTCCTTCAATCTTAATTCTATTTTCAAAACGATTTAAAATTTTCGTAATTCTAAAAACATCACCAGATTGTGGCTGATATGATTTATATTCACTTTCATTAATATCGTGTACTTTAAATTCTTTTCCCGTTTTTTGAATTACATTTACAGATGCCGTATACGCAAATTCATTAAATCCTGAAGCAAAATTTAACAGATCAGAGAAAGTTTCCCCTTTTTTCATTTCAAAAATACCTGGACGCTTTACCTCTCCTTCAACAGTTACTCTTTCAGAATATGCCGGAATTCTGATCACATCATTCTCTTTTAAGGTAACATTATCAGACTGATCACCTTTTACTAAAAATCTGTAGATATCAACGTTTCTGTAAACCTTGTTATTTCTAATTAATTCTATGTTTCTGTAACTACCATTCTTTCCAGGACCACCTGCTAAATGTAATGCATTGTATACTGTAGCCAGAGATGAAATAGAGTAATTACCTGGTTGTTTACCCCCAACTATTGTAATCTTAATAGTTCTAATTCGACCCAAGCTAACACTTACTTGTGATTGCCCAGATCCTACTGTACTATATACTCGCGCAATTGCTGATTTAATTTTTTGTGTAGCAGCTTCAATTGACATTCCTGAAACTGCGATTTGTCCAACGTAATCTATCGTAACTTTTCCTTCGACACTTACCGGAATGCTAGCATTATATTCCTGAACACCATAGACACTCACTTGCAGTTCATCGCCTGGCCCTAAAATATAATTTACTGGTGTAGCCATTTTTAAATCGGGCTCGAAGTTTAACGTTGGATTATCAAAAAGTTCTGAGCCAAAAATTAGCGCGTTAGCCGAATCCTTTACTTTTTCATTTCTAATTTTTTCCTGTCTTCTACCAAAGTCCTCACTTTTGCTTGAAGTATCTGCTTTAGAGTCTTTGCTTTTTTCTTTTAGATTTTTCTTTTCATACTCCGTCAACTTAACTCTTAATTTGTTAAATTCAACTTGAGACATTCCTTTAGACAGAGCCATAGACTCAACCTGATCAATAGTAGTATTATTGCTTTTTAGCTGAGCACTCAACTTTGCCAGATCATCGTCAGAAATATAATCAACTTTTACGGTGCTCAAATCTTTAGATCTCATAATATCTTGTGCATTACTGTTTATAGACAGCATCAATACAAAAATTATGGTAAGAACGTATGTTATTTTTTTCATTTTTATGAATATTGTTTTTCGTAATAATCTTTATAAGCTCCTGAAGTTACATTATTAAGCCATTCCTGATTGCTTAAATACCAGTTTATTGTTTTTTCCAAACCTTCTTCAAAAGTAACTGATGGTTTCCAGCCTAATTCCTTATTAATTTTTGAAGCATCAATAGCATAACGTAAATCATGACCAGGTCTGTCTTTAACATAAGTAATAAGATTTTGAGATGTTCCCTTCTCTCTATCTAACTTAGAATCCATTATTTCACATAATAATTTAACCAAATCAATGTTTTTCCATTCATTAAAACCTCCTATATTATAAGTTTCATGGTTTTTACCTTCATGGAAAACAAGATCAATGGCGATCGCGTGATCTTCTACAAAAAGCCAATCTCTGGTATAATTTCCGTCACCATAAACTGGCAATGGTTTATTATTAATAATATTATTTATGAATAAGGGAATCAGTTTTTCTGGAAAGTGATAGGAACCATAATTGTTTGAACAATTTGTCAGTACATAAGGTAATCCGTATGTTTCTCCATACGCTCGTACGAAATGGTCAGAGCTCGCTTTTGAGGCAGAATAAGGAGAATTTGGATCATATGCTGTAGTCTCTGTAAAAAGTCCTTCTGCACCTAACGAACCATATACTTCATCTGTGCTGATATGATAAAATCTCTTTCCTTCAAAATTGTCTTTCCACTGGTTTTTGGCAGCATTAAGTAAATTCATCGTTCCTATAACATTTGTTTTCACAAATGCTAAAGGATCTTCAATTGATCGATCTACATGTGATTCTGCAGCCAGGTGAAGCACTCCTTCAAAATTATGAGTAGCAAAAAGTTCATTAATAAATGACTCGTCTACTATATCTCCTTTAATAAAAGTGTAGTTAGTTTTATTTTCAATATCCTTTATATTTTCTAAGTTACCTGCATATGTTAATGCGTCCAAATTAAAAATTTGATAATCGGGATATTTATTTACAAAACGTCTTACAACGTGAGAACCAATAAAACCGGCTCCACCAGTTATTAAAATTTTTTTCATTTTAAGTTTACTTAATTTAGTAATTCTGAATTTATCTTTTCTAATTCGCTGTAAATATCTTTTACATCTTGTGAACTTTCTTTTTGCAAAATCAAATTAGCGGTCTCTGTGTATACAAAAATAGTATTTTTTACGCCTAAAAAAGTCGTATGCTTATCGCAGCCTATCACCATATTGCCATTATTATCAACTGAATGTCCTCTCGACGCTAAATAATCATAAACTGACTCGAATGATCCTAAGTCTGACCAGGAAAAAGAAGCAGGTACAACCTTGATTTTTTTACTTCTTTCCATCACAGCATAATCAATACTTATGGATGGAATTTCCATAGACAGATCTAAATCTAAAAATCCGTCTTTACTTGCTTCCCAAACTTTTTTTGACTTTTCGTAAACGTCTGGTTGAAATTGCTTTAATTCTTCTAAAAGAACACTGGCTTTAAAACAAAACATTCCACTGTTCCATAAGAAATTACCTTTTGCAATAAACTCTTTTGCTGTGGTCTCATTTGGCTTTTCACGGAATGAAATAACGTTATCGCCCTCTGCTTCAATATAACCGTAACCTGTCTCTGGTTTAGTAGGAATCACCCCAAAAGTAACGATGAAACCATCTTTAGCTTTTGAAACTGCTTCAGCTATTGCCTGATTATAATTATCCATCTGATCAATTATGTGATCTGAAGGAGTAATGATTAAAATATCTTCCGGTTCAGATGCAAATGCCGCAAAAGCAATTGCGGCAGCGGTATTTCTAGGTGTAGCTTCAATAATGTTCACATAAGCGGTATCGGTCTTATCCATTACTTGTCCGCTAAGTTGATGATTATCAACATTACCAACAACCATTACTTTATTCGCCAAATGACTGTTTCTATCGACAGTCATTTCAAATAATGATTTCCCTTCAAATATTTCAAGGTATTGTTTTGGTCTGCTTTTACGAGAAAGCGGCCATAATCTGCTTCCCACACCACCTGTCAGGATTACGTGTGTTATTGATTTATTATTCATATTTTCTTAAAATAAAAAAAAGAATTTTAAAAACTATAGTCTATTATCAGCTAAAGTTCCTAAAATCCCCTTTACATCATAAATTAAACTATCTGGCTTTTGCAATTTTGCAAAATCTAGTTCTAAAAATTCCGAATGTGAAACTCCTAGGACTATAGCATCAAATTTATTATCAGGAATAGAGTCCAATGTTATTAAATTATATTCTTTTATTACATCCTGCCCATTCGCAAGCGGATCAAATATAGTAACGACAATACCATATTCTTTTAAGGCTCTTACAACATCAACAATTTTAGTATTTCTTACATCCGGACAATTTTCTTTGAAAGTAATTCCAAGCATCAATAGCTCAGCTCCATTTACTGAAATACCTTTTTTTATCATTAACTTCACAATTTGTGAAGCAACATACTCTCCCATGCTGTCATTTAAACGCCTTCCTGCTAAAATTATTTCAGGATGATAGCCAAACTCCTGTGCTCGCTGCGCTAAATAATAGGGATCCACACCTATGCAGTGCCCTCCAACAAGACCTGGTTTGAACGGCAAAAAATTCCATTTTGTTGAAGCTGCTTCTAAAACTTCCTGCGTATCAATATTCATTAAATTGAATATTTTCGCCAGTTCATTTACAAAAGCGATATTTATATCACGTTGCGAATTCTCTATAACTTTTGCTGCTTCGGCTACTTTAATAGACGGAGCTAAATGAGTTCCAGCTGTAATTACAGACTTATACAATTCATCAACTTTAAGACCTATTTCGGGAGTTGAACCTGAGGTAACTTTTAAAATTTTCTCGACCGTATGTTCTTTGTCTCCAGGATTTATTCTTTCTGGCGAATATCCTGCAAAAAAATCTTCGTTAAACTTTAATCCTGAAATCTGTTCTAAAACCGGGACACATTGTTCTTCTGTAACGCCGGGATAAACCGTAGATTCATAAATTACGATATCATCTTTTTTTAAAACTTTACCAACAGTTTCGCTTGATTTATATAATGGAGTTAAATCCGGCCTGTTATTTCTATCAACAGGAGTGGGAACTGTAACAATATAATAATTACAATCTCTAATATCTTCTAATGATGTTGTGCAATATAAACCCGTTTCTTCTTTAGGATTATCGATTAATACTTTTTGTAAAACATCATCTTCAACCTCTAAAGTAGTATCAGTTCCGGATTTTAAAGAATTGACGCGGGATTCATTTATATCAAATCCAACAACTGCATATTTTGTAGCAAATAATCGAGCTAAAGGCAATCCTACATAACCTAAACCTACAACTGCAATTTTCACTTTTTTTTCTAAATTCATATAATGCAAATTAATTTGGTTCTTAATTTCACGGCTACGCCGTTCCAAGTCACATATTTCTGACTCAGATACCTAAATTAATCATTTTCGGCAAATATAATACAATAAGTCTAGTTATTCAATACGGTTTCACGTAATATTAACCTTAGGAAAAAGTAAAGATTTACAACAGCTTACAAATCAGACTGTAAAAAATTACTTTATAAAAAAAACAGAAGAAAAAATCCAATAAAAGACTTCTCTTCTGTTTTTATTAATGAATAACGATATTATTTATATTTTATTTTAAGCACACAACCTAATGTTTCCAACACAAGAATATAAGAATTATTGGAAACTTCCTGTACAATTGCATTTTGGTTACTAAATACTCCAGATTCTAATTTAATCCTATCACCAACTTGTATATTTGAAACTGAAATCTCACTTAAATTTGACGCCTTTAAGCTCTGTTTTATAATTTCTATTTCCTGGTCCTTAACAATTGCAGGCTTTCCCAACCAAAACAAATATCTCACAACTCCTGAAACCTGAAAAGCAGAATTTCGTTCAGAATCATTTAAGCGGACAAAAACATAAGAGTTAAAAAGAGGAACTTCTACTTTCTTTTTTCGATCCGACCATTGTTTAACTTGTGTAATTAGAGGACAATAGCACTCTATACCTAACTGATTTAGCTTATCGGCAACTTTTTTTTCCCATTTAGGTTTTGTATATACTACGTACCAATTCATTTATATCATTTTATGAAGTAATCCTCAACAACTTCGCTATTATACTTCATTTAAAATCAACTACGCTCCTATGCCGTTATAAACGAAACCAATTGATTCTAATTGTTTACCATCTAAAATATTCCTTCCGTCAAAAACAAAGGCTGGTTTATGCATCGCGTCATAAATTTTTTTCCAATCATAGGTGGTAAACTCATCCCATTCTGTTAAGACTGCAATTGCATGCGCATCTTTACATGCCTCATAAGCATTTTCAAAAACATTTAATGCATTTAAATTTTCTTCATTTGTTCTTGTTTCTAAATAATTCAAATCATTTAACATTTTGTTTTTAGAAACCTTAGGATCAAAAACGGAAATTTTCGCCTGCTCATTTATTAGGTCATTAGCTACATAAATTGCTGCAGATTCTCTGGTGTCATTTGTATCCTTCTTGAAAGCCCATCCTAAAAAGGTGATTTTCTTATCGGCTACCGTATTGTATAAGGTCTGAACAATTTTATTTGAAAATCTTCTTTTCTGGTGATCATTCATAATGATGACTTGTTCCCAATAATCAGCAACTTCATTTAAACCGTACGATTTTGCAATATAAACCAGATTCAGTATATCTTTTTGAAAACAAGATCCGCCAAATCCTACAGATGCTTTTAGAAATTTAGGTCCAATTCTACTGTCCATTCCAATTGCTTTTGCAACTTCATTTACATCTGCACCCGTTTTTTCACATA
Organism: Flavobacterium olei; assembly: GCF_039749035.1. Lineage (NCBI taxonomy): Bacteria > Pseudomonadati > Bacteroidota > Flavobacteriia > Flavobacteriales > Flavobacteriaceae > Flavobacterium > Flavobacterium olei. The sequence continues at coordinate 322,755 of NZ_JBDKWC010000006.1, forward strand.
ATTCTGACATCGCATTTATGGATGAAATACGTTGAGCCAAAAATGCATTGGCCGTAAGCTTGGATAATTCTGAAGACCAAACATTAGTTGTGAGGATTTTATCCTTACTGACCCAATTTGCATACACATCAACTAGCGAATTGATTGCTTCCTGACCTTCTATTGTTGTATCTCCTCCAATTAAAATACGGTCTGGATTTAATAAATCGGTTACTGCTGTACCCTCAGCCAAAAATTCAGGATTTGATAAAATTTGAAACTGAACTCCGTTTCCGGTATTATCTAATATACTTTTAATCGCTTCTGCAGTTCGTACCGGCAAAGTCGATTTTTCTACCACGATTTTATTTTGCTTTGCTACTCTTGCAATTTGCCTTGCACATAATTCAATATATTTTAAATCGGCTGCCATTCCTTTACCCTTTCCATAGGTTTTGGTAGGTGTGTTTACCGAAATAAATATCATTTGAGCATCATCTATAGCTTTGTCAACATCTGTCGAAAAAAATAGATTTCTGCCTCTCGCTTCTGCAACGATTTCAGAAAGACCAGGTTCGTAAATTGGTATATTTTCCGGATTGGGATTATTCCAGTCTGCAATTCTTTGTTCATTCAAATCAACAACTGTAACCTGAATATCAGGACATTTTTGCGCAATAACTGCCATTGTCGGACCTCCAACATATCCTGCACCAATGCAGCAAATTTTTGTAATTTTCATTTGATCTCTATTATCTTGATCTTGATTATTTTAAATTATTCCAATACCATCCGACAGCTTCTTTCAATCCTTCCTGTAGAGAATACTTCGGATCATAACCAAGATGTTTTTTGGCTTTGTCAATACTTGCTAAAGAATGCGGAATGTCTCCTGCTCTGTTTTCACCGTAAACTATTTCTATATCAGCAATCTTAGGGTCATATTGTGATAAATATTCTTTTAGATATTTAACTAAATCATTTAAGGTATTTCTTTCTCCATAAGCAGTATTGTAAACGATATTAACTGCTTCCGGATTTTGACTTGTCATTGCCAAATCATTCATCTGAATGACATTATCTATATAAGTAAAATCACGGGAGTAATTCCCATCTCCGTTAATTACAGGGCTTTCATGATTCATAAATTGTTTTACAAATTTCGGAATCACCGCCGCATATGCACCTTCTGGATCTTGCTTCCTGCCGAAAACATTAAAATACCGAAGACCTATCGTTTCCAATCCGTATGTTTTACTAAAAATTTCAGCATACAACTCATTTACATATTTAGTAATTGCATAAGGCGACAAAGGTTTTCCAATAACATCTTCTACTTTTGGTAATCCTTGCGAATCTCCGTATGTTGAAGAACTTGCTGCATATACAAATCGTTTCGCTTTTGCATCTCGCGCTGCAGTGAGCATATTTAAGAACCCGGAAACATTTACATCGTTTGTTGTAATCGGATCTTTTATTGATCTTGGAACAGAACCCAAGGCAGCCTGATGCAAAACATAATCAACACCTTCCACTGCTAAATTACAACGATCTAAATCCCTAATGTCTCCTTCAATAAGTTTGTAATTTGGATTTTCTAAAAAATCTCCTATGTTATGACGATGTCCTGTTGAAAAATTATCCAGACAAACTACTTTATTTCCCAAGCCTAAAAAATACTCAGTCAAATTTGAACCAATAAATCCAGCTCCGCCTGTTATTAAAATTGTATTTTTTGCTATATTTTCCATGTATTATATTTAGCTTTTTCTAAATCGATTTAAAAGCGTTTTCCAAAATCCTCTTTTCGATTCCTCATCATGATAACCATTTGAGTACGAACCATAACCGTATCCATAACCATAACTTGAGCCATATTTGGCTTTATTTTCATAACCATTTAAAACAATACTTACATTACTTAGCTCTCCTCGTTTTAATCTGGTATTTAACAACGTTATCATATCTTTCTTAGTATAATTTTGTCTGACGATATATAAAGTCACATCTGCAAACTGAACTAATTCTAATGAATCTGCTACCAGCCCTACTGGCGGAGTATCTAAAATGATGTAATCATATTTTAATTTTAATTCATCAATCAACTCTTTCATTCCATCACTTAATATAAGTTCTGATGGATTTGGCGGAATTGGCCCAGAAAGTATTACATCTAAATTTGGAATTTGGGTTGAATTTGTAATTTCTGCCAGATTATTTTGCTTAATCAGATAATTAACAACTCCTAAAGGCGTTGTCAATTGAAACTCATCTGCCAATCTTGGTTTTCGCAAATCCAGGCCTACAATTACAGTTTTCTTTTCGCTTAAAGCGAAAACAGTAGCAATATTGATAGAGCAGAAAGTCTTTCCTTCACCACTTATAGATGAAGTAATCATTAATGTTTTTGACCCATTCACCTGTTGCTTTTTATATAAAAACTGAAGCGAGGATCGTATTCCTCTGAAAGCCTCAGAAAGAGCAGATTTTGGCTTTTCAAATACCGCTAAATTTATTGAATCTTTATTAACACCAATGACACCTAGTAGAGGTATTTGCGTTAATTTACTAATATCTTCAATATTCTGAATTGAATTGTTAATAAAGAAAATCCCAAGAATAAATACTAACGGAATTAAAATCCCCAAAAACAAAGCCATTATATAATTGACTGACGTTTTTGGACCAATTAATCCTCCCCCAATATCTTTCGCAGGATCTATAAAATGAATATCTGATAAATTTGATGCCCTTACAATTTCAGCTTCATTTCTTTTTTGAAGAAACTCCGTATAGATATTATCATTCAAATCGTATTTCCTTTTGATCTTCAGGAGTTCCTGCTGTTCTACCGGAAGCTTTCTGACTGTACTCTCCGCTTGTCCCATTTTGGCATTTACCAAAGAAAGATCGTAAAGCAAGGATGCTTTTGCTGTAACAATGTTTTCCTGAAGCACATTTTTTACAGCTGCCATCTGATTATCAAAATCCTTAAAGATTTTTTCGCTTTTTACAGCATACGCCATTTCCGATCTTTGTGTAGAAAGGGCTATCAATTTTGAAACACTGGCAACAATATTAGGATCTTCAATTCCGGCAACGGATGGAGCGGGTAATCTGGAATAATCTTCACTACTGTTTAAATAAGACTTGAGAGAATTATAATAAGCAATTTTTCTGGTCAATAGATCTTTTTCAACATCAAAACCCATTATTTTCTCTGAAACTTTAGCACCGCCATCTTCTATTTCGTAGATGTTTTTGTCTTTTTGAAAAGTTTTTAACTCATTTCCGGTTTGTTTGAGCTGAGATTCCATTGCAACCAGAGTACTGTCAATAAATCTAATTGTGTTGGTTGCAAATTGATTTTTACCGTCAAGCTGAATTTTAATAAGCATTTTTACAGTCGAGTTTAAATAGTCAACCATTCTTGCTTTATTTGTTCCTTGCATAGATAAAGTCAATATTGATCCTCCACTTTTTCCACCGTCGACATTTATACCTTTATATCCGGAAACGGTTCCGTCAAAATCATTAAATCTGACAAAATACTCTTTTCCTTTATAAAAACCTGGATTATCTTTTATCTGCACTTTCCAACTTAAGAATGGAAGATTAACCGTTTCTCCAACTTTATATTTTTTAGCAAAAATAGTTGGCTGTACAGAAGTATTACTATATGTATTATCACTATATTTAATTAAAGAAACAGAATTGGATTCAAAAGGAATTTGAATTTGATATTGATTTTCGCTCAAAAACTTAATCTTTATCAAAGTATTAGCAAGCTGTCCTTTTGTTTTATCTATTTCTACATAGAAAGGTACAGCTCCATAAGAATCCACAAGATTATATTCTCCCTGTTCCAGATAATCAATATAAAATTGTAGTTTATCGACCACTAGCTCATTATGAGATCTGGACTGCAAAATAGTAGAAATACCATTTACCTGATCAGAGATTCCTCCCCAATTAAAGACCAGACTTGTATTGGCAGTAAAAAACGGATTACTTTCTTCTTTAATAGAAACCATGGTTTGCATACCGTAAATTTTTTCTTTACGGATATTTACCTGATAAGCGATAGTAAAAGCAATAATTAAACTAACCAGAAACCATTTCCAGTAACTAATAATTTTCAACAAAAAACCTTTAAAATCAAAATTGGAATGATTTTCAAAAATGGAAAAGTCTTTGATATCTAACATTTTCTAAATCAGTTTTAATTTTTTATAATAAGATAAACTGTTGTCGCCAAAGACAGCAATGTAATTATCGTTCCTATAGATTGTATCCCTGTCTGGCCAGTTCCCCATGTTTTTTGCCTCAATGGTTTTACATAAATATAATCGTTGGGCTGTAAATAGTAATATGGCGATTTCATGACATTTACATCGGTAAGATCAATATCATGCATTTGAACTCCTGTTGGAGTCTGACGAATTATAGTGACTTCTTTTCTATTTCCTACTGTAGTAATATCTCCTGCGTTGGCTACAGCTTCTAAAATGTTCACATTATCTTTAAATAATGTTTTGGTACCGGTACTTCCAACCTCGCCATTTATTGTATATCTGAAACCCGCTAATTTTACTGTCACAAAAATATTGGCTTCACTTTTAAAATATTCTTCCAGTAATTTCTTTTCTATTTTTATACGAACTTCTTCAAGTGTATAACCAATTACGTTTATTTCTCCTAAAATTGGCACTCTTATATTACCATGATCATCCACTGTGAAACCATCGAAATACAAACCAGATTCAGATTTTCCTGTCGAACCATCCTGACCTTCACTGGTATTAAATATGGTAACCAGTTTTGGATCAATTGCTTTTATAGTAACACTTAAAATATCATTAACCTGTAGTCGATAAGGTTTTGACTCAACAGCTGTAATAGCACTTTGCTCTCCCGAACTGTTTTTATCCTGCAAATAAACTAAATCTTTAATCGGAATACACGATGTAAATAATGCTGAAATTAATAAGAATAAAAAAAAGCTATTTTTTGTCATTAGTTCAATTTTATCGCAAATGTAGCTTTTCCTTAATGGTCCGGAAAAACCAAACTGTATTTGGGTTTAATTAATTATTTTTAAATGTTTTTTCAAATGGAACTCTGTGCAAAATACTTCGCCCCAGCGTTACTTCATCAGCATATTCCAATTCATCGCCAACGGATATTCCTCTTGCGATTGTAGATATAATAATTTCAACGTCCGCGATTTGTTTGTAAATATAAAAATTTGTTGTATCGCCCTCCATCGTTGAACTTAGAGCAAAAATTATTTCGCTCACTTTTCCATCCTTCACTTTGTCAACCAAACTTGATATATTTAACTGACTGGGCCCCACGCCTTCTATTGGAGAAATTTTCCCTCCTAAAACATGATAAATCCCTTTAAACTGCCCGGTATTTTCAATCGCCATTACATCTCTGATATCTTCAACAACACATATGGTCTCATGATTTCTCAAGGCATTGGCACAAATCTCACAAGTTTTAGTATCCGAAATATTATGGCAGCTTTCGCAAAACTTAATATCCTCGCGCATATTTAATAATGCCTGAGACAAAAAAGAAGTCTGTTCTTTTGGCTGCTTAAGCAGATGTAGAACTAGTCGAAGCGCGGTACGTTTACCTATACCCGGTAACTGCGACATTTCGTTTACTGCTTTTTCAATAAGTTTTGATGAAAATTCCATGACGACAAAAGTAATACTTTTAATGATTTTGCCAGCATTCCAGCTACTAAATTCGGCCTGCAGAAACATTCAATTGTTGATACTACAATTCTTTCATATTCTGTTCGGTACCTGATTAAAAGCTGAGTTGTTTTTACAAATCATCAATTACTTCATTAATATTGACTTGTCGCTAATAAAACTAATGTGCACGCCACTTCTTTTTTAATATTGTTCAACTCTAATAATTGATATAATTCCGGATTTTCTGTTCCAGGATTAAAAATTACTCTTTCCGGTTGTGCTTCAATGATATAATTATAATAATCTCTCTGACGGGCAGGATTTAAATACAACGTAATTGTATCTATATTTTTAACTGGTATTGCCTTTGTCTGAATTTTTACTCCTGCCACTTCTCCCGCTTTCTGACCTATCGCCAGAACAGAATGACCTTTACCAACTAACATGTTTACAGCTCTGTATGAATAACGTTCCGGATTTGTAGATGCTCCAAGAACTAATGTTTTCTTATTTTTCATTTTTTCGATTTAGAATGCAAAAGTAAACAAAAAGACCGATGTAACCTTATCTAATTGATTGTGAATTGAGAAGAATTAAAACATTATCCTAACATAAATCAGCGCAAAGACATCAAAAAATAACTACATTTACTTTACCTAACCCAAACTATATGGAATTATTCATTTATTTATTTGCTGCTCTATTTTCAGTACTGAACCCTATCGGCACGGTCCCGATATTTGTCGGATTAACACAACATGATTCCAAAAAAGAGAGATCGCGAATTTCTCTCTGGACCGCAATTAATGTTTTTATAATATTATTGGTTTCTTATTTTATTGGTCAATATGTTTTATCTTTTTTCGGAATAAGTATAGATGCACTGAGAATAGCAGGCGGAATTGTTATTGTAAATTCTGGTTTTTCTTTACTTTCAGGAAAATTCAATAAAAAACGCGGAATCAACAAAAAGATAGAAAACGAGGCACAGCAAAGAAATGATATAGCGCTTACGCCACTCGCAATTCCGATGTTGGCGGGACCCGGTTCTATGTCACTTTTAATTGCTTTTTATCAGGAACACCATCAACTAAACGAAATTATAATTTCATCACTAGCTATTTTAGCTATTGCAGTTGCTATTTTCCTAATCTTAAAAAGTGCACATTATTTAGCCAGGATACTAGGCGCTTCGGGAATTGTTGCCATTTCCAGAATTGTTGGATTTATCGTAATCTCAATCGGAATTCAGTATATCGTTAGTTCAATAGTAAATATTGCAAAAGGAAATTTGCTATAATACAGTATGTAATTTAAAAGAAAAAAGGGATAAATTCACAGTGTGTTTTTATCCCTTTATATTTAATAAATCTTTTTTTAACTTCTCGGAAGAAAAACTTCCGCCATCATACATCTGGCACTTCCGCCTCCGCATGCTTCGATAGTATCCAAACTTGAACTTAAAATTTCAGCGTGATTTTCTAATTGTGCTATTTGTTTTGGAGTTAAACTCTGATGAGCCGATGCACTCATTACAATGTAACGTTTATCATCTGAACCTCTAAGTTCTAACATATTTCCGGCGAAATTATTTACCTGCGCTTCGGTAATTAAGATAATTTCCTTGTTATCTGCCTTCAAATTATCCAGAACCATTTTACGTTCTTTTTTATCATCAATACAATCTGCGCAAATTACTGCAAAGGTTTCTCCTAAGCACATCATTACATTAGTATGATATATAAGTTTACGCTCACCGTCTACAGTCTGAAAAGCTTCAAAGATAACCGGGGCATAATCAAAATCTTCACAAAATTCGATAAACAGTTCTTCATCTGCTCTTGGAGATAATGCGCAATATGCTTTTCCGTTTGCTCTGTCTAATAACAAACTTCCTGTTCCTTCTAAGAAAATGCCATCTTCTTCCGCAGAGGTATAATCCATGATTTCTGTAATCTCGAATCCTTTTTCCTCCAAAGTATCCAAAATATCCTCACGGCGTTCCTGACGTCTGTTCTCTGCAAACATAGGATAAAGTGCTACATCTCCATTTTCATGAAAAGAAACCCAGTTGTTTGGAAAAATACTGTCTGGGGTATCCGTTTCTAAGGTGTCTTCAATAACAGTAACATCTACACCAACTGCTCTTAATTTCTCAACAAAAGCATCGAATTCCTGTTGCGCTTTAGCATTAACAGTACTTGGTAAAAGTCCGTCCAATACTTTTTGATAATAATTATTTACAGCAGTCTGCTCATTCATTCTGAAGGCGACTGGACGAATCATCACTATAGCGTTTGTTGTTTGTCTCATGATTTTTATATTTTTTTGTTTCAGGTTTTAAGTTTCAGGTTTGTGGAAACATGAAACATTAAATTTGAAACAAACTCTTAATCTCTAATTAATGGCAAAGTTGAACATCTCAACAAACCTTCCTGTTTGGCAATTTCCGCGTATGGAATTTCTTCTACTACAAAACCATTTGCACGAAGCCAATTGTTTAACCTCGTAAAGTTTTTTTCAGAAACCACTACATTTTCATCAATCGAAAATACATTGGAGAACATATTGTACATTTCATTTCTTTCGATGTGAAATAAATTTTCTTTTCCAAAAAGATTCACCAAATACAAATAATCTGCCTCCTCACGGAATCCTCTTTTATAAATGATTCCCTTATTTTTCCCGACAGGTTGAAAACAACAGTCAAGATGCAGGGCATTGTCTCTGGCTTCCAGTTTTGATTTCACCAAATCGAATTCCTTAACAATTTTATTTGGAAATAATTCTTTGATAAAGTTAACGCCCTGCATATTTGTGCGTGCGGTAATGTAATCCTTATAGTCACTTCCTTTATAAGTTCCCACAAAAATGTGGTCATTCCAAAGCATAACATCTCCTCCTTCAATATGAACTTCCTCAGGAGGACGAACCACTTTTAGAGGATCTATTTGATCTATTACATATTGAATGGCATCTAATTCTCTTTCTCTATCCGGAAGTATATTTGACTTTACAAAAGTATCATCAATAACAAAACCGATATCTCTGGCAAAAATCTGATTGTAGTTTTCAATCATTTCCGGTCGATAAACCGTTACATCATACTTCTTGAAAACAGCATTAAAAGCCTCCATCTCGACAACCATATCTTTTTCTAAAGGATAGGTTCCCGCTTTAATATGTTCCAATGATTTAGGATCATAAGCTTCTTCCAGCGTTGGAGTCGGCCCATTATGAACAGCAGAACCTAAAACAACTGCACGAAGCCTGGATGTTTCGTTCTTTACATTTAATTGCAACATAACCTTATTATATTTTGAGCAAATATAAAAAAAGCTTCACAGTTAAGTGAAGCTTTCATTTTTTTTATTTCTGAGGCTCAAATTCTCTAAGAGGATGTCCTGTGTAAATTTGTCTTGGTCTGCCAATTGGCTCTTTATTTTCACGCATTTCTTTCCATTGTGCGATCCAGCCCGGTAGTCTTCCAATAGCAAACATTACGGTAAACATATCAGTTGGAATACCTAAAGCTCTGTATATAATTCCAGAATAGAAATCTACATTCGGATATAAATTTCTAGATTTGAAGTAATCATCTTCTAAGGCTGCAGACTCTAATTTTTTAGCTATTTCTAAAATTGGATCTTCAACTCCTAAAGTTTCCAGAACTTCTTTTGCTGCTTTTTTGATAATTTTCGCTCTCGGATCAAAGTTTTTGTACACTCTGTGTCCGAATCCCATTAAACGGAAAGGATCATTTTTATCTTTTGCTTTCGCTAAAAATTTATCTGTATCTCCACCGTCTTTATTGATTTCTTCCAGCATTTCAAGAACAGCCTGATTTGCACCTCCGTGAAGAGGTCCCCAAAGAGCGGACACTCCCGCAGAAACAGAAGCAAATAAACCTGCATGAGAAGAACCTACCATTCTAACTGTTGAAGTAGAACAGTTTTGTTCGTGATCAGCGTGAAGAATAAATAATTTATCTAAAGCATTTACAATTACCGGATTTGCAGCATAAGGACCTGTAGGCAATTTAAACATTAATTGCATAAAACTTTCCACATATCCTTTTGTATTGTCATAATAATTCAACGGATACCCCATAGATTTTCTGTAAGTCCACGTTGCAATTACCAGAAATTTAGCCATTGTTTTACAAATAGCTTCATACATTTCTTTTTCGTTATCAACATTAACCGCTTTTGGATTAAATGCAGTTAAAGCACTAGTCAAGGCAGATAAAACTCCCATTGGATGTGCTGTTTTTGGAAAGCCATCAATGATATTTTTCATTTCTTCGTTTACCAAAGAATGTTTTTTAATACCATTTTCAAATTGCTCCAACTCTGCTTTTGTAGGCAATTCTCCAAAAATTAAAAGATAGGAAACTTCCAAAAAATTAGATTTTTCTGCCAGATCTTCAATTGAATACCCTCTGTAACGCAATATACCTAATTCTCCATCCAGAAAGGTAATTTCACTTTTACAAGATCCAGAGTTTTTATAACCTGGGTCAATTGTAATTACACCGGTTAAATCACGTAATTTGTTGATATCGATAGCTGATTCATTTTCGCTTCCAGTAATAACCGGAAGTTCGATTTTTTGGCCATCTATTTCTAATGTAGCTATTTTTGACATAATATATGGGAAATAATTCTTTAAATAATAATTTACCAAATCTAATGAATTTAAGACTAATTAAAAAAAGAATACTGCTATGAATTTGTTAAAACTCCAAAAAAAAACCATCTGCAGATACAGATGGCTTTTTTTAATATATAATAATAAGAATTATTTGATCTTAAAAGCATTTAAACCAGGGAAGTAAGCTGTGCTTCCAAGCTCTTCTTCGATTCTTAATAATTGATTGTATTTTGCCATACGATCTGAACGGGAAGCAGATCCTGTTTTAATCTGACCACAGTTTAAAGCAACAGCTAAATCTGCAATTGTATTATCTTCAGTTTCTCCTGAACGGTGAGACATTACCGATGTATATCCAGCATTTTTAGCCATATTTACAGCAGCAATAGTTTCAGTTAAAGTTCCAATTTGGTTTACTTTTACCAGGATTGAATTTGCAATTCCTTTTTGAATTCCTGTAGACAAACGCTCTACATTAGTAACAAATAAATCATCACCAACTAATTGTACCTTGTGTCCAATTTTTTCAGTTAAGTATTTCCATCCATTCCAGTCATCTTCGTACATACCATCTTCGATAGAAATAATTGGATATTTAGCAGCAAGTTCAGCTAAATAATCTGCCTGCTCCTCAGAAGTTCTGATTTTTCCAGTTTCACCTTCAAATTTAGTATAATCGTATTTCCCATCAACATAAAATTCAGAAGCAGCACAGTCAAGAGCAATCATAATTTCGTCTCCGAAAGAATAACCTGCTTTCTCAACAGCCAATTTAATTGTATCCAAAGCATCTTCAGTTCCACCAGCTAAATTTGGAGCAAAACCTCCTTCATCTCCTACAGCAGTACTTAAACCTCTGTCATGTAAAACTTTTTTCAAACTGTGGAAAATTTCAGTTCCCATTTGCATAGAATGCGTAAAAGATGTTGCTTTTACAGGGAAAATCATAAATTCCTGAAATGCGATCGGCGCATCAGAGTGAGAACCACCGTTGATGATATTCATCATTGGAACCGGCAATGTATTAGCAGAAACACCACCTACGTATCTGTATAATGGCAATCCTAGTTCATTAGCAGCAGCTTTTGCAGCAGCCAAAGAAACTCCTAAAATAGCATTAGCTCCTAATTTTGATTTATTTGGAGTACCATCTAAATCAATCATTAATTGGTCAATTGTATTTTGTTCGAAAACAGAAGTACCAACTAATTCTTCAGCAATAACAGTATTTACATTGTTCACTGCATTCAAAACACCTTTACCAAGGTAAGCCTTACCTCCATCACGTAATTCAACAGCTTCGTGCTCTCCAGTTGATGCTCCCGAAGGAACAGCAGCTCTACCTAAAACTCCATTTTCCGTTACTACATCAACTTCAATAGTAGGATTCCCTCTGGAATCAAGAATTTGTCTTGCGTGAACTTTAATTATAATACTCATTATTTTTGTTTTTTTATTAATAAATTATATTTTTTTTTCGAAATTATAAAAATATTCAATACTATAAACGCATTTCTGCTATTAAACACTTTTATTTATTAACTACATCGTTTTAGACTGAGCTAGTTTAATATTCTCAACAAACTGATCAAACAAATAAGAAGAATCATGTGGTCCGGGACTAGCTTCCGGATGGTATTGTACTGAAAAACAGTTTTTATTTTTCATTCTCATTCCTGCAACGGTATCATCATTTAAATGAATATGGGTAAGCTCTAATTCCGGATGACCATTTAGCGCTTCTCTCTTTACAGCAAAACCGTGATTTTGAGAAGTAATTTCTCCTTTACCGGTTATAAGGTTTTTTACAGGATGATTAATCCCCCTGTGGCCTCCAAACATTTTATAAGTCTGAACTCCGTTTGCCAGAGCAATAATCTGGTGTCCTAAACAGATGCCGAATAACGGTTTATCATCTGCGATAATATTTTTCGCTACTTCTATCGCACTGTACAAAGGATCTGGATCTCCAGGTCCATTCGACAAGAAGTAACCGTCAGGATTAAATGCTGAAAGATCCTCATAAGACGAATCGTATGGAAATACCTTTATATAACAATCTCTCTTTGCGAGATTTCTTAAAATATTCTTTTTAATACCAAGATCAAGAGCTGAAATTTTGTAAGTAGCGTTTTCCTCTCCAATAAAGTAAGGCTCTTTAGTCGAAACTTTTGAAGCGAGCTCTAAACCTTCCATGTTAGGAACGTTAGCCAATTCTTTCTTCAAATCTTCAACAGAAGTTCCATCTGTACAAATAACGGCATTCATTGCACCATTATCGCGGATATAACTAACAAGTGCTCTTGTATCGACATCCGAGATACAAATAAGATTTTGTTTAGTAAAATACTCTTCTAAACTTCCTGAAGCACCTTCTCTTGAATAATTAAAACTAAAATTTTTACAAACTAAACCAGCAATTTTTACGCTTTCCGATTCTACTTCTAAATCATTAACACCATAGTTACCAATATGAGGATTTGTAGTAACCATAATTTGTCCAAAATAAGAAGGATCAGTAAAAATTTCCTGATATCCCGTCATTCCAGTATTAAAACAAACCTCACCAAAAGTCTTACCGCTAATTCCGATAGATTTTCCATGAAAAATTGTTCCGTCACTAAGTAATAAAATGGCGCTTTGTCGTGTTGTGTATTTCATTCTTGAATTTGTATTGTTTTTTTATCAGGTTATAAAACCAAAATACGGTTTCTGTTATAATTAGATATTTTGCAAATTTACTTCTTTAAAAGAGTGCTTCCAAGATTTTTTAAAACTTTCACTCGTAAAAATAAAACCCATTAATTTAAATAAGTTACATTTTTGAATGTTTCCAAAAAAATCAAAAAAAAAGGATAAACTAAAAATTAGTTTATCCTTGATTATTATAGAATGATTACTCTCATAATTATTCAGAAGCTTCTGTAGTCGTTTCTGTTTCAGCAGCAGGAGCTTCTGCAGCAGGAGCATCCTTTTTAGCTTTTCCACCACGACGGCTTTTTGCTTTTTTAACTTCTTTTTTACCTCCGTTGTAAAGTTCATTGAAATCAACAAGTTCGATCATTGCCATATCAGCATTATCTCCTAAACGATTTCCAACTTTAATGATACGAGTGTATCCACCTGGACGGTCACCAACTTTAGCAGCTACATCTCTGAACAAGTCAGTTACAGCATATTTGCTACGTAAGTAAGCAAAAACAATACGACGGTTGTGGGTCGTGTCGTCTTTTGATTTTGTAATTAAAGGCTCAACGAATTGTTTAAGCGCTTTAGCTTTAGCAACAGTAGTGTTAATACGTTTGTGCTCAATAAGAGAACAAGCCATATTAGCCAACATAGCTTTTCTATGTCCAGTCTGTCTGCTTAAGTGATTGAATTTTTTTCCGTGTCTCATTGCTATTTTAAATTTAACCCCGCAAGCGGGATTGAATTATTCTTTATCTAATTTGTATTTAGCTAAATCCATTCCGAAAGTTAAATTCTTAACTGCAACAAGTTCATCAAGTTCAGTTAAAGATTTTTTACCAAAATTACGGAATTTCATCAGGTCATTTTTATTGAACGATACTAAATCACCAAGTGTATCAACTTCAGCCGCTTTCAAGCAATTTAATGCTCTCACAGATAAATCCATATCAACAAGCTTAGTTTTAAGCAATTGTCTCATATGCAATGACTCTTCATCATACGATTCTGTTTGTGCAATTTCGTCAGCCTCAAGTGTAATTCTTTCATCAGAAAACAACATGAAATGGTGAATTAAAACTTTAGCAGCTTCAGTAAGAGCATCTTTTGGATTAATAGATCCATCAGTTTTGATTTCAAAAACTAATTTTTCGTAATCTGTTTTTTGCTCTACACGGAAATTTTCGATTGCATATTTTACATTTTTTACCGGAGTAAAAATTGAGTCTGTAAAAATCGTTCCAATTGCAGCATTCTGTTTTTTGTTCTCCTCAGCAGGAACGTATCCTCTACCTTTTTCGATTGTTAAATCGAAGTTCAATTTGATTTTAGAATCTAAATTACAGATAACAAGGTCTGGATTCAAAACTTGGAAACCTGAAATAAATTTCTGGAAATCACCTGCTGTCAATTGATCTTTACCGGAAACAGAAATAGTAACTGATTCATTATCGATATCTTCAATTTGACGTTTGAAACGTACTTGTTTTAGATTAAGGATAATTTCGGTAACATCTTCAACAACACCTGAAATAGTAGAAAACTCATGATCTACACCTTCGATACGAACAGATGTAATTGCATAACCTTCTAATGCTGAAAGCAAAACTCTTCTAAGTGCATTACCAACTGTCAATCCGTAACCAGGTTCTAAAGGTCTAAATTCGAATTTACCTTCAAAATCGGTTGAATCGATCATGATAACTTTATCGGGCTTTTGAAAATTAAATATTGCCATAAATTTCGACTAAGTCAATTATTATTTGTTGTACAACTCTACGATTAATTGTTCTTTAATGTTTTCTGGAATCTGAAGTCTCGCAGGTACAGAAACAAAAGTTCCTTCTTTAAGATCATTGTTCCAAGTAATCCATTCATAAACATGACTTGAATTTGATAAAGAACGTTCGATAGCTTCTAAAGATTTAGATTTTTCACGAACTGCAACTTTATCACCAGGCTTAAGGTGGTAAGAAGGAATATTAACAACCTCTCCATTTACAGTAACGTGTCTGTGAGATACGATTTGACGTGCACCTCTTCTAGATGGAGCAATTCCCATTCTAAAAACAACATTATCTAATCTTGCTTCGCATAATTGTAATAAAACCTCACCAGTAACTCCTTTAGTAGCTGATGCTTTTTCGAATAAATTTCTGAATTGTTTTTCTAAAATTCCGTAAGAATATTTAGCTTTTTGCTTTTCCATTAACTGAACAGCGTACTCAGATTTTTTTCCTCTTTTTTTAGCCATCCCGTGTTGTCCAGGTGGGTAATTTCTTTTTTCGAAAGATTTATCATCTCCGAAGATTGCTTCGCCAAATTTACGAGCGATTCTTGTGCTAGGACCAGTATATCTTGCCATTTTGAATTGTTTAAGATAGAGATTATGAATTCAGGTCTTATCCTTCGATAATCGTTGTTCTATCTACGTTATACTATAATTAAATTTGAGTATTATACTCTACGTCTTTTTGGAGGACGACATCCGTTGTGAGGCATTGGAGTAACATCGATAATCTCTGTAACTTCAATTCCACCGTTATGAATAGAACGGATAGCAGACTCACGTCCGTTTCCTGGTCCTTTTACATAAACTTTTACTTTTTTAAGTCCTGCTTCAAGAGCTACTTTACTACAATCTTCTGCTGCCATTTGAGCTGCGTACGGAGTATTCTTTTTAGAACCTCTGAAACCCATTTTACCAGCTGAAGACCAAGAAATAACTTCACCTTTCTTATTAGTCAAGGAAATGATAATATTGTTGAAAGTCGCAGAAATATGAGCTTCACCCGTTGATTCAACGATAACTTTACGTTTTTTTGCAGTTGCTTTAGCCATATTACTTATTATTTAGTTGCTTTTTTCTTGTTAGCAACAGTTTTTCTTTTACCTTTTCTTGTTCTAGAGTTGTTTTTAGTTCTTTGTCCTCTCAAAGGAAGACCAGATCTGTGACGGATACCTCTATAACAACCAATATCCATTAAACGTTTGATGTTTAAAGAAACCTCAGAACGTAATTCTCCTTCAATTTTGTAAAATGAAACAGCTTCACGAATTGCTCCGATCTCATCATCATTCCAATCTTGAACTTTTTTATCTTGGCTTACTTGAGCTTTTTCTAAAATCTCAATAGCTCTACTTTTTCCTAGTCCGAAGATGTAGGTAAGTGCAATAACACCTCTTTTGTTTTTTGGGATATCTACCCCTGCTATTCTTGCCATAATTATCCTTGTCTTTGTTTAAATCTAGGATTCTTTTTGTTTATTACGTACAATCTCCCTTTTCTACGCACGATAATACACTCGGCGCTTCTCTTTTTTACTGATGCTCTAACTTTCATATTGAATATCCTTTAATATCGATAAGTAATTCTTGCTTTTGACAAATCGTAAGGACTCATTTCTAGTTTCACTTTATCACCAGGTAATAATTTGATGTAATGCATTCGCATTTTTCCAGAAATATGAGCAATTACTATATGTCCATTTTCTAACTCTACACGGAACATCGCATTTGATAATGCTTCAATGATTGATCCGTCTTGTTCTATTGCTGATTGTTTTGCCATAAATATATTAAGCTACCGCTTTTCTATTTTTACCAGTCTTCATTAAACCATCATAATGTTTGTTTAACAAGTATGAATTGATTTGTTGAATAGTATCTATTGCAACACCAACCATAATTATTAAAGAGGTACCTCCAAAAAACATTGCCCAAGATTGTTGTACATCCATAATACTTACAACAATAGCTGGGAACACAGCAATCAAAGCAAGGAATAAAGATCCTGGGAAAGTTATTAAAGACATCACTTTATCTAGGAAATCAGAAGTTTCTGCTCCCGGCCTAACACCTGGAATAAAACCACCGCTTCTTTTTAAATCATCAGCCATTTTGTTTGTAGGTACAGTGATTGCAGTATAAAAGAATGTAAATACAATAATTAAAGTTGCAAAAACAAAATTATACCAAAATCCGAACATATTACTAAATGCTCCAACAATCGATTGTGATGTATCTGATTTAGATAGCCCAGCTACAGCTGCAGGAATAAACATAATTGCCTGAGCAAAAATGATTGGCATTACTCCGGAAGCATTAAGCTTTAGAGGAATCCATTGTCTATTACCTCCTGCTAAATCCTGCTCGTAATCACCAGTTGTAGTACGACGAGCGTATTGAACCGGGATTCTGCGTACTGCCATAGTAAGCAATACACAAGCAATGATAACTAACAGCCACACAATAATTTCAATAACTAATAACATTGGACCTCCATTGTTATTGGTAACTCTCGTAGTAAACTCTTGTATAAAAGCTTGCGGTAAACGCGCTAAGATACCTACCATAATTAACAATGAAATACCGTTTCCAATACCTTTATCCGTAATTTTTTCACCTAGCCACATAGCAAAAATTGTACCAGTTACCAAGATGATTACAGATGAGAACAAAAATTCAGGAGAATTAAAGCCTAGCAAAAATGCATTACTAGGCAGTGTTCTGTATAGATTATAGATATATGTTGGACCTTGAACCAATGTGATAGCGATTGTCAACCAACGAGTGATTTGATTAATCTTTTTTCTACCACTTTCTCCATCATTTTGAAGTTTTTGTAAATATGGAATCGCAATCCCCATCAACTGAACAACAATAGACGCAGAAATATAAGGCATGATACCTAAAGCAAAAACTGAAGCTTTAGAGAAAGCACCCCCGGTGAACATGTCCAGGATAGATCCCAGACCATTTTTAGTTTGTCCCGCTAATCCAGTCAATTGCGTTGCGTCAATTCCAGGAAGCGTAACGTGTGCTCCAAAACGATATACTAAAAGTAGTCCTAATGTAATTAAGATTCTATTCTTTAGTTCTTCGATTTTCCAAACATTACTTATTGATTCAATAAATTTCTTCATCTTAATAGATAAGTTATATAGTTACAGCTTCTCCACCAGCAGCTTCAATAGCAGCTTTTGCAGTAGCAGTAAATTTGTGGGCAGTTACTTTTAATTTTGCTTTCAATTCGCCTCTACCTAAAATCTTAACGATTTCATTTTTGGTAGCAAGACGGTTAGCTACGAAATCTGTCATAGAAACAGAATCAGTAATTACACCATTGTCTACTAACAATTGAAGCGTATCTAAATTAACACCTTCGTATTCTTTACGATTGATGTTTGTGAAACCAAACTTAGGCACACGTCTTTGAAGTGGCATCTGCCCTCCTTCAAATCCAATCTTTTTAGAATAACCAGAACGAGATTTTGCTCCTTTGTGACCTCTTGCAGAAGTACCACCTTTTCCAGAACCTTCTCCTCTACCTAATCTTTTATTTTGATTGTGTGTAGATCCTTCAGCAGGTTGTAAGTTACTTAAATTCATAACAGTATTTGTTATTTAGCTTCTTCTACAGAAACTAAGTGTTTAACTTTGTTTATCATCCCAAGGATAGCAGGATTTGACTCATGCTCCACAACTTGTCCAATTTTACGTAGACCTAAAGCTTCCAATCCTCTTTTTTGAGAAAGCGGACAGTTGATTTTGCTTCTTACTTGTTTTACTAATAATTTAGCCATAATTTCCTTGAATTAACCTTTAAAAACTTTCTCTAAAGAAACACCTCTTTGTTTTGCGACAGTGTGAGCGCTTCTCATTTGCAATAAAGCATCAAAAGTTGCTTTAACTACGTTATGTGGGTTTGATGATCCCTGAGATTTAGATAATACATCGTGAATACCTACTGATTCAAGAACCGAACGAACAGCTCCACCAGCAATAACTCCTGTACCATGAGACGCAGGAATTAAGAATACACGTGCACCACCAAATTTACCTTTTTGTTCGTGAGGAACAGATTGTCCGTTCAAAGGAATTCTAACTAGATTTTTCTTAGCATCTTCCACTGCTTTCGCAATTGCTTCAGAAACGTCTTTAGATTTTCCTAATCCATGACCAACTACTCCGTTTTCATCACCTACAACTACAATAGCAGAAAAACCAAAAGCTCTACCCCCTTTTGTAACCTTAGTAACACGATTAACACTTACCAGACGATCTTTAAGTTCAAGACCACTAGGTTTTACCAATTCTACATTTTTGTATTTAGACATAATATATTAGAATTTAAGTCCAGCCGCTCTTGCGCCTTCTGCTAATGATTTAATACGACCGTGATACAAATATCCACCTCTGTCAAAAGTGATGGTATCAATCCCAGCTTTTAACGCTTTCTCCGCAACTAGTTTTCCAACAGCAGCAGCTACTTCAACGTTAGTACCTTTTCCTATTTCTTTTTCTCTTGAAGATGCAGCTAATATAGTAACTCCATTTACATCATCAATAATTTGAGCGTAAATTTCTTTGTTACTTCTAAAAACAGAAAGTCTAGGTCTAGCAGCAGAACCACTAATAGCTTTTCTAATTCTGTATTTAATTCTCTGTCTTCTATCAGATTTTGTTAATGACATAATCTTATTTTTTAAGCTGATTTACCTGCTTTTCTTCTTAATACTTCACCCACAAATTTAACACCTTTTCCTTTATATGGCTCAGGCTTACGGAAACCTCTGATTTTCGCAGCAACTTGTCCTAAAAGTTGTTTGTCAAATGATGTTAATTTTACGATAGGGTTCTTTCCTTTTTCAGATATTGTTTCTAAACTTACTTCTGGAGCAACTTCTAAAACAATATTGTGAGAATATCCAAGAGCTAAATCTAACTTTTGACCTTGGTTTGAAGCTCTGTAACCAACTCCAACTAATTCTAGCTCCTTAGTAAAACCTTCAGATACACCAACAATCATATTATTGATTAAAGATCTGTATAATCCGTGTTTTGCTCTTTGGTCCTTATGATCAGACGATCTTTCTACTAAAACCTGATCGCCTTCAACTTTTACAGTTACGTCCGAAAACTCCTGAGTAAGTTGACCTTTTTTTCCTTTTACTGTAATAATACCGTCTTTAACTTCTACAGTTACACCAGCAGTGATTACAATTGGGCTTTTACCTATTCTTGACATCTTTATCTAGTGTTTTAAATTAGTATACGTAACAAATTACTTCACCACCTACATTTAATTGCTTAGCTTGTTTTCCAGTCATCAAACCTTTTGATGTAGAAACAATAGCAATTCCTAATCCGTTAAGGATTCTAGGTAATTTGGCAGCACCTGCGTACTTACGTAAACCAGGTTTACTAATTCTTTGGATATCTTTGATTACAGGCTCTTTAGTATCTTTATCATACTTTAAAGCAATTTTGATTGAACCCTGAACAGTGTTGTCCTCAAATTTGTAACTTAAGATGTAACCTTGATCAAATAAGATCTTAGTTATCTCTTTTTTTAGATTAGAAGCCGGAATTTCAACAACTTTGTGGTTTGCAGCCACAGCGTTACGAACTCTAGTCAAATAATCTGCAATAGGATCTGTATACATATGTATTTGATTGCGATTATGGTTTTCGGGAGACACCCGTCTCCCGAACCTTTAATCAATTAAAATTATTTTTTGGTTTGCAAAAGTAATAACTTTTTGCCAGATTACCAAGATGCTTTTTTTACTCCAGGAATTAGTCCATTATTAGCCATCTCACGGAAAGTTACACGTGAAATACCGAATTGACGGATATAACCTCTTGGTCTACCTGTTAATTTACAACGATTGTGCAAACGAACTGGCGAAGCATTTTTAGGTAATTTTTGTAGGCCTTCATAATCTCCAGCTTCTAATAAAGCTTTTCTTTTTTCAGCGTACTTAGCTACCGTTTTCTCTCTTTTCACCTCACGGGCTTTCATTGATTCTTTAGCCATGTCTTAATTCTTTTTAAAAGGTAAACCTAATTCAGCCAATAATGACTTTGCCTCTTTGTCTGTTTTTGCTGTAGTAACAAAAGTAATATCCATTCCTGAAATTTTGTTTACTTTGTCAATATCAATTTCAGGGAAAATGATTTGCTCTAAAACTCCAAGATTGTAATTACCTCTTCCGTCGAAACCTGTAGCTTTGATACCACTAAAATCTCTAACGCGCGGTAAAGCAGAAGTAATAAGTCTATCTAAAAACTCATACATTCTCTCTCCGCGTAAAGTAACTTTTGCTCCAATCGGCATCCCTTTTCTCAATTTGAAAGACGCAACGTCTTTCTTTGAAATTGTAGATACTGCTTTTTGTCCAGTGATCTTTGTTAACTCATCAACTGCATAGTCAATAAGTTTTTTATCAGATACAGCTGCACCAACTCCACGGCTCAAAACGATTTTTTCCAATTTTGGAACTTGCATTACGTTTGTATATCCGAATTCCTCTTTAAGAGCAGAGATAACTCTACTCTTATATTCTTCTTTTAGTCTAGGTGTATATGCCATTACTATAGTACTTGATTAGATTTTTTTGAAAATCTTACTTTCTTATCTCCTTCTACTCTAATACCAACTCTAGTTGTTTCCTTAGTTTTAGGATCAATTAGTGAAATGTTAGATATTTGTATAGAAGCTTCTTTCTTAACGATACCACCTTGAGGGTTTTTAGCACTTGGTTTTGTATGTTTTGAAACCATGTTTACACCTTCAACTATCGCTTTATTTTTCTCACGGTAAACACGTAAAACTTTACCTTCAGCACCTTTATGGTCTCCGGCAATTACTCTTACGATATCTCCTGATTTTATTTTTAGCTTTATCATCTTAAAACGAATTAAAGCACTTCTGGTGCTAATGATACAATTTTCATGAATTGTTTTTCACGAAGTTCTCTTGCTACCGGACCAAAAACACGAGTTCCTCTCATTTCACCTGCAGCATTCAAAAGAACACATGCATTGTCATCGAAACGGATATAAGAACCATCAGCTCTTCTCACTTCTTTTTTGGTACGTACAACCACTGCAGTTGAAACAGCTCCTTTTTTAACGTTTCCGTTTGGAGTTGCATCTTTGATAGAAACTACAATCTTATCACCAACAGAGGCATATCTTCTTTTAGTACCTCCTAAAACACGAATAGTTAAAACTTCTTTAGCTCCCGTGTTATCTGCTACTTTTAGTCTTGATTCTTGTTGTACCATAATTATTTAGCTCTTTCTAAGATTTCAACTAATCTCCAACATTTTGTTTTACTTAAAGGACGCGTTTCGCTAATTCTTACAGTATCTCCAATGTTACAGTCGTTTGTTTCGTCGTGTGCAACGTATTTCTTAGTTTTCAACACGAACTTACCGTATAATGGGTGTTTTACTTTTCTTACTTCAGCAATAACAATAGACTTATCCATTTTATTTGAAGTAACAACACCTATTCTTTCTTTTCTTAAATTTCTTTTTTCTTCCATCTTTCAGCAGAATACAATTATTGTAACTCTCTTTTAGTTAACTCTGTAGCTAATCTCGCAACGGTTCTTCTTACACTTCTAATTTGAAGTGGGTTTGCAATTGGAGAGACAGCGTGAGCCATTTTTAGGTCAGCATATACTTTCTTAGTTTGACTAAGCTTTTCTTGCAACTCCGCTGCAGAAAGATCTTTTATTTCTGATTGTTTCATAATAAATATAAATTATGCTTCGAAATCTCTAGCAACGACGAATTTAGTTTTTACCGGAAGTTTTTGCGCTGCAAGACGTAAAGCCTCTTTTGCAACTGACAATGGAACTCCTCCAACTTCAAACATAATTCTTCCTGGTTTAACAACAGCAGCCCAATACTCAACTGCTCCTTTACCTTTACCCATACGTACTTCAAGAGGCTTCTTAGTAATAGGTTTGTCTGGAAATATTTTAATCCATAATTGTCCTTCTCTCTTCATATAACGAGTTGCAGCGATACGCGCAGCCTCGATTTGACGAGAAGTTAAGAACATTCCATCTTCATGTACAGATTTAATTCCAAACATTCCATTTGAAAGCTCGTGCCCTCTTTGAGAGTTACCTTTCATTCTACCTTTTTGTACCTTACGGTATTTTGTTCTTTTAGGCTGTAACATTTTTCTTTAGTTTAAAAATTTACTTTCTTTTACGAGCGTCTGGTTTTCCGCCTTTGTTAAAGTTAGATTTGCCTCTAGGAGCGTCTCCACCTTTTCCACCACCTGTACCAGATTGTTTTTTGTCCATTCCAGCAAGTGGAGAAAGCTCTCTCTTACCGTAAACTTCACCTTTCATGATCCACACTTTGATCCCCATTCTACCGTAAGTAGTATGAGCTTCAGCAAGTGCATAATCAATGTCAGCTCTGAAAGTTGATAGAGGAATTCTACCTTCTTTGAAACCTTCTGAACGCGCCATCTCAGCTCCATTCAAACGACCAGAAATCAAAACTTTGATACCTTCTGCGTTCATACGCATAGAAGCAGCAATAGCCATTTTGATTGCACGTCTGTAAGAAATACGGCTTTCGATCTGACGTGCGATGCTTGTCGCCACAAGATAAGCATCTAATTCAGGTCTTTTAATTTCAAAGATGTTGATTTGAACCTCTTTGTCAGTAACTTTCTTAAGTTCTTCTTTTAACTTGTCTACCTCTTGTCCACCTTTTCCGATAATGATACCAGGTCTGGCAGTAGTGATAGTAACGGTTACAAGTTTCAAAGTTCTCTCGATGATTACTTTAGATACACTAGCTTTTGATAAACGAGCATGGATATACTTTCTGATTTTGTGATCTTCGGCTAATTTATCACCGTAATCATTTCCACCATACCAGTTTGAGTCCCATCCTCTGATGATACCAAGTCTATTTCCAATTGGATTTGTCTTTTGTCCCATGCTGCTTAAGAATTGCTTTGTGTGTTATTGATAGCTCCAAGCACGATTGTTACGTGGTTAGAACGTTTTCTTATTCTGTGTGCACGACCTTGTGGAGCTGGACGAAGTCTTTTTAACATCATTCCACCATCTACTCTGATCTCTTTAACAAATAATCCAGCTTCTTCTAAATTACCTTCACTATTTTTTTGCTCCCAGTTGTTGATTGCAGATAATAATAGTTTCTCTAATTTTCTTGAAGCTTCTTTAGAACTGAATCTTAAAATGTTAAGTGCTCTTTCTACCTTCTGACCTCTTACCAAGTCCGCTACTAAGCGCATTTTTCTAGGTGAAGTAGGGCAGTTATTCAATTTTGCGAAAGCAATAGACTTATTAGCCTCTTTTCTCGCATCTGCTGTTTCTCTTTTACGAACTCCCATTGCTTCTTATTTTTTACCTTTATTTTTTGCTCCAGCATGACCTCTAAAAGATCTAGTTGGTGAAAATTCTCCTAATTTGTGACCTACCATGTTTTCTGTTACGTAAACTGGTACAAATTGACGACCGTTATGAACTGCGATAGTTTGTCCAACGAAATCCGGAGTAATCATTGAAGCTCTAGACCAAGTCTTTACAACTGCATTTTTACCACTCTCTACGTTTTCCTGAACTTTTTTATCTAATTTATAGTGAACAAAAGGTCCTTTTTTTAATGAACGTGCCATATCTTATTATTTCTTTCTACGTTCTACGATATACTTGTTACTCGGGTTTTTCTTAGAACGAGTTCTATAACCTTTAGCTGGCAATCCGTTTCTTGAACGTGGATGTCCACCAGAAGAACGTCCTTCACCACCTCCCATAGGGTGATCAACAGGGTTCATCGCTACCGGTCTTGTTCTCGGTCTTCTTCCTAACCATCTTGTTCTACCTGCTTTACCAGATACAACTAATTGGTGGTCTGAATTAGAAACAGCTCCAATTGTAGCAGAACAAGTTAGCAAGATTAATCTTGTTTCACCTGAAGGCATTTTAATTGTAGCATATTTTCCATCTCTTGCCATCAATTGAGCAAAAGTTCCAGCAGAACGAGCAATAACTGCTCCTTGTCCCGGACGTAACTCAATACAAGAAATAACAGTTCCTAAAGGAATTCTGCTTAAAGGCAATGTATTACCAATCTCTGGCTGAGATTCCGGACCAGAAACTAATTTCTGACCAACTTTCAATCCGTTTTGAGCGATAATATAAGTTTTCTCTCCATCAGCGTAAGCTAATAAAGCAATAAATGCAGTACGATTTGGATCGTATTCAATTGATTTCACTGTAGCTGGAATTCCATCTTTAGTTCTTTTGAAATCAATAATACGATATCTCTGCTTGTGACCACCACCCGTATAACGCATGGTCATCTTTCCTTGACTATTTCTACCTCCAGAGTTTTTTATCGGCGCTATCAAAGAGCGTTCCGGCTTATCAGTTGTAATAGCGTCATAACCATTCACAACTCTAAATCGCTGACCTGGGGTAATAGGTTTTAATTTTCTTACTGACATTTTTCTATCTTAGATATTGTTGTAAAAATCAATTGTTTCTCCTTCTTGTACTTGAACAATTGCTTTTTTAATTGCATTTGTCTTTCCACTGATTAAACCACTTTTAGTGTATTTAGTAGATCTATCCGGTCTTACGTTCATCGTGTTAACTGAAACGATAGTTACTCCATAAGCAGCTTCAACAGCTTTCTTAATTTGAACTTTGTTTGCTTTTTTGTCAACAACGAATCCGAAGCGGTTTAGAACTTCACTTTCTTTGGTTACTTTTTCCGTTACTATAGGTCTGATAATGATGCTCATATTCCTATTATTTACTTAAATTTTCTTCAATTAACTCCAAAGAACCTTCTAAAAGCACTAAATTATTAGCGTTTAATATTGCGTAAGTGCTTAATTCTGAGCTATTTACGACGCTAGAAGCCTTCAAATTGCGTGACGACAAATATACATTTTTATTTGACTCACCCAACACAAATAGAGATTTTTTATTTTCTAACCCTAAAGCTTTCAAAACGTTAATGAAATTTTTAGTGTTTGGCGCTTCAAAATTAAAGTCTTCAAGAACGATGATATTCGACTCTTTTGCTTTGATTGAGAAAGCAGATTTTCTTGCCAATCTTTTCAAGCCTTTATTCAATTTGAATGAATAACTTCTTGGTCTTGGTCCGAAAATTGTTCCACCACCTTTAAACAATGGATTTTTGATACTTCCCGCACGAGCTGTACCAGTTCCTTTTTGTTTTTTAATCTTACGAGTACTACCGGTCACTTCAGCTCTTTCTTTAGCTTTATGAGTACCTTGTCTTTGATTAGCAAGATATTGCTTTACATCAAGATATACTGCGTGATTATTTGGTTCAATTGCGAATACTGAATCAGAAAGTTGAACTTTTCTTCCAGTATCTTTTCCGTTGAAATCTAATACTTTTACTTCCATTACTTCTGAATGATTACGTAAGAGTTTTTATGTCCAGGAACACATCCTTTAATAACAAGTAGGTTCTTCTCAGCAACTACTTTTAAAACTCTAAGGTTTTGAACTTTTACATTTTCTCCTCCCATTCTTCCAGCCATACGCATTCCTTTGAATACTCTAGATGGATAAGAAGAAGCTCCCACAGAACCTGGTGCTCTTAAACGGTTATGCTGACCATGAGTTGCCTGACCAACACCACCAAAACCGTGACGCTTTACAACACCTTGGAAACCTTTACCTTTAGACACACCTTGTACATCTACAAATTCTCCTTCAGCAAAAATAGAAACATCAATAAGATCTCCTAATTTTTGTTCAGTTGCGAAATCTTGGAATTCAACGACTTTTTTCTTAGCAACAGTTCCAGCTTTTTTAAAGTGCCCTAAAGCAGCTTTAGTAGAATGTTTCTCGTTTTTGTCATCGAAACCAAGTTGCAACGCTTCGTACCCGTCAACACCTTTGGTTCTGACTTGGGTAACAACACACGGCCCAGCCTCGATTACTGTACAAGGAATGTTTTTCCCGTTTTCGTCGAAAATACTAGTCATGCCGATTTTTTTACCAATTAACCCAGACATAAATATTAATTATTAATTACTAAAATTCCCTTCAATTTGAAAATAACAGAAATTTCCAAACAGGGAGTGCAAAAGTAGATATTAAAATTGAATATACCAAACAGTTACAAAAATTAAATTGCTCATTATCAAAATCAAAGCTTCAAATCAAACTTTATACCCATGTTAATTATTTTAAAATCAAAATGTACTCCTTAACTTAAACCCATCAAATCATCCACATCAACAAAAAAAAATTCAAACAAAAACCTTGTTAACACGCTAAAACAAAGGAGTTTTTATTGTTGAGCACAATTTTTAAAAAAATCAGAAAAAGCTAAAGTCATCAAATAAAAAAAACAGCGAACAACGAAAAAGCGAGACATTTCTGCCTCGCTTTTTTTATTAAAAAATATAATAAAATTATACTTTAATCTCCACTTCAACACCACTTGGCAATTCAAGTTTCATTAAAGCATCAATAGTTTTAGATGAAGATGAATAAATATCAATCAATCTCTTGTATGACATTACTTCAAATTGCTCTCTCGCTTTTTTGTTAACGTGCGGAGAACGTAACACAGTGAAAAGTTTTTTGTGAGTTGGCAACGGAATTGGACCTGTTACAACTGCTCCAGTAGTTTTTACTGTTTTTACGATCTTTTCAGCAGATTTATCTACCAACATGTGATCGTAAGATTTTAGTTTTATTCTGATTTTTTGACTCATTTTCTTAAGAATTAAGCGTTACCTTTTGCTTTTTTAATTACCGCTTCTGAAATATTAGAAGGCGTTTCTGCATAGTGAGAAAACTCCATTGTTGAAGTAGCTCTACCTGAAGACAATGTTCTTAATGTAGTAACATAACCAAACATTTCAGATAATGGCACATCAGCTTTGATAGTTTTAGCTCCATTTCTGTCACCCATATCATTAACCTGACCTCTACGACGGTTCAAGTCACCTACGATATCACCCATGTTTTCTTCTGGAGTAATAACTTCGATTTTCATGATTGGCTCCAAAATAACAGCACCAGCAGCGCGACCAGATTCTTTATAACCCATTCTTGCAGCTAACTCAAAAGATAATGCATCAGAATCCACAGGGTGGAAAGATCCATCAGTTAAAGTCACTTTTAAACTGTCTACAGCATATCCTGCTAAAGGACCAGTTTTCATAGCTTCTCTAAATCCTTTTTCAACAGCAGGGATATATTCTTTAGGAACGTTACCACCTTTTACAGCATTGATAAACTGTAATCCAACCGGAACTTTACCATCAACTTCATCAGCAGGCTCAATTGTAAATACGATATCACCGAATTTACCACGACCTCCAGATTGTTTCTTGTAAGTCTCTCTGTGTGTTGCAGATCTTGTAAACGCTTCTTTGTACTCAACCTGAGGCTCACCTTGGTTTACTTCAACTTTGAATTCACGTTTCATTCTATCAACCAAGATATCTAAGTGAAGCTCACCCATACCAGAGATAATAGTCTGACCTGAAGCCTCATCTGTTCTAACTGTAAATGTTGGATCCTCTTCAGCCAATTTAGCCAAAGCCATACCCATTTTATCTACGTCAGCTTTAGTTTTAGGCTCAATAGCGATACCAATTACAGGATCAGGAAATTTCATAGACTCCAAGATAATTGGATTCTTTTCATCACATAATGTATCTCCTGTTTTGATATCTTTAAATCCTACAGCAGCTCCAATATCTCCAGCCTCAATAAATTCGATTGGATTTTGTTTGTTTGCGTGCATTTGGTAAATACGAGAGATTCTCTCTTTGTTACCAGAACGAGTATTTAAAACATATGAACCAGCATCTAAACGTCCAGAGTATGCACGGAAGAAAGCTAAACGACCTACGAATGGGTCAGTAGCAATTTTAAATGCCAAAGCAGCAAACGGCTCTTTTACATCTGGCTTACGTAAGATTTTAGTTTGATCTTCTTCTAATAAATCAGCATCATCAGGATGAATTCCTTCAATACCTTCTTTATCTAAAGGAGATGGTAAATATTTACAAACTGCATCTAACATAAACTGAACTCCTTTGTTTTTGAAAGAAGAACCAGCAAGCATAGGAATGATTGCCATGTCGATTGTAGCAGCTCTTAAAGCGTTGTTAATCTCTTCTTCAGTAATAGAGTTCTCATCCTCCATATACTTATCTAAAAGATTCTCATCGTAAGTAGCAATTTCTTCAATCAGGATAGAACGATATTGTCTCACCTCGTCTATCATATCAGCAGGGATATCAACGATATCAAAAGTAGCTCCCTGAGTTTCGTCATGCCATACAATAGCCTGATTTTTAACTAAGTCAACGATACCTTTAAAATCAGCCTCATCACCAATAGGTAAAGTAATTGCAACCGCATTCGATTTCAACATATCTTTAACCTGCCCGCATACCCCTAAGAAGTTTGCACCCTGACGGTCCATTTTATTTACGAATCCCATACGAGGAACTCTATATTGATCTGCAAGTCTCCAGTTAGTTTCTGACTGTGGCTCAACACCATCAACAGCACTAAACAAGAAAACCAAACCATCAAGTACACGCAAAGAACGGTTTACCTCTACAGTAAAGTCAACGTGTCCAGGAGTATCAATAATATTAAAGTGGTATGGCAATGATTCTGGTAAAACTTTACCTTGCTCAGTTGGAAAATTCCAGGTACAAGTTGTAGCAGCAGACGTAATTGTAATACCTCTTTCCTGCTCTTGTGCCATCCAGTCCATTGTTGCAGCACCATCGTGCACCTCACCAATTTTGTGTGACTTTCCAGTATAAAAAAGAATACGCTCTGTTGTTGTTGTTTTACCAGCATCAATGTGAGCAGCAATTCCGATATTTCTTGTATATTTTAAATCTCTAGCCATTTCTTACGAATTAAAATCTAAAGTGAGAGAATGCTTTGTTAGCTTCTGCCATTTTGTGAGTATCCATTCTTTTCTTAACCGCAGCACCTTCTTCTTTAGCCGCAGCTAAACATTCTGACGCTAAACGTTGTGCCATAGATTTTTCATTTCTTCTTCTTGAATAAAGTATTAACCACTTCATTGCCATAGAAATTTTTCTATCCGGACGAATTTGCATTGGAATTTGGAATGTAGCTCCACCTACTCTACGACTACGTACTTCTACGTGAGGCATAACGTTTGTTAAAGCATCTTTCCAGATTTCTAATGAAGTTTTCTCATCATTTTGCTTTTTAGATTCGATGATATCAATTGCATCATAAAATACTTTGAAAGCTGTAGATTTCTTACCGTCCCACATTAAGTTGTTTACAAAACGCGTTACCAATTGGTCGTTAAACCTCGGATCTGGTAAAAGTGGTCTTTTCTTTGCCGCTCTTTTTCTCATGTCTTTTTCTTAAAAGTTTAAATTACTTTTTTGCTTCTTTTGGGCGTTTAGCACCGTACTTAGATCTTCTCTGCGTTCTTCCTGCAACACCTGACGTATCAAGCGCTCCACGAACGATATGATATCTAACACCTGGTAAATCTTTTACCCTTCCACCTCTAACTAATACTATCGAGTGCTCTTGTAAATTGTGTCCTTCTCCAGGGATGTAAGCATTCACTTCATTACCATTTGTCAAACGTACACGCGCTACTTTACGCATTGCAGAGTTTGGTTTTTTTGGTGTAGTAGTGTAAACACGCGTACAAACCCCTCTTCTTTGAGGACAAGAATCTAAAGCAACCGATTTACTCTTCTTAGTTATCTGAGTTCTTCCTGTTCTTACTAATTGTTGAATTGTTGGCATAATTAATACTAAAAATTATTATGTTTATTAAATTCCCGCTTTTTACGGGGTTGCAAATGTATAAAATATTTTTAAGTATACAAACGTTAAATCATTAATTTTCAACAACATTATTTATCTCTATGATTTCACAAAGAAACATTAGATATTTGCTTAACCTTTCGAACCACAAAATAATTGCCTTTGAAACTTTTATACTCCATACTTCTTCTAATTCTGACATCAAATTGTTTTGCTCAGTCATTCTATTTGAATATAAATGGAACTAACGAAGCTCAAAACCGGACGATTGACTCGATTTCGTACATTAAAAAACATCCTAATATAAAATTACTCAATAATGAAATTTCGACAACATTAAGTTTGCTGACAAAACAAGGATATATAGATTCTAAAATTATTGAAAATCGCAAGGTAAATGACAGTACATTTTATGTTTTATTTGATCTTAAAACCAAGATAAAAAAAATACATATATATATAGGTAAAAACAGAACTACCAGCAATTTATATAAAACAGTCAATGACACCCTGCTTTTACCTTATTCTGAACTTGAAAACTTTTTAAATCAGGAAATTTCAAAAAATGAAAAAGAAGGTTTCGCATTTACTAAAATAAAACTGGAGAATATCAGGAAAAAAAAATCGATAATCCATGCAGACCTTTATTCTGATTCTGAAAGTAAAAGAAGAAATCTTAATGCGATTATTATAAATTATGCAAATTCAAATTTGAATAATTATTTCCCTAAAGGCGCTATAAAACAATTAAATAAAAAGTATACCAATAAAATATTTAATCAGGAAACGGTTAAAAAGTTGCATGATGACATCAATAGTTTCGAATTTGTAACCCAAACCAAATATCCGGAAATCTTATTTACAAAAGACTCTACTAAAGTTTACACCTATATTGATAAGAGAAAAGCAAATACTTTTGATGGTTACATTGGCTTTTCTAATGATGATACCAAAAAATTAATCCTAAATGGATACCTTGACATCTCTTTAATAAACACACTTAGGGCTGGCGAAAAGTTTTCGCTCTACTGGAAAAGCGACGGAAATCAGCAAAAGACATTTAATACCAAACTCGAAATACCATATTTATTTAGATCTCCGATCGGAATAAAAGCGCAACTAAACATTTTTAAACAGGACAGCACCTTTCAAAATACCAAAACCGATATTAATCTTGGGTATTTTATTAATTACAATTCTAAACTATATATCGGATACCAAGCGACAGAATCCAGTGATATTCAAAACACAAACAGCAATAGCCTAAGTGATTTTGAAAATAGTTACTTCACAACAAACTACGAATACAAAAGACAAAATAATGAAAATCTTTTCCCTGCTAAAGCTTATATAAATTCGACTATTGGTTACGGAAAAAGGAGTACCCCTGATGAAGCCGGAACCGCAGGATTAAGCAAACAATTTTTTATCACATTAAATCTTGCTTACAACTTTGAACTAAATACTAATAATTACATTTACTTTAATTCACAAAATAACTGGCTGCAGAGCAAAAATTTCATTACAAATGAACTCTTTCGCTTTGGGGGACTAAATTCTATTAGAGGATTTTCAGAAAACAGCTTACAGGCAAATTTCAACAGTTTGCTTTTAACAGAATACAGATATTTACCAACAGGCAATTTCTATTTACATACCATTTTTGATTATGGTGTGTATCAGGACCAAACCTCAAATAATAAAAAAATAAGAAATTTACTATCTTTTGGTGTAGGATTAGGCTTACTTACAAATAGTGGTTTACTCAAAATACAAATTGCCAACGGCTCTGCAAATAAAGGGGAAATTAAATTTTATAACAGTATTTTAAATATTTGTTATAATGTTAATTTTTAACTTATGACAGAAATTTATTAAATAAAAAATAGGAATATTAACAAATTATTATGAGATTAGTAAGACTAATTCAAAATAATTGTTAATTATGAAACCAAAGTTTAACAAATTTCTAGTGCTTTTTATAGTACTAATCGCGCAACTAACCTTTGCGCAAGAACGAACAGTCTCGGGAATTGTTACAGACGATGCAGGCATGCCTTTACCGGGTGTAAGCGTTTTAGTTAAAGGCACAAAAAACAGTGCACAGACAGATTTTGATGGAAAATATTCTATCAAAGCTGCTCCCGGCCAAGTTTTGATATTTAGCTACATTGGAATGAGATCACAGGAAGTTGCTGCCAGTTCATCCCAGATTAATACCAAACTTTCCGGAGATACCATGCAACTTGAAGGAGTTGTAGTTACCGCATTGGGATTGTCCAGAGAAAAGAAATCTTTGGGATACGCCACTCAGGAAGTAAAAGGAGAAAATTTGGCAGCAGTTAAGAGTGATAACTTTGTAAACTCCATCTCTGGAAAAGTTTCAGGTGTACAAGTTAAAAGAACTACAAATTTTGGAGGTTCTACCAACATTGTAATTAGAGGAAATTCTTCGCTAACCGGAAATAATCAGGCTTTATTTGTTATTGATGGAGTTCCTGTCAGTAACAATAATTCTAATTCCCGAGATCAGGAACAGTCTGGAGCGGGTTATGATTACGGAAGTGCCGCTTCTGATATTAACCCTGAAGACATTGAATCTGTAAATGTACTAAAGGGATCAGCAGCCAGTGCATTATATGGTTCGAGAGCAGCAAATGGTGTTGTAGTAATTACAACTAAGAAAGGAAACAAAAAATCAAAAGGATACTCTATAACTGTAAATTCGGGAATAACTACAGGATCTGTTGATAAAAGTACTTTTATAAAATATCAAGATCAATATGGTGGAGGTTATGGCCCTTATTATGGACCAGACGAAGATTCTTACCTTGACAGAAAAGACATAAACGGTGACGGAGTCCTTGATTACGTTACACCATTAACAGAAGATGCATCCTATGGTGCCAGATTTGATCCTAATTTGTTAGTCTATCAATGGGATGCATTTTATCCCGAATCACCAAACTATTTGAAAGCTACACCCTGGATAGCAGCAAAAAAAGGCCCCATCACATTTTTTGAAAAACCAATAGCCTTAACAAATTCCATTTCGATAGATAAAGGACTCGAAAATGGATATCTAAGATTAGGAATAAACAATCTCGATCAGAAAGGTTTGTTACCCAATAGCTCTTTAAAAAGAAATACAATCACCTTAAATGCTTCGACTTTAATTAACGACAGATTAACTGTTGCCGGATACGGAAACTTTACAAGAACTAGCACCATTGGTAGAAATACCACGGGTTACAATGATAACATCGCTGGTAACTTTAGACAGTGGTGGCAAACAAATGTTGACATAAGCGGACTTAAACAAGCTTACGAATTAACAGGAAGAAATGTTTCATGGAATCCTAATTCCACAACAAATGCGACGCCAATTTTTTGGGACAATCCTTATTTTCAACGTTATGAAAATTATGAGTCTGACAGCAGAAACAGATTTATTGGAAATGTATCCTTAAACTACAAAATTGCAAGTTGGCTTGATGCATACGGAAGAATATCAGTAGATACATATGACGAACTTCAGGAAGAAAGAAGGGCCGTAGGAAGTGTACCATCTAATTTCGGTATAGGAACAGGCGGTGGTGATGGCAGTTTAAACAGAAGCCCAGCGCCATCTGGCTATTCCAGAAAAAATATTGGATTTAGCGAATACAACTATGACTTTATGCTAAATTACAACGTAGATTTAACCCAAAAACTTAATTTAAAAGGAGTTGCCGGGGTCAACATACGCAGAAGCTATTACAATTCTATATGGGCGGCGACAAATGGAGGCCTTGCCATTGCTGGTTTATATGCATTGCAAAATACAGCAGCCCCGATGCTGGCTCCAATTGAGAGAGATGAAGCTATCGGAGTTGACGGTATATATGCCAGCGCATCTTTTGGATACGATGATTACCTATTTTTGGAAGGAACTATAAGAAGAGATCACTCTTCTACCCTTCCAGAAGCCAACAGTTCCTATTACTATCCATCTGTATCAAGTAGTTTTGTATTTTCTAAATTCATAGAAGCTGAATGGCTTTCTTTTGGAAAAGTCAGACTGAATTATGCAGAGGTTGGTAACAGCCCCGGATTTGACAGAATCTTAGATACATATGCTGTAAATACAGCTTTTGGGGCCTCATCTGCATCTGCAAAAGACACAAAAAACAATCCGAACTTAAAACCGGAGCGCACAAAAAGTTATGAAGCCGGGCTAGAATTATCCTTTTTTAAAAAGAGATTAGGATTGGATCTTTCTTATTACAAATCTAATTCAATTGATCAGATCATTCCTTTGAGACTTACTTCTTCAACCGGATATTTATACGAACTTATTAATGCCGGTGAAATTGAAAATAAAGGTATCGAAGTATCATTAAACGGAACACCAATAAAGACAGCAAATTTTTCCTGGGATATTAATATCAACTGGGCAAGAAACAGAAATAAAGTACTTAATCTCTTAGATGGAATCGATAATTTACAATTGGGCTCATTTCAAGGAGGAGTTACAATAAATGCTGAAGTAGGAAAGCCATACGGTGTAATTTACGGAACTCAATATACTTATCTAAATGGTCAAAGGGTAGTTGACCCTGCTAATGGTCAATATATTAAAACTTCAACTTCAGATAATGTAATTGGAAATGCAAATCCGGAATATACGGGAGGAATAAATAACAAATTCACATACAAAAACTTCTCACTAGAATTCTTAATTGACATGCAAAAAGGCGGACAAATTTTTTCATTAGACCGTTACTATGGACTTGCAACAGGTGTTTATGCCGAAACTGCTTTTACAAACGAACTTGGAAACCCTGTTAGGGATCCTCTTACTTCGGGAAGCGACAGCGGAGGTTTTATTAATCCAGGTGTTAATCCTGACGGAAGTACTAATGTGACAAGAATAGAGGCAAGCCGATTTGGAGCTCAAGGATACAGAAGAGGATTGCCCGATGAAGCATTTGTATATGATGCAAGTTATATCAAATTAAGACAAACTTCAATTTCATACTCTTTAACTGAAAAAGTATTAAAAAACACTTTTATTAACGGAATGACTTTCAGTCTGGTAGGAACAAACCTTTGGATTATACATAAAAATCTGCCAGACGCAGATCCGGAATCAGGATTAGGTGCTGGTAATCTGCAAGGATATTCAACAGGGTCATTACCCTCTACCAGAGACATAAGTTTCAATGTAAAAATCCAATTCTAAAATAAGAAAATCATGAAAAATATATTTTTTATTCTAATCACAACACTCGTTCTGTTTTCTTGTTCGGATGATATAGAAAATTTAAACGAAAACGTAAAAGATCCGGCCACCGTACCTGGCGAAGCCTTATTTACAAGTGCACAGAAAAGTCTGGTAGACCAAATGATGAGCACGAATGTAAATGACAATATTTTTAGATTATTAAATCAATACTGGACAGAAACGGTTTATACAGATGAAAGCAATTACGACTTAGTAACCAGAACAATTCCCGAACAGCATTGGCAATATTTGTATAAAGATGTATTAAAGGATTTAGATCAAAGCGCAATAAACATCAACAACACACCCATTGCTGTTACAGATAATCCTTTAGACAAATCCAACAAGCTGGCAATAATAGAAGTACTTAACGTCTATACTTATGCCATTCTTGTCGAAACATTTGGAAACGTTCCTTATTCTCAAGCCCTTAACTTGCAATACAAGACACCAAAATATGATGATGGTTTGACAATTTATAAAGATTTAATCTCGCGATTGAATGCAGCGATTGCCAAACTTAATCCGGCTGGTGCAAGTTTTGGAGGCAACGATCGTATATATAATGGAGATGTATCTAAATGGATAAAATTTGCAAATACATTAAAATTAAGAATGGGAATTACAATTTCTGATATTCCCTCCGAAGCTGCATTAGCGCAAGCTACCGTAGCAAGTGCAGCTCCTCTAGTTTTTACTTCTAATCTGGATAATGCAGATTTAAAATATTTAACTGCAACACCAAATACTAATCCTTTATATGTAGATCTAGTTGCGAGCGGACGCTCTGATTTTGTTCCTGCCAATACTTTGGTGGATAAAATGAACGCACTAAATGATCCGCGAAGATCCAAATATTTCGACAACAATGTTGATGATCCAGCAACACCAGAAATTGAATACATAGGAGGTACAAATGGAGCAAGTAATTCCTTTTCTAATTATACTCATATTACACCTACAATTCAGGTTCCGGATTATCCTGGAACAATATTAGATTATGCTGAGGCAGAATTTTTGTTAGCCGAAGCAGCAGAAAGATCCTTATACGGCACACCATCTAACGCAGAAGCACATTACAATGCAGCTATTACTGCATCGATATTAGACTGGGGAGGGAGCCAGACGGAAGCTGAAACATATCTTGCAAAACCAGAAGTTGCTTACACCACTGCTGCTGGAAATTGGAAAGAAAAAATTGGATATCAAAGTTGGATTGCTTATTACAATAATCCATTTGAAGGATGGTCAACATATCGAAGATTAGACTATCCAATATTAGTTGCCCCGGCAGATGCTGTATCAGCAATTCCACAACGATATACATATCCCATTATAGAACAATCCTTAAACAAAAGTAGCTATACCGACGCAAGTCAGGCAATAGGTGGAGATAGTGTTGAAACCAAGTTATTTTGGGATAAATTTTAAAGTCTTCGCTTTTAAACATATCAAGCCACTCAATTTTGGGTGGCTTTTTCTGTATAAAAGTTATAAAAAAAGACATTTATATAGCATACCTAGTAAAATTTAACATTTATCTTAAAGACAATATATTTAATTATTATCAGAATTACGTCAATAAACTGCGAATAACAAATTTCAGGGCTTTAATTAACAATAAAAAAACAATATCCTATTATAAAATCATAATTTAACTAAAAAAAAAGCTTTTTATATTAGGAAAGTTAACAAATTATTAAGAGTTTTGCGATACTAATTCAAAATATTTAAAAATGAAACTAAAGTTCAATGGATTCCTAGTGCTTTTATTGGTACTAGTTGCGCAATTGTCTTTTGCGCAAGAAAGAGCTGTTTCTGGGACAGTTTCTGATAATGCAGGAATGCCTTTACCGGGTGTTAGTGTATTAGTTAAAGGAACTAAAACAGGAACACAAACTGACTTTGATGGAAAATTCTCGATCAAAGTATCACCAAGCCAAATTTTGGTATTTAGCTACATCGGGATGAAAACTCAGGAAGTAGCAGCAAGTTCTTCTACCGTAAATGTTAAATTAGCAGATGGCGGAGCACAAGAACTTGAAGGAGTTGTTGTTACAGCTTTTGGTATCAAAAGAGAGAAAAAATCTCTTGGATATGCTACTACAACTTTAAAAGCAGACGCGCTTACACAAGTAGTTAACACAAACCCATTTGAAACACTTTCTGGTAAAATCGCCGGGGTGGACATCACTGCTCCATCACAACCAGGAGCTGCCACTAAAGTTATCATCCGTGGTCTTAACTCTATCAACGGAGCAACAGGACCACTTTACGTTGTTGACGGTACTCCACTTAACAATACTAATACATCTTCGACATCTACTACTAGATCATATGATTCTGGAAATGGTATTAGTGACTTGGATCCTAACAACATTGAGAGCATGACAGTACTTAAAGGTGCTGCAGCATCTGCACTTTATGGTTCAAGAGCAGGTGGTGGTGTTATCATTATCACAACTAAAAAAGGAAAAGCAAACGCTGGAATCAAAGTTGATATGTTAGCTTCAACGGAACTAAGTGAAGTTGCAAGAGTTCCTCATTTACAAAATCAATTTGGACAAGGATGGAATGCTGCAGGATATTCAGGTTTAAACTCTTATAGTAATGAAAATGGGTCTTGGGGACCTGCATTCAATGGAGAAGTTAGACCGTGGGGAACTGTATACAACAACAGTCAACAAATCAAGCCTTATGTAGGACTAGAAGATAATGTTAGAGACTTTTACAATACAGGTATCTTATCTACGCAATCTGTAAGCCTTAGTGGTGGTGGTGATAATTCTGACTTCTCATTAGTTTTTTCTAATGTAAACAGTGATGGTGTTGTTCCAACTGAAGCAGATTTATATCAAAAACAATCCTTAGGATTTAATGGAGGATTAAAATCGAAAAGATTTACATTAAGAACCTCTCTTAACTATGTATACAAAAACCAAAGTGCTGTTAACACAGGACAAGGTGATGACGCTGGACAAGGTTCGACATTACAGCAAGATTTATTACAGATCCCTAGAGATATTAGTGTTGTTGATCTAAGAGATTACAAAAACAACATATTCAATACTCCAGACTATTACTTTACCCCTTACGCTGCTAACCCATATTTCTCAATCAATGAGAACAGCACAAAAATATATGGAAACAATATTTTTGGGAACGTAAACTTAAGTTATAAACTAACAGATAAAATTACTGCTACATGGCAGATCGGTGGAAACGTTAGACAAGAAAGGCTTAAAAGTTACGGAGCTATTGTAAATTATCTTCCTGGAACGCCGCAAGCAGTTGCTGCAGCTAATCCAGTTGTAGGTGGAGTTACTGAGTCAAGATCTGAATATAGCGAGTTCGATACATTCTTCAATCTTAATTACAACACAAATTTAAGCGAAGACTGGACATTGAATCTTTTAGGAGGTTTCAACTACAATAAAAGAGAGTCGGATCAATTAATCAACTCTGTTACAAACTTAGGAATTCCTAATTACTACGAACTTTCAAACTCGGCAGTTAGGCCTGTAATTACTCAAGCTAACTCATTAAGAAAAACTGGAGCAGTTTATGCATCAGCCGAATTTGCTTTCAAAAACAGATATTTTGCAACAATAACTGGTAGAGAAGACGTTACTTCTACACTACCAATAGGAAATAATGCATATTTCTACCCAGCATTATCGTTAGGAGCTATTGCCATTGATAATGGAAGTACTTTCTTAAAATTAAGAGGTGCTGCATCAAAAATTGCAAATGACACTCAAGCTTACGTAACCGAAGATTCTTATGTTTCTGGTTCTGCGGCGGCAAACTTTGGTATAATTGCATCGCCAATTGGAGGTGTAAGTTTTTACGAAGCTAATGGTAGACTTGGAAATCCAATTTTAAAACCAGAATCAACTGTAGAATTTGAGGTTGGAGCTGAAGGATCATTCTTTAAAAACAGAATCAGTTATGATATCGCGTTATATCACAAAACAACTTCTGACCTTATTGTAAACTTACCATTAGATCCTGCTACTGGTTACACTGGGAAATTTATTAATGCTGGAGATATCGTTAACAAAGGTATTGAGCTTTCAGTTACTGCTAGCCCAATCAAAAACCAAAACTTCTCTTGGACATTAACATACACATTCACTAAAAACATGAATGAGGTTACTGAATTAACAACTGGAGACTATGTTGATTTAACAAGTGCTTATGGCGTAACTTTCAGAGCAACTAAAGGTGATGCTATTGGTTCATTTTATGCTCAAGTTCCAAAAACTAATGCTGCCGGACAATACATTGTAAATGCATCAACTGGTATGTACGAAGTAAGTGACGATATCCAAAAAGTCGGAAGCGCTCAGCGTGATTTTGTAATGGGATTACAAAACACATTTAAATACAAAAACTT
The DNA here is from genome assembly GCF_039749035.1 of Flavobacterium olei. Lineage (NCBI taxonomy): Bacteria > Pseudomonadati > Bacteroidota > Flavobacteriia > Flavobacteriales > Flavobacteriaceae > Flavobacterium > Flavobacterium olei. Next base: position 363,092 of record NZ_JBDKWC010000006.1, read on the forward strand.
TAACTTAGGTCTTTCATTAGACTGGAAACAAGGAGGAGAATTTTATTCTTATACAAAAAGACTTTCTGCTTTCGTAGGTAATGGTATTGAAACTACTTACAATGACAGAAACCCATTCATCGTTCCTAACTCAGTTAATGAAAGCGTTGATACAAATGGAGTAGTAACTTACACAGAAAATACTACACCACTTGCCTGGGATAAAGTAACATCATTCTACAATACTTCAAATAATCCTGGTATAGAAGGTACACATGTAATTGATAAAACATTTGTTAGATTACGAGAAATCAACTTAAACTATGATTTCCCATCTTCTGTCAGTAAAAACATGGGATTGAACAAAATAACACTTGGTATCTACGGAAGAAACTTATTTATGTGGACTCCAGGAGAAAACCCATTTACAGATCCTGAAACTGGAACTTATGGTACAGGTGTAATCTCAGATTTTGGAGAATTTGCATCTAACCCATCACAAAGATCTGTGGGTGGAGTTTTAAAATTATCATTCTAAAATATATATAGAAAAATGAAAAAGATAACAACAATAATAGCAGCAATGTTTTTATTTGTGTCATGTGATGAAACATTTGACATCAATAGAGATCCAGATACGTTGCCATCTGGACAAGCTAACAGTACTATTTTACCTGCAGGTATTGCAGGTCTTATAGGCGCTCAAGGATCATACTACGCCCTTATCGGTGGATTCTGGTCTCAATTTTGGACACAAAATAATACTTCTAACCAATACAAAGACGTTGATCAATATAGTATTGGAACCAATGACTATCAGGCAGGTTATACAGCGATGTATGATGCATTAAATGATATTAGGGTAGTAAAAAGACAGGCCGAAGCTGAAGGAAACTGGAATTATTATTTAATAGCTACAGTTTTAGAAGTTGAAGGTTCTCAGGTGTTAACAGATTTGTACGATGCAGTTCCTTATGCTGAAGCAAACAATGCAAATATTCTACAGCCAAAATTTAATACAGGAAAAGAAGTTTACAATCTTATGATTGCTGATTTAAAATTAGCATTATCAAAAGACTTAAGCTCATCAGTTGGTACTGCACCAGCTAAAGATGACTTCCTTTTTGAAGGCAATATGACCAACTGGACAAAATTTGGCAATACTTTATTGTTAAAATTGCATATGAGACTTACTCAGGTGGATCCTGCTCTTGCTGAATCAGGTATCAAAGAATTAATTAATTCAGGTGCTCAATTTTTAGATACAGATGCAGGTATGAATGTAATTAACAAGACTCAATTTGTTGATGCAGCAGACAGAAGCAACCCATTATTCGAGACTGATAGAAGACAATTAAATTCAACTATCAACCTTAAAGCTAGTAAAACATTATTTACTTACCTTACAGCAAATGCAGATCCTCGTAAAGCTAAATACTATGAAGCTGGAAATGCAAATAATCAAGGTGATTTTGAAAACACTGCAACTGGTCTTGCAACTGTAATATTAAAATTTGATACGCCCGCATATTTTATTACTGCTGAAGAAAGCAACTTTTTACAAGCTGAAGCTTTAGTTAGATATTTTGGTGGCGCAGGTGCTAAAGCAAAATATGACGCTGCTGTTAAAGCAAACTTCGCGAAATATTCTAGTCCAACAGCTCCTATTGACGCTACTGCTCTTTTAGCTGCTGGCGGGGCGTATGAATTTCCAACAACTGGAACTGTTGACAAACAAATTGAAGCTATTATTACTCAAAAATGGATCGCAAGTTTCCCAGGAAATGGTTACGAATCATTCTTAGAGCAAAATAGAACTGGATATCCTAGAGAATCTGCTGTTGCACAAACTAGCGACTTATATATTCCTGGACAACTTGCAATATCTGTTGAAAATGTTACTTCAGGAGTATTCCCTAGAAGAATTATTTTACCAAATACAGCAAAAACTAGAAATCCAAACGCTCCTGCTTTAGCAAAAATTACTGACCGAGTTTGGTGGGATGTTAACTAATTAAATCTAAACGATGAAAAAAATATTTATACAACTGATGACAGTGGTAATGAGCAGTGTGCTTCTTACTTCTTGTGACGCCGATTCTACTGGTGGAGCATCTAAAGTCACAAACTATCCTACTATCGAAGTTAATGGCCCTGCTACGGTATTTGTACCATTAGGTGGAACTTTTAATGATCCTGGAGTAGTAGCAGAAGAAGGGGGTACTGTAATTCCAACTGAAGTTAGCTTCAGTGGTAATTTCAGAGGAGCAAAGACCCTAGATCTTAACCAGGCTGATGAGTATACACAAACTTATACTGCTACAAACAGAGATGGCTTTAAAGCAACTGCCACGAGAAAAGTAATTGTTTATAAAACCGGAGATCTTGTAAATAGTATTGAAGGTGTTTATCTTTCTACAACTAGAAGAAATGGTTCACTATTATCTGCGGCTCAAGGTAGTTCAGTAGATCAAAAATACATTTATATTTGGAAGAATGCTGATGGAACGTATGGAGTATCTGACGCTTTTGGAGGATGGTATAGTATAGGAAGAAAGATCGGAATTACTTCAGCTACAAGAGGTGGATTAATTGCTGGTAATATTTCGACTGGCGCATTTACATTCCCAGGAAATCCTCTTTCAAATCAATATTTTGGAGGAACTTCAAATATTACAGGCTTAACTGTTAATGCTGCTACTAAAACACTTGTACTATCCACTTCTTGGGTTACTGACCCTCCAGTTACAAATTATGCTTTTGTTTCAACATTAACTCAAGTACAACTTTAAAATTATTATAATGAAAAAATTAAAACTAAATATAACACGTGTACTTGTGGCAATGCTTGTACTAACGTCATTTGTAGCTTGTGACGAAGTTGGTGATACTGATCCAGGTGGAACGTCTGTTGAAGCTTTGGCTGGAGATTGGTTTATGAACCTTTCTGCTCCAGATGGAACTCCTATCTCTGAGCACGATTTATTTTCTACTTATAATACTGCTGCAAATGATGGCGGTTTATGGCTGGACGATCACGATGCTGTTGGGAAATTCAAAGTTAAAGTTATGTCTGCAAAAGATGGTTCTTTTAAAGCAACAACTGCAGCAAATGAATATAACACTAGAACAGTAAATATTACTGACGGTAAAGTTGAAAAAAATGCTGCAACTTCTAAAGGAGGTCATAAAGTAGACAAAATCAGCTTTAAAGCTGAATTTAGCGACGAACCAGGTGTTATTTATTCTTATGAAGGACATAGAAGAACTGGTTTCTTCGAAGATGAATACTAATAACGTTATTCGCAATAAATCAAACCGCTCTGTTAATTCAGAGCGGTTTTTTTATATAAACATATTACCTATATTTGCTCCATGGAAAAAGAACATCAAATATTTGGCATTAGAGCCGTTATAGAAGCAATTCAGGCAGGAAAAGAAGTAGATAAAGTTTTTGTACAGAAAGAAATTTCCGGGGAACTTATGAAAGATCTAATGAAAGTAATGAAGCGTGCAAACATTAACTTCTCGTATGTACCTGTAGAAAAACTAAATCGCCTTACTCCAAATAACCACCAAGGTGTCGTAGCTACCATCTCTCCTATCGGTTTTATCGATTTGGAACATCTTGTTGAATCAACTATCGAATCTGGAAAAAAACCTTTGTTTCTTATATTAGATCAGATTTCCGACGCCAGAAATTTTGGTGCAATTATAAGAACTGCAGAATGTACTGGTGTAAATGGCATAATTGTACAAAAAGCAGGCTCTGCTCCAGTAAATGGTGATACGGTTAAAACTTCGGCCGGAGCTGTATTTAATGTTCCTATCTGCAAGGTTGAGCATATTAAAGATGCTATTTTCTACTTACAGGGCTCTGGAATTAAAACTGTGGCAGCGACAGAGAAGACAGATCAAAATATATATGACGTATCTCTAACCGAACCAGTTGCTATTATAATGGGTTCTGAAGACAGAGGAATAAATCCTTCTGTTTTGAAAATTGTTGACGAAAAGGCTAAGCTTCCAATGTTTGGTTCAATTGGTTCTTTAAATGTATCTGTGGCCTGCGGTGCCTTTTTGTACGAAACTGTCCGACAAAGAACATAAACACATTTAGAGTTGAGATGCGAATGAATAATTAAATACTCTATTTAATGCTTTCAAAATCTAATTCAAAACTTATACATATAATAATCCGTTGCCTGTTTGTAGTTTTATTGACTACAAACAGTTACGGACAAAATACCACTTATAATCAGTTTTGGAATCAGATACAATTCAATCAAACGTTAAGCAAAAAATGGGCAACCGAATTAGATTTTGGAAGTACACACAGCAGCACAGAATCTTCCTCCAATTTATTCGAAAACACTACTCAAAGATACATACGAGGCTGGTCGCATTACTACTTCTCTCCCAGATGGAAATTCTCTTCTTCCCTGGCTTATTACAATAATAAAGATGTTCCTGAAATTGGTCAGTTTGAATCTCCAGAATGGCGCTTTTCTCTTCAGGGAATTTATTATTTCCATAAAACCGGCTACACTTTAAGTACAAGAATGAGAGGAGAGCTGCGACATATAAAAAACCGGGATGAGGACTTTGAAAATGTATTTCGTTACCGTCAGCAAATTAAATACATTCAACCTATTAACAGTAAGTTTTTAAGAAAAGGAGTTGTTTACGCTATTGCATCAGATGAAATCTATTTAAAATCCGGAGCGAAAGTTACAGGGGAAAGTTTCTTTGACAGAAACAGACTTAATATTGGCGCAGGCTATTTATTTACAGACGATACTCAACTAGAAATTACATATTGCAACGAATACCTGCCAAGAAATAATGCAAATCAAATCACCAATGCCGCTTCTGTTACACTGAGCTTTAATAATCTTTTTCAAAATGTTAAAAAGAAAATAGCGTCAAAACATCATAACGAAATAAATGATGAAGAATAAGTTATTTATCCTTTTCACTTAAAAAACAATTAAGCTGCCTTGTCATTGCGCTTTTATGCAGTTTAAAATTATATCTCCGCATAAATTCTGTGCCCTGAATATTAATTTCTGCTGCAATAGCATCAAAAGTTGAAAATGACTTAAGATCTTTCTCATCAATTAAATAAAGAACCTGCATAACTGAATCGTTTTGCTGGTACTGCGTGTCGTAATGCGATAATGTATACTTTTGATTGTTAGAAAGAATAATTACCAAGTCATCTTTAATTTTTTTACCTACATTTTTCTCCGGAAACGGAGTAGGCTGGAGTGCAACAAAATAATGCTCTTTATCAGTAACTACATTTATTTTTAATGATTTTGATTTTGTGGTGTAAAAAATTTCAGGCTCAAAATAATACAGCATACTTCCATCGGCCTGCAATCTGTTTCTTATTTCGCATTGAGCGAAAATTTCACTATTAGAAACAGAACAAAAAAACAAGGCTAAAAAAAGTATTTTTTCCATTGCACTAAATATTATATTGTTAGCAAAACAAATTTAGTCTTTTAATTCCAAAAAATTATTGATCTACTTACTGCCTTCATCTTCAGATTTATTGGACAGAATGTAATTGACCGGATGACTTGAATAAAAATAATTAATTGGATCCTCTTCCTCTTCAACAGAAATATTGACAAAATTACCATATTCATCAAAATGTTTCATAAAGGGATCTTTTGCGGAGTCAAAATCCGGCCGTTGCCAATCGTAAACAATGGGTTTTGCATATTCCGGAGTTTTATAACACAAAGTCAGTACAAAACCTGTAAGGAAACCTGCCAAATGTCCTTCCCATGAAATTGACTGATCTACATCTGGGAAAACATACCAAATCATTCCACCATAAAGCAAAATTACAGTGAAAGATAAAGCTACCAATCGGTAATATTTTGTCTGGATTCCTTTAAAGAAAATAAAAGTAACTAAAACATAAATTAACCCACTGGCACCAATGTGGAAATTTTCGCGCCCCACGGCCCAGGTAATTAATCCCGAAAATACTATTCCATATCCAATAACACCAAGGGTTTGCTTTGGATAAAAAAATTCAATCGCTGCCAATAATATCAAAAGCGGAATACTATTATTGTATAAATGTTCTAAATTTTCATGAATAAACGGACTAAATAAAACACCTCGTAAACCGATAAAATCCCGGGGATAAATTCCGTAACGATAAAAATCAAAATCAAATCGAATCTGCATCCAATAAATGATCCATAAAAAAAGGACAAAAAATAATGGGAGACCAATTACAGCATTCGAAAATTTAAAATTAGTATCGTTCATATCATTTAATATAGGAACCAATTCAACTCAAAAAACTATCCAAAAAAATTTTACTGATATTTTGTCATATTAAAAATAAAATGTCTCAAATCGTAACAAACATACTTTGGTGGCAAACGTTTTAACTTTCTGTAAATTAAATTGTAAACTTAAAACAGTAATTTTGTAGAATGGAAGCACCATTAGCAGAGCGCATTCGTCCGCAAAAATTAGAAGATTATATTAGTCAGCAGCATTTAGTTGGTCCGACCGGATCGTTAACACAACAAATTTCAAAGGGAATAATTCCTTCATTAATTTTTTGGGGACCTCCGGGAACGGGTAAAACAACCTTAGCACAGATTATTGCACAGGAATCAAAAAGGCCTTTTTATATTTTGAGCGCCATAAATTCTGGTGTCAAAGATATTCGTGATGTTATTGACAAAGCAAAACAAAGCGGGGGTTTATTTACTGCTAAAAACCCTATTTTGTTTATTGATGAGATTCACAGATTTAGTAAATCGCAGCAAGATTCGCTTTTAGCTGCTGTCGAAAAAGGATGGATAACTTTAATTGGAGCAACAACTGAGAATCCCAGTTTTGAAGTCATTCCTGCATTATTGTCACGTTGCCAGGTTTATATTCTGAATGCTTTTACAAAAACTGATTTAGAGGCACTTCTGCAGCGTGCGATGAATACAGACGCTTATTTACTTACAAAAAAAATAACTCTTAAAGAAACCGAGGCTTTATTACGAATTTCCGGAGGTGACGGGAGAAAACTCTTAAATGTTTTTGAACTTGTAATTAATGCATCAGCAGGCGATGAAATTACAATAACAAACGATCGCGTTTTAGAATTAGTTCAACAAAACACAGTCCTTTATGATAAAACTGGCGAACAGCACTATGATATCGTTTCGGCTTTTATAAAATCTATCCGCGGAAGCGATCCGAATGGTGCAGTTTACTGGCTGGCCAGAATGATTGAAGGTGGCGAAGATGTCAAATTTATTGCCAGAAGAATGCTTATTCTGTCCAGTGAAGATATTGGAAACGCCAATCCGACAGCTTTTATAATGGCAAATAACACCTTTCAGGCTGTTACGACGATTGGTTATCCTGAAAGTCGCATCATTTTAAGTCAATGCGCTATTTATCTCGCCACATCGCCAAAAAGCAATGCATCTTACATGGCAATTGGAAATGCACAACAATTAGTAAAACAAACCGGAGATCTGCCCGTTCCTATTCATTTGCGAAATGCGCCAACAAAATTAATGAAAGAGCTCGGATATGGTGATGACTACAAGTATTCGCATGATTATGCGAATAATTTTGCTGAACAGGAATTTTTGCCAGACGCCATAAAAGAAACGGTTCTTTATAATCCGGGAAGCAATTCCAGAGAGAACAGCAACCGTGAATTTTTAAAGAACCGCTGGAAAGACAAATACGGCTATTAAATCGTATCTTATATTTAAAATTTAACTGTAATTTTTTCTGATACTAATTTATCATTTTGGTATGATTCAAAATACCAGTTTCCGTCTTCTTTTAAGATTAATGAACCCTGAACATTATCTTTGGATGCGATAAAAACATTAGATTGTGAAGTCTTAAAAAGTTTCATCACTACTTTTGGTGTTTTATCGATTAATTGATACCCCGACTCCGTTGGTTGTGCGTATAATAAATTTGGATCTTTTAAATCTGGTGAAGCAGCTGCGACTGATGGTTTACTTGCAGCAACATTTACAGCTGCAGCTGTTGCAGTTACAGCAGGTTTTGAAGCAACCTGTGTTTTGGAAGTAGCAACTGAATTTCCGCTATATTTATAATGTAATGCATAAACAGATTTAAAAGCATTCTCCAGCGCTTCTCTGTAAGCTAAATCATAATCTTTTTCTTTGCTCTTTCCAACTTCTGAGGTGTAAACTACCTGACCAAAGCAATCTTTAAATTGCACAAAAAGTTTAGTTACCAAAAATGCACTGTCTTTTATCACATCAATATATAAAACCTGACAGCGATCTGTATATCCGTCAGGAAGCTGTTCGTTTGCATAAAAAGCCTCGAAGCCTGCTTTTACTAAATTTGATTTGCTTAATGTCGCCAGACGATATTGATTATCTGTTTTTATAAAATCGTATTTTAAAGGTACAATTACCGCTTTGTAGTCATTTAAGGACTGCGCAAATCCGATAACTGAACATAAAAGTGCAGCAAGTAAAAATTTAATTTTCATCATTATAAATATTTTTTGAGTTCTAATAAATGGTTTATTTGTTTATAATCTTTGGAAACCTCCAATTTTTTTTCATTAAAAAAGATTGCATCCAGACCGGCATTTAAGGCGCCATTGACATCGGCTTCAAAATCGTCTCCAATCATAACGCTGGTTTCCTTTGAAGTATTGGCCAATTTTAATGCATAATCAAATATAATACTATTTGGTTTTTTACAGCCTGCTAATTCAGAATTTGTGATAGTACTAAAATAACCACCTAGTAAGGCGTTATTTATTTTCTTTTCCTGAACCTGTGCAAATCCATTGGTGATGATATGAAGTTTATATTTGGGCTTAAGATATTCCAAAACCTCAATTGCACCATCAAACAAGTAATTATTATCCGTAAGAAATTCAATGTAGTCGTTGGCAATTTCTAAAATATTTTCTTCTGAGATAACATAATTTAAAGCATCAAAAGAATGCCTCAGACGATTGTAACGCAATTCCTGATGGGTTATTTTATCGTTTTGATATAATCTCCAACATTCCTGATTAATAGGAATGTATTTCTGGATAAAATCCTGCGTAATAATTTCTTTGTACTTCGTTTTAAAGATACGATCAAAAGCCATTTCCGAATTCCTGTCAAAATCCCAGAGTGTGTGATCTAAGTCAAAAAAAATGTCTGTAATTGTGGTATTCATGTATTAAAAAATTCCTTCATCTACAAAACTATAATATTTTGATTCAGTTATTATCAAATGATCCAAAACTTTAACATCTAGATTATCCCCGGCATCACAAATTTTCCTGGTTATTTTCTTATCCGCATCGCTTGGTTTTAAATTTCCCGAAGGATGATTGTGACACAAAATCAAGCCAGTGGCACTGTTTTCCAAAGCTAATTTAAAAATGAGCCGAATATCTACTGAAGTTCCGGTAATTCCGCCCTTGCTTAATTGAGACTTTGAAATTACAGCATTTGAATTATTAAGAAAAAGCACCCAAAATTCTTCATGTGGCAATTCTCCGATTTCCGGCTGCATAATTTCAAAAACCGCTTTACTAGACGTAATTTTTTTTAGTTCCGGAGATTCTTCTGCTTTTCTTCTTCTTCCGAGTTCTAAGGCAGCGATAATTGTAATGGCTTTTGCTTCTCCAATTCCTTTAAATTTCGTTAATTGAGAAACAGATAACTTTGCCAAAGAATTAATTCCTCCAGCACTAACCAAAATTCGTTTGCTTAAATCAACCGCAGATTCATTTCTGCTTCCTGAACCGATTAAAATTGCAATTAATTCAGCATCGCTCAAGGCACTTTTTCCCTTTAGCATTAATTTTTCACGCGGTCTGTCATCTTCTGCCCAATCTGTAATAGGAAAATAAGATTGTTCCATAAATTCTATTTTTAAGCTAATATATCTAAAAAAAATAAGAATATTCTTTCAATAAATAAATTGGTTTTAAAAATTATTATCTTTAATGACAAACCAACTCTGAAAATGAAATCATTACATCTATTTCACTTTTTTATTTTTTTTATCTCTTGTCAGCGAAATGAAACCAGAAACGATATTGCTTCGAATGTAATTGAGCCAAAAACGTTTGAAGAAATATTATCTCAGGCGGCAATTTCTATTATCGATCCCTCAATTGATTACGATCCAGCTTATTTTAGTATTGAATATCCAAACGGTGATGTTCCCGCAAACAAAGGAGTTTGTACCGATGTTATAATTCGTTCGTACCGAAAATTAGGAACTGATTTACAAAAAGAAGTTCATGAAGATATGATAGAAAATTTTGCTTTATATCCCAATTTAAAAATTTGGGGAATGACAAAAACTGATACTAATATTGATCACAGAAGAGTTCCAAATCTCGAAGTTTTTTTTGAAAGAAAAGGAATAAAAATACCTGTAAATCAAAATGCCGGAGATTATAAAACAGGAGAAATCGTAACCTGGCTTATCAATAACAAACTACCTCATATAGGAATTATTACAAACAAAAAATCTAAAGATGGAAAACGAAATCTAATCGTGCATAACGTCGGTAATGGGCAAGTATTAGAAGATTGTTTATTTAAATATAAAATCGTTGGGCACTTCAAATACCAAAAAACCAATTAAAAAAAAATGCACCAGCTGCATAACAACTGGCACATTACCTAATTTTCTAATTGACTAATTATCTCAATTAACCAACCCTTTTACTTCATCAAAGTTCAAACCTCCGTAATTACCTGAACTCATTAATAAAAGTGCCGAATTATCAAGATTTAAGTTAAATAAATACTCTTTAAACTCTGCTGGATTTGTATAAATTATCAGGTCTTCACGATTAAATGCTTTTGCAATTTGCTCGTAAGTCACTTCTTCCAATTGCTTAATTTTTACTGCATCCGGAGAATAGAAAACAACAGCAACATCTGCATATTCTAAAGCCCCTTCATATTCTTTTAAAAACGCAGCATTTAAACTGCTGTATGTATGTAATTCAAGACAGGCGACTAAAGTTCTGTTCGGATACTGTTCTTTTACGGCTTTTGTTGTTGCAGCTACTTTACTTGGGGAATGTGCAAAATCTTTATAGGCTACTTTTCCTTTTCCTTCGGCAATTTTTTCCAAACGTTTAGAGGCACCTTTAAAGCTGGCAATTGCCGCGTAAAAATCTTCTTCATCAACGCCCATATTCTGACAAATCCATTTTGCTCCGGCCAGATTATTTAAATTATGTGCACCGAAAACTTCAATCGGCATATCGCCTTCCGGCGTTTTTAATAAAGTCACACCATCATTTACAGAATATTCTGGTGTAGAATATGCAATTTTTCGAATCGGATTTGTGGCTGATTCTGAAACTCGTTTTACTTCCGGATCATTTTCGTTATAAACTAAAATGCCGCCGTTTGTAATTTTTTGAATGAAAATCTCAAACTGCTCTACATAATTTTCGTAAGTTGGAAAAACATTAATATGATCCCATGCAATTCCGGAAATTAAGGCAATATTGGGCTGGTATAAATGAAATTTTGGTCGTCGGTCAATTGGCGATGACAAATATTCATCTCCTTCTAAAACCATAAAATCATTCTCTTCTGTTAAATGCACCATTGTATCAAAACCTTCCAACTGTGCTCCTACCATATAGTCTACGGCAATATTATGATAATGCATTACATGCAGAATCATAGAGGTAATAGTGGTTTTTCCGTGAGAACCGCCAATTACGACGCGGGTTTTATTTTTAGATTGCTCGTATAAGAATTCAGGATAAGAATAGATTTTTAAACCTAATTCCTGCGCTTTCAATAATTCCGGATTGTCTGCTTTGGCATGCATTCCTAAAATTACAGCTTCGATATCGGCAGTAATTTTTTCAGGAAACCAACCCATTTCTGCAGGAAGAATTCCTTTTTTTTCTAATCTTGATTTTGAAGGTTCAAATATAGCGTCATCGCTTCCTGTAACCTGGTACCCTTTATTATGTAATGCTAATGCAAGATTGTGCATTGCGCTTCCGCCAATAGCGATGAAATGTGTCTTCATTTAAAATGTTTAATCGTTAAACTGTTTAATAAGTTAATCGAAATAGCAATAACTAATAAAACTCCATAATTATTTTTCAAAAATAAGGAAATATAAAATGTATCATTTGGTTTTAAAGATAAATTACTACTTTGTCCGACAATAATTTCGAAAATCATTTTCACGCTCAGTTAATTGGTGGATCGCAATATTTTTAAATAAAAAACCCGACAGGTTTTAGAACCTGTCGGGTTTGCTTTTATGATTTGTCAAAGTTTAAAACTTTGGCAAAGTTAATCAAGGAACTCTTATTTAGTAATCGTCAGTTCGTCGATAATGTTTTTAGCTCCTGCGTATTTGTCAATAATCCAAAGTACGTAACGAATATCTACGTTAATAGTTCTTTGTAAATTAGAATCAAAGATTACATCTCCTGCCATTGCTTCGATGTTACCGTCAAAAGCAATTCCGATTAATTCACCTTTTCCGTTCAAAACTGGCGAACCAGAGTTTCCTCCGGTAATATCGTTATCTGTTAAGAAGTTAACCGGCATATAACCTGCTTTATCAGCATATTGTCCGTAATCTTTTTTCTGATTTAATTCTAGCAAACGAGCCGGCAAGTCAAATTCCTGATCTCCTGCCTTGTATTTCTTAACCATACTTTCCATAGTAGTATAGTTATTGATTTTTGCATCGTTTCGAGGATCTGCAGGTAAAGCACGAACTTTTCCGTAAGTCAATCTCAAAGTAGAGTTGGCATCCGGATATTTAATCGCGTTTAATTTTGATTCTCTTAAACCTTCAACCAATTTACGGTAAGCAGTTGCAAAACCGTCATCAGCTTTTGCCTGATCTTCTGTTTTAGCACGGTATTTTGTCAACAAATCATTAGAAATAATATACAAAGGATCGTGTACAATTGCCAATGGTTTTGGATCAGCTAAAAATGCCAATACCTTTTCTTTATTTGTAAAGTAACTAACCTCAGTTGCTTTTGCTACATCTGCTGTAAAATCTCCGTTGTTAACGGCTTTCATTTTTGCAACTTCTGTAGCTAATCCGTATTCAGCAGCTTTTGAAGCATATAGATTTAATTGTGCTGTTAAAACATCTTTTTCTAACGGAGCGTAAAACTCTCCATAAATGCTTTCTACCATTGCATTTATTTTAGGAAGCATTTCTGCTTTCTTAGCATCGTTTTCTTTGTAATAAGCAATTAATGCATTTCCTAAATTAGCAGGTCCCGTTGCATAACTGGACGTACGTAAAAGCTGAGTCAAATAATTATCATGACGCGCTTTTAGATTAGTTTCTCTGTAGTAATCGTTGATTGTCGGAATTACATTCTCGTACTTTTCTCTGTTCGCTGGTTTGCTGGCCCACTCGTAAAATTTATCTTCCTGAGCTGCTTTTGCATCTACAGTCCCTGCTTTTGTTAAAGCGTCGATCATTCCCTGACGGTTTTTCCAGTAATTTGCCGTCGAAGCATATTTAGAAGCGTACTGTAAACGAACAGTTGCATCTTTATCCATATACTTTTTCATTTGGTCCATTCCGGTTTTTGCACCTTCAACCCATGCAGGATAAGCATATTTAATGTTTTGTTCAATTCCGCCAGCTGGCATCCAACGGTTTGTTCTTCCGGGATAACCTAAGATCATTGCAAAATCATTTTCTTTAACACCTTTAATACTTACCGGCAAATAATGTTTTGGCTGCAAAGGCACATTGTCTTTAGAATAGGCTGCAGGATTTCCGTTTTTGTCGGCATACACTCTAAACATAGAGAAATCTCCTGTTTGACGAGGCCATTCCCAGTTGTCTGTATCTCCACCAAACTTACCAACACTTTCAGGTGGCGTTCCAACTAAACGAACGTCTGTGTAATCCTGATAAACAAAATAGTAATATTCATTTCCCTGAAAGAAAGGACGAACAGAAACCGTATATTTACCGTTCTCGCTGTTTTCTTTTTCGATCAAAGCGATTTCCTGCTGAATTATTTTGTTTCTCTCTGTTTCTGTCATAGTATCATTTACTTTTGACAAAATTCTTTTAGATACATCATCCATACGTACGAAGAAACGAACGTATAATGATTTTGGTTTCATTTCGGCGCTTTTATCTTTAGCCCAAAACCCATTTTTCAGATAATTTTGTTCTGCAGTAGAAAGTTCTGCAATCGCATTGTAACCACAATGGTGGTTTGTTAAAACTAATCCGCTGTTAGAAACGATCTCAGCGGTACAACCTCCGTTAAACTGAACAATCGCATCTTTTAAACTATGATTGTTAATGCTGTAAATTTCTTCGGCTGTCAACTGCAAGCCCATTTTTTCCATATCTCTATGGTTTAATCTTTCGATAAACATCAAAAACCACATTCCTTCATCGGCTTTCACTGGAAAAGCCATAAGGCACATAGTCAAGAATAAAATTACTTTTTTCATGTTATTTTGTTTAAGTGATGCGAATATAACTCATTTTCGCAAAAAAAATTAGCATTTGAGGCAAAATCAAAACATAATAAATAAATTGAGTTTCAATTTTGCGAAATTCACAATTTCAGCAACTTAAATTTATATCTTAAGAAGCAAAATAAAACACTAGGAATTGATTAAAAAACTTACGATTTATCATTTAAAAATATTTAATAATCGCTTATTTGTAAAAATAAACTTAATCCTAAAAATTAATAAACTAAATATTTTCTTACAATTAATTTTGAACTAAGTTTGCGGAAAATATTATAATTATCAAAATGAAAAAATTGTTATTTGCAGTTGCATTACTTATTAGTACAATGGTTGGTGCACAGAAAAATTCACTTCTGGTAGGTGGAAATATTGGATTTACATCTGAGAAAATTGGAGATTCTAAAATTGAGAATTTTGAGTTCGCTCCAAAGGTTGGTTATCAATTTTCTGAAAAATGGACAGCGGGTGTCGAAGGGTCTATAGCAAATGTAAAAACTACAGGAGCCGAAAAAACCGAAAAATACAAAATTGGTGGTTTTCTGCGCTACTCTACTCCTCTTTCAGAATTATTTTCTTTCTATACAGATTTAGGAGTTGGATACCAAAACACTTCCCTGAACGATGCTAAAGGAATGTATGCAAGTTTAACACCGGCTCTCTTTATTAATATGAAAAGAGGTTTTGGCTTAAACTTTTCTATCGGGGGAATAAACTACGATAATCTTGACGGAAAAAATGATCCGAGACAGGAACGTTTAGGATTTGATTTTGGAAAAACGGTAAATATCGGAGTTTCTAAAAACTTTGCATTATAATTTTATTGGATTTAGTTAAAAGGTAAAATCCTAAATTACTTTTTGTTTTCCGCACAAAAAGTAAAAACCCGGCAATTGATATTGTCGGGTTTTATATTTCAAATAAAATGAATTTAGTCGTTTAGCATTTTCCAGAGTCTATCTTTCAAATCTGTTAAACCTTGCTGTGCAACAGACGAAATAAACATATAAGGAACATCTTTAAAAGCAACGTCAAGTTCTGTTTTTAATTCTGCTTTTAATTCATCGTCCAGCATATCGCATTTTGAAATTACCAAAAGGCGTTCTTTATCCAGCATTTCAGGATTATATTTTGTTAATTCATTAACTAAAATATCGTATTCTGCTTTAATATCCGGTGTATCAACAGGAACTAAAAAAAGCAACGTTGAATTACGCTCAATATGTCTTAAGAAATAATGCCCTAAACCTTTTCCTTCTGCAGCACCTTCAATAATTCCGGGAATATCGGCAATTACAAAAGATTGAAAATCCCTGTAAGCAACAATTCCCAGATTAGGCTTTAAAGTCGTAAAAGGATAATCGGCAATTTTTGGCTTTGCTGAAGTTAAAACAGAAAGTAAAGTCGATTTTCCTGCATTTGGAAATCCTACTAAACCTACATCTGCCAAAACTTTAAGTTCCAGAATTACATCCATCTCTACACCCAATAGACCTGGCTGTGCATAACGCGGCGTCTGATTGGTCGAACTTCTAAAATGCCAGTTTCCTAAACCTCCTTTTCCTCCTCTGCAGAGAATTCTTTTTTCTCCGTCTTCTGTTATTTCAAATAAAGTTTCTCCTGTTTCTTTGTCTTTTACAACTGTTCCAAGAGGCACTTCAATGTATTTATCTTCTCCATCTGCCCCGGTACTGCGATCTCCTCCTCCATCTCCGCCATAACCGGCTTTAATGTGTCTTGCAAATTTTAAGTGAAACAAAGTCCACAGACTTTTGTTACCAACCAAATATACGTGTCCGCCACGACCACCGTCTCCACCATCTGGTCCGCCTTTTTCAATAAATTTCTCTCTGTGTAAATGTGTAGATCCCTTTCCTCCTTTTCCGGAAGAAACAAATATCTTAACGTAATCTACAAAATTCCCCTCTGTCATTGTTTTGAATTTCAGATTTTGGATTTTAGATTTTAGATTGAAAACCAAACTAAAGCTAATCTCCGCCTCTATTTAATTATTTATGTGTAATTTCGGATTTCAAGTTTCAGGTTTCAAGCAAAACTTGAAACTTGAAACTGAAAACAAAATTCTCTACTCTTTAAGCGCTTTTACAAGTACTTTATCAATTTTTACGCCGTCCATGTCTACAACTTCTAGTACAAATTTCTGCCAGATTAGTTTTTCTCCTTCTTTTGGAATGTGCGAAAGCTCAGTCATAATCATTCCGCTTACTGTGTTTACTTCGTAATCGTTGGTTAATTCGTCCAGCTCAAAATAAGTTAAGAAATCATGCAGTGAATAATGTCCGTCAACAAGCCATGATCCGTCTTCTCTTTCTATTAACTGAAATTCGTCCTTATAAAATTCCGCAGCGTCTCCTACTAAAGCTTCCAAGATATCATTTAATGTAATCATACCCTGAAAAACGCCATATTCATCAGAAACTAATGCGTAATGAATTCCTGTTTTTTTGAAATTCTCCAAAGCTTTGTACGCCGTAGTCTGCTCCATTAAATAAGGCGCGTCTGTCATTATTTTTGATAAATCAAAATTGTCATTTTCGATATGTGCAAAAATATTCTTAAGCGTAACCACACCCACAATGTCATCGTAATTTTCGTTATAAACCGGATAAACAGCATGCAGATCCTGAACTACTAGTTCTTTGATTTTTATTCTGTCCTCGTTTAAAGGAAGCATGTCAACCGATTTACGGTGTGTCATTAAGGAACTTACTTTTCTATCTCCAATATGAAAAACGCGTTCTACAATGTCTTGTTCAATTTCCTGAACTTCTCCTACTTCGGTTCCTTCTTTAATAATGGCTTTAATTTCTTCTTCGGTAACTTTTCCGTCGGCAGTTGGCTTAATTTGCAGGACTTTCAATAAAAATTCTGTCGACGAAGTCAATAACCAAATAAATGGAGCCGTAATAATCGAAATTACTTTCATCGGCATTGCGACCATTTTAGCAATCGATTCCGGGTAATTTAATCCGATTCGTTTGGGAAGCAATTCTCCTAAAACTAAAGAAAAGAAAGTTAAAACAACCACCACAATTCCAACCGCAACAGAATGCGCGTATGGTTTTAATGCCACAAAACCTGTTACAAAAACCTCAACATCTGCCGTGATTTTATCTCCACTATAAATACCGGTTAAAATTCCGATTAAGGTAATTCCGATTTGTACTGTCGATAAAAATTTATTTGGGGAATTTGCCAGATCTAAAGCTGTTCTGGCACTTTTGTTTCCTTTTTTGGCTGCGGTTTCAAGCCTGTTCTTCCGGGCCGAAATTAAAGCAATTTCAGACATGGAGAAAACTCCGTTTAATAATATTAGAAAAAATATAATTAGTATTTCCAATTTGTGGCTTATTCGTTATAAAATAGTCTAGTTTATGTAATAATTCGTAACCTTGATTTCTGCCCAGATACAGGTTAAAAGCAAAAAACTAATTTTTCGTCCAGAAAACAGCGCCACTAAGGAAACTGATTTGACGGTATAGAAAAATAGTTTTTTTAGCTTTCCCTACACAATCGGGATTTCAAATGCACCTGAATAAACTTTTACAAATTATCTATAACTGACGTTAATCGCTCTGTAATTTGTTCAACAGTTCCGATACCGTCTACGGCATGAAACTTATTTTGATCTTTATAATAACCAATTAATGGCGCAGTTTTTTCATTATATTCCTGATATCTCACACGAATTTTTTCTTCATCCTGATCGTCTACTCTTCCGCTTGTTTTTCCTCTCTCCAATAAACGGGCAACCAACACTTCGTCATCTGCTTCAAGGGCGATTGTTGCTGTAACGTTTGAACCAATTGTTGGCAAAAATTTATCTAATGCTTCTGCCTGATTTAAGGTTCTTGGATATCCGTCGAATAAAAATCCTGCTGTATCCGGGTGTTTTTTTACCTCATCAATTAACATTGCAGTTGTTACTTCGCATGGAACCAATTCTCCATTATCCATAAAAACTCTTGCTTTTTTCCCCAGTTCAGTATCATTTTTTAAATTAAAACGAAAAATATCTCCGGTAGAAAGATGTGTTAAATTGTATTTTTCTTTTAAAAATTCTGCCTGAGTTCCTTTTCCTGCTCCCGGCTTTCCAAATAAAACAATATTAATCATAATTGAAATGAGTGTTGTTTACTTCCAACTTTAATTAGAAGTTTTTAAATGAATGTATAGTTGTGTGTTTTTATTCTGCTAATTTGTAAACTTCAGTAAGATTTCGTCCCAGACCATCATAGTCTAAACCGTAACCCACAATAAATTTGTTCGGAATCCTGATTCCGACGTAATCAATTTTAATGTCTTTTTTGTACGCCTCAGGTTTAAAGAATAATGTTGCGATCTTAAAATGCTTTACATTTTGGGCTCTAAACAAATTTTTTAATTCTTCGATCGTATTGCCTGTATCGATTATATCCTCAATCACAATTACGGTCCTGTCAGTCAAATCCTGATTAATTCCGATTAATTGTTTTACCGATTCTGTTGATTCAGTTCCTTCATACGAAGCCATTTTTATAAATGAAACTTCGCACGGTTTTTTGTATTTTTTTAAAAAATCTGACACTACCATAAAAGCGCCATTCAAAACTCCAATAAAAATTGGTGTATCATCTCCAAAATCATCTTCTACCTGAGCCACTATTTTAGTTAAAGCAAAATCAATTTCCTTAGCCGAAATAAACGGAACAAATTGTTTATCGTGAAGTTGTATCATTATTTTTCATTTTAAAATAATGGACAAAGATACAGAATTACAACTTAACTGCTTCTATCAAAATAGACACTATACGTATATTTTTTGCGAATGTTAAATATCAGTTAATAATTACAAATCACTTTTTGATGCTATTTTTTATTTGAGTAAATTGTTGTTAAATAATTATTTAACTCCAAGATAATGATGAGAAATTCAATACCACTATTTTCAGTTGCATTATTGGCACTTGCAACCGCCTGTAATGGACAGGTAAAAAAAGAAGAAAAAGAGACTTTGTCTAAACAATCCGGCACTGTTGTAAAAACGGCTATCGGCGATCTGCAGCTTCCAGCTCCGTACGCCAGTAAATCGAAGACGAATAACAGTAAAGTTATTGGTTGGCCCGAAGGAAAAATACCAACAGCTCCTGAGGGATTTACAGTAACGAAATTCGCCGACGGATTCCAAAATCCGCGTTGGACTTATATCGCTCCAAATGCTGATATTTTTGTGGTTGAAAGTGGAACTGGCGCCAGCAAAAACCAAATTACAGTTTTACGTGACAAAGACAAAGACGGGAAATTTGAAACCCGCGAAGTTTTCATTAAAGGTCTAAACAAACCTTTTGGAATGTTAGTTCTGAAAGATTTTTTCTATATCGCCAATACCGACGGATTATACCGTTATCCGTATAAAAACAATCCGCTGAAACTGGAAACCAAAGGAGAGAAAATCCTTGAGCTTCCTGCGGGAGGTTACAACAATCACTGGACGAGAAATTTACTGGCAAATGCTGATGGAAGTAAAATCTATATTTCTGTGGGTTCCGGAAGTAACAATGGCGAAAACGGAATGGATAAAGAAGTTCGTCGTGCTGATATTCTGGAAATTAATCCTGACGGAACCGGAGAAATAATCTACGCAGCCGGACTTAGAAATCCTGTGGGGATGGATTGGAATCCTGCTAATAATGAATTATGGACAGCAGTTAACGAACGTGATGAGCTGGGAGACGATTTGGTTCCGGACTATATTACCAGTGTAAAAAAAGGCGGTTTCTACGGATGGCCTTATTCTTATTTTGGAAGCATTCCTGATCCGAGAATGAAAGGTGAAAGAAAAGATCTGGTAGAAAAAGCTATTATTCCTGATGTTCCGGTTGGTGCACATACCGCTTCTCTGGGATTAGCATTTTATGACAAAGACGCTTTTCCTGCAAAATATAAAAACGGAGCCTTCGTAGGACAACACGGTTCCTGGAATCGCGCCAAAATCTCAGGTTACAAGGTGGTCTTTGTCCCTTTTCAAAATGGAAAACCATCTGGAAAACCCGAAGATTTTTTAACCGGTTTTATTTCTGATGCCGAAAAATCTGAAGTTTACGGAAGACCTGTCGCCGTTACTGTAATGAATGACGGATCGCTACTGGTAAATGATGACAGTGGAAATACAATCTGGAAAGTGGCTGCCAAAAAATAAGCTTTCCTGCAAAAGAAATTTTTAACCATACAGGAACATAGATTTTACTTTTAAAAAGTTTGATTAAAGAAAGCTAGTTTTCAAACTATAGATTACATCGCGAATTTAGAATTGAACACCTTTTTTGCCCAATCGGATCTGTGTTTCTGTGTGTTAAAAATATTAAATAACTAAAACTGCTTTTCAGCAAATAAATCCTAATTCTACAGGATAAAACCTCATCTTTTGTAAAACAACCAATTTATTTATGTCCTTAAAAAATTACGGCTTTTTTATTCTCGCGCTTTTTCTTTTACAAAATATGCAGGCACAGAAAAGACAAGTCAGAAACATTGACTCTACAAAAACACAAAAACTTCAGGAAGTTATTATAAGCCCTTTACATATTAACCGCGATTTACAAAATGCACCGGCTTCTATTGGCGTTTTATCCCAAAAAGAATTACTTCAAAATAATACTACAGACATCAGTAATGTCATAAACACCATTCCGGGTGTTTTTATGCAATCGTCAAATATTACCACTACCCGTCTTTCAATTCGCGGAATTGGCGCCAGAACTCCATACGGAACAAATAAAATAAGAGCTTTTTATGGCAGCATCCCTCTGACTTCAGGAAATAGTGAAACTGTTATAGATGATATTGATCTTCAAAACATAGATCAGCTGGAAATTATAAAAGGACCACTTTCGAGTATTTACGGTGCAGGACTGGGAGGTGCAATTTTAATTACGCCCAAAAACTTAAAGACTGGAAAATATCAGGCCGAAGTGAGTTCGGTTTTTGGATCTTTCGGATTATTAAAAAACCGGGTAAGTTTTAATGTCAATGAAAAAGAAGCCTCTCTAAACCTGAGTTATCACAACTTAAAAACTGATGGCTGGCGCGAAAACAGTGCCTATAACCGCGAAGGAATTACACTTTCGGGAGAATTATTGCGAAAAGAAAACAGCAAACTGACTTACTTCTCGAATTATACTTATCTAAAAGCATATATTCCGAGCTCAATCAGTAAATCAATGTACGATAATAATCCGCAAGCGGGTGCCCCGACCTGGGTGGCTGCAAAAGGCTTTAAGGAATATAAATCGACTTTGGCAGGATTGGCGTACGATTTTAAAATCAACGATCATTTGAACCATTCAACTTCTGTTTTTATCAATTATAAAGACAGCAACGAACCACGGCCTTTTGACATTTTACGCCAATATACTTTTGCCACGGGTTTACGGACTCAATTTTCGGGAGATTTTAAAATTGGAAATAGTACGAACCAATTTATTAGCGGAATTGAATATTTTGCTGATAATTACAGCGGCAATACTTTCGAAAACTTATATCAGCAAAATAATGGAAATGGAAGTTTACAGGGAAATCCGCTTTCTGCCACAAATCAAAAAAGGCATTTTTATAATATTTTCAGTCAAATCCGTACTTTAATTTCAGAGCAATTTGAAGTCCAGGCCGGATTAAATTACAATAAAACTAAATTTGAGTTGCAAAATGATTTTCCCGCTTCCGCGAATAATCCGACGGAAAATTATGGTTATGATGGAATTTTTTCGCCTCAGCTTTCTTTTTTATACAAACCCAATGAAGTTCGAACCTTTTATTTTTCTGTAAGCCGCGGATTTTCTCTGCCGGCAACCGAAGAAACTTTAACCAGTACCGGAAACATCAATCAGAATATACGACCTGAAACGGGTTATAATTTCGAAATTGGAAGCAAACTTTATTTCTTCAACAAGAAACTGTATACAGAAATTGCGGTTTACAGGATGGAAATAAAAGATTTACTGGTTGCCAAAAGAATCGGGGATGATCAATATGAAGGTGTAAATGCCGGAAAGACTTTTCATGAAGGAATCGAAATGAGTCTAAACCATAATTGGATGATTAATTCCTTTCTAAATCTAAAATCGTATGCCTCTGCTTCTGTCGGAAATTATGAATTTAAAGAATTTGATGACAATGGAAATAATTTCTCCGGAAACAAATTAACCGGCGTTCCTGCCAATACCGCCGGCGCAGGATTTAACCTTAATACAAATTCGGGATTTTATATTTCAGCCGATTTTCAATTCACAGATAAAATTCCGCTAAACGATGCCAATTCTGTTTATTCTGATTCTTATTCGCTTTTAAATTTAAAAACAGGTTATCAGTTTGAAATTTTATCCGGATTAAAAGCCCATCTTGACGCTGGCGTAAATAATGTACTGAATGAAAAATATGCCTCGATGATTTTGACCAACGCTACTGGTGTTGGAAATGCACAGCCCAGATATTATTATCCGGGATTACCGATAAACTACTACGGAATTATCTCATTAAATTATTTATTTTAGCTTTCAAATTCCAAATTAATTTGAAATGCTTTCTGAATTGCAAAAAAAACTGGATTATGTGAGCGCTTATCGGGAGAGGCGTCTTATGGCAGCACAGGATATTTTAGAAAATCCTAAACTTTTTAATGACTTAGTGACTATTTCTTTTTCTCCGGAAGATAAGAACAATCACAAAGCATGCTGGATTCTTGAATTTGTATCTTACGAAGAATTGCTTTGGCTGCAACCTCATCTGGATTTTTTCTGTTCTAATTTGAAAATTTTAAAAGATGAAAGTTCCCTTCGTCCAATTGCCAAAATTGTCCAGCTTTTGGTAAAATCGCATTATAAAAAAGGAGAAAACTGCATTACACTTTCAGAAGAAAACCTTCAGGATTGTATCGAAGCGGCTTTCGACTGGCTTATTACAGATGTAAAAGTAGCCACTAAGGCTTATTCTATCAGAACGTTATATATATTGGGCAACTATTACGACTGGATTCATCCTGAATTAAAAGTAATTATTGAGAAAGATTATGCAAATCATTCAGCTGCGTATAAAGCAGTTGCCAAAGAAGTTTTGAAGAAAATGAAATGATTTTTTTTTTCGCCACGAATTCACGATTTTTTTATTTCACTTTGTGTAAAATTTAATTCGTGAATTCGTGGCGGAAAACTAAATTTTGGCTGAAAAAAGATTAAGAAGTATCTTTGCAAAAACACAACACAAAATGAATTATTTTTCTTCTGATTTTAAATTAGGAATATTAGGCGGCGGACAATTGGGCAAAATGCTTTTGTTCGACACGCGTAAATTTGACATTCAAACTTATGTTTTAGATCCCAGCGACGAAGCGCCAAGTAAAATTGCCTGTAATAAATTCTTTAAAGGCGATTTAATGGATTATGAAACGGTTTATAATTTTGGGAAACAAGTTGATGTTTTAACTTTCGAAATTGAATTAGTCAATCTTGAAGCTTTAACACAATTAGAAAATGAAGGCGTAAAAGTATATCCTTCACCAAAAACTTTAAAAGGAATTCAGAATAAAGGAGTGCAAAAGCAATTTTATGCAGAGAATAATATTCCAACAGCTGCTTTTCTAAGATTTGACAGTCCGGAACATTTGCAAAAATCAGTTGGAAATAATGAAATTACGATTCCGTTTGTGTGGAAATGCACCGAATTTGGATATGATGGAAACGGCGTTAAAGTAATTCGTCAAACTTCAGATTTAGATGATCTGCCAAATGTAGAATGTATTGCCGAAACAATGGTTCCATTTAAAAATGAACTTGCGGTAATTGTCTGCAGAAGTCCTTTAGGGGAAATCAAGACATATCCGGTTGTAGAAATGGAATTTCATCCCGAAGCCAATCAGGTGGAATACGTAATTTGTCCTGCCAGAATTGATGAAAAAGTAGCCGAAAAAGCAAGAGCAATTGCTTTGAATGTCTCTGAAAAATTCAATCACGTTGGTCTTTTGGCTGTTGAAATGTTTCAGACACAAGATGATGAAATTTTAGTGAATGAAGTGGCACCACGTCCGCACAATTCTGGTCATTATTCTATTGAAGCAAGTTATACCTCACAATTCGAAAATCATCTTCGCGCTATTTTGAGTCTTCCATTAGGAAACACAGAAAGCAAAGTTGCCGGAGTTATGGTAAATCTGGTCGGTGCCGAAGGATTTTCAGGAGATGTAGTTTACGAAAATATTGAAACCATTTTAAGCTGGAATGGTGTTACACCACATATTTACGGAAAAAAGCAAACTCGTCCATTTAGAAAGATGGGACACGTTACAATTGTGAATGAAGACATGATGGAAGCGAGAAGAATCGCGGAGCAGGTTAAGAATACTATTAAAGTGATTTCGTAATTCAAAGATTGAAAAATTTAAAGATTAAAAAATTGGTTTATTATCAATCAAAATCTTTGAATAGTTTAATTTTTAAATCTTTAAATAAAAAACAAAATGAGCAAAGTAGCCGTTATAATGGGAAGCATCTCAGACATGCCAGTAATGCAGGATGCACTTGACATGTTGAAACAATTTAATATAGAAGTAGAAGTTGATATTGTTTCTGCTCACAGAACACCAGAAAAATTATTCGATTTCAGTAAAAATGCACACAACCGCGGAATTTCTGTAATTATTGCAGGTGCGGGCGGTGCCGCACATTTGCCTGGAATGGTGGCTTCAATGTCTCCGCTTCCTGTTATTGGAGTTCCTGTAAAATCCAGCAATTCTATTGATGGGTGGGATTCTGTTTTGTCCATTCTTCAAATGCCGGGCGGCGTTCCTGTTGCTACTGTAGCTTTAAACGGTGCAAAAAATGCCGGAATTTTAGCAGCACAAATCATCGGAAGCTCTGATAAAAAAGTTCTGGACTCTATTATTTCTTACAAAGAAGAATTAAAAGCGGCGGTTAATAAAGCTGCTGAAGGTTTAAAAAAATAATTTCACAGAGATTCACAAAAGTTACACAGAGATGCACAAAGATTTTGTGAATCTCTGTGTTTTTTCTTTGTGGAACTTTGCGAAATAATCTTAACGAATCATTATAATTCTTTTTTAAAGAAAAACTTAACTTTGAAAAAAATGATACAATGATTATTAAATCTTCTAAAATGAAATTGACCAAGAATGTTAATCATCTCATTCAGGAAATAGCTGACAAAACTTCGTTAAAAGAAAATCTTTCAGAACTGCTAAAACAAAAAATAGATGAAGCCATTTATTCTTAGATAATAATGAAGGAATTTGTAATGATTTGGCCATGGAAGAAACCAAAAATCGTTATCTAAAATATTTTAATTAATGAATTCTAAACCTATAAGGTTTTAGAAACCTTACAGGAAAAAAAATTACACTATGAGCGTATTAACACAATATTTCAATACCAAACATAACACAGCCCCTTTTTCACAAATTAAGATCGAAGATTACGTTCCGGCCTTTCAGGAAGGAATTAAACTGGCAAAAGCCGAAATCGATGCAATTGTAAATAATCCGGAAGCGCCTACTTTTAAAAATACGATTGTGGCGATGGATTTTTCGGGCGACATTTTAGATCGTCTTTCCAGTGTTTTCTTTAATTTGAATTCGGCTGAAACCAATGACGAAATGCAGAAAATCGCACAGGAAGTTTCTCCCTGGCTTTCTGAATTTGGAAATGATATTCGCCTCAACGCCGATTTGTTTGCAAAAGTAAAAGCCGTTTACGATCAAAAAGAAAGCCTGAATCTCAACGCTGAACAAACTACATTATTAGACAAAAAATATAAAAGTTTTTCCAGAAACGGAGCAAATCTTGCGGAAGACAAAAAAAATCAGTTACGAGAAATCGACAAAGAATTATCGAAACTGAGTTTACAATTTGGCGAAAATGTTTTGGCAGAAACCAATAACTTCGAATTACATTTAACCGACTCAAAAGAGCTGTCAGGTTTGCCTGAAGGAACAATCGAAGCGGCTAGATTATTAGCCAAAAACCAGAAGAAAGAAGGTTGGATTTTTACATTAGATCATCCAAGTTATGTTCCATTCCTAACGTATGCTGACAATCGCGAACTGCGTAAAAAAATGGCGATCGCTTTTGGGGCAAAAGCTTTTCAAAACAATGAATTCAACAACGAACAAAACGTTTTAAAAATTGCTAAACTTCGTCATGAAAGAGCTAATTTATTAGGTTATAAAACCCATGCCCATTTTGTTCTGGAAGAAAGAATGGCCGAAAGTCCCGAAAAAGTATTTTCTTTCCTGAATGATTTATTAGCGAAAGCTAAACCCGCAGCACAAAAAGAATTCGCCGAATTAACCGCTTTCGCGAAAGAACTGGACGGAATTGAACAATTAGAAAAATGGGATGGTGCTTATTATTCTGAGAAATTGAAACAGCAGCTTTTTAATTTAGACGATGAAAAACTAAAACCGTATTTTCAGTTAGAGAAAGTTCTGGAAGGCGCTTTTACCGTTGCCAAAAAATTGTACGGATTGACATTTACAGAGGTTTTTGATATCGACAAATACCACGAAGAAGTTACCACTTATGAAGTAACAGATTCTGAAAATAATTTGGTTTCGATTTTCTATGCCGATTTCTTCCCAAGAAAAGGAAAAAGAAATGGAGCGTGGATGACGTCTTTCAAATCGCAATATGTAAAAGACGGTATAAACGAAAGACCTCATATTTCAAACGTTTGTAATTTTACAAAACCAACCGAAACAAAACCATCTTTATTGACTTTTAATGAAGTAACGACATTATTCCACGAATTTGGTCATGGTTTACACGGAATGTTGGCCGATACCGTTTATCCAAGTTTATCCGGAACGTCTGTTTATTGGGATTTTGTAGAATTACCAAGTCAGATTATGGAAAACTGGTGTTACGAACCAGAAGCTTTGGCTTTGTTTGCCAATCATTACGAAACAGGAGAAATTATTCCGATTGAATATGTGCAGAAAATTAAAGAAAGTGCGAGTTTCCAGGAAGGATTAGCGACTTTACGACAGTTAAGTTTCGGATTATTAGACATGGCGTGGCACGGACAAGATCCGACCAACATTACAGATCTTAAAACTTTCGAAACGGAACAATTCGCCAATACACAATTGTATCCGGATGTAAAAGAAAATGCGATGAGTACTGCTTTTTCACATATTTTCCAAGGTGGCTATTCTTCCGGTTATTACAGTTACAAATGGGCAGAAGTTTTAGATGCTGATGCTTTTGAATATTTTCAGGAAAACGGAATTTTCAATGCCGAAGTAGCCAAGAAATTTAAAGACAACGTTCTTTCAAAAGGAGGAACAGAACATCCAATGACTTTGTACAAACGTTTCAGAGGTCAGGAACCCAAACCGGAAGCTTTGTTGAAAAGAGCAGGACTTCTTTAGACTTTCTTAGATTTTTAGATCTTAGAATATTAGATAATTAAAACCGAAGCATCTATGCTTCGGTTTTTTATTTGACTTTGCCTCCGAATAAATTTAGTTTATCTTAGCATTTTTGAATCCTAATCTTAGAAAATTAATCGTGAAAAAATTCTTTAAAATAGTTCTTTACTTATCTGTTGCCGGACTAATTGCGGTTCTTTCTGTAAATTATCATATTACTTCATCCACCAAAAAATACATTCATTATTCTTTAAAGAAATTCCCAAAGAATGATGTCGGAATAATATTTGGCGCCGGAATAAATGGCAATCAGCCGAGTAAATATTTGAAGGACAGACTTGACGCTGGGATTTTGTTATACAAAGCAAAAAGAATCAATAAGATTCTGCTTTCAGGAGATAATGGACGCGAAGAATACGATGAATTAACGGTGATGAAAAATTACTGTTACCAACATGGCGTTGATACAACTAAAATCTTTATTGATTATGCGGGTTTTGATACCTATTCAACAATGTATCGCGCCAGACATATTTTCAAAATAAAAAAAGCTACTTTGATTTCGCAGGAATATCATTTGAACCGTGCCCTCTACATTGGAAGAAATCTGGGCATAAAATCGGCTGGATATTCGGCGAACAATGGCGAATATTCGGGATATAATTATGTGAAATTCCGAGAGTATCTATCCAGATTTAAATCCTTTTTCGATGTTTTCAGAAATCGGGAACCTAAGTTTTTAGGAAATCCAATCGATATTAATGGACCATCCAATTATTCTAAGGAAGATAAAAGATAAAAAACAAAACCCTGTAAAGAACTTTGCAGGGTTTGTTTTTAAGTCTAAAGAAAATAAAAATCTTTATTCTATTTTCTATGATCTATATTCTTTACTCCTTCTCCAATACCTTATTGGCCACTTTTCCAACAGTCAATCCTTGAACCACAATTGAAAACAGAACCACAATATAAGTTATTTCTAGCAGCAGATTTTTGTATTCTCCATCCGGAAGGGAAAGCACCAACGCAATAGAAACACCGCCGCGGATTCCGCCCCAGACCAGTACGGTTAATGAGCCTTTATTATAAGCCGATTTGATTCCGAAAAATTTGAAAACATCAAAGAATTTCCACGGTAATACTATCGAAAAAATTCTGGCAAAAAGGACAATTAAAATTGTTACTAAACCAATCAGCAATTGTTTCTCTAAATTCGGCAGCAACAATAATTCAAACCCGATGAAAAGGAATAAAATGGCATTTAGAATCTCATCTATTAATTCCCAAAATTTCTCCAGATAATCTTTGGTCATTTCGCTCATGGCTACTTTTTTACCATAATTCCCAATAATAAGTCCGGCAACAACCATTGCCAGCGGACTTGAAACATGCAAACTTTTGGCGATTAGAAATCCGCCCATTACTATCGAAAGCGTAATAAGAACTGAAACTTTATAATCGTCAATTTTTTTAAGAACACGAGAAGCAGTAAACCCTAAAAACGCACCTAATAAAAGTCCGCCAATACCTTCTTTGGCAAAAAGCCATGCCACAGAACCAAAACTCATATCAAATTTCGGATCTGTAGCCATTTCCATTACTACAGCAAACATTACTACCGCTACTCCATCATTAAACAATGATTCACCAACAATTTTAGTTTCGATTCTTTTCGGAACTTTAGCTTGTTTTAAAACGCCCAGAACAACGATTGGATCGGTTGGAGAAATTAGTGTTCCGAAAACCAGGCAGAATAAATACGGTATTTTAATTCCAAAAATTGGTGCGATATAAAATAGAAGCATCGAAATAATAAGCGCTGACAGAACTACAGAAACCGTAGAATAAATCATAATCGAAACTTTTTGTTCTTTAAGGTCAGACATATTTACGTGAAGCGCTCCGGCGAAAAGAAGAAAATTCAACATGGCACCCATTAATATCTCGTTGAAGTCAAATTCTTTTATTAAAACAAAAAAATGTTTCGTGGTATCGGGAAAATAAGAATCTCCTAAAAGACGAATTCCAACAGAAACCAGCATCGCAATAATCATAATTCCGATTGTTCCAGGAAGTTTTAAAAATCTTAAATTTAAATAGGCGAAGAAAGAAGCCAGCACAATAAGTACTGAAAAAGTGTAGTATAATTCCATAAATGTGATTTTTACAAAAATAGCTGTATCATTAGTTAATCAAAAACTCACGCCACCAATTAACATAATTTTATAACTCACAAAATAAACTTTCATTTATTTTTGAAAGTTCAAAAACTTTTATATACTTTTGTTTCATGGAATTCAAAGAAGCAAAAAATAAGTTTGTGCAAACCTGGGGGGCATTGGGTTCTCAATGGGGAATTAATAAAACCATGGCACAGATTCATGCTTTATTAATGGTCTCTAACGACGCCGTTTCTATGGAAGAAGTGATGGAAGAGCTCCAAATTTCACGCGGAAATGCCAGTATGAATTTACGCGCTTTAATGGATTGGGGAATTGTATATAAAGAATACAAAGCCGGAGAAAGAAGAGAATTTTTTACCGCAGAAAAAGATCTTGACGAATTAGCCGTGAAAATTGCCAGAGAAAGAAGTAAAAGAGAAATTAAACCTGCGCTTAAAATCTTAAAGGAAGTTTCAACAATTGAAGCTAAAGACTCTGCAGAAGAAAAACATTTTGTTGATCAGACTTCTAAATTATACGATTTCGTTTTGAAGGCAGATAATATGTTAGATAAAATGACCGAATTTAATGAAAACTGGTTAGGTCGTTTGATTCTCAAAATCATGAAATAAAAAAATTTAATTCAAACTTTCAATTATTTCTGAAAGTTTAAAACTTTAAAAAATAATATAATGGATTTTTTGAAAGCAGAATGGAAAAATTTAGCCTTGTTCAATTATGAAATTGATCGTGAGGTTCTGGAAAAATATGTTCCTGCGGGAACTGAGATTGATATTTGGAACAACAAATGTTATGTAAGTTTAGTTGGATTTCTTTTTAAAGAAACGAAAGTTTTAGGATTAAAAGTTCCGTTTCATGTTGATTTTGAAGAAGTGAATTTGAGATTTTATGTAAAACGTTTTGAAAATGGCGAATGGAAACGCGGTGTAGTTTTCATTAAAGAAATTGTTCCGAAAAAAGCCATCACTTTAATTGCAAATACTTTATATCAGGAACATTACGAAACCCAAAAAATGAAACATGAAATTATTGAAAATGAAAACACAAACACTTTTATTTATCAATGGACAAAGGATAAAAATCAGAATACAATTCACGTAGAAACTAAAAGTGTTTTGAGTGAAATAGAAATTGATTCTGAAGCCGAATTTATTACCGAACATTATTTCGGATATACTAAAATAGATTCTGCCAAAACTTTCGAATATGAAGTTACACACCCGAGATGGCAACAATATGAAGTTTTAAATTATGCTGTTGATGTAGACTTCGGAAAAAATTACGGAACTGATTTTGAGTTTCTTCAAAACCAAAAACTAACTTCAGTTTTCCTGGCAAAAGGTTCTAAAATTGGCGTAAAGAATAAAAGAAAATTGCAGACAATTCCGGTTTTAGAAAAAATGTATTAATCTATTTATAAATCAAAAAACCAAAAATCATGAAAACGCTCGAAAACCAAACTTTACTTTATGACGAAGATTGTCCGCTTTGCAGTTTATATACAACCGGATTTGTAAAAAGCGGTATGTTAGACGAAAACGGAAGAAAGTCATATTGTGATTTATCTGCCGACGAACAAAGTTTTATAGATGTAAAACGTGCTACAAACGAAATTGCTCTGGTTGATAATAAAACTAAAACAGTAATTTACGGGATTGATAGTCTGATAAAAGTCGTTGGTTTTTCTTTCCCGTTGATTGAAAAAATTGCCACAATAAAACCGATTCATTTTGTATTGAAAAAAATGTATTCTTTCGTTTCTTACAATCGAAAAGTAATTATTCCTGGCAATATAAAACAAGAAAATAAATTGCAATGTACACCGGATTTCAATTATAAATATCGATTTCTGTTTATTGGTTTTGCTTTGACTGTAACGACTTTCATTTTATTCGGATATTCTAATTTGATTTTCGATTTTCCAAATAGTACGGTTACGAGAGAGCTTATTTTGGCTTTTGGACAAATTGTTTTTCAAACTTTGTTTCTTTTTAAATTCAACAAACAAACGATTATGAATTACACCGGAAATTTAATGACGGTTTCTTTGATGGGAAGTTTAATATTAAGTCCGACTTTGATTTTGAGTCAGTTTATGATTCTTCCGCAAATGATAATTTTAGGATGGTTTGGAGTTACTGTTTTAATTATGTTCATGGAACATGCCAGACGAATTAAAATTTTAAAACTTCCAATTTGGTTATCTTTCACCTGGATTTTGTACCGAATTATTGCTTTGATTCTAATTTTAAATTAAATAGGTTCGCCACGAATTCACGAATATTTCAATGTTATTTAAATAATTCTTGAATTCGTGGCAAAAAAAAAATTACACAAATGAGCAAACTTATTATAGCAGCGGGCACAGGATTTCTTGGAAAAGTTTTAATCAATCATTTCAAAAATAAATTTGAAGAAATTGTAATTCTGACCAGAGGAAAATCTAAAAATATTGACGGAATAAAATACGTAAACTGGAACGCTAAAACTTTTTCAGGCTGGGAAAACGAATTAGAAAATGCAACAGTTTTAATTAATCTTGCCGGAAAATCTGTCGATTGCCGTTATACCGCAAAAAATAAAAAAGAAATCTTATTGTCCAGAATTGAAAGCACAAAAATTCTCAACAAAGCGGTTTTGAATTGCAAAAATCCGCCGAGACATTGGCTGAATTCTTCAACGGCAACCATCTACAGATTTTCATTAGACAAAAAAATGGATGAAGTTGATGGCGAAATTGGAAATGACTTTTCGATTAATGTGGCACTTTCGTGGGAAAAAGCATTTTTTAAAACCGAAACGCCCAATACTTTAAAGACAGCTTTGCGAACTTCTATTGTTTTAGGAAAAAAGGGCGGTGCTTTTATTCCGTTAAAGACTTTGGCAAAAATTGGCTTTGGCGGGAAACAAGGAAAAGGCAATCAGTTTGTGAGCTGGATTCATGAAGAAGATTTTGCTCGTGCAGTTGATTTTATTCTTGAAAAGGAATTGATTGGAAAGATAAATATTGTTTCTCCAAAACCAGTCCAGAATGTTGATTTTATGAAGAAACTTCGAAAAGCGGTTGGTTTTCCTTTCGGAGTTCCGATGAGCAAATTCTTACTCGAAATTGGCTCTTTTTTTATCCGAACAGAAACAGAATTGGTTTTGAAAAGCAGAAATGTGATCCCGAAACGACTTTTGGATAATGGTTTTGAGTTTAAGTTTGGGAATGTTGATGAGGCTTTTCAGGATTTAGTATAGTTTGTCATTTCGAGGAACGAGAAATCACACTCGGGAATCGACAAAGATTGGCGATTTACGTTATGAGCTACTAGTGCGTTCTTCGCCTTAGCTCAGAAAAACAATGCGGAAATTTAATAAAATTGAAACCGATTAAATCATGAACACCATTCAACTTACAACCAAAATAAAAGCTCCAATAAAAACTGTTTTTGATGCTTCAAGAAATATTGATGTTCATCAGAAATCCGCAAGTAAATCAAAAGAAAAAGCAATTGCCGGAATAACTTCTGGTTTAATAAATTTAAATGAAACGGTAACCTGGCGCGGAAAACATTTTGGGTTTTATCTCGAACACAAAAGCCGAATTACAGCCATGAACTTTTGCGATTATTTTGTGGATGAAATGGAAAAAGGCCATTTTAAATCTTTCAAACATGAACATTTTTTTGAAGAAGAAAATGGTTTTACGATTATGAAAGACAAATTACAATATGAAACTCCGTTTGGGATTTTTGGAAAATTATTTGATGTTTTATCTTTGGAAAAGCATTTAATTCGTTTTCTTTTGGAGAGGAATAAGATTTTGAAAGAGGTTTCGGAAAACGCTAACTAAGTTTTTCTCTCAACTTTTGTCATTTCAACGAAGGAGAAATCTCCGCAACAACATTCCTCAAAGATTGGAAATACTTTGCAGAGTTTCTTACGGAGATTTCTCCTTCGTCGAAATGACAAGATTGCGTATTTTGAAATGAATCTTCTCGCTTTACGTTTGCGTGAGGGATAGGAGCTGGCTACCGAAGTAGCGCGGATAGCCCGACCGCGTTGCGATAAGCGGGCGAATATGCGCAAAGTATTTTTGCCCGCTTATTGCAAGGTGGTCACGCCCAAATTACTTTAAAAATAAACAATCATTAACCACCAAAAAATCGGAACGGCTTCTACCCAAAATGAAGTGTAATATTTGGAACGGTTTGGATTTGCAAAAAAGATAAAAAGCATCAAAGTGACCACCATGACAAAATTAATTATGGCATCGTGATAATTAAAAGTTGCAATAAATACTTCTAAAAACCAAAATGGTATCAATAATAAAAAACCTAAAAGTTTGGTTTTCTTTACGCCGATAGTCTGCGGAACGGTTTTTAAATGCGGATCGTCATTGGCTAGATCCAGAATTTCAAAAACTAAAATGAGGACAAAAACGAGAACAAAGCGCTGAATGCATTTTATAAAAAAGTCAATAGTAAATGGAATTTCAGCATTTATTAAGGGTAAAACCAACGTGGCTCCCACCCAGCAAATGGCTACTATATAAATTTTTACGCCGGCCCAGTTTCTGGCATTTCTTCGGTTTGGAAAAAAAGGCAACGTGTAAAGTGCTGTGATGGCGAAAATTCCGAAGGATACAACTTGTGTGATTCTCTTTAATTGAAAAAAATAATACCCGACTAGAATCAGCGAGATAAAACTTAATATTGCGATGATTTTTAACTGTATTCCAATTGGATTTTTCTTTACCCGAACCAAAGCATCATATTTTACGAAATTATATCCTACAATAGTTCCAAAGAAAACGAAAAGCGCCATTGGCTCATCATACTGAATATGAAACACATGGAAAGTTATATGTACCAAAGCAAAACACGAGAAGGCCACGTGAATACTGCTGTTTAAATAGAAATCGAATAGCTGTTTTATAAGTTTCATGATTCAAATCTAATCAATTGGTAACAAATCAACTCTTTAGTTATAAAATTGATAAAAATTGAAGTTAAAAATACCCATTAAATTATTAATAATACTTAATTTTGCGCCACAAAAAAACAACACATTTACTTTCAAATGTTATTTGCCCCACAAATTGAGGCTGATTACATTGACCTTAAAAATTTAGATAGCTACAAATGAGAACAGATGCTTTTGCTTTAAGACACATTGGCCCAAGAGAAACCGATCTTCCACATATGTTGAAGACTATTGGAGTTGACTCGATTGAACAACTGGTTTATGAAACACTTCCGGATGATATTCGTCTAAAAGCACCTTTGAATTTAGATCCTGCGATGACCGAATACGAATTCGCAAATCATATTCAGGAATTAGGAAAGAAAAATAAAGTATTCAAATCGTACATCGGTTTGGGTTATCACCCAACTATCGTTCCGGCTCCAATTCAAAGAAACATTTTTGAAAATCCGGGATGGTATACTGCTTACACACCTTATCAGGCAGAAATTGCGCAGGGTCGTTTAGAAGCTATTTTAAATTTCCAGACTACCGTTATCGAATTAACCGGAATGGAAATCGCAAACGCTTCTTTATTAGATGAAGGAACTGCTGCTGCCGAGGCTATGGCGTTATTATTTGACGTTCGTACCCGCGACCAGAAGAAAAACAATACACACAAATTCTTCGTTTCTGAAGAAATTTTACCACAAACTTTATCGGTATTGCAAACACGTTCAACTCCGATCGGAATTGAATTAGTTGTTGGAAATCACGAAAACTTTGATTTTTCAAATGAGTTTTTTGGAGCGATTTTACAATATCCGGGAAAATATGGTCAGGTAAATGATTATAGTGCTTTTGTTGCTAAAGCAAAAGAAAACGAAATCAAAGTTGCCTTTGCTGCAGATATTTTATCATTAGCTGCCTTAACTTCTCCGGGAGAAATGGGAGCTGCTGTTGTAGTTGGAACTACACAAAGATTTGGTGTACCAATGGGTTACGGAGGTCCACACGCTGCATTTTTTGCAACTAAAGATGAGTACAAACGATCTATGCCAGGTCGTATTATCGGAGTTTCTATTGATGTAAATGGAAACCGCGCTTTACGTATGGCTTTAGGAACGCGTGAGCAACACATTAAACGTGAAAAAGCAACTTCTAACATTTGTACTGCTCAGGTTTTACTAGCTGTTATGGCCGGAATGTACGCGGTTTACCACGGACCAAAAGGATTAAAATATATTGCAAACAAAGTTCACGCCTCTGCAGTTACTACTGCCGAAGCTTTAAATAAATTAGGAGTTTACCAAACCAACACCGCTTACTTTGATACCATTTTAGTAAAAGCAGACGCTCAAAAAGTAAAAGCTGTAGCGGAGAAAAACGAAGTAAACTTTTTCTATCCTGATGCAGATAGTATTTCGATTTCATTTAACGAAACGACTTCAATTACAGACGTCAACCAAATTATCGCGATTTTTGCTGAAGCTTTAGGGAAAGAAACTTTCACAGTTTCTGAATTAGCAACAGCAAGTCAATTACCGGCTTCATTAGAAAGAACGTCTTCTTTCTTAACACATGATGTATTCAATAATCATCATTCAGAAAGTCAGTTAATGCGTTACATTAAAAAATTAGAACGTAAAGATTTATCATTGAATCACTCGATGATTTCATTAGGTTCTTGTACGATGAAATTAAACGCGGCTTCAGAAATGTTACCTCTATCAATGCCAAACTGGAACAGCATTCACCCGTTTGCACCAGTTGAGCAAGCCGAAGGTTACATCACAATGTTGAAAAAATTAGAACAGCAATTAAATGTAATTACAGGTTTTGACGGAACAACTTTGCAGCCAAACTCTGGAGCTCAGGGAGAATACGCTGGTTTAATGGCAATTCGTGCTTACCACATGTCAAGAAACGAAGGTCACCGTAATGTATGTTTGATTCCATCATCTGCTCACGGAACAAATCCTGCTTCTGCAGCAATGGCCGGAATGAAAATTATAGTTACCAAAACAACTCCGGAAGGAAACATTGACGTAGAAGATTTAAGAGAAAAAGCAATTGAACACAAAGATGATTTATCTTGTTTAATGGTAACGTATCCTTCTACTCACGGAGTTTTTGAATCTTCAATTATCGAAATCACAAAATTAATCCACGATAACGGCGGATTAGTATATATGGACGGTGCCAACATGAACGCTCAGGTTGGATTAACAAATCCGGCTACAATTGGTGCTGACGTTTGTCACTTAAACTTACACAAAACTTTCGCTATTCCTCACGGTGGCGGCGGACCTGGAGTTGGACCAATTTGTGTAAACGAAAAATTAGTTCCGTTTTTACCAACAAATCCAATCTTAAGCGTTGGAGGTGAACAAGCGATTACGGCTATTTCATCTGCACCTTACGGATCTGCTTTAGTTTGTTTAATTTCTTACGGTTACATCACCATGATGGGTGCTGAGGGATTAAAAAGCGCTACAGAACATGCAATTTTGAATGCTAACTATATGAAAGCACGTTTCGAAGGTCACTACCCAATTCTTTACACAGGAGAATGCGGAAGAGCGGCTCACGAAATGATTTTAGATTGCCGTTCATTCAAAGAAAACGGAATCGAAGTTGGTGATATTGCAAAACGTTTAATGGATTACGGTTTCCACGCTCCAACGGTTTCTTTCCCTGTTGCCGGAACTTTAATGATTGAACCAACTGAATCTGAAGATTTAGCAGAATTAGACCGTTTTTGTGATGCCCTTATTTCAATCAGAAGAGAGATCGAAACTGCAACAGCCGATGATAAAAACAACGTATTAAAAAATGCACCTCATACATTGGCAATGTTAACTACAGACAATTGGGATTTCCCTTATACAAGAGAAAAAGCAGCTTACCCGCTAGATTATATTGCTGAAAATAAATTCTGGCCATCTGTTCGTCGTGTAGATGACGCTTACGGTGACAGAAATTTAATTTGCAGCTGTGCTCCTATTGAAGCTTATATGGAAAGCTAAAAATTAGTTCTTCTATTTTTATTTCAACCCCGACAGATTTATAAAACCTGTCGGGGTTTGTTTTTTTTTAAATTTGTTTCAAGTTTGAGGTTTCAAGTTATTGTTGAGAACCTGAAACCTGAAACTTTTTAAACAAAAAATAATCAGGGCGTGCCCCCGTTATAGTAAGTGGGCAAAAAATCTTTGCGCTTATTCGCCCACTTACTATATCGGGGTCGGGCTATCCATGCTACTTCGGTAGCTTACTCCTATCCCTCACGCAATCAAACTACTAAGAACCATTTTTTTATCCATTTTAAGTTAGCCATTTTATTT
This sequence comes from Flavobacterium olei, assembly GCF_039749035.1. NCBI lineage: Bacteria > Pseudomonadati > Bacteroidota > Flavobacteriia > Flavobacteriales > Flavobacteriaceae > Flavobacterium > Flavobacterium olei. The sequence goes on from NZ_JBDKWC010000006.1 coordinate 401,499, forward strand.
ATGAAACAAAACCCAATCTTAAAACCCGAAATTTTCCAAAACAAATCTTTGTTTCAAACGTTTGAAATCTCGGCAAAATCCAATTTTCATTAAAAAATATACAATATATCATCAAAAAATCCGTTTTTTGTTAATTATATGCATGCATACTATTTTTTATGATAGTTATCATAATATTATTTATAAATTAGCAATAAATTTATCGGATAATTACAAGAAAAAATGAAAATTAAAATAATAGGTATAGGAAGTTACATTCCTAAAAAAGAAGTAAGCAATACTGATTTTGGCGATCATGTTTTTTTGAATGAAGACGGAACTCCTTTTGCTTACCCAAATGAAGTTGTAATAAAAAAATTTAAAGGTATTACCGGAATAGAAAACCGACGTTACGCCGAAGATCATTATACGGCATCAGATTTAGCATTTTTTGCTTCTGAAAAAGCCATCGAAAATGCCAATATCGACAAAGAATCCTTAGACTATATTATTTTCGCACACAATTTTGGCGATGTAAAGTCAGGAACCAATCAATCTGATATTTTACCGAGTTTAGCAACCCGCGTAAAAAATAAACTGAATATTAAAAATCCGAAATGCGTGGCTTACGATATTCTTTTCGGATGTCCGGGCTGGATCGAAGGGGTTCTTCAGGCCAATGCTTTCATAAAATCTGGAATGGCAAAAAGAGTTTTGGTTATTGGTGCCGAAACTTTATCCAGAGTGGTAGACGATCACGACCGCGATTCGATGATTTATTCAGATGGTGCCGGTGCTTCAATCTTAGAACTTTCAAGTGACGAATCTGGTTTACTTTCATACGAAAGTGCCACTTTCGCAAATGACGAAGCTAATTTCCTTTTTTTCGGAAAATCATACAATCCAGATTTAGATCCGGATATTAAATACATTAAAATGTATGGCCGTAAGATCTATGAGTTTGCATTAAGTCAGGTTCCAAATGCCATGAAAAGCTGCCTGGATAAAAGCGGATACGGAATTGATGAAGTAAAGAAAATCCTGATTCATCAGGCAAACGAAAAAATGGACGAAGCGATTGTAGAACGCTTCTACAAATTATACGACAGAACCGCTCCGAAAGACATTATGCCAATGAGTATTCATGATTTAGGAAACAGCAGTGTTGCCACAGTTCCAACGCTTTTTGATTTAATATTAAAAGGTGAAATCGAAAATCATGAAATCAATAAAGGCGATGTGATCATTTTTGCTTCTGTTGGAGCCGGGATGAATGTTAATGCTTTTGTTTATAGGTATTAATAAAGCTTTTAAGCTTTCTATTAGAGAAGTCTATTTCTCACAAAGACGCGAAGTCGCAAAGTTTTATAAATATTACTTTGCGACTTCGCGTCTTTGCGAGTTTATCAGCAGATAACTTAATAAACTATACATTCAATTCTATTTAAAAAATACAAAACAGCAGATAACTTTGTATATTTGCGCCTTTGCAGATAAAAAATAAAAAATGTACGAAAAAACATTTCCCAATAAAAGATTCAAACTCACTTTAGAATTTTTACAAAAGCACGTTAGCACATCAGAAACTATTTTTGATTTTGGCGTTCCAAATCCGTTTTCTAAAATAATGGAAGAAAATGGCTATACTGTAAAAAACACGAAGGGAGAAGATTTAGACAACGATCAAACGGCGCTGCAAACAGAAGAATATACTGTTTTTACGGCGTTTGAAATTTTCGAACATTTATTAAATCCGTACACGATTTTAGAAAATGTAAAATGTGATAAATTGTTAATTTCAATTCCGTTACGTTTATGGTTTTCTCCGGCATATCGTTCTAAAACTGATATGTGGGACAGACATTACCACGAATTTGAAGATTGGCAACTGGACTGGCTTTTAGAAAAAACGGGATGGAAAATAACAGATCGTCTACAATTCACTCATCCTGTAAAAAAGTTTGGATTCAGACCCTTACTAAGATATTTTACTCCAAGATATTATATTGTTGCTGCCGAAAAAGTTAAAAACTAAAATTGCAGATTTTAGATTAACGATTTTGGATTTGTGATTTTAGATTAACCAAAAAAATCTAAAATCTAATCTAAAATCTAAAATTTTACAAATGAAATATTATATCGTCATTCCCGCACACAACGAACAGGATCTTATTGGTTTAACTTTGCAATCTCTGATTTCGCAAACAGTTTTGCCATCAAAAATTGTGGTTGTAAATGACAATTCGACTGATAAAACAGAAGAAGTGGTACTGGGTTTTGCAAAAGAGAATCCTTATATTTCTGTTGTGAATAAAACTTCAGATGCTATTCATTTGCCTGGAAGCAAAGTAATTCAGGCTTTTCAAAAAGGTTTTGAAACCTTAGACTCCAATTATGACATCATTGTAAAAATAGACGGCGATTTAATTTTTCCATCCAACTATTTTGAAACTATCATCAAACATTTTCAATCAGACGCAAGAGTTGGAATGGCAGGTGGTTTTTGCTATATCGACAAGAACGGGGAATGGGTTTTGGAAAACCTGACAGATAAAGATCATATTCGCGGTGCGCTGAAAGCTTACAGGAAGGAAACTTTTGAGCAAATTGGCGGTTTAAAACCTGCAATGGGCTGGGATACTGTAGATGAATTACTTTGTAAATTTTACAATTGGAAAATTGTAACAGACCAATCTTTACACGTTAAGCACCTTAAACCAACTGGCGCAAACTACAACAAAACAGCACGTTATAAACAAGGAGAAGCTTTTTATACTTTAGGATATGGTTTTTGGATTACGGCAATTGCATCTGCAAAACTTGCAATGATGAAGAAAAAACCTTTACTTTTTTTAGACTACATTCAGGGTTTCAGAAAAGCCAAAAAAGCCAAAACTCCCTTATTGGTTAACCCCGAACAAGCTAAATTTATTAGAAATTATCGTTTGCAAAAAATGAAAAAAAAGTTAATTTGATTGATAAAGCAGTCGAAAAAGCTTGAACTCATAACCCAAAACTCATAACTTCTTTTTACCTTAGCCAATATTTGTAAAACTTATGATGCTAATTCGTTATTTATCCCAAATAGGAAGATATTTTTTAATGCTTAAAGAAATTTTCAATAAACAGACCAAATGGTCTGTAATGAAAAGTTTAATTTTAAAAGAAATCGACGATCTTATTATTGACTCTCTGGGAATTGTGTGCTTTATCTCTTTCTTTATTGGAGGGGTTGTAGCCATTCAGACTGCCCTGAACTTAACTAATCCGTTAATTCCTAAATATCTTATTGGTTTTGCGACACGTCAATCTGTAATTTTAGAGTTTGCCCCTACTTTCATTTCTGTTATTATGGCGGGAAAAATGGGATCTTATATTACTTCAAGTATTGGTACAATGCGTGTTACAGAACAAATCGATGCGTTGGAAGTTATGGGAGTAAACTCCTTAAACTATCTTGTTTTTCCAAAAATTGTCGCTTTGTTAATGTATCCTTTTGTAATTTGCATTAGTATGTTTTTAGGTGTTTTTGGAGGATGGCTGGCTTCAGCGTATGGCGGATTTTCGACTAGTCAGGACTTTATCGCAGGAGCACAAATGGAATTTATTCCTTTTCATATCACGTATGCTTTTATCAAAACCTTAATTTTTGCTATGTTATTAGCAACCATTCCTTCTTTTCATGGATATTATATGAAAGGCGGCGCGTTGGAAGTGGGTAAAGCAAGTACGGTTTCGTTTGTATGGACATCGGTTTGTATCATTCTTTTTAATTATATATTAACTCAATTATTATTAGGATAATGATAGAAGTAAAAAACATAGAAAAATCATTTGGTGACAGTAAGGTTTTAAAAGGCGTTTCGACGGTTTTTGAAACCGGAAAAACCAATCTGATCATTGGACAAAGTGGATCCGGAAAAACAGTTTTATTAAAAACATTATTAGGAATTCACGCTCCGGATTCGGGAACTATCGAATTTGACGGCAGGGTTTATTCTGATCTGGATAAAGATGAAAAGCGTGAATTGAGAACAGAAATCGGAATGGTATTTCAGGGAAGTGCTTTATTCGACTCTATGACAGTTGCAGAAAACGTAGCGTTCCCATTGAGAATGTTTACCAATAATACCAAGGCACAAATTAAAGAACGTGTTGATTTCGTTTTGGAAAGAGTAAACTTAGTTGAAGCGCATAAAAAATTACCTTCGGAGATTTCGGGAGGTATGCAGAAACGTGTGGCAATTGCTCGTGCTATTGTAAACAATCCGAAGTACTTATTTTGTGATGAACCAAACTCAGGATTAGATCCCAATACATCAACTCTAATTGACAACTTAATTCAGGAAATAACCCGTGAATATAACATTACAACAGTAATTAATACGCACGATATGAACTCTGTAATGGAAATTGGAGAGAATATTGTTTTTTTAAAGAAAGGATTGAAAGCGTGGCAGGGAACAAAAGAAGAAATCTTTAGAACTGAAAATAAAGATATTGTCAAGTTTGTCTATTCTTCTAACTTATTCAAAAAAGTGAGAGAAGCTTATCTAAAAGGATAAATCTTTAAAAATTTAAAATAAAAAGAAAATCCAGATTCCAATTGTAAAATTAGAATCTGGATTTTTTATTGAATATTGATCAATTCTACTTCTGCATTAGGATTAAATAAATATGTTTTTCCTGAGCTTATTTCAATGCATTCAAAACGTTTTGTCCTAACGGCCAGTTTCTTAAAAATCTTTCCGTTTTTGATTCTAAAAACACTTCCATACGGAATTTCAAAAACATAATTTTTATCATTCTCTTTGTCGTATTGTTTTAGCGCCAGCGACAAGGTTGTATCTGTATCACTACTTGCTGAAGGGTTTTTAAAATGTCTAGCAAGCAATGGTAAAATCTGTCCGGGGAAAATCTCAGATCTTATAAACGGAACCATTAAACGTTGAAATGTATATTTCCACTCGTTTCCATGTGGTTTTATATTTCGTCCAAATTTTTCAAAAGCAACCAAATGTGCAATTTCGTGAACTAAAGTGATCAAAAAGCGATATTTGTTCAAACTCGCATTAACCGTTATTTCATGTTTACCGCTTGGTCCGCGTCTGTAATCCCCATGACGCGTCTGACGCTCATTGACGATTTTAAGATGAACCTGATTGGCAACAATCAAATCAAAAACAGGCTTTACAGCATGCTCGGGTATATATTTTGCTAGAGTATCGCTCAATTTTAAGTTAAATATTATTTGTTAAAAGTTAGAAGTTTTGATTATTTGTATCAATATATTTTTCAATATCCTCTAATTTAAAGAGAGAATCCTTTTTTATTTTACGTTCGATATAAACATTATAATTTCCAATTCCGCCTTGTTCATAATCTAATCGCCAATTATCATTTCTTTTGGCTAACCATTTTAATTGTCTCGTAGGTATCTTAGTATCTGAAATATTATCCGTTGTTTCACAATCCTCGTTTTTATTGGCAATTTTCTCATCATTATTTAGCACTTTTAAAACTTGAAAAAATTGCTTTGGAATAGAATCTTTTGAATCATACTCAATTCATTTTTTGGCTTTTTGCCTAATATTCTTTTCTTCATGTTTATAAGAAATAAAAATGAAGATCATTAGAATAATACTGCTCTATTCATTTGACTTTTTACTAATAAGAAACTAAGGATTTGTTGAAGAGACCTCTAAAACTTTTCCGTTAAAATATTTATTTCCATTTAATGTAAAATCATAAATATAAGTTGCCATTCCCTCTGCAGAAATTGGCGCCTGATAACCTGGAAAAGCTTCATTCAGCATTTCAGTCTGAACAGAACCTAATGCCAGAACATTAAAAGAAATTCCTTTTTCTTTATATTCTTCAGCTAATAATTCTGTCAAGGTAATAACGGCACCTTTACTGGAACTGTAAGCTGCTAATCCTGCAAACTTTAAACTTCCGCGCACGCCCCCGATAGAACTAATGGTTACAACATGACTTCCTCTTTCCAGATATGGAATACAAATACGGGTTAAGTTTGCAACGGCAAAAACATTTACTTTATAAATACTTTCAAAATCTGCCTGAGTAGTTTCTGCAAATGGCTTCAAAAGCAAAGCACCTGCATTATGAACAACGGCATCTACCTTTTTCCATGTGGATGAAAGAAACTGATCTACTTCTTTTAAGGCATTTTTATCAGACAAATCAATTGAAAGGCAGGTAACATTTTGATGCTCTAATAATGTTTGCGGTATTTTTCTGGAGATAGCCAAAACCTGATGACCTCCATTAGCGAATTGTAACGCCAGTTCATAACCAATTCCCCTGCTTGTTCCTGTAACGATAATATTTTTCATGCAACAAAAATAATCAAATACTCTAAAACGGCCTTTTATTTATTCATGGTTATTTCCTGGGTTGGCGTAATTGTAATTTTAGTTACAGCCGGCAATAATTCCTGGGTAAAAGAAGTAATATGCGGAATATCCATTACTTTAAACTCATCTGAAACGTGATGATAAAAGTCAAAATTTTCAAAATCAAAAGTGCTTAAAGACTGGCATGGTTTTCCGAAAGCATCGAAAAAAGAATAATTATCAGATCTGTAAAACAACTCATATTCTGCTTCTTTTGGTAAAAATCCGATTGTATTTTTTCCTGTATATTCATTTATTTTCACGGCCATGTTCGATTTATCAAAACCGGTTATATAAGCCAGATAATCTCTTTTCATTGGCACACCAATCATTTCAATATTTAATTGAGTGTACAGATTGAAATTTTCCTTTTTCAATTTCTGAACTAAACTTTTGGAACCTAACAGACCTTTTTCTTCTCCGGCGAAAAAAACCACTAAAATACTTCTCTTATTAGCTTTGGTTTCGCTAAAATATTTTGCCATAGCAGCAACAGAAGTCACACCGGAAGCATCATCATTGGCTCCGTTATTTATTTTATCTTCCTGTTGCTTTTTCTCTACACCAATATGATCATAATGCGCACTTAGTACCACAAATTCTTTTTTCAGTTCCGGATCTGTTCCTTCTATCACACCGACAATATTAAAAGCTGGTGTTTTAAAATTCGTCAGGGTATCCCGATATGTTTTAAAATAAGGTTTAATTTTATTTTTCTTTAGATAATCTTCCAAAAAAACAGCTGCTTTTTCTATTCCTTTTGTTCCGGTTTCGCGACCTTCCAATTCATCTGAAGAAAGATATTTTAAAAAATCTGAAACTTCTGTCTCAGAAATTTTATAACTGATTTCTAAAGGTTTTGAGCCTGACGGTGTTTCTTTATTGCTTAATGTTGATGTTCCCGATTTACAAGCTAAGAAAACCAGAGGCAGTAAAAAGTATAGTTTTTTCATGTTTATTTTTTTTGATTTTTGTAATTGAAGCTGAAATTGACTTAAAGATATAAACTTATGAAAAGTAATAGAATATTCATAAAAAAACCCTTTCAAACTAGTTAAAAGGGCTTTAAAAAAAATATATTTTATAAAATAAGTTATCCGCCAATAACAGATCTTGAAATTACGATTTTCTGGATTTCAGACGTTCCTTCATAAATCTGAGTGATTTTTGCGTCGCGCATAAAACGTTCTACATGATATTCTTTTACATAACCGTTTCCTCCATGAATCTGGACCGCTTCAACAGCAGTGTCCATGGCAACCTGAGAAGCAAATAATTTTGCCATTGCACCACTTACATCATAATTTTTGTGATTGTCTTTATCCCAGGCAGCTTTCATACATAGATGACGTGCTGCTTCAATATTAACAGCCATATCTGCCAATTTAAAAGCAATTGCCTGATGGTTGCAAATTTCTGTTCCAAATGCTTTACGCTCTTTAGAATATTTAAGGGCCAGTTCATAAGCACCAGATGCAATTCCTAATGCCTGAGAAGCAATTCCTATTCTACCTCCGGCAAGAGTTTTCATTGCAAATTTAAATCCGAAACCATCTTCTCCTATTCTGTTTTCTTTCGGAACTTTAACATCCGAAAACATTAAAGAATGTGTGTCAGAACCGCGAATTCCCATTTTTTGCTCTTTTGGACCAACTGAGAAACCTGGCATATCTTTCGTCATAATTAAAGCATTTATTCCTTTATGCTTTAATTCGGGATGTGTCTGCGCTATCACCAAATAAACAGAAGCCGTATTTCCGTTTGTAATCCAGTTTTTTGTTCCATTTACCAAATAATGATCTCCCATATCTATGGCAGTAGTTTTTTGAGAAGTTGCATCGCTGCCCGCTTCCGGCTCACTTAAACAGAATGCTCCATGAATCTCTCCTGAGGCTAAACCTGGCAAATATTTCTGTTTTTGTTCTTCTGTTCCAAATTCCTGTAATCCCCAACAAACCAAAGAATTATTTACAGACATTACCACAGAAGCAGAAGCATCTATTTTGGAAATTTCTTCCATAGCAATTACATATGAAATAGTATCCAGACCGCTTCCTCCGTATTTCGGATCAACCATCATTCCCATAAATCCAAGTTCGCCCATTTTTTTGACTTGCTCAGTAGGAAAAATTTGTTTTTCGTCTCGTTCAATAACTCCAGGCAATAATTCGTTTTGAGCAAAATCTCTTGCTGCCTGTTGAATCATTAAATGTTCTTCGGTAAGATTAAAATCCATAATACTATTCTTTAAAATGTTTTTACCAGATCTGGTTAAATCGGTCTGTTTATTTTTGTTTTTTGTGTTGGTCGATGCCTTATTACATTTCGGATCAAAGGCTTTCAAAGATACTTTTTAAAAATTAATTTACAATGCGCGCATATAAATTTACCAGATCAGCAAAGATTACGATAACGTTTTCGTGATTATTCATCTTTTCTTTAAAATCAAGATTAATAATGCAACAATTTTTTAAAATTGCAGAAGTCAAAATAGAGGCTACTTACACTAAAAATAGAATAAAATTTCAATTCTAAACATTAAACATTTCTTAAAGCGAGTAAAACTACGTAAACTTAGTCTTACTAATTTGATTTTTAATGTGATACAGAAAATAAATGTGAAATCAACAAGAAAAAAACATTGGTTTAATGAGTCAAAAATTGAGAAATTAACATTAATTTTGACCAAAAAACAATAAATTGATAAACATGAAAAAGATTTTACTATTACTTACACTCCTTTTAAGCTTACAATTTTCGATAGTTTCAGCACAAACTCATATAGAAGTTAATGGTGTGACAGTACCCCGAAAAATAGAATTTCAAAACAAAACTTTACAATTAAATGGCGCAGGCGGAAGATCTAAAATGTGGCTGGAAGTATATGTTCAGGCGTTGTATTTGTCACAGTTAAGTCAGGATCCTAAATTCATTATTGATAGTGATACAGAAATGGCTATCAGAATTGAAATCACTTCTTCAATGGTTTCTTCCAGCAAACTGACTAAAGCTATTAATGCCGGATTTGAAAAATCTGCAGGAGCAGAACTGGAACAATTACGTCCAAGGATTGAGCAGTTAAAAAATTATCTAAGTGATGCAATTACAGAAAAAGATGTTTTTATATTGGCATATAATCCTCTAGATCAAAATATTTATGTTTCTAAAAATGAAGTTTTGAAAGGAAAAGTACCCGGATTTGATTTCAAAAAAGCATTATTTGGAATCTGGCTTTCTGATAAACCCGTTGACGAAACTTTGAAAAAGAATTTATTGGGAATGTAATACTTAACACCCGTTATAAAATATCAAGCCGAAAGCAAATTGTTTTCGGCTTTCTTTTGATTGCTAAATTTTGAATCAAAATACATTATTCGCATTATTCTATTTTATACATTTACGCAAAATAAACATATCACAACAAAATGAAAGATTTATTACAACAATTTGAAAACAAGGTCCCTGAAATTGTTTTTAATTGGAAAGATTCAGAAACAGAAGCCGAAGGGTGGACTGTTATTAATTCACTTCGCGGAGGAGCTGCAGGTGGAGGAACAAGAATGAGAAAAGGCTTAGACATGAACGAAGTTTTGTCATTGGCCAAGACTATGGAAGTTAAATTCTCTGTTTCAGGCCCTGCTATTGGCGGAGCCAAATCTGGAATAAATTTTGATCCTAATGATTCTCGCAAAAAAGGCGTTTTACAACGTTGGTACAAAGCAGTTTCTCCTTTGTTGAAAAGTTACTACGGAACGGGCGGAGATTTGAATGTTGATGAAATTCATGAAGTGATTCCGATGACAGAAGAATGTGGTGTTTGGCATCCGCAGGAAGGTGTTTTTAACGGACATTTTAAACCGACAGAAGCTGATAAAATTAACAGAATCGGTCAATTGCGTCAAGGTGTTATCAAGGTAATTGAAAATCCTAAGTTTTCACCAGATGTAACCAGAAAATATACCGTTGCCGATATGATTACCGGTTTTGGTGTTGCAGAAGCGGTTCGTCATTTTTATACCACTTACGGTGGAGATATAAAAGGCAAGAAAGCCATTGTTCAGGGTTTCGGAAACGTGGGTTCTGCAGCTGCTTTTTATCTGGCAGAAATGGGAGCAAAAGTAATCGGAATTATCGATCGTGATGGCGGATTGATTCAGGAAGAAGGTTTTTCTTTTGAAGAAATCAAAACGTTGTTTTTAAATAAGGACGGAAATAAACTAGTGGCTCAAAATATGATTCCGTTTGAGGAAATCAATTCTAAAATCTGGACGATTGGTGCTGAAATCTTCACTCCATGTGCTGCTTCAAGACTGGTTACTCAGGCTCAGATTGACAGCCTGATTGCAAATGGATTAGAAGTAATTTCATGCGGAGCGAATGTTCCTTTTGCTGATAAAGAAATTTTCTTCGGATCGATTATGGAAGAAGTAGACAGAAAAGTCAGCTTGATTCCGGATTTTATCTCAAACTGTGGAATGGCAAGGGTTTTTGCTTATTTTATGGAGAAAAAAGTTCAAATGACCGACGAAGCTATTTTTAATGATACTTCTGAAACCATCAAAAATGCAATTGTAAAAGCTCACGGTTTGAATTCTTCTAAAACAAATATCAGTGCAACTGCTTTTGAAATTGCATTGAAACAATTAGTATAATTTTTTATACTTTATTATAAACGAGTCAAATTGTATTTGGCTCGTTTTTTTTTTAGCATAAGGTACGCAAACGAGTCTAACTTATTTCTCGCAAAGTCGCGAAGTCGCAAAGTTTTCTTTTTTTTAAGTTTTCTTTGCGACTTCGCGACTTTGCGAGAATAAAAAAACAGCTTAGGAAACTTTGCGGTTAAATCACTTCGTTACTTCCATTCTAAACAATTTTTACTACTTTTAAACGTTTTTATTTAATACACTTTTAAAATTCAGAATCAAAATGAGTTTCACAATTTCTTCGGATAAAAAGAAATCGTTACTAATCACAACTGCTATTTATGCGGCAATTATTTTATTGCTGTTCTTTATACGTTTTTGGCCTCCATATAATCCTGAAAATAATGTTGCGCTTACAGATGGCGGCGGAGGTGGCGGTGGCGTTACAGTAAACTTTGGAGACAGTGATTTAGGTTCCGGAGCCAATTATAAAAGTGAAGTTTTGGAAGTAAAAAACAATGCAAAAGTTACTCCCGCAAAAGCAACACCGGACGATGCTATTATTACGCAGGAGAATACAACGACAGACAATGATGTTGTAATTCCGGCAAAAGAAAAACCTAAGAAACCTACACCTGTAAAAGTAGAACCGAAACCTGTTCCTGCAAAGCCAAAAGTATCTAACTCAACAAATGATGCTTTGGCAAATATTATGAAAGGTTCTAACAAAGGTGGAGACGGAGATGATAAAGTATCTGGCAATAAAGGGAAAGCCGGCGGAAGTTTAAACTCAAATGGTTATTACGGATCTGGAGGTTCTGGTGGAGGAACCGGCGGCGGTAACGGAACCGGAAATGGCATTGGCACCGGAAGCGGTTACGGAGCCGGAAGCGGTGGTGGTTCTGGCGGAGGATCAGGATATTCGCTAAACGGAAGAAAAGCACTATCTAAACCTGCACCAAAATATACTTGTAACGAAGAAGGAAAAGTAGTTGTAGAAGTAACGGTTGACCAAAATGGGAAAACCATTAGTGCTACAGCAGGAGTAAAAGGAACGACCAATACAGCGAGTTGTTTACTGGAACAAGCTAAAATTGCTGCACTGAACACAAAATGGTCTGCAGACGCAAATGCTGCAGCCAAACAGGTTGGTAAAATTATTTATAATTTTAGTCTAGATTAAAATTCAACAATTTATAAAAATATAAAAAGGCTTTCTGCAATTCTCAGAAAGCCTTTTTTCATCAATAATGAATTCTCGATATTATTTTGTCCATCCTGAGTGAAGTCGAAGAACATGCCATAAGCCTACCGAATTAGTGATTTCCTTTGAGAATTACTACGTGTCCTGTGACCTCGTTGAGAATGACAGTTGCTACGTGAAATTTCTTTTTTTCGCGTGAGGGATAGGAATAAGCTACCGAAGTAGCATGGATAGCCCGACCGCAATAAAAAAATGGGCGAATCAACGTTATGCTGATTGGCCCATTTTCTTTATTGGGGTCACGCCCTAATCGTAATTATTTCGGACTGGTTGCAATTACAAACTTCAGATTGTTCTTTACTCCGATTTGCAAAACATCTACTAAATCCTGGACTTGCAGATTAAACGGAATTCGAACCACGACTGTTTGTTCTTTATCGGTTCCTATTTTTGACATTAAAGAAGTTTCCAGATTTTCAAAATCTACTGGTTCTTTGTCAATGTAAAATTTTTTATCTTCTGTAACCGATAAACTTATTAATTGTTTATTGGTTTTCTCGTTAGATTTCGCTTTTGGCAACGTCATCTTAATTACATTCGGATTTGCCAGTGTTGAGATAATTAAGAAAAACAACAGCAGGAAAAACATAATGTCGCTCAAAGATGAAGTCGCTACTTCTGCGTGAAATCTTCTTTTTCTTTTAATAGACATAGTTTATGCTCTTTGAATTATGTTGACAAATTCTAAAATTTGCTTTTGAATTTTTAAAGCAAAATCATCAATTTTTCCGTTTAGTAAGTGGTAAGCACTATAAGCAATAATTCCCACAATAAGACCCGATCCGGAACTGATCATTTTTTCGTATAAACCTCCCGAAATGTTTCCAATACTGATATTTTCTGTAACCGAAATGCTGTAGAAAATTTTGATAACCCCGGAAATTGTTCCAATGAAACCTAAAGTTGGCGCAATACCGGCAATAAGTCCGAGATGACCCAAATGGCGCTCCATTTCGCCAATTTCGATATCTGCGGCGCGGTCCATATTCGATTCGATTTCGGCAATTGGTCTTCCAATTACTAAAACGCCTTCTTTTAAAATGTTTCCGGCTGCAGTATTACTTCTTTCTACTATTGTTCTCGCTAATTCAATATTTCCAGAATGCAGTTTATCTGCGACATCCTGCATTAACCTGCCATCAATTTTTGAGGCACGGCTGATGTACATATAACGTTCAAAAATCACGTAAATAGTGTAAAACAATAAAATCGCAATCGGAATTAAGAAAACTCCACCTTTCATTATAAACCCAAACATTGAAATTTCGTTTTCTGGCGCAATCTTCTCGATCACCACATTTGAAGCGTTTGCGATTGTATCTGTTTGTAATTGAATAAAACTAAACATATATTAATTCTGGTTTTTAATAATTAATTCTAAAAAATATTTGAAATTTGCAATAAAGATAATTTTCGCTGTAATATTAAACTACAAAAATCGAAATTTATTTCAATCGACAACCATTTTATCTAAAATAAATGAACTATCAGGAGACTACCAATTGGATGTTTAATCAGCTTCCAATGTACCAATTGCAGGGCGCTTCGGCATACAAGGAAGATTTAACGAATATCAGATTATTGGCAGCTCATCTTGACAATCCGCAAAATGAGTTAAAATGCATTCATGTTGCGGGAACAAATGGCAAAGGTTCTACTTCTCACATGTTGTCTTCTGTTCTTCAGGAAGCAGGTTATAAAGTAGGTTTATACACGTCGCCGCATTTAAAAGACTTTAGAGAGCGCATAAAAATAAACGGCAGGGAAATCTCTGAAGATTTTGTGATTGAATTTATTGCCAGCCACAAATCTTTTTTTGAAGCCAATGACATGAGTTTCTTCGAAATGTCGGTTGGGCTGGCATTTGATTATTTTTCTGCAGAAAAAGTAGATATTGCCATTATTGAAGTGGGTCTTGGCGGAAGACTCGACGCAACCAATATTATAACGCCGTTGGTTTCTGTAATTACTAATATTGGCTTAGATCATACACAATTTTTAGGAAATACATTAGAGGCAATTGCAGGAGAAAAAGCCGGAATTATTAAACCAAATATTCCTGTTGTCATTGGTGAATACACAGCTGAAACAAAGCCTGTTTTTTTGGCTAAAGCCAAAGAAAATAACGCTCCAATTTCATTCGCCTCTGATTTGATTGACCAAATTTATTTATCTGATTTAATTGGCGATTATCAGTTTCATAACAAAAAAACTGTTCAACAAACAATTTTCATTTTGAACAATCAAACTGATTTTAATATTTCAACCGAACACTTAAAAGAAGGTTTGCTCAATGTTGTTAAAAATACAGGATTACAAGGTAGATGGCAGCAATTAGGAGAAAGTCCGAAAATAATTTGTGACACCGCACATAACAAACACGGATTGGTTGTTGTAATGAATCAGCTTAAAAATGAAAATTTCGAAAATCTCCATATCGTTTTGGGCGTGGTCAATGATAAAGATCTGGATTCTGTTTTACCTTTATTTCCAAAAGATGCCAAATACTATTTCTGCAAACCAGATTCTTCACGCGGCTTAAGCACTCAAATTTTACAAACAGAGGCAAAAAAATATGATTTAATTGGAGAAAAATACGATTCTGTTGCAATCGCTTTCGCGGAAGCAAAGAGAAATGCCACAGAAAATGATTTTATTTACGTTGGCGGAAGCACTTTTGTAGTGGCGGAATTGCCTTTAGGTTAAAATGTATTTTGAATTTAAAAAAAATTTAAAAAATTTCGTTTTAATAACAAATTCATAAACAGGGAGATATAATTTATTTTAAAAAAAGTTTTATTTTTTCTTCTAAATTCTTTGCAGAACTCAAAAACAAGCGTATATTTGCACTCGCAATCACAAACGATAGCAACCTAGTAAAATAGGGCGATTAGCTCAGCTGGTTCAGAGCACCTCGTTTACACCGAGGGGGTCGGGGGTTCGAACCCCTCATCGCCCACAGAATTACAAAAACTCCAAAGTCATTTGATTTTGGAGTTTTTTGTTTTAGTACATTTCACTGAATTACTGTTTAGATTTTTTTTAGCTGACAAATAGCAATTTCATATTTTATTACTTTTATTGAAAAGAAGGACTTAGACACATCAGATAGTAAAGATTTTACAGAAAATGATAATAATAAGAAGAAGAAGGCAGTTTACAACTACGAATACCGAACTACATAACTTTCACAAAAGGGAAACAAAAAATTAAAGGCTATCATTTTGAAGTTTGGCACATACTTCTTCAAGAAGCTTTCTGGTTTGTCTGAAATGTTTCATTTTAACATCAATCTCTTTTATTTTAGCCTGAAAAAGCTCAAGCGTTTCCGGCTTCGAATCTACACTTTCGAACCAGGCAATTAATATCTTTTTTATCTCCGTTAAGGTAAACCCCACTTCTTTAGCTTCAATTATTATCTCCAAACGCTCAATAACATTTTCATCATAACTTTTGTAATTATTAGATTTTACTTTTTCATCAGAAATCCCCTGAATCAAACCTAAGTTTTCATAATATCTAATTGTATGTATTGAGAGACCGGATCTCTTTGATAATTCGTTTATTAACATAATTTAAAGTTTTAATTCGAGGCATAAACCATAGAGTATAGTCTATGCTTTACCTTACAAAGGTATTAAATTTCTATTTAGATTTAATGTTATATATTTAAAAGGAATCAAAAAATATGTAGATGAAAGGATTAACAGCATCAATTTCAATTAGTAACCGAAACTTTAAAAAATTTCAATTCATCCAAATAACCGGGAATAATACTCGTAATTAAAAAAATCTATAATTACCTGCTAGTTGAAGTCCGTTTCTTAAATTTTTCTTCTACTGTTTAAATATTTTCTTAATGGAATATCATATAATACCATCACTAAATAAGCAAATACAACAAGTAAAACGACAGAGGTTATTACAATTAAAGTTAATTCCGTTGTGTCTGGTTTATAATTTGTATAATAATTTCCAAACATCCATAAAAATGCATAATGCGTCATATATAATGGATAGGAAATATTACCGGAGAAGACACAAAACTTTTTTAATTGTGGTTTCAAAACCGCTCCCGCACCTAGAGAAACCAATAAAGGAAAGTAGAACAGCACAACTAAGGGTTCTAAAATCCAATTCCACTTCGAAAAAGGTATTACAAAAGCCATTAATAATAAGATTGTCAACCCAATAAATCCTAATCTATTTTTTACAATCCAATTAGATCGGTAAATAAGCAATCCTGCCAAAAAAGAATACGATATTCGAGCACAGCCATCCCAAAAAGTTGGCCCACTCCAGCCACCTAATAAATTACCTGAAGTATAACCGACATAGCAAATTGCACCTGCGGAAATAATTGTAAGTAAAATTAAATAGCTACGACCAGTTCTGTAGAGAATAAATGCGTAGACAACATTCGCTACGTACTCCCAAAAAAGAGACCATGCTGGCGCATTTAAACTAAATAAGTTAAATCCGCGATCTGCAATTACAGGAAGAGGAATCAGAAATATCGAACATATAAATGTAAGCGCAATTTTAGCAGAACTGTATAATTCCAGATGACCACCAAAAGGATCAAGCAAAAAAGCTAACAATCCTAAGATAGATCCTGCTAATACTAAAGGATGCAATCTAATTATTCTTGCTAGAAAAAAATTACGAAGACCCATTTTTTTTATCCGGTCATCATACGCATATCCAATTACAAAACCCGATAGGCAAAAGAAAAAATCAACAGCCAGAAAACCGTGACCAATAAAATTTTTACCTGGATCAGTATAAATCCATTCCATAAAATGAAATATGACAACAGCGAAAGCAGCAATGCCTCTTAATCCGTTCAAAATTTCAAAATGTTGTCTTGTATTAAGAACCGCTGCAGAATTGTTTGGTATATTCATTTAATTACAATAATCGTAGTTATTAGTTCAGTACATCTTGACGCAAGTTCTACAAATTAATATTGAAATCAAAATTAGATTAGTATGAGCCTGGCTTTTCATATACAGAAACAATGGAAGCGGACTTGGCATGGGCTATTTATAAGTAACCTGAGAGCGAAAAGTATTTTTGACAATAACCGAATTAACTAACTGCAATATTTAAAACTCAGAACCTTTAACAATTCCTCTTTTTGATTCGACAACAAAATCTATAATCATATCTCTTTCTAAGGTCTTATCAAACTTATCTACAATCAATTCTAAAGCAAACTTTGTATTTCTTTTCTCCTGAAATAGAATCCTATAGATTCCTTTCAATTCATCAATTTTATAAGAGCTAAAGTTTCTCCTTTTTAGTCCTACAGTATTTATTCCCACATAACGCAACGGATCATGGCCAACAGTTATAAAAGGAGGAACATCTTTAACTACTCGGCTTAAGCCACTAATCATTGCGTGTTCACCAATAATCGAAAACTGATGTATAGCAGTCAAACCACTAATATTTGACCAGTCTTTGACTGTGACTTCGCCAGCCATTCCAACACTAAATCCTATAACACAATGATCACCAATAAAACAATCATGACCAATATGTGCATTAGACATAATTAAATTATAGCTTCCAATGTAAGTTTTACCCTTAGAAGCAGTTCCTTTATTAATTGTGACAAACTCCCTGATAATATTATTATTGCCAATTTCTAAGTAAGTGTATTTGCCTTCATATTTTAGATCTTGAGGAATTCCTCCTAAAACGGCATTAGAATGAATTTGACAGTTTTCACCTATTCTGGATCCTCTTAATATTACCACATTGTTTCCAATTTGAGTGTTTTTTCCAATTATGACATCATTTTCAATATTAACACAATTTCCAATAACAACATTATTTCCAATTATAGCATCCTCGTGAACAAAAGTATTTTTCAATTTTTCATGTTTTAAAATAAACACAAAAATTAAAAAAAAATGAATGATATTCCTTGACCTAATATCAAATAATCGAGGCTCTAATTCTACTCAAAGTTTCCTGGCTAACGCCAATGAGGGAAGAAATATGCTTTAACTTGGCTTTCTGAATAATTTGCGGAAATGATTTTAAGAGGAATAAATATTTCTTCTCAGCATTCATCACACGAAAACTGTGATTAAATTCATTGATACGGGAAAGATAATTACGAAGTAACTTAACATGAAATCTTAAAAATAATGGATTTTGCAGCAGGATTTGCTCGTCGGAGTAAGAAAGAGCATACAATATGCTATCCTCACAGGTTTGAAAGTTCTCAAAAGAAGGCTTTTGCTCAAAAAAACTACTTAAAGAAGTGACAAATTGATTATCAGTGTATATCCATTTGGTCACTTCGCAATCGTCTTCTATACAAAATCTTCTAACAGCACCAGATTTAATAAAAAAAATTTTATCACAAATTTTACCTTCTTGTATAACAAAATCGTTTTTTTTAAATCTTTCTTCTCTGAAATATTTTTTAATTTCAGAGGTTGTATCTACATCTAATTTTACAAAATTATTAATTAAAAGAATTAATGCCTTCATATTGATCACATAAATACCAAATATAATAAATATTGATGGTAATGGCTTCCAAAACTATTCAATTAATATATATCGTAGTATACTAATATTAAACAACATTGCAACAAAATAAATCGTATGCTATTGCTAAAAGAAAAGTTCGAAGTTGAAGATCAAAGTTAGCTGGCTTATCATAAGAAAGATTTACTGGGATAAAAAATTATATTTATCAATATTGCTAGAGAGTTTTCTTAAGATTAAAATCAGGATAAAACGAAAAAACCCCTATCCGTTGGGATAGGGGTTTTCAAAGAAAGGCGACGACATACTCTCCCACAATACTGCAGTACCATCTGCGCAGGCGGGCTTAACTACTCTGTTCGGGA
>NZ_JBDKWC010000007.1:0-393991 GCF_039749035.1 Flavobacterium olei
GATTTTAGATTTTAGATTTTAGATTTTAGATTTTAGATTTTAGATTTTAGATTTTAGATTTTAGATTTTAGATTTTCAAAAGCAAAGCTTTTGAAAATCTAATTAAACCTTCTTCTAAACTTGGAGCTTACTACTAGATATTCTATTTTCTATTTTCTATTTTCTATTTTCTTTCCTCTTTCCTCTTTCCTCTTTCCTCTTTCCTCTTTCCTCTCTCCTTCCTCCCCTCTTTTTTAACAACTAACTTTTAACTTTTAACTTTTGACATTGATTATTATCTTCGTTACTTTGTAAAAACAGTTTCACTACATGATACAGGCAAAAAACATACATAAATTCTACGACAAACTTGAAGTTTTAAAAGGTGTCGATCTACATATCAAGAAAGGCGAAATTGTTTCGATTGTTGGGGCTTCGGGCGCAGGAAAAACAACCTTATTGCAGATTTTAGGGACTTTAGACAAACCCGATCACAATCCGGATTCTTCTTTGACCATAAATGGAAAAAATGTTCTCGAACTTCAAAATGTAACCTCTGATAATTCTAAACAAGAAAGAAATTTTAAAATTGTAACCTGGTTAGGATCTCTATATATCATTGTGCTGGCGATCTTTTTGATATTTTTCAGGAATAAAATAGAAGACGGTATGTTGGGATATGTAGAAACCGCGGCGATGTTTTTGCCTTTACTTTCCATGTTAATTTATTACAATCGTTATTTCAAAAAGAAAAGCAGACAGGACAAAATATTATCGGACTTCAGAAATTTAAACTTAGGATTTATATTTCAGTTTCATCAGCTTTTACCGGAGTTTACAGCACTGGAAAACGTTTGTATTCCGGCACATATAGCAGGCAAAAAACCTTCAGAAACAGAAGCCGAAGCAAAAAAACTGCTTTCGTTTTTAGGATTATCACACCGAATTAATCACAAACCCAACGAACTTTCAGGCGGAGAGCAACAACGTGTTGCAGTCGCACGTGCCCTAATTAATAAACCTGATGTTATTTTTGCCGATGAGCCATCTGGAAATCTGGATACAAATTCTGCAGAAAATCTTCATCAGCTGTTTTTTCAGCTTCGCGACGAATTCGGACAGACGTTTGTAATTGTAACCCACAACGAAGAATTGGCCAATATGGCGGATCGAAAATTAGTGATGGTCGACGGATTAATTAGTAATTAGGAGCTATTTCCAGCTGTCCACTATATCTCTCTTTGCCTCGTGAAAAAACGAGACAAAAAAAGGATGCCGTTCCCATCTGGGCCAGGACACCGGAATAAACAAGAAGATTTCATTTAAAATGAACCAAAAAGAACTTAAAGAATTTCTCGACGAAAAAGTCATCCAGTATAACAATCAGGATTTTATAGAAAGTGACCCTGTTCAGATTCCGCATCTTTTTTCTCAGAAAGAAGATATCGAAATTGCCGGTTTTCTAAGCGCTTCTATCGCTTGGGGAAACCGTAAAATGATCATTAAAAATTCGCACAGAATGATGGAATTAATGGGCAACGCGCCCTACGATTTTGTCATGTCACATTCTGTGGAAGATTTAGCACGACTGGAAACTTTTGTTCACAGAACTTTCAACGGACATGATTTTGCAGGTTTTATAAAAGGATTAAAAAACATCTATCAAAATCATAAAGGACTGGAAGCTGTTTTTGCTAAAAACCAGGAAAAAGATAGTCTGCAAAAGAGCATTAGTGCATTTAAAAAGATATTCTTCGAAACCGATCATTTAGCACGAACCCAAAAACACATTTCCGATCCGTTGAATAACTCAGCAGCAAAAAGGATCAACATGTACCTGCGATGGATGGTGCGTGAGGATGCAAAAGGAGTCGATTTAGGAATATGGAAAAGTATTTCGCCATCCGCTTTATCTTGTCCGCTCGATGTTCATTCGGGAAATGTTGCCCGTAAACTTGATATCCTTTCGCGAAAGCAAAACGATGCAAAAGCACTTGCAGAATTAGATAAAAAACTTAGAGAAATGGATGCTTCCGATCCTGTAAAATACGATTTTGCTTTGTTTGGTTTGGGTGTTTTTGAAGGGTTTTAATAAGTAAAAAAAGTAACTCATTAAATAACACTTAACGAATTACTTTTCATCATTTTAGCCTTTATCTGGAAGCGATTTCAGCAATTTGATTCAGAATTTCTTGTCTCATCTTAGAATTTCTTTGATCTAGAAGTATAATCACGCCCCAATTTTTAGCTCTATTGTAACAAATAACAGACGATTGCCCCATAGAATCTCCTGATTTTAAATACAACGTACCATTTTCGTCAGTAATAATATTGGTACCCAATCCTAATTCTCTTTTTTCATCTTTGTAAAAGATTTTTTCAGTCAGTATTGCTGCTTTTCCTACTTTAGATTCTGTAATCAAAACTGCTTTTAAAAACTTCACCATATCAGAAGCATCCGATTTTATTAATCCCGCAGCGGCTGTAACATTCCATTTTAAGAATTCCTGATTTCCTCCATTCTGATTATGTCTGGTTGTTCTGTTCTTTACATTAAAATCTTTGGTTAATGTAGTGGTCATTTTTAGAGGCTTTATAATTTTTTCTGTAATAATTTCATCATAACTTTTATCATAAACCGTTTCTAATATTTGTCCAAGCAAAGTATATCCAATTGTAGAATAACGATATTTTCCGTAATCTTTTAATTCTGTACAATTGTTTATTAAAACATTAAGCGTGTTTTGAGTAACACTGCTTAAAGGCTGCTGCGGATCTGTTTCTACCAATCTGCCAAAATCCAAATCAGGCAAACCGGATTGATGAGATGCCAAATCGGAAATTTTTATTTTATTTTGAATATTCTGATGTAGCACATATGACTTTGGAAGATAACCATCAATGTAATCATCCAATTTTATTTTATTTTCAACAACTGCCTGTGCAATTAAATTGGTAGTTAAAATCTTGGTTATCGATGCAATTTCAAATATTGAATTCTTATTAATTTGAGTTTTACTTTCTGCATTTAAAGTACCGTAGGAAGTATAATATTCCTCATTATTTTTAATGAAGCCAATACTAATTCCTAAACCGGGATTTTTTTGAAAATTACTTTTTACTATTGAATCTATTTTTTTAGTAATGTTTTGTCCAAAAGAAAAGTGGCTGGCTACTAAAAATGCTATTAAAAATTTTACTGAATTTTTCATGGTATCGAATTTTAGGTTAAAAATTTATTTCGATACAAAGATGTGGAAGTCTTTAAGCCTGTGCGACCGAATAAAATTACTCGAACGCATTTGTTGTAAAAAACAAGTACGAATAATTAAAACAAGACGTACGGGTAATTACAAAACACTAAATTACAAAGCTTTACGGTAATGAGTTGGCGTATTTCCGGTATGTTTTTTAAATGCAGTATTAAAAGAAGATTTTGAATTAAAACCCACTTCGTAGAGAATTTCAAGAATAGTGACCTTACTTTTTGTAACGTCTTTTAAAATATCTAAAGCATATTCGATACGATACCCATTTATAAAATCATAAAAATGCTGTTCTAATTTATGATTAATTAAAAGTGACAGATCACGAACAGGAATTTTAATGCCATTGGAGACATCCTGAATAGTCAGCGATGGATTAAGAAATGGTTTTTCTTCTGTCATATAGTGCTTCAGTTTCAACAATTCTTCATTGTAGATGTCTTTTACTTCAATTTGCCCTCTACTTTTATCTTCTAAAACAATATCAGAAACCAATTTTAGTCTGGAATCGACATTTCTAAATAAATCCGGATTATTTAAGGCTTTAAATAAATACCAGCAAACAATAAGAAGCTGAAAGACAAGTCCGCCGATTTTTATCCATTCTGAGATATTTTGATATTCAGAAAATTTAAGAATATTTTTTAAAAGGGCAATAGAATACAATATACTAAGTACAATTGTAAATTGAAACAGCCAGTTGTAAGAGTTGATACTGGTACCGGAATTATTTTCAAGATATAGTTTTTTGGCTTTTTTTAAAAGCATAAAAACAGCAATAATATAAGCAAATAACTGAATGTGTATAAGGATATGATTGAACTGAATCTCAATCATATTTTGATGGTTCTTAATAAAACTAATTTTAGAAGCAGCATCTACGGCGTAAAAACGCGGCAGCAAGATGATATTTGAAATTAAAAATGGAAGAAGATGTAGTAAATATAGGGGTTTCAGCTTAAAATCGGAATAGCAAACAGATACTACATAAAGGTAAAAAACAGGAATTTGCAAGAAAGAAAATGTAATTCTAAACATTCCCAGATTAGATGGATTATTGTTCAGCAACTCAAATAACGGAACGCTGCTATCCAGCGCACATAGTAACAAAAAAACAGCAAAAAGAGCATTACTTATCTTATGTTTGGTTTTTACTGTTACCAGAAAAAAAGCAAGAAACAAACAGATGAATAAGGAGATTACAGTAACTATAAGTAATAAATTAATCTTATCCATTCAGGTTATTTTACTTTTGGTTTTAGTAGATTTTCTATCACTTCAAAAATATTCAAAAAAAAATATAAAGTATCAATTGTTGCGTTTTATTTGACAGCAAAATACTGTAAAACATCATTTTGTATTTAGGATAACAGTCAATTCAAAAAATTTCATCTTTGAAAATCAAACAGTTAAACAACTAAAAATTCCTATTAGGCTGATGTTTTATTAATCAAACCGTTATTTTAATGTACCTTTGCACAAAATTAAAAAGCAAATGAGCACTTTCGAAAAATTTAATCTTCCAAAATCGGTACAAAAAGCAATTGATGATTTAGGATTTGTAACGCCAACACCAATTCAGGAAAAATCTTTTTCTGTAATTACTTCCGGACGCGATATGATGGGAATTGCTCAAACCGGAACCGGTAAAACATTTGCTTATTTATTGCCTCTTTTAAAATTATATAAATTTACCAATACCAATACTCCTAAAATCGTAATTCTGGTTCCAACGCGCGAACTTGTGGTTCAGGTTGTAGAAGAAGTTGAAAAACTGACCAAATACATGTCGGTTAAGACCCTTGGAATTTACGGAGGTGTAAATATCAATACTCAGAAAAAAGCAGTTTACGAAGGTGTGGACATTTTGGTGGGAACACCGGGACGAACAATGGACTTAGCGCTAGACGCGGTAGTTCGCTTTGATGATACTCAGAAATTGGTTATTGACGAGTTTGACGAAATGCTAAATTTAGGTTTCCGTACGCAATTAACGGCGCTTTTGGCAATGATGAAAAACAAACGTCAGAACATTTTGTTCTCAGCAACAATGACAGACGAAGTTGATACTATTTTAAATGATTATTTTGATTTCCCGGAAGAAGTTACTTTGGCCGCTTCAGGAACTCCACTAGAAAAAATTACTCAGATTACCTATAATGCTCCAAACTTTAATACGAAAGTAAATCTCTTAAAACATTTACTCGAAACTGACGAAAGCATGGAACGCGTTCTGATTTTTGTGAATAACAAAAAGATTTCAGACATGCTTCATACCCGTATTGATGAAATTTTTGACGGTCAGTTTGGTGTTATTCACTCTAACAAATCTCAGAATTATCGTTTGAGTACGATGGCAGAATTTCAGGAAGGAAATCTCCGAGGCCTGATCACCACCGACGTTATGGCCAGAGGTTTGGATATTTCTAATATTACGCACGTTATCAATTTTGAACTTCCTGAATTACCGGAGCTTTACATGCACAGAATTGGTCGTACAGGTCGTGCAGATGCCACAGGAACTGCCATTAGTTTTGTAACGCCTCGTGAAGAAGAATACAAAATTGAAATTGAAGTTTTAATGAATCAGGAACTTAAAATCGCTGATTTTCCTGAAAATGTTGAAATCTCAGAAAAACTAATCGAACCTGAAAAAGACAGACAGCCAATTAAGTTCTTAATGAAAAAACCAAAACTGGACGGTGAAGGAGCTTTCCACGAAAAGGCAAAAAAGAACAAGAAAGTAAATCTTGGAGGTCCGTCTAAAACCAAAAAGAAAACACACGGCTCTGTTAACAGAAATATGTTGAAAACAAGAGATAAGAAAAGAAAAGATAAGGATAAATAGCCCTTATTTTAGGAACAAAGGTTCAAAGGGAAAAGGAACAAAGGCTCAAAAGTGCATAAATCTTTGCACCTCTGAGCCTTTGTTCCTTTGAACCTTAATATTAAATCTTAGTAAACACCAATCCCACCGGTGAACACAATTGGATTCTTTTTCCGGTGTCTGTGATTTTTCCTGTTGTGATATCTCTTTTAAAAATAACGATATCATTTGTATATTGATGTCCTACCAAAAGGAAATTTCCTGTTGGATCGATGGCGAAATCTCTTGGCCCTTTTCCTAAAGTGCTTTGTTGCTCTACTAATTCTATATTTCCGTCTTTCAGGATTTTATAAACTGAAATTGCATTTGCATCTACACGATCAGAAACATATAAAAATTTTCCGTCAGGCGAAATTTTAATTGCTGCCGCACCCGTTCCTCCTTTAAAATCTTTTGCAAGAATACTGGTTTCGGCGATCTGTTTCAAATTTCCGGTTTTGTCGTAACTAAATGTCGTTAATGTTCCATCTAATTCCTGAACGAGGTAAACAAATTTACCGTCTTTGCTAAATGTCAGATGCCTTGGTCCGCTTCCCGGTTTTACAGCAACACTTCCTTTTAAAGTCAGAATTTCATTTTTAGAAGCCGGATTGTATTTATAAATAAAAACTTTATCCAAACCTAAATCATTAGATAAAACAAACTTTTTATCCGGAGAAAAAACAACCATATGCACATGCGCTTTTTCCTGACGAGCAGCATTTGGTCCTTTTCCTTCATGCTGAATTAACTGCTGTACTTCTGTAATACTTCCGTCGGCATTTTTCTTAAAAACCACGATACTTCCACCAGAATAATTGGCTACAAGTACGTTTTTATCATCATTAATTAAATGACAAGGATCGGCTCCCAAAGCATCATTTTTGTTTAAAAAATTTACCTTTCCGGATGCTGAATTGTATGAAAATGCACTTACTGTACTTTGTGTACCATTCTCGTTTACGGCATAAATAAACTTATTATCTGCAGAAACCGATAAGTAACTCGGACTTACCACATTTTCTGAGGAATTTTTTAATTTAAAATCGCCAGTTGCAGCATTAAATTCGTAAACATAGATTCCGTTACTTTGACAGGTATTGGTATAAGTTCCAACCAAAAGATTGAATTTACTTTGAGCTTTAAGAGTGGTTATTGATAAAGCTGAAAATAATATTAACGATATTTTTTTCATAGTTTGTTTTTTTGAATTAGCTAAAATAAGCAATAATATTGTTTTGAAATATCAAGATTGTTAGAAAGAAATTATAAAAATTCCATTTATCTGTTCTTATTTCATAACTATTAAGTTCAATCTGTCCGTACTTTTGTTTAGTTAGACAATTTACAATTAATAACACTCCTGCTTATAATCTCTATGGTTACGTATATGGTTTAAATAATTTAATTCGTACTTTTGACAAGTAAATCGAAGCCAGAATGCATTTTAAACATCCCGAAATTCTCTACTTTCTGTTTTTATTGATTGTTCCAATTTTGGTTCATTTATTTCAATTAAGACGCTTTAAGACTTCTTATTTTACCAATGTCAGGTTTTTAAAGGAACTTGCAATTCAAACCCGTAAGAGTTCCAAAATTAAAAAACGTCTTTTACTAGCGACTCGTCTGTTGTTGCTTGCCTTTATCATTTTTGCCTTTGCCCAGCCATTCTTTGAAGCAGCAGACAGTAAAAATGCCTCAAACGAAATGTATATCGTTTTGGATAATTCTTTCAGCATGCAGGCCAAAGGAAAAAAAGGCGAATTGTTAAAGCGTGCCGTTCAGGAATTACTGGAAAATACTCCCGAAACGGCTCAATTCTCACTGCTGACCAATACAGAAAACTTTTGGAACACCGATATTAAATCCTCTAAAAGTGCTTTGCAAAATTTAAAATACAGTGCCGCCCCTTTTGATCTTTCCGCCATCACTGCAAAAATTAAAGCTCATAAATCATCGCATCAAAAAGATATTATAATTATCACAGATGCCGTTGGTCTTAAGGAAAAAGATATTGCTATCATAGATTTTAAAGAGAAACCCTATTTTATAGTTCCGGAAGCCGAGCAAAAAAACAACATTTCGATCGACAGCGTTTATATTAACCAGACTTTGGAGAATTTTTATGAAATCGGAATCAATTTGTCGGCTTTTGGAGAGGACTTCAAGCCTGTTTCTACCGCTTTATACAATCAGAACAAATTAATTGCTAAGACGATTATCAATTTTGACAACAAGAAAAAGAAAATCAAATTTACAATTCCCAAAGAAGCTTTTCATGGTTATGTCGTTATTGAAGACAATGGATTAACATATGACAACAAATTGTTTTTCAGCATTTCTAAAAGTAAAAAAACAAATATCATCAGTATTGGCGAACCGGAAAAAAGTAATTTCTTATCGAGAATTTATACTTCCGGAGAATTTAATTACCACAACTACCCTATTAGTTCTCTAGATTACAATAGTTTAGACAAGCAGAATACCATTATTTTAAACGAATTAACCGAAATACCACAGGCTTTGCAAACTACCTTAAAATCGTTTGTTTCTAAAGGGGGAAATCTGGTGGTTATTCCGTCTGAGAAAAGTTCTGTTTCCAGTTTAAATGCATTACTTGGAAATTTGGGAAAAGTTCAGTTTGGAAATTTTGAAAATAACAGTAAACTGATCACAAAGATTAATTTTGATCATCCTTTATTTTCAGGAGTTTTCGAAAACCGAATTACCAATTTTCAATATCCGAAGGTAAACGGTTCATTTGTTGTTTCCAGTTCTTATCCTTCGGTGCTTTCATTTGAAGATCAAACTGCATTTGTAACTTCTGTTCAAAATCAGGTTTCAGGAATAACGGTTTTTACAGCTCCGATAAATGTTACGAATTCTAATTTTCAGCAGTCACCATTAATTGTTCCATTGTTTTACAAAATCGCTCAGAACAATCAGAAAACAGGCGTAAATGCCCTAACTATTGGAAACAATCAGCCTTATTTTGTTGATGTATTATTGACAAAAGATGCGATTTTGGAAGTAAAAGGAAATGAAGATTCTTTTATTCCAATTCAGCAGATCTTAAACAATAAAGTAAAACTAACGTTTAATGATTTTCCGGACACCGCAGGAAATTATGGGGTTTACGATAAGAAAGAATGGATTGAAAACATCAGTTTCAATTATAAAAGAACAGAAAGCGATTTGAGTCAGGTAAATACCAACATAGTCTCTGATTTTAAAACTGCCGACACAATTTCGACCATATTCGATACGTTACAAACGGAGCGAACCGACAGCCAGATTTGGAAATGGTTTGTTATCTTTGCACTGTTATTTTTAGCATTGGAAATGGCCATTATAAAATTTGTAAAATGATGAGATTCAAATTCTGAATCACCATATTTTTACAAAAATCATTTTACTAAAAAATATCTACATATATGAAAATAATCATCAAAAGCGCCAAAATTATCGACTCAAAAAGTCCTTTTCACAATCAAAGTGTTGATCTTTTAATTGCAGATGGTTTGATAGAAAAAATAGGCATTTCCCTGCCTAACGACGATGCAGAAATTGTTCGTCTTGAAAGTCTGTGTGTTTCTCCGGGATGGTTTGACAGCAGTGTTTCGCTGGGAGAACCAGGGTACGAAGATCGTGAAACTATTGCAAATGGTTTAAACGTTGCAGCAAAAAGCGGTTTTACTGCCATAGGTTTACAGCCTAACTCCTTCCCTGTTATCGACAATCAGTCTCAGGTTAATTTTGTAAAAAGCAAGGCAAATGGTTTTGCTACAGAAATTTTTCCTATCGGAGCTTTGACAAAAGGCAGCGAAGGAAAAGATATGGCAGAACTTTTTGATATGCAAAAAGCCGGAGCGATTGCTTTTGGAGATTACAACAAAAGTATTGAGAATGCCAATCTTCTTAAAATAGCACTGCAATACGTACAGGATTTTAACGGATTGGTAATTGCCTATTCACAAGATCCAAATATTAAAGGAAACGGTGTTGCAAACGAAGGAATTGTTTCAACAAGATTAGGTTTGAAAGGAATTCCGAATTTGGCAGAAGAACTTCAGATTTCAAGAAATCTGTTTTTACTTGAATATACAGGCGGAAAACTTCATATTCCGACCATTTCTACAGCAAAATCGGTTGAGTTAATCCGCGAAGCCAAAGCAAAAGGCTTAAGTGTAACATGCAGCGCTTCTGTACATCATCTGGTTTTAACCGATGAAAAATTAGACGGTTTTGATACCCGTTTTAAAGTTACTCCGCCATTACGAACAGAAGTTGACAGACAGGCTTTACTAAACGGAATTGCAGACCATACGATCGACATGATCACTTCTGACCATAACCCGATTGATATTGAATTCAAAAAAATGGAATTTGATACAGCAAAGAATGGAACAATCGGATTAGAAAGTGCTTTTGGAGCGTTGCTAACTGTTTTACCGGTCGAAACTATTGTTGCTAAATTAACTGCAGGAAGAGACGTTTTTGGTTTGGAACATAATACAATTGAAGAAGGTGCAAAAGCCAATTTCACCTTATTTACAACAGACGGAAAATCGACTTTTACGAAGGATGCTATTCTTTCAAAATCTAAAAATTCTGCTTTTTTAGGAACTGAAATTCACGGTGCTGTTTATGGCATTTTCAATCAGAATCAACTTGTTACAAAATAATACAAATGAAGAATACAATAGAAGAAGGAAAAGCAATTGCAATTACCAGTTATATTTTAATTATTGGGGTTTTAATTGCCATGTCAATGAATTCTGAAAATAAAAATAGCTTTGCTTCTTTTCATATCCGTCAGGCGTTAGGTTTATCTTTAACTTTTATTTCGCTGGGCGCTATCATCAGTAATTTTGACAGTTTTTTTATCACTTTCCCCATGTGGATCTGCATTTCGATTCTTTGGACTTTTGGTATTTTTAATGCTATCCAGGGACAAATGAAACCAATTCCGCTGGTTGGAGCATTATTTCAAAAATGGTTCAAAAAAATTGGCTAATTTTTTAATTTTCAACCTGAAAATTAAAAACTTCGTCAAAGTTGAGCAATTCCCAATTAATTTACAATTTACAATCAAAATGAATCTATCGTTAGAATATCAAATAAGAGAACCAAAAGTAATTTTAGAGAAAAATCCGTTATTGCTATTATTGCACGGGTACGGCAGTAATGAAGCGGATTTGTTTTCATTCGCTTCGGAACTTCCGGATAATTACTACGTCATTTCTGCAAGAGCTCCCTACGATTTACAATACGGAAGTTACGCGTGGTATGCCATAAATTTTGATGCCGATCAGAATAAATTTTCAGATAACGAACAGGCAAAAACTTCCAGAGATGCAATTGCTTCTTTTATTGATGAAGTAGTAGCAAATTATCCGATTGATCCAAATAAAGTAACTTTAATCGGTTTCAGCCAAGGATCCATTTTAAGCTATGCAACCGCACTTTCCTATCCTGAAAAAATTCAGCGTGTTGTGGCGATGAGCGGTTATTTTAATGAAGAAATTATTAAAGAAGGTTTTGAAAATAATGATTTTACAAACCTAAAAATATTTGCTTCTCACGGAACTGTGGATCAGGTTATTCCAATTGAATGGGCCAGGAAAACCCCTGCAATTTTAGAAAAATTAAATATTCTGGTTGTGTACAAGGAATATCCGGTTGGTCACGGTGTTGCGCCGCAAAATTTCTTTGATTTTAAGAATTGGCTAAATTCATAATAAAAACGACTCCGTTCTCACTATCGCATCTTAAGATTTAAACTATGAGCACCATAAAAATTGATAATCCGGCATTGATCTTAATTGATATTCAAAAGGGATTTCTGGATACTGCCTATTGGGGCACAGAAAGAAATAATTTGAATGCAGAACAAAAAGCAGGAGAATTATTGGAAATCTGGAGAGCAAAAAATCTTCCTGTGTTTCATATTCAACATTGCTCTTCAAATCCTGATTCTATTTTAAATGAAAAGAATTCTGGAAATGAATTCCAGGATGTGGTAAAACCTTTAGAAGGCGAAATTATCATACAGAAAAATGTAAACAGCGCTTTTATCGGCACTAATTTGAAAGAGTTATTAGATAATGCTAAAATTACAAATCTGGTAATTGTTGGTTTAACAACAGATCATTGTGTTTCTACAACTACGAGAATGGCCGGAAACTTTGGCTATGAAACTTATTTGGTTTCTGATGCTACGGCAACCTTTAATAAAAAAGGAGTAAATGGCGAAGAGTTCTCTGCGGAAATAATCCATCAGACTGCTTTAGCAAGTTTAAATGGAGAGTTTGCCCAGGTTGTAACTTCTGAATTTATTAGAGAGATGGTTTAATTTCTTTAATTGAATACAAAAAATTAAATCTCCAGATTTAGCAGATCTGGAAGATAAATGTCAATAAAAAAACTGCTAAATCTGCGAGAGTTAAATTTTCACAAACACAAAGTGAGATGTAAATTGGTGTCACCATTTCACATCTCACTTTTACTTTTTAATTGGAATATAGAATTTAATTTCCAGTATATATAATCTTTCCGGCTTTCTTCAGAACATATCCTTTCCATGGACTTAACTGCCAATCGCCATTAACCCAGGAATCGCCTTCGGATTTCCTTTCTAAAATAATTGATTCTTTCTGCGTATCTAAAAACAGTTCTGCTTTATTTCCGTCAAAAATCACATACGATACAGTGCTATATTTTTTGCCATCATCGAAATGTGATAATTTTGTTCCTTCAAAAATTCTGATACATTCCTTTTTTAGTTTCGACCAAGTGTAACCTGCCGAGGCTTTACATCCGTGAGAATCCTGGTCTGCCCCCACTGCGGCCTTTCTTTCGTTAGTTATTTCCTTTGGAGTCTTATTCTCCTGAGAAACTTTTTTAGCACATGACATGGCGCTTACAATAATCAAAAACAAAAACATCTTTTTCATAGTCCTATAATTTAGAGGTCAAAAAAAATAGGATTAAAAAATCCTATTTTTGGTATAACCAGGTTTGATTTACTTCAAAAGTAATATTATCATCGTTATCAACAAAATATTTTAACAAGACTTCTCCCCATAATTCGCCGTTACTGTAATCTGCGATGATCCATCGGTGATTCAGGATTTTTACTTTGTTAATAATAAATTTTGTCGAACCAATCTGATCCTGACCTGTATAAGGATTCCCTTTTGGATTTGCGTTGAAGTCTAATAATTTCTCGGTTACAACCGGAATTAATTTTTCGTACAAAATTACTTTTCCACCAGAAGCGCTGTTATCGAAGTAATTCTGCGCATTTTCGTTATGTTCTAATGAAAAATAATCAGCTTCTGCTAATTGGTTTTTTACGAGATTAATACTGTCTCTTAATTTCTTTGTTGTTTTATCATATCTATTTTGCGCAAATTTTACTTCTCCGCTATAAAAAGCGTAAGTAAAAACATTCATTAAAATGGCAAGAATAAAAAGATAAAGCATTAAGGATTTTTTCATTTTGTGGTATAATTAAATTGTAATTTCTAAATTATCGTAGGCCAGAAAAACATTTTCCGGAAGTTGTTTCTGTACTTCTTCATGAAAACCTAAAACGTGACTGATATGCGTTAAATAAGCTTTTTCAGGTTTTACCAAATTGATAAAATCAAGTGCTTCCTGAAGGTTAAAGTGCGTGTTATGAGGTTCAACACGCAAGGCATTTACAACCAAAATCTTTACACCTTTAAGTTTATCAATTTCAGATTGTTCAATTGTTTTTACATCTGTTAAATAGGCAAAATCATCAATTCGGTATCCAAAAACCTGTAAATCTCCATGCATAGCATTTATCGGAATGGCCGTTTTATCGCCGACAGCAAAAGGAGTATCATTTTCTACCTCAATAGTTTTAACGCTTGGTGCTCCTGGATATTTATTTACGGTTTCGAAAACATAATCAAAGCGACGTCTCAGATTGTCTAAAACCCTCGGATGTCCGTATACGGGAATTTCTCCCTGTTTAAAATTAAACGGGCGAATATCATCTAATCCTGCTGTATGGTCAGAATGTTCGTGCGTAAACAAAATCGCATCGAGTTTCTGACATCCACAGGAAAGCATTTGCTGCCTGAAATCGGGACCGCAATCGATTACATAAGAATGCTCGTTCCATGTAATCCAGATGGATACACGGAGCCTTTTATCCTTAGCATCAGTGCTTTTACAAACGGGATGATCGATTCCGATAATCGGAATGCCCTGAGAAGTACCTGTACCTAAAAAATAAACCTTCAATTGAACTTAATTTTTTTACAAAAATAGGATTATTTCTCTTTCATTAGAACCCTAATTTACTAACTTTGTAACAAATCTATTTAAAATAAAATGGGTACAGAAATAAAACTCAAAGGTGACAAGGTCATCGAACAGATTCCTTCTATAAAAGACAAAGCATTACGCATTAATTTAAACGAGAATATTTACGGAACGTTTGCTGAAATTGGCGCTGGACAGGAGACTGTGAGGCATTTTTTCAGATCCGGAGGTTCATCGGGAACGATTGCAAAAGCGATGTCTGCCTATGATAAAGATTTTAGTGATGCCGTTTACGGTGTTGAAAGTGACGGAAGATATGTTACTGAAGAAAGATTAAAAAAAATGCTGACTCATGAAGGTCAGATCATCGAAGAGCGTTTAAGCAGAGAGAAACATCCTACGAAACTTTTTTTTAGCTACGCCAACACTGTTGCCACCATAGATTTTGCCAAACAATTTAAAGGTCACGGATGGGTTGGAATTCGATACCAAATTGAACCGGACGAAGCTTATAACGAAATTATCCTTCACATTCGTTTTAAAGAAACAGACGCCAGACTACAACAGGAAACACTGGGAATTTTAGGAGTTAACTTAATTTACGGTGCTTTTTACAAATACAACGACCCAAAACGATTACTTCGCTACTTATACGATCACTTAGATAAAGACCAGTTAGAAATTGACACCATCAACTTTTCGGGACCTCGTTTTGCCGATGTCGACAATCGTCTGATGAGTTTACAGCTGGTTAAAAACGGTATGACAGATGCCGTAATGTTTAATCCGGAAGGAAAAAACATTCTGCCAGCCGCTATTTTATACAAAAAGAACCTTTTAGCATTAAGAGGAAGTTTTCGTCCGGTTACGAAAGTAAACATGGACATGTATGAGAAGTCGTTAAAAATGTTTCTTGAAGAAAATAAAGTTGAAAAAAGCAATACGCTTGTTATTTTTGAAATTACACTTTCTAACTTACGCTCGGATGGGGAAATTGATGAGCGTGACTTTATGGATAGAGCCGAATTGCTTTGCTCACTGGGTCAGACGGTAATGATTTCTAATTTTCAGGAGTACTATAAAGTGGTGGAATATTTTGCCAATTATACAAAAGCCCGCATGGGACTTGCGATGGGTGTCAATAATCTTGTTGATATTTTTGATGAGAAATACTATCGTCATTTAAGCGGCGGAATCCTGGAAGCGTTCGGGAAATTATTCTATCGTGACATGAAAGTCTTCCTGTATCCGATGCTTGATGAAAATGGCATTTTAATGGATTCAAACAATTTAAAAGTACATCCTAGAATGAAAGAGCTGTATAAGTTCTTTAAATTTAATGGTAAAGTAGTCGACATTGAAGATTACGACCCTAATATTCTGGAAGTTTTCTCCAGAGAGATCTTAAAAATGATCAATCAGGGAAAACCGGGCTGGGAACCAATGCTTCCGCCGGGAATTCCGGAAATTATAAAAGAACATCATCTTTTTGGATATCATCCGCAGAAAGAATTAGAACAAAATACATAATTTTTTTGTTTCAGGTTTTCTTTGTTTCAGGTTTAAGTTATTGAAATAGGAATTAGCGTAGACTGAAAATATATTTTTCACGTCTAAGCGCGCTAAGTTTTTTTTAAATATAAATAGTATATCATAAAGTCCGCAAAGCTAAATCCATAAAGCTTTGCGGACTTTGTTATTCTCTGACTGTAAAACTTTGTAAAACAGTACTGACTTTGAGTAATTCGTAGTTTATGTTGAGGTAAAATTACCGTCAAATGACAAACCTGAAACTTGAAACAAATAAAACCTGAAACAAACAAAACCCTGAAACAAATAAAAACCCTGAAACAAACAAAACCCTAAATAAAAATCTACTTCAAAATCTGCGAAGCGTGTTCTTTTGTTTTTACTTTTTCAATAACTTCCTCTATAATTCCTTTTTCGTCGATTACGAAAGTAGTTCTGTGAATTCCGTCGAACTCGCGGCCCATGAATTTCTTTGGTCCCCAAACTCCAAATGCATTGATAACCGATTTGTCTTCGTCTGCAAGTAAAGGAAATGGTAATTCGTATTTTTCTTTGAATTTTATCTGTGCTTTCTGAGTATCGGCGCTAACTCCTAAAAGCTGATAATTATTTGCCTGAAAGCGATGAAAATTATCTCTTAAATCACACGCTTCGGCAGTACAACCGGGCGTACTCGCTTTTGGATAAAAGAAAACTACTAATTTTTTACCTGAGTAATCTGCCAGTTTATGTGTTTTCCCGTCCTGATCTGTGCCTGAAAAATCGGGCGCTTTATCGCCTGCTTTTAATGTTGTCATATAGTATTTTAGATTTCTGTTTTAGATCCTGAAAATCCTTCACAAAATATTTTTCCTGTTACGGATTTCAGAATTCTTTCAAATTTACTATTTCTTCTGCAAACGGCATAACCTGAGTTTTCTTTTTGCCCCAGATTGAAGGGAAAACCCCGGAATTATGGTAGTTTACATTTTTTGTATTTAAAAAGCGAGTCCCGACGCTTCGGGAGAAGCTCTTTTAAATACTTAAAAATGTTACTACTATAATGAGGAGTTGAAACGGAAAGCTGGATTAGGCACATCATTAAAATTATAGTATTTTTACAATCGATAAATTTACGGAAATGAATAAAGAAGCCCGCGTTCAATTTGTTATAGATACTTTAAAAGAACTTTATCCCACAATACCTGTTCCGCTTGATCATAAGGATCCTTATACGCTTTTAATTGCGGTTTTATTGTCTGCTCAATGTACCGATGTGCGCGTGAACCAGATTACTCCTTTATTGTTTGCAAGGGCAGATAATCCGTATGATATGGTTAAAATGTCTGTGGAAGAAATTAAGGAAATTATTCGTCCGTGTGGTTTGTCTCCGATGAAATCGAAGGGAATTCATGGTTTATCTGAAATTTTAATTGAAAAGTATAACGGAGAAGTTCCGCAGAGTTTTGAAGCTCTTGAATCTTTACCGGCTGTTGGGCACAAAACGGCAAGTGTTGTAATGTCTCAGGCTTTTGGAGTTCCTGCTTTTCCTGTGGATACGCACATTCACAGATTAATGTACAGATGGAATTTATCTAATGGAAAAAATGTGACACAGACAGAAAAAGATGCCAAGAGATTGTTTCCAAAAGAAACATGGAACGATCTTCATCTGCAAATTATCTGGTACGGCCGTGAATATTCGCCGGCGCGAGGCTGGAGCTTAGAAAAGGATATTATCACAAAGACGATCGGGAAAAAATCTATTATCGAAGAAATGGAAAAATTGGCTTTAGGTAAGAAAAAATAAGGCGCAAATATCTTTGCGCCTTTCATTTATTTTTGTGAATAAAACTATCTTCCTGCTTTTAGAGCATTGTATTCGTTTGTCATGTCCAGAGATCTGTAAACCCCTAATAATGTTTTTGTTGCATCCTCATTTTTAGGTTCCAGAGTAAGTACTTTTTGAAGATACGGAATCGCACTTCTTGTCACATCGTCTTTTCTGGCGTTTAGTTTATCGTATTTCTGCATTTCGGCCGGTGAAGTTCCCAAAGTGGATATTTCATCTGCTAAATCCTTTTTCATCTGCAATTTCAAATAAGCGAGATTAATATAGGCATCCACATAATTAGGATTAAGTTCTAAAACATAATTATACGCCGTTTCTGCTTTTGCATATTCTTTTCTCTCCATATATGCGTAAGCCAGATTATTATTAACTTCGATTCTCTTAGAAGGCACTGATTCTGTTCTTGGTTTATCATAAAGTCCCTGCTGAATAGCGGATTCTCTTGCTTTAGGAGAAACAAAAGTATCTTCTTCTTTTGTTTTTTTATTTGAAGCGAAATACAAAACTCCTTTTCCTGAATAATTAATTTTTTTCAGAAGTTCATAATAAGTCACTGCCGAATTATAATCTTTGGCATTGATAGATGAAGAAGCTGCATTGTAAAGATTAAGCGTATCTTTTTTATCAAACAGATATACTTTATAGCTTTTCTCTGCGCTTTCTTTAAATCTTCCGGCTTTAAAATCGGCCATTGCCCCGTTTACAAGGCTGCCTTTCATATCTTTTAAAGCCATATTTGCTTTTACGGTATATTTGTATTTTCCAGATTCGTTCTCGTACAAGAACACATCCTGATAAGCCTGAGAGGCCAAAGTGAAATTGTTAACTGCATCTATATCTTTTGTTGCCAGATCTTTATAGACATTTCCTTTTAAATAATAATAATCTGATTTGTCCTCGTCTGCAGCATTAAGGATAAGATATTCTGCTTTTTTTAAAACGGCTAAAGATTCCTGGCTTTTTCCTTTATCATACAAAGACTGCGCTTCTTTAATTTGTTCTTTTTGGGCAAATGCACCCATACTAATCATAAATAAACATGATAGCATTCTAATGTTCTCTTTCATTTTTCGGTTAAGTTTGGTTGGATTAAATGATTTTTGGTTTTTCTGAATTACAGTATCAAAATACTTTTTTATTTCATTACTATTGGTGAGCAGGATATTTTCTGGTAAAAATATTGCCCGTAATCAGATGAGCACCAAACTTAACAAATTAAAGCAGGGTAGATTTTCTTCATAAACAATTTGATTTTTGGTTAACTATTTAATTCTCTTTATAAAAGCAATTTTAATGAATAAAAAATTACTTTTTAACTAAAATAAAATTAAAAACTATATAAACATATAAAATCGAATCAAAATATTAAATTTTAACAAAAGATCCGAAAAGTGACCTAAAAAACTTATAAAAATTTTTAAGGTTCAAAAAAAATGAAAATTTGTGACTCGAAATGTAAGCGAAGAATAATTTTACAATAAAAAAACTCACTACTTGTATATTCATACAAAAAGTGAGCTTTCAACCAAAACGACCATTTGGTTTTATTTTTATAAACATCCGACCGTAGGAAGCGGGCTGTTTAGTTAGCTATAATCTCAAAGTTTTTATCCTCAATCTTAACAACTGTTAAGGCTCTCGAATAATTCAACAAGAAAGAAACAACTTCTTTTTTTGGATTAAGATTTTTGGAAGCTAATGCTTTTTTTGAGTAAATTTTCCCCATACTGTTCAAAATGATTTATTAGAGTATAACGGGCTTATTATCAAAATAGTATTAGTTGGTTAAAATAATTTGATGTTTATCAATTATTTTTCTCAAATTCATTAATGCATAACGCATTCTTCCTAATGCGGTATTAATGCTAACGCCTGTTATTTCTGAGATTTCTTTAAAACTCATATCCTGATACATACGCATAACAAGGACTTCTTTTTGATCGTCCGGAAGTTCTTCTATTAACTTTTTTAAGTCAAGTTCTACCTGATCAACAATCATTTTACCTTCGATTGTCAACGAATCGTCTGACATGACAGAGAAAATAGAAAATTCTTCTGTTTCCCTGTACATTGGCATTTTTTTGGTTTTACGAAAATGATCTACAATAAGATTATGAGAAATACGCATTACCCAAGGTAAAAATTTACCTTCTTCGTTATAAGAATTACTTTTTAAAGTTTTAATTACTTTAATGAAAGTATCCTGAAAAATATCATTTGAAATATCTCTATCAGCAATCTTAGAATATATAAAACCATATATCTTAGATTCGTGCCTTTTTATTAATGTCGCCAGGGCAGCTTCACTGCCGTCAACATATTTTTTTACTAATAGAGCGTCTGGAGTATGCAGATCAGCCATAATAACTACTTTTTTAGTTTCTGTGTTAAAATTTGGAGTAAATTTTTCTAAAAAGTAGTTTTCTTATATAGGCAATCTTTTTTTGTGAGCAATGTTAATATTGTGACCAAATTTAACAAAAATAAATTCTATAAACCAAATAAAATCATTAATAATTATTAGAAAAAGTTTTGTTAATGAATATTAAACGCAAATTTAATGATTGTGAACTTAATTAAATTAATGAAACAGGAATAAAACCCTTACAAGGCACATTTTAAACCAGCACTTAATAAATATGAAATTAAGTTACGAATTTATATTTAATTAGCCCGTTTTCAATTTCGAATTTTAAAAGCTCCCGAAGCAGATTTTGAAGTTAAACAGCATTGAAAAATATATTTTACAATCAAAAAATATACTTTTAATGTGCTCGCTTTATGATAAAATAGTTAAAATTTGGAACTAAATCCTTAACAAAATCCAATTCAAAATTGTTTACTTTTGTAAAAATTGACTTTTTTATGCAAATTGATCTCTCTAAAATAGACCCAAAATCAAATATTATAATAAAAGGAGCACAAGTACATAATTTAAAAAATGTAGATGTGGTCATACCGAGAAACAAACTTGTAGTAATTACAGGTCTCTCTGGATCCGGAAAATCGAGTCTGGCTTTTGATACATTATATGCCGAAGGACAGAGACGTTATGTAGAAAGTTTATCTTCATACGCTCGTCAGTTTTTGGGACGTTTAGACAAACCAAAAGTAGAATACATTAAAGGTATTGCGCCGGCGATTGCAATCGAGCAAAAGGTAAATACTACCAATGCGCGTTCGACGGTGGGAACTTCGACCGAAATTTACGATTACATCAAACTTTTATTTGCCAGAATTGGTCGTACATATTCGCCTGTTTCCGGACAGGAAGTCAAAAAAAATACGGTTACCGATGTCATTACAGACGTTAAAAATTTACCCATAGACAGCAAATGGCTGCTGCTCTCTCCTATTCATCTTGAAGAAGGAAGACAATTAGAAGACAAACTAAAAATACTTTTACAGCAGGGATTTGCCCGTATTCTGGTAAATAACGAAATGGTTCGTCTGGATGATTTTTCTGCTTCAGATTTACATCAGTTTGACAATAAAGACATTTTATTGATTATTGACCGTATTGTGGTAAAAGAGGAAGAGGAATTTTACAACCGACTTGCAGATGCGGTTCAGACTGCTTTTTTTGAAGGTAAAGGGATTTGCTATCTCCAGGAATTAAATGGAGAAAAAAGATTTTCATATTCTAATAAATTTGAACTGGACGGAATTACTTTCCTCGAACCAAATGTTCATTTATTCAGTTTTAATAATCCATATGGCGCTTGTCCGGTTTGCGAAGGTTACGGAAATATAATCGGAATCGATGCAGATCTGGTTGTTCCCAATACTTCCTTATCTGTTTTTGAAAGTGCTGTTTACCCGTGGCGCGGCGAAAGCATGAGCTGGTACAAAGATGAATTGGTAAAACATGCTTACAAATTTGATTTCCCTATTCATAAACCTTACTTTCAGCTTACTGAAGAGCAAAAAGATATAATTTGGACCGGAAATAAATATTTTCAGGGACTTAATGATTTCTTTAGAGAATTAGAAGAAAAAAATTATAAGATTCAAAATCGTGTAATGTTGTCACGCTACCGCGGAAAAACAAAATGTCATGTCTGCAAAGGCAAGCGTTTACGAGAAGAAGCTTCTTATGTAAAAATCAACGGCAAAACAGTTTCCGATTTAGTCGATTTTCCAATTAAACATTTGGTTACTTTCTTTAAAAACATAGAATTAAATGTTTACGAACAACAGATCGCAAAACGTCTGATGGTCGAAATCAATAATCGTTTATCGTTTCTTACCGAAGTTGGTCTGGATTACCTTACTTTAAACCGAAATTCTGCAACACTTTCGGGAGGAGAATCACAGCGAATTAATCTGGCAACTTCACTCGGGAGCAGTTTAGTAGGATCAATGTATATTCTGGATGAACCCAGTATTGGTCTGCATCCTAAAGATTCTGAAAGACTTATCAAAGTATTATTATCGCTGCGTGATCTGGGTAATACTGTAATTGTAGTAGAACACGATGAAGATATTATGAAAGCTGCCGATATGATTATCGACATTGGCCCGGAAGCCGGAACTTTTGGTGGAAATCTGGTAGCGCAGGGCACTTATGATGAGATTTTAAAATCAGATTCGTTAACGGCTCAATATTTAAACGGTGATTTAGAAATTTCGGTTCCGAAGAAAAGACGAAAATTCAAAAACCACATTGATATTATCGGTGCACGCGAAAACAATTTAAAGAATATCAATGTAACATTTCCTCTGGATGTTTTAACTGTTGTAACAGGAGTTTCGGGCAGTGGGAAAAGTACGCTGATTAAGAAAATATTATTTCCTGCGATGCAAAAGAAGCTGGAAAGTGCTGCTGAAAAAGCTGGGCAATTTAGCGAAATCTCGGGCTCTTTTTCTCAGATTAAACACATTGAGTATGTAGATCAGAATCCGATTGGAAGAAGTTCCAGATCGAATCCTGTAACGTATATTAAAGCGTATGATGATATTCGGGATTTATATGCTAAAGAAAAATTATCAAAAATAAGAGGATATCAGGCAAAACATTTTTCTTTTAATGTTGACGGAGGCCGTTGCGAAACCTGTAAGGGAGAAGGCTCTATTAATGTAGAAATGGTCTTTATGGCCGATGTTTCCCTTCCTTGCGAAACCTGCGGTGGAAAACGTTTTAAGAAAGAAATTTTAGAAGTTACATTTGACAATCAGAACATCAACGATATTCTGACTATGACAATTGATGATGCAATTGCTTTTTTTGAAAAAAACAAACAGTCTAAAATCACTCAGAAACTACAGCCTTTGCAGGATGTTGGTTTAGGATATGTACAGTTAGGACAATCCTCTTCTACTCTTTCCGGAGGAGAAGCACAACGTATAAAACTGGCTTCTTTTTTAGTAAAAGGGGCGACAAAAGACAAAGCTTTATTTGTATTTGATGAACCTACAACGGGTCTGCACTTTCATGATATTAAAAAATTGCTGGCTTCGTTTGATGCGTTAATCGAAAAAGGACATTCTATAATAGTGATTGAACATAATCTGGATTTAATAAAATGTGCCGACTGGATTTTGGACTTAGGTCCTGAAGGTGGAGAAAACGGAGGTCATTTATTAGCTTCAGGAACTCCTGAAGAGATTGTAAAAGTAAAAGAATCTGTTACCGGCGTCTATCTAAAAGACAAATTATAGATGCTATTAAAAATTATAAAAGCCATAAATACAATTGATTAGTTTGTATTTATGGCTTTTTCTTTTTCTTCTACTTCTTTACGCTACCAGACATCGATCTTCAAATGGCAGACCATCTTCGTCAATAGCTACTAAAACCTTTTTTTGTTTTGACGCCTCAAAAGTAAGATACAGCCAGGCAAATGACCATAATCCGAGAGTTAAACAAAAAATCATGAAATTTAAACTGTGGTTAACCACTTTTCCTCCCTTAGATAAAACTGCAAAAAGCAATTCATCGTTTCTTTCTTCCAGCGTAAATCCATTATGAACTTTATTTGATATCATATTAGAAAATACCTGCATACTTTGTTCATGGCTGAGATGATCGTACTTCATAATTTAATCTACAATTTAATTCTGATTACACTTTTATTCGTAATTTCCTGCAAAATTAAGCAATTTTAAAATATAAAAAAATACCTACATTAAAGGGTTTTGTTAGAAAAAAATCTGTATTTTCCTGAAACGGATGCTAAACTTTCATGATAAAGTTAATTTTTATTAGATTAATTACAAAATATTTAAGTGTTAAAATTGTTTTATTAATCTCTAATTTTCAAATACTTAACCTACTTTTAAACTTTATCGCTTACTTCTCAATTATAATTTTATTGTCTGACTGGACTGTTGTTGCAATTCCATCGCGAAAAGCATTGTAATGTGGCGACATAATTTCTATACCTGCCGCATTAAACGAATCCTGAATATTTTGATGAAGTGAAGCTTAAAGTGTGGCTGATTTGCGGTTGCGAATAATTACTACTCTGATAGATAATTGCATTTCTAATTTTAGAGAGGTCTGTTAGCTACAATTAGAAATAATTAGTATCCTTCTACCAAAGAAAACAAAAAAGGTTTCTATTTAAATTACTTGCAATTTTGAAAGTAAAAACATTACATCTTAAATCCAATTTTTTTAAACATACTATCAATGACATTATTAATATCAATAGAAATTTTAAATTTATAATTCAGATATACATATAAAATAGTCACTAAAATAGATTTCAGTGCAATACTTATAAGCTGATAGAATGGAAATTCCCAAAAATAGAAAAGTAGAAATAAGATAAAAGTCAATACAATAGATTCGACTGTTTGCCTTGTAAAGGGATATAAGTGAAGCTTTTTAACCA
Source organism: Flavobacterium olei (assembly GCF_039749035.1). NCBI lineage: Bacteria > Pseudomonadati > Bacteroidota > Flavobacteriia > Flavobacteriales > Flavobacteriaceae > Flavobacterium > Flavobacterium olei. The sequence continues at coordinate 24,613 of NZ_JBDKWC010000007.1, forward strand.
CAAACTGTAATTTTGCCAGACTGTATAAAGTAATCGATAATAAAGTTGCAAATGCAGAACCGAATATTCCCCATTTAGGAATAAAAATCATATTTAATACAAAGGTTAAAAACACCAACATTAATCCTAAATACAACACCATTCGATAATATTTGGTATTAAAAATAATGGCATTATTATTTCCTAAAATCAAATCAAAATATTTAGAAATGCCAATCATAAATACCACGGGAATTCCGCCCCTGTATTCATCGGGAACCAATTCATACAACTGATTGATATTAACGAAAATACATAACATTACAAATCCTCCTACAAACTGAAGATTAATGGAGGTTTTCTTATATAAAGAATTTAATTCGTCATGCTTATTATCATGCATTAATTTTGCAGTGATCGGATATACAATCTGATGCATGGCACGACTTGGAACAGAAATAACCAAAGCGATGTAAGTTGCCACAGAATAGAAAGCGATGTTGTCTATAATCATGTATTGATTTAAGATCATTTTATCTCCGTCTAAAAGCAAATTGGCCACGCTTCCCGATAAAATAATATAAAAAGTATAAATGAGTATGTCTTTGGAATTTACAGGTTTTGTAAATTGAAAATGAGGCTTCTGAATACTAAATGCATAAAACATTGTGATTAGGAAAGCTATAAAATATAAACCCGCCGTTGCATATACAAATCCCTCTACCGTAAGCCAGTCAAAATAAACTGCGATCAGTAAAAACAGAGAAAACAATCTTAAACCGACTTCTTTTATAAAATTACCAAAAACCGAATGCATGTGTACACGAGCCCAGGCATAAAAAATTTCAAAATAAGCCATACTCAAACCTATAATTGGAATAAGCCAGATATAACTTTTGACAATGGTGTTTTTTTTGGACAAAAAGAATAAAATATCATCGTAAAAGAAAAGCCCAATTAACAATAACGGAATTATTAAAAGCATTGGAAACAAAACTGTAAAGGACAAAAAGCGTGATTTTTCCTCGTCTGTTTTGTATTGGGAATAAAATTTTACCAGCGTATTCTGCATTCCAATCGCAAATAACGGCATAATGACATTTGCAGAGGATGTAATGTAATTAGTTAAGCCGTAAAAGGTTGAACCCAGAAAAATAGGATATAAATAAAGCGTATTTATAGCTCCAATTCCAAAGCCAATATAGGTTATTATAGTATTTTTAAAGGACTGGTTTAAGACAATACCCATTGTTGATTTTAGATTGTAGAGTTCAGATTTAGACTTTATATTATTATCCCTTAATCAGCTGTGCCAATTGTCCGGTTAGATTTTTTCTGGAATATTTCTGTAAACCAATTCCATGCGATTGCAATTTTCCTTCCAAAAACTGATTAAAAAAGTCCAAAATTACACTTTTTAACTTCGTTTTTTCAGAATAATCAAAAAATACTCCCGTATTGGTCTGCGTAACGATATCGGCAAAGTCTGAACCCTGCGGTCCGATGGCAATTATGGGACGATTGGAGACCATATATTCAAATAATTTCCCCGGAATTATACTTTTTGTATCTTCAGAATTAATCTCTATCAAAAGCAAAACCTGAGATTTTCGCTGATGGGCAACAGCTTCTTTGTGAGAAACGTAACCCAACAAATTCAGATAATCATTTAATTGATGTTCTTTTATCGCATCTAAAACTTCCTGGCTAACGGCACCAATTAATTTAATTTCTAAATGTTTTTTAAATTCTGGAACTTCGTTTAGCAGTTCAACTAAAGCTTCCCATAAGAAAGGCGGATTTCTGTCTGATAAAAAAGAACCAATATGCGCCAGACTAAATTTAGCATCTATTACCTGTTTTTCTACCGTTTCTATATCGTAACCATTTGTGATTACGGTAATTGGCTTTTTCGTAATGGCCTCAAATTCTGTTTTCGTAGTTTTACTTGTTACAATTATTTCGTCGGCAGAGTTTAATACTTTATGTTCTAATTTTTTATGTTTTTTTTCTGCGTAAGCAGATAATCGCAATGCTTTATGATAACCAATTGTAGTCCATGGATCGCGAAAATCGGCAAACCATTTAACCTTTAATTTCTTTTGAAGTTCTAAGCCAATTAAATGCAGACTGTGCGGTGGCCCCGAAGTTACAATGGTATCGATATTATTTTCCTGAATGTATTTTTCCAAATAAGACACCGATGGTTTTACCCAAAAAACACGAGCATCGGGAATGAATAAATTTCCGCGAATCAACAACAACATTTTATCTAAAAATGTCTGCTTTTTCTTTTGAGGAAAGATTCCGGAACTGATTTTTTTAGTTTTATTTTTTGAGAAAACAGAAGCTAATTGGTAAGGCTCCCAAATTTTATTTTTCAGAACAATTACTTTATCTGAAATTTCGCTTACTAATCCTTCATCAATAATTGGGTATGTTGGATTTTCCGGTACATAAACAATGGGTTGTATATTAAATTCAGGCAGATATTTTACAAATTTCAACCAGCGCTGCACGCCCGGTCCCCCTGCAGGCGGAAAATAATAGGTAATTATTAAAAGCTTTTTTTGTTCCATTTAAGATTTATAGTGTTCCGCAGAGATTCGCAAAGTATCCGCTAAGTGTCGCAAAGCTTTTAATTATTTTTGTGTATCTCCGCTATCCCTTTGTGAATCTTTGCGATAGAATTTTTCGAAATAAATTCCACCCGCTAACAGCAGCAGCATTCCAATTGTACTTATCAAAGTGATAGTTCCCCCGGTTTTTATAACCTGAGGTTCAAATTTGAATTCAATTGTATGTTTTCCTTTAGGAATTTCCATAGCTCTTAAAACATAATCAACAGGAAAATGATCGGTTAATTTTCCGTCGATATAGGCATTCCAGCCATTTTTATAATACATCTCAGAGAATACGGCCAAACCTTCGCCCTTATTTTCAGATTTGTATTTAATATAATTTGGCTTATACGTCACAACTTTAATGGTTCCTGTTGTATCAAAAGGTTTCTTTAAACGTGCATTTTGAAATTTACTTTCGTATTCATGAACATTAAAGACCGCTACTTTTTTAGTATCTAAAGTATTCAACGCTTTCATCACGTCGTCTGGTTTGTTTACCAGTTTTACAGATTCTACAAACCATGCATTTCCATTCGCATCAGGATTTTGTGTCGGAATTTGATTTCCTTCTTTATCCACCTGAATTACGTACTTAACATTTAACATATTAAGCACTTCCAAATTATTTTTAGCGATTTGATAATCGTATAATTGCTGCATTCTTCTTGGTCTTACAGCACTGTAACCACCAATTGTTTTATGGAAATAAGAAGATCTTCCCTGCAATTGTCCCTGAAGATCAAAAACACGGTAAATTGAAGTATCTTTTAAAATCTGAGAATCGGCCTGCGTTTCCTGAAAAGGCGCCGCAATCTGCACCGGACTTACAAAATCCTTTGCTGAAACATATTTCTTATCGACAAAAAACAAGTCAAAAATCATAACGATACCCACAATGATCAATGTTGTACTTTGCGAAAATCTCTTTTTAATAAACATCCAGAGAATCCCAAAAGTAAGTACGATTAAAAATCCGGTACGCAATAAATCTGCATAATACATCGTCATTCTGTCTTCTTTCAATGCGTCAACAAACTCCGGCCCATAACTTTCCATGAAATATTGATCGCTTACACCTGTAAAATGAAAAAAGCCTTTTGCAATTAGTAATATTGCCATTAATCCCAAACCAAAAACTCCAGTCTGAACCAACGCTTTTTGCTGCAATTTTGGCTCGTCTTTCGCTTTAAAAAACGATTGTAATCCCATAACGGCAAGAACAGGAAAACATAATTCTAATATGACCTGAATCGAAGATACTGCCCTAAACTTATCATACATCGGGACATATTCTATGAAAAAGTCAGTCAACAACGAGAAGTTTTTCCCCCAGGAAAGCACCAAAGTAAAAAGTGCGCCGGCAAGGAAAACATATTTTATTTTTCTTTCATCTATAAATAATGCTAAAACGGCCAAAAAGAAAACAACAGCACCAATATAGGCGGGCGCAGAAACAATTGGCTGGTCTCCCCAGTACGTTGGCATTCCTGAAACAAAATCTTCAGCCTGAGAAGCCGGAACTCCTTTTCCAAGCATAAATTCATACATATGACTGTCTGTTCCAACATTTTCATGGCTTGAACCACCAAATATTCTTGGAGCAATTAAATTTAAACTTTCTGCAATACCATAACTATATTCTGTAATATAATCTGTAGTCATTGCTGCAGTCGTCTCATTTTTAGATCCGTCAGGGTTAAAAGTCAATTCACTTTTATCTCTGATGCTATATTTGGCATATTCACTGGTTGCCAGTAAATTTCCTGCATTAGATCCAATAGCAAAAATTCCTGCCACGACTAAAACTGCAGAAGAAATTAAAAGTCCCCTGAAATCTTTTTCTTTTATAAAATTGAAAGCAAAATAACCTGAAAGTATCAATAAGAAAATCAATAAATAATAGGTCATCTGGAAGTGGTTGGCGTTAATTTCTAACGCAACCGCAAACATGGTAAGTAATCCTCCCCAGACATATTTTTTCTGAAAAGTGAGTATAAATCCGGCAATAACCAACGGCATATAAGCGATAGCATGCGCTTTTGCATTATGACCAACTCCCAAAATAATAATTAAATAGGTAGAAAAACCAAATGCAATGGCTCCGATAAAAGCTTTTAGCGGATCGGTTTTTAGAACCAGTAACAAACCGTAAAAACCTAAGAAATATAGAAATAAGTAATCTGCAGGTCTTGGAAGAAAACGTAAAACATCATCTACTTTACCTACAAAATCATTTGGATAATTAGCCCCAAGCTGATAAGTCGGCATACCTCCAAAAGCAGAATTTGTCCAATAAGGTTCTGCATTTTCAACCGCTCTAAAATCATTTTGCTCTTTTGCCATTCCGGTATATTGGGCAATATCAGACTGGAAGATTTGTTTTCCTTGTAATACCGGATAAAAATAAATTAACGATATAAGGATAAAGCCCAGAACGACAAGGGCATGCGGATAGAACTTATTTACTATTTTCAATTTTGGCTGGTTTGGGTTAAAAAGAATCCTAAATTTTCAGGACACAAATCTAATCTATTTCTTCGTAATCCACATAATCACCAACTTTTTTGGTTTCGCGTGGTTTTTTTGCATTCGCAGTATCAATAATGATTTCATCTTTATTAGTACCGGAATTCTGAGAATTATTACGCTGATTATATTGACCGTATTGTTGTTGCCTTTGAAAATTTTCGCTGGCATTTTCAACCGCTTTTTTGACCAATATCGGCAAAAAGATTTTAGCTAAAAATTTAAAAATGTAATAAAAAGCTATAACCCACATGATGGTTTTTATAAAACCTGAAAATGATGCTTCTTGCATAACTGTAAATTTTTTTCCAAAATTAATAAATCCGTTCCTTAAAAATAAAATATCAATCTTAAATAAATAATAAAATATGTACATTTGAAATGCGTTTACACTTTTTTAATCTTAAAAAAAATTTATGTTCAAAATTAAAAGCTTACTTGCCCCGGTACTTTTTTTTATTCCACAACTCTTTTTTGCACAATATACCGACGTCATTAATTCTAACCGACCAGGTGAAACCATGTCTGCTTACGCGGTTGGAAAATCTGTAATTCAGGCAGAGTTTGGTGTTTACGGCATCAAAGAAAAACACGAATTATTAAACTACGACGCCAGCGGCTTTGGTACAGATCTTACTTTGCGATATGGCGCTTTTCTGGAACAATTAGAATTTGTTGTTGACTTGCAATATCAAATGGAAAACGCCGAAACTCCTTATACTAATTACAAAAAAAATAATTTCAGACAAACAGTTTTAGGTGCAAAATACCTTATTTACGATCCTTATAAAAATTATAAGGAAGAAGCAAACATCTACAGCTATAAAGCCAATCACAGTTTTAAATGGCGTGAATTAATTCCTGCCGTTTCTATTTTCGCCGGAGCGAATTTTGTGGGTGCGGATAATCCTTATTATTTTTCTCCTGATGGAGCGATCTCACCTAAAATTTCCCTTATTACTCAAAATTTATTTGGTGGCGGAAGATGGGTTTTTGTAACTAATATTATTGCTGATTATATTGGAACAGATTACCCGAGTTACGGCTATGTCTTAACTTTAACGCGTGGATTTAATGATAAATGGTCTGGTTTTATAGAAAATCAGGGATACAAGAGTGACTTTTACAGCGACGCAATAGTTCGCGGAGGCGCTGCTTACCTTCTTTCTGCCAATATGCAGGTCGATGCTTCTATAAGTACCAATTTTAAAAACACACCGTCAGTTTTATACGGAGGTATCGGAGTATCATGGCGTTACGACGGATGGTATAAAGAAAAACTAATCGAAAATAAAGCTCAGGATAAAGCAAAAAAGAACTCTGATAATGAAGCAAACATTGACTATCAGGAAAAAGAAAGAAAACGTAAAGCGAAATATGAATAAATAACGTTGACTTTTCATCCGAATTAGATTCAAATAATTATGAACAAAGTAAAATATGCAATTCCATTTTTTCTGTTTTTTTATCTGTTCAATCTCAAAATTCGGGAGTAGAAAAATCTATTTATAATATTCAAACCGGCTTTTTAGGTTTTTGGATCAATAATGAATCCAGATTAGCCCATATGGGCTTTTTTTTATGCATTTTTTTTTAGTTATATTAAAGATAACTATCTTCGTTCTTAAATATATCATTTAGTTAAATCGCTAAATTAAACTAATAAAATCTTAAATGATTACAATTAAAGAAGCCAAAAGCAAGAAAGAATTAACAGAATACATCAAATTTCCTTTTTCAATATATAAGGACAGTCCGTATTGGGTTCCGCCCATTATTTCAGATGAACTGGAATCTTTTGACAAGACAAAAAACCCTGCATTTGATAATGCTGAGGCTTACTTTTATCTGGCTTACAGAGACAATAAAATCGTTGGACGTATAACTGCTATTATAAATTGGTCTGAAGTTAACAACCAGCATAAGAGAAAGGTACGCTTTGGATGGTTTGATGTAATTGATGATATTGAAGTTACAAAGGCTTTGCTTGAAAAGGTTTTTGAACTGGGAAGAAAACATAACTTAGAACATGCAGAAGGTCCGATGGGATTCTCTAATTTGGATAAGGTTGGTGTTTTAACCGAAGGTTACGATCAGGTGGGTACCATGATTACCTGGTACAATCATCCTTATTATGTAACCCATCTGGAACAATTAGGCTTTCAGGTAGAGAAACAATATATCGAAAGTATATTTCCTTTTTCTAACGTAAAACCGGAATTTTTTCAGAAAGCCCAGGCCCTAATAAAAAAACGTTACGAATTGAAATCTTTGACTTTCACAAAAACAAAAGACATTATGCCTCATGTAGATAAAATGTTTGATTTGTTTAATGAATCCTATGAAAAGCTGGCTTCGTTTGTAGCGATTTCAGATGTTCAGAAAGAGTATTTTAAAAAGAAATATATAAGTTTTATCAATCCCGAATATATCAAATTCGTTGTTGACAAAGACGATAATCTGGTAGCTTTTAGCATTGTAATGCCGAGTTTTACTGAGGCATTGCAAAAAATAAAAGGTAAGTTGTTTCCATTTGGTTTTCTTCAGTTATTAAAAGCCAGAAAACATAGTAAAGATGTCGTTTTTTATCTTATCGGAGTTCATCCTGACTATCAAAATAAGGGCGTAACAGCAATTATTTTTGATGAATATTACAAAACATTTTCTGCTAAGGGAATTAGAAATTGCATCAGAACTCCTGAATTACTGGAAAACAATGCAATCCATTTATTATGGAAGAATTTTGATCCGAAAATTCACTGCCAGAGAAAAACTTATTTGAAAAATCTGTAAGCTGAACTTTGTAAAGACATAAAAAAAATCCATTCGCCCCCAAACGAATGGATTTTTTATTATGAGTGCATTTTATTAATCTACTTTACAATCAATTTTAGTTAAAGTATTTTTTTGATCAAATTTTAATTTTTTTCTATCTTTAAAAACGACTTTATCATTTGCCTGTACAACATCTCCGTATCCTTCAATCAATAAGCCTTCTCTTTGCAGAAATACCACTTGTCTCATAGACGAAGTTCCTTCAGACATAAAAACATATTCGGCAATAAGCGTATCTCCGACCATATTACCATTTATTATTCCATCGTTTTTATCTTTTCCTCTTATGTTGTAACTTAATTTTCCGTTTACTTCCTGATGAGAATTTACATTAAAACTTAATTCAATCGTAGTATCATCTGTAGACAAGCTATAACACTGATTTCCGGAAGGTTCTACAATCTCAGCTTCTTTTGGCGAACTTGGTGTAATCTGCACTGGTTCTGTCGTAGTCACTTCTTTTTTGCATGAAGTAAGAAGAGCCAGTCCAACTGCTGTTAGCGTTAGTACTTTTTTCATATTCTTTATTTTTATTTTGTGATTATGAAATAAAGTTAACTTAAAATAAAAAAAAATCCATTCGTCAAGCGAATGGATTTTTATATAATTCCCATTTGAAGGGAATGCTATTTTAGAATTATGCGTCCAAATCAACTTTAGTTCTGCTCGCAATTTCTTTATAAGTACCGTTTTCCAATTTTTCACGAATTGCTTCAAATGCGACTAACGTTTCATCAATATCTTCCATTGTATGTGACGTAGTCGGAATCATTCTCAACAAAATAATTCCTTTTGGAATTACCGGATAAATTACAATCGACAAGAAAATACCATAGTTTTCTCTTAAATCGTTTACCATAACCATCGCTTCCGGAACACTTCCTTTTAAATAAACTGGTGTTACGCAGGTATTTGTATCACCAATATCAAAATTTCTGGCACGAAGTCCGTTTTGTAAAGCATTTACATTCTCCCACAATTTGTCTTTTAATTCCGGGTGGTTACGAAGCAATTCTAAACGTTTTAAAGATCCGATTGTCTGGATCATTGGTAACGCTTTTGCAAACATTTGCGAACGTAAATTGTATTTTAAATAATCGATAATATCTTTATCTGCAGCAATAAACGCTCCGATATTAGCCATAGATTTTGCAAAAGTAGAGAAGTAAACATCAATATCTGCCTGTACTCCCTGCTCCTCACCTGCTCCGGCTCCTGTTTTACCAAGTGTACCAAAACCGTGTGCATCGTCTACTAATAATCTAAAATTGTATTTTTGTTTAAGAGCAACAATTTCTTTCAACTTCCCTTGTTGTCCGCGCATTCCAAAAACACCTTCCGTAATAAATAAGATTCCGCCTCCAGTTTCAGTTGCCATTTTGGTAGCACGCTGCAGGTTTTTCTCCATACTTTCAAGATCATTGTGTTTATAGGTAAAACGTTTACCCATATGCAGACGAACTCCGTCTATAATACATGCGTGAGCATCTACATCGTAAACAATAATATCATTTTTAGTAACCAGAGCATCAATCGTAGAAACCATTCCCTGGTAACCAAAATTCAATAAATAAGCAGATTCTTTCATTACAAAAGCAGCCAATTCATTTTCTAATTGTTCGTGGTATTTGGTATGACCGGACATCATACGTGCTCCCATTGGGTAAGCTGCACCGTACTCAGCTGCAGCGTCAATATCTGCCTGACGCACCTCAGGGTGATTCGCCAAACCTAAATAGTCATTTATACTCCAGTTCAAAATATTTTTTCCACCAAACTGCATTCTCGGACCAAGTTCTCCTTCTAATTTAGGAAACACGAAATAACCTTCCGCTTGTGAAGCCCATTTCCCTAATGGTCCTTTATTGTTTTGAATTCTTTCAAATAAATCTTTTACCATAATATAGTGTAGTAATTTTTTTAACTTAAATCAGCGAGCAAAAATAATCATTATTATTCTAAATTCAGAGTGTCGTTTATTTTTATTTAAAAATAATTAGACTTAAAATTTAACAGTATTAATTTGTGATTTATTTTATTGGAATACTTACATACGGCTTGTCGTTACTGGAAACATGATTTTTATCATAATAAAAGATAAAATCATCTTTTATATTTGATCCAGATTTAAACACAAACAAAACCAAGTAATTATGACAAAGAATTATAAAATCTGGACAAGGATGAACATTCTTGCATGTTCATTTTTTATGCTGCTTTTATTAGGAAGCTGCAAAAAACAGGAAGCTGCAAATTATGCAGATGTTATGACTGAAGGTGAAATGGAGGCAGAACTTACTGCCCCGCCAATGGTTCCTAAACCAGTAGGAAACAGAACCGCCATGAAACTGAAGCTAAACATGGAAATTAAAGAGCAGGAAGGCACAATGACCGATGGTGTAAAATATACATACTGGACATTTGGCGGTTCTGTTCCGGGAAGCTTTATCAGGACACGAGTTGGCGATGAAGTAGAATTTCATTTAAAAAATCATCCGGATAATAAACTGCCGCATAATATTGATTTACATGCGGTAACCGGTCCCGGCGGAGGAGCAACCTCTTCTCTTGTAGCGCCAGGGCACGAAAAAGTTTTCAGTTTTAAAGTCATCAATCCGGGGTTATATGTATACCATTGTGCAACTGCTCCGGTAGGAATGCACATTGCCAATGGTATGTACGGACTGATTTTGGTTGAACCTGAGGGCGGACTTCCTCCTGTTGACAAGGAATATTATGTTATGCAGGGTGATTTTTACACTCAGGGTGAATATGGAGCAAAAGGCCTGCAGCCATTCGACATGAATAAGGCAGTTAAAGAAACTCCTGATTATGTAGTATTTAACGGAAAAGTGGGATCACTAACCAATGGTGGTGAACTGACAGCTAAGGTTGGTGAAACGGTACGTTTATTTGTTGGAAACGGCGGACCAAATTTGGTTTCTTCTTTCCACGTTATTGGTGAAATATTTGACAGCGTGCACATTGAAGGCGGAAGTACAATTAATAAAAATGTCCAAACTACCTTAATACCTGCCGGCGGTGCAGCAATTATTGATTTTAAAGTGGAAACTCCGGGAACTTTTATTTTGGTTGATCACTCGATTTTCAGAGCATTTAATAAAGGTGCATTAGGAATGCTGAAAGTGGAAGGAAAAGAAAACAAAAACATTTATTCAGGAACTATTCAGGAAGGTATTTATTTACCAGAGGGCGGTACTATACAGAAAATGCCGGGAACCTCAACTGCAAAAACAGAAGTCCCAAAACGCACTGTTGCAGAGAAAGTTAAAATAGGCAAGGATATTTTTGGAACTACTTGTTTTGCCTGTCACCAATCTGAAGGACAAGGAATTCCGGGTACCTTCCCTCCTTTGGCAAAATCCGATCATTTAAATGCAGATTCTAAACGTGCCATTAAAACTATTCTGCACGGATTAACCGGTGAAGTTACAGTAAATGGTAAAAAATACAACAACATTATGCCGGCGCAAAATCTTTCTGATGATGAAATCGCAAATGTACTTACCTATATTTATAGTAATTGGGGAAATAATAAAACAGAAATTACTCCCGAAATGGTAAAAGCGCTAAGATAACAGCAAATCATCTGCATGAAAAAATATATTTTCATATTAACTCTCTTTTTCTCTGCGTCTAGTGTCGTGAAAGCGCAGGAAACGGGAATGGCTTTCATTAAAGAGGGATCTTTTGTCCCTCTTTATGGGGCTGTTTCTAAAAATCCGGTTGCAGTAAAATCATTTTACATAGACATTTATCCGGTGACAAACCGTGATTTTCTGGCATTTATCAGGAAAAATCCTTTGTATCAAAAGTCACGGATAAAAGGAATATTCGCAGATAAAAGTTATCTGGCTTATTGGCCGGCTGATTTTGATTTTGGAAATGCAAATCCAAAATCTCCAGTTACAAATGTCTCTTGGTTTGCGGCAAAAAAATACTGCGAATGTGAGGGAAAACGTTTGGCAACCATGGATGAATGGGAATATGTAGCGATGGCCGATACCAAAAAAAGCGATGCAAGGACCAAAAAAGAATTCAATGAGTATATTTTATCCTGGTACGAAAAATCTAAAACTTATGAAAATGAAACCGGTAAAACTTTCAGGAATTATTGGGGCGTTTACGACATGCACGGATTGGTTTGGGAATGGACTTCTGATTTTAATTCGATTTTTCTGTCAGGAGAATCCAGAAAAGACAAGAGTACAGATAAAAATCTCTTTTGCGGAAGCGGCTCTGTTAACGCCACAGATTTAATGGACTATGCAGCATTTATGCGTTACGCTTTTCGCGGAAGCCTGAAAGCGCAATATTCAACTAGAAATCTGGGTTTTAGATGTGCCTCTTCTGTAAAACCAAAAATCTAATTTAAATTAGTCTGAAATGAAAAAAACAATACTTGCTTTAACTCTTCTGATAACGCTTTACAGCTGTAAACAGTCAGATAAAAAGGAAACACAACCAGCAACACAAAAGGAAATCACAGACTTATCTGTTTACAATCTGCCTGCTAAATGGACCAATCAGGACGGGAAAGATATCGAATTAAAAAGCCTGAGAGGAAACGTTTTGGTTATGGTTATGATTTACACCAGCTGCAAATCTGCCTGCCCGAGACTGGTTGCCGATATGAGGGATATCGAATCGAAACTGAGCCAAAATACAAAGCAGAATGTAAAACTAATTCTGGTAAGTATTGATCCGAAAACAGATACTCCGAAAAGACTAAAATCTTTTGCTATTGAAAATAAAATGAATCAGGATCCCTGGATTTTTCTCCGTTCATCTGAAGAAAATACCCGCGAATTTGCAGCAGTTCTGGCTGTAAATTACAAAAAAATATCGCCGGTAGATTTTTCTCATTCGAATATTATAAGTGTATTTAATCCGGAAGGAGAATTAATTTTTCAGCAGGAAGGTTTAGGTGTAAATAACCAGAAAACTATCGAAGCTATAAATAATGAAGCAGCAAAAATATAAAGAGTAAATAGGTTGATTAGTAAGAGACAAGAGTAGATTCACTATTGAATTGGCTCTTGTTTTTTATTTATTAGAGATGCCATAATTAGAACCAATCCTAAAACTAAAAATATACTACAAACAAAAATACTCTGATAATATCCGGAAATCATTTTTTCTCCACTATACAAAAGCAAACCTTGTATAAACAATAAAAATTCTGTAGCAATATATCCGAAAATAAAGCAAAATACTCCAATTTTTAGTTGTCGGGAATGAGCCGAAAGTATTTTATTCTGAAGTAAAAAGCCAAATAAAAATCCGGTTATAATACCTAAAGTCGTTAAGTGTATAAAGCCGATTACAAGATTTCTGATTTGATGTGAAACCTCAGCAAGATTTGGGAAAATCGTTAATACTTGAATTCCGATTTTTAAAAACAACGAGCATACAGCGAGAGCATACACCATTTTTGTTGCTCGATCAAGAGTACTTTTGAAATGGTTAATTTGAAGCTGAAGCATTTTATAAAAATAAATAAAAGCTGTTAATTGAATTAAGACACCTAACGAATTTATCCAGTTAAGAATACTATTTTCAATAAACCATCGTACTGGAAACGCCATAGTTAGCAATACGGAAACGATTATTAATAAATAGAACATCTTAAATTTTACCTCATCAATTTTACTCTGAAACTGCTTTAAAAACAGAGCCAAAACGGCCAATATAAACCATCCGTTAAACTGAAAATGAAGAAAGAACTGTATAGCGATCTGGTAAAAAGCACTTTGTTTTCCTAACATACTTACTGCAGGCCCAAGGCACCAGACTCCGAAAGTTGACAAAATCATGAATCCTGTCGAAGCTGCTATAAGTCGGTGTGGGGGCGATTGATCCCTCACACTGTCTTTGTAAACCAAATAGCAAAAAATATAACTTAATAAAATATGTAAGGTAGAAAATACAATTGAAAACAGAGCATATCCCTGAATTGGAAAGGCAATCATCATTCCGACAATAGAAAATTCTGTTAACCAAAACAAACGATTGTAAACTGGTTTTCGCCTTTTTTCCTTCGGTATAAAAAAATGCACAATTAAAACGTACAGAATTAAGTAAACCCAACCCAACATTGCAACGTGAGAATGCACATGAAGCAGGAAGCTATAGTTTAAAAAATTGATCGGAAACAGGTACATAAAACGCATTAATAACCCAAATAAACAAGCAATCAGGAAATTAAAAAAACAGCAGAGTATCCAGCTTTTTTGAGAATTCATAATGTTAGTCTTTTAAACACAAGAAAAAATTGATCTGTAAGCGCATGGCTTTCTACGTATTGGTTTGAGTATAACTAATGCTGCTAAAAATAGCATATTTTAAAATAAAAAGCACCGATAATTATCCTAAGAAACTTTTACCGATGCTTTCCAACTATTAAAATTTACTCTTTATTGTACTTCAACAAAATCTTTTTCTAAAGCAACCGCTTTTGGAAACAAGATGTTGTTTTCTAAATGGATATGCTTATGGAGATCTTCTTCAAACTCTTTCAGCATTGCAAAAGTTACTCTGTAAGTCGTGCAGGCATCTGCGGGCGGTGTATAATTATTCGTTAATTCGGCAATGGCTCTAAAACGCTCGCCTTCATTATCGTGTTCGTGCATCATCATCGCAATCGGATTTGAAACCGTACCAAAAGATGGCTGCTGCAAAATCCCGTCTGACTCTTTTGTTTTTACCATTCTTTTTACAAATGGAAACAAAACAAGCTCTTCTTTCTTCATGTGCTGCGATAATTCTTCTGCACAACCTTTAAAAAGTTCATTTATTTTAAACAACTCCGGATGATTTGCTCCGTGTACTTTGCATAATTTATCTAAAAAAGGAAGCAGGACATTCGATTTCTCTTCTACATAACGATGGTGCGTTTTCTCGATATAATCTGCTAATAAATCCAGCGGCCAGGAATTAAAATCGATGCTTCCGTTATTTTCAGATTGTAAAACTTCGTAAACACTTTGCAGTAAGGTGTCTGCATCTATATTGTGTTTTTCGCAGACTTCGGTAACTGTTCTGTTTCCTTTACAGCAAAAATCAATTTTATATTTAGAAAATACGGCGGCTGTTCTAAAATCGTCGGCGACAAATGATCCGATTGTTTTGTTTTTTAAATTTTCCATGATAATCAAATTTTAAGGTGTTTTATTTTTTGTTTTTTAATGTCAGGTCAAATACAAACCATGCCATTGTAATAAAGCCGATTCCGAAAATCGAATCTCCTATGGCACGAAGCCATTTTAATGTAATCATTGCCGGCTGCTGCATCAGTTCTGATGAACGAGCGTACCACATTCCGTGATTGATACTTTCAATTGCCTGCCAAACTCCAATTGGAAGCAAGCTCAAAATTGCCATTAGAAATAAGCCAATATTTAAGGACCAGAATGTAATTTTCAATAATTTATTATTCCAGCTCACATTTCGGTATAAACTTCTCAGAACAAAAAGAACCAATCCAATTCCTAACATTCCGTATACTCCGAATAATGCAGTATGACCATGCAGAGGCGTTGTATTTAAACCCTGTACATAATAAAGTGCGATTGGCGGATTAATGATAAATCCGAAAATTCCGGCTCCGAGGAAATTCCAAAATGCTACAGAAATCATAAAATATATCGGCCACTTGTAATCGGCAATCCAGTGGGTTGATTTGGAGATTTTATAATTTTGATAAGCTTCAAATCCGATTAAGGTTAAGGGCACCACTTCCAATGCACTAAAGGTTGCGCCCAACGCCATAATTGCAGTCGGTGTACCCGAGAAATACAAGTGGTGGAATGTGCCTAAAATTCCGCCCGACATGAATATAATTGTAGCAAACAGTACATTTAACGTGGCAGTTTTGGTTTTTAACAATCCCAGGCGCACAAATAAAAATGCGATCACAACTGTTGCAAAAACTTCAAAAAAACCTTCAACCCAAAGATGTACAACCCACCATCTCCAATATTCTGCGATTGCTAAATTGGTTTGTCTTCCCCACATTAATCCTGCTCCGTAGAACATAGCGATTGCCGTACAGGAAATTAAAAACAAAATGATTAGATTTTTTTCTTCTGTTTTTTTCTTTAATACCGGAAGTAACGGGCGTACCATTAATGCCAGCCATAAAAACAATCCGATAAGAAGGAAAACCTGCCAGAAACGACCCAAATCAACATATTCGTAACCCTGATGCCCAAACCAGAAATTTTGAACCAGATTTAGTTTTTGCATGACTCCAAACCATTGTCCGGCCATAGAACCCAGCACAATTATCAGTAAAGCGATAAATAAGAAATTAACACCAAAACACTGAAATTTAGGATCTTTTCCCGAAACCGCCGGTGCAATGTACAATCCGGTTGCCAGCCATGCTGTTGCAATCCAGAAAATTGCTAATTGCGTGTGCCAGGTTCGCGTTACAGCATAAGGCAGAATCTGGTCGATTGGAATTCCGTACAATCCATTTCCTTCCACTCCATAATGCGCTGTAATGATTCCGAATGCCATTTGTAAGATCATCAGCAAACTTACAATCCAGAAGTATTTGGTAACCAGGCCCATCGAGCGCGTTTTGCCCTGTTTGATAATCGGATCTTCTTTTGGAAGCGGAAACTCTTCATCTTCTCCGGATTTTGCATGATAAAAAACTAAGATTCCCACACTTAAAATCAGCAGAATAATACTAACTCCCGACCATGCCAAAAGCTCAGTCGTTGCAGTATTACCAACCAATTCATCCGAAGGCCAGTTGTGCGTATAAGATATAGAAGCATCCGGACGATTGGTAACCGTAGCCCAGGTTGCCCAAAAGAAAAACGCATTCATTTTATGCATTCTTTCTAAGTCTTTGACAGAGTTTTTCGGAATTGCATATTGTTCTCTAAGTGTATCAAATTTTGGATCATTTGTGAAAAGACCTTTATAATATTCGCTTAAACTTTCGATAGCAGCAAGACGGTTTTCAGAAATCGTAAGAACACCGGTATCAGCATTGTAACGATTTGTTCGTACATCTCTTTGCAGACGAATTTTTAAAGCTGCCTGTTTTTCAGTATCTAGTTCTTTAAACTTTTTACCAAAGTCTTTTTGCGCAAATTGATCCAGTATAAAAATGGCTTCCCTGTGCAGCCAATCTGCGGTCCAGTCGGGAGCAACATATGCGCCGTGTCCCCAGATCGATCCTACTTCCTGACCTCCTATACTCTGCCAGATATTTTGTCCGTCCTTAATTTCGTTTTCACTAAAAACAACTTTTCCGGAATCGGTTACTATAACCTTAGGCACTGGCGGCGCCTGCTGATAGATTTCATATCCATAATAACCAAGCACTGCAAATGAGACACTCATTACCAATGCAAAAACAATCCATAATTTTTTTTCTCTTTTCATTTCTTGGGGAAAATTATCAATAAAAGACATTTTTATCTTTTATTAGTGTTTAAAAAAACTCCAAATCTTTTTCACTATTTGGAGTCTTTATTATTTACTCAACAATTAATACACCTTTCATCATAGCCACGTGGCCAGGGAAAGAGCAGATAAAAGGATAAGAGCCCTTTTTATCAATTGTAAATTCGATTGTATCTTCTTCTCCGCCACCTAATAATTTAGTGTGTGCAATAACGGAAGCTTTTTCAGATTCCGGAATATAATCTGTTGCTTTGGCATCATTTGCCTTTAAAGCAAAAGCTGCCTGGTCGGTTCCTTCTTTCAGTATTACCAGATTATGTCCCATTGCTTCTTTAGGGATTTTTCCAACATGTTTTAAAGTCAGTTTAATTGGTTTCCCTGCAACTGCTTTCAGTTCATTAACACTAAACTGCATTTGGTCATTTCCTTCAATCACTAAAACATTTTCTTCTGTTGCAACCGCTGTTGGCGCAGCTTCTCCTTCTGTAGAAACTTCCGTTGTTTCTTCTACTGGAGCTGTTTCTTTTTTGCCACAAGAAGTTATTGTTAAAAATCCCATTAGGATCAATAGCGAAATTTTGGTTTTTGTATTCATTTTGTTAGGTATTTATTTATTATTAATCGTTTATATTTAATGTTTTGAGAAAGAAATCTCCAGATTTTACGTCTGATGCCAATTGCTCTAAAGTTGTTTTGGTCAGCATTTCTAAAAGAAGGCCTCTTATCTTTTTAAACTCATGATGAACTGGGCAAGGATGTTCTTCTGAGCATTCTTTAAGTCCGATTCCGCAGCCACTGTAAATTTTGTTTCCGTCGATAGCGTCTACAATCTGAATTAATTTTATTGATTTTACAGCTTCATTCGAAACTTCAAAACCGCCACCTACTCCCTTTGCCGAATGAATAATTCCGTTTTTGGTTAAAATCTGCATAATCTTGGCAGTAAAAGGCTCCGGAGAATCAATTTCTTTGGCGACATCTTTTATACCTACCCTAATTCCTTTTGAAGATTTTGTAGCAATAAAGATAGAGGCTCTTATTCCGTATTCACAGGCTTTTGAAAACATACATCCGTTTTAAATTCTCTACAAAGATATAGAGATCTTATATAAAAGACAAATTTATCTTTAATTAATTTATTATGAATTCAAACTTATTTATAATGAAAATAATTAATGTAGATTTAAGCACTAATTCACCAATCGATTCTTATAAAAACCAATTTTAATTTTAACTTTGAGAGTATTTAATTTTTAATATTAAAATAATGCCTTTAAGCACTTCAAGAGATTTAAAACTGGCTGTTCTGATTGATGCCGATAATGTACCTTACAGTAATGTAAAAGGCATGATGGAGGAAATTGCCAAGTTAGGAACACCAACAACGAAAAGAATTTATGCGGATTGGACAAAACCAAATGCAAATGGCTGGAAAGGTGTTTTATTAGAACATGCTATTACTCCTATTCAGCAATATAGTTATACAGTCGGGAAAAATTCATCTGATTCTGCTTTGATTATTGATGCCATGGATTTACTCTATTCCGGAAAACTGGACGGGTTTTGCATCGTTTCCAGTGACAGTGATTTTACAAGATTGGCTATCAGACTTCGTGAATCGGGTATGAAAGTAATTGGAATCGGAGAAAAGAAAACACCAAATTCTTTTATTGTAGCATGTGACCGGTTTATTTATATCGAAGTTTTGGATGGAGCCATTCAGAAAAAGAAAGTTAAAGTTGCGGCCGATGTTAAAAAGCCGGTCGAAAAACCTACCGAAAAAGCGTTGCATAAAGTAGACAAACAAACCATTGAACTTATAGAAGATACTATCACAGACATTGAAGATGATGATGGCTGGGCATTTTTAGGAGATGTCGGAAACCTGATTGTGAAGAAAAAACCTGAATTTGATCCTCGAAATTATGGTTATTCGAAACTTACACCGATGTTAAAATCTCTTACTGATATTTTAGAAATCGACGAAAGAGAATCAGACAAAAAAGGAATTAAACACGTTTACGTTCGTTTAAGATTCAATTGATTATTGCATTTATTACCTATTTAATTTTATAAAAACATGAGAAAGAAATTCTTTATTTACGGATTCTTATTGTTTCTAATTGTTGCTGCCGTTTATTATTACACAGAACGAGGCTTTTTACTCGTAATTATTTTACCCATTTTGCTAATTGTCGGCGCTTATAATGCTTCTCAAAAAAAGCATGCTATATTAAGAAACTTTCCGGTTTTGGGTTATTTTAGATATTTGTTCGAAATGATTGCGCCGGAAATTCAACAATATTTTATTGAAAGATCGACAGACGGAAAACCTTTCTCCAGAAATCAGCGTTCTATGGTGTACCAAAGAGCAAAAAATATTGATTCGAGTACTCCTTTTGGAACACAGCAAAATCTAAATACTGAAACGTACGAAGGAATAAAGCATTCTATATTCCCGGCAAAAGTAAACGAAGAATTGCCCCGTGTATTAGTGGGCGGAAAAGACTGCAAACAGCCCTACTCTGCTTCATTATTCAATGTTTCGGCAATGAGTTTTGGTTCGTTAAGCGAACATGCGGTCCGTGCCATAAATATTGGTGCTAAAAAAGGAAATTTCTACCAGAACACAGGAGAAGGCGGGTTAACGGAATTTCACCTTGCCGGAGGTGGAGACATTACCTGGCAAATTGGTACCGGATATTTTGGGTGCCGCGATGCGGAAGGAAATTTCAGTCCGGAGAAATTCTCTGAAAAAGCAAATCTTCCAAATGTGAAGATGATTGAAATTAAACTTTCGCAAGGAGCAAAACCAGGTCACGGCGGTGTACTTCCGGCTGCTAAAAACACAGAACAAATTGCTAAAATAAGAGGTGTTGTGCCTCATACTATGATTCTTTCTCCTCCCGGACACGGCGCTTTTTCTGACTCGAAAGGACTAGTTCATTTTATAGAACAATTACGTGATTTGTCTAACGGAAAACCAATTGGTTTCAAATTATGTATAGGAAATACGGCAGAATTTGAAGCAATTTGCCAGGAAATGATTACAGAAAACATTTACCCTGATTTCATTACCGTTGACGGAGCCGAAGGCGGCACGGGAGCTGCACCACTTGAGTTTGCAGACGGAGTCGGAATGCCTTTTGAGCCTGCTTTGATTTTTGTTAATCAGACGCTGATCCGATTAGGAATTCGAGATAAAATGCGCATTATAGGAAGTGGAAAAATTATATCCGGCTATTCTATTTTACATGCTGTTGCACTTGGTGCCGATATGTGTAACAGTGCCAGAGGATTTATGTTTTCTTTAGGCTGTATCCAGGCATTGCGTTGTCATAATAATGAATGTCCAACCGGAGTTGCGACTCAGGATAAAATGCTAATGAAAGGTCTTGTGGTTACCGATAAATCGGAGAGAGTATTTCATTTTCATAAAAACACACTGCATTCTGCCAATGAACTTTTGGCTGCGGCAGGAAAAAGCAGTTTTGCAGATGTAGATATTAATATCTTTATGCGTGGAGACGAATTTGCCAGTTTATCTGACATGTACTTTCCTGATAATCTCAAAAATGTTACTCAATTTTCGTAATACAAAAAAAAGCCTCTTTAGATCATAAAGAGGCTTCTTCTTTTTAATTCTTATTAATTACAATTTTGCAGTTTCCTTATTCTCTGAAGCACTTCCTTCTAAGGCTGCAATTTCTTGCTGATCTACCACTTTCTGAGCGAGGATGGCATTATTATAGGCTAAAAAATAAACATCAAACTTTACACCTTCTGCAACAAGAGATGATGAAATCTGATCATTTTTGATCATTTCTTTTAATAAATCCGGAAAAGATTCTTTGTAGGCTAATTTGTTTGCGTCATTTTCTTCTAAATTGGTTTCAATTCGGATTTCGATTTTATTGTCATTTAGAAAAGCTTTTGCGGTTGTGCTGGTAATACCATTGCCTTTTATGGAAGAAGAATTGTTGTAAGTACTTACGTGCTCCTGAATTTTCTGCTTGGTATTTTTACAGCTTATTATAAACAATGCAAAAGTAAACGCGAATGCGATTTGGGTAATTTTTTTCATAAATTATTGGTTTTATAGTTAATTTTTAACTCAAACATAATTAATTTACCACATAAAAACAACAATTTAAATAGAAAAACAACAACTCAAACATTTGACTACAAATTGATTACAACAAAATCAATCTTAATTTGTAAGAACAGACTTTTTATTAAATTTTAGAAACAATCATAAATCATAAAAAAAGTCTCTTTAAATTAATGAAAGAGACTTTAAATATGTAAGAATTCAAACTTCGTAATTCAACTTGAGAAACTAATTATTTTATAAGAAATCTTTTAGCGATTCTCCTGTTAGAACTTGTTTATCTAAAACAGTATTGTCATCTGCCAGAAAATAAACATCAAACTGAATTCCTTCTTCTATTAATTGTCTTGGAATTTCATCTTTCTCTATCATTAATTTTATCAATTTAGGAAAAGAGGCCACGGCAGCAGATTTATTCAATTCATTTGGTTCCAGATCGGTTTCAAATCTCAATTCGATTTTATTATCGTTGATATAACCTCTTGCTGTCGTAAGTGTTACATTTTCTGCCCTAAAACCCGGAGCAATGTTTTTATTATAAGTAACCACAAATTCCTGCAGTTTCTGTTTGGTATTTTTACAGCTTACAAACGAAAGTGTTGATAGTAACACCAAGACAATTAAGGCGATTTTATTTTTCATATCATTTTATTTTAATTTTTGAAGTCTTAATAATGCTTCAAGATAGTAATAATCTGCATAATTTATAGAACAATCTATTTCGCTTTCCGCTGGTTTATGTCCGGTAGAATGCAATAAAAAAGCCGAATTAACATCCCGGCTCTGATATGAATCAGAAGAAAGCGAAGAGATCATTTTTTTAGCTTTTGACACATATTCATTTTTTAAATTCTTATCTTTTGTATATGAACTTAATTCTAAAAGTGCAGAAGAAACAATAGCAGCTGCCGAAGCATCTCTGGGTACATTCGGGATATTAGGTGCATTAAAATCCCAATAGGGAATCAAATCTTCTGTTGTTAATTTATCGAGATAAACTCGCGCTAATTTATGCGCAAAATCCAAAAATTTAGAATCTTTCGTCTCCCGATAAGTCATTGTAAAACCATAAATTGCCCACGCCTGACCACGTGCCCACATACTATCATCACTATATCCCTGCGCAGTTTTGCCTTTTATTTTTTTACCGGTTTCAAAATCATAAATTATAACATGATATGAAGTATTATCAGGTCTGAAATGATTTTTCATAGTGGTTTCAGCATGTTTTACTGCGATATCGTACAGCTTTTTATTTCCTCCATTTTTAGATGCCCAAAATAACAGCTCCAAATTCATCATATTGTCGATAATCGTATTATGACCGCCCATTTTATTATGCGGCCAGGACTGGATTGTTCCCACTTTTGGATTAAAAAGTGTTGCTAAAGTATCTGCAGTCTTTAAAATGATTTGTTTATAATCGGGATTTTTGGTCAGGCGATATCCGTTTCCGAAACTATTGAATACCTGAAAACCCAAATCATGGTCATTTGCTTTGCTCACAGATAATGGCGTTAAAAACCGAGTAAACTTGTCTGCCTCCTTTTCCCATTTTTTATCGCCCGTGGCTTCATATAAAAACCAAAGTTCGCCAGGCCAGAATCCACTTGTCCAGTCTTTGTAACCGACAAATTTCCAGTCTTTACTTCCATTCGGGATTGTTCTCGGAGAAGTGCCATCATTTGGAATTACCTGTAATGTTTTAGAAGCCTGTGAGACGCAATAATCTAATTGTTTC
Source organism: Flavobacterium olei (assembly GCF_039749035.1). Classification (NCBI taxonomy): domain Bacteria; kingdom Pseudomonadati; phylum Bacteroidota; class Flavobacteriia; order Flavobacteriales; family Flavobacteriaceae; genus Flavobacterium; species Flavobacterium olei. The sequence continues at coordinate 47,876 of NZ_JBDKWC010000007.1, forward strand.
TTAATGTTAAATGAATTGTCTTTTTGAGCATAACCCATATTCCCTAAGAATAATAAGATTACAAAAAGGCTGAGAAATTTTGAATGCATGTGGTTTTCTTTTTGGGTAGATAATTTGTTGAAATGATAAATTTAGCAAATAAAGTAAATGCAATAGAGAGTTTGTATTTTTGTTTACCAAATATGTACGATTTCAATCATTTTTACTCTGTTAATGAAAGTTCAAATTCACTCAGCCTTTATCAAAGTTTGAAACTTTGACAAAGGTTTCGCTTTTATAAGTACTATAAATCTACATTAATCAGAATCTGATGACAAAAACAAAATTATCAGAGCTTTGAAACAATTCGATAACGTCATTTCTCATTAAATTTGTTTTAAGTGATGATAGAACTGTTAAATATGAAGAAAACTTATACGATTTAAAATTTTCATGAATATCAATCGGATTTTGATGTACATATATAATTACATTTTTCAAATATCGCTCCGACACAATTTTCTTTCTCTTAAATGGTGATTCCAGTAAAGCGCCATGTCTGTTGTAAAGTTTGTTAAATGCCTGCGTATATGAACTGAAAAATTTACTAAACTGTTTACTAGGCAAATTTTGGATTGAATGTAGTCCAGACTCAGTCAATTTGTGATTTTTTTCTTCGAAGCATTTCAATAATTCATTATATGATTTTATTTTAATAACAAAATGAAAATGATTAGGCATCAGGCAGTAGGCATATAAGTTACAAACATCCTTAGAATACTGTAAAAATTTATTCATGAAAAAAAGATAATTTTTTTCTTCTTCAAATATTTTACCGCCATTTATCCCCCGATTATAGATATGATAAAAACAATCAGGTTGCAAATTTTCTAATCTTATATCCATTTTAAATTTAATTACAAAATACAAAAGAAAGAAAATTCACTCAATAAATAGTAATGTTTTGGAGTTTAGAATTTGTTAAGATGAGATCTTTGTCAAAGTTTAAAACTTTGACAAAGAAAGAAAATGAGTAGTTTAGGAAATTTATGATTTCATTGTAGATTTGTTGGCAAAAAAAATCACTTTGACAAAATCACGAATCTATTATTTCTCAGCCTTTCTGGGTGTAATTTCACTTGGAATACTTTCCAGAAGGTTTTCAATAATTCCGTTATGGATAGGTGATTTTCTGTATGCCGTAATGCTGTATTTTTTATTCCGCACAATTTTCATTCAGAAAAAAGCATTTTACATTGCCATCCTTTCTCTTTTAATGTGTTATAGTATTGAGTTCTTACAACTGTATCAGGCAGAATGGATTATCGCTTTACGAAATACTCTTTTCGGAAAATATGTTTTGGGGCAGGGCTTTTTATGGACTGATATTTTAGCTTATACTTTCGGGATACTATTTGTATTTTTAATCGAAAGCATAATTATTAACTTCAGTCAAAAGTCTGTGTAATTTTCTCAATATTCAAACTATTAGCCATTGCCATAAAGATCTCATAATAAACTCCTTTATTATCATACAATTCATCGTGCGTTCCTTTTTCTACACACCTTCCTTTTTCTAAAACCACAATATTTGAAGCATCAATAATTTGCGAAATACTGTGCGAAATAATGATTACAGTCCGGTCTTTTTTTATCGCATCAAGAGATTTTTTTATTTGTTCGGTTGCAATCGCATCAAGACTGGCTGTTGGTTCATCTAAGAAAATAATGGGTGGATTCTTAAGAAATAATCTCGCAATTGCAATACGCTGCTGCTGTCCGCCTGAAAGCAAATGTGCATCAGAATCATATCCTTTTGGTAATTGAATCACTTGTTCGTGAATGTAAGCTTTCTTCGCTGCTTCTATAACTTCCGGATGTGAAGCTTCCGGGTTTCCGTAAAGAATGTTTTCTGCAATTGTACCTTTAAAAATGTGGTTTTTCTGAAGGACTAATCCAATATTTTTACGAAGAAAATCTGTATTATAGTCCGCTAAATTAACTCCGTCCAGCAAGATCTTACCAGATGACGGCAAGTAAAATTTATCCAGCAAATTTATAACCGTACTTTTTCCCGCGCCGCTTAATCCCACCAAAGCAGTCGTTTCGTTTGGTTTTACTGTGAAACTCACATTATAAAGTGCCTGCGTTCCATTAGGGTATTTAAAATCGACATTTTGCACTTCAATTAATCCAATTATTTTTTTAGGAATAAAATTGCCTGTTGTTTCAATTTCATGATCCGATTCTAAAATATCAAAGAATCCTTCAGAATAAATTAGCGCGTCATTTACTTCATCATAAATGCGGTGCAGTTGTCGAATTGGCGATGAAACATTACTAAACAACATAATATGAAACATAATCGCGCCAATTGTCATTTGATTATTTAAGACAAAATAAGCGGTCAAAATGATAATGATTACAACTCCAATCTGCTCTACAAAACTTTTAATACTTTCGAAAATAAAACTCGTTTTTCTGGTTTCAAGTTGATTTTCGGTCATTTCAAATTGAATTTTCTGATGGCGATCTGCTTCGGTTGGCTCACGAACAAACGATTTTATTACGGTTATAGATTCGATCAGACTTATGATTCCGTTATTTTTGGTTTCGCGGTAATTTCGCATCCTTCTTCTAAAACCGCTCAATTTTGTTGCCTGCCGCTGACTGATGTAAAAATAAACCGGAATAATACACAAGCTTACCAAACCAACATATACATTGGCATAAAACATAATTACCAAGGCAACAAAAGCATTGGCAAAAAGCGGTAAAATATCAATAAAAAAATTCTGGACCAGTCTGGTCAGGCTGCTGATTCCGGCATCGATCCTGGTTTGTAATTTTCCGCTTTCGTTTTCGCTGGAAGTATAAAATTCCATTCGGTAACTTAAAATTTTATCGACTATGGTCTGAGAAATATCTCTGGTGACGAAGATTCGAAGCTTTTCGCCGTAGAATTTCTGCCCAAACTGCACTATCGAGTTTACAATTTCTTTAGAAAGCAAAACAATACTGATTATTCCAAGCAAATGAAATCCTTTTGACAAAGGTTCGTGTGCAACCATCAATTTATTAATTGTATCAACGGTGTATTTTAAAATAACAGCATTTACCTGCGCCGCAAAAGAGCCTATAAATGTGAGTACTAAGGTTGCAATAACCATTTTTTTGTATGGTTTTACAAAAGGTTTGATTTTTTTATATAGAACAGCCAGCTGCATTTATTTCTATTTAAAGTATTATATCAAATTTAAGAATTCTAAATTTGTGTTTCTATTCAAAGACCTTTAAAGATACAATTTATGAAACTCGTTTTTGCATCCAATAACAAAAATAAAATAGCAGAAATTCAAAGTATGCTTCCGGAAAACATTCAGATATTAAGTCTGGAAGACATTAATTGTATCGAAGATATTCCGGAAACTGCAGATACAATTGAAGGAAATGCAGTTTTAAAAGCTGATTATGTGACGACAAAATATGGTTACGATTGCTTTGCAGACGATACTGGCTTGGAAGTAAATGCATTGAACGGAGAACCCGGAGTTTATTCGGCCAGATATGCGGGCGAACAAAAAAACGCAGACGATAATATGAATAAGCTTTTGGACGAGCTTAAAAATCAGGAAAGTCGCAGCGCCCAGTTCAAGACCGTTATAGCTTTAAATCTAAATGGAAAACAGCAGTTGTTTACAGGAATTGCAAAAGGATCCATTACAAAGAATAAAATGGGAACCAATGGCTTTGGTTATGATCCTATATTTAAGCCTGAAAATTTCGCTGAGACCTTTGCAGAATTGCCTTTAGCAACCAAAAATCAGATTGGTCACCGCGGAAAAGCTGTGCAGCAACTAATTGATTATCTGAACACCATAAAATAATTGTTTCAAATACAACATTTTAGAGTTCAAATTTTACATTTAAAGACGTGTTTTGGCGCATTTTTATTCAATTTGAAGAAAAAAGGATTTTAATAAATATGTAACTTTTTGATAATCAAATCTTAACAAATACATAATTATTGAAATTGCATTAGTTTTTCTGAATTATTAACAGTAATTTTGCACCCTATTTTAAATACATATATGAATAAATTTGAACAATTAGGATTGAATGAATCGTTACTGAAGGCGATTTTAGATCTAGGATTTGAAAATCCGTCAGAGGTACAGGAAAAGGCGATTCCCCTATTATTGGAAAAAGACACAGATATGGTTGCGTTGGCTCAGACAGGGACAGGGAAAACGGCAGCTTTCGGTTTTCCGCTAATTCAAAAAATTGATGCTGACAATAGAAACACACAAGCATTAGTTTTATCGCCAACACGAGAACTTTGTTTACAGATTACCAACGAACTTAAAAACTACTCAAAATACGAAAAAGGTATTAATGTGGTAGCAGTTTACGGCGGGGCTAGTATTACAGAGCAAGCCAGAGAGATTAAAAGAGGAGCACAAATTATTGTGGCAACTCCGGGAAGAATGCAGGACATGATCAACAGAGGTTTGGTTAACATTAAAAATATAGATTACTGTATTCTTGATGAGGCTGATGAAATGTTGAACATGGGATTCTATGAAGACATTGTATCGATCTTATCAGATACTCCAGATCAAAAAAGTACATGGTTGTTCTCTGCAACTATGCCACAAGAGGTTGCCAGAATTGCAAAACAATTCATGAGCGATCCGGTTGAGATTACAGTAGGTACCAAAAATTCTGGTTCTGCAACAGTTTCTCACGAATTTTATTTAGTTAACGCACGTGACCGTTACGAAGCTTTGAAACGTATTGCAGATGCTAATCCGGATATTTTTTCGGTAGTTTTCTGTAGAACAAAACGTGATACTCAGGCTGTAGCCGAAAAATTAATTGAAGATGGATATAGCGCTGCGGCGTTGCACGGAGATTTATCTCAGGCACAACGTGATGGTGTAATGAAATCTTTCCGTGGAAGACAAATTCAGATGCTTGTTGCGACAGACGTTGCAGCACGTGGAATTGACGTTGACAACATTACTCACGTAGTAAATTACCAGTTACCTGATGAAATCGAAACGTACAATCACCGTTCTGGCCGTACCGGTAGAGCTGGAAGATTGGGAACTTCTATCGTAATTGTTACTAAAAGTGAATTGCGTAAAATTTCGTCTATCGAAAGAATTATCAAACAGAAATTTGAAGAAAAAGCAATTCCATCCGGAATCGAAATCTGCGAAATTCAGTTATTGCACTTAGCAACAAAAATTAAAGATACTGAGGTTGATCACGAAATTGACAACTATTTACCAGCAATCAACAATGTTCTTGAAGATTTATCTAAAGAGGAACTGATTAAGAAAATGGTTTCAGTTGAATTTAACCGTTTTATCAATTACTACAAAAAGAACAGAGATATTTCAACTCAGTCTTCAGGAGAAAGAAGAGAAAGAGGAGAATCTGAAGGAAGAGAATTCAATAATAACGGAGCAGTTCGTTATTTTGTGAATATCGGGTCCAGAGACAATTTCGATTGGATGTCATTAAAAGATTACTTAAAAGAAACATTGGATTTAGGTCGTGATGATATCTTTAAAGTAGATGTAAAAGAAGGTTTCTCTTTCTTTAATACAGATCCACAATTTACAGACAAAGTAATGGATGTTTTAAACAATGTTCAGTTAGAAGGTCGTCGTATTAATGTGGAGATCTCGAAAAATGACGGAGGCGGAAGACGTGACCATAATAATCGTGGTGGCGGCGGAAGAAGTTCCGGACCAAGAAGAGAAGGAAGCTTTGCTCCAAGACGCGAAGGCGGATTTAGAAGAGACAGAAACTCCGGATCAAGAGAAGGCGGATCACGCGAAGGCGGATTTAGAAGCGACAGAAATTCATCTGCTCCAAAAAGAGAAGGTGGTTTCCGAAGCTCTGCTCCAAGAAGCGAAGGAAGCTCTGAAAGAGCTCCAAGACGCTCAGAAAACTTTGGCGACAGCTCAAGACCAAGAAGAACAAGAAGAGATTAATTCTCTTTGTTAATTTTCTTATAATTAAATTCTAAGACTGCGAGATATTTAATCCCGATTTACTACTTTTAGTGCTTTAAATCAGGATATGAAATATTTCGCAGTTTTCTTTTTTACACTTCTGGCTAATTTTGGTTTCGCACAGGAAACACAGCCAACAGTTCCCCAAAGAGTTTCCGGTTATGTAATTAATGATGATAGTAAACAACCTCTTTCTGGTGTAAACATCATCAATACTAACAAGGTTCGGGGCGCAAAATCTGATGAAAAAGGATATTTCGAAATCGACGTACAGGTCAATGACACGCTGCACTTTTCGATCTTAGGATTTCAATCCTTACGAATCAGAGTGACCAATGACTGGATTAAAAACAAAGTCACCAGAATTCAGCTTACCGAAAAAGCTATCGCTTTAGAAGAAGTGGTTATCGCTCCTTTTAGTTTAACAGGATACCTTGAAATCGACTCCAAATTAATTCCTACAAAAGAAAATTATCGTTATAGCATTTCTGGTCTTACACAAGGTTACGAAGCCGGAGAGTACGCTCCAAATGCCTTTGGAAAAGTTCTCGGATCTATTTTTAATCCTGCAGATGTTTTGTATGGTTTCTTTGGTAAAAACGCAAGGGAACTTAAGAAATTAAAAGAAATGAAGAAAGACGATACCGTTAGAAATCTTCTGGAATCAAAATACGATCGCGAAACCGTTGCAGTTTTATTAGGAATCAGCAAAGATGAAATTCCTGAAATCATGCACAGATGCAATTACTCGGATTCCTTTATCCAAACAGCAAACGATTTGCAGATTATGGATGCGATAAGTGCCTGTTATGAGCAATATAAAGTTTTAAAAAGAAATTAATTCAGAATATACTAAATCCTCAGTTTTCATAACTGGGGATTTTTTTGTTTGCTATATAAAGGTTTCATATAACTACAATTGAAAATAACTAAAATCAAAAGATATGTCAAAAGGTCAGGATGCTAAGAAAACAGCAAAAAAAGAACCGTTAAAAACGGCTAAGGAAAAGAAAGAAGAAAAGAGAGACAAGAAAAATTCTCCTAAAAGAGATTAAAAGTTATCAGTGTTCGGTATTTAGTACACAGATTACTGAACTAAAAACCGAACACTGAAAGCTATTTTATTTAACTGGTATATTGGAAAGAATTTCTAAAACGAATTTCCAGTATTTCTGAGCAGATGATATACTGGCTCTTTCATCAGGAGAATGCGCTCCGTGAATCGTTGGTCCAAATGATATCATATCCATTTCCGGGTAGTTTGTACCTAAAATACCGCATTCTAAGCCAGCGTGACAAGCCACAACTTTTGGCTGTTCACCGTTTTGTTTTTCGTAAATTTCTTTTAAAACTTCCAGTATTTCAGAATTAACGTTTGGCGTCCATCCCGGATATGAACCAGATAATTCTACTTCACAACCTACTAATTCGAACGCAGAACGTAACGAATTGGCCAAATCAAATTTCGAAGATTCTACAGAAGAACGCGTTAAACAACCAATTAGAATTTCACCATCTTTCACAATTACTCTGGCAATATTATTAGAAGTTTCAACCAAATCTGCCATGTCCGCACTCATCCTGTAAACTCCATTATGAGCAGCATAAACAGCACGGATAATTCCTTCCTGCACTCCTAAATCCATAACACTTTCCGGAAGATCAGATTTTACAATCTCTATAGTCAGATTAGGTTCTGTAGTTTTAAACTCGGCTTTAATATCGTTAATGATTTCCTGCATATCAAAAAGATATGCTTCGTCAAACATTTCAGAAATAATTATTTTAGCCACACTTTCTCTCGGAATTGCGTTTCTTAAACTTCCTCCATTGATCTCGGCCACCTGCAAACCAAAATTTTCAAATCCGTCAAAAAGAAGGCGATTCATAATCTTGTTGGCATTTCCTAAACCTTTATGAATATCCATTCCGGAATGTCCCCCATTTAATCCTTTAACCGTAATAGTGTAGCCAACCGAGCCTTCAGGAACTTCTTCCTGGTTATAGTTTCGTGTTGCAGTAACATCAATTCCACCGGCGCATCCAATATCTATTTCGTCATCTTCTTCAGTATCTAAATTCAACAGAATCTGACCTTGAAGAATGCCGCCTTTTAAGTTTAAAGCTCCGGTCATTCCTGTTTCTTCATCAATTGTAAACAAAGCTTCAATTGCGGGATGCGGGATGTCTTTGCTTTCTAAAACCGCCATAATTGTTGCAACTCCTAACCCATTATCTGCACCAAGTGTTGTGCCACGTGCGCGAACCCAGTCCCCGTCAACATACATGTCGATTCCTTGTGTATCGAAGTCAAAAACCGTATCAGCATTTTTTTGGTGTACCATGTCAAGATGCCCCTGCATTACAATTGGTTTGCGGTTTTCCATTCCCGGAGTAGCCGGTTTTCTGATGATGACATTTCTGATTTCATCTTCAAAGGTTTCTAATCCTAAGCTGTTTCCGAAGTTTTTCATAAATTCAATAACGCGTTCTTCTTTTTTAGACGGACGCGGAACTTCATTTAAATCTGCAAATTTATTCCAAAGCGCTTTTGGTTCCAGATTTCTTATTTCCTGACTCATTATATTTTTGTTTGATTTATTTAGGGTATTTTGACGGACTCATTGACGTATTAAACACAGATAAAATATTTACTACTTTTAAACTCTCATCAATAAAATAAAATATTATAAATGGGAATTTTTTAATTGGTAAACCGTGATAATCTTTATATCTAATTTGAAAGAAGGGATTTTTTTCTAATAACTCTATATGTTCATTTAACTGATTGTAGAAATATTCTCCCAAATCAGTCTGTTTCGCTTCATAGTAATTAATCGCATCCTGTATATCCAATATTGCCCTCGGCTCGATAACTACTTCAAAATTCATTTTTTCTTTCTAAGAACAAGTTTTTTCCTTGCTTCATTCCACGGAATAAAATCTTCCTGTTTTGAAGTTGCCCTTCTTAGGTCTAATACATTTTTCATTTCTTCAGATAATGAAAAATCAGTAATTATGGTTTCATAATTAAATTTTTCAATCAATTTCATAAAGAAAGTCAATTCTTCATCTGGAATATTTAACGTGATTTGTGTCATTTTTTCCTAATTTATAGTACAACAAATTTATAAAAAATAAAGCAAAGTACTATTTAATTATTATTTTTATAAAAAAGTAAACCCGTGAAAAAAAAATATATTCTCCCCATATTTCTCTTAATTCAAATCATCTTTTTAAAAATCCTTCCTCATTTTCCCGCCTATGTTGAGGGCTTTTACAGCAACAATTTATATATAAGAATTTCTCACTTTTCGAGAACACTGTTAGGCAAAATTCCGTTTTCTGTTGGTGATGTTATCTATGCATTACTAATGATTTCTATAATAAGCTGGTTTTGGAAGATTAGAAAAACATGGCAAAAGGAGTGGAAAGATCATCTTTTAAAAATTTTAGGAAAGGTTTCTGTTTTCTATTTTTTCTTTCATTTACTCTGGGCTTTCAATTACTACAGGAAACCTCTTTTTGAAAAGATGGAAATTAAGAGAGAATACACAGATGCAGACCTTTTAGCTTTTACTCAAAAATTAATTAAGAAGACTAATGAAGTTCACTTTCAAATCACAAAAAACAAGGCTTCAAAAGTAGTTTTTCCCTATTCTAAAGAAGAATCTTTCAGCCAGATTCAAAATGGTTATGATAATTTAGCCCAAGAGCATTCTTATTTTAAATATGAAACTCTTAGCGTAAAAAAATCACTTTTCAGCATTCCGTTGACTTACATGGGGTTTGGCGGCTATTTAAATCCTTTTACCAATGAAGCACAGGTCAACTATTTGCTTCCTATGTATACTTTTCCCATGACAACCGCTCATGAAATGGCGCATCAAATTGGTTTTGCAAGCGAAAGTGAATGTAATTTTATTGGAGTTTTGGCTTCTGTTAAAAATAACAATTTGTATTATCAATATTCCGGTTACAGTTTCATGTTACGTTATTGTTTAGGAATTTTAAGATATAAAAATGAAAAACTCTTTCAGCAATTAAAAAAAGAAGTGAACACCGGGATTTTAAAAAATTATCAGGAAAGCGATGATTTTTATAAAAGATACGATACTTTTATTGATGAAGGTTTTCATTTCCTTTATGATAATTTCCTAAAAACCAACAATCAAAAAGACGGAATGGATAGTTATAGCAAATTTATTGATCTCATGATTAATTATTACAACGATAAAGATTTATAGAAATTAGAACGCGAATTATTATCGAATGAAAATTTAGGAATTCGTTGCAGAAAAATAAGTCTAAAACTGTAACAAAAATGATTTCACAACTACTAACACTTTATGAGCGAAAATCTAGAACAGTCATTTGTTGCGCAATTGCAGGCAAATCAGAATATAATCCACAAGATTTGTAGATTATATACTGCCGGCGAAGATGCTCATAAAGACTTGTTTCAGGAAATTACCATTCAGCTCTGGAAAGCGTATCCTAAATTTAGAGGTGATAGCAAATTTTCTACCTGGACGTATCGTGTGGCCTTAAACACGGCAATTACCTTATACCGCAAAACCAAAAGAACCATTTCTACCGTAGATTATGAAAACCACCAGCATTTTGTAAAAGATGTGGATTACAATTACGAAGAGGAAGAACAGATAAAATTGATGTACAAAGCAGTGTATCAGCTCAATGACATCGAAAAAGCATTAGTTTTTATGTATTTAGAAGACAAAGATTATCAGGAAATAGCTGAGACTTTAGGAATCAGTGAAGTGAATGCGCGCGTGAAAATGAATCGAATTAAAGGGAAACTTAAAAAAATACTAAATCCTTAAAAATTATTATGAAAGAACTGGATTTATTAAAAAAAGACTGGAAAAAGAACTCCGATTCTTTTCAGCAAATTTCTGAAATGGAAATCTATAAAATGATTCACCAAAAGTCATCCTCTATTGTCAAATGGATTTTGATTATCAGCATACTGGAAATTTCATTCTGGACTTTTTCCAACTTATTTATTAATACGGATGATGTTTTACGTAAAATGAATCATCCCGAAATTGTAATGGCTTTAGAATTTTTAACGTACTTTAATTACGTCGTTGTTTTAATCTTTGTTTTTATTTTCTACAAAAATTACAAAACTATTTCGACCATAGTTGCGACAAAATCTTTAATGAGTGCCATTTTAAAGACTCGTAAAACAGTTCAGTATTATGTTTGGTACAATTTGGGAATGATTGTAGTAACCGCAATTTTGAGTTTCTTTATCGCGTTTGTTTACAATCCCGATATGGAATTTCTGAGAGAAAAATTAGCCGTTAACGGAAAAGCAATGTTCGTTACTATTGGAATTCTTGTTCTGGTAATCCTGGGTTTCTTTGGATTATTCTGGTGTTTTTACAGGGTACTTTACGGAACACTTTTAAGACGTTTGTATGCGAATTACAAAGAACTAAAGAAAATAGATTTTTAAAGTTCAAAGATGCTAAGATGCTAAGAGTTTAATACTTAAACACAAATCTAAATTCTAAAATCAGCAATCTAAAATCTTAAATCTTTAATATTCCCACTGTCTTAGTTTATTCAGTTCTTCCTGTGCTTTTATTTCTTCTGCAGGAATAACTTTTAAAAATGAAGGATGTTGCTCTATGGCATACTCCACTTTTTCCACAATTTGTTCAATAGTATCGTTTTCATAATCAATATCAAGAGGTTCTTTGATGATGAAAGATTGTAAAATTCCTTTTTTCTTCATTCTAAGTCCTTTTTTATCAAAAGAACGACGGAAACCATCAATAACAATAGGAATTACGATGGGCTTATGTTGTTTTATAATATGTGCAGTTCCCTTACGAACCGGCTTAAACGATTTTGTAGTTCCCTGCGGAAAAGTAATTACCCAACCATCTGCAAGTGCAATTTTAATATTTTCGGTATCGTTGGGATTAACATCACGTTTTTCAGTGACATCAACACCTTTTGCACGCCAGGTTCTTTCAACTGTGATTGCTCCCACATAAGCCAAAATTCTCGGCAACAAACCAGCCTGCATCGTTTCTTTGGCCGCAACATAATAAATATTCATTTTGGGCTGCCACAAATAACCTATATTCTTAATTGTGTCCTGACGTCCCGATAAACTTGCGTTAAACACATGAAACATTGCCACAACATCTGCAAAATAAGTCTGGTGGTTGGAGATAAATAAGACATTGGAATCCGGAAGTGTCGTAATAATTTCAGATCCTTCAATCTGTAATTCATTAAAACCTCTATATCTTCTGTGAGTCATGGCACCCAAAATACGGATTAACCATTTCTTGATGAATAATATATGTCCGAAAGGATTTCGTTTAAACAATCCCATAACTACTTTATCTTAATTTTTTGTTGGTCGCAAACATACAAAAATTATTCTTTCAGCAACACTTTTAACATTTTTGAACAATTAATTGTTATTGAAATGAATATCAAATCGTTAAATGATTGTTACTTTATATTAATCTTAAAAGTTTCTTTTAGAACGTCTCTCAATTCACTTAAAATCATAGCAGTTGCTCCCCAAACCACGTGATCCTGAATATTAAATGCCGGTACCAGAATATTTGCTCCGTAAGAAGTTGATAATCTTGCTTCCATAATAATATTATCATCTAAAAATACATTTAACGGAAGCTCGATAATTCCGGCAACTTCTCTTATATCGGGATAAAATACCAGCTCTTCCTTTGAAAATCCTAAAAAAGGATGCACTAAAAAATTGCTTGGCGGAATATACATTGGTGTAAAAGGCTTTATAATTTCAATTTTTTCAGGCTCAACTCCAATTTCCTCACTTGTTTCTCTTAATGCGGTATTTTCAAAATTAAAATCACTTTTTTCAAACTTTCCTCCCGGGAACGCAATCTGCGCAGAGTGAACACCTTCGTACGTATTTCTAACAATCAGTACTAAATGCGTCTGATTCTGTTTGGGATAAAACAACATCATAACAGCAGCCATTCTGGGATTTAATGTATTCAGATCAAGACTTTTTAATCCTTCTATACGCTCTTTGGGTGCCATTTTTAGATGTGAAGAAACAGCAGGTAATTCAAATGGAATTATATTGGGAACATATTTCAAAAAATCTTGAAAATTCATAATCAAAGCGTATTTTTGTAATCTAATTAAAACATAAATATACTTCAGAAAACGCAGTACCGCAAGTTTTCTGATTATTAAAGCCTTAAAAAATGTACAGCAGAGAAGAATCACAACGAATGAAAAGAGAATTTTGGGTCGCTTTTGCAGAAAAATATCCACGTAAATGGGTACTTTACGATACAAAAATTAAAGATTTCTCTTTTAAATTTTTTGTTGACAATAAAAAAGCTCAAGTTTTAATTGATATCGAACACCGAAGCGATGAGAAACGTACTGCTTATTTTGAAAAAATTGAAGCTTTAAAAAATATTTTAGAAGAAGAATTTATTAAAGATTTGGTTTTTGAAAAAAATTACACGTTAGAAAGTGGTAAAACCATCAGCAGAATTTGGGTAGAAAAACAAGGAATCGGTTTTAGCAACAGAAATAATTGGGATGCGATTTTTGACTTCTTCAACGAAAAAATGCATGCCCTGGAAATGTTTTATTTAGAATATGATGAGTTTATAAAGGATATTGAGTAGTAAGGTTCTGATATACTGAGTTCCTAAGTTGCTGAGCCTGTAAAGTAAGGACCTTAGAAGCTTATTTACTTAGAACCTTCGCGACTTTAACTAAACCGTCATAATATTATAAACAATAATATGATCGTCATAATTGATATAAAGCTGCTTACGAAAATCCTGCTTTTTGCGTGTAATTATAGAGAGTTTACACTCGCGTCCATCATTGTCTTTGCATAAAAAAGAATAGGTTATATCGGTGTCATTTTCCTCTCTTTCGATATAATCTAAAATACTAAAAAGCTGAATTTCCTGAGAATAAACCACAATTCTGTGTTTATCTGTATCTAAAACAACAGAAAGATTAACCAGATCCAGATTGGACCAGTCGCCCCATTTGCCTCTTTCATTCCTTTCTAAAACGCTAAAACCGGAAGTTTTAAAATGGTAGGATTGCGCCTGAACCTTTTGCAGTCCAAATGCTAAAAAAAGAAGTAATATGCAGGTGCGTATAGAATTCATAAAATATTTCTTGCAGGTAATTAAAACTCAAATGTAGTCTTTTCTTGGGAGGCAATTTCAAATTCGGCAATGATTTGTTCGATAATTTCGTTTACCGGAAGAATTTCATGAATTAATCCTGCAACCTGTCCAATTTCTAATTCACCTTCGTCCAAATCTCCTTCAAACATTCCTTTTTTGGCTCTGGCACGTCCTAAAAGCTGCATTAATTCTTCCTTAGATGGACACTTTTGATACAACTCCTGCACATCATTAAAAAATTTATTCTTAACTAATCGTACAGGTGCTAATTCTTTCAATGTCAACTGCGTACCTCCTTCATTGGTAGTAACTATCGTTTCTTTAAAATTATGGTGTGCAGAAGATTCTACTGAAGCTGCAAAACGACTTCCAATCTGAACTCCGTCTGCACCTAAAACCATTGTCGCCAGCATTGCACGTCCTGTAGCGATTCCGCCTGCGGCAATTAACGGAATCTTAATTTTTTCTTTAACCATCGGAATCAAAGTCAGCGTTGTGGTTTCTTCGCGTCCGTTATGTCCGCCTGCTTCAAAACCTTCTGCAACAACCGCATCTACACCTGCTTCCTGTGCTTTTAAAGCAAACACACTACTGCTTACAACGTGTACAACCGTAATTCCTTTTTCTTTTAAAAATGATGTCCAGGTTTTTGGGTTTCCAGCAGAAGTAAAAACGATCTTGACCCCTTCTTCTACTACGATTTTCATAATTTCCTCGATATTAGGATACAACATCGGAATATTAACCCCAAAAGGTTTATTAGTCGCTATTTTGCATTTCTGAATATGCTCGCGTAGTACTTCAGGATACATTGAGCCGGCGCCAATAAGTCCCAGACCTCCTGCATTACTTACTGCTGAAGCTAACTTGTAACCACTGTTCCAAATCATTCCACCCTGTATGATCGGATATTTTATATTAAAAAGCTGTGTGATTTTGTTCATTAAGAAAATTATTGCTTGATTATCTTTCCGCTTTTATGCAGATTATTGGCATCAAAACTATAAAAATAGAGTCCGCTTTGCAAAGATTGCAAAGAAAGAACCGGATTATTAGTATCGATTTTTCTTTCTATTATTTTTTGTCCCAGAGCAGAATAAATCGTTACAGATGCTGTATTATTTTCATTTAAAAATGAAAAGGTAACTTCATTTTTTGCCGGATTTGGATATACAGAAAAAGCAGCTTCGGCAATAAAGTTATCTACACCTAAAGTTGCTCCAAAATTTGGAATTCCATATCCATAATTATTATCGGGATTATTGTAACGGTCGGCAGAAGCCAAAATCATTTGCCTGATTTCTTCATTTGTTTTAGACGGAAAAGCCGACCATAGAGAAGCAGCCATTCCTGCCATTATCGGACAGGAAAATGAAGTTCCGTTTGCTGTGGTAATATTTCCATTTGGATCCGAAACAACAGCGGCACCACCCTGCGCCATAACCTCTGGCTTTATACGTCCGTCAAAACTTGGACCGATGGAACTTGATGCCACTCTTACTTTTGAGGCATTTACAGAACCTATCGTTAAAACAGACACAGCATCTGCAGGAGAACCAATATGCTTTTCGGTCTTTGCACCTTCATTTCCTGCTGAAGCTAAGACCAGAATTCCTTTACTAAACGCAATTTCAGCACCGCGGGAAACAAAATTCGTAGTACCGTTCATGTCGCTGTAAGTATGATTGTATCGAGGCTCGTCACGTTCTCCAAAATAACCTAAAGAAGTTGTGATTATATCCACACCCAGAGCATCTGCTTTTTCCGCTGCTTCTACCCAAAGCGATTCTTCTACCGGATTTTCAAGTGCATCAATTTCTGTAATAAAAAGATAATAGGATGCATTTGGAGCCGTTCCTACTAACGCATTTACCTTATATCCTCCCATTGTAGAAAGCACTTTTGTACCGTGATCACCACCGGCATAAAAGTTACTATTTCGGTTGGTGTAGTCGTAACCTCCCAGAATTTTGTTATTATTTCGTAAATTCTCAAACGGCTGAGCAGTATTGACTCCGGGAAAACCGGCATCTAAAACAGCTATAATTTTTCCTTCGCCAGTATAATTTTGCTGATGCAAAACCTGACCGTTCAACATTTGGATCTGATTGGCAGAGTTGCCGTAAGAGTAATCAATTGCGGTTTCTGATACCTTTACAGTTTTATTGCTTTTTGCTTCTAAAGCTTTTCGTGAAGTTGAAGCAGCATTCAAAGTCTTATCTGCAAAAGCAACTTTAGAAACAAAAGACAACGATTTCAAAGCATTGATATTTGCCTGGGTTCCTCTTATGTGAAGCGCATTCAGCCATTTCGATTGTGCCATTACAGTAATTCCCGCGCTTGTAGTTATCTGATTCACAAATGTTGTTTCCAACGGCGCATCAGTAATATCTAAGGGAATATTTTGGGTTGTTCTTCTGTTCAGTGCTTTCTGAGAAAGCTCTGTCAGCGGATTGTCATAAAACGATTGTGCATTTGGTTTTGCATTAAAATAAACCCATGCATCTTCCTGCGCAAATAACGAAAACGAAAGAAAAACAAGAAGTAAAGTAAAGTTATATTTCATAGTATACTTTTTTAGGGATACTCCCAAATAAAGTATAAAGCTAAGAAATTACTCCCGAACCAACTAATTCAGCACCTAAATACCAGGCAACAAATTGTCCTTCAGTAATAGCAGATTGCGGTTCTTCAAACTGAACGTACATTCCGTCTTCAAATTGATGCAGAATTGCTTTTTGCAAAGGCTGGCGATAACGAATTCTTGCCATTACTTCCATTGTCTCACCAACTTTCAAATTCATATCTTCTCTTATCCAGTGCACTTCGGATTTTTCGACAAACAATGCTTTTTTAAACAAACCAGGGTGATGACTAGATAAACCTGTATAGATAGTATTAGTTTCAACATCGGTAGCAATCACAAATAAAGGATCGGTAGTTCCGCCAACGTTTAACCCTTTTCTCTGACCTACAGTAAAATAATGTGCGCCCTGATGTCTCCCAACTACTTTTCCCATTGTTGGCAGATAAGCCAGTTTTTTAGATTCCAGTTTTAACTGTTCTTCCAAAGAAAGTTCCGTTTCATTTTCGCGGGTGTAAACAGGATCATTTTTATCAATTTGAACAATTTTACCTTCTTTTGGCTGTAATTTCTGTTGCAAAAATTCAGGAAGACGAACTTTTCCAATGAAACATAAACCTTGCGAATCTTTCTTTTCTGCAGTTACCAATTCCATTTCAGCAGCAATTTCGCGTACTTCCGGTTTCGTTAATGCACCGATTGGAAACAAAGCTTTTGATAATTGTTCCTGAGACAGCTGACATAAAAAATAAGACTGATCTTTATTCACATCATTTCCGGCAATCAATTGATAAACAGGTTTTCCTTCAACTTCAATTTCGCTTTTTTGACAGTAATGCCCGGTTGCCACATAATCTGCTCCCAGACTTAAAGCAATTTTCATAAACACATCAAATTTGATTTCGCGGTTACAAAGCACGTCAGGATTTGGAGTTCTGCCCTTTTCGTATTCGTTAAACATATAGTCCACGATTTTTTCTTTGTACTCTTCGCTTAAATCAACGGTTTGAAACGGAATTCCAAGTTTTTCAGCAACCAATAAGGCGTCGTTACTATCTTCCAGCCATGGACATTCATTCGAAATAGTTACCGAATCATCATGCCAGTTTTTCATAAAAAGGCCAATAACTTCGTATCCCTGCTGCTGCAATAAATAAGCGGCAACACTAGAATCTACTCCACCGGAAAGTCCAACAACTACTCGTTTCATCTGAAATGTTTAATTTTTAAGGTTGCAAAGGTAAGCCAAATAAAAGAATTTTCTGCATTCGCCTTCATTACTTTAAGCAATCCCGCAGTAGACAAAACTTATTGCTTTTTTAAGTACATTTATTCATCAAATTATAAGCATGAAAAAATACCTTTACATATTACTTTCATTAGTCACATTTACCACATTAAATGCGCAGCGGTTTTCTGCTTCTCTCCAAGATTACGAAGCTTTTAAGGAGTTTAAAGGAAAACCCTTGTCAGATAAATTTTCCAACATCGAATCGGTAAAAATCGTCTACGATTTAAGAAAACAAAAAATGTATTATTTCAATAGCCGAATCATTTCACATCATTATGCTTTTGTAACCGAATATTTGGGTTATGACAAAGAGATTGATGTATTTAATTCCGAAAATTATAGCAGTAATGAAAAAGATCGTGATTTTCTACTTGGGAATTTAAATCATATTAAAGGTACTGATAAATGGATTTTTGAACTTGCCGCTTCAGATCATATGGCGGTGAAGCAGATTGAATGGTTTTATAATCAGGTAAAAAACACCTCATTTATTGGAAATAATTTAAAGTTTTATCTGAATGATCCGGAGAAAATAGCATTATATAAGGAAAATAAATTGAAAATTCCATGTGTTAAATCCGACTATATTTTCAATGAAATAAAATACCAGCAGGTTGTCAGCGGAAGCACAATTGGAATTTTAAAACAATATAAAATAAAGGATTTAGATCAAATAAAACCACATTCTGACGAAATCATAATTCTGGACGGAACGCCTAATATGCTTCCCGATGTAAAGGGTATTATTGTAAATGAATTACAAACGCCATTAAGTCATTTAGTGCTTTTGGGGAAAAACAGAAAAATTCCGATAATAGCTTATACAGATGTCGAAAAAGATCATACTATAAAAAGATTGTTGTCTAAAAAAGTAGAATTTCAGGTCGGGATTGATACTTTCTTCGTAAAAGAAACGACCAGGAAAATGACGACCAAAAAAATTTCAAAAAAGAAAAAACTGACAATTGACAATACGGTTACCCAATTGGTTGATCTTTCTTCGATACCTAAAAAAGGAGTTAATTATATCGGATCAAAGGCACAAAATATGGCGTATTTAATAGCAATTTCGAAGGAAATAAAATTTAAAACTCCCGAAAATGCGCACGCGATCCCATTTTATTATTACACTAAACATATTCAGAAATCGTCAATTTCAAATTTAATAAATGAATTAATGGCATTTCCCCGCAAGGATTCAACAGTTTTGATTCATAAAAAGCTGAAACAAATTCGCGATGCTATCAAAAAAGAACCAATTGATCCTGAACTTATTGCAAAACTAAACCTGACTTTTAAAAATGCGGCTTTCAAAAATTTCAGGTTTCGGTCCTCTACAAATGCGGAAGATTTAGACGATTTTAATGGTGCAGGTTTATACGATTCTAAAACCGGCATTATGGGCGACAGCATTAAATCATTTGAAAAAGCGATAAAACAAGTCTGGGCCAGCGTTTGGAATGAAGCTTCGTACAACGAACGGGAACTTTTCGGAATCGATCAGAAGAACATTGCGATGGGTGTTCTCGTTCACCGTTCTTTCCCTGATGAAACAGCAAACGGAGTTGTTATAACAAAAAATATTTTTAGAAAAAACTTTCCAGGATATACTATAAATGTTCAGAAAGGCGAAAACTCCGTTGTTAAACCGGAAAAAGGAGAAATTTGTGAACAATTTACGGCCTATCATATCAGTGAGGGAAATGATGATGATGATTTTGAAATTGATTACACTTCCAATTCGAATTTAAATAATAATGAACCTTTGCTGACTCCAAAAGAAATAAGCAATTTATATAATGTGAGTAAAACTATAGAAACGAAAATGTTTCGATATTGGCATAAAAATCAATTCCATCCCGTTGATATTGAATTTAAAATAGTAGGTGATAAAAGGGAATTATATATAAAACAAGTTCGCCCTTTTAACGATTAATAAAAAACCAAAAGATCAATTTCGTTACTGGAAGTATTTATAAGTACCATTCTAAAATCAAAATCCTCAATTTTAATTTTCTGTTGAATTGATTTCCTGATTAATCCGGCATTTAAGGCAAAATTATCGTCAAGCGGAATTTTCATATCGCCAGAATTGAGGTATTTTGAAGCTTTTTTATTTACCATTATGGAAGCTGCAATATAAAATCCTATAATTATAAATTGAAAAAATAGTAAAATTTCAATTTTTTCAAACGGGTACATAATATCTAAAATAGATAATGTGATGGTCGCAAAAAGAAATATTATAGCATTTACGGTAAAAGACTGCGTTCGAAAACGAAGAATTGAAAAAATCGCAAATAAACCAAAACCTATTCCAACACCAATTTCTATTTTTGTAAAAAGATAACAGAGAGAAAAAGTACAAAGTCCAACGATAACCATCAACGGATTTATAGTCGCATTATCTTTTCTGTTGGAGAAAAAATACAAAATCAAAATCGAAAAAAACAGTACTAAAAACCGTCCTATAAGTTCGTTTAAATCCATTGAATTAGAAATTAATGACTCAAATTTATAAAATAGTTTGCCACGAATTTCACTTCTTTTATACTATTTTTTACTGCACATAAAAGGCTGCCTTTATTGACAGCCTTTTTATTATTTTTTCTTTTCGCCTTTCTCAGCAGCTTTGTTCGTATTTTTAGGATCGCTCATGTTCAGCTCTTTTACTAATTTACCTTTACTGTAAAACTGCCAAATTCCAGCTTTTTTACCATTTACGAATTTGCCCTTAGAAGCAACAGATTTATCTGAATCATAAAAAACAGCATCTCCGTTATACTGATTATTTTTAAAATTAGATTCTTCCAGAAGTGTACCGTCCTGAGCAATCTTTTTATAAAGTCCTTCTTTTAAACCATTTTTATACATCATTTCTTCGGCAACTTTCTCATTTGGATAATAAACGGTTCGCAAGCCTTCCAACTTGCCGCCTTTGTAATTTTCAACTGTCATTAAAATTTTGGAAGCTTTATGATAATATTTCCACTCTCCTTCACGGGACTTTCCAATTTCTTTTCCTTCGCTTACTTTGTTTTTATTCTGATCATAAAAAATGGTGTAAGAACTCCCGTCATTTGCACTAAAATCTCTTGTTGCAATAATATCTCCTTTTTTTGTATCATCAAAAAACTTAAAGATACCGGTCTCTTTTCCGTGACTAAAAGTTCCCTCATATCTTGGATGTTTAGATTCGGCATAAGTCCCTTTCCAAAGGCCGTCCTTTTTTCCGTTTGCATCGACTTTATTAAAATCCTGAGCAAAACCAAATGTGCTAATTAAAAATAAAATCAAAAATTTTTTCATAATCCTTTTTCTTTTATAACAACAAAAACCATTTTTTAGTATTGCAAAAGTATAACCATTTGACTTTAATTCCATGTTTTTGCATTCGAAATAAATTTAAACATTGTTTAAAGAAATCAATGCACTAAAACACGAAAAATCTTAACAAATACAATGATAAAAACTGTAAATACCTAAATATGAATGTTTTAAATATTAAACAAATATGTTAAAGAATTACTAAATTTAGTATTTGTTTAATTTATATTAAAAATTGTTAAACAAAATTGATAACTTTAGGTATGTCAAACAAAAAATAAAAATTATGAAAACAATTAAAATGAGATTTATCGCTCTTATAGCATTAATTTCTATCGCCAGTGTTTCATGTAATAATGACGACGACGATAATCCAGAACAAAATTCAAAAACGATTGTATCTATTGCGAAGGAAAATCCTAATCTAAGCAGCCTGGTCGCAGCTTTGGAAAAAGCAAATTTAACAGCTACATTGAACTCTTCCGGTAATTTTACCGTGTTTGCTCCTACCAATACAGCATTTAGTGCATTTTTAACTGCAAATGGTTACGCTAATCTAAATGATGTTCCAACAGCCGCTTTAAAAGAAATATTACTCAATCACGTACTAATGGCTAAAGTTAAATCTGGCGACATTACTACCGGATATGTAAAAACACTGGCGAAAGGCACAGCTTCGTCGGCTAATACTATTAGTATGTATTTGGAAAAAGGTTTCGGAGTTGATATTAATGGAGGTAAGACAAATGGTGGCGCCACGGTTACAACTGCAGATATCGAAGCATCAAATGGTGTAATACATGTTGTAGACGGAGTAGTAGGTTTACCGACTATTGTAAATCATGCCGTTGCAAATAAAAACTTCAGTACTTTAGTTGCCGCTTTGACTTATAATCCTGCATCTGGTTTTGCGGGCATATTGTCGGGAACAACAAATTCTCCATTCACCGTTTTTGCTCCAACTAATGCAGCTTTTACAAGTTTCTTATCTGAAACGGGATACTCAGGATTATCTGCAATTCCGGTAAATGTTTTGCAGACTACATTAAAATATCATGTAGTTACAGGCGCAAATGTTGAATCTAAAGCCCTGACAAATGGACAAACAGTAACGACTTTTGCTGCACAAAATTTTACTGTTAATCTAACTGGCGGACCAAAGATCACAGATGCCAGTAACAGAGTAAGCGCTATAATTGCTACCGATGTTCAATGCTCGAATGGAATTATCCATGCAATTGACAAAGTTTTGCTACCGAAATTCTAACATAAAAAAAAACGCTGTTTATTCAAACAGCGTTTTTTTTATTTATTTCTTTTTGCCCTGAGCTTTTGCAGCTTCCTGTTGTTCCATTACATCCTGAAGACGCTGTTGAAACTTACTTGGCTTCTTAGGCTCTTTTAATTTATTTTCCTGAATCTGAGCATGGATTTTTTGACTATCCACGATATAATTCTTGATTACAAACATGATTCCTATTGTGATTAAGTTTGAAATAAAGTTATACAAACTTAAACCGGCTCCATAACTGTTGAAGAAGATTAACATCATTAATGGAGAAACATAAATCATGATCTTCATCATTTTTGCCATATCCGGCATACCTTCCTGCTGAGGCGCAGCCATCTGTTGGTCTCCTGAAGTCATTTTCATATAGAAGAAAATCGCGATTGCCGCCAAAATCGGGAACAAACTGATATGATCTCCATACATTGGAATTGTAAACGGTAATTTTATAACCGAGTCAAAAGAAGATAAATCGTCTGCCCAAAGAAAACTTTTTTGTCTTAACTCAAATGCTGCAGGGAAAAACTGGAACGATGC
This sequence comes from Flavobacterium olei, assembly GCF_039749035.1. Taxonomy (NCBI): domain Bacteria; kingdom Pseudomonadati; phylum Bacteroidota; class Flavobacteriia; order Flavobacteriales; family Flavobacteriaceae; genus Flavobacterium; species Flavobacterium olei. Next base: position 71,115 of record NZ_JBDKWC010000007.1, read on the forward strand.
ATACATAAATGGAAGCTGAATCAATGCCGGGATACATCCTGCCATTGGGTTTACCCCTGCTTTATTGTACAGTTTCATAGTTTCCTGTTGCTTTTTCATTGGGTCTTTTTTGAATTTCTCTCCCAACTCTGCAATATCAGGTCGTAATACTTTCATTTTTGCCTGAGACAAAAATGATTTATATGTAATTGGCGACATAGCCAATTTGATGATGATCGTAAAAATGATAATTGCGATTCCCAGAGACAATCCTATTGATCCACTTAAAAACCCGAATAGCGGAATGAAAATCCATTTGTTGATCCAACCGAAGATTCCCCATCCTAACGGAATAATTTTTTCAAAGTTCTTATCGTATGACTTTAATGTTTTGTAATCTGAAGGACCAAAATACAAACTCATTTTATAATCGATCTCACCATTTGAAAATGCTAAAGGCAAATTTGCTTTAAACTGCTTTGTAAAAACAGTATCAATTTTCTCGTCCTGAACTAAATCATCAGATTGTAATTTGGAAGTTTCAAAGGGTTTTTCTGTCGCTAGAATAGTAGTAAAGAAATGTTGTTTAAAAGCGACATAACTTACTTTTTCCGGAGTTTCTTCTTTACCTTGTCCTCTTGAAGCTACATTATTGTATTTAGAATCCTCGTATTTATAATCGATTTGTGCATAACGGTTTTCATAAGAAACGCTTTTTTCGTTTCTGTATGTCTTTAAATCCCACTGTAAATCAACTGGTTTAGCAGAATTTAAAACTCGGTTTAATCCCTGCGAACGAATATCAAAACCAACTAAATAATCGTTTGGTTTTAAGACATATTTGTATTCTAAAAATTCGTTGGCTCCCGCTTTTAGACGCATGGTCAAAACCTGATCTGATCCTATTTTTTGTAAGATTGGTTCAAAATATAAATCTTTAGAATTTAAAGTTCTGTTATCTGTAGTAAGAAGCTGTAAATTTAAATTTGAGTTGTTGTTTTTTATCAACTCAACCAATTGACCGGAACCTTTTTTTAATCTTTCGAATTCTTTTAGAGTTGCTTCAACAATATAACCACCTTTATTAGCGATCTTTAATCGTAATTTTTCATTTTCGATTGTAGTAAAAGCTTCCTTTGCAGAAGGAAGTGTCGCAGAATAAGCAAATCCTCCCAAAGTTTTTTGCAATTGAGCTAACTGGACAGTATCACCCGGAGTTACAGCAACAGCAGCAGGTACTACTGCAGTTTTAGCTTTATCAGCTTTTGCTTGTGCCTGTTGTTTAGCAACTAATTCTTTCTTGGCTTTTTCAGCAGCAATTTCTTTATCAGAAGGCTGATTTTGATACATAATCCAAATCAAAATTCCAAATATCAATACAAAACCAATGATTGAATTAAAGTCTAATTTTTTTTCTTCCATTATTATTTAAAAAAGTTATTCGCAGAATTAGTATGAGTTTCACTCAAAAGTTACATCTTCTCAGAATATAATTATTATTTTTTATGCGCATTTACCGCAGCAGCCACAAAGTTTACAAAAATCGGGTGCGGATTTGCAACTGTACTTTTGTATTCCGGGTGGTATTGTACACCAATAAAAAACGGATGGTTCTCAAGCTCTACGATTTCGACTAAACCTGTATCAGGATTAACCCCGGACGCTTTTAAACCTGCCTTTTGTAATTCATCAGCATATTTATTATTGTATTCATAACGGTGACGGTGACGCTCAGAAATGGTTTTTTCCCCGTAAATTCTGTGCGCCAGAGTATTAGGCTTAATATCGCATTTCCATGCACCCAAACGCATTGTGCCACCTTTATCGGTAATTGTTTTTTGTTCTTCCATTAAATTCACAACCGGATGAGGCGTTTTTTCGTTCATCTCAGTAGAATTTGCATCAGCGTAACCTAAAATATTTCTCGAATATTCGATAACAGACATTTGCATTCCTAAACAAATTCCAAAAAACGGAATATTATTTTCACGAGCAAAACGTACCGCTTCAATTTTTCCTTCAATACCTCTTTCTCCAAATCCAGGAGCAACCAGAACTCCGTCAAGAGGTCCTAATTTCTCTTCTACATTATCAATATTAATGTGTTCTGAATGAATAGAGATCACATTTACTTTAGTTTCGTTTGCTGCACCAGCGTGAATAAACGCCTCTAAAATAGATTTGTAACAATCCTGCATTTCTACATATTTACCAATCAAACCAATATTTACAGTTTGTTTTGGATTTTTTAATCTTTTCAGGAATGTATTCCAGGTCTTAAGATCCGGAGATGCTTTTTTAGGCAAATCTAATTTCTTTAAAGCCACAACATCTAATCCTTCTTCCAGCATTAAATTTGGAACTTCATATATAGTAGAAGCATCAATGGACTGAATTACAGCCTCTTTCTTAACATTACAAAATAAAGCCAGTTTTTGACGCAGTTCCTGAGACAATTCATGCTCTGTTCTGCAAACTAAAATATCAGCTTTGATTCCACTCTCCATCAAAGTTTTAACAGAGTGCTGAGTTGGTTTTGTTTTTAATTCACCCGCAGCAGCCAAAAATGGAACTAAAGTTAAATGAATTACAATTCCGTTGTTTTCACCCAATTCCCAAACCAGCTGACGAACAGATTCAATGTAAGGTAACGATTCAATATCTCCGACAGTTCCACCAATTTCAGTAATCACAATATCATAATCGCCAGATTTACCCAGCAATTGCATTCTGTCTTTAATTTCGTTTGTAATATGAGGAACAACCTGAACCGTTTTTCCTAAAAATTCCCCTCTTCTTTCTTTTTCAATAACCGAAAGATAAACTCTTCCTGTAGTAACGTTATTAGCCTGAGAAGTAGGAACGTTCAGAAAACGCTCGTAATGCCCTAAGTCTAAGTCTGTTTCTGCTCCGTCGTCTGTCACATAACATTCTCCGTGCTCATAAGGATTAAGTGTTCCCGGGTCAACGTTAATGTATGGATCAAATTTCTGAATAGTGGTACGGTATCCTCTTCCTTGTAACAATTTTGCCAAAGATGCCGCGATAATCCCTTTTCCTAATGAAGAGGTCACACCTCCTGTAACAAAAATATATTTTGTTTGATTCATTCTGTTGTTGTTTGTAAGTAGTTGTGTAAAAAACTTGGCAAAAGTACAAATTTAATTAGACAATTTGCTAATTAGAAAATTAGAAAATGTCTCAATTTAAAAATTTAATAAATAGACAAGTGTTAATTAGAAAACAATGAATTAAATTCATTTTAAAACAATATTTAAAAGCTATCTCTCTAAACATTATCTAATTTTCTAATTTTCCCATTATCTGATTATTTAAGGTTTTGGATATTGTTTTTTAATATTCCGAATCAGTTCTTCCAAACCATTCAATTTCAATTCATAAATCAATTGCAATTGCTGTCCTAATTCTCCTTTTGGAAATCCCTTATTTTGGTACCATACCACATAATATTCAGGTAAATCAATTAAATAACGGCCTTCGTATTTCCCGAAAGGCATTTTGGTGTGGGCTAATTTTATGAGAAGTTTACTGTCTTGTTCCATTTTTTTTTGAGAAGAAAGAAGCAAGATGAAAGACTTTATAGATTTCTCTGCTTATTTAATATGCGCAAAGCTATGACTTATTTTTTCTTTATGCCAGAGATAAAAAGGATTCGCGCAGATTGTTCATTAAATCTGAAGAAATTTAGAAATATAAAAAAAAGAAGCAAGAACAAAGAATATAAATTTATTCTATTTCTTGCTTCTCTTGCAAAGCTATTGATATTTTAAATATTTAGTCCGCTTCAATACGAACTGTTTTCAACCATGTAAGTAATGTAAGCACATCTAAACAGTACGCTTAAATGAGCTTTACGATTTAAGTGCATATCAAACTTAAATTTACTTACATGACTTATATGGTTTAGACTATTTTACTTTTATTCAAGATCTTAGCGTCTTAGACACTTACTATCTAAGAAACTTAGTAATGCCATCTCACAAAAGCTTCCATCGCTGCATAAGTTGCTAAACCTAACTGATGGTATAAAGCTGCCGTTTCACGGTTTCTGTCTTCGGCTCTTTGCCAGAATTCACGAGCGTCTGTTCCCTGGAACACAACTCCATCTTTTTGAGATTGGTGTTTGAAGATTCCATGACGTTTGGCCAAAACCTGATCCGGACTCATCGGTACTGCCATTTCAACTTCGTCAATTCCCCATTCCTGCCATGCACCACGGTATAACCATAACCAGCAGTCGTTCATGAATTCTTTTGGTTTTAGAATTTTAACCGCTTCAAAAATAGCATCCAGACAAACCTTGTGAGTTCCGTGCGGATCTGCCAGATCTCCCGCAGCGTAAATTTGATGTGGTTTTATTTTTTCAATTAAATCTACTGTTAACTGAATATCTTCTGCTCCAATTGGTTTTTTCTCGATTGTTCCTGTTTCATAAAAGGGCAATTCCATAAAATGAATCTGTTCGTCCGGCAAACCAACAAAATGACTTGTTGCTCTCGCTTCTCCTTTTCTAATTAAACCTTTAATGTAGCGTACTTCCGGAATATCTATTTCGCTGTTTTTTTTGTTTTCCAGGAAAGTTTGTGCTTTCTGATAAATATTGTCTGCTTCCTCGCTTTTGATTCCGAATTTCTCATTGTAATCAATCACAAATCTCGCGAAACGTAATGCTTCATCATCCGCTACAGCGATATTTCCAGAAGTCTGATAAGCAACATGAACTTCATGACCTTGCTCCTGCAAACGCATAAAAGTTCCTCCCATACTAATTATATCATCATCAGGATGCGGACTGAAGATCAATACGCGTTTTTTAGCAGGTTCTGCTCTTTCTGGACGGTTTGAATCGTCTGCATTTGGTTTTCCGCCCGGCCAGCCCGTAATTGTATTTTGTAATTTATTGAAAATCTTAATATTTATATCATAAGCAAGTCCGAATTCTGCCAAAAGATCGCTCATTCCATTTTCGATATAATCGGCATCTGTAAGCATTAAAATTGGCTTTTTAAGATCTAATGCCAATCCTAAAACCGCTTTACGGATTAATTTGTCTGTCCATACAATTTTCTCAACCAACCACGGCTTATTAATTCTGGTTAATTTTGAAGAAGCTTCTTTATCTAAAATAAAAACGGCATTATCATGCTCCTGTAAAAAAGACGCAGGGACTCTGTTGGTAACTTCATCCTCTACTGATCTTTTTACAACATTTGCTTTTCCTTCTCCCCAGGCCAATAAGATTACACGTTTTGCCTCCATGATTTTTTTAACCCCAAGAGTAATGGCAGTTCTTGGTGTATTATTTAAACCATAAAAATCTTTACTGGCAGCAACTCTTGTAATATGATCTAATGCTACTAAACGTGTTTTTGAATTTTGAAGTGAACCCGATTCGTTAAAACCAATATGCCCGTTTCCTCCAATTCCAAGAATCTGAAGATCAATTCCTCCCAAAGCTTCAATCTTAGCTTCATATTCATGACAATAATCGGCAATTTGCTCTTTTGTTAAAAGACCGTCGGGAACGTGAGCATTTTCAGGTAAAATATCAACATGATCAAACAAAAGTTCCTTCATGAAACGAACATAACTGTTGATCGAATTGGGTTCCATTGGATAATATTCATCCAGATTAAAACTAATTACGTTTTTAAAACTCAAACCTTCTTCCTTATGCAAACGCACTAACTCTGCATACAATCCTTTTGGAGAAGAACCTGTTGCCAAACCTAAAATACAAGGCTTGTTTTCTTTTTGCTTCTGCTGAATTAAAGCTGCAATTTCTTTTGCCACTTCTTTGGAAGCTTCGCTTGAGTTTTCAAAAACAACTGTATTGATGTTTTCGAATCGCTTTTCGAAACCTGTTGCCTTGTCAATTTTACTTTTTAACATGATATATTAATTTTATTTTGTTGTAAGCTTCGACTTTAATTACACCCTATGCATTGTTTATCAACACATTAAAAGAATGATTTCCATTAAAGAATAAAAAAACTGCAATCAATTATATAAAGATAATTCCTTTTTTCAATTCTTCAGGATTTTTATTCGTGCTCAAATTCTAAAGAGATAAACAACTTTAATATGTTGCAAAATTTATTGTAATCGATGCATTTTTTTTGCAAATATACGCAAAATTAAAATTGAAAAATATAATTTATATAGCAATTTGCAAATTTTTTGAAATATTTAAGTAATAATTTGCAAATTTTATTCAGGCATTAAAAAGTAATTCCATAAAAAAACCATCAGTTTCCTGATGGTTTTTTAATTAAATATAATTTAAACTGTTATTTCCAGTTAAAAGTGATTTTTTTTTCTATTTCACTGCTTAAACTTAAAAATACAGGACATGTCATTGCCGCTCGTTCCAGAATCGTTCTGCTTTTTTGTTCTGCAACACCCGTCATCTCAAAAACAACTTCGATTGCTCCAATTCTTCTTGGTTCTGCGTTCATAATTTTTGTTACTTCGGCAGTTGAACCTACAAAATCAACCTCCAGATCACGGGCTTTAATCCCCATAATTGTCATCATGCAGCTCGCTAAAGCATTGGCAACAGTATCTGTCGGAGAAAAAGCCTCTCCTTTTCCGTTATTGTCTAATGGTGCATCAGAGATGATCTCGCTTCCTGACTGCACGTGAATTGATTTTGTTCTTAAATCGCCTAAATAGGTTACTTTTGATGTCATTAGTTTGCTACTTTTAAAGTTAAGTCACTGTCGTAATATAAGATATACACACCTTTATTAGCGTGCCCGCCGTCTTCTTTTCTATAATATTGAAATTTATTATCTACTTGCTGCGTTGTCATCAAATCAGCTGTTTCCTGAAATGTTTTTCCTTGCACCAAACGCATCATGGTATCAAAAGTTACATCAAATCCTCTGGTTGCATAAGTTGTTGGGTTCACTTTATTTTTCAGACGGTATTGTTTTTCATAAATTAAAACCGGCTGTTCGTCGCTTTCTCTTGTTACAGAAGGATACATCAGTTTCAATTTAACCAGATTTTCAAAATTAATTTCATCTGTGTCTAATGTACTGTTTGGTTCTAAAATTACCAACTGCACCTGACATGTTTTTTGCGAATCCAGCATTGCTTTAATCGTAGCTTTAATCATGGCTGTATTGGCTGTTTCCATGACAACATAATTCATGCGGTTTGGCATCAGTAAACTTTTTAAATTAGCTGCATCGAGTCCGCCTGTTTCCGTTAAAGAAGCAAATGCAACACCTCGCTGGTTTTGTTTGATATAGTTGATAACTGATTCTTTTTTCTTGTCCACAACGGCAACAATATTTCCGTTTTTAGCGCGCATATAATCAAAAACTGCATTTTTAACCACATCAACAGAAGGAACAGATTGGTATAAATTGTCAATCGGATTTGCGCTGTCTTTTGATAAAGGAGAAATCACCGGAACATTATACATACGTAGGGTATTTGCAGCAGATTCAGCATTATTTTGATAAAACGGTCCAATTACCGCATCGGCATCCTGAAGTTTACTTGTTAATCCCGACACATTTGAAGTTGTCTTAGTTTCCTGAGAATCATAAATTACAACATCAATTGGTAATTTTAATGTTTTAGCAGAATCGATTGCCATCATAGCTCCCGAATAAAAATCTAAAGTCATATTTAAGAACTTATCATTTTTAATTCTGTTAGCCGTTCCCGCAGTATCATTTTGCACTTTAGCCATATTGAAAGGCAATAATAAAACGACTTTTTTACGTTCGTTTGTCTTTTTCTTTGTCAGTGCTACCACTTCCGCATTATTTTCTTCAGATTCGACCCTGTCTACAATCTTAATACCGCTTCCGGTATTTTCAGCAGGTCTTTCTGTATTTCCTGCCGGTTGTTGCGCTACTACAATTGGTGCCGGTGCTAAATATCCTGTTGGAACTTTTATAACCATTCCTTCTTTTACCCCTTCAGAAAGTGACGGATTTAAAGAAGTTAGCTCCTCCTGAGATAAATGAAAAGTTCGTCCCAGACTGTAGAAAGTTTCTTTCGGTTTAACCTGATATTCCATATAAGTTACTGCTTTCTTAGAAGTTTCAGCAGTTTTTTTCGTTTCGACAGGCTTGGCAGCAGTGGGAACACTGTCTGTTTTTGGAGCTGTACCTTTTATCGTAAGTCGGTAACCAACTGGTAAGCTCGCAACAATTTCAGGATTACGCTTTTCTAACTCCTCAACAGAAATATTATACTGTTTAGCAATTCCAAATTTGGTTTCTTTCGGCTGAACGTCATGAAAAACATATTTTTCAGCCCCTTTTTCCTTGACAGCTTTTGCAGCAGCTTTTGGTTTTGATCCTTTAGCAGGAATCACCAGTTTCTGCCCAATCTGAACTCCTGTTTTCTCCAAGTTAGGATTTGCTGCTTTCAAAGCTTCATCAGAAATGCCATATTTATGTTCGATACTGTAAAAAGTCTCTTTTGGCTGCACTTCGTGAATAATTTCTTTTCCCGAAGATACGACCGCTTTTGGTTCTGCAGCAGCTTTTTTAGTTTCTGCATTTTTTGTCGGAATCAACAATACCGTATTCGGAGGCAAACTCGTTCTTGCATCCGGATTTAACTGGTAAATATCATAAGGCGTAACCTTAAATTTCTGCGCAATCTGATTAATGGTTTCACCACTTGAAACTTTATATTTCACTACTTTTTCCTGAGAAAAAGCATTAAAACTAATAAAGAATACAAGAGTCAATAATGTTAAATAATATTTCATAGTATGGCTTAAAACAATTTAATTTCTAATTCAAAAGCAAAATTCGAGCCGTTTGTTCTCTTCATCAAAAATTACCTCAGATCAATTTCTACTTTGGCAATAATGATTTCCTTATATAACTCATCTTCTTCTTTTTTCTTGCATTCGTAAAGCACTTCTTCCATGTTTTCAAATTTATCAGCATAAACATAATAGGAAAGGCTGTTAATATTAAAAAAGAAACTCGCCTTAAAAGCGCCGGAATCAATGAGTTTCATAATCTGTTTATCTCGCTCGACTGCGTCTGTAAATATACCTAAAACTAAGTAATACCCGTTTGAAACTTCTTTAAGATTATCATAAACTTCTACCTTTACCGTTTTATCAGAGCGTAACGGATTGTCTTTCAGTTCTTGTTTCATTTCTTCTAAAGAAATTGTTTTCGAATTTCCGGCAGGATTTATTTTCTGTTGTTTTCTTACTGCTTCGTCCTGATATTTTTGCAATTTAATCAAAGCCAGTTTATCATCAAATTTTCGGGCTTCCATACTATAATAAGAAGCTTTGCTAATATGCCTTTTTACTTCAATTTTTTTCTGAATGTCCAATGAATCTATTTTTGCGATCAAAAGCTGATTTTGGGCATCGCCCCTCTCCTGCTCTGTTTTATAACGTTTAATTTCTTCTAATGATAAACGCTGCTGTAAAGAATTTGAATTTTTGTTTTTTTCGCTTTCGCGGATTTTCTTCTTATATTCCTGATTTTCTTCTACTGCAATTCGCTCTACTTTATTCATCAGACCGGCGTAGGCTTTTCTGTTTTCAGCCAGTTCTTTTTTCAGCTGAGAAGATAAGTTGCTGGTTTTATTGATTCCTTCAAAAGATTGTTTTTCGAGTCTTTTTGATTCCTCTACATTCAAAATATCCATTTGTTTCAATTCCTTCAAATCACTATTCATTGTCACAACCAACGAATCTAATTTTGCCATTAAAATATCCTGGACATTTTTGTTGGCTTCTAAAACCAAACGCAATTTCTCTACCGAATTTTCTTTAGAACCGTTCATATCATTTAGATTCACTTTCAAATCATTAATTTTTATAATTTTCTGATTCATTTCTTTCTGCACGACAAGACGGTCTTTTAAATCTTCTATTTCAACTGTTTTGGCTTTTGTTTTCTCAACTACAACTTGCTTTTCGGCCAAAGCCAGCATTAGTTCTTCGCTCTCATTTGCCGGTTTTATTGTTGCGGTATTAATGGCTAATTTGTTTCCCACAATTAGTCCGTTCACGATTTCGGGATTCTGTGATTCTAACTGGTCAATTGAAATACCGTATTTTTTTGCAATGGAAAATTTTGTTTCTTTTGGTTCAACAACATGAAAAACAGTCTCCTTATTAATGACACGAACCCTCCCGTCCAGCGTTTTTCTTTTATTCGGAATTGCAATGTGCTGACCAATCTGTAATCCGTTTAACAGCAAATCTTTATTTAATTTTTCTAAATCCTCTACCGAAACATTATATTGTCTTGCAATACTGAACAAAGATTCTTTTGCAATAACCTGATGTGTTACTTTTGACGAAACAGCACTTTCTGATTTTGAAGTGTCTGAATTTTGAGGAATTACCAATTCCTGACCAATCTGAAGTCCGCCGTCAAGAGTTTCCTGATTTGCATTTTGAAGTGCTTCTATAGAGATGTGATATTGTTTAGAAAGTCCAAAAAGAGTTTCTTTGGGCTGTACAATATGTTTAAATTCTCTTTTTTGATTTGCTGCTTTTTCCGCATGAACAGGAATCTTAATAATCTGATTATCCTTAATTCCGTTTTGAGAGTCGGGATTAAGTTTGTAAATCTCATCGATAGAAACCTTATACTTTTGGGCGATAAAATAAGCAGTTTCTCCTTTTTGAATTTGATGCTCAATAATTGAATCTTGTGCAGTTATTTTGTTAAAAGACAGAATAAACACAAGATAAATCGTTAAAAGTTCTCTCATAAATAGTAGGTTATAAATTTTAGGGCTTTACAAATGTAACTTAATTTTAAAAATGACACTATTATTCCCTCTATGTTTGTTACAACTTATAACACTATATGGTTTCTCCCAAGGAAAAAATGTTTTCAGCTTATTTCTAAACAAAAAAAATGCCCACAAAGTGAGCATTTTATAATTTAAAGCAGTATTTTATTCCCACTCAATTGTTGCAGGTGGTTTTGAACTAATATCGTAAACGACACGATTTACACCTTTTACTTTATTGATGATATCGTTAGAAACTTTCATAAGGAATTCGTAAGGTAAGTGAACCCAGTCAGCAGTCATACCATCTGTAGATTCTACAGCTCTAAGCGCTACTACTTTTTCGTAGGTACGCTCGTCTCCCATTACACCAACGCTGTTTACAGGAAGCAAAATAGCTCCGGCCTGCCAAACTTTATCGTATAATCCCCATGATTTTAATCCCTCGATGAAGACAGAATCTACATCTTGTAATATCTGAACTTTCTCTGGTGTAATATCTCCCAAAATCCTGATTGATAATCCTGGTCCCGGGAAAGGGTGTCTTCCTAATAATTCAGGATCTATTCCTAAAGTAGCCCCAACTCTTCTTACTTCATCTTTAAAAAGCATTCTAAGCGGTTCTACAATTTTTAATTTCATATAATCCGGCAATCCCCCCACATTGTGGTGTGATTTAATTGTAGCCGAAGGTCCTTTTACCGAAACAGATTCAATAACGTCCGGGTAAATAGTTCCTTGTGCAAGCCATTTTACGTCTTCTAAAAGGTGCGATTCGTCATCAAAAACTTCGATAAACACACGGCCAATAGTTTTACGTTTGGTTTCAGGATCACTGATTCCGGCTAATTCGCCAAGGAAACGATCTCCTGCATCAACTCCTTTCACATTTAATCCCATTCCTTTGTATTGATCTAATACATTCTGGAACTCATTTTTACGTAAAAGTCCGTTGTTTACAAAAATACAATACAGGTTCTTACCAATTGCCTGGTTCAATAAAACGGCAGCAACGGTAGAATCTACCCCTCCTGATAAACCCAAAACAACCTTATCGTTTCCGATTTTCTCTTTTAATTCTGCTACCATTTCTTCAACAAAAGCATTTGGAGTAAAATTTTGAGGAACTTCAGCAATTTTTACTAAGAAGTTTTCCAGCATTTTTGATCCGTCAGATGAATGATAAACCTCCGGATGATATTGAATCGCATAAGTAGTTTCGCCCTCAATTTTATAAGCGGCATATTCTACGTCATGAGTACTTGCTAATTTTACAGCATTTGTTGGCAGACCTTTGATACTATCGCTATGAGACATCCAAACCTGACTGTTTTCTGAAACGCCTTCGAAGAAAACTTCATTCTCTTTAATATAAGATAAATTGGCTCTTCCGTATTCTCTTGTATTTGAAGCTGCTACTTCTCCGCCGCTGAAATGCGCTAAATATTGCGCTCCGTAACAAACGGCCAGCATTGGGAGCTTACCTCTAATTTGCGATAAATCAGGGTGAGGCGCATCTTCTCCACGAACAGAGAAAGGACTTCCTCCTAAAATTACGGCTTTATAACTTGATAAATCACTTGGAATGTGATTGTAAGGAAAAATTTCGCAGAATATATTTAATTCGCGAACTCTACGCGCAATAAGCTGTGTATATTGCGATCCGAAATCTAAAATAAGTACGTTGTGTTGCATGCGCAAAAATACTTTTTATATTTTAAAATGAAAAATTGGAAGTATGAAAAAATTACATTTTTTTTATACTTCCGATTTATAAGATACTAAGCTGCTAAGATTCTTAGTTCCTAAGCTAGAAAAACTCAGATCTTAGCAGCTTAGAATCTTAAATAAAAACCAAAAGATTTTTGTTTTCGTATCTGTAGAAAAACCCATTATAAATTTAACTATGAAATCAAAACTTATTGTACTGACAGTTGCTCTGTCTCTTTTTTTAACTTCCTGTGATGCGGTAGACGACTTATTATCGTTTTCTATATCAAACAGTACATCAATCAAGATTAAAAGTACCTCTCCAATCAATCTGCCATCAGAGATTATCACTCCGGATGTTACTACTAATTCCTCTTCTGAATTTGAAAATAATAAAACGAAGGCCAGTCTGGTAAAAGATGTGAAAATCAGATCGCTGAAATTATCAATCGCAGATCCTTCTGATAAAACTTTTACTTTTTTAAAATCGATTCACTTATATATTTCCACAGGCAATTCTGAAGAAATAGAACTTGCTTATCAGGACAATATAAATGTGTCAACAAACACCATAGATTTAATTTGTACCGATAAAAAACTGGATCAATATATAAAAGCGGATAGTTATAAAATAAGAACTCAGGTAACTTTAAAAGAAACTTTAACCAAAGATGTAACTGTAAATGCAGCTATGAAGTTTAAGGTTACTGCAGATCCGTTTTAGTTAATAATGCCGAGGTACGAAGTAACAAAGGTACAAAGAAACAAAGGTACAAAGGTACAAAGGTAAAAGAAGTGTAAATACTTTGTCCCTTTGTACCTTTGTACCTTTTTTACTTTGTACCTTTTTTACTTTGTACCCAGCGCTAAAAGCGCTACTCTTTCGTTACCACAATCGACGCCTTAAATCCTGCTGCGAGGTTATCCCAATAATCGTTTGTAACTAAGGCGCCTTTGTCGTCGTAGACTTGTATTTCTGCTGTATTTCCGCCAAGGGTACCAATATTTAAGGCTTCAAAATCTAATTTATTAAAACCGGTTGTAAGGTTTATTTTGACCTGTTGAAAATTCGAGTCTAATAAAAGACGGTCCCTAACCACAATATCATTGGAGGATACTTTTACTAAATCACCGTCAATTGCTCCAAAGTCACGGAACTTGACAATAAAAAATTCTGATTTTGTTTTAAAATCTCCCAGCGAAATATTTCTTTTTACTAATACACCGCGTCCTTCGCGTAAACCGGCATCTTTTAAAGCCCGATCCAGATCTTTCTCCATTTTTGCAACATATCTGTCGCCCGGATTTGCAAAATCGGTTTCGGTAGACATTGTAAATTTGCTCTTTTCTTCACCAATCTGAAATTTCGATTTGGGAGTAATGGTTGTATTTTCAAAAACATTCGGAGTTTTGATTCCGGGAATGTCTGCGGTTTGTCCTGCCGGATTTTTAACTTCCGGAATTGGTGTTTTCTTCGGCTTTGCGCTAAACTTTGGTGCTGCAATAGGTTTGTATTTAGTACCAAACTCCTGAGCTGATACTGAAACGGCAGTGAAAAATAATATGAAAAATAAAATGTGCTTCATTGAAAAAGTATTTATCGAATCGGCTTTTATAATTAATATGAAATCAAAATCAAGCTTTACAAAAATAGCATAATTTGATTAGCAACTACAGCTTTAAGACTTTTATAACATATAATTAAGCTAATATTTGGAATCAAAAAACCTGCCATTATTTTTTTTCGAAAAATAAATTCCAGATTAAAATTTGAAAACTAACATTATACGATTATACAATTAACTGCTTCAAATTATAAAGAGGAGATTTGAGTAGATTATACTTTATAAAAGAAAATCTGTTTTGTGTTCGCGATAACGAATTGTCTTATTTGTCTTGTGTATTTATATTTTGAAAATCACCAGATTATTCTTAACTTCAGGACTTTATTTTACATTTAAAAATCGCACTAAAAATGGACTATATAGACTATTATAAAGCATTAGATGTTACAAAATCTGCCACAGAAGGAGAGATTAAAAAAGCATATCGAAAACTGGCGAGAAAATACCATCCGGATTTAAATCCGAATGACAAAGAAGCAGAAAAAAAGTTCAAGGAAATCAACGAAGCCAATGAAGTTTTGGGCAATCCGGAAAATCGAAAAAAATACGATAAGTACGGAAAAGACTGGAAACACGCCGATGAATTTGAAAAGGCAGGTTACGATCCCAATCAGCAACAGGGCAGACAGCAAAGCAGCTCACAATATTCCGGAGGCGATTTTTCCGGCTTTGGCGGGGATTTTTCAGAAAGTGATTTTTCAGATTTTTTTAATTCTATGTATGGAGGCGCGAGGGGCCGTTCCCAATCCAAATACAGAGGTCAGGATTTTAATGCGGAGTTAGAACTGGATCTGGCATCGGCCTATACTACGCATAAACAAAATTTGACGGTAAACGGAAAAAACATCCGAATTACCATTCCTGCCGGAGTAGAAAACGGTCAGGTTATAAAAATTCCAAATCACGGAGGTCCCGGTGCAAACGGCGGACCAAACGGCGATTTGTATATCACTTTTATTATTTCTAATACTTCATGTTTTAAACGCGAAGGTAATAATTTGTATGCCGACGCTCCCTTAGATCTTTATACTGCGGTTCTAGGCGGCGAAACTTTTATCAATACTTTTGATGGAAAGGTAAAAATTAAAGTTGCACCGGAAACCCAGCCGGGAACAAAAGTAAAACTGAAAGGGAAAGGTTTTCCTGTTTATAAAAAAGAGAATCAGTTTGGTGATTTATACATAACATATACCATAAAAGTTCCAACCCGATTATCAGAAAAAGAAAAAGAATTATTTCAGGAACTGGCAAAACTAAGAAATCATGAAAAATAAAAATTTAATCCAGATCAAACAGTTTTGTATTTATCACGAAATTGAAAATACTTTTATTACCGAATTGAATAATTATGGTCTGATACAGATTATTGTGGAAGAAAATGATGAATATCTGGAACCTGAGCAGCTACCTGCGATTGAAAAAATGATTCGCATGCATTACGATTTAAAGATAAATCTGGAAGGAATCGACGCGATTGCCCATCTTTTAAATCGCATTGAAACTTTACAGCAAAACTTAAATACAGCGCATAACAAACTGCGTATTTACGAAGAAAGGCAATCCGAATAAAAATTTAAATATCACAAAAAAGCTTGATTTCCGAATTGATTTCAAGCTTTTTTTAATGACTGTAAAAAGCATAATTCTTAAATTGCGTCCTCTTAATTAACCTGAATTTGCTTTTACAAACCTTAATCAAATTCGCAAAAAATATAAAAATGAAAAGAGAAAACATCTTAACCGGATCGCCTTGGGAAGACAAAATGGGATATTGCCGCGCTGTAAGAATTGGTAATATCGTTGAAGTTTCCGGAACTGTAGCTATTGTTGACGGCGAAAAAGTAAAAGCAGACGATGCTTATGCTCAGACTTATAATATTTTGGAGCGGGTTGAAAAAGTATTGGAAGATTTGAATGTTGGCATGAAAGACGTGATCAGAACCAGAATTTTTACCACCGACATTTCTACTTTTGAAGAAGTTGCCAGAGCTCATGCTTCTTTTTTTAAAGATATAAAACCAACCACAGGATTTTACGAAATAAGTAAACTGGTTGCTCCTGAATATTTAGTTGAAATTGAGTTTACTGCTGTAGTGCAGGAATAAATTTCTTTTTGCCACGAATTACACTCATTTTCACTAATTTCTTGTCGGTTATCTTCTGAGCGGAGCCGAAGGCGCATGAGGAATGGGCTTCGACTCCGCTCAGCCTGACATGAGATCCCGACGAGCCTGACATTAGATTTGATAACTTTAAATTGAAAAGATTTTTTATTCTTCTTAATTAATGCAAATCAAATTCGTGTAAATTTGTGAAATTCGCGGCAAATCAATTTTAAAATTATTAATGACCATTCAAGACCCAAAACAATTATTGCTTAGTATTTTCAAATGGATACTCATTTGTACTTTGATTGGCATTTTTTCTGGTTCTGCATCGGCTTTTTTTTTAGTTTCTTTAGAATGGGTTACAGAATTTAGAACCAATCACAACTGGATTATCTGGCTTTTGCCTTTCGGCGGATTGCTTGTTGGTTTAAGTTATTATTATTGGGGTGAATCTGTTGTAAAAGGCAATAATTTACTGCTCGAGGAATACGAAAATCCCAGAAAAACAATTTCGTTTAAAATGGCACCTCTAGTGCTTTTAGGAACTTTAATTACGCATTTATTTGGAGGTTCTGCAGGACGTGAAGGTACGGCAGTACAAATGGGCGGTGCAATTGCCGATCAGTTCACCAAAATTTTCAAACTCGATACGCCAGAACGCAAAACTTTAATTATTCTCGGAATCAGTGCAGGATTTGCCTCTGTTTTTGGAACGCCTCTTGCAGGTGCAATATTCGCTTTGGAAGTCCTATATTTTAGTAAAATTAATTTCAAAAGCATTATTCTGTCCTTTCTTGTAGCGCACGTCGCGTATTTTACGGTAGAATTGTGGAAAGTAAAACATACTCATTACAGCATTCCGATAATTCCGGAAATTACTTTTACCTCTCTTTTTTACACTATTCTTGTTGGGATCTTGTCCGGATTTGCCGCTTTATTATTTTCCAGAAGCACTCATTTTTGGGGATCACTTTTTTCAAAAATCAAATATCCTCCGTTAAGACCTTTTATTGGCGGTATCTTTTTAGCCGTTGCGATAGCCGGTTTCGGATTTTACAAATTCTCTGGCTTAGGAGTTCCCATAATTGCTGACTCTTTTTCGAATCCAAATCCATGGTACGATTTTTTGCTTAAAATTCTTTTTACCGGATTTACCTTGGGAGCCGGATTCAAAGGCGGTGAAGTAACGCCGCTGTTTTTTGTTGGCGCCACATTAGGAAGTGCTCTTTCAATTGTAATTCCAATGCCAATTGCGCTTTTGGCCGGAGTCGGATTTGTCGCTGTATTTTCTGGCGCGACGCACACCCCGATCGCCTGCACTATTATGGGAATGGAATTATTTGGAATTGCTCCCGGAATCTTTATCGCGATCGCCTGTGTAGTTGCTTATTTTTGCTCGGGCCCTGTCGGAATTTACAAATCCCAAATTGTAAAAGGAGCGAAATTTAAATTGTACCAAAAATTTCATAAAAAAGAACTCGAGAATCTTTAAACTTACATTTGATACCAACTACAATTAAGTTAAGGATTGAAAAGCAACATCAAAAAACTTGCCCATTTCCGGTTAAACACCGAATTCTAAAATTATTTCAGCATTACATTAAAAAAATGTAAATTCGCAAACTATGAAAATACAAGATATTCAGGCGGTTCAATTATTACTCGCTACCCCAAAGAAAATTGCAATCATTCCTCACAGAGGACCAGATGGCGATGCAATGGGCTCTACATTAGCTTTATACCACTTTTTAATAAAAAATAATCATCAGGCGACAGTTATTGCTCCAAATGATTTTCCAAACTTTCTAGCTTGGCTTCCGGGATCTGAAACAGTAAAAATATTTGAAAAAGATACCGAAAACTGCACCAGAATTCTAGAAGAAGCAGAAATCGTTTTTACACTGGATTTTAATGCCTTTCATCGTACAGGTGAAATGGAACATACATTAAAGAAGTTATCGGCAACATTTATCATGATCGATCATCATCAAAAACCCGATGATTATGCCACTTATATGTATTCTGACACGGCATTTGGATCTACTTGTGAAATGATTTACAACTTCATAGATTTTTTAAACAAAAGAGAAGATCTGGATAAAACTATTGCGACTTGTATCTATACTGGAATATTAACCGATTCAGGTTCATTTCGTTTTCCGGGAACAACAGGAAATACACATAGAATCATAGCCGAATTAATTGATTTGGGAGTTGAAAATACCCAAATTCCGGTTTTACTATTTGACAATAGTTCGTACAGCAGATTACAGTTATTGGGTCGTGCTCTGCAAAACATGAAAGTTTTTGAAGAACATAATACTTCATACACCACCCTTACTCAGGAGGAATTAGATTCTTTCCAGTATGTTAAAGGTGACACAGAAGGAATTGTTAATTATGGCTTAAGTATTAAAGATATCGTTTTTACTGCTATTTTTATTGAAAATAAGGAAGAGAAAATAATCAAGATTTCATTTCGTTCACAAGGCGGTTTTGATGTCAACCAGTTTGCACGCGATCATTTTAACGGAGGCGGTCACAGTAACGCTGCCGGCGGAAGATCTGATGCCTCAATGGAAGAAACAGTTAAGAAATTTGAAGATTTAGTAACAAAACTAAAATTATAGTCCAAATCATGAATTACCTGAAACTTAGCATTTATAGTTTGCTTTTTGCTGTTTTACTCATCAGCTGCAAGCATCATGAAGAAGCCAGAAGACCTATCTCAACTGCTTCCGGAACATTTATGAAAAAATCGGCTGACAGAAATAAAAAATTAGTGGCAAATGAAGAAGATGTCATAAAAAAAATCATTCAGAGCAATCCAAAAGTAAAATATTATGCTACCCCAAAAGGCTATTGGTTTAATTATGAAGAAAAGAATGAGGCCGAAACCGCAACACCAAGAAAAGGAGATATCGCTTATTTTAATCTTGAAATGAAAGATATCAAGGGTAACATAATCTATTCTGATTCTGATTTGGGACCGCAAACTTATTATGTAGATAAGCAGGACATCATGATGGGTCTAAGAGACGGAATCAAAAGGATGCATAAAAATGAAACTATTACGTTTTTATTTCCATCCCACATGGCTTACGGTTATCACGGAGACAACAAAAAAATTGGTCCAAACGAATCTTTAATCGTTACAGTAACGCTTAGAAATTTTATTCCGGATCCGGAAGCGCAGACTGCTGCTCCAGCCGCAAAAGCTCCTCAAACTGTCACGCCAAAACCAGCAGTTTCAAAACCAGCAGTAACTCCCAAAAAAGACACATTAACACAATAAAAATCAACATTTTAAAATGAAAAAGATTATCTTATTATTACTATTGGCCGTAAGCTCATTTTATTCCTGTAAAGACGATCACAGTAATCTGCCTGATGGTTTATATGCCGATATTGAAACCAACAAAGGCCACATTATTGTAGAACTTGACTATAAAAAAGCGCCTATCACAGTGGCAAACTTTGTGACGCTCGCAGAAGGTAAAAATGAGTTTGTTACCAATGAAAGCTTAAAAAAGAAACCTTTCTTTGATGGTTTAAAATTTCACAGAGTTATTGAAAATTTCATGATTCAAAGTGGTGATCCATTAGGAACAGGTTCAGGAGATACCGGCTATAAATTTAAAGATGAATTTTCGGATTTAAAATTTGACAAAGCAGGCGTTTTAGCAATGGCAAACAACGGCCCTGGCACAAACAGCAGCCAATTTTTTATTACGCATGTTGAAACTCCGTGGTTAAATAATAAACACACTATTTTTGGTCACGTAGTCGATACAAAGACACAGGAAGTGGTAAACAAAGTAGTTCAGGGAGACAATATCGTAACTGTAACTATCATCAGAAATGGTGAAGCAGCTAAAAAATTTGACGCTGTAAAAGTTTTCCATGATTATTTTGCAGACATTGCAAAAGAACAAAGTAAAGCTGCTGAAGTCCAAAAAGAAAAAGTAGCATCGTATGCGGCTTTAAAATCAAAAGCTATTAAAACAACAAGTGGATTAGAATACGTAATTACCGAAAAAGGAAGTGGCAAAAAACCTGCATCAGGAAGTATGATTTATATTCATTATGCTGGTTTCCTTGAAGATGGTACTTTATTTGACACTAGTATTGAAGATGTTGCTAAACAATTTGGAAAGTTTGATGCTGCCCGTGCAGAAGCAAAAGCATACCAGCCGATTGAATTTAAAGCAGGCAAAAAAGACGGTTTAATTCCCGGATTTATCGAAGGAGTTGAGCAGTTATCACTGGGAGAAAAAGCAGTGCTTTTTATTCCGTCACACTTAGCATACGGCGCAACGGGTGCCGGAGGTGTAATTCCGCCAAATGCTAATATTATTTTTGAAATTCAAATTACAGAAAAACCATAAATAGTTTATCAAAGACTTAAATTTAAAATCAATGAAGTTTAAATTTCTATTTTTATTTTGCTTAGCAATAGTTAATATTCAGGCTCAGACTAAAAAACCTGCAGCAAAACCTGCAGCTAAGGCAAAAACGACAACAACTGCAAAACCAGTTGCAAAACCGAATAATACCGAAGGAATTTTTGCTACAATTTCTACTTCAAAAGGAGATATTGTTGTCTCATTAGAATACGTTAAAGCACCTGTAACCGTTGCTAACTTTATTACTCTGGCAGAAGGAAAAAATCCTTTTGTAAAAGTGGAACGTTTAAAAGGAAAACCATTTTATGACGGTTTAAAATTTCACAGAGTAATTAATGACTTCATGATTCAGGGTGGAGATCCTCAGGGAACCGGAGCAGGAGATCCCGGGTACTCATTTAAAGATGAATTTGTTTCGGAATTGAAATTTGAAAAAGGAGGTGTTCTTGCCATGGCAAATTCCGGTCCGGCAACAAATGGAAGTCAGTTTTTCATTACACATAAAGAAACGCCCTGGCTAAACGGAAAACATACCATTTTTGGACATGTAGTTTCTGGTATGGACAATGTAAATAAAATTGTTCAGGACGATATCATGACCAAAATTACGATTACACGTAAAGGCGCTGCAGCTAAAAAGTTTGATGCTGTAAAAGTTTTTAGTAATGAAATGAAAAAAGGAGAATTGCAAAAAGAAGAATCTCAAAAAGTAGTCTCTGCTAAAGCTGCTTATTTTGCTGCTACTAAAGCAAAAGCAACCACGACAGCTTCTGGTTTAAAATATGTTATTACTCAAAAAGGTACCGGTGTTAAAGGTGCCGACGGCTCTACTATTTACTTTCACTATGCAGGGTATTTTGAGGACGGAAACTTATTTGACAGCAGTATGTCTCAGGTAGCAAAAGCGTATGGAAAATATGATGCCAACAGAGATGCACAAGGAGGATATAAAGCTTTTCCTTTTACAGTTGGAAAAAAGGACGGCATGATTCCCGGTTTTATCGAAGCTCTTGATATGATGACAGACGGAGAAAAAGCCATTTTCTTTTTGCCTTCCAATCTGGCGTATGGGGAAAAAGGTGCAGGCGGTGTAATTCCTCCTAATTCTACTTTGGTTTTTGAAATTGAAACGTATCAAAATCAGCCTAAATAATTTAAACAGAACTATTCTGATTATATAAAACCATCAAAATTCATTTTTTGATGGTTTTCTTTTTTTTACACAATTCACAATTCAGCACTTTAAAATTTAATTTTATTGCTATTAAATCACTATTCTCAACATAGTACCATGAAATCTTAAATAAAATAACTTACCTTTGCCGGCTTAAATTTTTTAAAATTAATAATTATGACGTCGCAAAATAATGTTCTTAAAGGTGTTTTTCTTGTTGCTCTTGGAGCTACAACTTACGGTATGCTCGCAACCTTTGTAAAAATAGCATACACCGAAGGATATACTACCGCAGAAGTTACGACATCACAATTTATTTACGGAATTATCGGAATATTGCTTATCAATCTTTTTCAGAAAATAAGGAATAAAAATAAAGCAGAGAGAAAAGCAACTCCAAAAAACATTTTTAACTTAATGCTTGCCGGAACTTCATTAGGTATGACCAGCTTATTTTATTATCTGGCTGTAAAATATATTCCGGTTTCAATTGGTATTGTTTTACTTATGCAAACCGTTTGGATGGGCGTTTTACTTGAAATGTTTTTAGAAAAAAAACTACCTTCCAAACAGAAAGTGATTGCGGTTTTAATTGTTCTTTTTGGAACTGTGCTGGCCACAAATATCATCAATAATGACATACAGCTGGACTGGAGAGGTTTGCTATGGGGAATGCTGGCTGCAGCATCTTTTACAACCACTATGTTTACCGCAAATAGTGTTGCAACCGAAATTTCATCCGCACAGAGAAGTCTCTATATGCTTTTGGGTGGTGCTATTATCGTTTTTTCTTTTGCTTTTGCAACTCAGGTAACGTCTTTCAATCTTGATATTTTCTTAAAATGGGGACTTGTTTTAGCTTTATTTGGTACTATTATTCCGCCTTTGTTAATGACTGCAGGCTTTCCGTTAACCGGTATCGGACTCGGAAGTATAGTTTCTGCACTTGAATTACCGGTTTCCGTGATGATGGCTTATTTTCTATTAAATGAAGAAGTAATCCTTTCCCAATGGATTGGAATAGTATTAATCATCCTGGCTATTATTATTATGAATGTAAATTTCAAATCCAAAAAGAATCTTTAATAAGTAAAAAAAGTATTACAGCAACGCTGTATCTGCTATTTTTTTTCTAATTTCGTTAGAATAAACTTTATATCATGACATTACCCTGGCATTTATATTTAATGGCTTTGCTTTATATTCTTGCCGGATTCAATCATTTTAGAAAACCGGGAATGTATATGAGGATCATTCCTCCTTTTTTTACAAATCCGAAGTTAATTAATATGTTAAGCGGAATTGCCGAAGTTATTTTTGGCATTTTGCTCATCCTGCCTTTGACTACTCACTTCGCCGCCTGGGGAATTATAGCACTGCTTATTGCTGTATTTCCTGCAAATTTATTCATGTTTCAAAATAAAAAAGCAGGTTTTGGTTTACCAAGATGGATTTTATTTGTACGTTTGCCCTTACAAATTGTTTTAATTTATTGGGCTTACCAATATACATTCTAACATTAACCATTTAAATTGTTTTATTTATGAAAAAATTATTTGCTGAGTTCTTCGGAACTTACTGGCTTGTATTTGGCGGTTGCGGTAGTGCGCTATTTGCGGCGGGATTCCCTGAGTTAGGAATTGGATTTGCGGGTGTCGCATTGGCCTTTGGTTTAACAGTTCTTACAATGGCGTACGCTGTTGGGCACATTTCGGGCGGACATTTTAATCCGGCTGTTTCTGTTGGTTTATGGGCTGGCGGAAGATTTCCTGCAAAAGATCTTTTGCCTTACATAGTGGCACAATGCATCGGAGCTATTGCCGCTGCCGGAACACTATATACAATTGCCTCCGGAAAAGCAGGGTTTGTAATCGATAATACCAGAGCTGGCGCATTTGCTACAAATGGTTTTGGAGCCTTTTCTCCAGACGGATACTCAATGATGTCATGCTTTATAGCTGAATTTGTACTGACCTTATTTTTCTTATTGATTATTTTAGGAGCAACAGATAAATTTGCCAGCACACCATTCTGCGGAGTAGCAATTGGTCTGGCTTTAACACTGATACATTTAATTAGTATTCCGATTACCAACACATCTGTAAATCCTGCAAGATCACTTTCTCAGGCAGTATTTACACTTGGAGAACCCCTTTCTCAGGTTTGGCTGTTCTGGGCCGCTCCTATTTTGGGTGCTGTAACAGCAGGATTTATCTACAAGACGTTATTGCAAAATCATGCGGAAGCATAACTTACATTTCCCAAACAAATTACATAATCATTTAAAAATTTAAATATAATGGCATTTATATATTTCTTACTGATAGGAGCAATTTCAGGCTGGCTGGCCGGACAACTATGGAAAGGCGGCGGATTTGGTCTTATCGGAAATATCATCGTTGGTATTATCGGAGGATTCTTTGGCGGATGGCTTGCCGGACAACTTGGTATTGGCGGAGGCGGACTGCTGTGGCAAATTATTATCGCTGCAGGTGGTGCATGGCTTTTATTATTTCTTATTAGCCTTATCAAAAAATCTTAATAAGATAACCGTTTAATTATTACTTTTAAGAGAAAATCAAATTCCTATTTGATTTTCTCTTTTTTTTTGAATAACGACGAAAGAAAACTCATTTCCAATTAAAGTATTTTATTATGAACGAAATAATTTCTTACTTCAGTACCATTCCTTCTTCTCACAGAAGTCTGATTTTAGTTGGTGGAATTACCATTTTCTGGCTTATAGAAAACAGTTTTCCATTATTTAAAATGCAATATAAGAAATGGCCTCACGCCGGTATAAATTTCTTCTTTACATTTACAACGATTGTCGTTAATTTTATTTTAGCCTTCATATTAATCAGAACAGCAGGCTGGACAATCGAAAATGATTTTGGACTTTTGCAATGGCTTCCAGAAATGCCGGTCTGGCTCTATACGATAATTGGCTTACTTCTTTTAGATCTTATCGGCGCTTATCTCGCCCATTTTACAGAACACAAGATCAAAGTACTGTGGCAGTTTCATCTGGTTCATCACACAGATACATGGATTGATACTACAACAGCCAATCGACATCATCCTGGTGAAAGTGTTGTTCGTTTTATTTTTACTACCGTAGGCGTTTTACTTATAGGAACACCAATGTGGTTGGTTTTTCTTTATCAGTCCTTATCGGTTATTGCTTCGCAGTTTAATCACGCTAATATTTCGCTGCCCGAAAGGCTCGACAGTATTTTAAGCTATTTTATAGTTTCTCCGAATATGCATAAAGTGCATCACCATTATATTTTGCCCTATACAGATAGTAATTATGGCAATATTTTCTCTGTTTGGGACAGAATTTTCGGCACCTTTACTTATTTGCCCAAAGACCAGCTTATATATGGGGTTGATACTCATAGGCTGCCTGAAGAAAATAATGAATTGAAGAATCTGCTAAAAATTCCATTTCAAAAATCACGATCTTTCAAAAACTATTAAAATCCCTAAAAAAAGTGCCGTTTACACAACCAACTTATTATTTTTTTTTTTAATATTGATACAGAAATTGAAAATCAATCTATTAATAATTAAAACCCTATTTTGAATTAATTTTCACGAGATGAAAAAGAGTAACCGCAAAGAATTAACTTGGGAACAAACTGAAAAACTTGTTTCGTTAGCGTTGGAAGAAAGGAATCCATTCGAAATTATTAAAAAAGAATTTGGATTAGCAGAAAAAGAAGTCTTGGAAATCATGAAAAAGAAAATGCCTCTTGAAAAATTTGAGATGTGGAAAAAAAAGGCTGTTGCAAACAAACCAAAACCAAAGCCTGTAAAAATAGATGATTTTGACGAAGATCTGGATGGAAAATATTATATAAAAAATAAATTTGATTAAGCCAAAGCTCCTGTTTTTCAGGAGTTTTTTTTTACCTTTAAATAAAATGTGATTTTTTAGTAACTTTTCAGTCCCTTTTGTGACAAATACAATAATTAAAAATATACAAATGAAAAAAATACTTTACACCTTAGCTCTGGCGGTAACTTTTTGGAGCTGTAAAACCGGTAGCACCGGAGCCGCGAAAAGCAATACAGTAGAAGTTAATATCAATCTAACAGATGTTAAAGACGATAAAGTCTTAGTAACAGTCACTCCACCGGCTATCAAAACAGATGAAATCGTTTACAGTATTCCGAAAACTGTTCCCGGAACTTATTCTACAGATAACTACGGAAAATATGCTGAAGATTTCAAGGCATTTGATGCAAAAGGTACTGCCCTTACAGTAAAAAGAATAGACGATAATTCATGGTCTGTCTCTAACGCAAAAACTTTAAAAAAGATTACGTATTTAGTAAACGATACTTTTGATACTGAAAAAGGAACTGGATTTGGTAATGATGACGTTTTTTCTCCGGCAGGAAGTAACATAAATGCAGGTGTAAACTTTATGGTGAATACACACGCTTTTGTAGGGTATTTTCAGGATAAATTAGATGTTCCATATAAAGTTACGGTTACGCACCCTGAAACACTTTGGGGCGCAACTTCTATGACAGATGAAGATGCAAGCAATACTTCGGATGTGTTTAAAACTTCGCGTTATGCTATCTTAGTTGAGAATCCAATTATGTATTCTAAACCGGATTACACTACTTTTAATGTAAATGGAATGGATATTTTGATTGCAGTGTACTCTCCTACCGGAAAATTTACTGCTGAAAGTATTACACCGGAGATGAAAACAATGATGACGGCACAGAAAAACTTTTTAGGAAAAGTAAATTCTACTAAAAAATATACGGTATTACTATATTTATCAAGTATGGCAAAAGATGACGCTCACGGTTTTGGTGCTTTAGAACATCCAACAGCTACAACAGTTGTTTTACCTGAGACAATGCCAAAAGAAAAATTGGTTGAATCTATGAAAGACGTAGTTTCTCACGAATTCTTTCATATTGTGACTCCGTTAACAATTCACTCCAAAGAGATTCAGTTTTTTGATTACAATGCACCAAAAATGTCTGAACATTTATGGATGTATGAGGGAGTAACAGAATATTTTGCTAATCTTTTTCAAATCAATCAGGGGTTAATTGATGAAGCAGAATTTTATACTCGTATTGCAGATAAAATCGAACAGGCAAAGGGTTTAAATGATACCATGTCGTTTACTGTAATGAGTAAAAATGTACTAGAGCAGCCCTATAAAGATCAATACTTAAATGTATACCAAAAAGGAGCTTTAATTGGGATGTGTATCGATATCATTATTAGAGAAAAAAGCAACGGAGAAAGAGGTATCTTAGATTTAATGCATAAATTATCAGAAGAATATGGTGTTGAAAAACCTTTTAATGATAATGAGTTGTTCGCAAAAATCACTTCATTAACTTATCCTGAAGTAGGTGAATTCTTAACTAAATATGTTGCCGGTACTACTCCGATTCCTTACGATTTTTATATAGCTAAAGTGGGTGTTACGAAAGCTTCTGAGAAGAAAGCCGGAAATCCTTTCCTTAAAGGACAAACACCTTTTATCACAATTGATAAAGCTACCAAAGAAATTGCCGTTCGTTCTGATGTTGAACCAAACGAATTCTTTAGAAATTTAAACTTAAAAGGCGGAGATAAAATTTTAGCGGTAAATAATAAACCTTATTCTTTAGACAACATTTACGATTTGATTACCGAAAGTGAAAACTGGAAAGAAAATGATCCTATTACGGTGAAAGTAAAACGTGGTACGAAAGAAGAAACAATTAAAGGAACAATAAAATTACCATACGAACAGAGTGAAACTTTTAAAGCAACCGATGCTTCAAAAGAAAAACTCAAAAATGCATGGTTAAAAGGATAAGTTACTTTTTAGAATTTTATAAAAACAGAAAACCGACAATCTTAATGATTGTCGGTTTTTTTTGTGATTCTTGTCAGACCGAGCAAAGTTGACGTCATAGTCAAATTCGTATTGTTGAAGGTTCTCCTGAAGTCTCACGACGCTAAGTCTGATCTTCTTTTGTGTATTTTAAAACAGCAGATAATTCAGTACTGATCTGTACCGCTTATTTCTTTACAGGAAACTTCCAGTCAAATTCATCTTTATCATTGATTATCGCACCGATTTCGAATTTTACTACTTCATCAAATTCTGTCTGAAGAATAAACCAGTTGTCTTCGTTAAAATAATTCTCAAAAGTATCAAATGTTTCCTGAGTGAATTTTGTAATGCCTTTTGTTGCTAAATCTTTTTTTACATCAGCAATTTTTCTTCCAATCAGTTTAAAGCCAAAAACTTCCAGATCCTGATGTGAAGCTACGGCGTAACCAAATTTTAAATCTTCTTCCTCATAAAATGTTAGTCTTGCTTTCAATGCATTGTAAACAAAAATCACATTATCATCTTCATCTTTATAATTTTTATCAGGCTTTCCTAATACTGTCGTTACATCGTTTTGCTTCATTCCGAAAAGCAATTTATCAATTCCTGATTTTAAGTTTATTTTCATATTTTTTGTCTCTTTATTTGAAGCGCAAATTTCGTGAAGTTTTTTTGTTTTGCCACGAATTGCACAAATTTTCTCTGTTTTTTTATTGTCAGGCTGAGCGTCCCGAGACTTCGGGAGAAGCCCACGTGCCAATTGGAGCGCCCTTCGACTCCGCTCAGGGTGACAACATTAAAATTAATAAAGTTTACCATCTTTATCAATTGTCAATCTTTACTATAATTATTATTTAATGCGTCCTACTTTTTTTGCAATTGTTATGTAATCTTCAGATTCAACAAAATCTATAGCTTCCAAGATTATTTTTTTCAAATAATCTCTTTCCCTTTCTGCAATATTTATCCCAAATTTAGCTATTCTAATTTCTAAAAGTATTTCTCTTTCTAATTTTGATCGAATTTCAACTTCTTTCCTATTTAACAAAAGACTTCCAGGAATTAGTTTATCTTCCGGATCTCTTTCTCCTTTTTCTAACGACATTTTTTGAACAAATTCAACTTCATATAAAATTGATTCTTCTTTCGTCATTCTTAAAGTTATAGTTCCGCCATCCATCCAAAACATTACCTCTTCAATTATTATTTCTTCCATTCTAAAAACTCACTTAGTTTTGGTAATTCTTTTTATTAGGCTTCGCAGTCATATAAAAAGTAATTTTCCCTCCATTAATAACATCAGAATGTTTTACGAAAGGTTTAGAAAGTTGCTTTCCATTCAAAAGCACTTTACTCACAAAAACATTTTTATCCGATTGATTTACAGTTTCAACTTCAAAGTTTTTACCATTTTCCAAATTAAAAACAGCATTTTTAACCAACGGACTTCCTAATGCATATTCATCAGAACCTGGGGCAACAGGATAAAAACCTAAACTGCTAAAAATATACCAGGCACTCATTTGTCCGAAATCGTCATTTCCGCCTAAACCATCAGCTCCGTTGCGGTACATTTTTTTTAAGATCATTCTGATTTTATCCTGTGCTTTCCATGGAGAATTGGTCCAATTGTATAAATAAACCACATGATGCGAAGGCTCATTTCCGTGAACATAATTCCCGATGATTCCTTCTCGGGTAATATCTTCGGTATTTTCAAAATATTTATCCGGAAGATGCATATTGAATAATGAATCTAAACGAACTTTAAATTTCTCATTTCCTCCCATCAGTTTAATCATTTCAGCAGGATCCTGAGGGACGTATAAACTATAATTCCACGAATTTCCTTCAATAAAACCTTGTCCGTGTGTATCTAATGGATCAAATTCTTTTTTAAAAGTTCCGTCATTTAATTTAGGACGCATGAAACCTGTTTTAGCATCGTAAACGTTTTTATAGTTTTTAGATCTTTCGATAAATTCATTATAAATATCTGTTTTTCCTAATTTCTTCGCCGCCTGCGCAATCGCCCAGTCATCATAAGCGTATTCTAAAGTTTTAGAAACCGAAGCCCCGTTTTTGTCTTCTGGAACGTAACCCATTTTCATATAATATTCTAATCCATCATAATAAGGAACTTTGGCCGTATTTACACAAGCCTGAAGCGCTTTTTCAGAATCAAAACTCGTATTACCTTTTACGATTGCATCGGCAACTACAGAAACGGAATGATAGCCAATCATACACCAGTTTTCATTGGCATAATGCGACCAGATTGGCAGCATTTTATGTACACTCTGATCAGAATGCGCGAGCATTGAACTGACCATATCTGAATTTCGTTTTGGCTGTACAATATTAAATAACGGATGCAAAGCTCTGTAAGTATCCCAAAGCGAATAACTGGTATAATTGGTAAAATTTTCGGCTTTGTGTACATTCATATCCAATCCTTTATAATTTCCGTCAAGATCCATATATTCTGTCGGGCCTAAAAAAGCGTGATACATGGCCGTGTAGAAATTAACTAAATCTTCTTTTTGAATCGTTTCTACCTGAATTTTATTCAGTTCCCTGTTCCAAACTTCCTGACTTTGCTTTTTTACTTTTTCGAAATCCCAGCCTGGAATTTCTTTTTTCATGTTCTCTAATGCACCGGCAGAACTTACGGGTGATAAAGCCATTTTTATTTTGATTTTTTCGCCTTCGGCTGTATCAAAATCAAAGAACAATTTTAGGTTTTGCCCTGCCATTTCAGGGAAATTTTTAGTCTGATCAAATCTTCCCCAAAAACCTCGATAAACACTTTTTTCCAGCGCAGCCTGTCCGTAACTTTTAATTGGTTTACTGAAAGACATCGCAAAATAAACCGTTCTGGTTCTCGCCCAGCCGTTTGTCTGACGATATCCCGTAATTAAAGTGTCGTTTTCTACGCGAACAAATGTCCAGACATTCTTTTTATCATAATTGTAAATTCCGGAAGTCAGATCCAGAATAATATGCGCGTCATTAGATTTTGGAAAAGTATATTGGTGCATTCCCACTCTTGTGGTCGCCGTCAATTCTGCTTTAATATTATGGTCTTCCAGAAGGACACTATAATAAGCAGGTTCGGCTTTTTCCGTTTGATGCGAAAAAGCAGAACGATAACCTGATTCCGGTTTTGAAGCTACTCCGGGATTTAATTGAAGTTTTCCAGTTGTGGGCATAATTAAGAAATCACCCAAATCAGAATGTCCGGTACCGCTAAAATGTGTGTGGCTAAAACCAACAATTGTTTTGTCTTCGTATTGATAACCGGCGCAATATTTATAAACTTCGCCGTTATATTTTCCGTTTAAACTATAGGCAATTGTATCGGTTTCGGGACTTAACTGCACACTTCCAAACGGAACTGTTGCGCCGGGATAAGTATGTCCCATCTTAGCCGTTCCAATCATAGGATCTACATACTGGACAAGATTTTTAAGAGTATTATTTTTTTTCTGTGCATTGGTATGGATAGAAAAAGAAAGAGTAAAAAATAAGTATACAATTATAAAAGCGGGTTTCTGCAGCATATTCATTATTAGTTTTTGGAATATTTATTAGTGTAGAAAATTACAACAAAAACTGTTTTTAAAAAACATAAAATTACATTACTACAAAAAAAGGTTTTAAATATCTTTGATTAATAAATACCAGCCTTCATGAAAAATTACTTCTTTTTATTATTTTCTTTTTATTCTGCCCTAATTTTTTCTCAGAAAACCGAAAGCAGAAAATTAAACAAACAAGAAATTGCGCAGAAACAAATTGAAAATGCGAATGGATTTCCAATTTATAAGGCGTATGAATTGAAAGACAAAAACGGGATAAGCAATATAATTTTATGCGAAAATCAAAAAGTTATTTCTAAAGAGGACACTTTAAATACTAAAATTCAGGCTAATTTTATCACGATAGAAAATGGACAATCTCGTATAAAATGGACTATTAATGATTTATTGGAAGATTATATTCCGAAGGAAACTACGATCTGGTTCTGGACCAAATATTGCAGTTTTAAAGATCTTGACGGAGACGGATATATTGACCCGGTTATTGTATATGGCACGAGAACGGAATATGATCAAGTGCGCAGGGTAAAAATAATCACAGTTTATAAAGACAAAAAGTATGTGATCCGTGCAGTAGAATGCGATTTGGATGATTGCAGAAGTTTTAAAAAAGATTCTAACTGGAATTCTCTTCCTCAGAAAATTAAAACTTATACAGATCAATTGGTAATTAAATTACGAAAAGAACAGAATTTGCTTTTAAAAGACGGGTAATGATTTAATGGTGAATTGTGAATTGTGAAATGTGAAATGTGAATTGTAAACGATACTTATAAACTAATAATCTAATTTAATCATTCATTTCATCATAGCGTTCGGGAACTTGCGGATCGTAAAGCGGAAGTTTGAATTCTTCCATTACTTCCACCAATCTATTCATAGTTTTACCTTCTGTTCCGTAACAGTCAATTTTAATGCTTTGTGGAGTGGTGATGACCTGAAATGCTCCTTTACCTTTTGGATTTTTCCAGCTATTTTCATCTACTCTTTCCCAGTCTGAGAAAACAGAATTGATTCTGTTTAGAATTACTTCTGTCTGAAGAGCAGCCAGACCATCCACTTCTTGTTTTTCTACCAGAGCTTCATAAACTTCCTGATTATTAAGGTAAATTTCGTCTAAATATCTCCAAAAAAGTAATTCGTACATAGTTGGTGTGTTTTTGAAACCATATAAGTCATTTAAGTTCATTTAAAAATGCAACTTAAATGACTTATATGGTTTTAATTATTTATTTAATAATTGAATGTTCCGTATTCACTTGTAATAGTCAGCTTTTTAGAATCTGAAGCTTCTACTCTACCCACGATTTGTGCCTCAACATTAAATGATTTTGAGATTTCAATAATATCCTGAGCAATATTTTCGGGAACATAAAGTTCCATTCTGTGACCGCAGTTGAAAACCTGATACATTTCTTTCCAATCTGTTTCGGATTGTTCCTGAATCAATTTAAACAATGGCGGAACCGGAAATAAATTGTCTTTTATTACATGCAAATCTTTTACAAAATGAAGGATTTTTGTCTGCGCACCACCACTGCAATGCACCATTCCGTGAATTTCTTCCGGCGTATATTTATCCAAAATTTTCTTGATAATTGGCGCGTAGGTTCTTGTTGGAGAAAGAACCAATTGCCCTGCATTTATCGGACTGTTTTCCACTTCATCGGTTAAATTTACCTGACCCGAATAAATTAATTCTTCCGGAACAGCGGCATCATAACTTTCAGGATATTTTTTAGCCAGATATTTTCCAAAAACATCATGACGTGCAGAAGTAAGTCCGTTACTTCCCATTCCTCCGTTATAACTTTTTTCGTAAGAAGCCTGTCCAAAAGAAGCCAGACCTACAATTACATCACCGGCTTTAATATTTGCGTTGTCTACCACATCAGAACGTTTCATTCTGGCGGTTACCGTAGAATCTACAATAATGGTACGAACCACATCGCCAACATCGGCAGTTTCTCCGCCAGTTGAATGAATCGTAACCCCAAAAGATTTTAATTCATTAATTAATTCTTCTGTTCCGTTGATAATGGCTGAAATAACTGCAGCGGGAATTAGGTTTTTATTTCTTCCTATTGTGGAAGAAAGCAAAATATTATCGGTTGCACCTACACACAATAAGTCATCAATATTCATGATTAAAGCATCCTGAGCAATTCCTTTCCATACAGATAGATCGCCGGTTTCTTTCCAGTACATATAAGCAAGAGAAGATTTGGTACCCGCACCATCGGCGTGCATAATCAAACAATGCTCGTTGTCCTGAGTTAAATAATCAGGAACAATTTTACAGAATGCCTGTGGAAATAAACCTTTGTCGATGTTTTTTATGGCGTTGTGTACGTCTTCTTTTGATGCCGAAACACCTCTTTGTGCGTACCTTTTGCTAGAATCTGAACTCATGAAAATTAGTTTGTGTTGATGTGGTGCAAAGATAATCCCTTTTTATCTTATTCAAATATTTGATGGTAAAAAAAGTTTGCCACGAATAACACGAATTCACACGAATTTATCTTTTTACAAATCTTCTAAATCAAAAGATTTATTTTTTAGCAATAATCCGGTAAAATTAACGTTATTCGTGGCAAAAACTATTTAGCCAAAAATATTATTTAGTAAATAACAATTCTCTGTATTTTGTAAGTGTCCAGCTTTCGTCATCAACCAATAATTCTAATTTATCACAATGGTTACGAATTTCGTCAAAATAAGGTTTTACATTATTACAATATACCTCGGCCATTTTTTGAGCATCTGTAAGCTGATTGG
This sequence comes from Flavobacterium olei, assembly GCF_039749035.1. Lineage (NCBI taxonomy): Bacteria > Pseudomonadati > Bacteroidota > Flavobacteriia > Flavobacteriales > Flavobacteriaceae > Flavobacterium > Flavobacterium olei. The sequence continues at coordinate 105,140 of NZ_JBDKWC010000007.1, forward strand.
CTTTTTTTCTTTCGTTGGTCATCGCCAAAACTTTAGAATTAATGCCTTCAATATGACCTGAAATTTCTTTAATCAGTGTAATTTGTTCTTTTGCAATGGTTTCAAATTCTTTCCCGAAGATTTCTTTTAAACCTTTTACATTTTCAATTAAGGTATTTTGGTAGCGAATTGCAGTCGGAATTACATGATTTCTGGCAATATCTCCTAAAACTCTTCCTTCAATCTGGATTTTTTTAGTGTATTCTTCCAATTCAATTTCGTAACGTGCTTCGGCTTCGACGTGATTAAAAATCCCTAATTCTTCAAATAAATCCAGTGCTTGTTTCGAAACTTTTGCTTTTATCGCTTCCGGAGTGGTTTTAAAGTTGCTCAATCCCCTTTTTGCTGCTTCTTTTTCCCAGGCATCGCTGTAACCGTCGCCTTCAAAAAGAATTTTTTTAGATTGTTTGATATATTCTCTTAATACATTAAAAATAGCATCATCCTTTTTCATGTCTTTCGACTCGATCAGGTTTTCTACTTCATTTTTAAAATCTTTTAATTGTTTTGCCACGATCGCATTTAGCGTTGTCATTGCGTTTGAACAGTTTGAATTGGACCCAACCGCTCTAAACTCAAATTTATTTCCAGTAAATGCAAATGGTGACGTTCTGTTTCGGTCTGTATTATCTAATAATACATCAGGAATTTTACCAACGACGTTTAATTTTAAATCTGTTTTTTCCTCCGGAGATAATTTTCCGGTTGTCACGCTTTCTAATTCTGTCAATACTTTAGACAATTGTGCTCCGATAAAAACAGAAATAATAGCCGGCGGCGCTTCATTAGCTCCCAGTCGGTGATCATTACTTGCGGTGGCGATAGAAGCTCTAAGTAAAGTTTCGTAATCGTTTACCGCTTTAATAGTATTAATAAAGAAAGTCAAAAACTGTAAATTACTCATTGGCGTTTTGCTCGGACTCAATAAGTTAACTCCTGTATCGGTTGCCAATGACCAGTTATTATGTTTTCCTGACCCGTTTACTCCTTTAAATGGTTTTTCGTGAAATAACACTTTAAAATCATGACGCTCTGCAACTCGCTGCATTACATCCATTAGTAACGAGTTGTGATCTACCGCTAAATTGGTTTCTTCAAAAATTGGAGCCAGCTCAAACTGATTTGGCGCCACTTCGTTATGGCGTGTTTTTACCGGGATTCCCAATAACATACATTCCTGCTCCAGGTCTCTCATATATGTAAGAGCTCGGGTCGGAATAGATCCAAAATAATGATCGTCTAATTGCTGACCTTTAGCAGACGTATGTCCTAATAAAGTTCTTCCTGTCATCATTAAATCCGGACGGGAATTGGCCAGCGCTTTGTCAATCAGGAAATATTCCTGTTCCCATCCTAAAGTGGCCGTTACTTTTTTTACGTTTTTATCAAAATATTTACAAACTTCTGTTGCTGCCTCATCGATAGCAGATAAAGCTCTCAATAACGGAATTTTATTATCTAAAGCTTCACCGGTGTAAGCGATAAATACTGTTGGAATACATAACGTTGTGCCGTATATAAAAGCAGGAGAAGTGGGGTCCCATGCGGTATACCCTCTTGCTTCAAATGTATTTCTGATTCCCCCGTTTGGAAAACTGGATGCATCTGGTTCTTGTTGAACTAATTGTGCGCCTCCAAATTTTTCTACAGGATCGCTTCCGTCATAAGAAGTTTCAAAAAAAGCATCGTGTTTTTCTGCGGTTGTCCCGGTAAGAGGCTGAAACCAATGTGTATAATGTGTAACCCCTTTTGCCAACGCCCATTCCTTCATTCCCATTGCGATATAATCTGCCAGCTTTCTGTCGATTTTAGTTCCGTGCTGAATGGCATCTCTTACTCCTTTAAAGGCATCTGAAGTTAAATATTGCTTCATGGCCTTCTCATTAAATACATTCGATCCGAAAAGATTTGACTTTCGGCCAATTTCTTCAAAATGCACCGGCTTTCTGTTAGAAGCTTCTTGTAAAGCTTGAAAACGTAATGTTGACATGGTTATGTAATTTTAAATTCGTACTAATTTTCATTTAAAAAATGAGCGACAAATATAAACAATAAAAGAACCTGTTTCTCATATAAATTTTCAAATTTAAGTCCATAATTATGCAATAGATAAAGCTTTTTTCAAAGAATAATTAATTCTTTCCGAAGATTTATAACAAAACTGTGCGGTAATATTGATTAAATAAACATTTTTTCATAATTTCTTAACTCATAAATTCAAAAATGTGCCGTAATTATTACGAATTTATTTTTTTAGGGTTATAAAAATTGCTTTTTTAAAAATATACCCCTCTAAAAATTGCGCTTATCTAAAAAATAATACTTGCCGAAACAAAATAGCCCCCTAATTTTTAGGACTAAAAAAATAAATCTATATTTGACCCAACGAAAAAAAACAAAAAAATTAATTTATATTATTATGGCTAAAATTAAGTTAGAGTACATTTGGTTAGATGGATATGAACCAACTCAAAATCTTAGAAGTAAAACTAAAGTTGAAGAGCATGAAAACTTCAAAGGAACATTAGAGGAACTTGGAAACTGGTCATTTGATGGTTCGTCAACTAAACAAGCTGAAGGTGGTTCTTCTGACTGTCTTTTAGTACCTGTTGCGATCTACCCGGATCCAACACGTATCAACGGATGGTTAGTTATGTCTGAAGTTATGTACGCTGACGGAACGCCACACCCTTCTAACGGTAGAGCTACAATTGATGATGATAATGATGATTTTTGGTTTGGTTTCGAGCAAGAGTATTTTATCATGGATACTAAAACTCAGCTTCCACTTGGTTTCCCTGTTGGAGGATACCCTGCTCCACAAGGGATGTACTACTGTTCTGTAGGTGGAAAAAATACACACGGAAGAAAATTAGTTGAAGAGCATGCTGATTTATGTATCGCTGCCGGAATCAACTTTGAAGGAATCAACCAGGAAGTTGCCTGCGGACAATGGGAATTCCAATTATTTGCTAAAGGTGCGAAAAAAGCCGGAGACGAAATCTGGGTTGCCCGTTACTTATTAGACCGTTTGACTGAGAAATATGGTTACTATATCGAATACCACCCTAAACCATTAGGAGATACAGATTGGAATGGTTCAGGAATGCACGCTAACTTCTCTAACGAAGTTCTTAGAACATGTGGAGATCAGGCAACTTACGAAAGAATTTGTGAGGCTTTCCGTCCTGTTACTGCTGAGCACATCGCGGTTTATGGAGCTTACAATGACCAACGTTTAACTGGTAAACATGAAACTGCTTCTATCCACGATTTCTCTTATGGAGTTTCAGACAGAGGATGTTCAATCAGAATTCCTTTAATGACAGTTCAAAAAGGATGGAAAGGTTGGTTAGAAGACAGAAGACCAGCTTCAAACGGAGACCCATACAAAATTGCTGCAAGAATTATCAAAACTGTTAAATCAGCGATCTAATTTAAGCATTCATTATACCAGAAAGTGCCGGCATTATTGTCGGCACTTTTTTTATTTTACAGTTTTTCTAACTTCGACACAGATAACAAAGAATAAAACTTAAGATTCGAGAGATAATAATTTTAGTTTTTGAGTTAAAGCATTGTAATGAAAATTAGTACATTTAAATGAGTTTCTTTAAGAATTAATTTTTGAAGTTAAACTTCAAAACCTATCTTTGTAAATCAATAAAAAATTCAATTATGATAGTCTGGTCTCTCTTTTTACTTGCTGTAATTTTTATTCTTGCTTTAGATTTAGGTGTATTTAATAAAACACCGCATATCATTAGTACAAAAGAAGCCAGCAAATGGACATTAATCTGGGTTACTTTGTCATTCTTGTTTTCCGGAGTCATCTACTGGCTTTACACTACAGATTACATTGCAAATCCGGATCAACTAAAACCTACTGTTGCTTCTATGAAGTTTATAACGGGTTACCTTATCGAACTTTCATTAAGTGTCGACAATATCTTTGTTATTGCCATTGTATTTGCTTCTTTTAAGATTCCGCAGAAATATCAGCATCGGGTTTTATTTTGGGGAATTTTGGGCGCCATTGTCTTTAGAGGTCTTATGATTTTCTTCGGTGTGATGCTCATCAACAAATTCACATGGACTACTTATGTATTTGGAATTTTCCTGATTTTTACTGCAGTCAAAATGTTATTTTCAGGAGAAGAAGAAGATTTCCATCCAAAAGATTCTTTTGTATACAAAACACTGGGCAAAATAATGCCGATTACTTCAGAAATGGATGGAGAGAAATTTTTCATCACTACTGCCACTGCTAAAAAAGCTGCAACGCCTTTATTTGTTGCTTTAATAGTAATTGAAGTTATGGACGTACTTTTTGCCGTAGACAGCGTTCCCGCTATTTTAGCCATAACAAAAGATCCGTTTTTGGTTTTCAGTTCTAATATTTTTGCCATTCTGGGTCTACGTTCTATGTATTTCTTCCTGGCCAATATGCTGGCAAAATTCAGTTATTTAGAATACAGTCTGGTGGCGATCTTAGCTTTCGTTGGACTGAAAATGCTTTTACACGACTGGATTCAGGTTCCTGAGTGGGCATCTTTAGGATTTATCGCATTATCCCTTCTTGTTGGAGTGTTAGTTTCCCTAAAGTTTGGAGAAGAAAAAGTATTGAATGATAATTCTAGTGATTTGGAATAAGCAGTCTTTTGATATAAGTATAAAAAAAAAGGAAATCTCGCGATTTCCTTTTTTTATTGTAGTTTTTTATGATTTAGAATTTAATCTTTTGAACTTTACTTTCATCTAATTTAGCAGCTTTCATAACCTCTAAATAATTATTTTTATTAACTGTTGAAGCTAATATAGATGGAATTATAACAACACGAAAGCTTTGATTATTTAAATAGGCAGGAGTTTCCGCAAGATTATAATTTCCTCCTACATAAATTTTAAAATCTTCTTTGCTAAAGTCATAATCATACGTTATTTCATCGCCATTATCAAAATAAAGTGTTGTTGGAATTAATTGCCAAATTGGAGTTTGGGCATCTATTGTTCCTTTTAATCTATATACTAAAACCGTTTCATCGTCAAATAAATTTCCATCAATCCAACTGTCAAAAGTTCCTGATATATTATATCCATCATTAGCATTAAATACAAAATTTTTATTTAGTATTTCAAATGCTTGTCCAGTTAGCCCATCCTGTCCCGGAGGCCCTTCTGGTCCTTCACAGCTCGAAAATGCAACTAAGCCAATAACTGCGAATAGTGTAAGTATCTTTTTCATAACATATTTTTTTTAAGGTTTATACTTATAAAGATATTCCAAAAATCAAACCAAAAAAAGTTTTTCACCAATTGTTTGTTACTATTTCTCGTTATTTCTTTCCAACTAATTGATTTTTAAGCAGTATTTTATTGAAAAATAATACGTGATAAGGCAAAGAATTTTCCCAATATTCCCAGGTATGTGCTCCGGGACGTTCTGTATAATCATGATCTACTTTTGTATAAACCAATCTTCTGTGCAATTCTCTGTTGGGTTCAATTAAAAAATCGTCTACACCACAATCTATAATTAAAGGAAGCTTATTGGCTTTTATTTTATCGATCATTCCTAAAACAGCATTCTGTTCGTATAATTCGGTGTTGCCGCTTTTATCTCCAAAAACGGGCTGCATGAGTTTTACAACCTGAGCAGAAGAATCCCTGTTTAGCATTGTTGCCATATCTACGGCGCCGCTCATACTTCCGGCTGCGCAAAATAAATCGGGATGTCTGCCGGATAAATACAAAGCTCCATGCCCACCCATGGAAAGTCCTGTAATCACTCTTCCGTTCTTGTTGGCAATCGTTCGGTATTTTTTATCTACTTGCTGAATGACTTCCTGCGTAATAAAAGTCTCAAACTGACTTTCTTTATTGACAGGACTATCAATATAAAAACTAAAAGTCTCTCCTTCGGGCATCACAATAATTAAATTGTATTGATCTGCCAGATTTTGAACCAGTTTTTTGTTAGGAGTATTTTTTAACCAGTCACTAAAATGTCCGTAAGCTCCATGCAATAAATACATTACCGGAAAAGTGGTTTTGCTTTTGGAATAAGAATTTGGTAAAACTACCGCCGCTTTATAGGTTTTTCCCATAGCGGTACTGGCAATTTGTAAAGTGTCTACTTTTGCAGCGTATGTGGTCATACACAACAAAAATGCAGCTAAGAGCATTTTAAATTTCTTCATTTCATTTTTTATTTTGATTAGGGATTGTAAATATAACTTTTTTTGGAAATAGAATATATGAAAAATCCGACTATCGTTTCCGCTAAAAAAAACAGCCCCGAATTCAGGAATTAATATTAAAAAATTGGTGAATTCGTGGCAAAAAAAAATCCGATCATTCTAAATGACCGGATTCATATTCCTTTAATTGGGGCAAAATAAATATTAACTAATAATAATCTTATGTTCGTGACGGTATTGCGAAGCGCTCTTACCTGTATATTGTTTAAAAGATTTGCTAAAGTGACTGAAATTATTAAAACCGCTTTCGTAGCAGACTTCGTTAATACTCATTGGCTGTTCTGCCAACAATTTTGATGCATGCACCAATCTGTATTCATTTACAAATTCAGTAAAAGTTTTATTGGAGATCTTTTTAAAATAACGACAAAAAGACGGAGTCGTCATACTTACCAGGTTAGAAACCTCATCTATAGATATAGATTGCTGAAAATGATCTTTCACATAATTAAAAACTACATTAATACGATCGTTATCCTGCGTTTGTAATTCTAAAGAAAAGCCATCAGCATTTAAAACGGTGTAATCCTCAGCAGATTCCAATTCGTCCAGAACACTTAAAAGCGTTATAAGTCTTTGAAATGGAGGTTCGTTTTCCATCATTTCAATTTTCTCTCCGATTCGTTTTTTTGTTTCACCGCCAAAAGCAATTCCGCCCTTAGCCTGATTCAAAATATTCTGAACTTTTTTCATTTCGGGAGCAGCAAAAAAATCACTTCCTAAAAATTCAGGTTTTATATGGATAACGGTTTCATTTGTATTTCCTGTTTGCTCATTTGTAAAACCACAATGTGGCAAATTAGAGCCTATAAGAAGTAAACTACCATTGGTATAATAAGAAACATGGCTCCCTATTTGTCTTTTTCCAGCCCCGCCGTTAATATAAACCAACTCAATCTCTGGATGATAATGCCATAAATGAGCTTTGCTATTGGTCTTTTCGGCGTGTTTAGTATAGGTAAAAGAACTTCCGTATGAGTTAGTTATCACTTCAAGAGCTGGGGCAATAGTCTTCATGATAGTTTCTTTAAAAAATAATAGCAAATTTAACAAAAACACCTAAAAAAATTTAAATTTTAACCTATAACGGTTTCGTAACTGCGGATTTTACATTAAAATAACATTCTTAACAATGAGGATTCTATAGCAAAACGACCCATTTTTTTCAGTACCATTTTTTTTCCCAAGATTTTTTCTATTTATCTTAATTAAAAGATGATTTTATACCGATTTTATAATTTTTGTAAGAAAGATGGAAATTTTGTGAAGTATTTAATATTTACAAAACTTTGAAAAATAACAAGCAAATTAACAGAAACGTAATATTAAAATCAAATTTTAACCTATAACGGTTTCGTAAATGAGAATATAGCACATAAATTGGAAAATACAGATGTTAAAATAACACACATGCTGATATAACTTTGCCTCAGAGAAATGAACTAAAAATTTAATACCACACAATATGAAAAAGATAATGAAATTAAGTTTAGTATGTGCAGTACTTCTAACAGGAATGAGTACTTACGCAATTGATGGGAACGAAGCATTAAATCTTCATGTATTAAAAGGAAATGGCAAGGTAATTGCTTTTGGAATTAATCAATTACAAAAAGCGGTTATCAGTATATACGATGCAAACGGTACTTTGATCTATACAGAGAATGCTTCTGGTAAAGATGGAATTTTAAGAACGTTTAGTCTGGAAGAATTTCCACAAGGAAAATATATTTTAGAAGTTGCTGATAATTTCAAAAAAGTAAAATACGATATTACTGTAGATTCAAAAAATTCAGTTTTATCTTCAAAAGGAACTCCTTCTTTCTAAGAAGAATTTATAAAGCTTAAGTGTTACTTCACGGCACTTAAAAATTTTATACTCTAATACAGTATAAAAAGTGAGGTTAGATAGTTAGTAAGTTAAAAACTTTCAAAAGTTTTAAAAACAGCTCTTTGTGGTTACTGAGCTGTTTTTTTTTGCTCTTTACTTTTTTAAACTAATCTCTTTTATTCCTGCAAAGAATGCAGGGAATTTTTGATACATTATATACACATAACTCAATCTCGAAGCTCCGGTACGCAAAGCTCTCTTAAAATAAGATTTGCAATTTTTTTTCTATGTCAAATTCATTCAAAAAAAACTTAGTGTCTTGATGTAATTATTCTGTAAACTTATAAATTGCTAATTTTACCAAAACGTTAAATTAAAATCATCGTTTTAACCAAATCGATAAATATAATTTAAATTTTAACCTATAACGGTTTCGTAAATGAGAATATAGCATCTAAATAAGAAAATACAGTTGCTTTTTACCACATACTATATAACTAATTTAGCATCAGAGAATTAGAACTATTAATTTTAAAAACTAGTCCCATGAAAAAGATTGCAAAAATGAGTTTAGTAGCAGCGTTGCTTTTCACAGGAATAAGCACTTACGCAATTGACGGAACGTCGGAGTTTAATCTTCACGTATTAAAGGCTAATGGAAAACTGATCACTTTCGCTCTTAACAAAGTTCAGAAAGCCAACTTAGCAATTTATGATCAGGACGGCACTCTTATCTATTCTGAAAGTGCTACTGGCAAGGAAGGAATTTTAAGAACATTTAGTTTGGAGGAATTTCCAGAAGGAACTTATTTCTTAGAAGTAGAAGACAATGTAAAAAAAGCAAAATACGAGATTACAATTAGTGAAAACGCATCTCTTGCGAAAAATGCAGTTTCATCTGTTTACAAATCCGGTTTTGCAAAAAATTCAAATTTAGCTGCACGCTAAAAAGCATAATTATCTCCTGCAGATAATTTTTTTTTGAATTTTTTTAATTTTTTTTTGATTTAGAAACAGCTCTCGAATGGTTACAGAGCTGTTTTTTTTTGTTTTTAATCGATAGACAAAATTTAAATTTTAACATTTTGAGAAAATATTCCTATAAATTAAATATTTTGCTTTTTAGGTGTTAAAACTACTTTTAAAAAATATAAATCCGCAAGCCCAATGTTTACGTACATAGAGCAAAGAAACTACAGAAATACTTTTAATTCAGCATATTAAGAGTTAAAAAAAGGTCTTTTTTTACATTAAATTAAATTTGTATTTGTAGTTTTACGCGTTCCACATTTAGTAATAAATTAAAAAAAAACATGACAAAATTTACCAAAGCAGGTCTGGTTGCAGCCTATTTTTTAGCAACTGTATTTTCTTATGCCATGAATGGAAAAGGAGATTTTATTTTGAATATTAAAACCGGAAACGGAAAAGTAGTAAGTTTTACTTTAGACACGGTTCAAAATTCTTCTTTCTCTATTTATGATGAGAACCACAATTTACTTTATGCGGGTGACGCAGCAGTAAACCAATTGGAGGTTTCCAAAACTATTAGTCTTGAAAGTTTTCCTGCAGGAACATATGTTCTTGAAGTAAAAGAAAATGACAAAGTTGCGAAACACGAAATTAAAGTTGCTGCAAAAAAAATGAAAACAATTAAACTTGACCAATCTGTGAACCAAAGTCCGGGTTTCCGTCGTTAATTGTTTAGTACCACAAAATGAAAAGACAGCAAGTTCCACTGCTGTCTTTTTTTTGCTTTATAGAATAGGAATTACTTTAATGGAATAGCGTATAATTTTATAAATAAAAGAAGCGACTTACTCAATTCTGCAATTTTATCGAGTAACGGTTGTAAGGTTTCGGGAGCTCCAATTAAAGTAGTCAATTATTTTGAACTCGGATGTATTATTACAGATCTGCTGAAATTGTGTATTCTCGCACTCAATCAAAACGCAAATCTGCAAAAGATAAATCACAAGCGATTGATGTTGCGCTTGTTCTGGAAACTGTTCTTTCTATTTTTTCTTTGGATGAAGTGGAGTTTTTAGGATATATTGTCGAGGTTGTAGGGGAATCATTTCTATTTTCGAAGATGAAATTTCTAATGGTAAGAATCTCGCAAAGGCGCTAAGCCGCAAAGTTTTTTTTGCAATCTTCCATTTCGACCGAAGGGAGAAATCTTCACGAGAAACTCCAGAAAGATTGGCGACATTCTGTGCGGAGCTACTGGCGAAGATTTCTCCCTTCGGTCGAAATAACAAACTGACGCGATAAAGTTCAGTGTTCACGAGCGGGACGCTCGTGTTAAGGGGAAATTCACTAATAAACATTTTACAGAATCCAAAATAATACAATAAAACATAGCCAACGGTTTCAACCGTTGGAACGCAATTACTATCACAATACGTTTCCCACAGTTGAAACCGGGCTATTTAAAATTCAAATCTAAAATTTTAATTTTTCAATTTTTTCGGATTTTTTAATCTTATATTCTACATATTCCTTCTATACTGCCCGCCAACCTCAAACAAAGCCGAAGTAATCTGCCCCAAAGAACAAACCTTTGTAGCTTCCATTAAATGATCGAATAAGTTTTCGTTTTTGATCGCTGCTTCCTGTAGTTTATTTAAATGCTCATTTACTTTTTCTTCATGAAACTGATGCAAATTATCGAGCATCGTAATCTGATATTGTTTTTCTTCTTCGGTTGCACGAATAACCTCAGCCGGAATTACTGTTGGAGATCCTTTTGAACTCAGGAAAGTATTAACTCCAATAATTGGAAAATCTCCATTGTGTTTTAAGGTTTCGTAATACAAACTTTCTTCCTGAATTTTAGATCTTTGGTACATGGTTTCCATTGCGCCTAAAACTCCTCCGCGTTCTGTAATTCTGTCGAATTCCTGTAAAACGGCTGCTTCAACTAAATCAGTCAATTCTTCGATGATGAATGAACCCTGAATTGGGTTTTCGTTTTTCGCCAGACCCAATTCTTTATTAATAATCAGCTGAATCGCCATGGCTCTGCGAACTGATTCTTCTGTTGGCGTTGTTATAGCTTCGTCGTAAGCATTGGTGTGCAATGAATTACAGTTGTCGTAAATCGCATACAAAGCCTGCAAAGTGGTTCTGATATCGTTAAAATCAATTTCCTGTGCGTGTAAAGAACGTCCGGAAGTCTGAATGTGATATTTTAACATTTGTGCTCTTTCGTTGGCACCGTACTTGTTTTTCATGGCTTTTGCCCAGATTTTACGCGCCACACGACCAATAACCGAATATTCAGGGTCTACTCCATTCGAGAAAAAGAACGATAAATTGGGTCCGAAATCGTTGATATTCATTCCGCGGCTCAAATAATATTCCACGTAAGTGAAACCATTAGAAAGGGTAAAAGCCAATTGCGTAATCGGGTTTGCGCCCGCCTCTGCAATATGATATCCTGAAATAGAAACCGAATAAAAATTACGAACGTTCTTGGTAATAAAATATTCCTGCACATCGCCCATTAATCTTAAAGCAAATTCTGTAGAGAAAATACAGGTATTCTGCGCCTGATCTTCTTTTAAAATATCAGCCTGAACGGTTCCACGCACTTGAGAAAGTGTCTTGACCTTTATATCATTATAAACATCCAAAGGTAAAACCTCATCTCCGGTCACACCTAAAAGCATCAACCCTAAACCATTATTTCCTTCCGGCAAATCGCCCTGGTATTTTGGTCTTTCAATTCCTTTGTCTTTATATATTTTGTTGATTTTAGCTTCAACTTCTTTTTCTAAATCATTGGCTTTGATGTAAATCTCACATTGCTGATCGATCGCGGCATTCATAAAGAAACCTAACAACATGGGCGCGGGTCCGTTGATAGTCATACTTACTGACGTTAAAGCATGAACTAAATCGAAACCGGAATAGAGTTTTTTGGCATCGTCTAAACAGCAGATCGAAACTCCGGCATTTCCTATTTTGCCATAAATATCCGGACGCAAATCGGGATCATTTCCGTATAAAGTTACGCTGTCAAAAGCAGTCGAAAGACGTTTTGCCGGCATTCCGGCACTTACGTAATGAAAACGTTTGTTGGTTCTTTCTGGTCCGCCCTCGCCCGCAAACATTCTGGACGGATCTTCGCCTTCACGTTTAAAAGGATACAATCCGGAAGCAAAAGGAAATTCTCCGGGAACATTTTCCTGTAAATTCCAACGCAGAATATCGCCCCAGCCTTCATATTTAGGCAATGCAATTTTCGGAATCTGCAGATGCGATAAACTTTCAGAATGCGTCGCAATCTTGATTTCCTTGTCGCGAACTTTAAAGGAATAAACCGGATTTTTATATTTGGCCACTTTTTCATCCCAATTCAGGATAATTTCCCAATTGTAAGGATCTAAATCCATTTTTACTTTATCAAACTGATTCAGTAAAAGATTTAAAAAGATTCTATTTTCGTCATGTGTTTCGATGGCTCTAAGTCCTTCGACTCCGCTCAGGAAGACACTTTCATCGTCAATTCCTGCTTTTGTAATCTGCGGTATTTTTCCGGAAACCGATTCTATAGTTTTGAAAATTCCATATAATTTCTGTGCTACTTTTTGCTGCGAAAGTGCGGTTTCATCATAACTTCTGTTATTCTCTGCAATTTCAGAAAGGTATCTTGTTCTTCCCGGCGGAATTACAAAAATCTTCTCGCTCATTTCTTTCGTGATTTCAAAAGTCGATTTCAGGTCAGAATCGGTTTTCTCTACCACTTTATCCATGATTGCTTTGTACATCGTGTTCATTCCCGGATCATTAAACTGCGAAGCAATCGTTCCAAAAACGGGCATTTCGTCCGGATTTTTATCCCAAAGATTATGATTGCGCTGGTATTGTTTTTTAACATCGCGTAAAGCGTCTAAAGCACCGCGTTTGTCAAATTTATTTAAAGCCACTAAATCGGCGAAATCCAGCATGTCGATTTTCTCCAATTGCGTTGCCGCTCCAAATTCTGGTGTCATTACATATAAGGATACATCAGAATGATCCATAATCTCGGTATCTGATTGTCCGATTCCTGAAGTTTCCAGAATAATCAAATCGTATTTTGCGGCTTTTAGAACCTGAATCGCTTCGGCTACATATTTGGACAAAGCCAAATTGGACTGACGCGTCGCCAGCGAACGCATATAAACTCTGGGATTATTAATCGCATTCATACGGATTCTGTCACCCAAAAGTGCTCCTCCGGTTTTTCTTTTAGAAGGATCGACAGAAATCAATCCGATTGTTTTTTCGGGAAAATCAATTAAAAAACGACGCACCAGTTCGTCAACCAAAGAAGATTTTCCTGCTCCGCCTGTTCCTGTAATTCCTAAAACAGGAATTTTGGAAGTTATATTACTTTCGTGAATTTTATCAAAAACCGGTTTTGCAATTTCGGGAAAATTTTCTGCAGAAGAAATCAATCGCGCAATCGCTGTCGGAATTTTATTTTCGATGTGATCGATTTCTCCGTTTAATTCGTTTCCAATAGGAAAATCAGATTGCTCTACAAGATCATTGATCATTCCCTGAAGCCCTAAAGACCGTCCATCATCTGGCGAATAAATTCTGGTAATTCCATATTCATGCAATTCGGCAATTTCGCTGGGCAAAATGACCCCGCCTCCGCCACCAAAAATTTTTATATGTCCTGCACCTTTTTCATGAAGCAAATCATACATATATTTAAAGTATTCATTGTGTCCGCCCTGGTAAGAAGTCATTGCAATGGCATTGGCATCTTCCTGAATCGCGGTATTTACCACTTCTTCTACACTGCGATCGTGACCAAGGTGTATTACCTCTACGCCTGTTGACTGTATAATACGTCGCATAATATTAATTGCAGCGTCATGGCCGTCAAATAATGAGGCAGCAGTAACAATTCTTACTTTATTTTTAGGAATATAGGCTTTTTGTTGTTCCATTTTATGAATATGATAATTTTCAGGAGGCAATTTACAAAATATTTTAATATTTGATCAAAACCATTTCAATATGTTTGAAAAAGATTGAAGATTTTTGCTCTATAAAGGTCACAATTCTTGTAACTAATTGATTTTGTTAAAGAAAGATTAAAAACATGGCAATTTCGCAACATTTAAATAAAATCTAAAAACATGTCTGGAAGCCTTGTAGAGTAATTTAGCAGGGTAGAAAAGCCCCAAATTTTTACCTAGAACTTAACCATAAAAAGTATAACGTAAAAATTAAAAAAATGAGAACATTTTATTCATTCACCCTAATTTTAAGTTTGAGTTTTTTTGTATCCTCTTTTAACAGAGTAGAAAGTAACGATTTTAGATATAAAAATAAATCAAACGAAACCACTGTAAACATTAATTCGGATGATGTTGACAGCGAAATTAAAAATGACTTCTTCAAAAGATATTCAGATTTAAAAAAATACAAATCAGACGTAATGTCATTGTATAAAAACAGAACTGTAGGATCTATTTGGTACGATGAAGAAGACATAAACGAATTCGGTACTGTTTTGTATGAAAAAGCAAAAGGTACAAACGATTTAATAATTCCGTATCAAAAAGAAATCGATCAGCTTTTTGATGCTTCATCAGATACGAAGTTGTCAAAAACTGATGCAGACATGCTTCTAAGTTCCTTATATATTGTATACGCCAAAAAAAATACTGAAGACGCCAAGAAAAAAGTTTCTTATGATGCCATGCTGAAAGATTTTTTAAATTACAGTACCATTGAAGAATTAACTGCTAAAAGTTCTACTGAAGAAGCAGTTGTTAGTTTTGATCAGTATTATAAATTAGAAACTGTATTGAAACAATATAAAAGACTGGACCGTTCTAAGAAATGGAAACCAATTGTTCCGGAAGAAACTCCGTATAAAGATTTGCGTCCGGATGCCGTTTCAAGCACCATCGCACAAGTAAGAACCCGATTATATCTGTTAGGAGATTTGAAAAATGATTCGAAAAGCAATGTTTACGATCGTGAACTGATGGATGCTGTTATGAAATACAAAGTCCGCAATGGTTTTAAACCTAATTATATTTTATCAGAAGAGCATATTAAGGAAATGAACGTTCCTATTGCAGACAAAATGGAAACATTAAGACTGAATATGGAAAGATGCCGTGAAATCTCCGCTCAGATGGCGGGAAGCGATGAATATGTTTTGGTGAATGTTCCGTCATATGAAATGAAATATGTGAAAAATGGAAAAGTAGTATTAACGTCGCCTGTTTTTGTAGGAGCGCCATTAACTAAAACTACCATTTTTAACGGAGAAATTGACAGAATCGTTTTCAGTCCCTATTGGACAGTTCCTCAAAGTATCGTAAACAACGAATTAAAATTAAAAATGGCTGCAGATAAAAATTATCTTGCCGATCATAATATGGAAATGGTTAATGGAATGGTAAGACAAAAACCGGGACCTGATAATTCCTTGGGATTGGTGAAATTTATGTTTCCTAATGCAGATGATATTTACATGCACGATACACCATCTAAAACGTTGTTTGATTTTGAAAAAAGAACTTTCAGCCACGGATGTATCAACGTAAAACTGGCAAAAGAATTAGCCGTTGCGATGTTAAAAGATTATCCGGAATGGAATCAACAAAAGATTGACAAAGCTATGGACGGAAAAGCAGAAAATAGTTTTAAACTCTCTAAAAAAGTACCCATCTTTATTACCTATTTCACTTCTTTGGTAAATGAGAATGGAGAAATTGGCTTCTTTCAGGATGTTTACGAAAGAGATTTACAATTAAACCCCGAAGCTGCACCAGCCACTGCTGATGTAAATTAACGAAATACAACTTATTGAAGAGAGAATGATCACAATGAAGTGATCATTCTCTCTTTTTATTTTAATACTTTGAAAGAAATACCCTGGATTATCATTTTTAAACCTTTTAGGGGTAAATATACTTTTAGTATAGTGTGAACTTTGTCAGATAATTATACCACTATTTGTAATATTTAAAACGCAATATTATGAAAACAAATAATATAGAAGGTCTTTCAACGTTTGAGATAAACGTTCTGGTTCAGCAAGGTGCCAGATTTGTTATGTTTCCGTACACTATTTCCAGACTGGTACGAAGAATTAAAAGTTCTAACATCTATTTTATTCGTCCCCACGAAAATACTTTTAAATACGCCTTAAAACATTTCTTTTTGAATCTGTCTATAAGCTGGCGTATAATTCCTTATGGTCCAATTTATGTAATGAAATCATTTTTCTACTTATTGAAAGGCGGAAAAGATTATACCCAAATCATTTTAAAAGATCTTGATGTCAACAACACAGATTACCATCCTAACTTACAATACCTGCACTAAATTATTGTCGTAAAGTGTCAGTTTAAAAACGTCTTGTGGTCAAAACTGTTATTGTTTAAAATGAGATTTGTGGAATTTTTTATAGCACAATTTCAAATTAAACAAACAATGAAAAAGCACTTTTTATTTTTAGGTATTGCAGCAATACTACTTTCCTCCTGTAACGGTAAATCTGCGAATGAGAAAGCATCCGGTGCAACTACTGCTTCAGAAGATCAGAGTACTAAACCTAAAGCTCCAAAAGCTGAGGGCACACCACGAATCTTATTTATAGGAAACAGTCACACAGAATACTTTGTCAGTTCTCCTGTTTTATTTGGAGAGATTTGCAAGGCCAACAATCAGCCAATGGATATTGATCAATTGGTCACAATGGGAGTTTCTATAGATAAAGTTTATAATGATCATAAGACCGAAGCCGAAACCTATTTTGCTAAAACCGACAAAGACGGAAATTATTATGATTATGTTATTCTTCAGGAATCGACGCCAGTAGCATTGGCAGAACCTGATAAATATGTCGAAAATGTAAAAATGATTGTGGATAAAATTCAAAAAAACAGTCCGGGAGTTGCCATTTACATTTACGAAGCAATGTCTCCACTTCAATTTACAGATCCTGAATATAAAGAATACTTTGATGAGATCCGCAAAAATGCCATTTCTGTAACCCAATCAGTTAAAAATGCCGGATTATTAAGAGTTGGTGATGCTGTAAATGATGCGTACAATGGAAAAAAGGGTTATAAGTACTTAGTAGGAAATAAAGATAATCTTCGTTATGGAGAAAACAGTTTACATCTGTTAAATGATGGCGGATTTATGCAGGCCGTTTTATTATACGCTACTCTTTTTGATAAAAAACCTTCTACTCCAAAAGAACTGACTTTAAGCACAGGAACCGGAGATAATGATGATATGAAAAAACAAGAGGTCAGCAAAGCGATTAGTAATACTAAAGCTTTAGCGGAAATTGCATGGAGTAACCACTAGTTATCTCTTATTACATTTAAATTAAAAATCATCTTACTTTATAAGATGATTTTTTAATTTAAACGATTCCAAATCAAAAGGTTAAAAAATATTAAGTATCTTTCTGACAGCAAATTAAAACTACTATGGAAGAAGATTATAACAATGTAAAAACCAGTTGGTGGAATCGAAACTGGAAATGGTTTGTACCTACGGGATGTCTGAGTTTAATACTAATTTTTGGATTTTTTATAGCGGGCATTTTTTTTGAAGTCACTTCGATGATCGAAAAATCCGACGCTTATAAGGGTGCAATGGAAGAAGTTAGGAAAAACAAACTCGTTACTGAAAAATTAGGAACTTCAATTGAATCAGACGGAATGACTTCGGGAACAATTAATGTCACTAATGAAACAGGTAATTGTGATGTTGAAATTCCGATAAAAGGTTCTAAAGGAACTGGGATTTTATTTGTTGTCGCCCATAAAAAAGGGAAATGGACTTATGATGTATTATCCGTACGTGTAAATGCAACACAAGAAGAGATTAATTTATTGAAGAATGATTGATCAATTATAAATAACTATTCTTTTCATTTGGATTGAAATACACGATTAAAGGCAGCAATGTTTGTTTTAAAACAAAATGATAATGGCTGTAAAATAAAAAAGTGGCTTTATTTTTGAATAAGTACTATTTTTGAAACTTAAACAAACTCCAGATGAAAAAGATTTTTCTATTAGCCGTTACATTTTCTCTTACTTCCTGCGCGCAGGTACCACAAATACTAAATCAATTACCCCAAATCTCATCCCAGATTCCCGGTGTTGGCGGCGCAGATATTGCTTCGGGACTTAAAGAAGCTTTAAATAAAGGAATTACTCAACAAGTAAGTAAGTTAACAGCAGTTGACGGGTTTTATAAAAATCAGGCGGTCAAAATTTTAATGCCAGAAGAATTACAAAAAGTAGATGCTACTTTGAGAAAAGTGGGCTTAGGCTCGCTGGCAGATGAAGGGATCAAAATGCTAAACCGCGCCGCCGAAGATGCTGTAAAAGAAGCAACTCCAATTTTTGTTACGGCTGTAAAAAATATGACTTTTACAGATGCTAAAAACATTTTATTAGGAAACGACATTGCCGCGACAAGTTATCTTCAAAATAGTACAACAACAGCTTTGTACGGAAAATTTAATCCGGTTATTAAAAACTCTTTTGCTAAGGTTGGTGCTGATGTGGTGTGGACAAAAATCATCAATAAATACAATACCATTCCGCTGGTAAAGAAAGTGAATCCAGATCTGACCGATTATACTACAAATCAGGCTTTGTCCGGTGTATTTAAAATGATTGCCGTTGAAGAAAAAGAAATCCGAAATAATATTTCTGCAAGAACGACGCCTTTATTAAAAAGTGTTTTTGCACTGCAGGATCGAAAATAATTCGCCAAGCCTTAAGATGCTAAGTTTCTAAGTAAAAAACTTTGAGTCTTATCATCTTATTGCTAACTAATCAAAAACCAACCAAAAAAATGCAGAAAATAACCATATTAATTCACTGTAAAGATCAAAAAAACATAATCGCTTCTGTTACTACGTTTATCGCAAATGTCGAGGGAAACATCACTTATATTGACCAGCATGTTGATGTGGAGCAAAATGTTTTTTTTATGCGGCTGGAATGTGAGTTTACCAATTCTCAAATTACCATTGAAAGTCTCAAACAAGATTTTGAAAAAACGCTGGCGACTGTATTTGATATGTCATGGGATTTATACAGTCAGGAACAAAAACCTAAAATGGCCTTATTTGTTTCTAAATACGATCATTGTTTATTTGACATTTTAGGGCGTTACAGCGCAGGTGAACTCAATGTCGAAATTCCGCTGATTGTGAGTAACCATAATGATTTAAGGTCAATTGCAGAACGTTTTGATATTCCTTTTCATTATGTCCCTTTTACCAAAGACAATAAAGAAGAAGGCGAAAGCAGACAAATTGAACTTTTGAAAAAATATGAAATCAATTTTATCGTCCTGGCTCGATACATGCAGATTATCACCCCAAAACTTATTTCACTTTACGAAAATAAAATCATTAACATCCATCATTCTTTCCTGCCCGCTTTTCCGGGTGCAAAACCTTATCATTCTGCTTTTAAACGCGGTGTAAAAATTATTGGCGCAACAAGTCATTATGTGACAGAGGAATTAGATGAAGGCCCAATTATCGAACAGGATATCGCGAGAGTTTCTCATATACATTCTGTAGAAGATTTCATCATGAAAGGACGTGATCTGGAAAGAATTGTTTTGGCCCGTGCCATTAAATTGCATGCAGAAAGAAAAACAATGGTCTACAGCAACAAAACAGTAGTTTTTTCGTAGCAGAAAGGATCAGGTGAATATAGCAACAAATATAATTGCTGCTTATTATTTAAATACAAAAACCCGACAGGATTTATATGCTGTCGGGTTTTATATTTATATTGTTTAGAATTTTTGAGCCTTTGACTCTAAATCTCTAAACCTTATCTGGTTACAATTCCTAATCTTGGGTCGTCAAAATTATCAACTTCCTGCATGGTCATGCCTAAGGCTTTTGCCACTCCTTCTCCGTAAGCAGGATCTGCTTTATAGCAGTTTCTGATATGACGAACCTGAATAAATTTCTGCGCTCCTCCAACTTGTCCTGCCGTATTTGCAAATAAAAGCTCTTTTTTCTCATCCGTAAGTAAACGGAATAAAAGTCCTGGCTGCGTAAAATAATCATTGTCATCTTCTCTAAAATTATACGCATAAGCATCTCCATAGATGGCCAATGGTGGTTCTTTTAGTTCGGGCTGATCCTGCCATTCCCCAAAACTGTTTGGTTCATAGTGTTTACGGCCTCCGTTATTTCCGTCGACACGCATTGCTCCGTCTCTGTGAAATGTATTGTAAGGACATCTTGAAGCATTTACCGGAATCTGATAATTATTTACGCCTAAACGGTAGCGATGTGCATCTCCGTAAGAAAACAAACGTCCCTGAAGCATTTTATCAGGAGAGAAACCTATTCCCGGTGGCACGTGAGCCGGATTAAACGCAGCCTGTTCTACTTCTGCAAAATAATTTTCCGGATTCTTATTCAATTCAAATTCTCCAACCGGAATCAAAGGAAAATCACCTTTTAACCAAACTTTAGTTAAATCGAATGGATGAAAACGATAGGTTTTTGCCTGTTCTTCTGACATAATCTGAACAAACATTTTCCATTTTGGGAAATTACCGTTCTCAATAGCATCAAATAAATCCCTTTGATGACTTTCGCGGTCTCTACCTACTAATAAAGCGGCTTCTTCATCAGACAAATTTTCTATTCCCTGCTGCGAAACCAGATGAAATTTTACCCAGTGTCTTTCGTTTTGTGCATTTATAAAACTAAAAGTATGACTTCCAAATCCGTGCATTTCCCTGTACGATCTCGGAATTCCTCTATCACTCATTACAATTGTAATCTGGTGTAAAGCTTCCGGTAACAAAGTCCAAAAATCCCAATTATTATCAGCACTTCTTAAATTGGTTTTTGGATCACGTTTAACAGCATGATTTAGATCCGGAAATTTCATCGGGTCACGAAAAAAGAAAACTGGAGTATTGTTTCCAACCAAATCCCAATTTCCTTCATTGGTATAAAATTTCATAGCAAAACCACGTATGTCTCTTTCCGCATCAGCTGCTCCTCTTTCTCCTGCCACTGTCGAAAAACGCACAAACATTTCTGTCTGTTTACCAATTTCCGAAAATAAATCGGCTTTTGTGTATTGGGTAATATCGTGTGTCACTGTAAAAGTCCCGTAAGCACCAGATCCTTTCGCATGCATTCTTCGTTCCGGAATCACTTCACGGTCAAAATGTGCCATCTTTTCCAAGAACCAAAAATCCTGAAGTAAAACAGGTCCGCGGGGTCCTGCTGTTTGAATGTTTTGATTATCAGGAACTGGCGTTCCGGTTGCAGTTGTTAATTTTTTGTTTGAATCCATTTTGCTGATTTTTAATGTTTTATCAAATATACAAACTAAACACCATCAATTCTATAATCAAAATTGATTGTTATTATATTTTAATAGCCAAAAATTATTTAATACTACGAAATGCTCAAAACATCGATTCGAAAAATCTTAACGTAGTTCCAACAAAGTAATAACAAAACCTTAACAGCAATACGTTGATTTATATCTGACCTTTGTAATGTAATAAACTGGTTATTTATTATTTTGGTTTTGGTTAGTTAAATGATGCCGGCGTCTTCGAGATGCCGGCATTCTTTTTTATACTAGTTTGTTATTTTTTGTATCAGGGTTTTAAGTTTCAGGTTGTTTTACTTTGAACTTAAATTTAATCGCAAATTCAGCATTTTTTCCATAGTTAATATTACAAGGTTTGCAAAACAGCGAATATATACATGGTGAAATATGCGTTAACTATAATCTCTTCAACTTTTAACCTAAAGCCTGAAACATAAGAAACTCTTCCCCCTCATTTCGGATACAACTACAAGAGATTTGGATACTATAATACAATACGTCTGACGGATCTTTGTGTTAGTTAATATTTAAAACAAAAATCATGGAAGGTATCAAAAAAATAAAATTAGGAAATCAGGGACTTATCGTTCCGAATATTGGTCTTGGCTGCATGGGAATGACTACTATTGCCGGAAATGACATTTACGGAAAAGCTGATGAGGCAGAATCTATCAAAACTATTCACCGTTCCCTGGAATTGGGTGGAAACTTTCTGGATACTGCAGATCTTTACGGACCACTTCTTAACGAGAGATTAATTGCAAAAGCCATTAAAGGAAATCGTGATGCCTACACCATTGCTACAAAATTTGGTTATGAGATCGATGATAACGAGCAGCTTACGTGGCAGTTTAATGGCAAGAAGGAATACGTTAAAAAAGCGGTAGAACGTTCGCTCAAAAACTTAGGGACAGATTATATTGACCTCTATTATCTGCACCGACTTGACCCTGATACTCCAATTGAAGAAACCGTTGCTGCTATGGCAGAATTAGTTAAAGAGGGAAAAGTGGGTTATATCGGGCTTTCTGAAGTTTCATCTGAAACCATTCGAAAAGCACATAGCGTTCATCCTCTAACTGCGGTACAAACCGAATATTCTCTTTTCGAAAGAAATGTGGAAGAAAATGGAACTATAAAAACTTTAGAAGAATTAAATATCGGATTTGTTGCTTATTCTCCTTTGGGAAGAGGTTTTATTTCCGGAGAAATTCAGCATCCAGAAGATTTCCCCGAAAATGATTTTAGAAGATCTATTCCACGTTTTCAGGGTGAGCAGTTTTATAAGAACATTACCCTTTTGAACGAAATAAAAGAAATTGCCACCGAAAGAAACTGTACAGCATCTCAATTGGCATTGGCCTGGATAACTTCAAAAGGTTTTATAGCAATTCCGGGAACCAAAAGAGTAAAATATGTGGAAGAAAATATTGCTGCCGCGCAACTCATTTTAAGCCAAGAAGAATTAAACAGACTTGAGAGCATAATACCAATCGGAACAATTACCGGCGATCGTTACGATGCTGTCGGAATGAGACAAGTTGATTTGTAAACCAATAAGTCTACAGGAAAAGTTATCTTTACGATGCTTTTCCTGTTTTGAATATTCTTATAATACTATGCTATGAAAAAAGAAACCATGATTCCGCATAAAATACATTCTATATCTGAATTACATACTTTACTTAAAATTCCAAAACCCGAACATCCTTTGGTGAGTTTTGTAAATCTTAGACAGATAAGCTGCCAGTTTGAAGATAATTTTAAATCTGTCATGTATGATTTTTATACAATTTCTATAAAAAAGGGATTTGAAGGAAAGATGCGTTACGGACAAAATTATTATGATTTTGATGAAGGCGTAATGACCTTTATGGGACCGGGACAGATTATTTCGACGGAAGTTCCCGCTGTCACATATGTATACGGAGCGATGTTGGTAATTCATCCTGATTTTATTAAGAGTTACGCTTTGGCTAAAAACATTAAAGAGTTTGGTTTTTTCTCTTATGCCGTAAACGAAGCTTTACATCTTTCTGAAAAGGAAGAAAATATGATTATCGGAATTATGGAAAATATAGAGCAGGAATACCTTTCTTCTATAGATGCATTTAGTCAGGATGTTATGATTTCACATATTGAATTACTTCTGAATTACTGCAATCGTTTTTACAACCGACAATTTCTTACACGAAAAACCGCCAATCATACACTTTTATCCAATTTGGAAACCTTACTTGCTGATTATTTTGAAAGTGATAAAGTTCAAAAATTTGGTTTACCAACTGTAGCTTATATTTCGAATGAACTTAATGTTTCTCCTAATTACCTAAGCGATATGCTCCGTTCCTTAACCGGACAAAGCACACAGCATCACATCCATAATAAAATCATCGAAAAAGCTAAAGAAATTTTAAGTACCACTTCTTTAAGTGTGAGCGAAACAGCCTATTCGTTAGGATTTGAATATCCGCAGTCCTTTAATAAATTATTTAAAAGTAAAACCAATATTTCACCTTTAGAATTTAGAAATTCATTCAATTAACTCTTTAAACGTTCATGCAGCAGTTTAAAGTACGTAAAAGCTTTTAATAGCCGGCTTCCGTGCCAGGAGAACATCTCGCCGTCTACAAAAACGGTTTTGGCATGATGGGTAAAACGGCCGATCTCAAAGGCATCTTCTTCTTTAAAAGGATAAGGTTCTGATGAAAGAAAAACAAGATCAGGGTCTCCTTCCAGACGCATTTTCTTTAATTCTATTTCCGGATAACGGCCCTTATCCTGATAAATATTGGCAAAGTGATTTAGTTTTAGCAATTCATTTATATAAGTATTATCTCCTGCAACCATGTACGGATCTTTCCAAATAAAATAAGCTGCTTTTTTAATTTCTGTATTCTGAATGTACTTTTTAAAATCGCTCAGGGCGAAAGTCAGTTTGTCGTTCCACTTTTGGGCTTCGGTCCTGCAATTGAAGATCTGACCGAAATCTGAAATCATCTGAAAATTATCTTCAACAGAGATAATGTTGGTTACCCAAACCGGACAAATTTCACTTAATTGTTTTACAATTTCTTCTGTATTTTCTTCTTTGTTGCAAATAACAATATCCGGCTCAAGAAGTTTAATTTTTTCAAAGTGAACTTTCTTTGTACCTCCAACAATCTTTTTGGTAGATTTTAAATGAAACGGATGAACACAGAACTTTGTAATTCCGATTATTTTTTCTTCCAGACCTAAATCATATAGTAATTCTGTTTGAGACGGAACTAGTGAAATTATGCGTTTTGGAGTTGCTTCAAAAGAATGTAAAGTTCCTATCTGATCTTTTATTTGTTTCATTGAAATTTGGTTTCAGGTTTTCTTTGTTTCAAGTTGTTGGGGCTTCGATTTAACCTCAAATTTCGCAAGGATTTCGCTATGTGCGTAAAAAATCTCAGAGCGTAGCAACTTGAAACTTTAAACCTGAAACAAAGAAAACTTATTTATTAGCTATAATCGAAGCCATTTCTTCCTGCACTTTCAAAGCTTCTTCTCTTGCCTTTTCTGCGAAATCTGTTCCTTTAGAAGCGTAAATAATTGCTCTGGCAGAATTTACTAAGAGACCTATTTTATAGTTCATTCCGTATTTGCAGACTTCAGACAGACTTCCGCCCTGAGCGCCAATACCCGGAACGAGCAGGAAACTATCAGGAACGATTTTTCTAATTTCTGTAAAATACTCTGCTTTGGTAGCGCCCACAACGTACATGAGGTTTTCGCTGTTTTTCCAGCTTTTAGAAGTTTCCAAAACTTGTTTATATAATTCTTTCCCGTTTACATCTAAAGTCTGAAAATCAAAAGCCCCTTCATTTGAAGTCAGAGCCAGCATGATGGTATGTTTATTTTCGAAAGCTAAAAAAGGCTCAACCGAATCTTTTCCCATATAGGGTGCAACGGTTACACTATCAAAATTCAAATCTTCAAAAAAAGCTTTTGCATACATGCTTGAAGTATTTCCGATATCACCGCGTTTTGCATCGGCAATGGTAAAAATTTCAGGGTGATTCTCATTGATATAATTGATGGTTTTCTGCAAAGACATCCATCCTTTTATTCCGTATGCTTCAAAAAATGCTGTATTAGGTTTGTAACCAACAGTCAGATCATGCGTTGCATTGATTATGGCTTTATTAAATTCAAAAATAGGATCTTCTGTTTCTAATAAATGAGCCGGAATTTTAGTGAGATCCGGATCCAAACCAACGCATAAAAATGATTTTTTCAGAAGGATTTGTTCGTGTAGTTGTTGTGTTGTCATACTGTATTTTACTAGTGCTGCAAAATTACAAATAATAAAATTGGTTTTCCAAATTAGGCCGACATTGGATTTCTGTCACATCGCACACAATATATGAAAGAATATATCAAGATTTATATGATTGTAGAATGAAAAGTTTTGAATCTCTGACAACAGCAGTTTTTATATAATGTAAAAATTATTATATTTATTTAAAATTATTACTAATTATTGATGCCCCGTGTGTGCAGTAAAATCTAGCATTATAAGTTAAAAAAAAAATGAAAATTATGAAACAGTCATCGGAATAAATGTAACAGAATTTCGATTGCGTTTTTGCAATTTTACACAACATTAATTTAAAGCAAGATATCATGAATACTACTGAGATAAAAGGAAACTGGAATGAGTTAAAAGGAAAATTGAAACAAAAATATGCAGAAATTACAGATGACGATTTGATGTTTGCAGAAGGAAAAGAAGATGAAATGTACGGAAGACTTCAGCAAAAATTAGGTAAAACTAAAGAAGAATTTCATCAGATTCTGTCAGATTTGTAAATCCTTGCAACTCAATCAGGGAAATACCGTCTAGTAAAAATATTAGGCGGTATTTTTTTGATAATTTAGTCAAAAAAACAAATTTACTTGTAATTCTACCACAATTAAAATTAAAAACACCAAATAAATTAAGTATCTTTAACCAAATTTCTATAAAATGAAACTATTTATAAAGTTCGACATTAACACAATCTGTTCTCTTTATTTAAAACAAAACCTGGAACAAAATAACATAAACTTTACCACTCTGGGATTTGGTGAAATTGAAATTGAAGACAACCTTGATGCCGAAGCACTGGAAAATTTAAAAAATAAATTGGTCCCGTGTGGTTTTGAAGTAGTTGAAAATCAAAAAAGTGTATTAGTCCAAAAAATAAAAGACGCTATTATCGAACTTGTATTTATGGACGACAGCAATAATTATAAAAGTTCTGTGTTTTTAGCTGAGAAGTTAAATCACAGTTATGGTTATCTATCTAACGTTTTCTCGGAAGTAACTTATTCTTCTATAGAAAACTTTATCATTTTACAGAAAATCGAAAGAGCAAAACAGTTAATAATTATTAACGAAATGAGTTTGACGGAAATTGCTTTTTTACTAAATTACTCCAGCGTAGCGCATTTGAGCACGCAGTTTAAAAACACAACCGGAATTACTCCCTCTGCCTTTCAGAGAATTATTAAGAAACGAAGAGAAAATTTAAAATAAAACCTAAATACCCATATTCAAATGCAAAAAAACGCATTACACATTTTATTGGCTGATGATGATGAAGATGACCGTCTTTTCTTTAAAGATGCTTTTGAGGAAATAAAAATCCAAACCAATGTCAATTTCGTACATGATGGTATGCAGTTAATGGATCACTTACTGAACCCAGACAATAAACTTCCGGATATTTTATTTCTCGATTTAAATATGCCTAAAAAAACAGGAAAAGAATGTTTAATCGAAATTAAAAAAACGGATCATTTAAAAGATATAATTATTGCCATTTACTCAACCTCTTCATCTGAGGAAGATATAGAAGATACATTTATTCAGGGAGCTAATATTTATATTAAAAAGCCAAGTGATTTCAATACGCTTAAAAAAATAATTAATGAAGTCGTGACAGTAAACTGGCACTATCACACCTCTGGTTTAAACCGTGATAATTTCTTGCTGCGACTAAAATAAGAGCACACCAATGAAATGGATCCCAAATTTTAATTCTTCAAACTCATTGAGAGTTATTTTTGTAATCGCAGTTTTCATTCTGTTATTTCTTTCTTCAATTGCTTACAAACATAATCAGGACTTGAACGAATCAAGTAAAGTGGTTATGCATACTTACGAAATAAACATCCAGCTCGAACGATTAATGTCGGCTATTAAAGATGCAGAAACGGGCCAACGAGGATATATTATCACTCGTAATGCCCGTTTTTTAACTCCTTATATTTATTCTCGTGACAAGGTTAATACTTCTTTTATTACCCTAAAAAAACTGACTGCCGATAATCCGGAACAGCAACAAAATCTTCAAAAACTTTTCAAACTCATTACGCAGCGCTTTGTTTCTTTTGAAAACTGTTTAAAATACAGCGATCCGAAAACATACGACAAACGAAAACTGGACAACCACATGTTTGGCGGAAGGATCTTAATGGAAAACATCCGTTTTAAGGTTGATGAAATGAATGACATTGAAAAAGCTTATCTCAAAAAAAGACTTAAAATCTATGATGCCGAAATTTCATTAAGTCCGCTTTTTTCCATTTCATTATTTTTAGTGGCTTTGTGTTTCATCTTACTGGCCTACCGCCAGATTAGCCGCGATTTTGAACGACTAAAAGTGTACAATAAAAAGCTTTTAATCTCCGGCGGATTAATGTCAGAATCTGAAAATATCGGGAAATTCAGCACCTGGCAATGGGATCTCGATTCGGATAAAATCGATTATTCAGACAATCAATTTCGTTTATTGGGACTGGAGCCCAATTCTTTTACTCCGAATAAAGCGACACTTTTAAAATATGTACATCCTGACGATAAAGAATCTGTTGCACAAGCTATCGACGGAATTGTAGAAAAAAAACAGCTTCCGTTTGTATATTATAAAATTATTCGTCCTGATTTTGAAATTCGTTATTTTAAAACAACTGGAAAACTACTGACGGATCAGCAGGGAAGTAAAATTCTTTTGGGTATTAATTTCGATATTACAGATGAGCATCTTCTCAATATAGAACTTCAGGAACGCAATAAAGAATTAGAAAAAAGCAATAAAGAATTAGCTTCTTTTAATCACGTTGCAAGTCATGATTTGCAGGAACCACTCCGAAAAATTCAGACTTTTATCTCGAGGGTTTCAGAAGCAGATAAATCTGTGATGTCTGAAAGTGCAAAAAATTACATCGGCAAAATTGAAACTTCTGCTAAAAGAATGCGGGTTTTAATTGATGATTTACTTTTATTCTCAAGAACCAACACTACCAAGAAAGAATTCATTAAGGTTAATCTAAATGAACTCTTAGACAATGCAGAATCTGAATTGGCTGAAATAATCGAAGAAAAAAAGGCGGTTATCAAAACGAACCGACTTCCAAAGCTTTCTGTAATTCCATATCAGATCGAACAATTGTTTATAAACCTTATAGGGAATTCTTTAAAATACAGTCAGCCGGATATGGAACCCGAAATTACAATCACAAGCGAAAAAGTATTGGCAAGTGATTATTCCGGAATATTGGATCAGTCTGTAAAGAAGTATCATAAAATTATTTTTACAGATAACGGAATGGGATTTGACCCTCAATTTAAAGAAACCATATTTGTACTTTTTCAGCGTCTTCATTCCAAAACAGATTATCCGGGAACAGGTATCGGACTAGCCATTTGCAAAAAGATTGTAGAGAACCATAAAGGTCATATTACAGCCGATAGTATTGTAGGTAAAGGCTCCGTATTTACAGTGTTTCTTCCCGACTAAATTTTACCCTAAAAACACATAAAAAACGTTATATAAGCCCGCTGTGGGAATTATATAACGTTTATTTTTTATGCTGTAAAGCAAAATCTTGCATTCGTTAGCATCTTTGTAATGTAATACTTTAGGAAGTAATAATGAAAACAATTCCCCCTGTAAAGACTGCATTTTTCAGAGTCTTTTTCTTATCTGTATTAACGGTCTGCTTGAGTTCTTGCAGGAAAGTAAATCCGATAGAAAAATCTTTAAAAGCGCAGACTTTTGCAAAGACAGAGAAAGAAGAAACAGAAGTGTTTTTTTTTATATCATCGGTGAATGTAAGTACATCAATTATCTCCAAAAGTCAAATTGCACAACAAAAAAGTTCAGACGTTATTGTTCAGGAATTAAGTAAGAGAATCGAAATTCAACAAAATCAATTTCTTGATGAAATAACCAGACTGGCAACATCAAAGCTCATTGTAATTACTGAAATCGACGGAACGCATAAAAGAGACCTGTACAACCTCATTGATGCAAAAGAAAACGATTTTAATAATGTGTATTTATATGCAATGAAGGAAAAGTTATGTAGTCAGATAGATTTGCTTGAGACAATTTCCAGAGAAACAAATGATAAAAAAATTCTGGAACTGGTTCTGAGATTTTTGCCGGAACAATTTAAGCTCTTAAGAGAAACTGAACGAATTATTAAACAAAGCGAGTAAAAGCCTTTAATTATTATCTATTAACTAAATTATTTTTATCATGAAAATGCAAAACAATTTTTTATGCGCCTTAACACTTTTTTTAACAGCTTCATTTGGAATGCTGCATGCACAGGACACTAATGTAACTACCGAATTCGGGGTAAAAGGAGGATTTAATATGTCTAACTTAATCGATAGTGGTGACGAAGTTAACGACAATAATGTTTTATACGGTTTTAATGCCGGAGTTTATGCTACACTTCCTATTTCAGATTTCGTAGCCATTCAGCCAGAGCTTTTATTCACTACAAAAGGTGCTGAATTAGAATATAGTGGTGCTGGTTTAAATGGCGATGCTAAATTTAGACTTAATTATATCGAGCTTCCATTATTAGTAAGAGTAAATATTACTAAAAACTTTAATTTACACGCTGGTGGTTATGCTTCATATTTAGTTGATTCTAAAGTTACTGGAAGCGGAGACATCGATTTTGAACAAAATGTTGACAGAGACGATCTTAACAAATTTGATGCTGGTATCGCTGCTGGTGTAGGTGTAGATTTTAGTCCGGTAAGTATTGGTTTACGTTACAACTATGGTTTAACAACTGTAGGAAAAGAAAGAACTGCCTTAGGACAAACTTACACATTTCCAGATGTTAGAAACAGCAGTTTAAATTTATATGTATCGTATAAATTAAACTAAGAAAATTAATTACAAACCACTAAAATAAAAAACCATGTCAAACTTATTATATACAATAGCAGTGATTCTGGTAATACTTTGGGCTTTAGGGTTCTTTGTTTACAGTTTCGGAAGCATTATTCACGTACTGTTAGTCATTGCCATTATCGCAGTATTACTTAGACTTATTAAAGGTCGGGAAATTTAAACACAATTATAAAATCACAAATATTAATATTAATAACTAAATCAATTATTATGAAAGCAAGTAGCACAATTTTAGGAATATTAGGAGCCGCAGCGGCGGGAGCATTTATCGGAGTATTGTTTGCACCGGACAAAGGATCAAACACTAGAAAAAAAATCAAAGATAAATCAAAAGATTACGGAGATAACTTTAAAACAAAATTTGACGGTGTTGTAAGCACAATTACTTCAAATGGTAAAGATATTATCGAAGAAGGAAAATCTAAACTTAATCAAGTTAAAGATGACTTCAACACAATGAAAGATGAAGCTAAAACAGTAAAATCAAACTATTAATTGAACACAATTAATTAGTGAAATTTTCAAACCATAAAACCCTATATCATGGAACCAAATGCAACAACAAACGAGAATCTTAATCTTTATGAAAAAGCTGAAAACTATGCTAAAACAAGTTTAGAATTACTAAAACTAAAAACAGTAAGTTCAGTGGCCGATGGTGTATCATCATTAGCATCTAAGATTGCAATCGGAATTGTTGTTGCATTTTTTACCCTGTTTCTTAATATAGGAATTAGCTTATGGGTAGGAAAAGAACTTGGAGAGTACTATTACGGCTTTTTTATTATGGCGCTATTCTATTTGATTGTTGCTGTTATAGTTGTAAAATCTCATCATAAACTGATAAAAACACCAATTGGAAATACTATTATTTCAAGTATTCTAAAAGAAACTAAAAACTGATTTAATCATTAATATATAAAAGACTAACTATGGAGGCTATTTACACTATTGATCAGTTAAATCAGAAAATTAATGAATTAGAAGTTCGTCAGGATACCGAATGGTGCGCTATAAAAGATCATATCGATGAGATCAAGGAGAATTTAAAACCTCTTAACTTAATTCGAAATACCGTCGAGGAAATTAACGAAACGGCTGGTTTTAAAGGCCAAATAGCACAATCGGCAATTAGTATCGGAATCGGGTTTTTGGCGAAGAGATTTATTGTTGGCAAAGGAGACTCAATGTTCAAAGGACTTTTGGGCTCACTTATTCAACAAATTGTTACCAAACTTGTTTCTAAACCACATCATGATTCAGCTGATGAACCAGATTTGAAAGAAACATCACAATATGAACCATCTTAAAGAGTAATTGTCAAACTTAATATTTAATTATTATGGAAAAGTTTAGCGATATAATTTTGAAAAACGGCGTATACATGTACTCTAATCTATATAAATGTTTTGAATACACACGAGTATTTTTAGGCATCTAACTTTCATTATACGCTTTTTGGGGAAAGCGATTAATGAAGATAAGACCGTGATATATATACAAAAAAAAGCAGAATATACCTTGTGGTATGTTCTGCTTTTTTTATTAGGCTCAAAGGTTCAAAGTGACAAAGCAACAAAGTCTCAACTTTCTCTATAATTTTTCTTCCAACATTCCACAGACTTTCCTCTGCACCTTTGAACATCTGAGCCTCTGACCCTTTATTTATAATTTTGATAAATCGGCAGCTTTAAACCGGCATAGATATTACATCCCTTTGAAGTATTGGAAAACAGATTGGTAAAAAGCGTTCCTGAGCCAATAAACAACGGGCCGGCTCTAAAACCGGCACCGATCTGTGTACCGCTGTATTGCAAATACGTTAACGGAACATAGAAACTAAACTGTCTTGTTTCATATCTTGGCGTAAAAGTAACAGAATTGGCAATGGCAGTACTGTTTACCTTCTTTGCATCTACGAGATTGAAATCACCGCTTAGATTGAGGTAGAATTTATTATCAATATTCCAGTCAAAGTTGGTATGCAATGCTGTTGGTAAATTAGCTTTTACACCTTTTCTGGAAGAAGTTTTGGTGTAATTGGTGTCAAAAAATTCAAAAATATCATCGGCATTTTCAATATCATCCTGTGTAACGCGACCATTGACATTATAGGTGTTTTCGATAATATTTTTGTAATTCAGTTTACCAATATCGGTTATCGAAGCTGCAGCCTTAAATTTATAGCGGTTTCCAACACAAGTATGACAGTTTGTGCGATATTCGTAAGTAAAACCCAGGTCCAATCCCACTCCTGCTGAACTCATATCAAATTTGGGGTCGTCGCCATTTTCGTAATCGTAACTTGCAGCCGTTTTCATGGTTCCAGTCGAATAATATTCACTCAACTGTGGATTAGCTTCGTTCTTATTAAAAACCACGCTTAGATTGTTTCCGTTGATATAGCCATTCACGCCTGCCATTAAATATTTCAGGGTTATTCCGCCTTTCACAAAATGATCGTCGCGATCTAATAAAACTGTTGCATAACTCGCACCAATTTCTGCCCAGGAATTTGTAACGCCATTCGGATTTCCGCCAGCAATCATGAAACTCTCCGAAAAATTTACATCCTTATTTACCTCATCAATCAGCTGGCCATTTATATCCGTAAGGTTTGTAACACTTCGTACACGTGTAAAAATAGCAACGCTGTGGACAGGATCAATATTAAACATAACCGATGGCCCCAGAATATCAAAATTAAAATTTCCTTTGTTGTTCGATTTGAAATTTTTGGTTGCTTCGGTATCCAGATCGTAACCGCCGTCAAGGATGTCGGCAAAGTTAACACCGTACAAATCATTCTGACCCGTCCCGCTGGCAGAGAAAATGGTTACATCGGCCTTGTACTTAGAATCGACTATGTTAGAAGGATTAAACAAGGCAGACTGAATCCCGGCATAATTATCATCTCTAAAACCAAGATAAGATTGCGATCGTCCATAAAAAAAGCTCCCAAAGAAGCAAAATAAAAGTAAAGTTCTCTTCATAAAAAAATTGGATTGGTTGGTTTATTTTTAGTTTTTGAGGAGCTAAGATACTAAGGCGCTAACATTTTTTATCTATTTATATTAACTTTTTTTTAACACTTTAAAAATTATAAGAAAAACCCTTTTTATTTGAGATTCAAACAAACTATCCCCTAAGGTTCGGAACTAAAAATCTCCAATTAAGTTCTCACTCTTGCTTTAAAGCTCTACTTTTAAACCAAATAAAAAAAGCCGAACAAAAAATGTCCGGCTTTAATATTTACAAGATTCCAAAAAACCTTTGAACCTTTGCGACTTTTTAACTTTGAACCTTTAATAAACTTCTGAAGCTTCTTTCAATTTCTCCATATTGTTAACCAATTGCAGTTCGGCAACAATTTTCTGAATATCACCATTCATGATGTTTCCTAAATCGTAAAGTGTCAGACCAATTCTGTGATCGGTAACACGGCCTTGTGCATAATTATACGTACGAATCTTAGCAGAACGGTCACCAGAACTTACCTGAGACGTACGTTTTGTAGCATCTTCGGCTTCTTTTTTGGCCAGTTCCATTTCGTACAAACGAGAACGTAAAACGGTCAACGCTTTATCTTTATTTTTGTGCTGCGATTTCTGATCCTGACACTGCGCCACCAAACCGGTTGGAATATGCGTTAAACGTACAGCCGATTTCGTAGTATTTACAGATTGTCCTCCAGGTCCAGACGAACAGAAGAAATCTACACGAACATCGTTCATATCGATCTGAACATCAAACTCCTCCGCTTCCGGTAAAACCATTACAGTAGCAGCAGACGTATGCACACGACCTTGTGTTTCTGTCTGAGGAACACGTTGTACACGGTGTACACCTGCTTCAAACTTCAAAGTTCCGTAAACATCTTCTCCCGAAACCTCAAAAATAACCTCTTTAAATCCTCCGGAAGTTCCTTCGTTCATATCTACAACAGAAGCTCTCCAGCCACGGTTTTCGCAATATTTGGTATACATTCTAAACAAATCTCCCGCAAAAATACTCGCTTCATCTCCACCCGTTCCCGCGCGAATTTCCACCATAACGTTTTTAGCATCTTCAGGATCTTTCGGAATCAACATAAATTTGATTTCCTCCTCAAGTTGCGGCAAACGTTCTTTTGCTTCATCCAACTGCATTTTAGCCATTTCGGTCATATCTGCATCACTTCCGTCGGCAATAATTTCGTTTGCCTCGTCAATGTTTGCTAAAACAAGAATGTATTCTTCTCTTTTGTCAACCAGAGCTTTAATACTTTTATATTCCTGGTTAAGCTGCACATAACGTTTTTGATCGGCGATAACATCGGGCTGAATAATCAAATCCGAAATCTCGTCAAAACGCTGCTTTACATATTGAAGTTTATCTAACATTGTATAATCCCTTTTATTTGGAGTGCAAAATTACGAAATTTTTCTTTATTGTATATTGTTTGTGGGTTTATGTTTTTTTGGTTGGGATTTTGGAGGAAATTTTGTGAGATTATGTTTTTTATTTGAAACTGTTTCCTGCTATCCCTTCCAATCTATTATGTCAAACCCCGGCACAAAAGGATTCCACTTCTATCAGGGCTAAAGTTTGAATTTATTTAGACTGTTTACGGTTTTCCGTACTTTAATTATTTTTGAAGAAGCTATTTTTAACAAAGTTAATTTAAATATTATCGCATAAAAAAACAGGTATTTTTACTTAGTTATTGAGTTAAATTAAATACGATGTTTGTGTAGTAATTTACAAATCGACGTTATTTGGTACGACAGCATTAATAAACTTATTATCGAATTATTTATAAAATATTATTAAGATGAAAAAAGATAAAAACATAATTAGTAAAAAAAAAAAGAAACCTAAACAAATTTTAGAAATAGAGAATTTATATGGAATTACTTTAGAACAGAAAAAACAAAAAATTATTTTCTCTGA
The DNA here is from genome assembly GCF_039749035.1 of Flavobacterium olei. Classification (NCBI taxonomy): domain Bacteria; kingdom Pseudomonadati; phylum Bacteroidota; class Flavobacteriia; order Flavobacteriales; family Flavobacteriaceae; genus Flavobacterium; species Flavobacterium olei. The sequence goes on from NZ_JBDKWC010000007.1 coordinate 140,826, forward strand.
TACAGACCGCTTGGGAAGAAATAGTTTTGTTCTCAATGAAAATAACGAGATAATAGCTTTATCTATTTTTGATCTCGAAGGCACAATTAATATAAAGGATGTTAGACCGATTAGTCAATTTAATAGTTTAATCTATTTAAGTTTGACAAATAATGATATTGAAGATATATCTACTATATTTCCAAAACCAGATTTAAAATATTTGTTTTTGGGCGGTAATAAAATAAAAGACATTAGCCCGATTGTACAATCACCGCTGCTAGAACAACTCGCTATCTGGGGAAATCCAATTGAAAATCCAGATTCAATAAATTCTTTAATCAATATTAGATCTCTCTATTGCCAAAATATTGGTTTAAAAAACTTAAATTTAATTCATTTAATGGATAATCTAAATATTTTAAGTGCTCGGGATAATCAAATATCAGATATTAATATATTAAAAGAAAAAAAAAACTTAAACTATATTGAGCTTAACAACAACAATATTACGAGAATTCCCCATGAAATTGCACTAAATTTTAATTGGAATATCAGTAATAAACTTGATCAATTTCATCTTAGAAAGAAAGGTAAACCAGTTTTTTTAGTTCAAAGTAATCCCTTGGAATTCCCGCCTAACTCAGTAGTCGATTTGGGACAAGAAACAATTAAAAACTATTATATAACTACTGAAAATTTTGGACATGCTCCTCTTTCAGAGGGAAGAATAATTGTAGTAGGTGATGGAAGTGCTGGTAAATCAAGCCTTATCGAAAGAGTTTTGTATAACACTTTTGAGCAAGGAAAATCACAAACAAATGGTATTTTTATTGAACATTGGCAACTGCAACATAGTGATGGCAGACCATTAACATTTCATATATGGGACTTTGGTGGTCAAGAAATCCAACATGCAGTTCACAAATTTTTTTTTACAGAGGGATGTTTGTATGTTTTGGTACTTGATAATCGTAAAGAAGAAGAACCGGAATATTGGCTACAACAAATTGAAAGCCTAGGTGGTAAAGCTCCGGTTCTAGTAGTTTTTAATAAACAAGATGATAATGCTACCGAAATTGCTGATAGAAAATTTTTAAAAGAAAAATATCCTAATATCACCGGTTTTTACAATACAAGCTGTAAAACAGGAATAGGTATTGATGATTTTAAAAGTGATTTGAAGAATCATGTTACAAAATTAAGAACTGTAGAGGAACAATTTCCTAACAATTGGTTTAATATTAAGAAGGAAATTGAAAATTGCACTTCTGGAGAACAACATCATTTAGATTATAGTACTTTCAGTAACATTTGCAAAAAAAATAATGCTGAAAATGAAAAAACTCAAAAATTATTATTAAAGTATTTTACCACAATTGGTGCTGTCACATGGTTTGGTGATACTTATCTTAATTTTCTCCATGTTTTAAGTCCAAAATGGATTACTCAGGGTGTATATAAAATAATAACTGCTAAAAAGACAGCAACACTTTTTGGTATAATAAATATCAATGATTTTAAAGAATTGTTGGAACCGATGAGCGATATGGATTATACATATGAGGAAAATCATTATGGATACATACTTAGCATGATGAAGAAATTTGACTTGTGTTATACTCCAGATGATAAAACTATTTTAATTCCTTCCGCTTTTGGCAAAGTTCCTAAATTAGAATATAGCGATTTCCGAGGGGAAGATGTAGGTACATATATTTTACAATTCAAAGATTATATGCCTCTTGCCTTAATTCATCGATTTACAGCAAAAAAATTACCCAATGCATTTGACAATAATTATTGGTACTCCGGAATCGTAATCAAAGATAGCAAAAGTGATTCGCTGGCTATGGTACAAGCAGATAAAGAAGCTAAACGTATATATATTCGTATCAAAGGGAAAGAAAAATTAGGTATGTGGGAGCACATTCGAAGAGAACTATATGATATTATTTCCAGCTATGCCCAAATCTCATATGATGAATTAATATCGTTAGATAAAAAATCTGAACATACTGTCACATATGAAGATTTAATTAGTCATATAACAGCCAATAAATCTATATATTTTCATCCTAAATTAAAGAAAGATTTTAATGTTGGCTACTTAATTGGAATGTTTGAAAGTAAAGAGCATACTTTAGAAAAATTTAAAAAAGATATATTTGAAGTTAATGAATTTGAAATTCAAAAAAAAGATACTATTCCTCCATTTGTTGTAAATATATTAAACAATAATAGTCCAACAGTAAACACTAATGTAAATACCGAGATTAATATTGATATTGATTTAAATCTAGTAAATAATATTAGTAGCAAAGTCAAGGGTGAAGCGGATTATCTACTCGAAGCATTAGGAGATTCGAATAAGTCGTTAAGTGACACATTGAAAAAGGTAATTCAGTTTGCAGACGATTCGAAATCTGCGAGAAATAGCGGAAGTGTGATAGAAAAAGGATGGGGTAGAAAATTAAAATCAGTTATACAAACTTTAGGTAATGCGGGTGAGCAGATAAAAAACATACAAGATGGAGGTGAGGCTCTTAAGTCAATATTAAATGGTCTCCATAATTTAGCTTCACAATTTAATTTCGAAGATTTAAAAAATTTATTTAACTTTATGCAGTAATTTGACAAGCATAAAATTTCAATATTTGCTTGCAGATATATTCGCTAAACGGTAGTCAAGAAATCCGATAGCGCGGATTTGTAATCCGTGCCCGTAACAAATAAGACATAACACTAATCATTAGAAAAAACCAATCTTTGTGTGCACAGATTACAAATCTGCGCTATCGTTAGTAACCGATCGCGCAGATCTTCTTCACGCAAATAGCGAAGATTTGCAAACCGCTCTGTTAATTATTCTAACATGTTATAATCGCTGTGCGAAGTCTCCCGACTTCGTACCCGTTCCAATTATCTAATGCAGATTAAAACTTGCATCAACCACAATAAATTGTAAAAAGGACTAACGAACCCAACGGGTTCAAATATTTATAGCAATTTATATTTCTCCATTCGAGATTTGACCCCTTCGGGGTCATATTGCTTACCAATATTATTTTTCTATAAATATGTAAATCCTTCGGATTAAAAAAAAACAAAAAAATGCGCAAAAGACTTTAGAAACTTTTTGCGCATTCCTTTATCTCAAAAAGAAAGAAATCTACTTCACCTCTGCTTTTCCAAATGCAGTTTATGCAAATCATCCAGTAATTCCATTTCTTCTTCGGGTAGAAGCTGTAAAGCAATTTCAATCAAAGTCATTACATTAATATCTCTATCTTTTGTAAAACTCGACAAACTTTTAGCTTCCGGATTAAGCAAAATAATACTTGCCTTTAGTAAATCAGAAACCATTAGATTTAATTCGTTGTATGACGAAACTTTAAGCGGTATTGTAAACGAATTAGCTTCTTTATTCTCTGATTTTAACGTGGTAAAAAAATTCGATTTATTCAACAATTCAAAAATTTCAGTAGTTTTTTCATTCATCATTATCATAAGATTTAATTTACATTTTAAACAAATATAAAAATTTTCAGTTGAAAACAATCGGTTTTTTACAATCATATCAAAACAATCTATTACTTGTAATTTCATTTCGATGAAAAGAGAAAGAAAAAATGAAATTCCAGAAATTGTAAAAGAACTGGGAATCAAGATAAAAGATGTGATTGACAGCAATCAAATGAAGCAAAGAGAAGTTGCTCACGATGCTGGATTGGATGTAGAAAATTTAAGAAAGTATATAAAAGGTTCGCAGGAAATGAAAATCGGAACTTTATTTAGAATTGCGCAAGCTTTAAGAATTCATCCGAGCGAACTAATCAAAAACCTATGAAAATCAATGAAACTGAAATCATTCTATCTTAACGGAATATTCAACGACGAAATGGAATTGTTGGATGAATTGTATAAAACGTTTAATCAAAACCTAACAGGTTTTAAAAACCTGTTAGGTTTTGATTACTAAAAAGCAATCCAATTATCAGATAATAAAAACAAAAGAAATATCTTATATTTGTTATCATCAAATATTTCAAAATGAAAAAGTTAGCCAAACTAAATCTTATTGGAGTGATTCTATTTCTTGTTTCTTGTTCTCCCTCTATGTCTCCAATCGAAGTAAGCAATACGCTCCCTACTTTAACAAAATCCAAATTTATTTCTCAGGCTGAAGTTGAAGGTAATAATTGTAAATACTTAACTAAAAACAGAAATTATACTGCACCTATTGGCTTGTTTGCAAAGGACGATCTAAGAGGTGGAGCCAGAGGAATCGATGAATGGGTTCAGCTGGATGGCGGCAACTCTTATGTATTAAGAAATTTTAAATGGATAAGTGTTGGCAACGATGGTGCAACGCAGCTTCATATAGAATTTGACACTTTGTTGTGTGAATAAACTCAAATATTTTTGCTTTGTAATCTGAAGCAACAACTTTCAACTGTAAATTGACGCAAACCTACATTTTAGACAATAAATGTTTTGAATTTGATTGAACCAAAAACTTAGCGTCTTAACGACTTTGCGGCAAAACAAAAAAAACTTCGCGACTCTGCGTCTTTGCGAGAACAAAATAAAAACTTAATTTCGCTTACTAAACAAGAAAGAGAAAATGAAGGTCTGTATTGCCGAGAAACCAAGTGTAGCACGAGAAATTGCATCTGTTTTGGGTGCCAACACCAAGCACGATGGTTATTATGAAGGCAACGGTTATGCTGTGACCTATACTTTTGGTCATTTGTGCACCTTAAAAGAACCTAATGATTACAAACCACACTGGAAAAGCTGGGATTTGAATAATTTGCCCATGCTTCCTGAAAAATTCGAAACCAAAGTGGTTCAGAATGCGGGAATTGAGAAACAGTTTAAAATTATAAAAAGTCTTTTCGACAAAGCCGAAGTTGTTATCAACTGCGGGGATGCCGGGCAGGAAGGAGAACTGATACAGCGTTGGGTGATGAACGAGGCGCATTATAAAGGTGAAATTCAGCGTTTATGGATTTCCTCACTAACTACAGAAGCGATAAAAGAAGGTTTTGAAAATCTGAAACCCTCTTCTAACTACGATAATTTATTCTACGCCGGATTTTCCAGAGCTATTGGCGACTGGCTTCTGGGAATGAATGCCACACGTTTATACACTGTAAAACATGGCGGCTACAAACAAGTTTTGTCAATCGGACGCGTTCAAACGCCAACCTTGGCAATGGTTGTAGACCGTTTTAAAGAAATTGAAAATTTTAAACCTCAGCCGTACTGGGAACTACAGACTTTATACAGAGAAGTACTTTTTAGTTACGAGGACGGACGTTTTTTAAAAAAAGAAGATGGTGAAATCCTCGCCGAAAAAGTTAAAGAAAGTGATTTTGAAATTGTTTCTATCGATAAAAAAAACGGAAACGAATATGCTCCTAAGCTTTTTGATTTAACCGGGTTACAAGTATATTGCAATCAGAAATTTGGATTTTCGGCAGAAGAAACGCTTAAAATTGCCCAAACGCTATACGAGCAAAAAGTAATTACCTATCCCAGAGTTGATACGACATTTTTACCTAATGATATTTATCCTAAAGTTCCGGGAATTCTGCAGAAATTAACCAATTATGCTCCACTTACCGAACCGCTTTTAGGTAAAAAAATAAAGAAATCGCCAAAAGTTTTCAACGATAAAAAAGTAACCGATCACCATGCGATCATTCCGACCGGAGTTCAAAACAATTTAGCGTATAACCAGCAACAGGTTTACGATATTATTACCAAACGTTTTATTGCTGTATTTTATGATGATTGTCTTGTTGCGAATACGACAGTTATAGGAAAAGCAGCCGATGTATTATTTAAAGCCAATGGAAAAGAAATCTTAAAGAAAGGGTTTCGTGTTGTTTTTGAAGATCCGAACGCCAAAGAGAAAGAACCTGATTTACTCCCGGGTTTTGTTGTGGGAGAAAAAGGACCGCATGAACCTTCTTTCCTTCAAAAAGAAACCAAACCGCCCAATCAGTTTACAGAAGCGACTTTATTGCGCGCCATGGAAACCGCCGGAAAACAGGTTGACGATGAAGATTTGCGTGAATTAATGAAAGAAAACGGAATCGGGCGTCCGTCTACGCGTGCCAATATTATTGAAACGCTATTTAAACGTCAGTATATTGTCAGAAATAAAAAACAGGTTCTCCCTACTCCAACCGGAATTCAGCTGATTGATACGATTCAGAATGAATTAGTAAAATCTGCCGAGCTTACAGGTGTTTGGGAAAAGCAATTGAAAGATATCGAAAAAGGTACTTTTACAGCTTCTGCTTTTATCAAAAACATGAAAAAAATGGTAGAATCTTTAGTATATGAAGTCCGAAGTGAAACCAAACATGCCAATATCTCACACGCCGCCACGGTTCAGAAACCAATTGTAAAATCAGAAAAAAAGAAAGCTGCCGGAATTGAGGCCGAAACTTGTCCGAAATGTCAAAAGGGAAATCTTTTAAAAGGGAAATCTGCTTTTGGATGTTCTGATTACAAATCCGGCTGCGATTTTGTATTGCCTTTTGTCTTTTCGAATAAAAAAATTACAGAAGCTCAATATTTGAGATTGATTCAGAAAGGTTCAACTGTAAACATAAAAGGTTTTAAAACCGATTCGGGAACTGTAGAAGGTCTGATTCGTTTTGAAGAAAATTACAAACTGAAATTAGAACCTAAAAAAACAGATTCTAACAAAGCTAAACAGGGAACTTCAGATTCTATTGTTTGTCCAAAATGCAAAAAAGGAACCATTTTAAAAGGCAAAACGGCTTATGGCTGTGCAGAATATAAATCGGGTTGCAATTTTAAAGTTACTTTTGATGAGGTCAGAACAAAACTAGGCGATCAAAAACCAACCAAGGAATTGGTTTATTCTATTTTACGTGAAAGTGTTTAGGCTTTTTTGTCACAGATTAATAAGGATTAAACGGTTCTTTTTGCCACTAATGACACTCATTTTTAAGGAATTTGTTTCACGCAGATTCTACAGATTCAAGCAGATTTATTTTTGATTTTTATATTAAAGAAATCTCCTTGATCTGCTTAAATCAATTTAAATCTGCGTGAAACAAAAAATCATTCTAATCCTTTAATCTATGACAAACAAATAATTTAGTTCATAAAATCCGCGTAATTCGTGGCGAACAAAAAATTTTCATACATTAGTACTTCATTACAAAATAAAACCGCATCAATATGATTCAGAAAATTACATTTATACTTCTTTTACTATTAATTGTCTCTTGTAAAAAAACAGAAACTGTTGAAAAAGATAAAATCAAAACTGCCAACTGGCTAATTGGAAACTGGGAACACACTTCGGCAGATGGAGTTTTAACCGAAAACTGGCAGAAACTAAACGACAGTACTTTTAGCGCTGCTTCCTATTTTATAAAGGGAAAAGATACTATTCATTTTGAGAGTATTGTTTTAGCGCAATTAGGAGAAACACTGACTTACAAAGCAACTGTAAGAGGTCAGAACGAAGAAAAACCAGTTTCTTTTCCTTCTACTTTAGAATCTGATAAACAATTGGTTTTCGAAAATACGAAACATGATTATCCACAGAAAATTACTTATACAAAAGGCAACAATAATACTTTAACGGCTGAGATTTCTGGGAAATTGAATGGGAAAGCATCTTCGGAGAAATTTGTGATGACGAAAAAATAAAATCAACAACATAAATATCAGATAAATACATAAGCTTATACTTACATTTTTATTATTGTTCTTTTATCTTTGCCATTATTTTGTCATCAATTCTTAAATTAAAAAATGAGTTACGATTTATATTTTTTCAAGGAAAAAGCAAGTTTATTGACTGGTAGTGAAGTCGAAAGTTATTTATCTGGGAATTTAGTTAAAGAAGAAAATAATCATTGGTTTTTTCAGAATCCAGATACTGAAGTATATTATACTTTCGAAAATACAGAAAGTGAAGAATTTGATAATCCTAATGCTTTCGAAAATTTTATTGACTTGAATCTTTCTTTTAATTTAAATTTTTTACGTCCAAGTTTTTTCGGCCTTGAAGCATTTGAATTTATCGAAAAATTTATTAGAGATTTAGATTTGTATATTCTTAACCCACAATCTGATTGTGAAAAGCCTTATCAGCCAACTCAAAGTGAATTATTTGAAAACTGGAATAAAACAAATTTAAGCGCAAGTTTAAGTCATTTTTCAGATCAAAATAGTTATCTGGAAATTGAAAAATCTAATAAAATATGGAATTATAATTACAATAGAGTTTCAATTCAACAAAAATTAGGAAATGCATATTTTGTTCCCAAAATTTTCTTTTTCAAAACAAAAGAAAACAATGAAGTAATAACTATCTGTAGCTGGACAGAACATATTCCTAATGTGATTCCTGAAGCAGATTATTTTCTATTGACTCAGGTCAAAAAAAGGTGGTTTAAAACTATAAAAGAAAATGCATTGATCTCGAGAGAAAAATTGTTGTCCATATTTGAAAACCATTTAGATAATCATGATTTTCCGGATTGTAAAATCATTCATCCTGAAAACGCACAAAAAATTAAAACGATTTTTAATAATGTAACTTCACAAATAAATCTCGAAACTTTTGCTGAAAGAATACAAATTGAAAATTTATTTAATGCAAAATAAATTTATTGCAAGATACTAGCGTAAAGAAGGAGCTATAGTCTCGACTGATTTTATAAACTTAAATTTTAAACGTTTAAATCCGTCTTTTCTATGAAACTTTCGAATGTAAATAATCTTAACGGATAAAAACAATTACTGCAATATTTTCCATTCCTGCGGATTATAAACTTTGCGTCTTAGCGCCTTTGTGGCAAAAAACCTTAGAACCTCAGTCCCGAAGCCTCGGGATAGACGCTCAGAAAACTACTCATTATCCCCAATCTTATTGACCATAAAAATCATCAGAAGACCTAAAACGGCCATTACCAGAAATGCCCATTTCATACTTAAATATTCAGAGATAAAACCCACCATTGGCGGAACCAGTAAAAATCCCAAATAACCAATTGTAGATATAGAAGTAAGTGCAGAACCGCTGCTTAATTTTGAAGATCTTCCGGCAATGCTAAAAACCAGAGGAACTACACACGAAACTCCAAACCCAATCAAAACGTAACCAAAGATTGTTGGATAAGCGTATGGAAGAATAAAACAGATTCCAAAACCTATTGTAATTAATATTCCGCTATACAATAGAATTTTTTTTGTACCGAATTTCATTACTCCAAAATCTCCAAAAATACGGCCGAGTGTAACGGCTGATGCAAAAAACACAAATGCGGCACTGGTTAATTTGGGAGACGCTTTTAATATGTTTTCAAAATAAATGCCACTCCAGTCGTACATTGTATTTTCGCACGCCATAGAAACGAAACAAATCAAAGCGAATTTTACGAGATTTTTTTCCGGCATCGAAAAGAATTTCTTTTTGACCGGAACGGGTTCATTATGAATACTCAGCGGATAAAAGCAGGCCGTCAGCGCAAGCATAAAAACACTTACACCCAATAAATGATGCGACGGCGCAATCTTTTGTGTCACCATTACATACCCTAATCCCGCTCCTGAAAAAACAGCAATACTCCAAACAGCATGAAAGCGGGTTATAATAGATTTCGGATATAACTTTTGTACTTCGAGCGATTGTGCGTTAATCGATAAGTTGAAAATATTACGCGACGCACCAAAAATTAAAAGTACAATAACAAGCTGCCATACAAAAGCTACCAGACCCGGAAGAGACAATACAATGTTAAACATAATCGCTCCCAAAAGCATAATATAACGGCTGCTGTATTTATTCAGCAGTTTTCCTGTAAACGGCATAGTAAGCATTAAACCAATTGGAAATGCAAATAAAACAGCTCCAAATTCGGCTTCAGATAGTTTTAGTTCTGCCTGTATGTGCGGAATTCTTGAAACCCACGAAGAATAGCCAAATCCCGAAAGGAAGAAAAAAACCGTATTGGCAATACGATAACCTCTCGGAGTATTTTGAATTTTTTTGAAGACTGGTAAAATCATGAAGTGCTTTTTCAGACTGCAAAAATAAGTCTTTTTAACCTTTATCTAATTACAACTTTCAATAAGAATTTCGCTTAAATGCTCTAAAACCAACATTTAACAATTTAATTAATAAATCATAAAAATAAAAATTGTTAAAGTTATTTAAATTTCTACATTTGCACTGTTTTTATTTATTCTAAATAAAATTATTATAAACCAATTAAATTACCGATGAATTATTCTGCACAGAAAACCTTCCGTTTTCTTTTTTCAATTAGTTTTCTCTTTTCGTTCCTCTCTGTTTTTGCACAACAAAATCATGGAAAAATTAAAGGAATTATAACCACTTCTGACGGTGATCCGGCTGCGGGGGTAAATATTATTCTAAAAAACACTAAATACGGGACTGTTTCTAATGATGATGGTACTTTTGAATTTAATAAAGTAAGAGCTAACAGTTACATATTACAGGTTTCGTTAACCGGTTATGAAACTTCTGAAACAGCGCTTAACGTTACAGAAAATGAAACTACTTCTATAAATATCCCGTTAAAAGTTTCTAACAAAGAATTAAAAGAGGTTATTATCAGCGGTCCAAAAAGTATTGTCTCCAAAAAAACAGATTACGTTGCCAGAATGCCACTAAAAAATCTTGAAAATCCGCAGGTTTACAGTGTAATTCATAAAGAACTTCTACAGGAACAGGTTGCCGTAGATATTAGAAGTGCAGTACAAAACTCTCCGGGTGTAGTTTCCATTAGTTTTCCGTCGGGTGGTGTGGGAGTCATTTTCCGAGGTTTTTCTACGGGTGTTAATTCGAGAAACGGAATGGAAACTGCCTCCGGACGTTCTTCTGTCGATTTGGGAAATGTTGAGCGAATTGAAGTTATGAAAGGCCCATCCGGAACTTTATTCGGTTCTTCAGTTTCTTCATTTGGCGGAGTTGTTAATTTGGTAACTAAAAAACCTTTTGAAACACCTGCTGCAGAGATTTCTTATACTACAGGAAGTTATAGCTTAAACAGACTTACGGCAGATATCAATACGCCATTAAACAAGGATAAATCAGTACTTTTCAGAGTAAATCTTGCTGTTAACAGAGAGAAAAGTTTTCTGGATTACGGTTTTAACAACACTTTGCTTTTTGCACCAAGCCTTACTTACAAGCGTCAGAAAAACTTACTATCAATTTTGATGCTGAACTTTATAACGTAAATAATACCAGACGTACTTACAATACATACTCGGCAACTTCGGGAATTACAAATCCGAACGACTTAAAAATAGATTACAGAAAATCAATGTTTCATGATGATATCGATGCTAAAACAAAAGCTACTAAAGTTTTTGCGCAGGCAGAATATGAGATTTCTGAAAACTGGAAATCTACAACCGTATTTTCATTTGTTGGAGAAGATGTAGAACGCAGTTACCAGAGTTATGCAGTCTGGAGTTCTCCAACGCAGGCAGCCAGAAGAGTCGGACTTTGGGGGCCTATTTATAACAACTACACTAACATACAGGAAAATTTAAACGGAAAGTTCTCAACAGGAAGCATTAAGCACAAATTCCTGGCGGGTATCAACTACAGACTTTATAGTTCTGCTTTTTCCGGAGGAACTACTTTTACGCTTGACAATATAGATGTTACAACTTCCTTTGCTCCCATTAGAAGAAAAGCAGTTGATGCCGGTCTCGCTTTAACGACTTCTGCAATAGCAGACCAAAAGACTTTTAGCGTGTATGCGTGCGATGTTATTAATTTTACAGATCGTCTTTCGGCCATGCTAAGTTTACGTGTAGACAATTTTGACCGCGAAAAAGTTGGAACTGTAGAAGGGTACAACCAAACTGCCCTTGCACCAAAATTAGGATTGGTGTATGAATTGGTTAAAGACCAGGTTTCTGTATTTGGAAATTATATGAACGGATTTCAAAATATGCAGCCTGTAACCCAACCAGATGCCTCGATTTTTGTTTTAGATCCTATTTATGCGGTGCAATATGAAGGTGGTATTAAAGCTGAAGCATTTAATAAAAAACTAACTGGTTCGGTAAGTTACTATAACATTACCATTGATAATGCTACAAGATTAAATGCTGCCGGATTTACAGAACAAGATGGCAAACAAGTTAGTAAAGGTTTTGATTTTGAATTAGTCGCAGCCCCACTCAACGGACTAACCCTTATAGCAGGATATGGCTATAACGACAATCGAATTGTAAAAGCTTCTGATGCTGCAATTGAAGGAAATAAAGCCACGTCTTCTCCGGAAAATGTTGTAAACTTCTGGAGTTCCTATACTTTTCAAAATAAATTAAAAGGTCTTGGTTTAGGTTTTGGAGCTAATTATGTTGACAAAAACTTCTTTACCGCAGACAATACTTTTTATATACCATCCTACACTGTTTACAATGCTTCTGTATATTATGATCACTCCACATGGAGAGTGGGTTTAAAATTTAATAATCTTAGCAATGAAAGATATTGGGATTTTTGGGGAACATCGCAAGCACCCGCTAATATCCTGGCCAATTTAATCATCAAATTTTAAGAAAAATTAGTTTAAAAAGCATCTTATTTAAAAAAGTAAGATGCTTTTAATTTTATAAAACTGCATTAGCAAGAAAGAATGGCTTTTAAAAATTTAATAAAAAAAATACATTTATGGCTGGGACTATCTTCTGGCATTATTGTAATTATCCTGGGTATCACCGGTTGTCTGTATGTTTTTGAGGAAGAATTACGCCCTGTTATTCATGAGTATTACTACGTAGATCAGGTACAAATTAAAAAACTGCCAGTCAGCCAACTTTTAGAAATTGCAAAAAAAGCCAATAAGAAGGCGAATCCAAACCAGGAACTTTCGGGATGCAGGATACTTAATGATGATGCACGCACCGTTGTTGTCTGGTTTTTTGAAGAATTGGATAAAGATGCCATCTGGTACTGGAATCGGTACCAGAATACTTACTTGTATTTGGATCCATACAATGGAAACATCTTAAAATTTGAAGAATATAATTTTGAGTTTTTTGTTTTTGTCCGAATGCTGCACCAGACGCTTTGTTTTACTGGCGAAATTGGTAACCCGATCGTAGGAACTGCCACCATTCTTTTTATTATTTCACTAATTACCGGCTTAATTCTCTGGTGGCCGAAAAATAAAAGTGCCGCCAAACAACGTTTTTGGTTTCGATGGAAAAGCACTACCAAATGGAAACGAAAAAATTATGATCTGCATAATATACTGGGATATTACACGATGTTTTTTTCTTTAATTATTGCACTGACCGGATTAGTGTGGGCTTTTAAATGTTATGATAAAGGGATTCAATGGCTGCTTAACGGAGGTAAGACTTTTGAAAAAGAAAGACTTGTTTCTGATACTTTGCATTATTCTAAAAACACAGCTACAGATAAAATCTATGCCATAACCCGGAAAACTCACCCAGATGCCAAAAGTTACTTTTTGTTTATTCCCGAAGAAAAAGATTCACTGGCAACTCTTCAGTCTTTTATCAAATATGAAAGTCGCTTTGATGATGTTGCAATGGAATTTGACCGGTCAACCGGGAAAATACTAAAAACTACCACCTATCAGGATAAGAATAACGGAGAAAAATTCCGTTTTATAAATTACGATCTGCATGTAGGAAGCATTTTAGGGCTGCCCGGTAAAATAGTAGCTTTTTTTGCCAGTCTGGTTGCTGCAAGTTTACCTGTGACAGGTTTTTTAATTTGGTGGGGACGAAATAATAAAAAGAAAAAGCCAATTAAAATTGCTAATTAATCCGCAGGAAACCAGATCGTTTAAGTTTCTTTGGTCGGGCATTTTTTATTTTTACTTTTGTGTTTGTTTTTAATTATTCTAAATAACCAAATACTAATCCAAAAAAAATACCAATGAATTATTCAAATCATAGCTTTAGCAAGATAGGTACTATAATCTGCATGCTATTTTTGCTTTGCCACAATCTGTTTGCCCAGCAAAATTCAGGAAAAATTAAAGGCATTATTACCACATCAGACGGAGAATATGCTGTTGGGGTAAACATCATTCTTAAGAATTCAAAATACGGAACCATCAGTAATGAAGACGGCTCTTTCGATTTTAATCGTGTCAAACCTAACATCTATACTCTTCAGGTTTCTTTGACCGGATATGAAACACTCGAGCAGCAGGTAACAGTCAATGCAGGCGAAACCACACTTCTAAATTTGCAGCTGACGGTTTCGAACAAGCAATTAAAAGAAGTTATTATTACAAACAACAAAAGAAAAGCTTTTCCGAAACAAAGCAATTATGTTTCAAAGATGCCTCTTAAAAACATTGAAAATCCACAGGTCTATAATATCGTTTCTTCTGAATTAATAAAAGAACAAGCTATAACAAATTATGAAGATGCCTTAAAAAATGTACCGGGAATCCAGAAATTATGGGAATCCACCGGTCGTGGCGGCGACGGAGGATCTTACTACAGTTTGCGTGGCTTTGAAGTTCAGGCCAATATTGTTAACGGCCTTCCGGGAATAACAAGCGGGACGCTGGATCCTGCTAATATCGAAAGAATTGAAGTAATCAAAGGTCCCTCGGGAACTTTGTTTGGAAGCAGTTTAGTAAGTTACGGCGGATTAATCAATACTGTAACTAAAAAACCGTACGGCACTTTTGGAGGAGAAGTCTCTTATCTGGCTGGAAGTTTTGGTTTAAACCGTGTTACTGCCGACATCAATACACCATTGGATGATACTGATAATGTAGCTTTTAGAATTAATGCCGCGTATCAGACTGAAAACAGCTTTCAGGATGCGGGTTTCCGAACTTCTGTCTTTGTAGCTCCTTCCCTATCTTATAATGTAAATGAAAAATTATCCTTTCTGCTTACCACAGAATTTATGTCTGAAGAGAAAACAACACCTTCAATGTTGTTTTTAGGCAGAGATAAACCACTCCAATTTGCCAATCTGGACGACTTAAACTACAACACAGATTTGTCTTTTTACAGCAATGATCTTCCGATGAAAAATCCGAGATTTAACCTGCAGGGACAAATGATGTATAAAATTTCCAATCAATGGACTTCTCAGACCGTGCTGTCCAGAACGTCGTCAAAATCTAAAGGTTATTACTCTTATATTTATGATAACGAAGACGGGAACCGTGATTTTGCTTTATGGATTACCAAGGAATCTTCTCAAACAAGTACAAGCGATATTCAGCAGAATTTTATTGGCGATTTTAAAATTGGTACTATGAGAAACCGTCTCGTAGTTGGCCTTGATTATTTTAATCGCGATCTTATGTTTGGCGGTTCCGGTTATGGTCATTTATATAACGTTACCGCCCAAGGCGAAGTAAGACAACGGGATGATGCAAATCCATTTTATACCACTCAAACTTCTGTCGATCAATTACTGGCGGGAGAACCCGGTCCTAATTATCATTCTAAAGATGCAACGTACAGTGCTTACGCTTCAGATGTTTTAAATATTACTTCTAAGTTATTAGTGATGGCAAGTCTGAGAATAGATTACTTTGATACCGAAGGAAATATCAAAACCAATGATGATGATTACAATCAAACAGCACTTTCGCCAAAGTTTGGTATTGTATATCAGCCCATTCAGGATAAACTGTCTGTTTTTGCCAATTACATGAACGGATTTAGAAATATAGCTCCAACCGCAATTTACGATACCGATGGGAATTTTGTCAGATCCCAGACTTTTGAACCCGAACATGCCAACCAGTTTGAAACCGGTATAAAAGCCGATTTATTTTCGGATAAACTTACAGCAACATTAAGTTATTATGATATTAATGTAGCGAATCTGGTTACAAGTAATCCGATGTACAGTTCACAAGGCGGAGAAGCAAGAAGTCAGGGTTTTGAATTTGATTTGAATGCAACACCGGTTAAAGGTCTGAGTATTATTGCAGGTTTTAGTCACAACGACAGCAAAATTACCAAAGGAGATAAGGTCAATGTCTGGCTCGAACAGGGAAAAAGACCTTTCTGGTCGGGTCCAAAAAACCTCGTGAACCTTTGGGCAACTTATAAATTTGAAGACGGAACATTAGAAAATTTCGGTATTGGTTTTGGAGGAAATTATGCCAGCGAAAACAATATCCTGGACAGCAATGTAACCGGCAAATTTGTACTTCCTGCTTATACTGTACTTAACGGGTCTGTATTCTATAATACAAATAAATTCCGTGTAGCATTAAACGTCAATAATATGACTAATAAAGATTATTTTAATGGAGGATGGTCAACAGTTAATCCGCAAAAGCCGAGAAATGTTGTAGCAAGTTTTGCTTACAAGTTTTAAATTAAAGCATTATAATGTCCCGAAACCAATCAGTCTCTGAAAAGTCGGGACTTTTTTTATTCTTTTATTCTTAATTATTCTAAATAAGCCTTATGTTTGTAAAAAATATCATTCTTAATCATTCAAACTTAATTTTTATGAAAACTAAAACTTTTAAAATCATAGCTTTTTTCTTTTTAATGCTGGTTTCATGTCCCATATTTGCGCATGCACTATGGATTGAAACTAAAGCAACCGGAACAAAAGGTAAAGCACAGGAAATTTCAGTTTATTTTGGAGAATTCTCAGACAACGATATTACAAAAGCAGACAAATGGTTTTCTGATTTAAAAAATTTCAGCCTTATCGTTGTAAGTCCGTCAAAAAAAGAAACCAAACTTTCTGCAAAAGCTTTAGACAATAAATATCAGGCCTTTTTTACTCCGACAGAAGATGGGGTTTATACAATAGTAATGCAACACACTGTTGGAGATGTCTACGGAACAATGGTTTTGGACTATAATTCGAGTGCAACAGTAGTGGTCGGAAACAAAAATGCAGGAAACTATGCTACAGCAAACAACAATAAAGTAGTCGTTTTTTCTGAAAGTGCAGATACTGCCAAAAAGAATGAGAAAATATCTGCATTTGCTTTATATGAAGGTGCTGCTGCAAAAGAGACAAAAATTAAAGTTATTGCCCCAAACGGATGGGAAAAAGAATTATGGACAGATGATAAAGGTATGTTTTCTTTTACTCCAATCTGGTCGGGAAATTATATGGTTGAGTACGCACGCACAGACAAGTCCTCTGGTGAACACAACGGAAAAAAATACGATGAAATCTGGAAAATGGCAACTTATCAAATTGCCGTAAAATAGCTGGAACAAAAGTATTTAAATACTTCATTTATCAAAACCTTGCTTCACGGCAAGGTTTTTTTTTATTCTGATTACAAAATTAAAATTAAATTAAAAAATTCTTAAGAAAATCTTAAGAAAAGAATAAGTAAAATTTAAGCGGTAAAACATTCTGATAAATTTTGTTAACACAACTTGGGCATTGTATATTTGCGATCAATTATTTTTATTGAATCTAAATAAATACCATGAAATATAAACTACTCTTTGCATTAGGACTTTTAAGTTTTGCTTCTTACAGTCAGGATTATACCAGTAATGAAAGTTCGTCATCTATTACTGATACGGTAAAAAATAAAAAAGGAGAAGTGCTGAACGAAGTTACAATTACAGCAAACAGACCTAAAAAGCCAATCGAAGCAGCCCGTTCCGGAATCAAAGTGATGGACTTACCTCAAAGTGTTCAGATTATAGGTAACGAAGTTATCGAACAACAACAAGCTATTAGATTAAGCGAGGTTGTAAAAAATCTAAATGGTGTTTATGTAGGATCTGCTCGTGGCGGCGCACAGGAATCTTTCTTTTCAAGAGGCTATGATATGTCTGCCAATAATATGTTTAAAAATGGCTTCCGTTACAATGCGGGTTCTATTCCGGATGTTTCCGGTTTGGAAAAAGTAGAATTCTTAAAAGGGGGATCGGCTTTATTATACGGAAACGTTGCTCCGGGCGGAATTATGAACTTGGTTACCAAAACTCCAAAATTTACTCAGGGCGGAGAATTATCCATGCAAATGGGAAGCTACGCTTACTACAAACCTTCTATCGACATTTATGGTCCATTAAACAAATCAATCGCTTATAGATTTAACGCATCTTACGAAAATTCAGAAAGTTTTAGAGATTTTGTCAAAAACGAACGTATTTACATCAATCCTTCTTTCTTATTTTTGCTCTCAGACAAAACACAAATCACATTACAGGGAGATTATTTAAGTGCAGACTGGACTCCTGATTTTGGAACCGGGATTGTTGGAAAAACAATTTTAGACTTGCCTCGCAATGAATTTTTCGGAGCACTCTGGTCAACAGGAAACACTAAATCTTCCAGTGCTTCTGTATTATTGAATCATAGTTTTAATGAAAATTGGAAATTAAATTTCAATTCTTCTTACCAATCTTATCACAGAACACAAACTTCTACAGCGCAATTAAGCACCGTTGAAGAAAACGGAAACTGGAAACGTGGTTTAACAAAATCTGACGGTGCCGAACATATCTTTGGAGATCAATTAAGTTTACAGGGAACTTTTTTTACCGGTAAAGTCAAACACCAGATATTTACGGGAGTAGATTATGAAAATTCTATGGCGCCAAGTTACACCTATGGCTTTTATGCAACTCCAAACGGAACAGTTGCAATAACAACAGAAGCAACGCCAATAAATCTTTATAATTATGATTACAGCACTCAAAGTCTTAATATTCCGTATCCGACAAGAGCAACTCAGTTAGCGACTACTAATACCGAACGTTTTGGAGCTTATGCTCAGGACTTAATTTCTGTAACCAAACATATTAAAGTATTAGCGGGATTACGTTGGTCGTGGCAACAAAGTGATGTGGAAACTTCAAAAGAAATAATCTCAAAAGTTAATAATATAGACGTTATAACTACTTCTCTGGACAATGCAACGCCTGTAACAACTCCAAAAACCTTAAACAGAGCTTTTTCTCCTAAAGGCGGACTTGTAGTACAGCCAACAAAAGATTTGTCTTTGTTCGCAAGTTATTCCAACTCATTTACTCCAAACACAGGAACTACTGTAGATTTAAAAACTTTAGACCCTTCTATTATAGATCAATACGAAGTAGGTGTTAAAAAAGATTTCTGGAAAGGTCTTTTGAGTACTAACGTTACTGTTTATCAGATATCAAATAATAATTTAGCACAAACAGCTCAGTTTTTAGCCGATGGAGTGACTCAAAACACAACCACTACACTAAAAGAATTAGTGGGAGCGACAAAAGGTAAAGGTGTTGAAATTGATATTACAGCAAACCCGACAGAAGGATTGAATATTATGGCTGGCTACAGTTTTAACGAAACGAAAGTGTCTAAATCATCCGGAACAAACGGAAGTCTTGTAGTGGGCGACATTTTAGCAAGAACTCCAAAAAATACAGCCAACTTAAGCTTTTTCTACAAATTGCCTAGTGGTAAATTAAAAGGATTATCGTTTGGAGCTATCGCAAACTATGTTGGCAATCGCACAGGAGGTTGGAATGATGATTATGTATGGACAGAAAATAAGCCCTCCACAAATCCAAAAACATATACTGTAACTATCAGGGATCGCGATATTCCGTTAGAAGGATATACAACTGTTGATGCTTCTGTTGGATATGAGTGGAACAAAATCTCAATCTTAGCCAGATTATCTAACATTACAAACGAATTAAATTACACTGTTCACGAAAATTACAGTGTAAACCCAATTAATCCACGTCAGGTAATGGTAAGTTTGAGGTATAAATTATAAATTGAATTAGTTTTTTTTTGTCCAAAGCTTTTTCTGTCTTTTTAAAACTAAAAGCAGAAGAAGTTTTGGATTTTTTATTTTGAAACAGGATTTCAAAGCACACCTCTTCTAGCGCAGATGAGGTTTTTTGATTTTAATAAACGAAAGTGCTTTAATTCTTTTACTTTTGATGCAACTTAATAAATATAAAATTCCAAAATGTCCGATTCCAAGAAAAACCAATTGCAAAAAAGTTTAGGTTTAAGTTTTAATATTGCTGTACTAATTGGAGGAACCATTGGTGTTGGAATTCTGAGAACACCGGGAAACATTGCGCAAATGCTGGACAACTACTGGCTTATTATTGCGTCCTGGTTATTTGGAGGTTTGTATGTTTTATTGGGCGCAAATTCATATTCAGAACTGGCCACCATGCTGCCAAAGGCGGGAGGTTCTTACAATTATATCAAAAGAGCTTTGGGCGATTATGCAGGATTTTTATCCGGATGGTACGACTATATTGTCAATGCGATTCCGCCCGCTTTTTATTGTATCGTTATTAGCGAGTATACGATTATTTTATTTCCGGAATTGGGCAGCTACTCTACCGTAATTTCTATTTCTTTATTGCTGGCGTTTGTTTTGCTTCATTTAAGCGGGGTCAAAAACGGAAGTGTGATTCAGCAAATTACCAGTTTTCTAAAAGTTATATGTTTTGTGGCTTTAGTAATTGCCTGTTTTATGTATTCGGGAGTTGAGATTCCGCCTATTAAAACTGATAATTCTATATTTCAAATCGGACTTATATTTGGCTTCTTTAAATCATTGCAACTTATTATAGGAACTTATAACGGCTGGAATGCGGTTTGTTTTTTTGCTGAAGAAAATGAAGATCCCGGAAAAAACATTCCGAAATCATTGTACAGCGGAGTGCTATTGGTTGTCGCAATTTATGTTTTGGTAAATGTTGCTTTTTTTCATGTTTTATCCATTGAGACATTAGCCAAATCAAATCTCGCTGCCGCGGATGTTGCGAAAATTCTTTTTGGAGAAAACGGTGCTAAAATTGTCACCGTGATTTCTATTTTCTCCTTAATCAGTATTTTGAACGCTTTTATGATGATTCCGCCCAGAATTCTTTACGGATTAAGCCGTGACGGATTTTTTATAGAAAAAGGAACAATTATAAATAAAGGAGGTACACCAATTGTAGCGCTTCTGGTTTCATCGTTTTTTAGTTTGTTTCTAATTTGTATTGGCTCTTTTGAAGTATTGTTCTCATTTGCCGCATTCATTTCCATCATCGTTTGGGGACTGGCGTATTTTTCACTTTTAAAATTAAGAACAAAAGAACCCGATCTTCCAAGACCGTACCGTTCTTTTTGGTATCCATGGACCACGATAATTGCAATCATTGCTTCGGTTGGTTTACTGGCAGGATTTATTTACAGCGATCCTGTAAGTTTTCTTATTATTGTTGGAATTGCCGCTGTTTCTTATCCTTTGTTTTTGATATTGAAAAAGAGAAAAAAGATAATATAAACTACAAAACTTACAAATATTTTTAAATTTAGAAAAATGTATTATACTTACATTTTACAAAATGAAATATGAACTACAACTTATCATTTCAGGAAAGAGCGAAGTTAAGCATGGAACAATTATCCAGGCAGCAGCCAGTTACCTTAGAAGAAGCCAAAGCTCAAGTGAAATGGCTAAAGAATTCAAGTACTTCAAAAGACAAGAAGCAGAAACCTTAATTAGGTTTATAACAAAAACAAATTTTGGGTTTCAGACATTGATCCCGATAATTATGTTTCTGAAGGAGCAGAGCAAAAAGTCTATCTAAAAGATGGAAAAAATGTATTAAAATTAAACGATTCTATTTATTACAATTCCTGGATAGACTATTTTAATAATCTCTTATTGAATAACTTCTTTTTTCCCGATACTGCTTATAATTTATTAGGTTTTTACAAACATGAAGAAATTATATATGCTGTTGTTGAGCAACCATTCGTAAAAGCGACAGAAAAAACAGATCTCGAAATGGTTAAAAATTTTATGTCTGCGAATGGTTTTGAAAACATTAAAAACAATGACTATTTAAATCCTGATCTCGGAATTATTCTTGAAGATCTCCATGACGAAAATGTACTTACGGAAAATGGAATATTAAAATTTATAGATACTGTTTTTTACATCCAAGACACTTTCTATAAAAAATAAAAATCCGACAGCTTATGAACCTGTCGGATTTTTATCATTATGAATCGAGGTTAAGTCTTATTTCAACCCAGCCAGACTTTGCTCAATTGTAGCAATTTTTGCCAAAGCATCAGCTTGTTTTTGTTTTTCTATATTCAAAACTTTTTCCGGAGCTCCGTTTACGAATTTCTCATTAGAAAGTTTCGCTTCTACAGATTTCAGGAATCCTTTTGTATAGTTTAATTCTTCTGTCAGTTTTGCAATTTCAGCTTCAACGTCGATATTTCCGGTAATTGGAATAAAATATTCGTTAGATTTTACACGGAAAGACAATGCACCATCTACTTTATCAGAAACATATTCAAAAGCAGAAATGTTTCCTAATTTGGTTACAATTGAATCAAAATAAGTAGAAACGTTTTCGCTGTTGATTCCTTTTAATTCAATTGCATCCTTAAACGGAATATTTTTGTCTTTACGAATGGTTCTGATTCCGGAAATTACTTCAATAGAATTTTCAAAATCAGCAATTAACTTCGCGTCAAATGGTTTTAATTCTGGCCATGTCGAAACAATTAAAGCTTCTTCCGGAGTTCTTTCTGCAATTAAATGCCAGATTTCCTCCGTTAAGAATGGCATAAACGGATGAAGCAATTTTAGGTTACTTTCTAACATTTCGATCGCTTTCGCGAAAGTTACGCTGTCAATCGGCTGCTGATAACCAGGTTTAATCATTTCAAGGAACCATGAACAGAAATCATCCCAAACCAACTTGTAAATGGCCATTAATGAATCTGAAATTCTGTATTTCTCAAAATTATCCTCAATATCAACCAAAGTCTGCTGCAACTTCGCCTCATACCATTCGATTGCTACTTTCGAAGATTCCGGCTGCGCAATTGAATCTGAAACTTCCCAACCTTTAATTAGTTTAAAAGCATTCCAGATTTTATTAGAAAACGCTTTTCCCTGATTGCATAATTCTTCATCAAACATAATATCATTTCCTGCAGAAGCGCTCAAAAGCAATCCTACACGAACTCCGTCTGCACCAAATGAATCGATCAGATCTAAAGGATCTGGAGAATTCCCTAATGATTTAGACATCTTACGACGCTGTTTGTCACGAACTAAACCAGTCAAATATACGTTTGTAAATGGTTTTTCACCTGCATATTCGTAACCTGCAATAATCATTCTGGCAACCCAGAAAAACAAAATATCAGGACCGGTTACCAAGTCATTTGTTGGATAGTAATATTTAAAATCTTCACTTTCAGGATCCATGATTCCGCCAAAAACAGACATCGGCCAAAGCCAAGATGAAAACCATGTATCTAGAGCATCCACATCTTGTTTTAAATCCTGAGTTGTTAATCCTGAGTTCTTAGTTTTTTCTTTCGCTAAAGCTAAAGCATCTTCAATGTTTTCTGCAACTACAAAATCTTCTTTTCCGTCCCCGTAATAATAGGCCGGAATTTGTTGTCCCCACCATAATTGACGGGAAATATTCCAGTCGCGGATATTGTTCAACCAATGCGCATAGGTATTTTCGAAACGTTTTGGATGTAATTTAATATCTCCGGTTTCTAAAACTGACTTAATAGCCGGTTTAACCAATTCTTCCATTTTCAGGAACCATTGATCTGATAATCTTGGTTCGATTACGGCTTTTGTTCTCTCAGAAGTTCCCACTTTATTCAGGTGAGTTTCAGTTTTTGCTAAAGCGCCAATTTCTTCCAGTTCTTTTGCAATTTCGGTACGAACCACAAAACGGTCTTTTCCCTGATAATGTAATCCGAAACTATTTAGCGTAGCATCTTCATTAAAAATATCAACGATTTCCAGGTTGTGTTTTTCGCCCAGAGTCTTATCGTTCATATCGTGCGCAGGCGTTACTTTCAAACATCCTGTTCCGAATTCTACATCTACATATTCATCTTCGATAATTGGAATTACTCTGCCGCAAATGGGAACGATCGCTTTTTTACCTTTTAAATGTGTAAAACGCTCATCATTCGGATTGATACAAATTGCAGTATCGCCAAAGATAGTCTCAGGACGTGTTGTTGCAATCGTCAGAAAATCTTCTGAACTTTCAATTTTATATTTTAAGAAAAATAATTTTCCTTGTTGTTCTTCATAAATTACTTCTTCATCAGACAAAGTTGTTTTTGCTTCAGGATCCCAGTTTACCATTCTATAACCACGGTAAATTAATCCTTTGTTGTATAAGTCAACAAAAGAACGAATTACAGAAGCTGACATATCTGGATCCATAGTAAATTTGGTACGTTCCCAATCGCAGGAAGCACCTAATTTTTTAAGCTGCTCTAAGATTGTGCCTCCATATTTATCGGTCCATTCCCAGGCGTGTTTTAGGAATTCTTCGCGAGTTAAATCGTTTTTATTGATTCCTTCTGCTTTTAGTTTAGCCACAACTTTTGCTTCTGTTGCAATCGATGCGTGATCTGTTCCCGGAACCCAACATGCATTGAATCCCTTAAGACGTGCTCTACGAATTAAAACATCCTGAATGGTATTGTTCAGCATATGTCCCATGTGAAGGACTCCAGTGACGTTCGGCGGCGGAATTACAATAGTATACGGCGTTCTGTGATCTGGTTCTGAATGAAAATAATTGTTTTTCATCCAATACTCATACCATTTGTTCTCGATCGTCTTAGCGTCAAATTGTGCTGGAATTGTCATTTATATGTGTTTAATCGTTTATTTGTTTGACCGTTTAACCGGCTTTTATTATTGGAATTAAATTGACCATCGCAATTGTTTTTCTGTATTAATACAATCATTTATAACTTAATCTGAACGACTAAACAAATAAGCGATTAAATAGTGAAACAAAAAACTGGTTCAATTTTTGTAAATATTATAATGTACAGCAAAAGTAAATAATTAAGTACACTATAAAAAGCGAATTAATAATTTGTGTGTTAATTAAAAGAATGTATATTTACTTACAATTAAAAACTAATTTCATATGAAAAATGCAGCCTCTTTTATTGCAGTCTTATTGTTTAGTGCAATAGGTTATGCACAAAATGGCCCAAAAATTGAATTTGCAGCCCCGGACAATACAATTGATTATGGAAAAATTTCTAAAAGCGACAACGGACTGCGTTCTTTCGAATTTACAAACACTGGAGATGCTCCTTTATTGATTACAGGTGCAGAATCTACCGTAAGTTCGATCATTGTAACAAAACCTTCGGCGGCGATTCAGCCGGGCAAAAAAGGAAAAATCGATGTTAAATACAACATGGCCGCAGGACCTATTCGTAAAACTATTACTGTCGAAACCAATGCAGTAAATTATCCTGACGGAAGAGTAGCCTTAAAAATTAAAGGTGAAGTGCAATAAGAATTATCAAATTTAAATTATAAAAAAGCCGTTTCTTTAATTAGAAACGGCTTTTGTTTTTAGTCCTTAGTTATTAGTTTCTGTTCTTAACAATAAAGTTCTTACTACTAAAACTAATTACTTACATTCGGTTTTGTCAAATTTATATTTTACAGTTTCAAAATCAATTGGTTTGTCTTTTACCAAATAAGTTACACCCATTGTAGTCTGCATTTCACCATTTCCTAAAATCAGTTGGTTATTGCGTTTTAAAAGTGCCATCGGATTTTTGAATTTTGTATTCTTATTCTTCTCGTCACTAAAAGTATAATCTACAAATAAGGTATCTCCATGAAATTCTCCCTTTACTTCGCCGGTTCTAACTGTTGTCGGGGCCACTTTCATAATCATATCTCCGGCTACAGTTCCGTTTTTTAAAGTATTCAGTTTCAAATCTACAGTATCCTTTTCGTAAATGGCTTTGTAACATGTAGTGCTTACTACTTTTTCAGCTTCAACTTTGGCTGCAAGCGCTTCTTTTTGTTTCTCTTCATTTTTACAGCTCTGCAATCCAACAAAGGATAAAAGCAGGCAGGACAAGGTTAGATTTCTCATAATATTTTCTATTTTGTTGATATTATAAAGTTAAAGAAAAAAGATTTTCTTTCTTACTATCTCTATAAATTTTTAATCACAAATTCAGATCTTCTGTTCAATTCGTGTTCCTCTTCAGAACAGGATTCGTCGGTTTTACATTTTAGAATAGGAACCGATTCCCCATATCCTTTTGCTGTAACACGTTTAGCATCTACGCCAGATTGTATAATAAATTCACGGGTTGAGTTGGCTCTTTTCTGGGAAAGATCTTCATTAAATTTTGCATTTCCTCTTGTATCGGTATGCGAGCCAATTTCGATTTTCATTTCAGGATATTTCTTCAGCAGTTCTACTACTCTTCCTAAAACAACTTTCGATTCTTTTCGGATGTACCACATATTGTAATCAAAATAAATCGGATCTGTTTTAATGATCAACCTGTCTTTGTCTTTTACAACATCTTTTTCCTTTGCTAAAATTTCTTTTACTTTTTCGTTCTTTTTAATCTCAGCGGCAACAATTGCTTCTTCTTTAGCTTTTTTCTCTTTCTGTTTTAATTCTATTGCTGCCAAAGCTTCTTTTTTCCTGTTTTCTTCTTCCAGGATTATTTCCTGTTTTCGCTTATTTTCGGCAATCTGTTTTTCTTCCTGTCTGATAACTTCCAGAGATTTCAACGCTAAAGAAGCATCATTTACTTTGTCTCTTGTTTTGTCCAGAGTCAGTGTTTTTGATGCATTGGTATAATTTTCCTTGAAAGCACTAACTTTATAGGAAGCTTCACAAGGAACAGTAAAACTAAATTTTCCGTCGGCGGAAGTTGTGCTAGTATGTAAGGTTTTATTGTCTGAATCCTGTAACAAAACTGTAGCATTTTCCAAAGGCAGTTTGGTATCAATGTCTGAAATAACTCCGGCAATAAATTGTTTACAATCTTCTACAATCAAATCTTTTATTTCTTTAAACTGATAGATATCATCGCTTCCCTTTCCTCCTTCTCTGTTCGACGCAAAAAAGCCTTCTTTGGTATCAGAATCAATATTAAAAGAAAAATCATCTAAATTGGAGTTTAACGGAAGTCCGACATTTACCGGTTTTGAATATTCATTCCCATTAATTTCCGAGACAAAAACATCCAGGGATCCGTAACCCAAATGCCCGTCAGAAGAAAAATAAAGTTTATTATCTGCAGAAGCAAAAGGAAATTGCTCTCTTTTACTGGTATTAATTTGCGAACCTAAATTTTTCGGAATATCAAATGCCCCTTTATTAATATTTACCGAATAAATATCAAAAGAGCCCAATGATCCCGGCATGTCCGAAGCAAAATAAAGCACTTTTTCATCTGCGCTTAAAGCAGGATGTTCTACCGAATAATTTGGACTATTGAACGGAAGTGATATAACATTACTCCATTTTCCTTCTACTAATTCTGCTTTAAAAATCTGAAGATTAGAAATTTTCTTTTCATCTCTTTTCTTCTTTCCGTTTTTCGAATTATTTCTGGTGAAGTACATCGTTTTGCCGTCTTTTGTAAAGACAGCATTCGATTCGTGCATTCCGGTTTTTAATTCCTTCGCAAAATACTGAACAACCGAATCTGCTGAATTGCTGTTTTTCAGCGGAAGCGTAACCAGATTCAAATAAGTTTCGTTGTCCCATTTGTATTTTTTATCAAATAGACCCGGCTTAAGCTTTACTCCGGCAAATACCAGATTATCTTTGTATTTAACGGCACCAAATTCAGAATTAGGGGTATTTACCGCTAAGTTTTTTATCTCAAAACGTTTACCAATTGCGGTCACATTTTCCAGAGTTTTAACGTCTCTTTCGAAATTTGCAATATCTTCTGAGTTGGAAGATTTAGCGTAATATTCTTTTAAATTCGCATTGGCTTCATCATTACTATTTGTCGCTTTTAATGTCTGAGCGTATCTGAAATAATATTCCCGGTCTAAATTATTGCTGTAACTGGAAATCAAAAGGCGATAATATCTTTGTGCTTTTACTAAATCATTGGTATAAAAATAAGCATCTGCCAGATTTTTTATTACTTCCTGCGTAGGTTTTTCGTCTGCTAATTTTTGATATAAAATAATAGCTTCGCTGTAATATGTTTTATCAAAAAAACGTTTGGCTCTTGCTGTTTCCTGATCTTGTGCGTTTATAAACTGTATTGAAAATACGAATACAATAACGAGTAGTTTTTTCATATTTTTCATTTTAAAAGAATCTTGGCGATTTATCAAATCCTTTTCCTAATAAGTCCAAATCGAACAACAGCATAATTTCGTGTGTTCCCGAATTAAACTGCCCCAGATTGTTTAATGTATAATCGTAGGCATAACCTACACGAAGCGTTGGTGTTACATTAATATTTGCCAAAAAACTGACGGCATCTTCTATTCTGTAAGCAACTCCTAATTCGAATTTTTCATTATATAAAACGTTTGCCGTTACATCTAACGTTATCGGCGCGCCGGGAACAAATTTTGACATAAAAGCAGGTTTTAATTTTAATCTGTCATTGACCTGAAAAACATAACCAGCCGTCAAAAAGGTATGAATCTTCTCTGAGCCAAAAGTATTTACTCCTGATTTTTCTTCGATATGTTTGGAACTCAATAAATTTGGCGCCGAAATTCCGACATATAAGTTATCCCGAAAATAATAGGCTCCAACTCCAACATTTGGTCTTGTAACATTTACATTTTCTGCGAAAGCAGCATCAGTTTGTGGATCTGTAAAACGGAAACCGTTAAAATTGGTTTGTATTGTCGAAAAACCTCCTTTAATTCCGAGAGAAAGCTTGTTCTTTCCTCCTAATTTTAAGACATACGCGAAATCTGCATAGAAGTTGGTTTCTTTTTTTGCCCCATCTCCAATATCATCAGAAACAAGAGAAATTCCGGTTTCTATTTGATCATTTATTGCGGTATGTCCGAAAAAGGTAAATGTTTTTGGAGCACCAACTGCACCAACCCATTGTGTTCTGTACAATCCTCCAAAATTCATCATGGCCGGAACTCCTGTTGCATACGCCGGATTTACCACACTCATATTATACATATAATGTGTATATTCTGGATCCTGCTGCGACATTGCCGGAATTATATAAAGAAGAAAAGTTATTAAAAGTATATTTTTTTTCATTTTGAAAATTATATTAAAATGTAAAGGGATTTATCGATTTAAATAAAGACGGCCTTGTTTTGGCGGCTTATTGTCTTTATTGAAATGCAATACGTAAAAATAAACTCCGTTAGGTGCAATCCCGCCGGCGATCCCGCTCTTTTCGTAGTTCTTACCATCCCAGGCCGGTTTATTTTTATCGCCTTTGTACATTCCATTTCCGTATCTGTTATAAATTTCAAGTGTATAATCCGGGTACAAAAATTCGATATCTTTTATTACGAAGGAATCGTTTACACCATCATCATTTGGAGAAAATCCGTCGGGAATAAAAAAATCATATTCAGCTACATCACAATCCTGCAATGACACTGTAACTTCTGTATAATTTTCTGAAAGACATCTTGTAGTGTCATCTAAATTGTATCCGTAATAGGTAACATGATGAACCAGTAAAGTATTAGAAGGTAACAAATTTCCATTTGCAGCATCATACCAGGAAACAGTTGATGAAACATTGGTTTTATTGGATAAATCACTAATTGTCGGATTGGCTAATCCGCAGAAATCTGCCGTATCAGTCATTTCCGGTGCCGGAGTATTATGAACCATTACCGAAATTTTTGTTGGTTCTGAAGTACAGCCTTCCGCAGAAGTAAATCTCACATAATAATCTTCTGTCTTTAGAACATAGGTTTCTGCAAGAGGCGTGGTTGCTGTCGCAGAATTATACCATTTGTATGGTGCGCCGTTTGGAAGTAAATTGACAATCGTTGCTTCATCGACTTTACAAAATTCCAGATTTCCTGCAACGGGAGCTGCCGGAATTGGATTTATCATAAAATCATCTGATAGATTTAATGTATTTGTACAACCCGTAACATTATTTACAAGACTGCCCGCCGTTAATGTAGTTAAACCAGAATTTTGAAGTAATCCGGATGGAATTGGAAAACTGGCATTTCCGTTTACTACCGCTAAATCAACAGTTTGTAATACCGAAGTGTTGCTGTTTGAAAGGGTGTATGAAAGTTTGGCCGAAGTAAGATTTCCTAAACCTGAAACATTAGCTGTAAAGGGCTGACCAAAACAATTATCATTTATCGATATTCTTACTGCCGAAACATTCGGTAAAGGATAAATGATGAGATTCCCCGCCAAATTTGCTGAATTACTGCACTGCGGATCGGGATTTGTGATATTAACGATACTATAAATTATGATTACCGACAATCCGCTTTGTGAATTTAAGTTTGCCGGAACCTGAAAAGTGGCTTTACCTCCCACAGCTGTCATAACCGCGGTTTCTGCTACTGCTAAATTATCCCCATTTATATTATAGGTAATTCGATAATCTCCATCCAACAACTGAGGCGCAGTAATCTGAATTAATGCAGCTTCTTTCTGGCAGACAGGACTTGATGTTAACACGGCATTATCCAGACGCGGCAATGGGTAAACCGTTAATAATGTAGAAAATGGACTAAAAATATTGACACAGGAATTTCTGCTTGATGTCGAAACTATTTTTGTAACAGTAATGACTGACTTTCCAACTTGTTGAAAATAATCTGAGCTAATAGGAAAGTTAAGCTGTCCGTTTATAAAGTTTGCGATTACTACTTCAGAACCCGATACTGGTCCGTTAACAGTATACGTTACCTGGTACAGTCCATCAGGAATACTATCCGGACCTTGTGTAATTTGTGCAGAATATTTTGCTGTCGTGATAGCCGACTCGCAAATATCTTTTATCACTACAATTTTGGATCCGGTAAAATCGAGTCTTTTTTCGAGTGTAATTTTTAACTCGGCTGTTTTATCACGACATATATTATTATCAGGAACCGCTAAAACAGAATAGGTAAAAACATACTCTCCCGGACCCGACGTGTCAAACAATTCCTGAAGGTTAACATTATGATCTGAATTTGATGTTAAACCCGGTCCGCTCCATGTTCCTCCACTGTCTTCACCAATAAGACGATCGTATAAATCTAAATCTGTATATCCCGCCAAATCTGTTGTTCCGCATAAAACCAGCGGATTTGGAGTTCCTTCTTTTGGCGCCCTTAGAACGGTAACAAATACGGTTACAGACTCCTCTGCCGCAGAACACTCTAATACTGGCGGAACTGTATAGGTATACTGAAGGGTAGTTTTTTTATCTATGCCTCCAATATCTATGGAAGATCTTACCACCTGACCTGCACTATTTCGCCAGACTCCGTTTGCGTGCGGTCCCATCACATTACTATCAAATGCAGTAAAAAGATTGAATCGAACATCATCGTTACAAACAGTTGCCTGAGAACCAACACCGGGATAAGCACCTATCGTAATTGTCACAACCGATTTATTATCTATACATCCAGGAACGGCCGGAGCCGTGTAGGTATAATGGTATACGCCGCCTTTCGTAATTAATTGCGGATTTAAAATACCGGTAACGGGATCAAGACCTTTCAGATTATTATCATCAGACCATGTTCCTCCCGGCGCCGGTGACCCTCCCAGTAAGGCAAATAAGGATAATGTTTCATTTGCAGGATTTTCAATATCACAAATTATTTTTTGTGCATCGGTGCCGGCGCATTGTGCATGAAGTTTTGAAGGCAAAAAAGAAACACAAATGACAAACAATACAAAATGTAAGAAATTAACGTAATTTTTGGCCATAGATTAAATTTTTGTTAAACATAATAAAATATCTAAGGAAAATTTGAATTTTAACAAACATTTTTTCACAAATCAAAAAAGTCGCAACTGTAACTTAAAGTAGTTGAAGATCTATATAATCTAAAGAGTGGTATAATTTACTTAAAGTTCATCTTCAAGCTTAAACCTAAATTTAAGCACTACACTATTTCTTTCTACTTCCAAATTTATCCACAGATCTTCCTGAGACTTTAAAAGATTATTTATTTCCTGAAGACTGTATTTATAGGGTTGAATTTTATTTAAACTTACAATAATATCTCCTTTACGCAGTCCGCTTTTTTCTGCTGCAGAATTTTTTCTGACGTTCACTATTTCATAAACCGGTTTTAGCGCAAATTTATATTTAAAGTTATTATTATTTTTGTTTCTGTCCTGCAACTCATCAATTGTATTTGCAACTTGTACAGTTTCAAGATGTACTGTTTCCTGCACCCATTGAAGTCCATTATGCTGAATCGTGATTCCGCTTTTATTATAGGTAAATGGCTCAGAGAATTTACTATTTTTCCTTAGATAAAGTTTTTTTTCTTTATTGTCTAAAACTACTGTAAACCTTTTCAGGATTTCTCCTCCAACAGAACCAATACGCCCGGGAACCATTTTAACATTACGGATGGAAACAGAATCCGGAAAAGAAACGATTGGCTTTTTAAAGTCAAATCCTTCAATTGAAAATTTATCAATTTTGGCACGATGGCCTTCAATATCGCCACTAAATCCTTTTCCCAAAAAATCAGGAAAATTTTTATCCGGAAGCTTAATTTTATTGTTTTCAAAAACCCAGAAAGCATCACTATTGCCAATATCGATTAAAAGTTTTGCTTCAATATCCTGATTATTTACAGTAGCCTTTGCTAAAATGTATGGTTTTGAACGTTCGATAGAGATAGGAACCGTTGTAAACTTTTTATCCAGCTTTTCGCGAAATGAATTGCTTTTTTGAGAATGCACGATGATTCTCTTTTTCTGATAATTAATTTCGACCAGATTATTTCTAAAGAATTTATGTCCGATAATTCCGTTAACGGGAATTCCGATGTGTGAAGACAAATTAAAGGTCTGATCTAAAATGATAAAAACCATGTGATCGTTAGACTTCAGACCGTGAGTTTCTAAAATATTTTTGGTTGACTTTAATCCTTCAATTTCTTCCTCACTCCCTAATCCGCGGAGTTTGATTTTCTCCACATTATTAAAACTGACTTCCTGTTTGTCTTCCATGCTGAACAAAATGGTTTCTTCTACACCGGAATCCAATAAAAAATTAAGTTCTACTCCATTTACTTTTATCGGAATAAAAACAAGATTATTAATTAGTTTAAATGGTACTATTGCCTTTGCTGCGTTGTTTTCCAATATAAAATCGTTCTGCGCAAATAGCAAAAAAGGTAAGAATAACCCAAAAAATAATACCATATATTTTTTCATTGACAATATTTTATTATAAAATTAGTAAATATATTTATTATTGTTACATTTTTGGAAGTACCTGTATTGTTTACGTTAAATTCGAAAAAAAAATGCAAATTTGCACTTCAATAATTTATACTCATGCCAACAATTTCACACAAGGGCAGAAACATGCCTGAATCTCCGATACGCAAGCTTGCTCCCTTTGCTGATCTAGCAAAGAAAAAAGGACACAAGGTGTATCATTTAAACATTGGTCAACCGGATATCAAGACACCGGAAGTGGCCATGGAGGCGGTAAAAAATATTGATTTGACTCTTATAGAATACAGTCCGTCTGCCGGATATGAAAGCTATAGAAAAAAATTAGCAGAATTTTACCAGCGCCAAAATGTAAACGTTAATACAGAAGACATCATTGTTACAACTGGTGGTTCTGAAGCCTTACTTTTTGCGCTGGCCACAATTACAGATCCCGGAGACGAAATCATTATTCCGGAGCCTTTTTACGCTAATTACCATGCTTTTGCATCGTCTACAAGCGCAACAGTTGTTCCTCTGGTTTCTACCATTGAAACGGCATTTGCTTTACCTTCTATAGACGAGGTTGAAAAATTAATTACACCAAAAACAAAAGCCATTCTGATTTGCAATCCCGGAAATCCGACTGGTTATTTATATTCGGAAGCCGAAATCAGACAATTAGCGGGATTAATTAAAAAACACGATTTATATTTAATTGCCGATGAGGTATATCGCGAGTTTTTATATGATGGTGACGATGTTCATTTTTCTGTAATGAATTTGGACGATGTCCAACAAAATGTAATCATGGTCGATTCTGTTTCTAAACGTTACAGCATGTGCGGTGCCAGAATTGGCTGTTTAGTTACTAAAAATAAAGAAGTACTGGCCACTGTAATGAAATTTGCGCAGGCACGTCTGAGTCCGCCAACTATAGAACAAATTGCCTGTGAAGCGGCTATTGATACTCCACAAAGCTATTTTGATGAAGTAATTGCAGAATACAAAGAGCGTCGTAATACACTGATTGCCGAACTAAACAAAATTGACGGAGTTATTGTTACCAAGCCAAAAGGTGCTTTTTACTGTATTGCAGAACTTCCTATACAAGACTCAGATGATTTTGCACAATGGCTTTTAGAGAGTTATAATTTAAATGGCGAAACCGTAATGATCGCACCTGCAAAAGGTTTTTACTCAACTCCGGGAATGGGACTTAATCAGGTTCGTATTGCCTATGTGCTGAATAAAAAAGATCTTATCACTGCTGTGAATATTTTAAAAGATGCTCTTCTGGTTTACAACAACAGATAATCAGGTTTTTATATAATATTTTACAAAAGACAATAACTCTTTCGTTATTGTCTTTTGTGTTTTATATCCTGCTATTTAAAATTTAAATTGAATTATAATCAAAAACGATTAATTAAATCCTAAAAACCATAGAAAAGGTTTCCCATTTATTAATTATCTTTACCGCCTTAAAAAGGAATACATATACTAATAGTAGTTTTTAATGATAAACAACGAAGAATTTTTAGACGAAATAGGCGACAACCATATCAGCACCAGCGCAAAAAACCCTCTTAGAGATGATGCTTTTGACTTATCTGATGATGAAAAAATAGAAAAAATTAAAAAAGATGTCGAAAACATTCTACAAACTCTTGGAATGGATTTGACAGATGACAGCATTAAAGGAACTCCAAACAGGGTTGCTAAAATGTTTGTCAAAGAAATCTTTGGCGGTCTTAATCCGGCAAAACAGCCAAAAGCTTCTACATTCGATAATAATTACAAATATGGAGAAATGCTTGTAGAGAAAAACATTACGGTTTATTCTACTTGTGAACACCATTTATTACCTATTATCGGACGCGCTCACGTTGCTTACATTTCCAGCGGAAGAGTAATTGGTCTTTCAAAAATGAACCGTATTGTAGAATATTATGCAAAAAGACCTCAGGTTCAGGAACGTCTTACCATGCAAATCGTTCAGGAGCTGCAAAAAGCTTTAGGAACTGAAGATGTTGCCTGTGTAATTGACGCAAAACACCTTTGCGTAAATTCCCGCGGAATTAAAGATATCGAGAGCAGTACTGTAACGTCTGAATTCGGTGGAAAATTCAAAGATCCGCAAACTAAAAGAGAATTTCTTGACTATATTAAATTAGAAACTCAGTTTTAAAAAAGTTTATTGTTTTTGGTTAATTGTTTATTGTTCTGATGGCAAAAATTGAAAAATTTGAAGATTTGGAAATTTGGAGACTGGCTCGAATTGTGTGTCAACAAGTTGAATATCTTATTCAAAATACAAATCTAAAAAGTAATTACTCTTTAACAAATCAAATTGATAGAAGTTCAGGCTCTGTAATGGATAATATTGCAGAAGGTTTCGAAAGAAATGGTAATCGGGAATTTATCAACTTTTTAAGCATTGCGAAGGGTTCCGCTGGAGAAGTAAAATCACAATCATACAGAGCATTCGATAAAAAATTGATTAGCGAAGAACAACATTTAAAACTAAATGAAACGGTTGAGTTAGTTAAAAATAAAATCGGTTCTATGATGAACTATTTAAACAAGTGTGAAATAAAGGGACTAAAATTTAAATAACTTTACACACAACGCATATCAACAAACAATAAACAACAAACAACAGACATGCCACTATATCAAAATCAACATCTAAAAATATACAATTCACTTTCCGGTGAAAAGGAGAATTTCAAACCAATCCATGAGGGAAATGTTGGAATGTATGTTTGCGGACCTACAGTATATAGTAATGTTCATTTAGGAAACGTCAGAACTTTTATGTCTTTTGATGTAATTTTCAGGTATCTTCTTCATTTGGATTATAAAGTTCGTTACGTACGAAACATCACCGACGTTGGACATATTGTTGATGATGTGGACGAAGGTGAAGATAAAATTGCAAAAAAAGCCCGTTTAGAGCAACTGGAACCAATGGAAGTGGTACAGCGCTATACGGTAGATTTTCATAATATTCTAAAAGCATTTAACTTTTTACCACCAAGTATTGAGCCAACAGCAACCGGACATATTATTGAACAAATCGAAATCATTAAAAAAATTATCGATAAAGGAATTGGTTATGTTGCCAACGGATCAGTATATTTTGATGTCGTAAAATATAACGAAACCAACAATTACGGCATTTTAAGCGGTAGAAATATCGACGATATGCTGGCCAATACGCGTGATCTTGACGGACAATCTGATAAAAGAAATCCACAGGATTTTGCGCTTTGGAAAAAAGCAGAACCAGAGCATATCATGAGATGGCCTTCGCCGTGGAGTGATGGTTTTCCGGGATGGCATCTTGAATGTACTGCTATGAGTACAAAATATCTTGGAAATCATTTTGACATTCACGGAGGTGGAATGGATTTAAAATTCCCTCACCACGAATGCGAAATTGCCCAAAATGAAGCCTGCACGGGACAGTCTCCGGTAAATTACTGGATGCATGCCAATATGCTGACTTTAAACGGGAAGAAAATGGCGAAGTCAACTGGGAATAATATTCTTCCCGGCGAAATTCTTAGTGGAGACAATACGATCTTAAGTAAACCATTTTCTGCTTCGGTTACTCGTTTTTTCATGCTACAGGCACATTACAGAAGTGTTTTAGATTTTTCTGATGATGCGATTGTGGCTGCAGAAAAAGGATACAAAAGATTAATGGAAGCAGTTGATGCTTTACCAAATATTGTTGCCGGAACTTCAAG
Source organism: Flavobacterium olei (assembly GCF_039749035.1). Classification (NCBI taxonomy): domain Bacteria; kingdom Pseudomonadati; phylum Bacteroidota; class Flavobacteriia; order Flavobacteriales; family Flavobacteriaceae; genus Flavobacterium; species Flavobacterium olei. Next base: position 177,764 of record NZ_JBDKWC010000007.1, read on the forward strand.
CTCGATAGACTTTGCAGCATGGAAACAACTGTCTTATGACGCAATGAATGATGATTTTAATACGCCCATTTTAATCGCTCAATTGTTTGAAGCTGTTCGTTATGTCAACTTATTAAAAGATGGCAAGGAAACTATTTCAGCGGATGATTTAACCGATTTCGCAACTGCTGTAAATGCATTTGTATTTGATGTCTTAGGGCTTGTTGATGAGAAATCTGCAGACGGCGATAATGACAAACTGGAAGGTGTTGTACATATGCTTATCGGAATGAGAAATCAGGCCAGAGCAGATAAAAACTTTGCACTTTCAGATCAGATTCGCGATCAGTTAATTGCATTAGGAATACAATTAAAGGACGGAAAAGAAGGAACATCGTTTAGTATTCAATAAAAAACATTTTATTTTTGGGGTGTAACAATTTCCTTTAAATACAACTAATAAAGAACAATTGAAAAGATGCTCTCCAAAATTTTAATATATCCGTTTGTTTTGCTGGTACGCTTTTATCAGACTGCGATTTCGCCGTTTACTCCGGCTTCCTGCAGATTCGAACCTACTTGTTCTACCTATATGATTCAGGCACTGCAAATGCACGGATTATTTTATGGAGGATTTTTGGGCATAAAGCGCATCTTAAGCTGTCATCCGTGGGGAAGAACCGGTTATGATCCCGTACCGGAAAAGAAATGCAATCATAAACATTAACTTTTGAAAAGCAGAGTTTTACATTAAATATTTATTTTTAAAGCTATAAAAAAATTATACATGACACACGCGTTAAATATTGTTTGGAATCCTTCAGAAGGAATTGATTTAGGATTTTTTATGATTCGCTATTACAGCTTAATGTTTGTAATCGCTTTTGGTTTAGGATGGTTCCTGATGAAAAAGATTTTCCAAAGAGAAAACGAATCAATTGAAAAACTCGATTCTTTATTTGTATGGACGGTTCTTGCAACATTAATAGGTGCACGTTTAGGACATGTTTTCTTTTACGATTGGGAATACTTCAGAAATCATTTACTGGAAATTTTCCTGCCATTTAGATTTGAACCTGAATTTCAGTTTACAGGTTTTCAGGGATTAGCAAGTCACGGCGCTGCAATTGCCATTATAATTGCCATGTATTATTACAGTAAAAAGATTTTAAAACGCTCTTTGTTATGGATTTTAGACCGCGTTGTTATTCCGGTTGCAAGCGGGGCTATATTCGTTCGTTTAGGGAACTTCTTTAACTCTGAGATTATCGGTCACGAAACCAATTCAGCTTTCGGAATTCGTTTTCTACACGATAAATTCAGCAAAAGTGAGGCTGTACAAAAAACAGGAATTGCAGATCCAAAAGAAGCTTACAATGCTATTGTATCGGATCCAAGATTTGCAGATGTACTGGCTCAGGTTCCTGCCAAACATCCAACACAATTGTATGAAGCATTCTCTTATATTTTTGTATTTGCTATTTTATTTTTCCTTTACTGGAAAACAGATGCAAGACGCAAATCAGGATTGTTATTTGGTTTATTTTTAGTTTTATTATTTGTAGTACGCTTTATAGTCGAATTTGTAAAAGAAAGCCAGGGAGGAATCGAAGAAGAATTAGGTTTATTTTCAACCGGACAATGGTTAAGTATTCCTTTTATTATAATTGGACTTTTCTTCATCATCAGAGCGCAGAGAAATCCTTTAGCAGAAGCTTAAAAAGACTTTCAATCAAAATAAAAATGCCCAATATTTGAAAATATTGGGCATTTTTTTTATAGTTGATACGAAATACCAAATTCAATATTTTTTGTATTATAACCCGCATTACTACTTCCTAAACCAGCATTAGAAACATGCCTTATACCAGGTCGGATCTCCACTTGAACACGATTTATATTTACAGTAAAACCGACTGCTAAAACATCGGCAAAAGCGAAACCTTCAGACATGCGTTCCGTTTCGGTATCGTTAATCATAGGTCCAATGCTTCCTAAAATATAACAGGAGTAGTTTTTCCCAATTGGTTTCCTAATCAAAAAACCAATATTTAAAACATATTCGCGAACATCTTTCAGTTTTAAATATTCTGTTCTTTTCTGTTCAAAATCCGGAGTTTCCGGTTTTACAAAATACAAGTTCAGCAATTGATGTTTAGCAAAATTAATCTCCGGCTGGATCAAAATTTCATATTGCAGGTTGGTGGTTGCTTTTATTTTGTAGTACAACATAAGCTTGTAGAAATGATTTTCAAACGTATAGTTACGATTATTGAATTCACTTCCAAATCCGTAAGCAAATCCGATTTTGTAATTATCGCTCTTCTTCTGCGCATTAAGCTGTAGTACTAAAGAAAAGAGAAAACTAAGAAAGAGTAGTCTTTTAAACATTTCTGGTTTTTAGAAATACAAACATAAAAAAAAGATCCAGCTTTCACCGGATCTTTCTTTTATTTAAGAACTTAAAAATTAAGCTTTGTTGTGTTTGTCTTCAATTGTATGTTTTTCATCACTTGAAATTGTATCTACTAATACCGGAGTAGCGATAAATAATGAAGAATAAGTACCTACAATAATACCAATTAACATCGCAAAGATAAATCCTCTGATTGATTCTCCACCAAAGATAAACATCGTTAATAATACGATAATCATCATTAATGAAGTATTCAAGGTTCTTGATAATGTTGTATTAATAGAAGCATTTACGATATCTTCGAAGCTACCTTTACGGTTTCCGATGATAAATTCTCTTACCCTGTCAAATACAATTACAGTATCGTTCATAGAATAACCAATTACTGTAAGGATTGCAGCGATAAAGTGCTGGTCCATTTCCATATGGAAAGGCATAAATTTATAGCATAAAGAATAAATTCCTAATACAAAGATAACGTCGTGCGCTACTGCAGCGATAGCTCCTAATGAATATTGCCATTTACGGAAAGAAATCATTAAGTATATAAAGATAACCGCCATAGCACCAAGAACTGCCCAGTAAGAGTTCGTTTTAATATCCTCAGAAATAGAAGCTCCCACTTTAGAAGCCTGCAATACACCTACAGTTTTACCATTATATGAATTGGTAAATTTGTCGTACGTTGTATTTGGGAAGTACTTCTGTAAAGATTTGTATAACTTTTGGTTCACTTCTTCGTCGATAGCTACACCGTCTTCTTTAATTTTATATTTAGTTGTGATTTTCAACTGATCGTCATCACCTAAAATTTTTGCTTCCACAGGTGTACCAAATGCTGTAGACAATTCGTCTGAAACAGTTGTTGCATCTACTGGCTTTTCAAATTTTACCTGGAAAGTTCTTCCTCCCACAAAATCAACACCCTCATCTAAACCGTTTACGAAGAAGATAGAAATTAAACTCACTACAACTACAATAGAAGAGAAGATATAAGTGAATTTTTTGATTTTAATAAAGTCAAAGTGGAAGTTTGTAAACCAGTTTTTAGTAATGTTTGTAGAGAAAGTTAAATCACCTTTTCCGGCAATATTTCTGTCAATAAAAATTCTGGCGATAAAGATTGATGTAAACAATGACGTTACAATACCAATTAACAACGTTAATGCGAAACCTTTAATAGGACCTGTTCCAAAAATGAACAAGATAGCTCCGGTTAAAACGTGAGTAACGTTAGCATCAATAATAGAACGCATTGCACCATGCCATCCGTAAGAAGCTGCAACAGCTTCAGAAAGGGATTTTCCTTCACGCAATTCCTCTTTTGCTCTTTCGTAGATAATAATATTCGCATCTACCGCAGTACCTAATGTTAATACGATACCTGCAATACCAGGCAATGTTAATACAAAACCAAAACTTGCCATAATTCCGAATAAGAACAGTAAGTTTAATAATAATGCAAGGTTAGCATACCAACCTGCTTTACCATAATAGAATACCATCCAAACGCAAACTAATAAGAAACCTAATACAGAAGATATTGTACCTGCATCAATAGCTGCCTGTCCTAAAGAAGGACCAACAACAGTTGACTGGATAATATCTGCAGAAGCCGGTAATTTACCTGCATTTAAAACGTTTGCTAAATCTTTAGTTTCTGCAACATCAAATGAACCTGTAATTTCTGATCTTCCTCCGGCAATAGGACCACTTGTTACACCCGGAGCAGAATAAACGATATCATCTAAAACAATTGCAATGTAGCTTTTTTGAGAAAATGCTCTTCCTGTTAATTCTTCCCAAACTTTAGCACCCTGACTGTTCATCTGCATAGAAACTGCAGGTTTACCCATTTGGTCAAAAGTATCTTTTGCATCAGTAACAACACCACCACTCATTGCAGGGTTATTGTCTCTGTTTCCTTTTAATGCATATAATTCTACAGCTTCAAGATCTGCTGCTGTTTTTACATCTTTTGCTTTTGGATCTTTAATAGTTGTTGGTTTACTCCATACAAATTTTGCATAGTGCTGATCAGCAGCTAGTAAAACTCTAATTTCCGGTCTTTTTAAGTAATCATTTACTGCAGCAGTATCTTTAGGAGCGAAATACCCTAAAACTGGTCCGCCACCCTGAACGATCATTTTGTCGAATAAAGGATTGTTTCCTTTTTTAGTATCAAGAGAATCTTTTGCATCTGTTAATAATGCATTTAATGAATCTTTAGCAACTGCTTTAGTTTCAGTTTTCTTAACTTCAGTTTTCTTCAAAGCTTCGTTTGCAGATACTAAGAAATTTCCAATCTCTTCGATTTTATAAGTTTCCCAAAACTCTAATTGAGCTTTTCCACCTAATAATTTTTTAATCCTGTCAACATCCTTAGCACCTGGAAGTTCTACTAAGATTCTTCCTGTTTCTCCTAATTTTTGGATATTTGGCTGTGTAACACCAAATTTGTCAATACGCTCTCTTAATACTTTAAAAGCACTTTCTACAGACTCATCAACTTTTCTTTTGATAACTTTCTGAACTTGCGCATCAGACATTTGAAAATCTACACCACCTTCTCCCTGAAGACTTCTGTTTGCGAAGATATCCGGAGATGCTAATTTTGTAGTTCCTTTTGAATTTGCTTCAAAAGCTTCAAAAAACTTATTTAAATATGTTTTGTTTCCTTCTAAATTTGCAGATGCATCAGCTAATGATTTATTAAAAACCGGGTTTTTAGAATTGTTAGCCAAACCTTTTAATACATCTTTAATAGAAATCTGAAGAATAACATTGATTCCTCCTTCTAAGTCAAGACCTTTATTAAGTTGTTTGTTTTTCACTTCGTTGTAAGTGAAATCAGTAAAACCAAGATTTAATACTTTTTCTTTACCAATAGAATCTAAATATTTCAGCTCTTTATCAGGATTGTCTCCTGCAAAAGCTTTAGCTTCACTTTTGACGCTATTTGCCACAAAAGTGAATGATAGTTGGTAAATACTTACCAATGCAAATAGAATTGCGAAAAATTTAATAAGTCCTTTATTCTGCATTATTACTAAAAATTAATTATGTTTTGTTTTGTTTTTGTTTTAAAGTCCCATAAAATAAGCCCTGATATGATATTTTAAAACAAAAATATGAGATCACGAATTACCAATTTTTTTTTAAACCGAGCAAATATATAATTAACGAAAATATTAACCAATTAATTTATTAATTAATCTCAAAAAAAAGACTGCAAAAGTGCAGCCTTTTTCTTTTTTTTCGCTTTTTATTATATTAAAATCGACTTCAAAGCATCATTCATGCTGCGAACAGCATCTGCGCTTTTAGTAAATAAAGCCTTTTCCTGATCGTTTAAATTTATATCTAAGATTTCCTCAACTCCGTTCTTACCTATTATACAAGGTACTCCAATGCAGATGTCATTTTGTCCATACTCCCCTTCTACAAATACAGAACAGGCAATCATTTTCTTCTGATCGTTTAAAATACTGTCTACCAAATATGCAACAGAAGCTCCAGGTGCATACCAGGCAGAAGTTCCTAATAAACCTGTAAGTGTTGCGCCACCTACCATAGTATCAGTAGCAACTTTCTGCAATACATCTTCAGACAAAAATTCTGTAACCGGAATTCCATTATAGGAAGCCAGACGTGTTAACGGAATCATTGTGGTATCACCATGTCCGCCAATTACCATTGCCGAAATATCATTTGCCGGTTTGTCTAAAGCTAAAGAAAGGTAGGTTCTGAAACGAGAACTGTCTAACGCTCCACCCATACCAATAATTCTGTTTTTTGGAAGACCTGTCGCTTTTAGAGCTAAATAAGTCATTGTGTCCATCGGATTTGAAACTACTACAATTATAGTATCAGGAGAATATTTCAGAACATTTTCTGCAACTGTTTTTACAATTCCGGCATTTATACCAATTAATTCTTCTCTTGTCATTCCTGGCTTTCTTGGAATTCCTGATGTAATTACAACCACATCACTTCCCGCAGTTTTAGAATAATCATTGGTAACGCCCGAAACTTTCGTGTTAAAACCTGTGTTGGTGGCACATTGCGTAATATCCAATGCTTTACCTTCGGCAAAACCTTCTTTAATATCCAACAATACTACTTCGCTTGCAATCCCTCTATAAGAAATAACATCTGCACAGGTAGCTCCAACATTTCCTGCTCCTACAATGGTAACTTTCATATTTTATACTTTATCGGTTATTATTTTATTTGTCTGTTTCCTTAAAAAGACAATTCGTTTAATTGTCTAGTAAATTTAAACAATTAAACGAATTGGAATTATTAATTTTTTATTTTATGCGTCAATATTTGCATAAACTGCATTTTTCTCGATAAATTCTCTACGAGGCGGTACTTCGTCACCCATTAGCATAGAGAAAACCCGGTCTGCTTCTGCAAGGCTGTCAATAGTTACCTGACGTAAAGTTCTGAAATTCGGGTCCATTGTCGTTTCCCACAATTGTTCTGCATTCATCTCTCCAAGACCTTTATAACGCTGAATACCGGCACTTCCACCCATTCTTTCGTTAGCCTGATCGCGCTGAACATCATTCCATGCATATTCTTTCTTATTTCCTTTTTTAACCAGGTATAATGGCGGAGCTGCAATGTAAACGTGACCTTCTTCAATAAGCTCTTTCATAAAACGGAAGAAGAACGTTAATATTAAGGTAGAAATGTGACTACCATCGACATCCGCATCACACATAATGATTACCTTATGATATCTTAGTTTTTCCAGATTTAACGCTTTACTGTCTTCAGCTGTTCCTACCGTTACACCCAAAGCAGTAAAAATATTTCTGATCTCTTCGTTTTCGAATACTTTATGATGCATTGCTTTTTCAACATTCAAAATCTTACCACGTAATGGTAAAATAGCCTGAAAGTTACGATCACGACCTTGTTTGGCTGTTCCACCAGCCGAATCTCCCTCGACCAGGTAAACCTCACATCTTGCCGGATCCTGCTCAGAACAATCTGAAAGTTTTCCTGGCAATCCGCCGCCCCCCATAACCGTTTTACGCTGTACCATTTCACGCGCTTTTTTCGCTGCGTGACGTGCCTGAGCCGCTAAAATTACTTTTTGAATAATGATTTTTGCATCATTTGGATTTTCTTCCAAATAATTTTCAAGCATCTCTCCAACTGCCTGAGAAACCGGAGAAACTACCTCTCTGTTTCCAAGTTTGGTTTTCGTTTGCCCTTCGAATTGTGGTTCTGAAACTTTTACCGAAATAATAGCGGTCAATCCTTCACGGAAATCATCTCCGGCAATCTCAAATTTCAATTTATCCAGCATTCCGGAAGCATCTGCATATTTTTTAAGTGTTCTTGTTAAACCACTTCTAAAACCTTGTAAATGCGTTCCACCTTCGTGAGTGTTGATATTATTTACGTAAGAAAAAATATTTTCGGTATAACTGGTATTATAAATCAACGCTACTTCAACCGGAATTTCACCTTTATCGTGATCCATACTGATAACGTGAGAAACAATTGGCTCACGGTTACCGTCTAAGTAACGGATATATTCTTTTAACCCTTCAGTAGAATGAAAAACTTCACTTCTGAATTCTCCTTTTTCATCAACTTCTCTCTTATCTGTAAACGTGATTGTAATTCCTTTATTCAGGAAAGAAAGTTCACGCATACGAGCCGAAAGGGTGTCGTATGAAAATTCTGTGGTCTGAGTAAAAATAGTATCATCCGGATAGAATGTCTGACGGGTACCTCTTTTATCGGTTTCTCCGATTTGTTTTACCGGATATAATGATTTCCCTCTTTCATATTCCTGCTCATAAATTTTACCTTCTCTAAACACAGTAGATTTCATGTGTATAGAAAGTGCATTTACTACAGAAACCCCAACTCCGTGAAGACCTCCGGATACTTTATATGAATCTTTATCGAATTTACCTCCCGCACCAATCTTTGTCATTACAACCTCAAGTGCAGAAACTCCTTCTTTCTTGTGTAAATCGACTGGAATACCACGGCCATTATCCTCAACTGTTACCGAACCGTCTTCGTTTATTGCTACACTAATCGTGTCGCAATGTCCTCCCATCGCCTCATCAATAGAGTTATCAACAACCTCGTAAACCAAATGGTGTAGTCCTCGAACCCCTACATCACCAATATACATTGACGGACGCATTCTTACGTGCTCCATCCCTTCTAATGCCTGAATACTATCTGCTGAATAATTGTTCTTCTTGATTTCTTCGCTCATATAATTTATTGTAATAAATGTAATTATTGTCTAACACGCAAATATATAAAAATGCAAGCGATATACCCATTAAAATACGACTTAAAGCATGCAAGTTATTAACAGAAATGCACGATTAAATTCCATATTTTCCATATCGAAGGTTCGGTACCTAATCGCGTCATTTATTTTTTAAAAATTACCCAAAAATTAAAATCCGAAATAGTAAAAAAACTATTTCGGATTATTATATATTCTCCAAATTTAAATCTGATTCCGAAGCTTTTGGAAAGAATATTTGGTATGTCTTTTAAACCGTAACACCTGTTTTTATACTTTCAAAATTACCTTTCAGGTGAGCTGCATTTGCTCTTCCGCTCGGATCAAGGTTTTCCTGCCATTTCGGAATCCATTTACGGACTGTTTGTGCCGCGCTGACTTGTGGATAATATTTATGAAAAATTGATCGGTATAAATACGCCTCTTTTGTGGTTGGAGAATTATATGGAAATTCTGCATTTGCTCCGGCCAGCTGTTCGTCTGTTACCTGAGAGGAACAATATTCAATCAGTTCATCTACCCATTTATAACCCACTCCATCAGAAAACTGCTCTTTCTGACGCCATAATACTTCCGCCGGCAGATAAGGATTTTCAGGCGTATCAAATGCTTTTCTTAAAATATATTTTTCAACACCATCGTAGTTTTTCGGCTGTTTTTCCTGAGTTTTGATTCGAATGGCAACGTCTAAAAATTCGGTATCCAAAAACGGAATACGAACTTCTAAACCATTAGCCATAGTGGTTTTATCTGCACGAAGTAAATCGGCCGTAAAAAGCTTCTGAACCCTTTCGATTGTTTCGTCCTGAAATTCCTCTTCTGAAGGTGCATTTCTAAAATACAAGTGCCCTCCAAAAATTTCATCTGCACCTTCACCCGATAAAATCACTTTTATTCCCTGATCTGCAATTGCTTTGGAAAGCAAATACATCGGAACACCTGATCTTACCGAAATAATATCGTAAGTTTCAATATGATAAATCACTTTTTCTAAAACCTTAACACCCTCTTCTACTGTGAAATGAATTTCATGATGTTCAGTTCCTAAGAAAGCTGCAGCTTTTCTGGCTGCCATATTATCCGGAGCATCAGCATCAAGTCCGATAGAAAATGAATGTAATTTTTGACCGTCTTTTTTCAATAATCTCGAGGTTATAGCAGAAATTAAAGATGTATCCAAACCACCTGACATAACTACTCCCAAAGGTACATTTGCCAGTAAACGTTTACTCGTTGCTTTTATTAAACTTTCGCGTATTAATTCTAAATCGAGAGGCTGATTTGCATTTTTATGATCTTCATATTCCGGATGGTAATATTTTACAAAGCCGGTTTTAGCGGTATAATAATGTCCCGGAGGAAAAGTTGAAAATGATTTGCACTGATCTGCGATAGACTTCATTTCAGAAGAAAAATAGATTCTTCCTCTTTCATCCAGACCATAATATAAAGGTTTTACGCCAATTGGATCACGTCCTGCGATGTACTTATCACCTTCAATGACCACGAAGGCAAAATCTCCATCCAGTTTGTTACAGAAATCATAACCAAATTCTTCGTATAGATGCACAATTACTTCTGAATCTGATGCTGTTCTAAAAGTATGATGTTTTAAAACTGTGTTTTTAAGCTCCTGATAATTATAAATTTCTCCATCATGAACCATCCACGCTTTGTCGCTTCCCTGAATAGGCTGCTTTCCGGAATTAAGATCAATAATAGACAAACTTTCATGGCAAAGTACACTGCCATTTTCCATTATATGAATATCTCTTTCATCAGGACCACGATGCGACATTCTTTCAGAAAGTTCTTTTACAAGTTGTGGGTCTTTTCCTTTACCAATTACGGCCAATAATCCAGACATAATACTCTTTTTTATTATATGTTAATGAGTGCACAATGCTAAATTGAACATTAAAAAAACATTAAAATTTTTCATTGAAAGCAAATCTAAATATTAATTTTCGCTTTCCATTATTAAATTCACTAAAAGATTAAGAATTTAACTATAATACTGCAGAGGTCAAATATATTAAAAGAAAGTGAAACCCATTCTAAAAATAAATTATAACAATCTAAAAGTAAAAAAAATTAAATTCTTAAGACGAGAAAAACGCTCTCGGTCTGAGAACGTTTTTCTGGAAATAAATATATACTAATTCTAAAAATTAACTCACATTATGCTTTCGCGTAAGCGTCGTCATGCACGCTCGCAACTGCTCTTCCGGAAGGATCATTCATATTTTTGAAAGCCTCATCCCACTCCAGTGCAATTTTTGTACTACAAGCCACACTTGCTTCCTGAGGCACGCATAAAGCTGCTGCATCACTTGGGAAATGTTCTGTAAAAATAGAACGATAATAATATTCCTCTTTTGAAGTTGGCGTTTGCAACGGAAATTTAAATCTCGCATTTGCCAGTTGCTCATCTGAAACTTCTCTGGCTACAACTTCTTTCAAAGTATCAATCCAGCTGTATCCTACTCCATCAGAAAACTGTTCTTTTTGTCTCCAGGCCACACTTTCCGGAAGCATATCTTCAAAAGCCTTGCGAACAACCCATTTTTCCATTGGATGTTCTTTGTTAATCATTTTATCCTGAGGATTAATGCGCATGGCAACATCCATAAATTCTTTATCTAAGAACGGTACACGACCTTCAATTCCCCATGCTGCTAAACTTTTGTTGGCACGTAAACAATCGTACATATGAAGTTTGCCTAATTTACGAACGTTTTCTTCGTGAAATTCTCTTGCGTTTGGCGCTTTATGGAAATATAAATAACCTCCAAACAATTCATCTGCACCTTCACCAGAAAGAACCATCTTAATTCCCATTGATTTAATCACTCTGGCCATCAGCCACATCGGCGTAGAAGCTCTTACTGTCGTTACATCATACGTTTCTAAGTTGTAAATAACATCACGAACTGCATCTAAACCTTCCTGAATTGTGAATTTAATTTCGTGGTGAATCGTTCCGATATGATCTGCTACTTTTCTTGCTGCCGCTAAGTCAGGAGAACCTTCTAAACCAACAGAAAAAGAGTGCAATTGTGGGTACCACGCATCTGTAGTATCATCTGACTCAATACGTTTTTGCGCAAATTTTTTGGCTACAGCCGAAGTAATAGAAGAGTCTAAACCTCCGGAAAGTAAAACTCCATAAGGAACATCACTCATTAACTGTCTGTGAACCGCTGCTTCTAATGCTTTTTTGATTTCAGGAATACTGGTTTCGTTATCTTTTACAGCATCATACTCTGTCCAGTCTCTTTTGTACCATTGTACAAATTCTCCATCCTTACTTGATAAATAATGTCCCGGAGGAAACAATTCTATTTTTGTACAGTAACCTTCCAGAGCTTTTAATTCTGAAGCTACATAAAAAGTCCCGTGCTCATCCCAGCCAATGTACAATGGAATAATTCCCATGTGATCACGTGCTACAAAATATTCATCTTTATCAACATCATAAATTGCAAATCCGAAAATTCCGTTCATTTCGTCAACAAAATGAGGTCCTTTTTCCTGATATAATGCTAAAATAACCTCGCAGTCACTTTCTGTCTGAAAGTTATATTTTCCTTCAAATTGTTTACGTAATTCTCTGTGGTTGTAGATTTCTCCATTTGCAGCCAAAACCAATTTTTTGTCTTCTGTAAATAAAGGCTGTTTTCCTGAAGCCGGATCTACAATTGCCAAACGCTCATGCGAAAGAATTGCTTTATCATTACTGTAAATTCCGCTCCAGTCCGGTCCGCGGTGACGAATGATTTTTGACATTTCTAATACTTGAGGTCTTAACGCTTCGGCTTTTTGTTTTAGATCAAAGGCACATACAATTCCACACATAATATTCTATATTTTTATTTGTAATTTTTAATTTGATAAGGCAAAGATGAAGTATTAGTTACAATTGAGAAATACAAATATACATTTCAATTACAATTTGAAACCATAAATCTAATTTTACATACAAAATGTAAAATTTTGACAACAAAAAGAGTAGTAAACTTGAAAATTTTAATTTTGAGCCAAAAACCACTTTAAAATTGAAAGTTTTAGAACAGTTTTTAAACTAATTTTTGAGTTTTTCAATTATAATTGAAAGATTTTCAAAGAGGGGAATAGAAGGTGTTTTGGAATTGTATTTTATATAAAGCTTTTAATAGATAATTGTCATTTCACAGAAATTAAAAGTGCAGCTTTTTAAGTTATAAAACTGATAGCGCTGAATGTTATTCCACACTTTCAATCATGTAATGTGTCTTATTTATATCAAACTCAAAACCAACCTTATTTCCCATTAAATGATTTCCTAACGGAGATTGTGGAGATAGCGCAATAACATTTATTCCGTCAATGGAAATTTTTGGCAATGCCACACTTACATATAAGTTGATTTCGTTTGCCTTTACTAAACTTCCTAAAACAATATTTTCAGTTGTTTTAAGCGGATCGATTTTATCTAAAATACTTTTCTGCTCAATTGCTTCTTTAAGTTTATTGGTCAATTTTTCCTGCTCAATATGCATCATAGACAAAGCTGTTTCGTGTTTGTCGCCAGCCGAACCTTTTGCGTCATTTTTAGAATCTTCGGTTAAGTTTGTAATCATATCTTTAAAAACATCGATACGGTCCTGAACCATTAAGCTGTAGTGGGAATATATTTTTTCTTTAAAAGTCATTTGTTTTTGAGATACTAAGGTTCTGAGACACAAAGATGCAAAGGTTTTTTCTTTATTTCATAAAAAAACAGCCATGAATTCACGAATCTACTCCAAAAAATTCATGAGTCCATGGCTGAAAAAAAAGGCACATTCCTTTAAAAAGATCTTTGTGCCCTGGTGCCTGTGTGGCTCTATTTAAAAATCAAATTTATAATTGGCTCCTCCTAAAATCTGGAATCCCTGAACCGGATAATTCAGCCATTTTTGGTAAGCCTGATTTCCAATATTATTTGCTTTTAAGAAAAAGGTCAGACGCTCATTAAATTTATATCCTAAATGTGCATTAGCATCCAAATAGCTTTTAAGCGTTGTTACAACTGGGTGTATTCCTAAATTTAAATTAGACTGCATGTCTTTTCTCTCTCCAACATAAAAAACATTTACTCCTGCATACCATTGTTTAGTGAAATTAACATCCAGGGTAGAACTCAATTTCATTGTTGGCAGATTCCAGGCTTCAATATTATTATCTGTATTGTAACTGTTGAAAGTTCCATTGATTCCAAAAGTTACATTTTCAGAAAAATCAGCTTTTAATTCCCCATAAAAACGGAAAGTTCTAATGTCTTCGTATACGACACCAAAAGAATTTCCGAAAGCATAATCTTCATTTGTAACTACTTCTGTATAATCATTAGCTTTAAATAACGCTTTATCTTTTTCGTTCATATAAGAACCGGTCAGATTATAATTTACATTATTGGCTAATTTTCCTTTTAAACCTGCAAAAACATTATACTGCGTGCTGGACGGCCGCATATTTAAAGTTGGAGATAAAAACGGATTATCATTTACAAAATCTGCATACGAATTCTGATTCAGACCTCCATTTACCCCGGTGTAGAAAATCATCAGATCGCCAACTAATTTATAGGAAGCATTCACTTTTGGATAGATATAAAATTTATTTCCGCTGTTTTCAGAGTCTGCACTGTAAAAAACTCCTGCACCTAATTCTAATGTCCATTCATTTTCATTAATTACAAAACTTGGTTCGATTCCTACATTTGTAAAACTGTATTTTAGGCGATCGACATTATCCTGAGCATAATTGTTTTTAAAAGAACCGCTTACATGATCTACAATAACGTTTGTTTTAATTGCCTGATCCATTACGTCAACCGTAAAAGTTGGCTTGATATAAAATCTGTTTTCAGAAGATGAATAACTGTCTGAAAAATGCGTAAATCGTGCAGAAAGTTTACTAAAAATACTTTCGTTAAACTCTGCATTTCCACCAATTGAAATTGTATTGTAAGAATGATCCGGGCTAATGCTGTTTATAAGATCATAACGTTGGCCCGGAATTGTAGAACCAAAATTTGCAGGAAGTCCATACCAATTATAAATTTGGTTTTGATACCCCAGATCTACTCCCCACGCGGCATCTCTGTTATTTTGTCCATAACCCACATTGATCGAAGTATCGTAGAATTCATCATTTAACTCTACATCCTTAATTCCTCCCTGAGAAGAATGATGACGAAACATTCCAGCAACATAATCATTATTACCCAAATCCTGGTTAACAAACAATTCTGCGTTTAATGTACTGTAATTTCCAAGACCAACAGTCGCATAATTATTAAAAAGTCTTTCCTTTTTTGCTTTTTCAACACCTTCCGCTTTTCCTTTAGACGGTGTAAAAGTCGATGCCACGGGAACAGATAATATACTGTATTTTATCACTTCCTTAGCCTGATTTCCACTATCGTCAAGCGAGGGTGTTTCTTTCACTTTAAATGCATCTGAAATAGTTGGCGAATAAGGCTTTACAACGTTGACTGTTTCAGTTCCGATACTTTCATTTTTCTTTTGTGCAAACGAAAACTGAGCAGCAAATAATACTAACACTATAATAATTTTATGTCGGCAGTTTAATTTCATATTTATTTTTTTTTAAGAGAATAGAGGCAAGAAGCAAGAAAATAGATTTCTCTCTGTTCTTCTTACTTTTACTCTTTCTTTTTCTTAACTCTTTATTCTATTTCTAAAATTCTTAATTGTTCTCTTTATCTTCTTCTTGCTTCTTGCTTCTATACTCTTGGTTCTATTTTCTCACTCAGCCTTCCCACTCGCCTTTGGCAACAAATTGAGCTTTTCCTCCAATTGTAATATCAAACTGATCATTTTCTATTTTTCCTTTAAAATAAATTTGAGAAGGACGATTTATATAATCTCCCTGATGATTGATCAATTCTATTTCAACAGAATGGTATTTCAACAAATAGGCCTGCAGACAAGTACTGGCACTTCCCGTGGCAGCATCTTCAACTAATTGATTGTTTTCTACACACAACATTCTGGTGCTAAGTTGCGAATTCTCCAAACTATAAAAATACAGTCCACGATGATTGGTTTTGCAATGCTGTTTTAACCATTGATCAGTTTTATCTTTATCTAAAACTAAATTTCCCAAAGCTCTTTTACTGTTCAGAGGCACAATTACAAACGCACTTCCGGTGGTAACTTCCTGAATGAGGTATTGATTGTCAAAATCATCGATAGTTAAATTACTGAAAGAAGGAAAATCTTCTTTTGCAAAAACATCCCAAAATTTGGGCTGTGCGGCTTTTAACCAAATCAAATCTTCTGTCTGATGAATTGCAATTGGTCCTATCGGAACTTCCAGTTTTATTTCCTGAGGCGAATTTTCGAAGACCTTATTCATCAGAACCCATGAGGTTCCAATAATAGGATGACCCGCAAACTGCATTTCATTAGCCGGAGTAAAAATTCTTATTTCTGCTTTATTATTTTGCTTGTCCAGACATGTAACAAATGTGCTTTCTGCGAAATTCATCTCGCGTGCCATCTGCTGCATTTCATCCGAACTTAAATGTTCAGCATCCAAAAAAACCGCCAGTTGGTTCCCGGCATATTTTCTGTCAGCAAAAACATCAACTATATAAAAAGGTAAACTCATATTTTTTCTTTTTTAGAAAATAGAACCAAGGAGCAAAGAAACTTTTAATCTTTCTTCTTGCCTCTTGCTTCTCTTCCTCTCTTCCTACTTATTAATCGACGAATTTGTTTTTGCTTCTTCAGATTTTATAGCACTTAATTCTTTTTTGGCTTCCTCCACTACATCAGGATAATCTGTAAAATTGTTAATTACGTTATCCAGAATATAAGTAGCCTGATAGCTGTCTTTCAGACCGTAAAAGTTTTTAGCCATTAAAACCAAACCTTTTGCTCCATAATATTTGTAGGCAGAATAACTTTTCGCCAATTTTTGGACTGCTGTATTTGAGGCTTCAAATTTTCCTTCTTTCGTTTTAAAATATGCATCATAATACAATGCTTCTGCAGCTAATTCCCCTTTAGAATTGGCCGCCAGTTTTGCATACGCTGTTTTTGCTTTATCTTCATTTCCGGTTTGCATTGCGGCACGTGCTACAATAATTTGCGCATCGGCTTTTACTCCGGCATCCGATTTTGGATTTTCTAAAACCTTATCTGCGGCTATGACAGAATTGTCATAATCTTTTTTGTCATAATAACATTTCATCAAATTCGCCTGAGCGAAAGTTTTATTCTGAGGATAATCGGCTTCACTCTCCAGACGAACTAATACCGGAATTGCTTTATCACAATCTTTTGCTTTTAAATAAATCTGAGCCAGTCTGTTTAAAGCCTGTTCTGTAAATTCATTTCTTGGCTGATCGATCACATATTGATAATTGGCAACCGATTTAGTCTCAGAACCTTCAGCATACGTTAATTGTGCCAGATAGAAATTTGCCTCAAGCGCGTGAAGTCCGTTCGGGAATTTGCTCACATAACCTGCAAAACCGGTAATCGCCGTTTTGCTGTTATTTTGGCTATATTGTTTAAATGCTGCGTCGTATGTATCATTATCCAATTCTGCATCGGTTACAGAAACGAAATCAAGTGTTCGAACCCATGTAGCATACTCATCTACTTTTCCGGAATCAACATAAATTAATCTTGCAGTAGAAACTGCTTCTAATGCTTCAGGAGTTTTAGGGAATTCTGCTGCAACTTTTTTAAACTTGGTCAGAGCCTGAGTATCACGATCTGAATTGTAATAAATTAAACCTTGCTTCAAAATTGCTTTGGCAGTAAATGATCCGTTATTAAATTCAGAAATTAACTGATCGTAAGTTTTAATAGCCTGATCGTTTTTCTTCTCCGCAACATACGTATTTCCTAACTCGAACAAAGCGTCATCACGATAAGACGATTTTTTATACATCTGAATAAAATTCGTCAATTCATCGATTTTTTTCGTGTTATTAGACATAAATCCGTAAGAAAGTGCTTTTTGAAATTGCGCATAATCGGCATCAACACCTTTTGCAGCAATTGCTTTTGCGTAAGCTTCGTTTGCGGCGCTGTATTTTGAAGTCACAAAACGACAATCACCCAAACGCAGGTAAGAATCATTTAAGTGTACCTTATCTGAAGGCGAATTATCGATCTGCGCCTGAAAAGAATTTGCCGCCTGATCGTATTCCTTTAGTTTAAAATACGTGTAACCAATATTATAGTTAATGTTTTTATATTCGTCTGTAGATTTTGCAGCGGGCATTCCGGCAAATTGTTTGTACGTTAATAATGCATTCTGCATATCGTCATTCAGATATTCTGTTTCTGCTTTCCAGAAAGTTGCACGCGCTGTAAATTCAGGTGTTTTTTGCTCGCTGACAGCACTTTTAAACATTTTACCGGCTTCCTGATAATTCGATTCGTTGTACAATTCCAAACCTCTGTAAAAAAGCACTTTTTGATAAGCGGCTTTGTTTTCTGCCGATCTGTTTTTTTCTAATAAAACCAAAGCTTCTTTATAGTTTTTAGAAGAAATATAAGAATCTACCAATAATTTCTCTACCTCTGCACGGCTTGAATTATTTGGATATTTTTTAAGGAAATCCAGTAAAATTCCGGGAACGGCCTGATAAGCATTTCCAATATCGTAACTAAGCTTTGCGTAATTTAAAGCGGCATCTTCCTGAATTTGTGCATTAAAATCCATTTCAGAAGCATTTTTAAAAGCATTCAGCGCTTCTTGTTTCTTGCCGATATTTAAGTAACTCAAACCTAAATGATAATAAGCATTTTGCGCCACAAAATCTCTTCCTTCAATGATTTTATTGAATTGTGAAATTGCTTTTTCGTAGTTTTTCTGCTCATAATAAGCATAGCCTAACTGATAAAAATCGGTGTTGCTCCACTTCCCTTTTTTGCCCGAATATTGCTCCAGATACGGAATTGCTTTTCCGTATTGTTTTAAGTTAAAATAACTTTCCCCAATAATTTTATTAAGTTCAGATTTTTCAATTTCGTTAGATTTACCCATCGCCTGCTGCCCTAAATCAATTGCTTTTTGAAAATTTCCCAGTTTGAAATTCATGTCAGCCTGATAGTACGATAACTTTTCCTTGTATTTTTCTTCTCCGGAAACTTCATCAAAGTATTTGGTAGCTGCTTTATAATCATCACCTTCATAAGCCATGAAACCTAAATAATATTTGGCCTGCGAACCGTATTCTTTAGAATTAACTACTTTATTAAAATAATTGGTTGCTTCTTTTTTCTTTTTAGCATTAAAATAGCTGTAACCTTTCATAAAGTTAAACTTATCAGACTCAGATTTGCTCATGTAGCTTTCATCGACTTTATCAAACCACATTAATGCTTTTGGGTAATTGCCCTGTTCGAAAAAATATTGTGCTGCCTCTATATAAGCCTGATTTTGCTTTGTACTTGTCGGATAATCGTTTACAAAATTTTCTACCAAAGCATCGGCATTTGCTTTATTGGTTCTAATTGCGCAATTGGCAATATAAAATGCACAGTCAGATTTTACTTCCTCTGTAATTGCAGGATCTTCCGTATTTTTTACATGCTCAAAAATAAGCTGGGCCGACGCATATTGTTTGTCGTTGTATAAAGCCAGTGCTTTGTCAAATTCCTTTAAATCGTAAGTGTATATAGTTGATTTTTGTGCCGAAATTAGAGTTGAAAAAAGGAATATATGGAATAAAAAGAACCCGGAAAGTTTACGCATTTTTATAATATTTAGTATTCAAATGTATCATTTTTATACGATTTATAACGAAACGTTTCAAGCTTTTATTATCTCTAAAAAATTAAAATGCAGTATTTTTTTAACATAACAATCTCAAAATATTGGTTCTCAAAACCTCAAAGCAAAATTTTAAAACCATATAAGTCATCTGGCCAGCTATCCGAACTTTAAATCTGTTAATGCATTTTTACCAAATGAAGTCACATTATTTACAGTGTTTAATTTTTTAAAGTTTTTCTTAAGAATTGATTCAAATTTATTTTGAATCCAAACGTTATCTTATTACTTTTACCATTCAAATCAATTTATTATGTCACAAACCGTACTGTCTCTTAAAGAAGTCACTATATATCAAGAAGGAAGAAAAATTATATCTCATATTAATCTGGACGTAAATCACGGTGAATTTATCTATATCATCGGAAAAACCGGTTCTGGAAAAAGTAGTTTCCTAAAAACTTTATATGCTGATTTACCACTAGTTGAAGGTGAAGGACATATCGTAGAATTTGATTTGGCAACGATCAAAGAAAATGACATTCCGTTTTTGAGACGTAAAATCGGTATCGTATTTCAGGATTTCAAATTACTCCCGGACCGTTCTATAAAAGACAATATGCTTTTTGTTTTGAGAGCAACCGGCTGGACTGAAAAAGATGCCATGGAGCAAAAAATTGACGAAGTTCTGAATAAAGTCGGAATGAAAGATTTTGTAAACAAAATGCCGCACCAGCTTTCCGGAGGAGAACAACAACGTGTTGCAATCGCAAGAGCACTTTTAAATGATCCTGAATTTATCCTTGCAGATGAACCAACCGGAAACCTTGATCCACAGACAAGTTCTGAGGTTTTAGAAGTTCTAAAAGCGATTAATGCTGCCGGAAAAACAGTTATCATGGCAACACACGATTATGCTTTATTGATGAAATTCCCTTCTAAAACTTTAAAATGTGAAGACGAAAGGATCTTCGAAGTGGTGCAAAAAAGTGTGTAATGCTTTCGATTTTAATTCCGGTTTACAATTATGATATTTTTCCGCTTGTAGAAAAATTATACATACAAGCTTTAAAATGCAATATTCCTTTTGAAATCATTTGTTTAGACGATGCTTCTCAGGATTTTGTAGTTGAAAACCAAAGAATTAACCTATTCAAAAATACTTCCTATTCTATTTTAGAAAAAAATATCGGGCGAAGTGCCATCCGAAATTTATTGGCCCAGAAAGCAGTTTATGATAATCTGCTCTTTCTGGATGCGGATGTAATTCCGGTTCACGATAATTTTATTTCGAATTACATTTCAGAAATAAATAATAAAGTTGTTTTTGGCGGACTTTTGTATGAATATAAAAAACCTCCAAAAGAACAATTATTAAGATGGTTTTACGGTCAAAAAAGAGAAGCTTTAAGTTGGTCTGATCGAATTAAAAACCCTACAAACACCGCTTTAGTTTCAAATTTACTCATCAAAAAAGAAATTGTTATCCGTTTTCCTTTTGATGAAAATCTGACGAAATATGGTTATGAAGATTTACTTTTTTTTGCTGTGCTAAAGTCAAATAAAATTGAAATTAAACATATTGAAAATCCTGTTTTTCATTTTAATTTGGAAGATTCCGGTTTATTTTTGAATAAGACCAAAACCGCCTTACAAAATCTCGCTTTCTTAGTTGCTTCAAAAAAAATCTCAAAAAAAGAAAGTAAAATTATTGCTTCTTTTGAATTATTAAAAAATCTAAAATTGGTTTCTTTTTTTAATTTTACTTTTAAAAAATTCCAAAAGAAAATCGAACGGAATCTACTTTCAGGAAAACCATCACTTTTTCTTTTTGACATTTATAAATTGGGCTTTTTCTGTTCTTTAAAATCAAAATAAATGGCTTTTTTTTCGATAATTATCCCACTTTACAACAAAGAAAATTTCATCGAAAAAACGATGCGGAGTATTCTGGATCAGACTTTTCAGGATTTTGAAATCATTGTGGTAAATGACGGATCTACAGATAAAAGCGAAGAAAAAGTACTGCAGTTTAAAGATTCGAGAATTAATTATTTTGCCAAACCAAATGAAGGCGCTTCTACAGCCAGAAATTTCGGAATTGAAAAAGCAAATACAGATTTTATAACTTTTCTGGATGCCGATGATTTTTGGTATCCGACGTTTTTAGAAACGATGTATGATCTTATTTCAAAAATCCCCAATCAAAAGGTTTTCTCGGGTGCAATTGAGATAGAAACTTCTAAGAAAATTATTCCCGCAGAATATTCAATTCCAAAATCAAATAAAGCATTTGAAGTCGTAAATTATTTTAAAGCCAGCATGAAAGAGACCATTATTTGTACCTCGTGCGCAGTTTTTCATCAATCTGTTTTTGATGAAATTGGGAATTTCGACACTAAAATAAAAAGTGGTCAGGATACCGATTTATGGATTAGAATTGGACTGGTTTATTCTGTTGTTTTTTCCTGGAAAATTTTAGCGCGCTACGTTTTCGATTCAAAAAGTCTTTCGAAAAACACGAATTTCATAAATGAGAAAATAGATTTATCGAAATTTGAAAGTGCTGAAAAAACAAATCCCGATTTAAAAAAGTTCTTAGATTTAAATCGTTTTTCACTTGCTGTAAAAAGCAAATTAGCCGGAGAAAGAGAACTTTTTTATAAATATTCCAATCCAATTGATTTGGCCGAGTTAGGATTCAAAAAAAGACTTTTATTACGTCTTCCCGCATTTGCATTGAACGTTTTAATCTCTTTTAAAACCTTTTTAGCCAATATCGGAATTGGTTCCTCGGTCTTTAAATAATTTATATTTTTTGAATTCGCGAATGTAGTCTTCTTCACTAAATTCAGCAGAAGACAAAACTAGGCAAACGCTTCCGGAGGAGAAATTTTTAAGTTCACGCCAAATTCCGGAAACAATCAGCAAACCGACATTTGGTTTATTTAAAGTCACGGTTTTTGTATTTTTTCCGTCTTTTAAAATCACATCAAAACTTCCGCTTAAAGCGATCAGCAATTCCTGTTGTTTTTTGTGTGCGTGCCCGCCCCTTTTGCTGCCGCTGGGAACATCGTACAAATAATATACCCTTTTGGAAACAAACGGAATCGTTTCTCCTTCAATAACAGAAAGATTTCCGCGTCGATCGTGAATTTTAGGAATTTCAATTAATTGAACATCTGAAATTGTGGTCATTTTGGACGGGTTAAAAGATTTTTCCATTGTTCTGAAATGGTATTTAAAGACAAATGTTTTACGCTCTCAGCAGCATTATTTTTGCAAAAATGATACAATTCTTCCTCGTTTGCCAATCGGTTTATTGCTTTCGCTAAAGCGTTAGTATTATGATTTTCGACTAACAAACCATTAAACTCATTTTGAATAATTTCCCGCGGTCCGGAATTGCAATCAACTGCAATTACAGGCGTTCCAACTGCTAAAGATTCTACAACCGAAAGTGGAAAACCTTCAAACCGACTTGTTAAAATCGTAAATTTCGCCCGACGAACTTCGTTAAAAGGATTTTCTTTAAAAGGAAAAATCTGCACGTAATTAATCAAATCTAACTCTTTTATTTTTTGCTGAATGAAATTTAAATCATTTCCGGTTCCTAAAAGATGGAGCCGGTATCCTTTCTCATACACTTTCGACAAAGAAAATGCTTCCAGCATTAACGTAAAATTTTTTACTTTTTCATCAAATCTGCCAAAATACAAAATCACTTTTTGGTCTTCCTGAATTTCCGTTTTCAATTCATTTTCAGCAATAAAAAAAGGATTATAAATCGTAACAGTATTTTGAAATTGGTACAAACGATTTGCTTTTTCTTCAATCGCTTTTGAAACACAAATTAAAGCTTCAGCATTTTGATATAAAAATCGCGCCCAGAATTTAGAAGAAGGAAAGTAGTTTTGAAAATTATAACTATGAATAACATAGTGTGTTTTTGTATTTCGATAAATAAACTTTGTAATTAGTTCTCGCAAAAGCACGTTTCTCGATCTGCTATCTATTACAATTTGGACATTATTTTCGACTAAATAATTATGCAGTAATATTCCTTTTTTAAGCTTTCTGAAAACAGATAAAAATCCCGAGCTCTCTTTTTCCAAATAATACAATCTTCCTGTATATGAATAATCTACAACATCGTTTACAATAATAGAATGCACATCAAAACCGGAATCCTCCAGCATAAAAGTCAATAAAGCGGCAAAACGTTCTGCTCCTCCTTTTCCCAGAGAATTTGAAACGATGGCAACTTTCCTTTTATTCATGTTTTTAAACCAAAAAAGTAAATATATTTGTCAAATATACACATAAATGAAAGTTTTATTGGTAGGCGAATTCAGCCATTTGCACAATTCTTTAAAAGATGGTTTACTGGCTTTAGGACATGAAGTTTTTATTATTGGTCAGAACGACGGTTTTAAAAATTTTCCTGTTGATTTTTCTATTTATAAAAAATGGGATTCGGGTTTTCTTAAGAAACTAAAAATTGCGGTTTATAAAATTTCTCATTTTGATATAAGCTCCTATTTAACTTATAGACAGTTTTTGAAATTTAAAAAGCAATGTTCCGGTTTTGATGTGGTGCAATTAATAAACGAAAATAGTTTTTACTGTACTCCTTACTTCGAAAAAAAGATCATTTTGCACCTTAATAAAAACAATAAAAAATTGTTTTTATTAAGCTCGGGTTATGATTACCTGAATGTGAAATATTGTTTTGAAAATCCTGATTTTAAATCTGTTATTCCGTTATATCTAAGCAGAAAAATCGATAAAAAATCTTTTGGCAATGTTTTGAAATTCCGCGAAAAAGCGTTTTTAAATTTACATCAGTTTATTTATAAAAACAGCAACGGAATAATTGCTTCAGATTTAGATTATCATCTTCCTTTGCAGGGAAATTCAAAATATCTAGGAATGATTCCGAATCCTGTTAATATCGATAAACTGGAATTTCAACCGATTAATATTTCGGATAAAATCATCATTTTCCATGGAATAAATAACCACAACTATTTAAAAAAAGGAAATGATTACTTTGAAAAGGCGTTAGAAATAATTAAAGCAAAATACGATTCTAAAATTGAAATAATTACAGTTCGAAGTGTTCCGTATTCGGAATATATTAATTCTTATAACCGATGCCACATCGTATTGGACATGATTTATGCATACGATCAGGGATATAATGCGCTTGAAGCAATGGCCAAAGGAAAAGTTGTTTTTACAGGTGCAGAAGCGGAATTTATGTCCTTTTATAACCTTACTGAAAAAGTGTGTATAAATGCTTTGCCAAATGTCGATTATCTGGCAGATCAATTGTCTTTTTTAATTGAAAACCCCCATGAAATTATAGCAATAAGCAAACGTGCCAGAGCTTTTATTGAAGAACATCATCATTATAAAGAAATTGCAGAAAGGTATATTCAAAAATGGAATAAAAACTAAATTAAACTTTTTCTGAAGTAAACTGACAAAACCAGCAGGTATATAAAATTCTGAAACGCATAAGCCAGTACAACACCTTCTAATTCAAATAAATTAACAGCATACAAAGTAGAAAAATACAAAACCATCAGGGAAAATAATTCAGTAAAAAGGAACGCTGAAGTGAGTTTTTTAGCAAAAAAATTATACCCTAAAATTAGGGCACAAACTTTAAAAATATCTCCCAAAAACTGCCAAAAAAACAAATCTGCAACCGGCAGAAACTCTTTGGTAAAAAGAAGTTCGACAACAAAAAATCTCGCAAAGTAGAGCACCGTTAAGCTTAAGCCAAAAATGGGTAAAATGAATTTATAATACTGCCAAAAAATACTTTTGGTTTCCTTATAACTTACTGCTTTGGTTAATTTCGGTAAAAAGTAAACGCTTAAAATCGTGGTGACAAATAGTAAATAATACCCGGAAATTCGCGTCATGGTTTCCCAATATCCTGCCTGTTCGACTCCTAGGTTTTGAATAATGTTATTTCGAATTGCGAGAAATACAAACGGTCCAAGAACTGATGAAACCAATGCCATTAAAGAATACGAGGAAAGATTTTTTAGTATTTTATAATCGAATAACCTGATTTTAATGACTTGCAGTAATTCAATCTCTTTCTGAACCAGATAAAAAGTAATAATAGACAACAAAGCCGGTGCAATTACAATTGCCAGCAAAGCGCCAGTTGTTTTGAAGTTTAAAATCAGTACTATAGAGATGAGCAGCCCGATACTATTTCCCACAATATTGAGCCAGATTACTTTTTTAAATTTTCCTAAACCATTTATGACAGCCGTTAAAAAAATCGATATTGCATAAAATGGCAGACTCAATGCCAGCACTTTAAAAACAATTTGGTATTCATTGCTGCCGAAGATTTCTTTGCTCCAAAATGAAGCTGTAAAAAATAAAATGGCACTTAAAATCAGAGCAATAAATAATAAACTAAGAAAAACGGTAGAAACAATTTTTTGAAATTCAGTCTGATTTTTTTCATTTTCTGCCGTATATTTTACAATTCCGTTTTGAAAACCTAAGGTAGAAATATTTTCCAGTGAAGTTAAAAAATTCCGAAGATTTCCAACCAGCGCCATCCCTGCCGGACCAACGAATACAGCTAACATTTTGGATGTAATTAAGCCGGTACCAATTTTCAATACAACGCTAAAACTGTTTAAGGAAGTAATCTTAAACAAACTTGTCTGAATTATTTTTTTATAAAAATTCAATTAGTATCGATTTAAAATTTCAATAATAAAATCGACTTCAGCATCTGTTAAAACCGGACTTATGGGTAAACTCAACACTTCATTATGAATTTTTTCTGTTATTGGAAATGATATATTATTCCATCCCGGATTTGTGTCCGAAAATGCCTTCTGTTTATGTGGAGGAACCGGATAATGTATGACGGTCTCAATACTATTCTGTACTAGATATTCTTGTAACTTGTTTCTGTTTTCTGTTCGTATTACAAACAAGTGAAAAACATGATTGTTGGAAAAATCCCAAAATGGAAGGATTATTTTATCATTTTTAATTTCTGATAAATAGCGTTTTGCAACTGCTCTTCTTTTTTGATTGTCTGAATTTAAATTTGGCAATTTTAGATTTAAAAAACCAGCTTGTAATTCGTCCAATCTCGAATTGACGCCCATATACTCATTGTAATACTTTTTGTTTGAACCGTAGTTTCGAAGAGAAATAATCACTTTTGCCAGTTCGGGATCGTTTGTTGTGACAGCACCGCCGTCGCCAAGACACCCAAGATTTTTTCCTGGATAAAAACTGTAAGCAGAGGCATGTGAAAGATTTTCGACTTTGCTCAGAGTGACAGCCGAATCAGATTCCGTATTTTGGAATTTGAAATTTGAAATTTCGAATTTAAAATTTTCTACACCATGAGCTTGTGCACAATCCTCTACAATTATGAAATCATTTTTTAGCGAAATCTCAGTTATTTTATCCATTTCTGCCAGTTGTCCGTACAAATGAACAGCCAAAATGGCTTTTGTTTTTGAAGTGATTTTGTCTTCTATTAAATCCGGATTTATATTGTACGTTTCTATTCTTGGCTCAACTAAAACCGGTACTAAACCGGCTTGTAAAACTGCTAATATACTGGCGATATAGGTATTGGCCGGAATGATAACTTCGTCACCTGTCTGTAGTTTTCCAAGCTCCATATATCCTTTAAAAATCAGGACTAGGGCATCAAAACCATTTCCAGTTCCAATGCAATATTTGGACTGATTAAAGGCCGCGAAAGCTTTTTCAAATGTTTCTACTTCTTTTCCTAAAATGTACCAACCGTTTTCCAGAACTAATTTCAGTTTTTCCTGAAAAGCAGTTTCATACGGTTCGTTTATTTTTTTTAGGTCTAAAAATGGAATCACTTTATTTCAATTTTATAAAAATCCTGACCGTATACTGAACAGCCCAATTCTTCTTTTTGTTGTAAAAGTCCGGAATTATATCCCTGTTGATTATTTTCATCGACAATTCCCATATCGAAAAAATGCTTTCCTTTTTGCTTGTATTGCTGAATTAGATTAATGAACAAAAAGTCAAGGGCCCGAAATTGCTCGCCTGTTTTAGAAGTGGCTCCATATTGTGATTTTACAACATTTTGTGTTTCAAAAATGGTAATTCCGGCAATAATTTCATCATTTCTATATGCGGAATATTGTTTGATATTTTGAGGAAATTTAGATTTTAAAAACGTAATTTCATTGATGGAATGTACCGGTTTTACAGCAAACTTTTCGAGTAATCTTGGTTCTAAAATTTTTTCCCAAAAAGGATTGAAATCATCTTCTTCGACAATATCGAGATCCAGGTTTTCTATTCTTCTAAAGTGTTTTAATTTGCTTTTTGAAATTCTTAAAGGCACGTTTAGATTCACTGCCAGATTCATTTCTTTTCGTTCTAAAACGGCTCCTTTTTTTAATAAAAAAAATTCTGCTTCTTTATTTCCTTCCGAAAAATAAAAATCCGGAATTGGCTTATAATAAAAAGTTTGTACTTTATTTTCTTTCAAAAAAAGCAAAATTTCATCCAAAATCACTTCTACATTTTCAACTTTTAATTTTGGTAAAAAAACCAATCCGCCGTACGTAAGTCCCTGATGTGAATAAACCGAATCTGCTTTCTTACTGGCCGGCAGAATCGCAACAAGTTTTTCCTGATTATAAATTAAAAGCGAAAAATCTTCAAAGCGATCTTTGTGATATTCCATAAAATCACGATGAAATAAGAAAGTGGCATTTTTGGCCTGAGCGACAAAATCGTTCCAAACTTTAAAATCGTTGTAATCGTATTTTTTAATGGTTAATTTTGTCATATACTGTTACTTATGATCAAATGCTTTGAGATGCCATTTGTATTTTACCGCCAGTAACCGGACTACGATAATTACTAATGAAGTCACAAGATATAAAACATCATCATTTAAATTAAGTTTTCTTAGACTAAAAAAAACTAATCCGCCCAAAATACAGATGGTGGCGTAAATTTCTTCTTTAAAAACATTAGGTATTTCATTACATAAAATATCACGAATAACACCGCCAAAGCAGGCTGTCATTGTTCCCAGCGCAATGCAAATTACAGGATGAAGTCCGGTTAAAAGCCCTCGTTCCAGTCCGATCAGCGTGAAAACACCTAAACCAATAGTATCAAATAAAAAAAGCGATGTCCGAAGTTTGTCAAATCTTTTTCTGAAAAGTATAGCAAGAAAAAAACCTAAAATAATCACATATACGTATTGCATGTCGCGCATCCAGCCAACGGGAGTCCTTCCTATAAGAACGTCACGCAGTGTTCCTCCGCCAACTGCTGTGACAAATGCAATTATAAAAACCCCAAACGGATCCAGTTTTTTATGCATTGCAGTTAAAGCGCCGGACATAGCAAACGCCATTGTCCCGATAATATCCAGTAAGTGAAACATTCTTTTATGTTGCTAAGGTTCTGAGGTTGTAATCTATTAAACTTCCTGCTGCAAATTTATTATCCTCCAGGGGCCAAAGTTACAAAGTTGTAAGGGAATTCCAATAGCAATGCGGATTTCAAAATTATAAAAAGCACTATTTAAAAGCAATTTCAACTCCTCAACCTTCAACAACTACAATTAATTTTGGTTGTTATTTTTTTACATATATCGGGCTTCTCTTCAATAAATATGTTACCGATTCCATCCAGCTGTCTTTTACTGCCAAAAACGGTTTACGGGTCTGCGAATAGATTTTGTTCTTGTTCTTATACATATCAAAATAAACAGTATAGTAATAATACATTTGATTATTAGCGGTTGTAGTAGAAATATCGTTTGTTTTCACTTTGTTTTTATCCACTTTTGAGGTGCCGCTATTGTAAGTGGTCGCAGTTGAAGCGGTTGACATTGTAAACGAAATTTTGGCTGCTATAATATTATCAACTCCAAGTATTTTTTCGAGATCTTCTATGGGCGTTTCGTCAATATTTTCATGATCAATTCCGGCTTTATGAAGCAAACTATTGGTAGTTCTTAAATCCTGGACTGTGAGAGGAAAAATATTTGCCGATTTATCCAGCAGTTTATTATACATATCGTTCTGGGCAAATTTTGCCATATCTTCAGAACTTTCCTGAGTGTCAGAATTAACGTAAGGAACTGGCAGAACAGCTATTGTATTTGTTTTCATATCTGCAGCCACTATATTTTGACCCGAACTTGTCTGGGAACTATTTGCAGCAACCTCAAAAGTTTGTGATCTTCCGCTGGCAAATTCAATTCTTGCGATTTTCGAAACGTCAAGCGAAATGACCATTGTCTCTCCCGGAAGTGAATATTCTACGGTCTGATCGGACATTTTTGAAATGGTACCTTCAATAACCTGATAATCTCTTTTTATAATTTTGTCTAATTTTTTTCCGCCCTGAGCGAAACTAAAAATGACTGCAAAAAACAGTAATACGACGAGTAACGGCTTTTTATCTTTCATGGCTCTAAAACTAAATTCGGAAATACTAACTAAAAATCAGTTAAATATAAAAAATTTAGTATTAAAATCCTTAGTTAAATTTCAATTTAATATCAATAAATTACATATTCTGAGTGTAAAAGTTATAATCTTTTAAAATGACGCGAACAAAATCGCTGTTATTACCGGATTGATTCTTTATTCCGGTTACACTTTCGATTTTTGCTACCAGTTTATAGATAATTTCATGATCGTTTTTGGCTTCGGCCTTTTGATACGTTTCTTTGATAATTCGCATATCATTGTCTGAAAGTTTGATTACCAATGGATAAGTGGGCACATAAGCTTCTCCGATTTCTTCTAAAATCGTATGACTGATATTAATTTTATTCTTTAAAGTAATTACCGCCGTTCCCGCCGCCATGTCTCCAAGACGCTGTGATTTCTGACTTGTAATTACGGCAATCATTCCCGGGAGTCCGAAAAGGCTGAAAAAGTCGATTACCCTAAAAAACCAACGAATTAAATAATCACCAAAACCTGCCTGATAGCCGTCTATCTTAACTACTTTAATTTTTACCAGTTTTTTTCCAAGCGACTGACCTTCAAAAACACTTTCCAAAACCAAAGAATACACTATAATCGGTGTATAAAGTACTAAATAGATGGCCCCTTTTGACCAGCCGTCTAAATTATACATCAAACGCTCTAGCCCTAACCAGTCAAACACCACTACAGAAATGGCTGTAACATAACAGATTATAATAACAAGATCGATAAAGAAAGCGCCTAGTCTTTCACCTAAAGAAGCGGCAATAAAATTTATTTTGACATTTTGCGTCGTATTAATAGATAATTCTGACATATTTTATATTTTAGCCAACAATGAGAGAAATCGCTTTTATAAAACAAAATAAAGAAAAATGGCTCGAGTTTGAGCTGGCAATTTTCGGTAAAGCTAAAAAAAATCCTGATGAATTAGCAAATTTGTA
The DNA here is from genome assembly GCF_039749035.1 of Flavobacterium olei. Lineage (NCBI taxonomy): Bacteria > Pseudomonadati > Bacteroidota > Flavobacteriia > Flavobacteriales > Flavobacteriaceae > Flavobacterium > Flavobacterium olei. The sequence goes on from NZ_JBDKWC010000007.1 coordinate 208,703, forward strand.
CATTCAAATGATGAATGATTTGTCGTATGCCCAAACGTATTACCCTAAAAGTAAAACGGTTGTATACTTAAATCATCTTGCTTCTCAGATTTATCAAAAAATTTATAAAACCAAGCGCACGGACCAGAACCAGGTTGTAGAATTTTTTAAAACCGAAGTGCCTTTGTTAGTTTACGAATACAAAAGGTATTTGGCTTATGCCTTTGTTTTATTTTTTATTACGGTTTCAATCGGCGTACTTTCTGCCCGTTATGACCGTGATTTTGTGCGTCTTATTTTAGGAGACGATTATGTCAATATGACTTTAGAGAACATTAAAAAAGGCAATCCGATGGCTGTCTACGGTTCTGGAAGCAATTGGGGAAGTTTTATTGGTATTACCGTAAACAATCTTTTTGTGGGTGCCAAGTGTTATTTTTATGGCATTTTTGCGGGAATCGGAACTTTTTATGTCTTTCTGCAAAACTGTATTATGCTTGGGTCTTTTCAGTATTTTTTCTACGAGCAGGGCGTTTTCTGGAAAAGTGTCAGAGGAATATGGATTCACGGTTCCATGGAAATTTTTGCAATTGTAATCGAAACTACTGCTGGCTTTATTTTGGGCGCTTCTATTTTGTTTCCCAAAACGTTTTCGAGAATAAATTCCTTTAAAATCGGTTTTAAGAATAGTTTTAAAATATTTTTAAGTACTTTTCCTTTCACAATAAGCGCCGGATTTTTAGAAGGTTTCATTACAAGATACTCAATTGACATGCCCAATTGGCTGAGCAGTTTGATTATTTTGGTAACTCTTGGTATAATTTCGTTTTACTATTTGATTTATCCTTTTATTGTTCATAAAAAAATAACTTCAAAACAAATTAGTTTATAATGTTTGAGCTATATAAAAAACGCCAACTCAGTGACAATCTGGGAGACACTTTTTTATTTTTTAAAAATTATGGAAAAAACTTTCTGAAGATTTTTTTCATTATTAATGGTGCTTTTTTGCTTCTTTTCGGTATCATAATTTATTTTTTAATTAAAATTAATTTTGAACTTTTAAAGACATCAGGTTTTGAAAATAATATCTCAAAAGAGGATTTTCTGAGTTACTTTAATAATAATGAAGGACTGGTTTTTCTCCTGATATTTATTTGCTTTTTTCTCTTTCTCCTCTTATCGCTGTTCAATTATTCGTATCCGGTTTTGTATTTAAAAATGCTAAGCACCGGAAAAAAGAATTTTCTACTGAATACGGTTTTGGCAGAGTTTACAAAGCATCTTTTTAAACTGATAAAGTTTACCATCGGATTTGTTTTTATAATTCTTCCGGTATTAATGATACTGTTAATTGTCCTGTTTCTTCTGTGTTTCATCATTATTGGTATTCCATTATTAATGATCGGCCTGCCCACTTGTTTTACCTATTTAAACCTTTGTTTTTATAGTTATCTCACAGATGAAAAACGTTTTTTTGAATCGCTGAGACATTCTTATTACTTAATAAAAATAGATTTCTGGAATACAGTGGGTACTTCTTTTATTATGATGCTGATTATGCAGTTTGTCCAGGCAGCCACAACAATGTTTTTTTACTTTGTGGGTATATTTATATTTCTTGCCTCTTTAATGGGAACTTCTGATCAGAATCACGTTGAGTCAATAGATCCTTCACCCTTATTAATTGCATTTGTAACCGTTATTGTACTTGTATTTATTGTAATTAGTAATGTCCTCAACAACATTATCATCATCAATCAGGGAATGATTTACTATAGTTTAGAATCCGGAAATAAAGCAGAATCGAATACAATTGATTTAATTGGAGACCATAGTAATGAATAGAATTTTTATTTTTTTATATTTTCTTTTCTCTCTGGGTATGGCAAATGCTCAGGACACTTTGGCTACACAGGATCCACCTCCTGTTTCCTCTGTTAAGTATACCGAAAAGGATATTCAGATCGATTCTGAAACAGTCGAAGCAAGACATTTTGAGAAAAATTTCAGAAAAAAATATAAGGGAAAAGAATTTGTCTACGAATTTAAAGAACCGGAAAAAAGCTGGTGGGATAACTTTAAAGAATGGCTTGCGCGAAAACTTTTTAATTTATTCAATTTTAGCAGTGTCAATAATTCATTGAATTTTCTGGGAATCCTGTTTCGAATTTTAGCCGTTTTGGTGGTTGTTATTATCATCTACTTTATTGCCAGAGCCCTTACCAAACAAGAAGGAAGATGGATTTTTGGAAAAAATGCTCATAAAAAAACGCTGTTTTATTCTGATGATGAAAAAAATATCCATCTCCTGAATTTCGAAAAATTAATTATAGAAAGCATCGAAGCCGGCGAAAAAAGAATTGCTGTCCGTTATTATTATTTATGGCTTTTAAAAACAATGGCGCAGCATAATTATATTAATTGGGATATTGAAAAAACAAATTCCGATTATGTTTACGAATTACAGCAACAGACTCATAAAGAAGAGTTTACATACCTTTCTTATTTGTATAATTATATCTGGTACGGCGAATTTGAGATTAACTATACCACATTCAGCAAAACAGAAAACAGATTTAAAAAAGCTCTAAAAACATTTGGCAATGGATAATAAAGTTAAAATATACATTGCTGTCCTGGTTTTAATTCTCGGAATTACGCTGCTCGCAGACAAGGGAAAACCAAAACCTATTGACTGGACACCAACTTATTCTGTTGAAGATAAGATTCCGTTTGGGTTGTACATTTTTGATCATGAAGCAGACAGGCTTTTCAGCAATCAAAAAATAGAACGAATTTCGACACAGACTCCGTACGAATATTTAGATGCGCAATACGACGAAACTGAAGGCGTAGAAACGTACAGAGTTAAAGGTACTTTTATAAATATCTCTGAAGCAAACACCATTGACGATCAATCTATGAAAGAAATTTTATATTTTGTATCTCACGGAAATAACGCTTTTTTAAGTATGAGAGGATTTCCGAGAGTCTTGTTGGATTCTCTTAAAATTGAGCTGAAAACAGATTTTATGCCCTCTGAAAAAGTTTTAGTCTGGATGGCCAATAAAAAAGTAAGTCCTAAAAAATATACTTTTAAAAATGGTATAAGCGATTATTTTTCTAAAATTGATACTCTTAATACCAAAGTTTTAGGTTATCAGACAAGTGGTAAAAATAAGCGACAGGTTAATTTTATTAAAGTTCCGTATAAAAATGGTTATCTCTATCTGCACACACAGCCGGTAGCTTTTACCAATTATAATTTACTTCAGAAAGATCACTTCCAATATGCTGAAAACGTACTTTCTTATATTCCCGAAGGAACTGTTTTGTGGCACAATAAACCGCTTAATGATAAAAGAATTTCAAATTCACCGCTGCGCTATATCTTTAGTCAGCCCGCGCTGAAATCGGCATGGTACTTAGGCTTGATTGGAATTTTTATTTTTATGATTTTTAACGCCAAACGAAAACAGCGAATTGTACCCATTATAAAACCATTAGAAAATTTAACGGTCGATTTTACTAAAACAATTGGTAATTTATACTATCAGGAAGGCGACCACACCAATATAATCGACAAAAAAATCATCTATTTTTTAGAGAAAATAAGAACCGATTATTTGATTGATACAGCTAAACTCGATGACGATTTTATAACTAAACTGCATTTTAAAACAGGAAAAGATGAAAAAGACATTCGCGAACTGGTTCGTTTAATAAATGAACATCGAAGTACCTATCATGGCAGTCTGGAAGAAGATCTGATCCGGATTAACACAGCAATTGAAAAGATTTTACACTAACTAAAAATATTGCTCGCGATTAACTTGAAAATTAATTTAAATCTGAGGCAAAACTATTAAACTTACCCAATTATGGACGATAATAATACAACATCAAACGAAATCACAAACGAAAATGTGAATTTTGAAACGAGAATTAATTTAGGACCGCTTTTAGATCACGTAAACACGATTAAAAAAGAAATCGAAACTGTAATTGTCGGGCAGCATAAAATGGTAGATCAGCTTTTGGTTGCTATTTTGTCTAACGGACACGTTCTTCTGGAAGGAGTTCCGGGAGTAGCCAAAACCATTACCGCCAAATTATTGTCTAAAACGCTAAATATTGGTTTCAGCAGAATTCAGTTTACCCCTGATTTAATGCCTTCTGATATTTTAGGAACTTCGATTTTTAATCTGAAAAATTCAGAATTTGAGTTTAAAAAAGGACCTGTCTTCTCCAATTTGATTTTAATTGATGAAATCAATCGTGCGCCGGCAAAGACACAGGCAGCACTTTTTGAAGTTATGGAAGAACGTCAGATTACTATCGATGGCTCTGCGTACCAACTGGAAGCGCCATTTTTGGTTATTGCAACGCAGAATCCAATCGAGCAGGAAGGAACGTACCGTTTACCGGAAGCGCAATTGGACCGTTTTCTTTTTAAAATTACAATTGATTATCCAAAACTGAATGAAGAAATTATGATTCTTCAGAGAGAACATTCTTTACAGGATCATGGAAAACTGGATGCTATAAAAACGATTCTTTCATCTGATGAAATTAAGGAATATCAAAATTTGGTCAAACAAATCAGAGTAGAACAAAATTTACTGGAGTATATTGCCCGAATTGTAGTAAACACACGCGAAAATGCCTTTTTATATTTAGGAGCTTCGCCTCGTGCCTCTATTGCGATTTTGAATGCATCTAAAGGTTTTGCGGCCATTCGTGGGCGTGATTTTGTTACTCCTGAAGACATTAAAGAAGCTGCGATCCCAGTTTTACAACATCGTGTGATTGTAACACCGGAGCGTGAAATGGAAGGTTTGACCAGTTCTGAAATTATCAGACAAATTATTGAAGCAGTAGAAATTCCGAGATAATTGGTTTTAATGGTCGAAAAATTGTAACCTGAAATCTGAAACTATAAAACAGTGAAATTTATAAAAAGTCTATATCTGAATAATTTCTTTTTCTATGTGCTTATGGGCATTATAGGATTATTTATCTGCGCTTTCATCTTTCCAAATATGTACAATGCGGTTTGGCTGATTGTCTTAGGCCTGGGGACTTTTTCCTTACTTGATATTCTACTTTTATATTTTGCCAGAACGGGACTTGAAGCGGAGCGAATTGCACCTGAAAAATTATCAAATGGAGATTTAAATCCGATAAAGATCAATTTAAAAAACCATTATAATTTTACTATTTCGGTTAAAATAATTGATGAAATTCCGGTTCAGTTTCAGATCCGCGATTTTAAAATTGTAAAAACGATAAAAGAGGCATCGCAAAAAGAAATTGGATACGACCTTCGACCGACAGAACGGGGAGAATATCATTTTGGAGCATTAAATGTATATGTTTCGTCCCCTTTAAGATTGATTTCGAGAAGATTTTCTTTCGATAAAAATCAAATGGTTCCAACTTATCCTTCTTACATTCAATTAAGAAAATACGATTTAATCGCTTTTTCAAACACCTTATTTCAATACGGAATTAAAAAAATACGCCGGATTGGTCACACGATGGAATTTGAACAAATTAAGGAATATGTTCAGGGCGACGATTTAAGAACATTAAACTGGAAAGCGACGGCAAAGAGAAATTCCCTGATGGTCAATCAGTTTCAGGACGAAAAATCGCAATCGGTTTATATGGCAATCGACAAAGGGCGTGTTATGCAAATGCCTTTTGACGGATTAAGTTTGCTGGATTATGCCATTAATTCGGCTTTGGTTTTATCGAATGTGATTCTTAAAAAACAAGATAAAGCAGGTCTTTTTTCTTTTTCTAAAAAAGTAGAAAACAGAGTTTTTGCAGAAAGAAGAGCTTCTCAGATGCAGAAAATCCTTGAGACCTTATACAATGTGAAAACCGATTTTTTTGAAAGTGATTACAGCCGACTGTATGCTGATATTAAAAAAAATATCAATCAGCGAAGTTTAATTATTCTGTATACGAATTTTGAAACTATGGACGGTTTAAATCGTCAATTACCTTATTTAAAAGGAATTGCAAAAAGTCATTTATTGGTTGTTGTTTTCTTTAGTAATACCGAATTAAACGGCATTATCAATAAAAAAACAACCACGATCCAGGAAGTTTATGATAAGGTTATCGCCGAGAAATTCATGTTCGAAAAACGGTTAATTGTCAATGAACTTAAAAAATACGGAATCCATTCTGTTTTAACGCAGCCTGAAAACCTGACTCTGGATGCCATAAATAAATATCTGGAAATTAAATCGCGCGGAATTTTGTAGCATTTGCTTTATTAACTTATGGTTATATTATGCAATCGCTGAGTGACTATTACTATTAATCTTTTAGTTTTGAAATAAATATCATTTTTGATTGTAAAAACTAAAACAGATAAGAAATGAAAAAATTAATCGTCTTTCTATTCATTTTATCAGCTATTCAATCTCAGGCTCAAAAAACAGAAAACATCATTATTATTACCACAGATGGCTTCCGATGGCAGGAAGTTTTTAAAGGAATTGATCCCGAAATTACAAACAACAAAAAATTCAATCAGGGCGACAGTGCTTATATTTATAAAAAATACGGCAATCCCGATGTTAAGGAATCCCGTAAAAAACTAATGCCTTTTTTCTGGTCTGAAATTGCTTCTAAAGGTCAGATTTATGGCAATAGAGATTTTGGAAATAAAGTTGACGTTGCCAATCCGTATTGGTTTAGTTATCCTGGTTATAGTGAAATTATGACCGGAAATGTTGATCTTGCTGTAAATTCAAACGGCTACAAACCCAATCCCAATGTTAATCTTTTAGAATTTTTAAATCAACAACCTACATTAAAAGGAAAAGTTGCTGCGTTTGGCGCCTGGGATGCTTTTGACAGAATATTGAATGAAGAAAGAAGCGGTTTTCCTGTCATTTCTGCTTTTGATAAAGTAGGTGGAAAAAAGCCTACAGCATCTCAAAAATTATTAAATGAAATGCGTGACAACTCTTATAAACCTTTTCATGAAGATGAATGTCTGGATGTTTTTACTCATTTTGAAGCATTGGACGAACTTAAAACAAAAAAGCCAAAAGTATTATATATCGCTTACGGAGAAACCGATGAATGGGCGCATCACGGACAATATCGTTCGTATCTGGATGCAGCAAATCAGGTTGATAAATGGATCGGAGAAATTTGGAATTTTGTTCAGAATGACCCACAATACAAAAACAAAACAACGCTATTTATAACTGTAGATCATGGACGCGGTGACAAAGTAAAAACGCAATGGACAGATCACGGCGCTAATGTGGCCGGTGCATCTGAAATTTGGTTTGCGGCGATGGGACCGGAAATTGCCCCAAAAGGCGAAATACAAACAAATTCTCAATTGTATCAGAAACAGTTTGCACAAACGCTGGCAAAATTGATGGGATATGATTTTAAAACCTCACATTTGGTAGAAAAAGAGATTATTGAAGTCTTTGACAAATAGTCTTTTTTTGCCATGAAGTATTATTCCCGCTAATTAGCCTTAATTAAATCTAATAGTTAATGCTTTAATAATTGGCGAGAATCTTTTAACTCAAAAATATGCAAACCTGCAAGGTTTTTAGACCTTGCAGGAAGAAAAAATCTCTGTACCTTTGCCCCTTTGCAACTTTGAGCCTTAAAAAAAATGAAACAAATTACCTCAATTCAAAATCCGTTTATAAAATCTTTGGTTTTACTTCAGGAAAAATCGAAAGCCAGGAAACAAACCGGAACGTTTTTAATTGAAGGATTACGTGAGATTTCCTTAGCCATTAAAGGAGGTTATGAAATTGAAACCGTTTTATTTTTACCCGAATTAGTTTCAGAATCTGAAATCAATAAACTAATTGAAACGCCGTTTCAAATTATAGAGATTAACAAAGAAGTTTATCAAAAACTTGCCTACAGAGATACGACAGAAGGAATTTTAGCTGTAGCGAAAACCAAATCTTTGAAATTATCCGACCTGAAATTATCTGAAAATCCGTTAATTTTAGTGGCAGAAGCTCCTGAAAAACCGGGAAATATCGGAGCAATTTTAAGAACTGCAGATGCTGCAAATCTGGATGCGGTTTTAATCGCCAATCCGAAAAGTGATTTATACAATCCGAACATCGTACGTTCCAGTGTGGGTTGTATATTTACGAGACAAATAGCGACGGGAACAACAGAAGAAATCATTGCTTTTCTAAAAGAAAACAAAATTGATTTCTACTGCGCAACTTTACAAAATTCGACTTCGTATCATACCCAAAATTTTACTACTCCAACTGCTTTAGTAGTGGGAACAGAGGCAACAGGTTTAACGCAGGAATGGCGTGACGCTGCAACGCAGAATATCATAATTCCGATGCAGGGCGAAATCGACAGCATGAATGTTTCTGTTGCCGCCGCAATTTTAATTTTTGAAGCTAAAAGACAGAGAGGATTTTAGTCAAAGGTTCTGAGCTACTAAGTTCAGAGGGACAAAGGTTTCCGTAGAGACGCATCGCAGTACGTTTACCATGTTTATTGTTTCTAAGACTGCTAAACAAAGAAATTACTCCTTTTAATTGTCAGACTGAGCGTCCCGAGACTTCGGGAGAAGTCAAATTTCATTGGAAAAAATCTATCCCGAAGCTTCGGGACTACAATCAGAAATCTACAATGAAACCCCCTTGCGTATGTTGTAACTAATTCTTATTTTTAGTACTTGAACCATGCCGTTATGACAGAAATAGATATCGAAAAAGAGAATAAAGCTATTGCGCAGGAATACAAGGAATTACTTCGAATAAGTTACCAGACTTTAGATACAACCGACAAAAAATTAATTCGAAAAGCATTTGATGTTGCCGTTGATGCACACAAAGAGCAAAGACGTAAATCGGGCGAGGCGTATATCTTTCATCCTATTGCAGTTGCAAAAATTGTTGCCTCAGAAATTGGTCTGGGCGCGACCTCTATTGCTGCGGCTTTGCTTCACGATGTTGTAGAAGACACTCCAATTACGGTAGAAGATATCGAACGTTTGTTTAATCCCAAAGTGGCACAATTGGTCGAAGGCCTGACGAAAATATCCCTGGTTCAAAAAGATTTGAACGCTTCTATGCAGGCCGAGAACTTCAGAAAGATGATTCTCACACTGAATGATGATGTTCGCGTTATCCTTATCAAATTAGCCGATCGTCTTCATAATATGCAGACCATGGATTCGATGGCAGAATATAAACAGACTAAAATTGCCTCTGAAACTTTATATATTTATGCTCCTCTCGCCCATCGTCTGGGATTGTATAATATTAAAACTAAGCTCGAAGATTTAGGATTAAAATATACAGAACCAGCTGTTTATAATGACATTGTGGGTAAAATCCGTGAGACGAAAGAAGAGCAGGATGCTTATATAAAAGATATTTCAGACGTTTTGAAAAAATCCTTGGATACAGAAGGTATTGACTATCTGATAAAAGGCAGACCAAAATCGATTTATTCGATTCGTAGAAAAATGAGGGCTCAAAATGTGACTTTTGATGAAGTCTACGACAAATTTGCCCTTAGAATTGTCTACAAAGCAGCTCCGCATGAGGAAAAATTTATTGCCTGGAAAATCTATTCTATCGTAACAGATCATTACAGACCAAGTCCGAGCCGACTGCGTGACTGGATTTCGTCTCCAAAGTCAACCGGTTATGAGGCGCTTCACATTACTGTGATGGGACCAAAAGGGCGCTGGGTCGAAGTGCAGGTACGAAGCGAACGTATGGACGAAATTGCCGAAAAAGGTTATGCAGCACATTATAAATATAAAAATGGCGCAACAGAAGAAAGCGGACTGGATGTATGGCTGAATCTGCTGCGTGAAGCATTAGAAAATCCGGAAACGAATGCGGTTGATTTTGTTGAAGATTTTAAAATGAATTTATATTCAAAAGAAATTTTCATTTTTACACCGAAAGGAGAAATTAAATCGCTTCCGAAAGGGGCAACTTCATTGGATTTTGCATTTAGCATTCACTCGGAAATCGGAATTAAAACCCGCGGAACAAGGGTAAACGGCCGGTTGGTACCTTTAAACTACGAATTAAAAAGTGGCGATCAGGTAGAAGTGATAACATCGCCAAATCAAAAACCAACAGTAAACTGGCTGGAATATGTAACGACTTCACGAGCTAAAAACAAAATTAAAAATGTTCTTAACGAGAACACAAAAAAGATTGCAGAAGAAGGAAAAGAATTACTTGTTCGAAAATTAAAGCATTTAAAAATTACATTTAACGAACAGGTTACAAACGAGTTAGTTAACTTTTTTAAATTAAAAACAAGTTTAGATTTATTTTACAGAGTTGGAATTGGCGCGATTGAAAATCAGCAGTTAAAAGATTATGCGGCGCAGAAAGGAAATTCGTTTATCAATTTCTTCAAAAATAAAATTAAAAGAAATAAAGACAATACTGCAGCCGAAGATATTCATAAACCTGTTATCAGCAGCAACTACGACATGTTGGTTTTTGGAACCGAACATGATAAACTGGATTACAAACTTTCGCAATGCTGCAACCCTATTCCCGGCGACGAAGTTTTTGGCTTTGTAACGATTAATGAAGGGATCAAAGTTCATAAGAAAGACTGCCCTAACGCTATCGGAATGCAGTCGAATTACGCCTATAGAATTATGAGCGCGAAATGGATTGACTCTTCTCAGGAAGAATTTAAAGCCATTATCAACATTACCGGAATGGATGTTTTAGGACTTACTAACCAATTGACTAAAGTGATTTCTAATAATATGAGTGTAAATATCCAGAGCATTTCATTGAGCACAGATGCCGGTATTTTTCATGGTCAGATTGCTGTTATTGTAAAAAATAATACCATTTTGAAAAAAATGATCAGTGCAATTAAGAAAATTGACGGGGTTGATAAAGTGACAAGAGAGTACAGAACCTAACTTTTTAACCTATCTATAAGGGTTTTATAACTAAACTTTAAACCCGAAACTTTTATTGATTAAAAATAAAAAATTATCTTTGCCGGATATGACACTCATTTCAACTGACAACACTAAGAATCAAGAAATTGTAAAAAACGTTTTTACAATGTATCTTGAACAAAAAGGGCATCGCAAAACTCCTGAGCGTTATGCTATACTTCAGGAAATTTACGACAGCGAGGAACATTTTGACATAGAAAACCTATACATCAAAATGAAAAACAAAAACTATCGTGTGAGTAGAGCTACTCTTTACAACACAATCGAGTTATTGTTAGACTGCGCTTTGGTTAGAAAACATCAATTTGGGCAAAATCAGGCTTACTACGAAAAATCATACTTTGATAAACAGCACGATCATATTATTATGACGGACTCTGGCGAAGTAATTGAATTTTGTGATCCAAGAATTCAAACCATCAAAAAAACTATCGAAGAAATATTTGATATCGAAATTACGAATCATTCACTTTATTTCTACGGAAACAAAAAACAAAATCAATAATCCGGAAAGGAATTATTCAAAAATAAAAAGAAAATTAACTACATTAATCAGTGGGATGGCATTGTTTGTCCCAACGCAAATTAAAACAGAATGACCGTAGATTTATTACTAGGATTACAATGGGGAGACGAAGGTAAAGGAAAAATTGTTGACGTACTTACCTCAAATTATGATATTATTGCCCGCTTTCAGGGAGGACCAAATGCAGGACATACATTAGAATTTGACGGAATTAAACACGTGCTAAGAACAATTCCTTCCGGAATTTTTCATGAAAATTCAATAAATATTATCGGTAATGGAGTTGTAATTGACCCGGTAGTTTTTCAAAAAGAAATCGAAGGTTTAGAGAAATTTAACCTTGATATTAAGAGCAAATTAATCATTTCGAGAAAAGCGCACTTAATTTTACCAACACACCGCTTGCTGGATGCAGCTTCTGAAGCATCAAAAGGAAAAGCAAAAATTGGTTCTACCCTTAAAGGAATCGGGCCAACTTATATGGATAAAACCGGAAGAAACGGTTTACGTGTGGGAGATATCGAATTGGAAGATTTCAAAGAACGCTACAGAGCTTTGGCAGACAAACATGAGGCAATGATTGCTTTTTATGATGTTGCTATCCAATATAATTTGGCTGAATTAGAAAAAGAATTCTTTGAAGCAATTGACGAATTAAAAAAATTAGATTTTATCGATAGTGAAGAATACATGCACCAGGCTCAAAAAGCAGGTAAATCTATTCTTTGTGAAGGTGCTCAGGGATCATTGTTAGATGTTGATTTCGGAACTTATCCTTTCGTAACTTCATCAAACACTACTGCCGCAGGAGCCTGTACAGGTTTAGGAATTGCTCCAAACAAAATCAAAGAAGTGTACGGAATTTTTAAAGCTTACGTTACACGTGTGGGCAGCGGACCTTTTCCAACTGAACTTTTTGATGAAGTGGGTGCTACAATGGCAAGAGTTGGAAATGAATTTGGTTCTGTAACCGGAAGGCAAAGACGTTGTGGATGGCTGGACTTAGTAGCTCTTAAATATGCCGTTCAGGTAAATGGGGTTACTCAATTAATGATGATGAAAGGTGATGTTCTTTCTGGCTTTGAAACTTTAAAAGTTTGTACTGAGTACAATTACAAAGGACAAAATATTTCTCATTTTCCTTATAATATTGAACCGGAAAATGTTACTCCTGTTTATAAAGAATTTAAAGGATGGAAAGCAGACTTAACAGGTTTAACAACTTATGATGCCTTACCAATTGAGCTCAAAGAATATATTGAGTTTATTGAGAAAGAAATCGAAGTGCCAATCAAAATTGTATCGGTTGGACCAGACAGAAAACAAACAATAACAAAATAACACATCGAAACGCTCTGATTATCAGAGCGTTTTTTTTTTATGAAAATATTATTATGAGAAAAAATCCGGAAATAGAAATTACAGAAACAAAATTATTATCTGACAACTGGTATGTCTTAAACAAAGTTACTTTTAATTATAAAAAGGAAAATCAACCGGTCGAATCGCACATTCGTGAAGTTTACGATCGCGGAAACGGAGCAGGAATTTTACTCTATAACTCTTCTAAGAAAACAGTAATTCTGACGAGGCAATTTCGTTTGCCCACTTTTCTTAACGGAAATAAAACCGGAATGATGATTGAAGTTTGCGCCGGACTTTTGGATAAGGAAAACGCAGAACAGGCTATTATTCGCGAAACCGAGGAAGAAACCGGCTATCGCTTAAGCAAAGTGCAAAAAGTCATTGAAACCTATATGTCTCCCGGATCTGTAACAGAAATTTTGTATCTTTTTGTTGGAGAATATAATGAAAGCATGAAAGTAAGCGAAGGCGGCGGACTTGACGCTGAACAGGAAAATATTGAAGTTCTGGAATTTACTTTTGAAGAAGCGTTTGCCATGATTGAATCCGGTGAGATAACGGATGCTAAAACTATTATGCTCTTACAGCATGCTAAAATAAAAGATTTGGTATAGAATTATTATTTTTTCTAAAATGTAAATCCCGAAAACATTTGAAAAAATTGTGTAAGCCATTTTACGCTCTCTGGCTATAACTTTGTTTTTATAAAAGCACAACCTATGAAAAAGTTATATTACACAGCAAATGCATTACTATTATTGACGTTAGTTTTATTAGGATCTTGTAAGAAGAGCGATACTATAACCTTGACAGAAAATAAAAAAGAGAAAAAGAAAGTAGTCGAATATAAAAAACCAAAAACAGTTGGTTTCCAAATAGCAAAAACAAAAGACTGGTTAAAGATCAACGAAGCTGACAGCAGCAAAATGGATATCGTTTACGCTTTAAACAGAACCGATAAAGCCAATTTTAAAAAACTCGATTCTGTCGTTGTTCCGGCAGATTTTAGTGGAGATTTGGTTTATTATCTTCCGTTTCCTATACATGTTGCGGCTTTGGAGGAAGTTTCAAAAATCATTTTGTTTTCTTATCCAACACAAACGTTCGCAGCATACGAAAATGGTGAACTCGTATATACCGGACCTACAAATATGGGTAGAAAGAAAGATCGTACGCCAACCGGATTATTTTTCACTAACTGGAAAGCAGAAAAAACAACCAGTACATTTAATGACGAGTGGGATTTAAAATGGAACTTTAACATTGAAAATAAACTTGGCGTTGGTTTTCACCAATACGAATTGCCGGGCTATCCTGCCTCTCATTCTTGTTTGAGATTACTAGAAAAAGATGCAAAATACCTTTATAAATTTGCCGATGAATGGATTTTGAAAGACAAAGAAAACGTTAAAGTAAAAGGAACTCCTGTAGTCGTGTTCGGCAGTTATGATTTTGACGGTCCAAAAAAACCATGGCTTAAACTGGCTTCTGATCCTGAAGCTTTAAATATATCGGAGTCAGAAATTGAAACTCAGACGAAACCATTTTTAAAAGAAATTCTGGAAAATCAGAATTTAAGAGAATCTAACCAGCCTAAAGAAATTTAAGGCGTCTCAATATATCTTCCTTGAAGCTTGCAGAAATATCTGCGAGCTTTTTTTATTTAAAAACATAATTATTTTTTAGACATAAAAAAGCGAACGTTCATTTATTATTTATATCTTTGCATCATAATTATCATAAATTATGAGAACAAGAGATTTAAATAAAGAAGAAATTGTAAAACAAAAAGCCATCGAAATGATTGTTTCGCAAGGCGTAGAAGGTTTCGGAATGAACCGTCTGGCTAAGGAATGTGGCGTTTCTGTCGCAACCCTGTACATCTATTATTCTGATAAGGAAGATTTAATTAGAAAAGTCGGAATTGAAATTGGCCGTGATTTTTTTAATAAAATGCTCGATGGATTTTCTGCAGATATGTCTTTTAAAGATGGTCTTAAAAAGCAATGGGAAAATCGTATTCACTTTACTTTAAATTTTACACAGCAGGCTATTTGTTTTGAAATCCTGAAACAATCTACACATGGCGATGCAATTGTAGCCGAAATAACTGGAGATTTTAAAAAGACAATGTCACAATTTATGATGAGGGCTATTGAACAAAAAGAAGTTGTGCCGGTTACTTTTGAAGTTTTTTGGAGCATCGCTTACGGATCTCTATACTCTCTTCTGGAACTTCACAGAGAAGGAAAATCCATGTCGGGAAAACCTTTTAAGTTCACTGAACAAATTAAAAATGAAGCTTTTAATCTTGTTTTAAAAGCTTTGACTCCGTAACCGTTCAAATAAATTCTATTTCAATATTAAACTCAATCCTGTAAATTTCAAAAACTATGAAAACTTCCATTATAGAAAACAAAAAAATTGCCATCATCGGTGGTGGCCCGGTGGGTCTTACGACTGCCAGAATTCTACAAATTAACGGTGCCGATGTCACAGTTTACGAGCGGGACATTAACGCAGAAGCAAGAACTTCGGGCGGAACTCTGGATATACATTCAGATTCCGGGCAGTACGCGATCCAGAAAGCGGGATTAATGGAGGAATTTTACAAATATGCCCGACCAACCGGAGAAAAAATGGCAGACATCGACGGAAATATTACTTCTGATGAAATGCCGGATGAAACGAATGCTTTTTCACGTCCGGAAATTGACCGCAATGATTTAAGGAAAATTATGCTGGATCATCTTGAAGAGAATACAGTGGTGTGGGACAGTCAGTTAACTAATATTGAAAAAACTGAAGACCAGTATGTTTTAGAATTTAAAAATGGAACCAGAACAATTGCTGATTTTGTTATAGTAGCAAACGGTGGCCGTTCGAACGCAAGAAAATTTGTGACCGATCAGGAACCAAAGCTCTCGGGAACTTATATAATACAGGGAGAAATTACAAATCCGGATCTGGATTATCCTGAATTTAAACTGAAATTCGGAAATGGAAATGCGATGGCAATGGGAGAACAGAAAATGTTTTATACACACACCATGCGTGATGGTTCTATACATTTTGGAGTTTCATTTAAAGCGGATGAGAACTGGATTTCGAATCATGGAATAGAATTTGAAGAGGACCAATCTGTGATTTCTTTTTTGAATGAAACTTTTAAAAACTGGGGAGAAGATTATAAAAAATTCTTTGCCGCTGCGACAGATTTTTCCGGCCTGCCTTTGCGATTATTTTCACTGGAGGAACCGTGGAAACAACATTCAAATATAACCCTGGTTGGCGATGCAGCTCATTTAATGCCGCCATTTGCCGGAGAAGGGGTAAATATGGGCTTATATGATGCCTTCCATTTAACTGAAAACCTGACAAATGGAAAATTTAATACGATACAGGAAGCTATTGACAACTACGAAAAAAAGATGTTTGATTACGCTTTAGAAGCGCAACGTATGACCAAAAAAATGGAAGATTTATTACATTCTGATATTGTAGCCGAGGATATTTTAAACAGCAGATCTTAGTACAAATAAATTTTGAATTTCCTATTTAAAGAAAACTGTCTTAGGGCCATAAAGTCGTTTTAAATTATTACTTTAGTTAGAGAAAAAATCATACAAAATCCATGAAAAAGCTTTTCTTCCTTCTTTTCACTTCTATTTCTTATTTAAACTACGGTCAGTCAAATCAAATTTTAGATTTTAAAATACATTTTAAACCACAGACCAACTACAATCAAACTATGGCAAGTTCGTCAGAATATGAACTTACTTATGAAGGTTCTGATGAGCTGATCAAAACTATAACAGATAGTGGTGTTAAAAATCCAACTATTACCAAAAATACAAGTTTGGTGGAATCAGTGTTAAAGACTGGTAAAACTAATGCTGAGGGAAATTTCCCTGTTGTAATAGAATATCTGAAAACTTTAGATACGAATGGAAATACTATAATTCCAAAAGGTACTCTAATTTACGGAAAAGGCTCTGTATCAGGTCTTCCAAAATTAGATTCAATCGTGGCAAAGGATATGGATGAGACTTTTAAAAACAGTATATTCCAAACTGTACAAAGTTCATTTGCGCAGATTGCCCTTCCGGAAAAAAAATTAAAAATCGGAGAATCTTTTTCTCAGGAAAGTCCAATCAACATTCCGGTTGGAGCACTGAATATTGATATGATGATCACTACCATTTATAAATTAAAAAATATAACAGGCACCAACGCCTACTTTGACATTACTCAGGCCTACACTGCTAATGTTAGCTCTGAAAGTCTTAACAATATCACGGCTTCCGGTACAGGAACGGGAAAATTAATTTACGATATTCCGAATAACTATGCCTCTGAGAACAGTTTAGATTTAGAGCTGTTGTTTAATGTGAAACAAGATGAATTGGGAATTAAATTAAAGTCTATAAGCAAGATCAAACAAACTGCCGGAATTACTAAATAAAATAAAAAAAGGCGTAACTAAATCTAACGCCTTTTTTATATAATAGAAATACTAATTATCTGGAATAATTTGGAGCTTCTTTTGTAATCGTAACATTATGTGGATGACTTTCAGTGATTCCGCTTGATGTAATTCTTACAAAACGCCCGGATTCCTGTAAAGTTGGAATATCTTTTGAACCACAATACCCCATTCCAGCGCGAAGACCGCCAATGAACTGAAGCATGCTTTCGTTTAATTCTCCTTTGTAAGGAACACGACCCACAATTCCTTCCGGAACTAATTTTTTAACGTCGTCTTCAACATCCTGGAAATAACGATCCTTAGACCCTGTTTGCATGGCTTCAACAGAACCCATTCCACGATAGGATTTAAATTTTCTTCCTTCAAAAATAATAGTTTCACCAGGAGATTCTTTTGTTCCGGCCAATAATGAACCTAACATGACACAGTCGGCACCCGCAGCGATTGCTTTAGGAATATCTCCAGTGTAGCGAATTCCACCGTCTGCAATTACAGGAACTCCTGTTCCTTTAATAGCTGCAGCTACTTCCAGAACTGCAGAAAACTGAGGAAAACCAACACCTGCAACAATACGGGTTGTACAAATAGAACCCGGTCCGATTCCAACTTTTACACCATCTGCACCATTTTCTACCAAATATTTGGCAGCTTCCGGTGTTGCGATATTTCCAACAATAACATCTATTTGAGGGAATTTAGATTTTACTTCTTTTAGTGTGTTTACAACACCTTCGGTATGTCCGTGCGCTGTATCAATAATAATTGCATCAACACCCGCATTTACTAAAGCTTCTGCTCTTTGTACTGCGTCTCCCGTAACTCCAATTGCAGCCGCCACTCTTAAACGACCAAAACTGTCTTTGTTAGCGATTGGTTTTTGAGTTAATTTTGTAATATCTCTAAAGGTAATTAGGCCAACTAATTCGTTTTTATCGTTTACAACCGGTAATTTTTCGATTTTATGACCTTGGAGAACCACTTCTGCCTGCTCTAGAGAAGTTCCTTCGGCAACAGTTACTAAATTTTCTTTTGTCATAACCTCGACAATTGGTCTTGCTCCGTTTTTCTCAAAACGTAAATCGCGATTGGTTACAATTCCTTTTAAGATTTTATTTTCGTCAACGATTGGGATTCCGCCGATTCCGAATTCCTTCATTGCATTTTTTGCATCTGCAATAGTGGAAGATAATGGTAAAGTTACCGGATCGATAATCATTCCGGCTTCTGCACGTTTTACTTTTCGAACTTTTCCGGCTTGTTGTTCGATTGTCATATTTTTATGTAAAACACCAATTCCGCCTTCCTGTGCCATAGCGATTGCCATTGCACTTTCTGTAACTGTATCCATAGCAGCAGATACAATCGGAACGTTTAAAGTAATGTTTCTTGAGAATTTTGATTTGATACTCACTTCGCGGGGAAGCACATTCGAGTAGTTAGGTACTAATAATACATCGTCGTAAGTTAAACCTTCGCCGATAATCTTGGAGTTGTGTGCTATCATGTTGCAATTTCTAGTTGAATTGCGTGCAAATATAGTGATTAAATTGCTAACTTGAATACTAACCTATTCATAAATTTATATTTAGCCGAAAAAACGGACAAATAAATTTAATGTTTTAACAACGAAACTAAGTTGCTCATTTAAATATTTGGTGTTGAAAAATATAAATTAAAATTATTTAATCTCTTGCTGAAAAAGGGAATTTGAACTGCAAACCTGAATTTACAGACCAGATGGAAATGGAAAGCCACGAAAAGACAAAAAACATTTTTTCTGATTTAAAAATGCCACGAACGGAAGCTCTTTTTAAATCCTGAAGAAAGTGTTTTGGCCCGATTGCCTGAAATCTACAGCTGAAAATAGATTCTACTCTCGTTTATCCTGAAAAACAAAATTGATTCCGAGTTGAAAGCCCGCGCTATTGGCTTTTGATAAATCCCTGTATTCTAATACATTATTTACCATTGCGTAGAGATTGACCGAACCGATTGTGCCGGCAAGTCCCAGACCAATGTTTGTACTGGAAAATGTATCAACGGTGTATGTTGCTTTAAAATCTAATTTCTTGAAAATATTTCTTTTATAAAATGCCGTTAGTGCAACCAGTGGAGATCGTGGCGCCGACATGAGGAAGAGCTGCCCTCCTACTGCATTTTTATAATATTTATCGCTCGTACCGCGACAATTGCAAGCATCGTCGGGGCGGGCTTCGCCAAATGAATATTGCATTGATGAATAAAACTTTGTCGGTCTCCAGGTGGTGTATTTATTATAAAGTGTGTCTCGCGGAATGGCTTTTTCAAATTCATCAAAAACGTTTTCCGGATCATCATTTCCCATAAAATCCGGATTGGCACCGTCGTATCTGTATGTTCCTTTATAAGTTAGGGTTTCAATATCTTTGGTTTGTCTGACAAAGCCTAAGTCTATTATACTGGCGGTAAATTGTAAATTGTCTTTAAAATAATAGGTAATACCGGCATCGACTCCGAGTCCTAAGCTTCCGTTTAGGAAAGTATTATTGACGATATCACTGACTACATTTCCGTCATATTCATCTTTGGTAAACTTAGAAATTCCTGAAGTTTTAAGTTCTAAATTTGATGAAATAGTCTGATTGTAAAAATTAGGATTTGCACTTTCAGCTGTATAAATATAACCCGAGTTTTTGGTAGAAGTTGCATTGGCGCCACTCGAATAAATTTTAGCACGTCCTCCGTACACGAGTTTTTCATTTACTTTTTTATGAAATCCGACATGCCAGACCGATAAAACCTCAGCTTTCATACTCAGATCACCCAGATTAAAAGATTTTCCGATATAATTCTTGTTTCCATTTAAAGCTAATAAGGCAGGATCTTTAGGAACAAACATGAAAAAGTCAAATTCCTGATACAAACCAAATGATATATACGAACGGCTTTCTCTTCCGCCAATTCTGAATCCTCCTGAAAATATTTCCAGTTGCTGATTGGTTACTACTTTGTCATTTGCAGAAGTTTTACCAATTACATTTCTAACTTTTTGGTTAAAGTCTACACCATTATCCGCAAAGAGATCATAAGCCGAGAAGCTGTTTGAACCCAAATTCGCTGAAATTCCGGATAAGACAGGGAAACCAAAATAAAATTTATACGATACATCGGCTCCCGGATTTACTAGTAAAGATTGCGGGACAGAGGTAAAGTTATACAGCACTTCTTTATTTTGAGACAAACAGGAGAGCTGAATGATGAAGCTGAGAATTAGATATACTTTTCTCATCCTATTATTAAATAAGCTGTTGCACTTGATCTTAATTTGAGGTTTCCTATGCTTGCATTATTTAAAGGATCTCCGGAAGCAATCATGACAACAAAACCAATGTTTACAGTTTGCTTTAAAAGCTCTAAACGCTGATTTTCAAAAACTTCTGTTGGATATTTAATAATATTAGTACCGCTTGTGTAAGCCGGAACGGTGTACGATATAGTTTCTAAAACCTGATTATCTGCATTTAGCAAAAGCAGATTTACTACAAAAGTGCGATTGATCGTATTTTCTATTTCAAAATTAAATTCTGCCTTCTGTAAGCGATTGGTAAAAAATTTATCTTTAAAAACATCAAATCCTCTTATATCAGATATTACGTGATTTTCGCCATCGTCTATAAGTTTGTTGGCAGGAATATCAAAATACGCCAGATTTGCCACTACGGCCGGCTCCAGTTTAAGATCATTAATCTGATCGAAATCTAAATCGCTCGAACAGGAGAAAAATAAAAAAGCAAAAAGCATTAAGCTGACTATTTTATGGGGAGGGCTTGATTTCATATCAATATTTATCTGAATACTAAATGTAACGCGAAATGTTTACAATCATCATCAAAGGTAAGAAAATATATCTTTTTTAATGAAACTTTTGAAACAATTTGGAAGCTTCGTTATAGGCGCTTTCAAAGCTTAGAGAATTTAATTCTGTATTTTTTTTATGGGCTGTAAAATATGAAATCAGTTTTTCTGTTGGCATATTTCCCGTTAATTTATCTGTTGCCATTGGACAACCACCGAAACCCTGGATAGCGCCATCAAAACGCGTACATCCCGCCTTGGCTGCTGCATCTATTTTTTCGAACCAGCTTTCTGGCGTTGTGTGCAGATGTGCGCCAAACTCAATATTTTTATATTTAGGAATTAATTCTGAAAACAAATACGTAATAACTTCAGGTGTTGACGTTCCCACGGTATCGGAAAGCGATAAAATCCTGACACCCATTCCGGACAATTTCTCTGTCCACTCCCCTACTATCTGCACATTCCACGGATCGCCGTAAGGATTACCAAAGCCCATTGAGAGATACGTCACTACTTCTTTATTTTTTTTATCGGCTACTTCCAGAATTTCTTCAAGTGTTATTAAAGACTGCGCAATAGTTTTGTGCGTATTACGCATTTGAAAATTTTCGGAGATAGAAAATGGAAAACCTAAATATTGTATTTGGGCATAATCTGCAGCGGTTACTGCTCCTTGCGTATTAGCAATAATAGAAAGTAATTTACTGGTTGTCTGAGATAAATCAAGTTGTTCCAGAACGGCAGCGGTATCCTGCATTTGCGGAATAGCTTTTGGGGAAACAAAACTTCCAAAATCGATTGTATCAAACCCTACGCGAAGCAAGGCCTGTATATAGGAAACTTTATTTTTTGTGGGAATATAATCCCGAATCCCCTGCATAGCATCTCTGGGACATTCAATAATTTTGATTTCTTTACGCAAAGCTTACTCTTTTGTAATGGCTAAGTTAGTTTCTTTTTTATAGATATAAAAAATAATTTTAGTTGAAACAATTATTACAATATATTGTAATAGCACTTTACATTACCAAAATAGGTAATAAAACAAAATATTACCTAAAAGCGTAATAAAAAATTTAATTACTTATATTTGTAATAGAAAGTTTATTATTTTTTAATTATATTTGATTATGACCAGCATCATTACAGGAGATATTATCGGATCAAGAAAACAGGAATCTGCACATTGGGTCGAGGATTTAAAAAAAATACTTGCTCCATTGGGTAAAACACCAATTGAATGGGAAGTGTATCGTGGGGATGAATTTCAGATTGAAGTTAAAAATCCCGAAGATGCCTTATTGACCGCTATTTTGGTAAAAGCCCATTTACGCGCAATGAAATCAGACGCAAGAATGAGTATTGGCTTTGGAGATAAAACCCATAATGCCGAAAAAATTTCTGAAAGTAATGGTTCCGCTTTTATTAATTCCGGTGAATTGTTTGAAACTTTAAAAAAACAGAAAGTTACTTTAGCCCTACGAACCGGTGATAAGGATTTTGACGAAAAACTGAATTTAATGTTACAACTGGCTCTTACTTTTATGGATAGCTGGCTTGTACAATCGGCAGAATTTGTGGCCACTGCAATTGAAAATCCGACAGTATCGCAAGAGGATTTAGGACGAAAATTAGGCATTAACCAGGCTGCGGTAAGCAGAAGGCAAAAACGGGCCCAGTTTGATTTGGTGCTGCAGTTAGATCGATATTTTAGAACACAAATAAAACAACTTAGAGTCTCATGATTTTATTTATAAAACTGCTTCTTGCCCATTTACTTGGAGATTTTATCTGGCAGCCTAATTCATGGGTGGCCCATAAAGAAATTAAAAAACATAAAAGTATTTATTTATATGTGCATATTTTTCTTCACGGAGTTTTAGCTGCAATTCTGGCGGGAGAGATCAGTTTTATTCCATATGCCATCTTAATTGCCATAACGCACGGTATCGTAGATTTAATTAAACTCAACTTTCAAAAAGACACTACAAAACGTACCTGGTTTGTTGTCGACCAGATTGCTCATGTTTTAATTTTAGCAGGCGTCGTACTTCTATATCAAAACACCGTTATAATTCCTTTTTGGATTAATAACGAATTCTGGATTTTACTAACCGGATTTTTACTCGTAACAAAACCTTCCTCCATTTTTATTAAAACCATAATATCGATCTGGAGT
Source organism: Flavobacterium olei (assembly GCF_039749035.1). Lineage (NCBI taxonomy): Bacteria > Pseudomonadati > Bacteroidota > Flavobacteriia > Flavobacteriales > Flavobacteriaceae > Flavobacterium > Flavobacterium olei. The sequence continues at coordinate 232,071 of NZ_JBDKWC010000007.1, forward strand.
CCCGAAAGTCAGGACAGTCATAAGGATAATTCGCTGGCCAGTGCAGGTAACTACATTGGCATTTTAGAACGTCTGCTGGTTGTTCTGTTTATATTAACGGCTCATTTTGAAGCCGTAGGATTTCTTCTGGCAGCCAAATCTATTTTTAGGTTCGGAGATTTAAAAGAAGCCAAAGACAGAAAACTGACCGAATATGTCATGATCGGAACCCTGATTAGTTTCGGAATTGCAATAGGAATTGGTTTTATACTTCAGGCGCTTTTACAGTTGCCCTAAAAGCTTTTTATTAATTGCCTTTATCAAAGCAGGACCTTCATAAATAAAACCGGTATACAACTGCACTAAACTGGCTCCTGCATTTAGTTTTTCAATTGCATCATCTGCAGAATGAATTCCTCCCACTCCAATAATTGGAAAAGCTTTGTTACTTTTTTCAGAAAGAAAACGAATTACCTCTGTAGAACGTTTGGTTAATGGTTTTCCGGACAAACCTCCTGTTTCTGACTGGTTAACAGATTGAAGTCCGTCTCTTGAAATTGTTGTATTAGTGGCAATTACACCCGCAATTTGAGTTGTTTTTATAATATCAATAATATCTAATAATTGCTCGTCAGTTAAATCCGGAGCAATTTTCAATAAAATCGGTTTTACTTTCTGAGTGCTTGTTTTTTGTTTTTCAACATTTCTGTTTTGCAATGTCTGCAATAAAGCGGTCAAAGGTTCTTTATCTTGCAAAGCTCTCAAATTAGGCGTATTAGGAGAACTTACATTTACGACAAAATAATCAACATGATTAAAAAGTGCATCAAAACAAATGATGTAATCCTTAACTGCATCTTCGTTATCTGTTACTTTATTCTTTCCGATATTTCCTCCTATTAAGACGCCTGAATTCTTTTTTAAACGTTCAACAGCTTCGAGAACTCCGCCATTATTAAACCCCATTCGGTTGATAATTGCATGATCTTCTTTTAAGCGAAATAATCGTTTCTTAGGATTACCTTCCTGTCCGAAAGGTGTAACAGTTCCTATTTCGATAAAACCAAAACCAAAATCACTTAACTCTTTATATAACTTGGCATCTTTATCAAAACCTGCAGCAAGTCCGACAGGATTTTTAAATTTAATTCCGAAAACTTCTCTTTCTAATCGTGTATCTTTTACTTCATAAATTGATCTTATAAGTGAGGAAACGCCAGGTATTTTTGAAATGAATTTTACAAATGAAAAAGTAAAGTAATGCACTTCTTCAGGATCAAACCAAAAAAGTATCGGACGAATTATCAATTTATACATAAGAGTTGTGTTGTTATTTTCGGATGCAAATTTAAATATTATAGTTTAAAAAGGTGCTTTTTTACGAAAACAAATAATTTCAATTTTGTTCAATTCCTAAATAACCCTGATTCTAAAAAAAATTGCTGTTATAAAGTAAAAGAATAACCTGAAGATGATTTTACTCCCCTTTTTGCGTTGCAAATTCTAAAATGAAACCATTTTAGATCTTTCAGTCTTCCTACTTCGTTTACATAATAGCTAATTTTGAGAGAGTTAAAAAAACAGAAATCCTCAATTTAATTAGAAATTTCAGTGTAATAAGACCACACGCTATAATGTCATTCAAACCTAATTAAATTTAGCATGTAAATCTTTTTTTTATAACTTTATACAACTAAAACCCTGAATATGAAAAATTTAGAATCAGCAATAACAAAAATCCCAGCACTCTGGTTTGCCGGATTGTTTTTTTTACTTTCAATTAACAGTTTTGCACAACGTGGACGAGGAGGTTTTCACGGAGCCGGTGGCGGGGGTATGCACAGAACAGCAGGCACATCTCAAATGAGACAGACCAGAGAAGCAGCACCTACTGTAACGACACGACCAGGATCTAACAATTCGGGAACCAAAATCAACAGGTCTTACAATAATTCAAATAGTAACAACAGAACCAATACTGTCAACAGAAATTCTAATACTATCAACAGAAATAATATAAGCAACAGAAATACCAATATTAGCGGTCAGACCAGAAACAATAATATAAACAGAAATCGTGACATCAACATCAATTACAATCGAAATACAATTGTGAGAAGAAATACAGTTATTTATACGCGACCTCCTTATGTGTATGGCGGTTACCGGTATAACACTTTTCATCCGTATTATTATCATCCTTACAGACCTTACTATTGGGGGCCGGTCTGGCATCCGTGGGGCTTTTTTGTGGCAACTTTAGCTGTGACTGCTATCGTCGTAAGCGTAGAAAGCACGCAATATCATTATGATCAGGGCGTTTGGTATGCGCCAAGCAATGGCGGTTATCAGGTTGTTCCTGCTCCGGTTGGAGGAACCGTAAATAGTATTCCGGGTGGCGCACAAACCGTTAATACGGGTACGGTAAATAATTATTACTACGGCGGTACCTATTATGAAAAAGAGGGTAACTCATACAAAGTCGTACCGCCAACGGCCGGAACGTTGGTAGATAATTTACCGGACGGTGGTAAAGAAGTTACAGTTGGAGATGTAAAATACATCAAATTTGGAGAAACTTACTATCAACCCGTGCAGGTTGATGGCAAAAATAAGTATGAAGTGGTTATGGTGGAAGAAGATAAAAAATAATTCAAATCTTTTAACTCTACAAGTTTAGTATAGTTAAGTTAATTTTTTATAATTTTATATCCGCTATAGACAATCAATTATGTCGTTTTAAATAACAAACCATGAAAAACAAACCATTTTGGATTTTGGCATTGCTTACCATATCCATCATTTCAATTGCTTACAGTTACAACCGATTTTCAGTAACAGAACAAAAAGCAGCGGTAGCAGCGATAGAATGTCATGATATCCCGACCAACGGAGAATCTGAATTTAAACCAACAATTGAAAATAAATTTAAACCAGCGGAAAAAGCTCCGGAAGGAATGGTCTGGATTCCGGGTGGTGAGTTTTCCATGGGTTCAAATGTCGAAGACGAAAGTTTGTGCAGCATAAAAGGTGTAACTAAAGATGCAGCTCCTGTTCATCGTGTATATGTCGACGGTTATTATATGGATGAAACCGAAGTAACGAATGAACAGTTTGAAAAATTTGTAAAAGCTACTGGCTATATAACGGTTGCAGAACAAAAGCCTACCAAGGAAGAATTTCCTACTGCAAGCGAAGCAGATTTAATTACGGGTTCTGTAGTTTTTACTCCTACTCCCTCTGCCGTTAATCTTAATGATTTTCTGCAATGGTGGCGTTATGAACCCGGTGCCGACTGGAAACACCCTGAAGGACCGCAAAGTACCATTAAAGGAAAAGAAAAATATCCGGTTGTTCATGTTGTTTATGAAGATGCTGAAGCCTATGCAAAATGGGCAGGAAAAAGACTTCCCACCGAAGCCGAATGGGAATTTGCTGCAAGAGGCGGAAAATCCGGAAATCTATATGCGTGGGGCAATGATTTAAAACCTAAAGGAAAATTTCAGGCTAACATTTATCAGGGGCATTTTCCAATAAAAGATGGCGACACGGGTGAAGACGGCTTTAAAGGAATCGCTCCGACAGCGCAATATACTCCAAATCCGTACGGGCTTTATGACATTGGCGGAAACGTATGGGAGTGGATTCATGACTGGTACAGCGTCGATTATTACAAATCTTTAGCAGAAAGCGGCAAGGTCACAAAAAACCCGCAGGGCCCGGGTGCTTATAATGATCCAAACGATCCAACACAGATTAAGCGTGTGCACCGCGGCGGCTCTTTTCTCTGCACAGATCAATATTGCACCAGATACATGGTGGGGACGAGAGGAAAAGGAGAAATCAGATCTGCCGCCAATCATGTCGGTTTTAGATGCGTAAAAAGCAAATAATAATCTTATAAAACTATAAAGGGATTCTGTTCAGAGTCCCTTTTTTAATTCACTCGGATATAGGAAGCTAAATTATCACGCAGAAAAATTTTTCTATATTTGCTAAAAATTCAAAAAAATGCAACATATTATAGATCGTTTTATTAGTTATGTAACAATAGATACTGAATCGGATCCAAATTCTCAAACAACACCAAGTACTCAAAAACAGTGGAATCTGGCCAACAAATTAGTTGAAGAACTAAAAGCAATTGGTCTTGATGAAGTAACCATTGACGACAAAGCTTATATTATGGCTACTCTTCCCAGTAATGTAGATCATGAAGTGCCGACAATTGGTTTTGTTTCTCATTTTGATACTTCACCGGATTTTAGCGGTGCAAATGTAAAACCACAAATTGTAACCCATTACGATGGAAAAGATATTGTTCTGAATGCTGAGAAAAACATTATTTTATCTCCGGATTATTTTAAAGATTTATTACTCTATAAAGGGCAGACCATTATTACAACCGACGGAACAACTCTTTTAGGTGCAGATGATAAAGCCGGAATTACAGAAATTGTTTCTGCAATGGAATATTTGATTCAGCATCCGGAAATTAAACATGGGAAAATCAGAATTGGTTTTACTCCGGATGAAGAAATCGGTCGTGGTGCACATCATTTTGATGTAGAGAAATTTGGTGCACAATGGGCATATACGATGGATGGAAGTCAGATTGGCGAACTGGAATATGAAAACTTCAATGCTGCCGGCGCTAAAATTACTTTTAAAGGAAAAAGTGTTCATCCAGGTTATGCAAAAGGTAAGATGATTAATTCTATGCTTCTTGCTAACGAATTTATTAACGAACTTCCAAAGGGAGAAACACCTCAGGAAACTAAAGGTTATGAAGGTTTTTTTCATGTTCATCATATAAAAGGTAACATTGAGGAAACCGTTTTGGAGCTGATAATCCGTGATCATAACAAGAAGAAGTTTGAAAAACGAAAAGAGCTTGTTCTTAAAATTGCAAGACAGTTCAATAAAAAATTTGCAAAGAAATTTGGTGAAGATATTGTGATTGCCGAAGTAAAGGATCAGTACTATAATATGAAAGAAAAGGTTCTGCCTGTAAAACATATTGTTGATATTGCCGAAAAAGCAATGAGAGAATTGAACATAAAACCAATTATAAAACCAATTCGCGGCGGAACAGACGGTTCTCAATTGTCGTTCATGGGATTACCTTGTCCGAACATTTTTGCGGGTGGTCATAATTTCCATGGAAAATACGAATATGTTCCCGCAGAAAGCATGCAGAAAGCAACTGAAGTTATTGTAAAAATTGCAGAACTTACTGCAATTCCCGGAATTTTCTCCTCTGCAGAAAAACCTAAATCAAGAAAGTAATTGGAATCGAAATCCGAAAATAAAGGCATTTGGAAATACGGCGATAAATGGGCAGAAGAATTACTTTTCTTAAAATCTATTATCGACAAAACCGAACTGACTGAAACCATCAAATGGGGTGGCCCAGTTTATGTTTACAACAAAAAAAATGTTATTGGACTTGGCGGATTTAAAGATTATTTTGCCATTTGGTTCTTAAATGGAGTATTTCTAAAAGATGAAAAAAAGAAACTGATCAATGCTCAGGAAAACTTAACTAAATCACTTCGTCAATGGCGTTTTACCTCTAAAGAAGAGATTAATGAAAAAGAAGTTATAGAATATATTCTGGAAGCGATTGAAAACGAAAAGCAGGGGAAAGTAATTCGAAAATCAAAAAAAGAAGCCATTGTTTCTGCCATTTTGGAAAAAGAAATGATCGAGAATCCAGCTTTAGCGGAAGCATTTCAGAAATTTTCTCCTTATAAACAATATGAGTTTCTGGAATATATTGAAAGCGCCAAACAGGAAAAAACGAAACTTTCCAGAATGGAAAAAGTGATTCCTATGATTTTGGGAAATGTTGGTTTAAATGATAAATATAGATAAAATATAGAAATTCGAATTTTTTAATTCCAATTCCAAGCTATAAGCAGCCTTTGTCAAAGTTTAAAACTTTGACAAAGGTTTTTTTGTGAGGAACTAATCAATGATCAAAAAACTATTTTAAAAGAAAAATCCCAAATTCTAAATATAGAATTTGGGATTTTTAAATTTATTTATAATCTTATAAAAATTATGCTTTCTTATTTAAAGCAGCACTCATCTCTAAAGAAATTGCCGAACGCTCTAATTTTAATTTTCCTGACATTGTTTCAATAATAACTGTAGTTTCTGCAAGCTCAACCACTTTACCGTGAAAACCACTTTTTGTTACTATTCTGTCTCCTACTTTCAGGCCGCTTTCAAATTCTTTTTCGTTTTTAGCTCTTTTTTGTTGTGGTCTAATCATGAAGAAATAGATTACTACAAACATTAAAACGAATGGCGCAAATTGAGTAAATTGTCCCATAATTTAATTTAGTTTTTGGATTTATATTTAATATTTTTTTCCTAGATAAGAATTTTAGATTTTTACATTAACCCTCTTCCTACTTTTACCATCTTTTTATTGGCCGTTAATTCTTTAACGAGATTATCTAAAATTCCGTTGATAAAAATACTGCTTTTTGGAGTAGAATATTCTTTAGCAATCTCTAAATATTCGTTAAGAGTTACTTTTACCGGAATCGACGGGAATTTTAAAAACTCGCAAATGGCCATTTTCAAAATAATTGTATCAATTTCGGCAATACGATCGCTGTCCCAGTTTGGTGTTTTGTCTTCGTATTCTTTAGCGAAAGCAGTTTCATTTAAAACCGTTCTTCTAAATAAATCTTTAGCAAAATCTTTATCCTCTACATCTTTATACAATCTTGGCACTCTAAAGTCGTCCGGATCCTGTGTTTTGATGGCTTTTAGCTGTTTGATGATATGCGTGTTTACCACTGGAATATCATCAACCCAGGTTAATTTGTCATCCTCTAAATATTCGTATAATTTATCATTCGGAACAATTACATCCGAAAATAAGTCAATTATAAATTGTCTGTCTTCTTCAAATGTATTCACATCATTGCTCATGTATTTTTTATACAAATCGCTTGATTTAACATCATTTAAAAGCAAAATGATATAATCATCATTTAAAGACCAATTATTGATTTTACGATTTTCTAAAGCAATACTAAGAGAATTGCTTTCGGCAAGAAGCTGAAAAATCTTATTGTTTACAAATTTTTGGTTTGGATTACGTTCTGCTGCAGTAGCAAGATGTTTTTTACTTGACAGATGTAAAAAAACAGATTCTTTTTTACAGATTTCTATCAATGAAGAAAGCATTATAAGGTATAAGTCCTGAATATTGTCAATGCTGTAAAAAAGAAATTTTTCCTCTTTTTCCATATTATCAGAACCGCTTTGGTGCATTGCATAAATGGATTGCATTACTTTAACGCGTATGTGTCTTCTGTTTACCACCTTGTAAGAACATTTAAAAATTAGTCTGCAAAAGTATAACTTTTATGCGTATATTAAAATAAATTCCTAAAAAAGTGACTGCTTTTAGCCACAGTTTTTCAGCATTCATCAAAAAAGAAACCTCCGTTTACAGATTATCTGCAAACGGAGGCCAATTTTATATAAACGAACAGTAAATATTCCTTAAAGAATATTATTTTCTGTTCTCGATTCTTCTTTGATCAATACGGTTTTGAGCAATTGTAAGAGCCGCTTTATGAGTAGTCATGTTGTTTTTTGCTGCAAAATCGATAATCTCCAAAGTAGTATTGTAGATGTTTTCGGTTTTAGTCATGATTTCAGCTTTACCATAGTTTGCCAATTCAGCGTAAACATTGATAATTCCACCAGCGTTAATCAGGAAATCAGGAGCGTATAAAATTCCTCTTTCTGTTAATCTCGTACCGTGAACATTCTCGTCTGCTAACTGATTGTTGGCCGCACCTGCAATTACTTTAGCTTTAATTTTTTCAATAGTAGCATCATTAATAGTCGCTCCCATTGCACATGGCGCATAGATGTCTACATCTGCAGTATATAAATCTTCTCCGGTATAAATTGTTGCATTGTATTTTGAAGCAACCTGATATAATTTTTCTTCATTAATATCTGTAATCGTTACCTGTGCTCCTTCTTTAGTTAAATATTCAACCAAAGTCTCACCCACATGTCCGATTCCCTGAACCAAAACTTTTTTACCTTCTAAAATATCAGAACCAAACTGACTTTTAGCAGCTGCTTTCATTCCTAAGTAAACACCATACGCCGTAACAGGAGAAGGATTTCCTGAACCACCTCTTTCCTCAGAAATACCCGTCACATAAGGTGTAACATCTCTTACAGTATCCATGTCTTTTGTCTCCATTCCGACATCTTCTGCAGTAATATATCTTCCGCTTAATGAGTGTACAAATTCACCAAATTTACGCATTAACTCAGGAGTTTTCTGGGTTTTTGCATCACCAATAATAACCGCTTTACCTCCTCCAATATTAAGTCCGGTAATGGCAGATTTAAAAGTCATACCTCTCGAAAGACGTAAAACATCATTTAAAGCTTCCCATTCTGTGTTGTAATTCCACATTCTGGTTCCTCCTAAAGCTGGTCCCATAACCGAATTATGAATACCGATAATTGCTTTTAAACCTGTATCTTTGTCATTGCAAAATACAATTTGTTCGTGATCGTCAAAAGATAACTGACCAAAAACAGGATCCATTTTTTGAAGTTCTTTTCCAGTTGCAAAAGTTGCATCCATAGCGCTAGTATAAATTAGTTAAAATTATGAATTTGTCAAAAAGACTTCTCAAACATAATTAAAAAATACACATGTGCTAATTTTTTATCTTTAAAATAACAATATTACAATCCAATTGTTTTGATTAAATCGCAAATTATTATAATTTTATTTAATAATAATTCTTAAATACAAAACAATTCAATATAAGATTTCTTAAAAAAATGAAAGAATTAAGCTATTTAAACAAATATTTCATCAAATATAAATACAGTTTTTCACTTGGTATTTTAATAACCATAATCGCACAAATATTTTCTTTATTTACTCCAAAGCTCATTAGTAAGTCACTGAATGCTATTGAAAATTTCGATAAATTATCAGCTGCAGACCAAAAATCTGAGGTAGTAATTGCCGCATTTCGACAGGATTTAATTCATAACGTTCTATTAATCATAGGAACAACGATTGTAGCGGGCTTTCTGACTTTCTTAATGCGTCAGACTTTAATTGTAATGTCCCGTCATATAGAGTTTGATTTAAAGAATGAAGTTTTCCGTCAGTATGAAAATCTTTCGCAAAATTTCTACAAACAAAACCGAACGGGAGATTTGATGAATCGAATCAGCGAGGACGTTTCAAAGGTCAGAATGTATGTTGGCCCTGCGGTAATGTATACTATTAATACATTTATTCGGTTTGCGATCGTTATATTATATATGTATAATGTATCGCCGAGACTTACCTTATATACCATATTGCCATTGCCGGTTCTTTCTTACTGTATTTTCAAATTAAGTTCTGAAATTAATAAACGAAGCACCACTTTCCAGCAATATTTGTCTAAAGTTTCTAGCTTTACCCAGGAAATCTTTTCGGGAATTCGGGTCATCAAAGCGTATTCATTAGAAAATCAACATCAAAATAATATGGTCAGTCTTGCAGAAGAAAGTAAACGTAAAAGTTTAAGTCTGGCAAGAGTGCAATCTTTATTCGGTCCCTTGATGATTGCCCTCATCGGAATCAGTAATCTAGTGGTTATTTATTTTGGAGGCGTAATGTATATTAACGGCACCATCCCAAACATCGGTACCATCGCCGAGTTTATATTGTATGTCAATATGCTGACCTGGCCGGTGGCGTCTTTAGGATGGGTTTCTTCGATGGTTCAGGAAGCAGAAGCTTCTCAAAAACGTCTGAATGAATTTCTGAAAATTGAACCTGAAATTAAAAACAATAACGAAAACTCTTCTGTAATTGACGGAAATATTGCTTTCGAAAATGTTTCTTTCACTTATAATGACACGAATATTAAAGCTTTAAAAGATGTTTCCTTTACAGTTAAAAAAGGAGAAACACTAGCGATTTTAGGAAAAACCGGTTCGGGAAAATCAACTATTCTTTCGCTTATTTCCAGACTTTACGATGTTACGGATGGAGAAGTTAAAATTGATGGCAATGAAATTAGCTCTTTAAACCTGAATGATCTTCGAAATAATATCGGAATTGTACCGCAGGATGCTTTTCTTTTTTCAGATACTATTAAAAACAACATTAAGTTCGGAAATCAAAATGCAACTGATGAAGAAGTGTTTGACGCTGCCAAAAATGCAGTGGTTCACGATAATATTATTGCATTTAACAAACAATACGACACCATTTTAGGAGAAAGAGGAATTACACTTTCCGGCGGACAAAAGCAGCGGGTTTCCATCGCAAGAGCCATTATTAAAAATCCTGCTATATTACTTTTTGATGATTGCCTTTCTGCCGTAGATACAGAAACCGAAGAAATGATCCTGAATAATTTGTTTAAAATCTCAAAAGACAAAACAACGATCATTGTAAGCCACCGAGTTTCTTCAGCTAAGAATGCAGACAAAATTATCATCCTCGAAGACGGACGCATCATTCAACAAGGCTCTCATAATCAATTAATAAATGAAGAGGGATATTATGCAGCGTTATATTTAAAACAACTTTCGGAAAAAGAATTACTTTAATTGTTGCGTAATAGATAATTTTTTATGATTTTTGATTACTATTAATTCCAAAAATGATAGAACGTATTATGAGAGAAAATGACATGTTAGAAAAAGAAGAGATTTTTTCTAAAGTTTTACGAGCAGGAAGAAGAACTTATTTCTTTGATGTGAGAGCTACCAAAGCTGATGATTATTATATCACTATTACTGAAAGCAAAAAATTTACTGAAGAAGATGGTTCGTTTCATTTCAAAAAACACAAAATCTATTTATACAAAGAAGATTTTGGTGCTTTTGCAGAAATCCTGGAAGAAATGACTTCTTATGTTTTAAACCACAAAGGCGAAGAAGTAATTTCTGAGAGACATCAAAAAGATTTTAAAAAAGAATATAGTTCTACTGAGAAATCTGAATCACGATCAAGTTTTACAGATATTGACTTTGATGACATTTAATCAAAATCAAATTTTACATAAAGTAAAAGTCCAAATTGTTCTGCATTTTGGACTTTTTTTATATATTTATTTGTGAGATGTTATTGGTAAAATGTAAAACGCTTTTTAGAACTCATTTTTTTATATAACATTCACTTTTAACTTCTAACATTCCACTTTTAAAAAATGAAAAAATTAATCATCCTCTTAACTTTCTTCCTTTACGGAATTTCACTTACAGCACAGAATACAGAATACGAAACCAAAAGCAATATCCAGTATTATAATGCTGCGGCTAATAAATCTGATAAATATATTAATGAAAGATGTGTCCTGGATATTTATTATCCTAAAAACAAAACAGGATTTGCAACGATCGTATGGTTTCACGGCGGAGGACTTACGGGCGGAAATAAAGAAATTCCGGAAGCTTTAAAAAATAAAGGTTTTGCCATAATTGGTGTAAATTACAGATTGTCGCCAAAGGTAAAAGCAGAAAAATGTATTGAAGATGCGGCGGCGGCTGTGGCATGGGCATTCAATTCTATTAGCAATTACGGCGGAGATAAATCACAGATCTTTGTGTCTGGGCATTCTGCCGGAGCTTATTTAGCCAATATGATTGGTCTGGATAAAAAATGGCTTCAAAAAGAAAACATAGACGCTAACCAAATTGCCGGATTAATTCCGTTTAGCGGGCAATGCATTACACATTTTGAAATAAGAAGAGAAAACGGAATTCCCGAAAAACAGCCAACAATTGATCAATTTGCTCCTTTATATTTTGTTCGTGCTGATGCTCCTCCATTATTATTAATTACCGGTGATCGTGAATTAGAAATGTTAGGACGTTATGAAGAAAACGCCTATATGGCCAGAATGATGAAATTGGCCGGACATAAACAAACTAAATTGTATGAGCTTGACGGTTACGGTCACGGAATGACAGAACCCGGTTTTCCGCTTTTGGTTAATGAAGTAAACCGTATTTTAAACGAACGCAAAAAATAATCACTAAATACAAATTCCACGGCAATGGAGACACAACTTTTAATTATTCCGGGACTCGGAGATTCCGGAGAAAAACACTGGCAGACTTTTTGGCATAAAAAATTTGAAAACTCTATTCGGGTTGTACAAGACAACTGGGATGAACCTATTCGCGAAGAATGGCTGGACAGATTAAGCGAAAACATTTTAAAATTAAACCAGCCCACAATTTTAGTTGCGCACAGTCTGGCGGTTTCATTGGTTTTGCACTGGGCAGAAAAAAATCAGAATTCTAATATTATTGGAGCATTTCTGGTGGCTCCGGCAGATGTAGATTCACCTCAGCACACGCCTGAGTGCATCAGGAATTTTGCGCCAATGCCCATTTACAAGCTTCCTTTTCCGTCAATAGTTGTTGCGAGCGAAAATGATCCCTACGCTACATTTGAAAGAAAAAAATATTTTGCAGAAAAATGGGGAAGCGATTTTGTAAACGTTGGACAAAAAGGTCATATTAATTCTGATTCTGATTTGAAGTATTGGGAAGAAGGTCAGCTCATTTTACGTGACTTTATTTCAAAAATTTAAGTCGGGCTTTCAGGTCTTCAGTCTTAGCGTCCCGAAGTTTCGGGACGCTAAGACTGACAATTCCACAAGCTATTAAGATAACTATCAACTCCAGCTCAAGAACTAGCCAATTCGAAGACCATTTGGAATTTTAAAATCGGGAGCAAGTAAAACGACATCTTCCTCCTCGCCTACTGCACCAAGCACCAAACACTCACTCATAAATTTTCCGATTTGTTTTTTTGGAAAATTGACTACCGCAATAATTTGTCTGTCGATTAAATCTTCTTTCTGATATCTTTTGGTAATCTGTGCCGATGATTTTCTAATTCCAATTTCAGGACCAAAGTCAATTGTTAGCTGATAAGCCGGCTTTCTGGCCTCAGGAAAATCATTTACTTCGACAATCGTTCCAACGCGCATATCAGTTCTTTCAAACTCGTTCCAGATTAAATCCATTTTATATATTTTGATTTACAAACCTATTAATTTTGTAATTAATGACCCTAATTCTATAAGCTTTTTCTTCCTGTTATATTTTAATTTTACCTCACACAAAATAGACACTAACGTAAAAAGATATATATAATGGAACATACTGAACCAAACGCATGTATGACGATTAAGGATTTTGAATCTAATCTGAAACAAATACATACCGACAAATACATTGAAACTGCTCAAAACGTACGACTTTACGTGAAAGATTACGGACAGGGAAAACCTGTAATTCTTATACACGGATGGCCGCTTTCTAATGAAATGTGGGAATATCAGATTGACAATTTAGTGCAAAATAATTTTAGGGTTATTGCCTACGATCGTCGCGGATTTGGTAAATCCTCTCAACCTTGGGACGGCTATGACTATGATACTCTGGCAGATGATTTACAGGAAATTATCGAACAATTAGAACTTACAGATGTAACTCTGGTAGGATTTTCTATGGGTGGTGGTGAAGTGGTTCGTTATTTCAGCCGTCACGGCGGAAAAGGTGTTACAAAAGCAGCTTTGATCTCATCTGTAGTTCCTTTTTTACTTAAAACATCGGATAATCCGGACGGTCATCCACGGGAAAAAAGTGATACTACCGCAGAAGCGATTAAAGAAGACAGAATTGCATTTATAGATAATTTTGGAAAAACATTTTTCGGAGTAAACATTATCAACAAGCCTCTAAGTTCTTCTTTATTAGAGTATTACAGAAATCTTTGTGCGGCAGCGTCGCCAAGAGCAACTTTAAAATGTGCAGAATCTTTCAGTTTCACCGATTTCAGAGATGAGCTTGATTTTGTAAAAGTTCCTACATTGATCATTCACGGAGATGATGATAAAATTGTACCAATCGATCTGACCTCTAAGAAAGCTTCTGAAGGAATCGCAAACAATACATATATTGTTTATGAAGGTGCACCACACGGTTTATTCTATACAGAAAAAGAGAAACTGAATGCAGATTTACTTCAGTTTCTTAATTCATAAAAAAATATAAAAATTTTACAGAAGTATCCAAAGAAGCAAGCTGATCCAGCTAACTGCTTCTTTGGATATTTTTTTATTGTGCTTTTATTTACAGATTTTTAAACCTATTTTTGAAAATCAAATTTGCATCAAATGGCACGAACTGAATCAACAATGCTTCCTCTCGGAACTATTGCTCCCACTTTTTACTTAAAAGACACCAACTCAAATGACTTTTATTCGTTTGGAGATTTAAAAGGTTCAAAGGGAACTCTTGTTATTTTTATCTGTAATCATTGTCCGTTTGTGCTGCATGTCATTTCAGAAATTGTTATGATCGCCAATGATTATCGCGTTCAGGGAATTGGTGTAGTGGCTATTTCCAGTAATGATATTATAAAATATCCCGAAGATTCCCCCGAATTGATGACTGAATTTGCAATGGAACACAAGATCGATTTTCCCTATTTGTATGATGACAGTCAGGAAACTGCAAAGTCGTATCAGGCAGCTTGTACTCCGGATTTCTATTTATTTGATAATCAAGACCAACTATTTTATCGTGGGCAACTCGACGATTCCAGACCCGGTAATGGAATTCCACTTAGCGGAAGCGACCTCAGAGGTGCCATTGACGCTTTACTTTACAACAGAAGTTTAAAAGAACCTCAACGTCCAAGTGTAGGCTGTGGGATTAAATGGAAGTAAAAACGTACGAAATTCAAAAAGATTACCTATCTTTGCCGATCAATTTTGATTGTCTAATGGGAAGTATAATATCATTTACAGTGTATAAAAAGTCGTTTTGCGTTGCAGAACCGCTTCCGGCTGTAATTATTTCGCATAGTAAGGCCTTTATTATTTAGGCCTCCGTCTACTTCGGTTTTTTTCTTCTTGACGGAGGATTTTATCAAATTTTATAATTCAATTTTATCTGAAAGCACATTTGCGCCTTCAGCTATTTCCGTTTTCTTTTAACACAGATTTATCTCAATTCAGAAAAAAGATTGAGGTCTTAATTGTTTTTCTTTAAATACATATAATAAATTAATATAATGAATACAGCTATGAAACCCATACCAACATTCTGCTCAGCAGATTACAAACTCCTACGTGAGTTGATTTTAAAAAGTAAAAATGATACAAATGCAAAAGAAGCCAATCAGCTTTCTCAGGAATTAGACCGGGCAGTGGTCAGCAAAGGAGAATTAACGGATGAATCAATCATCAGAATAAATTCTACCGTAACCGTTGAAGATGTAAAGGCAAAAAAACAAATGAAAATTCAAATTGTACTTCCCTCTGTTGCAGATGTAAAACAATCAAAAATTTCAATATTAGCGCCATTAAGTGTGGCTATAATTGGTTTTAAGGAAAATGACGAAGTAGATTGGGAACTTCCTGCCGGAATTAAAACTTTAAAGATCGTTGCTGTCAGCAATGCATAATTTTTTTGAACACCTCATTCGTGAAGGTGTTTTTTTATATCTTATCTAAAACAAAAAACTATTCAATACCATTACTGAATAGTTTAGTTCTTTTTAAATCGCAAATTTTATAACTGCGAATAAATGAAATTGTTGATTGATGCCATTTTCAAATCATCAAGCTTTGCCTTCTTTTGCATTCTCACCAAAATTGGTTTCCACTCTTCTTTACTAAATTGTTTGGGCTCGTACCATTTGTGGCATTTCGCACAATTATTATCATAAAGTTTTTTGCCTTCTGCCAAAGCGGTATCTCCAAATATTAAATCTTTAGCAGATACTTCCTTTGTCGGCGGCGGAGGTGGCGGTGGCGGCGTTTCTGCAACGGTCTTTTTACCGCCACATGATACTAATACCAAAACCATTCCGGCCAGAATTATATTTTTCTTCATTGTCTTTGTTTTTTGTAAATATAAAAAAAATCCCATTCGGCGGGCGAATGGGATTAGCTATAAAGACAATTTAAAATTGATCTAATTTTTATTTTACGTCCATTAATTCAACGTCAAAAATCAAAGTTGCGTTTGGCGGAATAACTCCTCCAGCACCAGCTGGTCCGTAACCTAAATCAGATGGAATTACAAAACGTGCTTTGTCTCCAACCTGCAATAAGGCGATACCTTCGTCCCATCCTTCGATAACTTGTCCGATTCCTAATTTAAATTCGATTGGTTTTTTACGCGGATAAGAAGAATCAAAAACTTTTCCGTTCTCTAAAGATCCTTCGTAGTGAACAGAAACTGTTTTACCTGCCTCAGCTCTTTTACCTTCTCCTTTTTGGATCATTTTATAACGTAAACCACTTTCTGTTTTATCAAAACCAGCAGCCAGTTGTTCCATTTTTGCTTCAGATTCTGCTTTTAAAGCAGCTTCTCTTTTCAGACGTGCTCCTTTTAAACCAATAAAAGACTCAATAGCATTCCATTTTTGCGCTTCTTCTCCAACTCTGATAATTTCTACAGAATCAAGATTATCACCTTGTGCTACAGCATCTACAATATCCTGTCCTTCTAATACGTGTCCGAAAACAGTGTGTTTGTTATCTAACCATGGAGTTGGAACGTGCGTAATAAAAAATTGAGAACCATTACTTCCAGGACCAGAATTGGCCATAGATAATACTCCCGGACGATCGTGTTTTAAACTTGGGTGAAATTCATCATCAAATTTATATCCCGGATCTCCTGTTCCGGTTCCTTTTGGACAACCTCCCTGAATCATAAAATCAGGAATAACTCTGTGAAAAGTTAATCCGTCATAGAATTTTTGTCCCTGAGGTTTTACTTTATTTTCCATATTACCTTCTGCAAGAGCTACAAAGTTCCCTACAGTTCCCGGCGTCAAATCGTGTGTCAATTTTACTAAAATCGAACCTTTGCTAGTATTGAATTTAGCGTATATTCCGTTTTCCATGTTGTTATTTTTAATTTCAACGCAAATTTACAAATTAATTTTTTAATCAATTTGCGCTTTCTGTTTTTTAGATTTATAAGTAAGTGCGTAAATGGCCAGTGATACTAACGACAAAACCATACATCCTATTGTGACGGCCGGCCATCCTCCTAATTTCCATAATAATAATCCGTAAGCAGATCCGGCAGCGGTTCCTAAAAAGCTAAAGGACATAAATACTGTATTTAACCTGTTTCTGGCTTCGGGCAATAGTGAGTAAACTCTGGTTTGGTTGGAAATGTGCACACCCTGAATTCCGATATCGATAAATACGATTCCGATTGCAATTCCGATTACACTTTCTGCTGAGAAATAAAAAACCAAAAAGCTTATTAATATCAATAAACAGCCATAACCAACTGCAATTCTCGAATTTCCTTTGTCTCCCAGCCTTCCAACAAGAGGCGCAGCCAATGCTCCCGAAGCACCAACAATACCGAACAAACCTATCGTAGCACTGTTAAAACCAAACGGATCTCCTGAAAGCAATAATACCATTGTCGTCCAGAAAGCGCCAAACTGAGCAAAACTAAAAACATTAATTGCCGTTGCTTCGCGTAAAACCGGCTCTGTTTTTATTAGTGTAAAAAGAGACTGGATCAATTGTCCGTAAGTTCCCTGAAACTGCGGTCTGTTTACCGGAAATTTATTCTGGATAACAAAAAAGATTAAAAGACAAATTCCGGCAGCAATGTAAAACATAGATCTCCAGCCCAGAACTTCTCCAATAAAGCCGCTTAAAGTGCGCGAAAGCAGGATTCCGACTAAAAGTCCGCTCATAATGGTCCCAACTACTTTTCCTCTTTGCTCGGGTGCGCTTAAAGATGCTGCCAGAGGCAAAATAAGCTGTGGTACAATAGATGTAATACCAATTAAAAGTGACGCGACCTGTAATACAAAGAAACTTTTTGCTGTTGCTGCAATTAGCAAGGCAATTACAGAGGCAAAAGTGGTCATTAAAATTTGTTTTTTTCGTTCTATTTTATCACCAAGCGGTACCATAAAAAACAATCCGATGGCATAGCCCGCCTGCGTAAGATACGTTATAGTTCCGGCATTGGCTTCGGGAATTTTAAATTCGTTGGCGATTAATACAATCAAAGGCTGGCAGTAATACAAATTTGCAACGATAAGACCAGTGCAAACTGCCATAAACAGTACGTTTGTTTTGGATAAATTCATATTACAAAAATACTATATTCAGCTTAAACTAGAAAAAGCTTCACTTTTTCTTTTATAAAATTCAGTACAATCAGCCGTTTTTATATTGAATCTGTATTATTGATGCTTAAACATTAATCGTAAAGATTTGCTTTCGCGAAAGCGGAGATAAAAACTGATTTGCTTATTTTAATATTCCAAAAAATCTTCTCTCATCGGACTAAAAACATCCGTCAGCATTCCAGCTTCCAGACATAGCACGCCATGAACCGCGTGAGGCGGGATATAAAAACTGTCACCTACTTTTAATGTTTCTGTAACGCCATCAATAGTGACATCAAATTTACCACTTTCAATGTAAGTTACCTGCGTGTGGTGATGGTCGTGCAGAACGCCGATTGCTCCTTTTTCAAAATGAACATTTACCAGCATTACCCGATCATCAAAAGCTAAAATCTTGCGTTTGATGCCTTCTCCTGCGACTTCCCACTCTATTTCGTCTCCTTTTATAAACTTTTTACTTGTTGTCATACTACACTTTTTAAATAGATATTCTACAAAAATATGGCTTTGAATATTAGGAGTTAGATTAATTCTTTAGAAATAAAATCACAACTCTTCTTTATAGAATCATAAGAATTTAAAGCAAAATTATTTTCCTGTTCCACAAAAAAATGAACCATTCCGGATTGTTTCGCAGCTGCAAAAAAAGGTTTAAAATCAATTGTTCCCGAACCTACTTCTGTATTTAAATCGTTATTCTTTTTATCTTTATCTTTAACATGCCACATTTTAAATCTTCCATGATTTTCCCTGAACAATTGAAGAGGATCGTTTCCTGAATGAACTACCCAGTATAAATCTAATTCGAAAAAAACCAAATCCTTATCGGTTTCTTTTAATAAAATATGGAATCCAGTTACTCCGTTATGGTTTTGAAATTCAAAATCGTGATTATGGTATGCTAATTTTAAACCTGCAGCTTTACACATTTTAGCCGCTTCATTGAGACGTGCAGCAATCTTTTTGTAATCTTCGATATTTCTTCTGAAAGGTTCATCAACCCAGGGAATCGTTAAAAATTCGCTTTTCAAAATTTTAGCTGCTTCAATTGAAGCAATTAATTCTGCGGTATTTCCATCATACAAAAAGCTTCCCAAATTATAATGTCCGCTAACCGCTTTTAAGTCATTTTCATCCAAAATCTGTTTTAATTCTTTTGGTGTCAATCCCCAAAATTGATCTTTGGTTGAAAAACCGTATGTTTCAACATTAGTATAACCCGCCTTTGCTACTTTTTCCAGAGTCGATTTTACATCTTTAGGAAGTTCTTCGCGAAGCGTATACAATTGTAATCCTATCTCTTTTTTATTCATAGAAAATGCTAATGACGGTAAAGCTAAAACTGCTGTTGTCGCCAGACCTGTTGTTACAATAAAGTTTCTTCTGGTAATCATTGCAATGGTATAAAATTCAGAAAGTAAATATATTATAAAAAATGACGCTCAAAGTTTTTTATGAAAATTTCGAGTGCTTTTTCTGTTTCAGCATCTACAATTTCTCCATTTGTATTAACTTTTCCACGCACGCCCTGAATTAAAAGCTGGGTCGAAGCATCAAGTTTAGCTTCGAGCGTTTTCATAATGAGTAAAAGTTGCTCATGTGCCATTTCTCCGGAAGCAGCAGCTGTAATAAGACCCGATTTTTTATGAGATAAAATAGTCGTCGAAACACACCATTCCAGGGCATTTTTTAAACTTCCCGGAAGACTGAAAACATATTCAGGAGTACAGATAATGATACCCTCTGCCTCTATTATTTTGTTTCGGAATGCAATAATATCTGCCGGAGGATTTTCGGTATCTAAATCCGGATTGAAATGCGGAAGCGCCGCTAAATCTTCAAATATTTCAACATTAAATTCTGCATTTAAATGATTGGCGATGTACTGCAGCATCTTAAAATTGCTTGAATTTTTTCTTGTACTTCCGGCGATGGCCAGTATTTTTATTTTTTGGATGGACATTGTACTAAATAAAAAATTCGTATTTCTAAGTAAGTCTTAAAAATACGAATTTCTTATAATCTTTTTAAAAAATTTAATTGGAAGTCAATAAATTCATTCCAAGCATTTTTTGTGAATCGATAGCCTGAGGAGGAAAATTTTGTTTCTCCTGTTTCGTAGAAGTTACTTTTCCTTCCTTATTGATATAAACATAATTATAGTTCCAGTAATTTTTTCCTGCCATTCCTTCAGAACCATTATTGATAAAAATCTGATCGGCATAAACCAGAATTTCTCCATTGTTATTATTTTCCAGAGTTCGAATAGGAGTTCCCCAGTTCGTTAATATCTGTGATTTAGTTTCTCCTACAGATCCTACCACTGCAGAACTGTTGCTCGCGCACGAAATAAAAAGCGAGACTAGTGCAGGCAGGAATATTAATTTCTTCATTAGATAATGTTTTTTAGAATTAGTTGGTGATAAATTCAATGTAATTAGGTGATGTAATAATACTTAAAGATAAAACATTTCGTCTTACATAATTATCTGAGTATGTTATATAATTATTATATGAAATTGAAAAACAATATCTTACAAACTAAAAACGAAAACTTACGGTCTTCTGTTTTTTTGAATTTTGTTTTTTTATTTGCCCACTATTAACTTGTATCTTTGCATTCGACAATAATTAGAGAATACGAAATGCGAATTGATATTATTACACTTTTACCCGAACTTTTAAGAAGCCCTTTTGAAGCTTCTATTATGAAACGTGCCATTGACAAAGGTCTGGTCGAAGTTCATTTTCACAATCTCCGGGACTATAGTACAAACAGACAGAAAAGTGTAGACGATTACCCGTTTGGAGGCGGTGCGGGTATGGTAATGACAATTCAGCCAATTGATGATTGTATAACACATCTTAAAAGTCAGCGGGAATATGATGAAATCATTTATATGTCGCCCGACGGAGAAACGTTAAATCAGAAAATGGCCAATACAATGTCTATGTACGAAAACATTATCATTTTGTGCGGACATTATAAAGGAGTTGACCAACGAGTGAGAGATCATTTTATTACGAAAGAAATTTCAATTGGAGATTACGTTTTATCCGGTGGAGAATTGGGAGCTTTGGTTTTATCTGATGCTTTAATTCGTTTAATTCCCGGAGTTTTAAGTGATGAAACCTCAGCATTAACAGATAGTTTTCAGGATAATTTACTTTCGGGACCAATTTACACAAGACCCGCAGATTACAAAGGATGGAAAGTGCCGGAAGTTTTAACCAGCGGCCATTTTGCAAAAATTGACAAATGGCGCGAAGACATGGCATACGAACATACTAAAAACAGAAGACCGGATTTATTGGAAGAAGAATAATTTGTTTTTGGTTTTTTTGTTTTAGTTTTTTTTTGTTTCAGGTTTCAGGTTGGATTATGCAATAAACTTGAAACCTGAAACCTGAAACCTGAAAGCAAACCCCTCCTAAACCTCAATTTATCAACAACTTAAAATAATTTACGATCTACATTTTATAATTCATAATTATTTTCTACATTTGCACCCGAATTTGACCAACCTCTGGCGAGATCCGTGCATGTTGTTCTAATATAAAAACCATAATTTAAATTATCATGGCAGATTTATTAAAATTCGTTCAAGACGAATTCGTTGCTAGAAAAGATTTCCCTGTATTCGGAGCTGGAGACACAATTACTGTTTTCTACGAAATTAAAGAGGGTGAAAAAACAAGAACTCAGTTTTTTAAAGGAGTTGTTATTCAAAGAAGAGGTTCTGGTAACACAGAAACTTTTACTATTCGTAAAATGTCTGGTGCTATCGGAGTTGAGCGTATCTTCCCGGTTAACTTACCAGCTTTACAAAAAATTGAAATTAACAAGAAAGGTGCTGTTCGTAGAGCGAGAATTTTCTACTTCAGACAACTTACTGGTAAAAAAGCTAAGATTAAAGATAAAAGAAGATAATCATTTATCTAAATGTTATAAAAAACCCGTTTCATATTCTTTGAAACGGGTTTTTTTTATGTTCTAAATTCAACACTGATAAAATTGCAATTTTTTAATAGCAAAATCATTGAATTAGCAATTTAACGAGTAGGAAATAACAATCTGTTAATTTCTCCTTTTCTCACCAAAACTCAACCGTTTTCGTTGTGATTTTATTATATTTGCTCCGCTCATTTTGAGCCGAATATACCTTTACATCGTTAACTTCTGACGATACGATTATAAAAAAAAAAGAAAATGACAAAATCAAAAATTTTTTACACCTTAACTGATGAGGCGCCGTTATTGGCAACTTACTCTCTTTTACCAATTGTTCAGGCTTTTACAGCGACAGCTGGAATTGAAATCGAAACCAGAGATATTTCGCTGGCAGGAAGAATCTTATCAAACTTCCCGGATTCTTTGACAGATGATCAAAAAACTGTTGATGCATTGTCGGAACTTGGACAATTAGCAACTCAACCAGAAGCTAACATCATTAAATTACCAAACATTTCAGCATCTGTGCCTCAATTAAAGGCAGCGATTGCCGAATTACAATCACACGGATATAACGTACCAAATTTCCCTGAAGATCCTCAAAACGATGCGGAAAAGGAAATTAAAGCAAAATATGCAAAAGTTTTAGGTTCTGCCGTAAACCCTGTTTTACGTGAAGGAAACTCTGATCGTAGAGCTCCAAGAGCTGTTAAAAACTTTGCAAAAGCAAATCCACACTCTATGGGTGCGTGGTCTGCAGACTCAAAAACAAAAGTAGCTTCTATGCCAGACGGAGATTTTTACGGAAGTGAAAAATCTTTGACCGTAAACGAGGCAAATGATGTAAAAATCGAATTTGTTGCTAAAGACGGATCTACAACTGTTCTTAAAGAAAGTACTCCGTTAAAAGCCGGAGAAATTATTGACAGCTCTGTATTAAGTGTAAAAAAACTTAAAGAATTTGCTGCTCAGGCAATTGCTGAAGCTAAAGCTGCAGGAGTTTTACTTTCTGTACACTTAAAAGCTACAATGATGAAAGTTTCTGATCCAATTATATTTGGCGCTATCGTTGAAGTATATTTTGCAGATCTTTTCAAAAAATACGAGTCTTTATTCGCAGAATTAAATATTGATACCAGAAACGGTTTAGGTGATATTTACGCTAAAATCGCCGGAAGACCAGAACAGGCTGAAGTTGAAGCTGATATTACAAAAGCAATAGAAAACGGACCAGCTTTGGCAATGGTTAATTCTGATAAAGGAATTACCAACTTACACGTTCCTTCTGATGTTATTGTAGATGCTTCTATGCCTGCAATGATTCGTACTTCCGGACAGATGTACAACAAAGAAGGAAAACAACAAGATACATTGGCGGTTATTCCAGACCGTTCTTATTCCGGAATTTACACGGCTACTATCGATTTTTGTAAAAAACACGGTGCTTTTGATCCAAAAACAATGGGAAGTGTTCCTAACGTTGGATTAATGGCTCAAAAAGCTGAGGAATACGGATCTCACGATAAAACTTTCCAAATGAAAGCTGACGGTGTTGTTCGTGTTGTTGATGCAAACGGAACTGTTTTAATGGAACAAAACGTTGAAACTAATGATATTTTCAGAATGTGTCAGGCAAAAGATGCTCCAATCCAGGACTGGGTTAAACTGGCTGTAAACAGAGCACGTCTTTCTAGTACTCCTGCCGTTTTCTGGCTGGATGAAAACAGAGCACACGACAGAGAATTAATCGTTAAAGTTGAAAAATACCTTAAAGATTACGATACAACAAATCTTGATATCAGAATTTTAAACCCAATTGCTGCTACAGAATTTACTTTAGACAGAATTATAAAAGGTTTAGACACTATTTCTGTAACAGGAAACGTTTTACGTGATTACCTTACAGATTTATTCCCGATTTTAGAATTAGGAACTTCTGCAAAAATGCTTTCTATTGTTCCTTTAATGAATGGCGGTGGATTGTTCGAAACTGGTGCTGGTGGTTCTGCTCCAAAACATGTTGAGCAATTTACAGAAGAAGGATATTTGCGTTGGGATTCTCTTGGTGAATTTTTAGCTCTTGGTGCTTCTTTAGAACATTTAGGACAAACTTTAGACAATTCTAAAGCAATTGTTTTAGCAGAAACTCTTGACGAAGCAAACGATAAATTCCTGGCAAACGATAAATCTCCTGCTCGTAAAGTAGGTCAGATTGATAACCGTGGCTCTCACTTTTATTTGGCATTCTACTGGGCTCAGGCGTTGGCTGCTCAAAATAAAGATGCAGAATTAAAAGCGGTCTTCACACCAATCGCTGCTGAATTTAAAGCTAACGAAGCTAAAATTGATGCCGAATTAATTGGTGCTCAGGGAAAAACGCAGAGCATTGGCGGTTATTATCAGCCAACTCCGGAATTGGTAAGCAAAGCCATGCGACCAAGTGAAACATTTAATGCTATTATTTCGAAAATAAAATAATTAAAAAGCTTTTCGGGCATTTTCCAATAAATAATCAAAAGGACAACTCTCAAGGTTGTCCTTTTTTTTATCTTAGCTATATTTAAAGAACTTCCGTGATAATAATTAAGTTAGAATCGTTAACCATGTATATCAAAATCAATACAATGATTACAAAAAGTACCTGCACATTTTTTCTTTTTATTTTAACGATTTTTACCTCATTTGCGCAGGAAAAATTCACGTTAAGCGGAACTGTCAGCGACAGCAAAAACAATGAAACCTTAATCGGGGTCAATATTTATATTCCCACCTTAAAAATCGGAACTACCACAAACGAATACGGATTTTATTCTCTATCGGCTCCCCAGGGACAATATGTGGTAGAAATAAGTTATGTCGGCTATCAAAGCATTCAGAAAAATATCATTTTAAATCAGAATACAAAAAGTAATTTTTCTATAACAGAAGGAAACGGCGAAGAACTTCAGGAAGTAATTATTACCGAAAATAAAGGGAAAATAAATGTAAAATCTCCCGAAATGAGCGTTAATAAGCTCTCTATTTCAACTATAAAAAAAATGCCTGTTGTTTTAGGAGAAGTTGATGTTCTAAAATCTATTTTATTACTTCCGGGCGTTACCAATGCCGGCGAAGGCGCTTCGGGCTTTAATGTCCGCGGAGGCGGTGCAGATCAAAACCTGATTCTTTTAGATGAAGCCATGATTTTTAATTCATCTCACGTTTTTGGCTTCTTTTCTGTCTTTAATCCTGATGCAATAAAAGATTTAAAATTGTATAAAGGCGGAATTCCTGCACGCTACGGAGGAAGAGCTTCTTCTGTTCTGGAGATTTATCAAAAGGACGGAAGCAGTAAGGATTTTCACATGAATGGCGGAATCGGTTTAATTTCAAGTCGTTTGCTTGCCGAAGGCCCGCTGGTAAAAGATAAAGGTTCTTTTTTAATTGGCGGAAGAGCTTCCTACGCCCACTTATTTTTAAAATTGTCTGAAGAAAATAAGAATAATGCAGCGTATTTCTATGATTTAAACACAAAATTAAGTTATAAACTTAATGACAATAACAGTGTATACTTATCGGGTTATTTTGGCCGTGATGTATTTCGTTTAAATAAAAGTTTTACCAATACATACGGCAACTCCATCTTAAATCTCAGATGGAATCATTTATATTCTAATAAATTATTTTCCAATCTTTCTTTAATCTACAGTGATTATTATTATGGTTTGGACCTGGATTTTGTAGGTTTTAAATGGGATTCCGGAATTAAGAATTACAATTTAAAATACGATTTCAAACATTATCTTTCCGATAAACTAAAGCTGAATTATGGTGTAAACGGGATCTATTACGAATTTAATCCCGGAACTATAAAACCTACCGGAGAAGATTCAGGAATTAATCCCGATCAGTTAGATAAAAAATATGCTTTTGAACCTTCTGTCTATTTGGATGCAGAAAGTCAGCTTTCTGAGAAAATTACAGTTGCTTACGGATTGCGTTACAGCTTATTTTACAGACTGGGTTCTTCTACCATCAATTACTATGATAATAATGAAGCTGTGGTCTTTAATGACAATTTGCAGATTTATGAGAAAGGGACACCCACTTCAACAAAGTATTTCGGTCAAAATAAAGTCATTCAAAAATATGACAATTTGGAACCCCGTTTTTCTGTTTCCTATCAATTAAATGAAGATCAGGCGATAAAAGCGAGTTACAATAGAATGGCGCAGTATCTGCAGTTAATTTCGAACACTTCATCTCCTACTCCGCTCGATGTCTGGATGCCAAGTGATACTTATATCAAACCGCAGCTGGCAGATCAGGTTGCTGTAGGCTATTTTAGAAACATTAATGATGATGCTTATTCCCTGGAAGTAGAGACCTTCTACAAGAAAATCCAAAACAGACTGGATTATATAGATGGTGCCGATTTAATTGCCAATGAAGCAATCGAACAGGTTATCCTAAATGGGCATATGAGATCGTACGGTTTGGAAATCATGGTCAGAAAAAACAAAGGCAGGTTTAATGGATGGATTTCTTATACACTTTCCAAATCAGAGCAGCAAACGCAGGGAAGAACACCAGAAGAACCTGGAATTAATAATGGTGAGTGGTATTCTTCTGCTTATGATAAAACACATAATTTAGCGATTACCTCTGCTTATAACCTGAATGAAAAATGGTCGTTTGGTGCCAACTTTGCGCTGCAGTCCGGTCAGCCGGTGACTTATCCGAACGGGCAATATGAATATTTGGGAATTACAGTTCCGAGCTACGGATTGCGAAACGAAAACAGGCTTCCCGCCTATCATCATTTGGATATTTCTGCCACTTTAACACCTCGCAAAAATAAAGACAGAAACTGGAAAGGAGAATGGGTTTTTAGTATTTACAATCTTTACAACCGTATGAATGCGGCGTCGATTAATTTCCGCCAGAATGTGGACACCGGAGTAAATGAAGCGGTACAATTATCCATTTTTGGAGTTGTTCCGGCTGTTAGTTATAATTTCAAATTCTAAAGAATGACTTTAGAAACTAAAAATAAACGTATGAAAAAATCATTTTTTTTAATCGCATTATTTATATCGCTCTTCTTTACAGCCTGCGAAGAAGTCGTTGATGTAGACCTAGAGACTGCTCCGCCAAAACTGGTAATTGAAGCAGCTTTAAATTGGGAAAAAGGCTCAGGTGGTGAACGTCAGATTATCAAATTAACGACTACAACAGGTTATTTTGAAAATACAATTCCAACCGTTTCCGGTGCCATTATCAGTATAAAAAACAGTCATAACGAACAATTTAATTTTAGTGAGATTAAAAAGACAGGTCAATATGAATGCACCAACTTCAAACCCGTTATTGGCGAAGAATACACCTTAACTGTAATTAGCAGGGGAAACAGATATATCGGAACTGAAACTTTAAAACCTGTAGCGCCCATTACCCGAATAGAACAAAAAAACGATGGCGGTTTTACCGGAAAAGATATCGAAATAAGAAGTTATTTTACAGATCCTGCAAACGAAGAAAATTATTATTTATTTAAATACTCTTATTCGAGTAAAATTACCTCAAGTTACTATGTTTCTGAAGATAAATTTTATCAGGGAAATGAAATTTTCAGCAGCACGGATGATGATGAATTGAAACCCGGAGACGATATTGAAGTTACCCATTACGGAATTTCCAAACCGTATTACAATTACATGAATATACTGGTAAGCATTGCGGGGAGTAATGTTGGTGGACCATTTCAGTCACCGCCTGCAACTGTAAAAGGAAATATGATCAATGTGACCAACAAAGACAATTATCCGCTGGGTTATTTTTCGTTAAGTGAAACCAGTACAAAAAAATATAAAATCGAGTGACTATGAAGCCAGTAATTAAAACTATCGCAGAAAAAAAACTTGTTGGACATGCTGTCGAAATGTCTTTCCTGGAAAATAAAACATTCCAGCTATGGAGCGGTTTTATGCCTAAGCGAAAAGAAATTAATAATGCTGTTGATGGCAATTTATATTCTTTAGAAGTTTATCCGGAAAATCATTTTGATAATTTTGATCCTAATGATACTTTTCAAAAATGGGCTGCAGTCGAAGTTTCCGATTATAAAAATGTCCCTGCAGAAATGAAAGCCCTACTTATTCCCACTGGTTTGTATGCCGTTTTTATTCATTTGGGTCCGGCTGCAGAAGCGCATAAAACGTATAGCTATATTTTTGCCGACTGGCTTCCTAATTCTGAATATACAGTTGATAACAGACCACATTTTGCTGTAATGAACGAAAAGTACAAAAAAGACGATCCGAATTCTGAAGAAGAAATCTGGATTCCTATAAAAAACAGAGACTAATCATGGTAACAGAAACATTAAAAACACTATTTAATCGCGATTTAAACAAACTTAAAACCGAAATTGAATCCTATGAAAACGAAAGTTCGATTTGGCAAATTGACAAAAATATCTCAAATTCTGCCGGAAACCTGTGTCTGCACCTAATAGGAAATCTTAACACCTACATTGGCACCGAACTGGGAAAAACAGGTTATATCAGAAATCGACCTTTAGAATTTTCATTAAAAGACATTCCAAAATCTGAATTAATTGAAAAAATTGAAGCCACAATTCAAGTCGTGAACTCCACTATGGAGACACTGAACGATACTGATTTAGAAAAAATTTACCCTCAGATTGTTTTCGAAAAAGAAATGACCACCGGCTTTTTTCTTATTCATCTGGCAACGCATTTAGGTTATCATCTGGGACAAATTAACTATCACAGAAGGTTGGTATTGTAGATTGTAGATTGAAGATTTTAGATTTTAGATTTTAGATTGGGATTTGAATTGTGGTATAGTGGTTTAATATTCTTTTTCTAATTTTCTAATTTTCTAATTATCTAATTTTCTAATTATCTAATTATCCAATTTCCCCAATTATCTAATTAACTTTGCATTTCATTTAAAACTACCAAATGTCATCACATCATATAGTCCGCGACGATCAGGAACCTGCTTTAATTATAGCCAATGGCGCTGCCTGCGACCCCGAATTATTGGGACAATTATTAGAATGGTCTCCGCTTGTTGTTGTTTTAGATTCTGCTATTGAACGGGTAATCGACCTCGGAATAAAAGTAGATGTCCTTTTGGGAGATTTCGATCGTGGCTTTGATCCTGAAATTTATAAAACTTCTCAGTTTCCAATCGAAATTGTCCATGCTCCCGATCAGGATAAAACAGATCTTGAGAAAGCTTTTGATTATCTGATAGAACGCAAAATTCCTGCAGCAAATGTTGTCTGGGCAACCGGAAGACGCGCTGATCACACGATTACCAATCTTACCAATATTGTACGTTATAGAAATCTGCTTAAAATTGTGATTTTAGACGATCATTCTAAAATTTTTCTTTTACCGAATAAATTCGAAAAATGGTACACCGCCAATACTCCTATTTCATTAATTCCGATTGGGGTTGTTAACGGCATTTTTTCATCAAATTTAAAATATACATTAAACGACGACACACTTACGATGGGCTACAGAACCGGAAGCAGTAACGCTGTAGCAAAAGACGGAATGGTGACTATAACACATCATGATGGAGATTTGCTTTTAATGGAATGTTTTGATTAGAAGCAACATTCAATCTTAACATATTAATCAAGGTTATCAATCACTTAAATCATTCGTACAAATTAAATTTCAGAAGAAAAGGATACCTATCTTTGCTTCAAAATCATACAAAATGCTAACAAAAGACAATTCAGAAAAAAACAATCTTCATCCTAGGAATCTTCATCGTAACCGTTACGATTTTGAGCTCCTTATTTCGAATTGTCCAGAGTTGAAGCAATATGTTTCAATAAACAAACATCAAATTGAAACCATTGATTTCAGCAATCCTAAGGCTGTAAAAGTTCTTAACAAAGCTTTACTCAAAACCTATTACAGCGTTGATTTTTGGAGTATTCCGGCCAACTATCTCTGCCCCCCAATTCCTGGCCGTGCCGATTATATTCATTACATCGCCGATTTATTAGCTGAATCTAACAATGGAGGAATTCCGAACGGAGATAATATCTTAGGTTTAGATATCGGAGCTGGCGCAAACTGCATCTATCCGATATTAGGAAATGCAATTTACAACTGGAGTTTTGTCGCCACAGATATTGACAAAAAAGCAATTGAAAACTGTACTAAAATAATCCAAGCGAATCCAAAATTGATAGAAGTTATTAGTTTGCAGCAACAGACCGAATCGCGTTTTATCTTTAAAAACATTATTACGCCAGAGGATCGTTTCGCTTTTACGATGTGTAATCCGCCTTTTCATGCTTCTGCCGAAGAAGCGAACAAAAGCGCTGTGAGAAAAAGCAAAAATCTTAATTTTAAAGAGAAAAAAAGTGATAATCCTGTTTTAAATTTCGGTGGACAAAGTAACGAATTATGGTGCAATGGAGGCGAAATTGCCTTTGTTACCCAAATGATTTACGAAAGCGTACATTATAAATCGCAGTGTCTTTGGTTTACCACTTTAGTTTCAAAAAAAGAAAATCTTCAGGCTATTTACAAAATTTTAAAAAAGGTAAATGCACTTCAGGTAAAAACAATCGATATGTCTCAGGGACAAAAAAACAGTAGAATTATTGCCTGGAGTTTTATTACTGAGCATGAATTAAAAGCATGGAAATTTTAAGAATCAGACATACCAGTCGCAATCCCAAAAAATTATAACCAACTATTCTAAATCTAAAATTTGATTTTATAATTCTCTTTTGCTACATTTAATATAAAATACTAAATATCAAAGCAATGGCAGAATATATTGGTTATCTCGCATCTGTTTTTATTGTTGGAGGTTTTATGTTAAAAAATCTTCGCACCATACGATTTATTAATATGTTTGGCTGTATTTGTTTTGTCATCTACGGCATTTTTTTAAACGATTACAGCGATTTTAGCCAATGGCTTTTACCTGTAATTATTCCAAATGCTATTTTAGCATTTGTTCAGATTTATTATTTGACAGCCGGAAAAAACACACCTTAAAATTTTGATAGTTTAAACCAAAATTCTGTTACACTGTTTTTTTTTGATTACAGTAATTTTATGTACACCTAATTTACTATCATGCTTAAATCTGCTCTTAAAATTGCGGTCTTATTTTTATTTATTGGCTGCGCTTCCACTCAAAAATTTACAGATTATAGTTTCAAAACTAAAAAAGAGAAAAACTCTTATGTAAAAGCCTACGACAAAGCACTTAAACTTTGGGATATTCCTTATACGGAAGAAGATGTTAAAACGTCATTTGGAACGGCACATGTTATTTTGGCGGGACCTAAAAACGGAAAAAAATTAGTTTTACTGCACGGAATGGATGCAAGCTCCACCATGTGGTATCCAAATATTAAAGCTTTAGCAAAAAATCATCGCGTTTATGCCATCGACTTCCTGATGGAACCTAATAAATCGGTATTAACAGGAAGACCTCTGTCATCAGACGATATTGTACAATGGTATAATGAAATTTTTGATCATTATCAACTAAGTAAATTTGATATTGTAGCCGCTTCACGCGGAGGCTGGATTGCCACATTGCTCGCTGTTCAAAAACAAAATTCAATTAATCGCATTGCTCTGCTCAGTCCTGCACAAACTTTTAAATTTATCGATAAACCCGGAAAAACAACGTCAGCATTAATGCTCAAACTTTTTCCTAACGAAAAGAAATTCAGCAAAACCCTCAAGACATTTTCCACACATCCGGAAAAAATAAGTCCGGTTTATAAAAGACAGTTTTATCTCGCCAATAAATACGCCAAATCTAATTCTAGTATGCTTAAAATGACTCCATTTTCCGAAAAGCAACTGGAATCGATCCAAAATCAGGTTTTGATTTTAATTGGTGATCATGATGTTATAAATGGCGAAGAAAGTATTATAAGAGCCCGAAAATTCATGGTTAACAGCGAAACTAAAATAATTAAGGATGCGGGTCATTTCTTATCTATTGATCAGTCAAAAATTGTAAACGATGCTATGATTGATTTTTTAAAATAAGTTTTTTCGAAGCCACAAATTGCACAATTAATGCGATTTATTTTTTCTGCTGATTAAATCGATCTGTGAAAACCGCAATAAAAAACAACACAAATACTGAAAAAACAGAACCAATTAATCTTTGTATCTTTACAAAACCAAATTTTCAGCGCTTCATATGAAATTTCAAGTTTCCTCAGAATATAGCCCAAAGGGCGATCAGCCTCAAGCAATTGAAAAACTTGCCAAAGGTGTAGTCGATGGCGAAAAATATCAAACTTTACTCGGAGTTACCGGCTCGGGAAAAACATTTACGGTTGCCAATGTGATTCAGGAAGTCCAAAGACCGACTTTGGTTTTGGCCCACAACAAAACGCTGGCAGCACAATTGTATTCCGAATTCAAACAATTTTTTCCTAATAATGCGGTAGAATATTTCGTTTCGTATTACGACTATTATCAGCCGGAAGCTTTTATGCCTGTTACAGGAGTTTTCATAGAAAAAGATTTATCTATAAACGAAGAGCTCGAAAAAATGCGTCTGAGCACTACTTCTTCCCTACTTTCAGGAAGACGGGATATATTGGTCGTAGCATCTGTTTCCTGCTTATACGGTATCGGAAATCCGGTCGAGTTTAAGAAAAACGTAATTGAAGTTTTTAGGGATCAGGTTATTTCAAGAACCAAATTACTGCATAATCTGGTTCAGAGTTTATATGCCCGAACAGAAGCCGATTTTAATCCGGGAACTTTCAGAATTAAGGGTGATACGGTTGAAGTCTACCCAAGTTATGCAGATGATGCTTTTCGAATTCACTTTTTTGGAGATGAGATTGAAGAAATTGAATCTTTTGATGCGAAGACTTCTCAGGTTATCGAAAAATTCAAAAGACTGACGATTTATCCCGCTAATATGTTTGTGACTTCACCCGAAGTTTTACAAGGCGCAATTTGGGAAATTCAGCAGGATTTGGTTAAACAAGTCGATTACTTTCAGGAAATAGGAAAACATCTGGAAGCAAAACGTCTGGAAGAGAGAACAAATTTTGATCTCGAAATGATTCGGGAATTAGGTTATTGTTCGGGAATCGAAAATTACTCCCGTTACCTTGACGGAAGACTACCCGGAACGAGACCTTTCTGTCTGTTAGATTATTTCCCAAATGATTATCTGATGGTGGTCGACGAAAGTCACGTGACCGTTTCGCAGGTTCACGCTATGTACGGAGGTGATAGAAGCAGAAAAGAAAATCTGGTAGAATACGGCTTTAGACTTCCTGCTGCAATGGATAACCGTCCATTGAAATTTGAAGAATTTGAAGCATTACAAAATCAGGTTATTTACGTTTCTGCAACTCCTGCTGACTATGAACTGCAAAAATCAGACGGTGTTTATGTGGAGCAAATTATTCGTCCAACAGGACTTTTAGATCCGGTAATTGAAGTTCGTCCGAGTCTGAATCAAATTGATGATTTAATCGAAGAAATACATGTTCGCTGTGAATTGGACGAAAGGGTTTTGGTTACGACTTTAACCAAAAGAATGGCCGAAGAACTCGCCAAATATTTAACTAAAGTAAATATTCGGTGCCGCTATATTCACTCTGAAGTGGATACTTTGGAACGTATTGAAATTATGCAAGATTTAAGAAAAGGTATTTTTGATGTTTTAATCGGAGTAAACCTTCTTCGTGAAGGTCTTGATCTACCGGAAGTTTCTCTTGTGGCCATTTTGGATGCAGATAAAGAGGGGTTTCTTCGTAACAGAAAATCCCTGACACAGACTATTGGCCGTGCTGCAAGAAATCTAAATGGAAAAGCCATTATGTATGCTGATAAAATTACGGAAAGTATGCAGAAAACGATTGACGAAACTAATTACAGAAGAACCAAACAAATTAATTACAACGTTGAAAATAACGTTGTGCCTCAGGCTTTAAATAAAAAGATTGAAAGCGCTTTTACCAAAAATCCTCTTGTGGAATATGAATTAGGGCATCCAATTCCTGTGGCGGCAGAACCATCTACTGCGTATTTATCTAAAGGAGAACTGGAGAAAATGATTCGCGAAAAGCGTAAAAACATGGAAAAGGCAGCCAAAGAACTTGACTTTTTACAAGCAGCTAAACTTAGAGATGAAATTAAAAAACTACAGGAACAGCTTGCTTAATTGTGCTGTTCCTGAAAAATCTCCATTATTTTAATTGGATTAATAATCGTATTTGGTGCTTTTTTCATCATTTCCAATATGCGTTTTACTGCAAAGAGATTTAAGCCCATTTCTAAAGCAATTTGCTGGATCGCCTTGTATTCTCGCTCATGAAGAACTCCGTCACAATGCATTAGCAATGCTAATCGGTAAAACTGATTGATACGCTGCATTTCAGACGGAATGGGAATAGATTTCATTTCCTGATGAAACAAATCCTGAAATTCGGTCTCAGAAATACTCAACTCCACAGCTACCAGTTTTAAAAAATCCAGTTCCCGTTTATGCAAGTGCCCATCAACGGTAGCCAGGGTGATCATTTCTAAAAGTAAACTCTTTTTTTCTGCTTCTGTATTCATCAATTTATTATTTTTAGCTAAAATATTGCTTTTAAATATAATTACAAAACAGGATGACGAATCGGATTTTTATAATGATTTTATTCTTCTCAGCTTTCGTGGGAATTGCACAGGAAAGCACGGCATCTAAAAACGTTTCCACTTTTACCATTGAGGCTCCTCAGTTAAAAACTTCAAAAAAAATCCGAATTTACCTTCCATATAATTATTCAAAAGAAATAAACAAAAAATATAGCGTTATCTATATGCATGATGCGCAAAATTTATTTGATGCCAAAACTTCTTTTTCTGGGGAATGGAATGTCGACGAAAAACTGGACAGCCTGAAAGCACCTGTAATCGTAGTCGGAATTGATCATGGAAATGATAAACGTATTGATGAATTAACTCCCTTTAAGAATGAAAAATATGGCGGTGGAAATGCAGATCAATATCTTGATTTTATTGTAAAAACTTTAAAACCCTACATAGATAAAAATTACCGCACCAAAACAAAGGCAAAAAATACCATTATTATGGGAAGTTCACTGGGCGGACTGGTTTCTTTTTACGGCGCTTTAAAATATCCGGAAGTATTTGGCAAAGCGGGAGTTTTTTCGCCATCGTTTTGGTTTTCAAAAGATATTTATACTTTCGCAGAAAAACAGTCTAAAATAAAAACTAAAATATACTTTCTTGCCGGTGACAAAGAAAGCGATGATATGGTAAATGATCTACATAAAATGGAACGTTTACTGGACACAAAACGCTGTTACTGTCTTCATCTCAATAAAACCAAAATTGTAACAGGCGGAGAACACAATGAAAAACTTTGGCGGGATGGTTTTGTCAAAGCGATTCTTTGGCTTGGTTATTAATTAAAAATATACAAATGCAATGAAACTGATTTTAAGAGAATACAACCTAAAACTAAAACATACATTTACAATTTCCAGAGAATCTATCGATTTTCAGCCTTCTCTGATTGTCGAGTTGCAAAGTGATGGACTTTCCGGTTTTGGAGAAGCTACTTCCAATCCGTATTATCATATTACGGTTCCTATGATGATTAAGGATCTGGAAAAAATCAGAAATAGCATTGAAAGTACCACAGATGAAACGCCTGAAGAATTTTGGGCAAAAATGCATCCTCATCTAGAAGATGACATGTTTGCTTTGTGTGCATTAGATCTGGCTTATAATGATTTATATGCCCGTAAAAAAGGCAAAAAATTATACGAATTATGGAATTACAAAACCGATCGCAATCCGATGACTGATTATACGATCGGAATTGATTCGATTGAAAAGATGGTTTTTAAAATGAAAGAACTTCCCTGGCCTATTTATAAAATTAAATTAGGAACTCAGGAAGATATCGCGATTGTAAAGGAACTTAGAAAACATACAAATGCCATTTTCAGAATTGATGCCAATTGTGGCTGGGGCGTTGATGAAACCATAAATAATGCGGTGGAACTACAAAAACTAGGCGTAGAATTTTTAGAACAACCCATGAGAGCTGATAATTGGGAAGGTCACAAAGAAGTCTTTAAACATTCTGTTCTTCCGGTTATTGCAGACGAAAGCTGTATTATAGAAGAAGATGTTGCAAAATGTTTCAATCATTTTCATGGAGTAAACGTAAAACTTGTGAAATGCGGCGGACTAACTCCGGGAAAACGAATGATTGAAGAAGCTAAAAAATTAGGTTTGAAAACAATGGTCGGTTGTATGACTGAATCTACCGTTGGAATTTCTGCCATTGCACATTTACTTCCGCAACTTGATTATGTGGATATGGACGGCGCACTCCTTTTAGCAGAAGATATTGCCACCGGAGTGACAATAAAAGATGGCATTGTAAGTTATTCAGGTCTAAACGGAACCGGAGTAACGCTGTTATAGTAATGATAGTCGATAAATTTCCAGATCGAATTATTGAAACAGATCAAAAACAGTATTTGTATTTTGGAGGAACGGCGTATTTGGGACTTCCAACAAATAAGGATTTTCAGGATCTGGTAGTGCAGAATATTTTAAAATGGGGAACAACCTATGGAAGTTCACGTACAGCAAATGTGAAGCTCAGTGCGTATGATAGCGGCGAAAAGTTCCTTGCTGTGCATATTGGTTCAGAAAGTGCTGTTACGGTTTCTTCGGGAATGCTGGCAGGAAAATTAGTTTTAGAAAAATTACGAAAAGAAACAGATTGCTTTTTTCATTTAAATGAAATTCATTCCGCTATCAGAGTTGAAAACAGTCTTCCTGTTTTTAGCAATGATAAGTTAAATGATCGTTTAACAGATCCATCAATGGAGAAAATAACGATTTTAACTGATGGCGTTCCTTCTTTTCAAACTGAAGCTGTTGATTTCTCTTTCTTAAAACATATTTCTAAATCTAAGGAAATTACATTGGTTATCGATGAATCACATTCGTTTGGAATTCTTGGCAAAAATGGCTGCGGAATTTATTCTTCCATTCAAGAACCGGTTAAAAGAAAAATCATGGTTTCTTCTTTAGGAAAAGCTTTTGGTTTAACCGGCGGCGTTGTTGCAGGAGATTCTGAATTTATCAGCGAAATAAAAGAAATCGAAACCTTTACGAGCGCCGCGGGAATGAATCCTGCTTTTGTACAGACACTTTCTGATGCCTCAGAAATTTATTCAAAACAACATCAAAAACTGTTAGAAAATCTGCTTTATATTGATTCTCTTTTAATAAAAAATGAACAAATTAAATTTGATAAAACTTACCCTTTGATCTACCTGCTTTCTCATCAAATGGTTGAAAAACTTAAAGCTGAGAATATAATTATTGCCAGTTTTAAATACCGCAAAGATGCAGAACCGTTAAATCGCATTGTGATAACTGCCAATCATCTTAAAGAAGATTTGGATCAATTAATTGGAGTTCTAAACCGATAATAAAGTTTGCACGAATTAAACTAATTTCCCAAATTCTGAATTAGGAATTTAGATTTTCATTCGTGGAATCTTATGCAATTCGGGGGTAAAAAAACTTTAGACAAGCTCCACATTTAAACGTATATTTGCAAGAATTAAGACATCAGGAACGTGGAACTTTAAACTACATAAAACCTGAAACAAAAAATAAAAAGATGACAAATAACGATATCCTAAAAAAACTTCGCGTGGCTTTGATGCTCCGTGATGATCAAATAGTTGAAATTTTAGAATTGGTAGATTTTAGAATTTCGAAATCAGAATTGGGTGCTTTTTTCAGAGCAGAAGATCACGAGAATTATATGGAATGCGGCGATCAGGTTTTGCGTAATTTCCTTAACGGATTAGTGATTCATTTAAGAGGTACAAAAGAAAACCCGAAAAACCCAAATGATGTTTTAGCTAAACACAAAGCAGAAATTCCGAAGAAAGAAACCAATAAAGAAAGACCTGAATTTAAAGCGGCACCAAAAGACAGCGAAAGAGCCAGAGGTGATCAAAAACCTTCAAAAACCGGAGCAGCTAAAAAACCTAAGAAAAAGGAATTTCCAAAAGGTAACGGCAAAGTACAAGTGGTAGAAAAAGTGGTTTACAAAAACGGTAAAAACAAGAAGTAATTTAACCGCAAAGTACGTAAGGTTTTTTTACCTTTAAGACTTAATAAAAACGCAAAGTTCGCAAAGCTATATGGATAAAGCTTTGCGAACTTTGTGTTTTTATTCATAATATTAAAAGAAAAAAATTAGCGTGCTTTGCGGTTAAAAAAAAACCAAAAAAAATCCCTCCGAAAATATCGAAGGGATTTTTATATAATTGGAATTTCTTATTTAATTAAGAAAGTGCAGCTTTAACCTGATCAGCAGCTTCCTGGAATTGAACAGCTGATAAAATTGGCATACCAGAATTATCAATTAATTCTTTTGCGATTTCAGCGTTAGTTCCCTGAAGACGAACAATGATTGGCACATTGATAGCGTCACCCATATTTTTGTAAGCATCAACAACACCCTGAGCAACACGGTCACAACGAACGATTCCACCAAAAATATTAATTAAGATTGCTTTTACGTTTGGATCTTTCAAGATAATTCTGAAAGCAGTTTCAACACGTTTAGCATCTGCAGTTCCACCAACGTCAAGGAAGTTAGCAGGCTCAAAACCAGCGTATTTAATTAAATCCATAGTTGCCATTGCAAGACCTGCTCCGTTTACCATACATCCTACAGTACCGTCAAGATCTACGTAATTTAAACCTACTTCTTTAGCTTCTACTTCGATTGGATTCTCCTCACGAACATCACGCATTTCAGCATATTTTGGTTGTCTGTACAAAGCATTATCATCGATATTTACTTTAGCATCAACAGCCATAATTTTGTTGTCAGATGTTTTTAATACAGGATTGATTTCAAACATAGAAGCATCAGAACCAATGTAAGCATTGTATAATGAATCGATGAATTTCACCATTTCTTTAAAAGCATTTCCGGAAAGACCTAAGTTAAAGGCAATTCTTCTTGCCTGAAAACCTTGTAATCCAACAGAAGGATCTACTTCTTCAGTAAAGATTAAGTGTGGTGTATGCTCAGCAACTTCTTCGATATCCATTCCACCTTCAGTAGAATACATAATCATGTTGCGTCCTGTAGCTCTATTCAATAAAACAGAAACATAAAATTCAGAAGTTTCGCTTTCTCCAGGATAGTAAACATCTTCAGCTACTAAAACTTTGTTTACTTTTTTACCTTCAGCAGAAGTTTGAGGTGTAATCAATTGCATTCCGATAATTTGTCCTGCAATTTCTTCAACTTGTTGTAAATTTTTAGCAAGTTTAACTCCACCGCCTTTTCCACGACCACCTGCGTGAATTTGCGCTTTAATTACATGCCATCCTGTTCCGGTTTCGGCAGTTAATTGTTTTGCAGCAGCCACAGCTTCAACTGCATTGTTAGCCACAATTCCGCGTTGAATGCGTACTCCGTAACTCGCTAAAATTTCTTTTCCTTGATATTCGTGTATGTTCATAATATAGAATTTGTCTGGCTCTGAATTTATTTCAGAAATAAAAGTGCGACAAAAATAGCAAAATTCAACTTAATAGTAAAATCTTTTTCAAATTAAAAATGGCATCTTTCTGGATTCCGTTTTCATCTAAAATGAAAGGAAAATAATCATTAAAGAATTGTATCTAAAATGTTAACACAAAATCACTAAAACGTTTGATATTTAACAAAAACTTCACTGATATCAGTACGTTCGTGACGATTTTTCTTAATATAATTTATTTGCAATTGTATTTTTAGCAATTCGCAATGCTTAATATGACAATATTATCAATTAAGAACCCTTTTTCTAATATTACAACAAAAATGAAAGCAAAACCATAATTTCAATACATTATGTTTAATGAAATCTTTATTTTTGTAGAAAAAATATCAAGAATGAGAGTTAAAGAACAAGGGCTTTATCTGCCTGAATTTGAACACGACAATTGTGGTGCAGGATTTATTTGTAATTTGAATGGTATTAAGTCAAATGATATTATTCATAAAGCATTAGACATCTTAATTAAATTGGAACATCGTGGTGCCGTAAGTTCTGATGGAAGAACTGGTGACGGAGCCGGAATTTTATTCGACATTCCTCATGATTTTTTTAAGAAAGTTTGTGACTTTGAAATCCCTGAAGCAAGAGAGTATGCAGTAGGAATGGTTTTTTTACCAAAAAGCAAAAACCAGGTTTCTTTTTGCATGAATGCATTTGAATCGACTGTTAAAGATCAAAATTTAAAGATCTTAGGCTGGAGAGATGTACCTGTTGACGTTGAAAATTTAGGGCAAATAGCCGCAGAAAAAGAACCTACAGTTAAACAAGTTTTCGTTTCTAAAAACGGTCAGGATTTAACTGAACAAGAATTTAATGCAAAACTTTTTGCAGCTAGAAAAATTGCAGAACATGCCATTAGAGGATCTAAAACCTCAGAAAGCCACATGTTTTATTTTACTAGTTTATCGACAACTACTATTATATATAAAGGTCTTTTGATGCCGGAAGACATCAGCCGTTATTATATAGATTTAAAAGATCCGGACCTGGTTACACGTCTTGCACTTGTACACCAGCGTTTCTCTACCAATACTTTCCCGTCATGGGATCTGGCTCAGCCATTTAGATACATGTGTCATAATGGTGAGATCAATACACTTCGTGGAAACGTAAGCCGTATGCGTGCTCGTGAAGAGCTTATGCAA
Source organism: Flavobacterium olei (assembly GCF_039749035.1). Taxonomy (NCBI): domain Bacteria; kingdom Pseudomonadati; phylum Bacteroidota; class Flavobacteriia; order Flavobacteriales; family Flavobacteriaceae; genus Flavobacterium; species Flavobacterium olei. Next base: position 273,032 of record NZ_JBDKWC010000007.1, read on the forward strand.
AGCAAGGTTTTTGGCGATGATATTAAAAAATTATTCCCAATTATCTTAGAAGGAAAATCTGATTCTGCTTCTATGGATATGGTTGTGGAACTTTTATTGATGACAGGACGTTCCCTTCCTGAAGCTATGATGATGGTGGTTCCTGAAGCATGGGAAAAACACCAGACCATGTCTGCCGAAAAGAGAGCTTTTTACGAGTTTAATGCTTGTATTATGGAACCTTGGGATGGCCCTGCTTCTATTCCGTTTACAGATGGTAACGTAATTGGAGCTTTATTAGACCGAAACGGTTTACGTCCTTCTCGTTATACACTTACACACAGTGGTTTCGTAATTATGTCTTCTGAAATTGGTGTCCTGGATATCGATCCTGAAGATGTAATTCAACACGGTCGTTTGGAGCCAGGAAAAATGTTCCTTGTTGATATGAACGAAGGCCGTATCATTGAAGATGAAGAGGTTAAAAAAGCGATAGTTACAAAACGTCCGTACCAACAATGGATAGACGAAAACTTATTGCCGTTAGCTAAAGTTCCGTATACGAACAACCCTACTCCTGTTGAAAAATTAGATTTCTTAACCAGACAAAAGTTATTTGGTTATACCATTGAAGATTTAAAAACCATCATTAACCCGATGGGAGGCCAGGGAGCTGAAGCAATTAGTTCTATGGGTAACGATACGCCATTGGCAGTATTATCAGACCAGCCTCAATTATTGTACAACTATTTTAAACAGTTATTTGCTCAGGTTACCAACCCGCCTTTGGATGGTATTCGTGAGGAAATTATTACTGACATTAGTTTAGCAATTGGTGGAGATTTCAACATTTTTGAAATTGAATCTAAACAATGTAAAAAACTAAAAATCCAAAATCCGGTTATTTCTAATGAAGATTTGGATAAAATTAGAAATATCGATCACGCAGATTTCAAATCGGCTACGATTTCTACTTTATACAAAATAGAAAAAGGAGTTAATGGATTAGAAAGAGCTTTAGAAAAATGTGTTCAGGCGACTTTTAAAGCCGTTTCTGAAGGATGTAATATCATCATTCTTTCAGACAGAGGTGTAAGCGAAGAATTAGCTCCAATTCCTATGTTATTGGCTTGTTCTTACATTCACCACTCTTTGAATATTTTACAGGTTCGATCTAAATTCGGAATCATTATTGAATCTGCAGAACCTCGCGAACCGCATCATTTTGCTTTATTGTTCGGATATGGTGCAAGTGCGATCAACCCTTACATGGTAAATGAAATTATTTACGATCAGGTTGCACAGGGATTCATTACCGGAGTAAAAGCAGATTACGCTGTTGTAAACTACAATAAAGCGATTGCAAAAGGAATCGTAAAAATCATGAACAAAATTGGTATCTCTACGTTACATTCGTACAGAGCTGCCCAGATTTTCGAGATTTTAGGTTTAAACAAAACATTTACTTCTAAATATTTCCCTTACACGCCTTCAAGAATCGAAGGAATTGGTTTGATGGAAGTAGAAAAAGAAGTCAAAAAACGTTTCCAGAAAGCCTTCCCAAATTCAAAAATTGCAAACTTGCTTTCTCTTGAAATTGGAGGTATTTACAGATGGAGACGCGGCGGTGAAAAACACATGTTTAACCCAACCACTATTTCTAAATTACAACAGGCAGTTCGTTTAAACAGCCCAGAAAGTTATAAAGAATATTCTAATGCTGTTAACGAGCAAAGCTCTAACTTAATGACGATTAGAGGTTTATTTGAATTCAACAATTTAGATCCGATTTCTATTGATGAAGTAGAGCCATGGACAGAAATTGTGAAGAAATTCAAAACCGGTGCGATGTCTTACGGATCTATTTCAAGAGAAGCGCATGAGAATTTAGCCATTGCAATGAACAGAATTGGCGGAAAAAGTAATTCCGGAGAAGGTGGAGAAGATCCAAAACGTTTCCAGAAAGAAATTAATGGAGATTCCAGAAACTCTGCAATCAAACAAGTGGCGTCGGGACGTTTTGGTGTTTCGATCAACTATTTGACAAACGCTAAAGAAATCCAAATCAAAATGGCTCAGGGAGCAAAACCTGGAGAAGGTGGACAGTTACCTGGAGAAAAAGTAGTGCCGTGGATTGCTGAAACCAGAAATTCTACACCTTATGTAGGTTTGATTTCGCCTCCGCCTCACCACGATATCTACTCGATTGAAGATTTATCTCAGTTGATTTATGATTTGAAAAATGCAAACCGTGAAGCTCGTGTAAACGTAAAATTAGTATCTGAAGTGGGAGTTGGAACCATCGCTGCAGGTGTTGCCAAAGCAAAAGCAGACGTTATCTTAATTTCTGGTTATGACGGAGGAACTGGTGCTGCACCATTGACTTCATTACAACACACTGGTATTCCGTGGGAACTTGGTTTAGCAGAAGCACAACAAACTTTGATCCTGAACGACTTAAGAAGCCGTGTAGTTTTAGAGTGTGACGGACAGTTGAAAACAGGTCGTGACGTTGCTATTGCTGCTTTATTAGGAGCAGAAGAATTTGGTTTTGCAACTGCACCGCTTGTAGCTTCGGGATGTATCATGATGAGAGCTTGTCACTTAAATACATGTCCGGTTGGTATTGCCACTCAGGATCCGGAATTGAGAAAAAATTTCAAAGGAACTCCAGAGCACGTAATCAACTTTATGTATTTTATTGCTGAAGAATTGAGAGAAATCATGGCTCAGTTAGGTTTCAGAACATTAAAAGAAATGGTTGGTCAGTCACAAAAATTAAATGTGAACAAAGCAATCAAACATTATAAAGCAAATGGCTTAGACTTGTCTCCTATTTTATACAAACCGGAAAAAGCGAAACATGTACCAAACCACAATACGACACAACAAGACCACGAGCTTGAAAATGTATTGGATTTTGATATCATTAAAGAAGCGATTCCGTCTATTTATAGAAAAGAGAAAACACGAGTAACTTTTAAAATTAAAAATACAGACCGTTCTGTAGGTGCTATTTTGAGTAATGAAATCTCAAAAATATATGGCGCACAAGGTTTACCTGATGACACTATTTTAGTTGATTTTGAAGGTTCTGCCGGACAAAGTTTTGGTGCTTTTGCAACAAACGGATTGTCGTTTAAAATTCACGGAAATTGTAATGATTATTTAGGAAAAGGTCTTTCCGGAGGAAAATTGATTATCAAAGTACCTCCTACTGCAACTTTCAAACCTGAAGAAAATATCATTATCGGAAACGTTGCCCTTTACGGAGCTATTACCGGAGAGGCTTATATTAATGGAATGGCCGGTGAACGTTTTTGTGTGAGAAATTCCGGAGCAACTGCTGTTGTAGAAGGAATTGGAGATCACGGATGCGAGTACATGACCGGCGGTACAGTGGTTGTTTTAGGAAAAACAGGAAGAAACTTCGCAGCGGGTATGAGCGGTGGTGTTGCTTATGTTTACGATCCTAATAACAAATTTGATGCTACAGTTTGTAATATGGAAATGGTGGCCTTTGACCCAATGGAGGAAGAAGACGTTACCAAACTACGAAAACTAATCAAAAATCATTCATTGTACACGAGCAGTCCATTAGCAAAAAGAATTTTAGCAGACTGGGAAAATGAACAACAGCACTTCGTAAAAGTAATGCCGACAGATTACAAAAAAGCATTACAAAGAATTGCAGAAGAGAAAAAAATAGAAGAATTAATAGCTTGATAAATGATTGTAGAGTTCAGATTTTAGATTTTAGATTGACGTAACCTCAAAGCTTTGCGAACTTAAAAACTCTCAAAGAATAAAAAAAAGCCTTTGCGCTCTTTGCGGTAAAAAACCTAGAATTTGGAATTTAATCATTTACATTTAATAAAATTGTCATGGGTAAAATAGGCGGATTTAAAGAATATAGCAGAGCCGACGAAAGTAATTTAGCAGTAGCAGAACGTGTTTCGAACTACAATGAATTTACTATTCCGTTAGCAAAAGACAAAATAAAAGAACAAGGATCAAGATGTATGGATTGTGGTATTCCTTTTTGCCACAGCAGTTGTCCGTTAGGAAATTTAATTCCGGACTTCAACGACATGGTACATCAGGAAGAATGGGAAAGCGCTTTAAGGATTTTACAATCCACAAACAACTTTCCGGAATTTACAGGACGCTTATGCCCTGCTCCATGTGAGAAATCATGTGTATTAGGGATTATCGCAGAACCTGTGGCGATCGAAAACATCGAGAAAAACATCGTAGAAAGAGGTTTTGCAGAAGGCTGGATTAAACCACAAATTCCTGCAACAAGAACTGGAAAAACTGTTGCTGTTATTGGTTCCGGACCTGCAGGTCTTGCAGCTGCGCAACAATTAAACAGAGCCGGACACACGGTTACGGTTTTTGAAAGAGACAATGCAATTGGTGGTTTATTACGTTACGGAATTCCGAATTTCAAATTAGAAAAAGGTATTATCGACAGACGTGTAGCTATTCTTGAAGCAGAGGGAATCACCTTTAAAGTAAATGTAAATGTTGGAGTAAACTTTAGCGTAAGCGAATTAAATGCTTTTGATTCTATCGTTTTATGCGGTGGAGCAACTGAAAGAAGAGGTTTGCCAACTAAAGGAGCTGACAGCAAAGGAGTTGTTCAGGCAATGGATTTCTTAACACAGCAAACTAAAGTTGTTTTTGGAGAATCTATTCCGGATCAGGTAAAAGCAACTGGTAAAAATGTAATCGTAATTGGTGGTGGAGATACAGGTTCAGATTGTATCGGAACTTCTAACAGACACGGTGCAAAATCGGTAACTAATTTTGAGATTTTACCAAAACCTCCGGTTGGAAGAAGCGAGTCAACACCATGGCCTTTCTGGCCGTTGCAGCTGAAAACATCTTCTTCTCACGAAGAAGGATGTGACAGAAACTGGTTAATCAATACTAAAGAATTTATTGCAAACGATAAAGGCGAATTAACCGGATTAAAAACTGTTGAAGTACAATGGAAAATGACTCCGGGACAAAGACCTGAATTAATCGAAAAAGAAGGTTCTGAGAAAATCTGGCCTTGCGAATTGGCTTTATTAGCTCTTGGATTTACAGGTCCGGAAAAAACGTTAAGCGAGCAATTGGGAATCGAAACAGATATGAGAAGCAATTACAAAGCTCATAATTATCAGACAAACGTTCCTCATATCTTCACAGCGGGAGATATGCGTCGTGGACAATCATTAATCGTGTGGGCTATTTCAGAAGGTCGCGAAGCAGCAAGAGAAGTAGATTTATTCCTTATGGGATCTACCAACCTGCCTACTAAAGGAAAAGGAGATTTACCGAGTTTATAATTTTAAGCTTCTAAGTTGCTGAGATGCTAAGCTCCTAAGTTTTTTCTTAGCATGCTTTCATCTTAAAATTTAAAAATCTTTATTCCGATAAACAACATAACTACTAACAAACCCTTGAATTTTAAATTCAGGGGTTTTGTTTTTTTGCCACGAATTGTACAAAATTCACTAATCCTTTTTTAAAATTAAAATTCTATTCAAACATAGCCCGAGGTTTCAACCTCGCGGACGCGAAATATATGACCATCGTTATAATCATCCGTTTCCCGAGGTTGAAACCTCGGGCTATGTTCTACAATATCAGCAAAGCATCATTTCAATTCTAATAATAATCTGTGAAAATCATTAGCAACAGTATTAAAAAATTAGTGTTATCCGTGCAATTCGTGGCAAAAAAAATTTGTAACTTTGAGCTTCTGCCCCTTTGGACTTAAAAGAATTTTATAAAAATTTGAAATAACAGACTTTTTGTTTAAAAACAAACAATTTGTTATAATTTGTTATTTTTCTACAATTTATTTGCTGATACACAAAAGAGTAATAACTTTGCTCAAAATAAGTTAAAAATGCAAGCAAAAGATTTACTGCAGTTAGCAGACCAATTTGGAAGTCCATTGTATGTTTACGATGCCGAAAAAATCCAATCTCAGTACAACAGATTAACCAAAGCTTTCTCTAAGGTAGAAAACTTAAGAGTTAATTACGCCATGAAGGCATTGTCTAATGTTGCGATTCTTCAGCTATTAAAGAACATGGGGTCTGGCTTAGACACTGTATCAATTCAGGAAGTTCAGTTAGGACTTCATGCTGGCTATGAACCGGAGAGAATTTTCTTTACACCAAACGGCGTTTCTTTAGAAGAAATTGAAGAAGTTGCCGCAATGGGTGTACAAATCAATATCGACAATTTATCAATTCTGGAGCAATTCGGAACCAAACATCCACATATTCCGGTATGTATTCGTATCAATCCGCACGTAATGGCGGGTGGAAATGCCAATATTTCTGTTGGACATATTGATAGTAAATTCGGAATTTCGGTACACCAGATTCCGCATATTTTGCGAATTGTTGAAAACACTAAAATGAGCATCGTTGGAATTCACATGCACACAGGATCTGATATTCTGGATATCGAAGTATTCTTGTATGCTGCTGAAATCTTGTTTGATACGGCTAAACATTTCAAAGATTTACAATTCTTAGATTTCGGAAGCGGATTTAAAGTTCCTTACAAAAAAGACGATATCGAAACCGATATTGAAGAATTAGGTAAAAAATTATCAAAAAGATTCAATTCTTTCTGTGCAGAATACGGCAGAGATTTAACCTTGATTTTCGAACCGGGAAAATTCCTGGTGAGCGAAGCAGGTTTCTTCTTAGCAAAAGTAAACGTAGTAAAACAAACAACATCAACAGTTTTCGCGGGAATCGATAGTGGTTTTAATCACTTAATTCGTCCCATGTTTTACGGTTCACAACATTATATCGAAAACATCTCAAATCCAAAAGGAAAAGAGCGTTTTTACTCTGTTGTAGGTTATATTTGCGAAACAGATACTTTTGCTAACAACCGCAGAATTCAGGAAATCAATGAAGGAGATATTTTAGCTTTCCGTAACGCTGGAGCATACTGTTTCTCCATGTCTTCGAACTACAACTCAAGATACAAACCAGCCGAAGTTCTATGGATGAACGGACAAGGAATCCTGATTCGTCAGCATGAAACTTTCGAAGATTTACTTAAAAATCAAATTCCGTTGCCACAAGAAGTCGCAGCAGTTTAAAATAAAAAAAAAGAGAATATCATCGAAGTCCCGTTTCTTAATTGAGGCGGGATTTTTTGTTTAGATTATTAGACTTCTTAGATGTTAGACATTTTAGATTTTTTAGTATCTTTTTTTTGTCAGGTTGAACTAATTTTTCGTCCAGTTTTGTCATTTCGACGAAGGAGAAATCTTCGCAAGTTGGTTCAGGCTGAAAAGACAAAGTTGAATATTTAGAAAATTAGTGAAAGGGAAATAATCCTTCAACAATAAATTTCACCAAAGCACCATTATCTCACAATTTTGTGTTTTTTAAAACCAAATCAAACTTCTGCTCTCCAAAGTGTTCTTAAATGTCGCAATAGCTGTACGAAGTCTCCCGACTTCGCACAGCAAAGAAAAATTTTTGTGAATCCAGAGAAATAAAACATTACATAATCCCAAGCTCAACCATACAGGCTTTCATCATTTCATAAGTCCGTTCAATATCATTATCCAGCCCGATCGAAAAACGGATCAGACCATCCGTTAATCCCATTTCTTGTTGCTCCTCCAGCGGAATTTCACTCGAAGTCGACGTCCCCGGAGCACTAAATAACGTTTTATAAAATCCTAAACTTACTGCCAGATAGCCTAAGTTTCTGGCTTGCATTAATTCCATCAATTCATTTGCTTTTGCTAAAGTTCCGACGTCAATCGTCATCATGCCGCCAAAACCATACTCCGGATTAATCATCGTTTTGTATAACTCATGACTTGGATGACTTTTTAAACCCGGATAAACTGTTTTTAATCCGTCATTTTCAAATTTAGTCGCTAGATATGTCGCATTATAACTGTGTTGCTTAATTCGAATATGAAGTGTTCTGAGGTTTTTCATTACGCTGGCTGAGCGCAGACTATCCATAGTAGGTCCCAAAAGCATACTTGCTCCGGAATTTACATTTTTCAATGCATTTATAAATTCTTTAGAAGCACAAGTTACACCGCCAACTGTGTCGCTGCTGCCGTTAATATATTTTGTAAGAGAATGAATCACAATGTCGGCACCCAATTTTGCAGGAGAAACAGACAGAGGCGAAAATGTATTATCTACTACCAGTTTCAGATTGTGTTTTTTTGCCATTTGAGCCAAACCGGCAATATCGGCGACTTCCAAAAGCGGATTACTTACGGTTTCGCAATACAAAACTTTAGTTTTAGAAGTAATTGCTTTTTCTACAACATCCAACTTTGTAATGTCTACAAAACTGGTTTCTATTCCAAAACGTGGCGTAAAGTTTTTAAGAAAAGCATACGTTCCGCCATAAATCGTCCGACTCGAAATAATATGATCTCCAGCACCACATAGCTGCAACAGCGTGGGTGTAATCGCTCCCATTCCCGAAGCCGAAACATTTGCCGTTTCTGTTCCTTCCATAGCTGCCAAAGCCTGATCCAGATATAAATTACTCGGCGACGAATGGCGAGAATATAAATAACAGCCTTCCATATTACCTTCAAAAGTATCAAACATGGTTTTTGCCGATAAAAAAGTATAAGTCGAAGAATCAGAAATCGACGGATTTACACCTCCAAATTCACCAAAATATTGCAGATCCTGAATTTTGTCTGCCGGGTTAAAGTCTTTCATTTTACAGTTTGTTTTTGTTTCAGCTTTCAAGTTTCAGGTTGTTGGAATTTGGAATCTGAAACTTGAAACTATTTTTTTTTGGAATGTTTATTTTCAAAAGAAATTCTATTCAAAGAAAAGTTTTATTAGAAAATTTGTCAACTTATATTTTCATATATAGATTTTAAATCTACTAAATATGAACATTGTAGATTATTTGTTTAATTTTATACCCAAAATGAACTCATAATAGTTTTTCTTTCATTTTGATAATCAATAATCAGGAATGATGGCTTCGTTCCGCGTAATGACAAAAAAATGACTTTAGACGCAACAGATAAAAAACTATTGGTTTTACTTCAAACCGACAGTAAAAAAACAACTAAAGAACTTTCTATAAAACTGAATTTATCTGTAACAGCGGTTTACGAACGTATCAAAAAGCTGGAGCGCGAAGGCATAATCAAAAATTATGTGGCATTAGTAGATAAATCCAAAATAGAAAAAGGATTTGTGGTTTTCTGTCATTTAAAATTGATTCAGCATACCAAAGAATTCCTGACCAAATTCGAAAGCGAAGTAATCAAACTCCCGGAAGTTTTAGAATGTCATCACGTAAGCGGTGATTACGACTATATACTTAAAGTCTTAGTAAAAGACATGCAAGCCTATAGAGAATTTTTAGTAACGAAACTGACTTCATTACAGCACATTGGCAGTACACAAAGTATGTTTATGATTAGCGAAGTGAAGAATTCAACGGTGATTTCTTTTTGATTTCTTATCCCGAGGCTTCGGGACTGAGATGCTGATGTTTTAATCTCGCAAAGACACAAAGTCGCAAAGTTTCAGTCGAAATGACAACTTCGAAAAAAGAACTTTGTGCCTTTGTGACTTTGCGAGCAAAAATACATCAGCAGAAAAAAACTTTTCGAATCTCTGCGTAAAACCTTTGCGAATCTCTGTGACACAAACCCAAATTTCACACAAAAAACATTGAAAATTAAACTTCAAACAGAACTTTATTGCTTAATTTTGTAACCGCTAAATTAAAATTAACAAACTATGAGTTCATTTGACGTAGTCATTATAGGTTCAGGTCCGGGCGGATATGTATCAGCAATTCGTTGCGCACAATTAGGTTTCAAAACTGCTATTGTAGAAAAATATAATTCATTGGGCGGAACTTGCCTTAACGTAGGTTGTATCCCTTCAAAAGCATTATTATCATCTTCTCATCATTATGCAGAAATTGCTCATTTTGCAGATCACGGAATCGAAGTTTCGGGAGATGTAAAAATCAATTTAGAGAAAATGATAGCCCGCAAGCAAGCCGTTGTAGATCAAACCGTAGGTGGAATAAACTACTTAATGGATAAAAATAAAATCACTGTTTTTAATGGTTTAGGTTCTTTTGTAGATGCAACGCATATCGCAGTTGCAAAAGCAGACGGAACATCTGAAACTATCGAAACCAAATATGCAGTAATTGCAACAGGTTCAAAACCATCTTCTTTGCCATTTATCAAAATTGATAAAGAAAGAATCATCACTTCTACTGAAGCTTTAGAATTAAAAGAAGTTCCAAAACATTTAGTAATTATTGGTGGTGGAGTTATTGGTATCGAACTTGGACAGGTTTACTTACGTCTTGGTGCTCAGGTTTCAGTAGTAGAATTCATGGACAGAATTATTCCCGGAATGGATAGCTCATTGTCTAAAGAACTGACTAAAGTGTTGAAAAAACAAGGAATGAAATTCTACGTTTCTCACAAAGTAAAATCAGTAGAAAGAAACGGCGATGCTGTAACAGTTCAGGCTGAAAACGCAAAAGGAGAAACAATTACATTAGAAGGAGATTATTCATTAGTTTCTGTTGGTCGTCGTCCGTACACAGACGGATTAAACGCTGACAAAGCAGGAGTAAAAATCTCAGACAGAGGACAAGTTGAAGTAAACGACCATTTACAGACCAATGTTCCAAATATTTATGCCATTGGCGATGTTGTTCGTGGAGCAATGTTAGCGCACAAAGCAGAAGAAGAAGGAACTATGGTTGCTGAGATTTTAGCAGGTCAAAAACCACATATCGATTATAACTTAATTCCTGGTGTTGTTTACACCTGGCCGGAAGTTGCGGCTGTTGGACAAACAGAAGAGCAATTAAAAGCTGCCGGAATTGCGTATAAATCCGGAAGTTTTCCATTTAAAGCTTTAGGACGTGCAAGAGCAAGTGCTGACTTAGATGGTTTTGTAAAAATCTTAGCTGATGAAAAAACAGACGAAGTTTTAGGAGTTCACATGATTGGAGCACGTACAGCAGATTTAATTGCCGAAGCGGTTACCGCAATGGAATTTAAAGCTTCTGCTGAAGACATTTCAAGAATGAGCCACGCGCACCCGACTTTCGCTGAAGCGGTAAAAGAAGCAGCATTGGCAGCGACAGAAAACAGAGCGATACACGTATAATTTTTTACGCTGAAATATATTTAAACCGTCTCGTTTTATAATGAGACGGTTTTTTTTATTTCTAAAATTTAATCTAAGTATCTTATAATATTCAAAAATAATTTTGTAAATTAGATATACAGTTTAGATGCTATCTTTATGATAATTAAAATGATAGCATTATGAAAACTAAATATATTGTTCCAATTTTGATTGGAGCAGGAATTGGACTCGCATTATCTTCCTGCGGGGGCGGAATTCCGAAAAAAGCACAAGCAGTTACCAATTTTGATGGTTCAAAATACCTTGGAAAATGGTATGAAATCGCCAGATTAGATTACAAATGGGAAAGAGATCTGGACAATGTAACTGCAGAATATTCTTTAAAAGACGATGAAACTATAAAAGTTGATAATAAGGGCTATAATGTCAAAAAAGACAAATGGGAACAAAGCATCGGGAAAGCTAAATATGTCAAAAAAGACAATATTGGTATGCTGAAAGTCTCATTTTTTGGTCCTTTTTATTCTGGTTATAATGTCGTAGCAATCGATCCCGATTACAAATACGCACTGGTGGCCGGAGAAAGTTTAAAATACATGTGGATACTTTCCAGAGAAAAAACAATTCCCGAAAGTGTAAAAGCAGACTATCTGATCAAAGCTCAGGAAATTGGTTATAAAGTGACCGATCTGGTTTGGGTGAAACATGATAAGTCAAATTAAAATAAAAAGTCCGTACCGTCCTTTCAAACCGGAAAGAACGGGACGGACTTTTTATTATTATTTTCAAATCTTTATGCAGTAAAAATACTTCTGTAATTATCCCAATATCTGTAAATCAAAAATAAATTGCCAATAAACAAAAGTATGGCAATTGGAAGTCCCTCCGGAGCGAGAAAATAATTGATAAACAAAATATTTACTGTAATGGGCAGGATCAAAATATTGGCTAAAGTTACATAACGTCCAGTTACAAATGCAATTCCACAAAGCAATTCAATTGATTTAGCGAGCGGCATCAAATAAGTAGAAGCCATTAAACCTACATTAAAAGCCTTGAAATTTCCAGTAGTTTCTGGTTCAGGCATTAAATGGAAAAAATAACTGATGGAGGCAAAAAGTAACAACAAACCAATTAAAACACGGACAATAATAGTGGCAATTTTCATAGACTTAGGATTTTTTAAGGTTAAAAAATATAATTAAGTTATTGGAAAAGATGCAGTCTAAGTCTCAAATTAGAATCAAAAATCACTTTTTTTTGAGATTCCTTTTTAAGTATTCACATTAAATCAATTCGATATTTGAGTATATCTAATTGTATATCAAATATAATGAATTTTTTCTTATGAAATTGCTGCATTTTTGACAGTTTCACAACTCAGCTAATTCTTTGCCTAATTTTTTGCTTCTGTGAGTAAAGGAATTTTGTCGTAATTTTGAAATCTAAAATTTATCTATTTTTGAGAGTTTCCATTCATAAAAATATTACCCATCCCAAACTGTTTAAGGAACAGCTTTTAAGTTGGTCGCAGCAATTTCGCGAAGTCATTTTTTTAGACAGCAATTCCTATCCGCAGGAATATTCCAGTTTTGATTTCGTGCTGGCTGTCGATGCTTTTACATCTTTAAAAACAGATTATTTTAATGCTTTTGAGGATTTAAAACAGTATCAGCAAAATACAAAAGACTGGCTGTTTGGATATCTTTCGTATGATTTGAAAAATGATACTGAAAACCTTAAATCTAATAATTTTGACGGATTAAATTTTCCCGATTTGTTTTTCTTTCAGCCTAAAAAAGTTTTTATCCTGAAAGAAAACCAACTTGAAATTCAGTATTTAATGCTTTGTGATGACGAGCTTGAAGAGGATTTTGATGCTATTCTGAGAGTAAATCCGAATCAATCTGAAAGCGTAGAAAACCTGAAGATACAACAGCGTATTTCTAAAGAAGTATATGTTGAAAAAGTAAAAAAAATGCTGGAACACATTCATATTGGAGATATGTACGAAGCTAATTTCTGTATGGAATTTTATGCTGAAAACGCCATTATCAACCCAATGGAAAAATTTCTGAAGCTGAATGAAATTTCACAGGCACCTTTTGCGGTTTATTTTAAAAACAACAAACAGTTTTTACTTTCTGCGTCGCCCGAACGTTATTTAAAAAAAGTTGGAGATAAGATTATTTCCCAGCCAATTAAAGGGACTTCTAAGCGTTTTTCAGATTCGGTTAATGATGAAGAATCCAAAGCTGCTTTGAATTCTGATGAAAAAGAAAGAGCCGAAAATATTATGATTACCGATTTGGTACGAAATGATTTATCGCATACCGCGCAAAAAGGTTCAGTTGAAGTCAAAGAACTTTGCAAAATCTATTCTTTTCTTCAGGTGCATCAGATGATATCTACTGTAACTTCAAAATTAGATCCACAATATTCTCCTATTGATGTTTTAAAAACAACCTTCCCGATGGGAAGTATGACCGGAGCGCCAAAAATTTCTGTGATGAAAATCATTGAAAATCTTGAAGAAACCAAAAGAGGCTTATACAGCGGAGCATTAGGCTATTTTACTCCTGAAGGTGATTTTGATTTTAATGTCGTGATACGAAGTATTCTATACAATCAGGAAAATAGATATGTCTCATTTTCTGTAGGAAGCGCTATTACATCGCTTTCGGTTCCGGAAAAAGAGTATGAGGAATGTCTTCTCAAAGCAAAAGCAATGCACGAAGTTTTAAGATAGATTTTAGCAGATAATTTTTCGAATTGCATAAATTATTTTAAGTACATAAAATGTTTTGCCAATTTAATCTTTTTGATATTTAATACAAAAATATTAGTCTAATTGAAGTTTACAATGGAATTCGTCTAATTCGCGGCAAAAAAAACATGCTTAACATTTCGTTTGAAAAATAAACAAAACTTATTCTTTACTTTTATAAAATGTTTTCAAAATTTCAAAATCATATCCATTCGAGATTTCCATTTTTGGCAGAAAAAAAACTTTTCCTGGCTGTTAGCGGCGGATTAGACAGTATGGTTTTACTTCATTTATTGCATCAGCTGCCTTATGAAATTGCCGTTTTGCATTGCAATTTTCAACTGCGTGGAGTAGAAAGTTTTGGCGATCAGGAATTTATCCAACATTATTGTAAGGAAAACAATATTCCGGTTTTTACCACACATTTTGATACAGAAGCTTTTGCTAAAGATTATAAATTATCTACGCAGGTTGCTGCGAGAGAACTTCGATACAGTTGGTTTTACGAAACTTTAGAAGAGAAAAACTTCGATTATATCTTAACCGCACATCATGCCGATGATAATCTGGAAACCTTTATTATCAATCTGACCCGCGGAACTGGTTTGGAAGGTCTTACCGGAATTCCCGAACAGAATGATAAAATTATCCGGCCGCTTTTGCCTTTTTCAAGGGAGGAAATTCTTCAATACGCTCAGGAAAATGCCATTGAATGGCGGGAAGACTCCAGTAATGCGTCTAATAAATATCTTCGAAATAAGATTCGTCATGATTTAGTTCCGATGTTCAAAGAAATCAATCCTAATTTTCTGGATGCTTTTCAGAAAACACAATCGTATCTGCAGGAATCTCAGGAAATGGTTGAAGATGCATCTATAATGATTTATCAGCAAGTGGCAAAAGAGGCCGGTGATGATATTCATTTCGATTTGAATCAGTTAAAAAAACTGCCCAATTATAAATCTTATTTGTATCAATGGCTAAATGAATTTGGGTTTTCTGCGTGGAATGATATTTACGACTTGGCTGACGGACAATCGGGTAAACAAGTTTTTTCTGAAGAATTCAGATTATTGAAAAATCGCGAAACTTTGATTTTAAGCCCCTTTTCCGGAAGGGAAGAAAAGGAAGAATTTGAGATTAACGAAAATGTTTCAGAAGTTAATTTTCCCTTAAAAATGACGCTTTGTAACGTAGGTCACACAACATACGATTCAAATAGAGCTATATTTGTCGACGCTGATAAAATCCGTTTTCCTTTACTTTTACGTAAATGGAAAGAAGGCGATGTTTTTCATCCTTTTGGAATGAACGGCAAATCGAAAAAAGTAAGCAAACTTTTTAAAGACGAAAAATTATCTTTAATCGAAAAAGAAAAAGTCTGGATCTTATGTTCTGAAAATCAAATCGTCTGGATTGTTGGAATACGGCAAGATGAACGCTTTAAAATCGAAAAAACTACGAATAAAATATTAAAATTAGAATTGCAATAATGAACTTTACTCAAAATCCACAGATCAGTTTGTCAAAAAATATCTGGACTAAAACTATTTTACTTTTCTTGTTGTTCTTTGCTTTTACATCAGTAAATGCTCAAATGGTAGAACCTGTAAAGTGGACTTCTAAAATTGAAAAAAAATCGGGCAATAATGCAGTGGTAATTTTTGAAGGAACAATAGAAAAAGAATGGCATGTCTATTCTCAGTTTACACCTGACGGAGGACCGCTCGCTCTTGAGGTTTCCTTTAAAAATCAAAAAGGAAATTACGAACTAGTCGGAAAAGCCAAAGAAGGAAAAACCAGAAAAGCCTTTAATGATGTTTTTGGCGTTGATGAAATTTTCTTTGAAGGAAAAGCACGTATCGAACAGGAGATTAAAATTATAAATCCGAACTTAAAATCTGTTGATGCAGAATTGGATTACCAGGTTTGTAAAGAAGTCTGCATTAATTCTAACAAGAAATTCTCCATTACCGTTCCGTCTTCTTTTAATACCGCAAATATTGCAACTGTCGCAGAAGCAAAAACAGATGATACAAAAAGAGAAGGTCTTGCAATTGATACTGCCAAGCCCGCAGTAGAGAAAGTTAAAGCTGAAGAGATTAAAACTGAACCGGAAGTTGCTGTAGACACAGAAATTGCTGCTCCGGCGCCATCAAGAAGTTTATGGTCTATCTTTTTTATTGCCTTTTTATCAGGATTCGCAGCATTATTAACGCCATGCGTTTTTCCAATGATTCCGATGACAGTAAGTTTCTTCACTAAACAAAGTAAAAGTCGTGCAAAAGGAATTAGAAATGCTATTATATACGGACTTTCGATAATCGCCATTTATGTTGTATTGGGGTTAATTGTAACTAAAATATTTGGTGCAGATGCGTTAAATGCTTTATCTACAGATGTTTGGTTCAATTTAATATTCTTTGTAATCTTAATCGTTTTTGCCACTTCGTTTTTAGGCGCTTTTGAAATTATGCTTCCCAATTCATGGGCAAATAAAGCCGACCAACAAGCTGACAAGGGCGGACTTATAGGAATCTTGTTTATGGCTTTGGCTTTGGCAATTGTATCTTTTTCCTGTACAGGGCCAATTGTTGGTACTTTATTGGTTGAGGCGGCATCAAACGGAGGAATTGCTCCGGTTGTCGGAATGTTAGGATTTTCGTCTGCATTGGCACTTCCTTTTATGTTATTTGCTATGTTCCCGGGCTGGTTAAATTCATTGCCAAAATCAGGAGGATGGCTAAATACGGTAAAAGTGGTACTTGGATTCTTAGAATTGGCTTTGGCTTTTAAATTTTTATCCAATGCCGATTTGGTTTTACAACTACATTTCTTAGAAAGAGAAGTATTTATCGCAATCTGGATCGCCATTTTTGGAGCTTTGACATTGTATTTATTTGGAAAAATTACATTGCCTCATGACAGTCCGATGCAGCATATTTCTGTCGGAAGATTGTATTTAGGATTATTAACTTTAGTATTTACCATGTATTTAATTCCAGGACTTTGGGGAGCACCTTTAAAACTAATCAGTGCTTTCCCGCCACCGCCGCAATACAGCGAAAGTCCATTTGGAGTTGGCGGATCATCCAATGGGGGAATTTCTTCAGAGGCAGGTAAAGGTCTTCCTGACGGTGCAGAATTAGGACCGCACGGAATTATGGTATTTCACGATTATGAAGATGGCTTAGCTTACGCTAAAGAAATTAAAAAACCAATTATGCTTGATTTTACAGGTTATGCCTGTGTAAATTGCAGGAAAATGGAAAATAATGTGTGGTCTGATCCTGCTGTTTTGCCAATTCTAAAAAATGATGTGGTTCTGATTTCTCTTTATGTAGATGATAAAAGAGAATTACCAAAAGAGGAACAGTTTACAACTAAAGCCGGAGATAAAATCATAACTGTTGGAGATAAATGGACCGATTTTATGATTTCTAAATATAAAACGAATACACAGCCACTTTACGTTTTAACTGATCTTGAAGGGAAAAATCTACACACTGATAAACCAACAATTAGTTATGTAAGTACTGATGAATATTTGAAATGGCTTCAAAAAGGGATTGCTAATTTTAAGTAAGCTTCTTTTTGTTTGAGGTTTCAGGTTTAAAGTTTCAGGTTTAAAGTTTCAGGTTTTTCAACAGAATAAAGTATAATTTTACTTCTGGTTTCAGTTTATCTATCAGGTTTCTTAAAGAATCTATAATTTAAAATCTACAATAAATCAAAAGCACTCTAAGTCAAATTTAGAGTGCTTTTTTTATCAAGTAACGAAAGTGAAAATTAATTTCTTATAAAAATTCTCCGTGTTGAGAGATGTCTAATCCTAACTCTTCTTTTTCCTCAGTAACTCTTAGCGGCGTAATTTTGTTAACAATGAAGAATAAAGCATAAGAAGCGACAAATGCAAAGATTGAAACAATAACCAAAGCAGTTAACTGATTGATAAATAAAGTTGGGGTTCCGAAAATTAAACCTTGATTATCTCCAACTGCAGGATTAATTGCTTTTGAAGCAAAAACTCCCGTCAACAACATTCCTACCATACCACCAACACCGTGGCAGGCGAATACGTCTAATGCATCGTCGATTTTTCCTTTAGGGAATTTGCTTACTACAATGTTACTTACAATGGCAGAAAATAAACCGATAAAGATGGCGTGAGAAATACTTACAAAACCAGCAGCAGGAGTAATAGCAACCAAACCTACAACAGCTCCGATACATGCACCAAGTGCAGATAATTTATGTCCTAAAATTTTATCCAGGAAGACCCATGCCATTGCAGCAGCGGCAGCGGCAACAGTAGTTGTTCCTAAAGCCTGTGCAGCAAGACCGTTTGCCCCCAAAGCAGATCCGGCGTTGAAACCAAACCATCCGAACCAAAGTAAACCTGTTCCTAATAATACATATGTAATTCTCGCAGGATTTGCTTTTTGAACTTTTCTTTTTCCTAAGAAGATTGCTCCGGCCAATGCAGCCCAGCCCGCACTCATGTGTACAACAGTTCCTCCGGCGAAGTCAAGAACTCCCATTTTGAAGAAAACTCCGTCAGGATGCCATGTCATGTGAGCAAGAGGCGTATATATCAGTAATATGAATAAAACCATGAACAATAAATAAGCCCAGAAACGAATACGTTCTGCAAATGCACCTGTAATTAATGCAGGAGTAATGATGGCAAATTTTGCCTGAAATAATGCGAATAATATAAAAGGAATTGTTGGTGCAAGGCTCCAGGCAGTATTTGTTCCAACGCCTTCGAAGAATAAGTTATAAGACGGATTTCCTATAATGCCTCCAATTGTTGGTCCAAAAGCTAATCCAAAAGCAACAACTGTCCATAGAATAGTAACAATTACCATTGCCATAAAACTTTGAAGCATCGTACTAATTACGTTTTTCTTACCGACCATTCCTCCGTAGAAAAATCCTAAACCAGGAGTCATTAACAATACAAATGCAGTTGCCACGATCATCCATGCAGTATCTCCCGTGTCAAACTTTACTGCTTCTGCCGGAATGGGGTTATCGGCAATAATAAAATTCGAAATAAAGGTTAGTACTAAAATAGTGATAAGAATCACACTTAAAATAATTTTTCGCATAGTTATTTAGTTTTAAATTTTTTATAAAAGTATAAAATGATTTGACACCCCATAAAAAAACAGGGTTGTTGGTGTAATTTTTATTAAATTTAAAATTTAACCCCTATCATTTTGAATGAATTTCTTAAAACAAACTTAAAATTTACAATATGACAACATTTTTTTTACCCTTTACATAAGTTTTAATAATTTTAAGGTTAAATGGTTGCTGTTTTTTGTAAGATATTAGATATTTGTTATTTAAAAAACAGCTTATCTTTTTAACATTGATATATTTTTAATCTTTTTAACAATTTTGGCAATCATAATACAAGTATGAAAAACAGGAAAATAAAATGGGGAATAATTGGACCCGGAAATATAGCAAGTCAGTTTGCTGCTGACCTATTATTAATAGAAAATGCTGAATTGACGGCCGTTGCTTCCCGCGACATTTCTAAAGCAAATGAATTTGCCAGGATTTTCAACGCTTCTAAAACATACGATTCTTATGATTTACTATTTGAAGATCCGGAAGTAGAAATCGTATATATCGCCACTCCTCATAATTCGCATGCAGAATTGTCAATAAAAGCACTAAAAAACGGTAAACATGTTCTTTGCGAAAAACCAATGTCGCTATCTTATAATGATGCAGAAAGAATGATTGAAGCATCCAGAGCACATAATAAATTTTTTATGGAAGCCTTCTGGACCAGATTCATTCCGGCGGTAAAGGATGTTTTGCATAAAATTAATAGTGGAATAATAGGAAAGGTGAACTATGTAAAAGCCGATTTTGCTTTTCACGGAAGTGAAACAGAAAATAAAAGACTTTTTGATCCCGAACTTGGTGGGGGAGCATTGTTTGATATCGGAGTTTATCCCCTATTCCTTTCTTATATATTATTAGGGAATCCAAAAGAGGTAATAGCAAGCGTCATTAAACATAAAAATAATATCGATTTGCAGACTTCAATGCTACTAAACTATGAAGCTGCTCAATCTGTCCTGCATGCTTCTATTGTTTCTGAATCTGATATGAAAGCAGTGATTTCGGGAACAGAAGGACGTATCGAATTAAATGCGCCTTGGTACGTTGCCAATAGCTACTCCTTATTTAAGAAAGACAAACAAACTGTTTATGATTTTCCCACTTTAGGAAAAGGATATGCCCATGAAATTTTAGAATGTCAAAATTGTATTTTAAATAATCAAATTGAAAGTACACTTTGGTCACATCAAAATAGTCTGGATTTAAGTAAGATTGTAGAAGATATTAAAACCCTAATTAAACTTCCATTTTAAATAGATTTTTTTTGTAATAAAATATTTACATTTAATTATTTTTCATTAGTTTTAAAAATATTTAATGAAAAATAATTATGCTAACAAAAGTTTATGGAAGTGCCGTGTTTGGGGTTGAGGCTACAACAATTACAGTTGAAGTTCATATGGATAAAGGAATTGGTTATCACTTAGTTGGACTTCCCGACAGCGCCATTAAAGAAAGTAGTTTCAGAATTGCAGCAGCGCTCAAAAATAATGGTTATAATATGCCTGGCAAAAGAATAACCATCAATATGGCTCCGGCAGATCTCAGAAAAGAAGGCTCTTCGTATGATCTTACCCTTACAATGGGAATTCTTGTTGGCTCTGACCAGATAAAAGCGCCGGAAATTGAACAATATATTATTATGGGAGAGCTTTCTCTCGACGGAAGTCTGCAGCCGATTCGGGGCGCACTGCCAATTGCAATAAAAGCTAAAGAAGAAGGATATAAAGGCTTTTTTCTTCCTGTACAAAATGTAAAAGAAGCTGCCATTGTAGCAGGTTTAAATGTGTACGGAGTTTCAAATCTTAAAGAAATAATCGATTTTTTTGCCGGAAAAGGCACGCTTGAGCCTACGGTTATAGATACAAGAGCCGAATTCTACAAAACCCTGGATTTTCCCGAATTTGATTTTTCCGATGTTCGTGGTCAGGAAAGCATTAAAAGATGTATGGAAATTGCTGCAGCCGGCGGACATAATATTATTTTAATAGGACCTCCGGGAGCCGGTAAAACAATGCTGGCAAAAAGGGTTCCGAGCATTTTGCCTCCAATGACTTTACGTGAAGCTCTGGAAACTACAAAAATTCACAGTGTTGCCGGAAAATTAAAAGAAGTCGGATTAATGAACCAAAGACCCTTCAGAAGTCCGCACCACACTATTTCCAATGTCGCACTTGTTGGCGGAGGCAGCTATCCGCAGCCGGGAGAAATCTCAATGGCACATAATGGCGTGTTATTTCTGGATGAATTACCGGAATTTAAAAGAGATGTACTCGAAGTAATGCGCCAGCCTTTAGAAGATCGTGAAGTAACTATTTCACGTGCTAAGTTTACCATTACCTATCCGTCTTCCTTTATGTTGGTGGCCAGTATGAATCCAAGTCCAAGCGGATTTTTTAATGATCCAAGCACCCCTAATACCTCCTCACCCCACGAAATGCAGCGGTATATGAGTAAGATCTCCGGACCTCTTTTAGACAGAATTGATATTCACATCGAAGTGACTCCGGTTCCCTTTGAAAAATTGGCTGAGGAAAGAAAAGCAGAAAGCAGTGTAGAAATTCGCAAACGTGTAACAGCAGCACGTGAGATTCAGACCAAACGTTTCGAAAATATTGAAAATGTACATTACAATGCACAAATGAGCAGCAAATTAATTAGAGAATATTGTGTGCTGGATGAAGCCTCCAAACAACTATTAAAAACCGCTATGGAACGATTAAATCTTTCTGCGAGAGCATACGACAGAATTTTAAAAGTTTCCAGAACTATTGCAGATTTAGATAATTCCGAGAATATAATTTCGTCGCACATTGCAGAAGCAATTCAATACCGAAGTTTAGACCGCGAAGGCTGGCTGGGTTAGATTTTTCAGCACATAAATCAAAATCAAATTTTATTCTTTCACTATGGGATAGAAAAACTTAAAAGAATTGGCAACTGCAGGATGCAAAATTGTACCATGGTTTTCATCGGGGAAGTAATCAAAATAGACTTTCAGATTTTTATTCTTTAAAGCTTTAATTTTTTCTGCTAATAAATTGGCGTCAACTTCCATAACACGGGGAATTTCCGTTGGCGTCAAACCTTCTTTTCCCACTGCGATGTAGATCTCGGTAGGCTGTTTCAAATTTTGTGTAAGAATTTCAGAATTTAAGTTTAGTAAAGAACCATTATCCCACCATAAACTCGGACTAACAATAACATATTTATTAAAAAGAAATGGTTTTTTAAGCAGGATTTCCGTTTCTAATAATCCGCCTAAAGACTGACCAATAATCGTTTTAGATTCAGTGGTTTTGTACTTTTTATCAATAAAAGGCTGTAATTCCTTTTCAATAAAAGCAATAAATTGATCCGAATGCCCGGTTGTCGGAAAACGGGCTTTATCCTTTTCTATCGTCGTAGGAAAAGTAAAATCTCTTCTTCGGTCTACGGTTGCAATTCCGACCACTATGGATTTAGGAACCTGATTTACCCATTCAAAACTATTAAATTGAACCAATCCCGTAATGTGAATAAAATCCTCATCTGCAGAACCGTCTAATAAATAAATGACCGGATATTTTGTGTCAGCTTCTGCGCTATAACCTTCCGGAAGATAAATATTCAGAATTCTTTTTTCGTTTAATTCCTTAGATTGAATTTCCTCAATTACACCCAACACAAAAGGTCTGCTTTCAGCAGGTGCTGATTTATTTTTTTGGCTGTGTAAAAGTGGAGAGAAAAGAAGTAAAAAGGCCAGGGCAAATTTGTTCATCGAAATAGAGTAAGATAATTTGTAAACGAAATTACGAATTTAATCTCACCCGCTTTTCTTTTATCCCGGCCTTTTAAAATAACTAGCGGTCTTTTTGATCAAAGATTTTATCCAGACCTTCCATGGCAATGGTAAAACCTTCTTTGAAACCCATTTGAATAATCATTTCCAAATCTGAAAGTTTTTCATGTCTGATTTGAATATCCACAAACGTATTTCCATCTTGTTCTGTAAAGTTTACATTCCAGTCAGAACGCGGAAATTCAGCATTTAGATTTCCTTCACTGTCGCAAAAAGCATCCAGATATTTAAAATTAGTTTTTGGAGCAATCGATTTAAAATCAGCAATAGCCCAATGTTCTTCGCCCGCGGGACCTAACATGGCATACAATCTGCGACCGCCTTCTTTAAACTCCATATTCTTGGTTTTAGATTTCCACGGAGCCGGAGCCCACCATTGATCTAAAATTTCAGGTTCTGTCCAGGCCGACCAAACCGTTGCAAGATCAGCATTAAATTCACGTTTTACATGCACCGAACTCGTTTCCTTATTTACGATAAAATCCATTAATAAATTATTTTTCATATTTCTGCGATTTAAAATTTGATACAATTTTACTTTTTGGCTTCAAATATTGCATCCAGACTTTTCAGTGCAACGGTAAATCCTTCTTTGAAACCCATTTCTATAATTTTTTCCAATTCTTCCCAACTGTCTCTGGTAATCGAAATATCGACAATGGTCACATCTTCTTTTTCAGAAAAATTAACATCCCAATGTGAACTGCCAAATTGCGAATTCGGCTTTCCATCGGCATCACAAAAAGTCGAAGAATATTTAAAATTAGTTTTAGGAGAAATCGAGGTATAGTCAAAACTACTCCAGTTTTCCTGCCCCTCTGGTCCTACCATTGCATAAAGCCTGCGTCCGCCTTCTTTAAATTCCATGCTCACCGTTTTCGACTTAAAAGGAGCCGGCGCCCACCATTGGTCCAAAATTGCGGCTTCTGTCCATGCAGACCACACTTCCGGAAGTGCAGCATTAAATTCACGCTGTATATTTACAGTTTTGTTTTCCTTGTCTACCGTAAAATTCATTTGCAAATCATTTTTCATTTTCTTTAGGTTTTAAGTTAAATAACACTTGATCCAATTGACTAAAACGCTGTTCCCAGAGCACTTTAAATTGCTCCAGCCAACGGTCAATTTCTTTCATTTTATCAATTTTGAGCTGATAATAAATTTCACGGCCCATTTTTTTTTCTTCCAGTAAATCACATTCATTCAGTATTTTGATATGTTTGGAAACCGCCTGTCTCGTAGTCTGAAACTTTTCTGCAATAGCATTTGGCGTCAGTGCGCTTGAAGAGATCAATACCAAAATCGCTCTTCTCGTCGGGTCGGCAATCGCCTGAAAAACATCTCTCTTCATTAGATTAAAAATAAAATTAGCAACTAATCAGTTGCAAATATAAGCAACTTTTTGGTTGCGCAATAATAAATATTGTTTTTTTAAATAAAAAGAGAGTTGTTTTACGAAGAAGTTTGTATTAATTGGATGATGTAGTTCTGTTTATAAGGTAACAAGAACAGTATGATTTTCAATTTATTGAGGAGCAGAAAAATTATTTTTACAAGACCAGCTGTCCCGCTTTCGCCTTTATCTCTTTGTCCCGATTGCCATCGGGACTGCGAGGATATCGGCTCTATCGGGGCTAGTTTAGGCTTTTTGTTTTTCAGAAGAAGGAGAAAAACTAAGAAATTTTATTCTTCCCATTTTTCCATCAGATTTTTATCCCACAATTTTTGGGCAAAATCTTTAAATACTTTAGGGCCTTTCTTAAAATTTTCATCCATTTTAAATTCGCCGCCCAAATAATAATTCTCACCATTATCATGAACTCCAACCTGAACTTTGTTCTCCCCTCTCATCGCATATTTCTGATTTCCTTCGTACATAATTACCTTCATATCAGACGGACTTACATCACCATGACAAACCGTTTTATACATCAGCCAGATTTCGGCAATCCCATTATGGTTAAGATCGGTAACCTGAAAAGTATTTTTTACGAAAGATGCATCGATATCCACAGGACAATCTGAAATAAAATCATAAACGCGCCAGGTTTGTCTGGCGTCATTTGCGGAAACTATATAATGGTACGCAAACAACTCAGCATCTGAACTGTCCTCAAATTCATGTTTAAATTTTTTATTGATGTGGTAACCTGTTTCAGTAGTAATAACAATATTATGGCCTAATTTGTCTTTCCATCGAACCGCATTTTTTACGAAACCTTCATATTTTACAGAAGCAGGAAATTGTGTTGAATCTATTGCTGTAATTTCTAAAGCAGGAAGTTCTTCACTTGCTTTATCTTTTAAATTAACAGGTACTTCTTTTTTTTCATCCGATTTACAATTTGTAAACAAGATTACCAGTAATAGAATAACAATATTTTTCATAGTAATTAGTCGATTTGCATACCGCTTTCAGAATCAAATTGTTTGCGCTCTTCCTCGCTCATATTGTTACGTAAAACTCTTATGGTATAGCCGCCAAATAATTTTCCGTTTTCAAGATACATCCAGTCACTTATTTTAGAAGGATCAACATTAATACTGTCTCCAGCCTTATATTCCGTTACATATTCGGGTGTATTATTTAAAATTCCAACATATTTACCCTCTTTAAATTGTATTGCTCCAACCCACATATGTTCGACTCCTTTTGAGTTCGCAAACTTAACTTTCAATGCCTGACTGTCTGCATTAGGATTTTCTAATCCCTTGTTGAAATCACTTAATGTCTGATTTGCTTTTGCAATTGCATCATTCATCTCCTTGTCTTCACTTTTTACACCATAAATTACTGGTTCATTTTCTCTTTCAATTTTATTGGATTCTTTACAACTTATCAGAAAAAGTACGCTCAAAAAGACGATTAATTTTGTTCTCATTTTTATTAAATTATTTAAAATTGATTTATGAATCCAGTTTTCGAATAACTAATGCTATTTCGATCTGACTTAGAATACCAATGCGAATATAAAGAAATACCTATGAAATTTCTGCAGTATTAATTCTAAATATATTTAAGCCACCAATGCTGATTTTCGGCTTTGTATTTTCCAAACCACTGGCAAGGTTTGTAGAGAATAACCACAACACAAATCCAGATTAAATAGATAGTGCCAAGAGGCAGACCACTTTCTGCACCTTTTGGCCTCCCGAAAGTGCCGGAAGAGAATTCGAACTGCGGCCAGTTAAAACCTTGTGCAAAAAGCATTATCAAGGTTAAAATATGAATGACATAAAAATGTACAACGAAATAAAACAAAGGCACTTTGCCGTAAATTAAAGTTACTTTTTTGGTGTTACTTTGAAACTCCTCTGCAAAAGCAAGCAGCAAAAACATAATTCCTAAAGTGACAAGACAAAACAAAAGAGAAGGTGGATATTTGGTCACATTCATAAAAGATAAAAACGTAAAAACAACATCTTTCTGCGTGGACCACAAAGCGGGATCGCCATAAATATTAATAAACCGAAGTGCGCCAAATAAACTTAAAGCAAGTAAACCAATTTTTAAGAATAATCTCTTTCTCGTTTCTTGTGCCCGCTCAAAGAATTTTCCGGTTGCAAAACCAACCATCATAATTCCCAACCACGGAATTGGCGGATACCCCATTACGAAAGCTCTCTCACCAAACGGAACTACAATCGGGCTAAAAAATGGCGACAGAACGGCTTTTACAACAGAACTTTCTGCAAACGGAATAAGCGGTAAAAGATTGTGGCAAAAAATAATAATTAATCCGGTAATGCCAAGTGTTTTCGGGCGAATTTTCAAGAGCAGTCCCAAAATGAAAAATCCAAATCCTATCGCGGCTATCACTTCGAACAAAAGTGTATGAAAACCAATATCGAAGAACAATCCGAAATTGACAATTGTAAATTCCAGGAATATGAGCCAAAAACCTCTTTTGATCAGAAGCTGACGCTTGTAGGCAATATCATTTTTAGTTTGAAGCGAAAGATAAACTGAAGTTCCGGCAAGAAAAACAAAAATTGGCGCACATAAATGCGTAATCCAACGAGTAAAAAAAAGCAATGGCGAAGTAGTTGCCAAATCGGTCGGACTCTGTGTAATTGAATCGATGTGCATCAAATCCCGAACATGGTCCAAAGCCATAATAATCATTACAATTCCCCGGACTATGTCGATGGATAGCTGTCGTTTCATAATATTGATTTTTAAATACTTAAAGTAAATCTAAGGAATTATTTTTAAGTATGTATAATCGCATTCTAAATAGAATTATCAGGAAATCAACAAATCATGCGATCAATTTAGGGGGACGACATCTTTGATCAAAGTAGAATTGTAAAATAAAAAAGACTTACTAAAGAATCTCCAGCTAAAAAACCGGAGCAATTAATTTTTATTTTTTCTAATTTTTACCTGATACACAATTTCCCAAAACACAATAGAAAAAACAGCATTTGCAAAAATGGCAGTTTTAATTTCGTAAGGATCATATTTGGTCAGTAAATGTAAATCGGCAAATTTTAAAGCCAGAAACATAGACAAAGCCGCAATCGCGAGTGCACAAATTACGTTTAAAATGGGTTTCCATTTTAACGCGGTAAAAGCATATATAAGGTTGAAGGAAGCGAAACCAACTCCCAAAGTTACAAAGGCATCACCATTGAATTTTTCATTTACTTCTAATAAA
The DNA here is from genome assembly GCF_039749035.1 of Flavobacterium olei. Classification (NCBI taxonomy): domain Bacteria; kingdom Pseudomonadati; phylum Bacteroidota; class Flavobacteriia; order Flavobacteriales; family Flavobacteriaceae; genus Flavobacterium; species Flavobacterium olei. The sequence continues at coordinate 300,596 of NZ_JBDKWC010000007.1, forward strand.
AAATGTGTTGAAGTAAGATATAAAAAGAAAAGTATAGAATAAATTAAGATTCGTATTTGTGGTTTCATTGCATATTATTTTAACTTTCGAAGTTACGAATTAAAAATGAAGTGTAGATTAGGACAATTAATTTATGGCAATAAGGCTTCTATTTTGTTCTCCGATTTTTCTTTAACAGGACTGTCCGCTTTAAAACTCCAGATAATCAGGAATTTTCCTTTCACCACATATTCTTCGGGATGCTCTTCTGTAGGTTCGCCGGCTTTTCCCCACAATAAGCCTTGTAAAAAACGATCGCCTTTAAAAACATGTTCAAACTCAAAATACATGATAGAACCACGGTCTGCTTTGCTTTTAAAACTCTGAATGGCTTTATTTTTTACCATACCCACAATGTTGCTGTACGTCTCAATATCATTATAAAAAGTACAGGCCTGAGGCGTAATACATATATTTCCGTCGCTAACCATATAACCGCCTTTCGGAATTTCTTTGGGTTTTAATTTTAAATCAGCGATGGTTTGACTTAAGATAGTTGTAGTAAATAATAAGAATAATGCCGACAGGGAAATAGTAGGTTTCATATTTTTGAGGTTGAATTGGGAGGTGCTAAAATATGATTTTTTACTTAAGTTATTTCAAAGTCAGATTATAATTTCACAAAAAAACAAATGATTACACATAAAAAAAAACCGCTTTGAAAATATCCAAAGCGGCTTTTATATTTTACTTTAAGTTCTAACTTTTAACTTCAGCGAAATTAAGCTTACTGTTTTTTCGGCTATAGCCAAAGTATATCAGAAGTCCAATAATTAACCAGACGGTAAAGTAAATCCAGTTCCATACACTTAATTCGGCCATCATGTACAGACAACAAATTAATCCTAAAAGTGGAATTAAGGATAGATTTTTTCTAAATGCCCAAACCGCTAATCCAACCAATACAAATAAGAATATCCACATTGGAATTTTATGTTTGAATAAATGAAAGCCTGTTTCGTATTTTAAAGAATCGTTTATTGGCAAACCTTTTACAACTTCTGCATATTTAGTTTCATCGTCCTGGTATTGTCCCAGCAAATGTTCCAAATCTGATTTTTCATTTCGTTTATCAACTTCAATACTTTTTAAATACACCGAAACTTTATCTGAATCTTCTTTATCCAGAGATGTTATAATAGTTGTGGCGTCAAAAGTCTGCGCTTCATTATTAATAAAAGCCATTGTCGCTTTATTGTTAATTGCAAAGGCATAATACAATCCGATTAGGATTAAAAAAGGCAGAATATATTTTGAATTGATATAAGGCGTTTTGAATTTCCCTCTCGGAATTTCGGGTTTATTCTGCAGTACTAAAACTCCTGCACACACTAGTACAAAGGCAAATAATGTCCCGATGCTGCATAAATCGGTTACCATGGTCAGGTTTAGAAATAAAGCCGGAATCGCAACCACAAAACCAGTTACAATTGTAGCAAAAGATGGTGTTTTGAATTTTGGATGTACTGTAGAAAATTTCTTTGGCAATAATCCGTCACGGCTCATACTCATCCAGATTCTGGGCTGTCCCATCTGGAAAACAAGCAAAACACTCGCCATTGCCACAACAGCACTTACGGCGATAATTCCTGACATCCATCTTAAATCTAATTTCTCAAAAACAAATGCTAAAGGATCTCCAACGTTTAGTTCTGTATAATTGACCATTCCGGTTAAAACTAAAGCAATAGCGATATATAAAATTGTACAGATAATAATCGCCCACATCATTCCGCGTGGTAAATCACGCTGCGGATTTTTACATTCTTCTGCCGTGGTTGAAATGGCGTCAAAACCAATATAAGCAAAGAAAACTGCCGAAACTCCTTTTAAAACACCTCCTACTCCATTTGGTGCAAAAGGATCCCAATTCGCCGTATCTACATAAAATACTCCAACCGCAATTACTAAGAGAACCACGCAAAGTTTTACCACAACCATTAAATTACTCGCGTTACGGGATTCTTTCATTCCCCGGTAAACCAATGCTGTAATTAATATAATAATAAATAGAGCAGGAATATCTGTAACAAAATGGAATGAACCAAATGTAGGTGCCGTTGTCCAGGCTGTGTGCGCATCCTGCAAAGCGGTACTTAAATTCGCAAAAGACTTTCCGCCTCGCATCAAAGCTTCTGCATCATTAAATCCGTTTGAAGCGGTCAGGTAATCCATCTGGATCCATTGCGGCAAATGAATACCGCCACTTTTGAGCAAGCCCGTAAAATAATCACTCCACGATATGGCTACCGTTATATTACCTACAGCATATTCCATAATTAATGCCCAGCCAATAATCCATGCTATAATTTCTCCAAAGGCTACATAAGAATAGGTATAGGCACTTCCTGAAACCGGAACCATAGAAGCAAATTCCGCGTAAGCGAAAGCAGCAAAACTACAAGCCAAAGCCGTAAATAAAAAGAGAAAAATAACCGCCGGACCTCCGTCTGCACTGGCTTTTCCAATAGTACTAAAGATACCGGCACCAACAATCGCTGCAATACCAAAAGCAGTTAAATCTTTAGTCGTCAGGTGTTTTCCTAACGCATCATGACCATCGGCTTCATTTTTTGCAACTTGTCTTAATATATCCTGGACCGTCTTTTTTCGGAATAAATTTGAAAATGCCATATAGTGGTTCTGCAGTTAAAATTAATTTAATTTAGACTTAACGCTTTTATTTTGCAAATAATGCAAAAATTATCTTTATATCAAATATATAAAACGATTTTGTTTTACGGTGTGATTTTTTTTTTGCCACAAACATGATAAGACATGCGTTCTATTTTATTTTAAAAAAACAATAGTGACGAAGTAAAGCAAGCTACTACTATTTTATTTATCTGTGATTGTATTTCCCCTTCCAGATTTGGGTAGAGAATGGCGATTTGTAACTTCAGTATCTGCGTAAATTTTTAATTCTAAACAACAAAATAAGTATCGGAGAGACAAGCCTCCTGTTTCCTTAAAAACCTCTTCGTCATTTCCCACTTAAAAGCTATCTTTATTAAAAATGTAACTTTTCTCTAAATCAGCTTACTAATATGTAACTATTTAACCTAAAAGACAAATTATGGAAAAAATCTCAAGACGTTCTTTTGTAAATAAATTTGGGCTCGGCGTTGGCGCTACGGCTGTCATGACTACGCTTCCTTCTTTTTTAACCGAAAATGAGGAAAACAAACAGCCTTATACCGGGAAAAAATTAAATGTCGCCTTATGCGGATTAGGTGTCTATGCTGAATTACTGGCAGAAGGAATTAAAACCTCTGAATATTGCAGCCTTAACGGAATTATTACCGGAACTCCTTCTAAAGCTGCTACATGGAAAACCAAATACAATATCCCGGAAAAAAATATTTACAATTATGAAAATTTTGATGAAATTGCAAAAAACAAAGACATTGATTTAGTATATGTTGTAACGCCAAACGGACTCCATAAAGAATTTACAATCCGTGCCGCAAAAGCCGGTAAACACGTTATTACCGAAAAGCCAATGGCTATTACCGTGCGGGATTGCGAAGAAATGATAAAAGCCTGCGAGCAGAACAAGGTACAGCTGGCAATTGGATATCGTCTGCATTATGAACCGACGCATTTGGAAATTAAAAGATTGGGGCAGCAAAAAGTTTTCGGACAAATACGTTATATAGAAAGCTCGCTGGGTTATAAAACTTACGATACAGTGGCGAAAGAAGCAGTCAATATAAATGATCGTGACGAATGGAGACTTAATAAAAAGCTGTCGGGCGGTGGTCCGTTAATGGATTTAGGAATTTACTGCATACAGGCAAGCCGATATATTTTAGGTGAAGAACCGATTTCTGTTACTGCACAATTTGGGACGATTAACGATAAAAATCGCTTTTCTGAAACAGAAGAGAGCATATCCTGGCAAATGGTTTTTCCGAGTGGCGCGATGGCAAATTGCAATAGTTCCTGCGGTTATAATATCGACAGAATTTATACCACTGCAGATAATGGATTTTTCGAATTAAGTCCTGCTTTAAGTTATGGTCCGTATACCGGAAAATCATCGCAGAGCCCGATAAAATTTCCACCAATTGCACAACAGCAAACCCAGATGGATGAAATTTCTAAAATGATTTTAGCCAACAAAAAGCTCCCAAATCATATCACCGGTGAAGAAGGGCTTAAAGATATCAAGATTATTAATGCGATTTATAAAGCTGCTGAAACGGGCAAAAAAGTTAGCCTGACATAACTTATTTGTCCACAGATTTATGAGTCAAATCTTTGGCAATATTTCTTTCATGGAGATTAACGCAGATTTTTAATATAATAATTTCCGTAATCCCTGGCAATATTTTTCATGCAGATTTAACAGATTTTAATCTTGATAATCCTTTAATCTGTCGCAATATTTCTTATGCAGATTAATGCAGATTTAAATAAATCAGCATCATCAGCTTAAATCTGTTAAATGTGCGTGAAACAAAAATCAATACCTATTTTAAGCAGCTTCTCAAAATACTAACCGGATGCTGCGCTTCCCTTTTGGTTCCGTCATAAATCTGATGGCGGCATGAAGTTCCTGCAGCGGCAATTTTGACGTTTTCTGCCGTGTTGCGTACTTTTGGAAACAAAGTGTCCTCGCCCATCTGCATGCTGACGTTATAATGTTCCTTTTCATAACCAAAAGATCCCGCCATTCCGCAACAACCTGAATTGTAAATTGTAACTGTATTATTTTTAGGAAGGTTCAGCATTGCAAAAGTCGCTTCGACAGAACTTAAAGATTTCTGATGGCAATGTCCATGAATTTTAATTTCCCTCGTTTCTTCAGAAAATGATTCCGGGGTGATTTTTCCGTCGATGATTTCTTTCTTAAAAAATTCTTCTATTGTAAAAGCATTTCTGGACAATTTTTCAGCAGCTTCTTTATCATCCGCTAAGCGTAAATATTCGTCTCTAAAAGTTAAAATTGCCGATGGCTCTATTCCGACTAAAGGTGCGTTGGCTAAAACCAAATCTTTAAAAACATTTACATTGTGATCGGCAATTTGCTTTGCTTCTTCCAAAAACCCTTTAGAAAGATAAGCTCTTCCACTTTCTTCGTGATCAATAATCAAAACCTGATAACCTAATTTTGTTAAAAGTTCAAAGGCGTCAATTCCGATATTTACGTCATAATAATTCGTGAATTCGTCTACAAATAAATACAATCTTCCGTTTGGAAAATCAGCGGTAGCAGGTTTGTTGCCGTCTAACCATTTTCTAAAAGTCTTTTTCGCTAAAAGCGGAACCTGTCTTTCGGCTGCAATTCCCATTGTTTTTTTAACGAAAGGCTGATTTGAAATAAAATTGGTAACCGACGGGAATTTACTTCCCATTTTATTCAGTTTGGCATTATGGGCAAAAATCTTATTTCGTATCGAAAATCCGTTTGCTTTTTGGTATTGGTATAAAAATTCTGCTTTCAGCGTTGCAACATCTACATTACTCGGGCATTCGATTGCGCAGGCTTTACAGCTTACACACAATTCAAAAACTTCATAAAGTTCTTTCTGGTCAAATTTATTTTCTTTTTCAGAATACGTCAGATATTCGCGTAAAGCATTCGCTCTCGCACGTGTGGTTTCTTTTTCGTTTTTAGTCGCACGATAACTCGGACACATTGCGCCTCCCGCCGATGGTAATTTTCTGCAATCGCCCGAACCGTTGCATTTTTCGGCCGCACGCAGAATTCCTAAACTGTCTGAGAAATCCTGAAACGTTTTAATATCCGGTTCAACGCGTCCGGAAATTACACGATGATTTTCATCCATTTTCAGTGCGTTTACAATCTTACCAATATTCAAAACCGAATTCGGATCAAATGCTAATTTAATACGTTTTAGTAATTCGTAATTTTTATCTCCGATCATAAACGGAATAAATTCCCCGCGGACAATTCCATCGCCGTGTTCCCCGCTTAGTGAACCTCTGTATTTTTTTACCAGATGCGCCACTTCTGTCGCAATGGTTCTGAATAATTTTAAATCTTCTGTTTTCTTCAAATTCAAAACCGGACGCAAATGCAATTCTCCTGCCCCAGCATGCGCATAATAAATGGCTTCCTGACCGTACTTTAACATCATTGCAGAAAATTCAGCAATATATTCCGGTAAATCGTTTACCTCAACCGCGGTATCTTCAATAGAATCCGCCGCTTTGTTATCGCCTACGATACTTCCTAAAAGTCCGAGACCTGCCTTTCTGAGTTCGTTTGCTTTTTCAATATCAGTACCGTAAATTTTTACACTGGCATAGCCGAAATTATGCTTTTCTAAATCTGCAATTAAGGCATCGGCTTGTTTTTCTGCATCCTCCAGACTATGCGATGCCACTTCAAACATCATAATCGCTTTAGGCTCTCCCACTAAAAAGAAACGATTTTTGACATGTTCCCTGTTGGTTTTGGTGCAATCCAGAATCGTATCATCAATCATTTCGCAAGTGTACAAATGATGTTTCATCGCCACTACAACGGATTCCAGAGATTCCTGAATGGTATGATAATGTGCCACGACCATAATATTATGAACGGGTGGTAAATCATCAGCTTTCAGCGTCACTTCGGTTGTAAATGCCAAAGTACCTTCGCTTCCGCAAAGCAGTTTCCCGAGATTAATTGTAGGCTCTGTTCCGCCAAATAATTCTGATTTCAGGAGAATATCCACTGCGTAACCCGTATTTCTGCGGTGAATTTCCGGTTTCGGAAACTCTTTTACAATTTCATCCTGAGCTTCTCTTACAGAAAGTTCGTCGTAAATTGTTTTATATATTTTTTTTTCTAAAGCGTCTCCTTTGGTTTTTTCGATAAATTCCGCCGAAGTTAATTCACCAAAAGTAACTTCTGTTCCGTCACTTAAAATGGCTTTCACTTCTACAATTTTATCTCTCGTAACGCCATATCGTATCGAAGTTGTTCCCGAAGAATTATTTCCTACCATTCCGCCAATCATAGCACGGTTGGAAGTGGAAGTTACAGGAGCAAAAAAAACACCGTGTGGTCTCAGGAATAAATTCAGCTCATCGCGAATTACGCCTGGCTGTACGGTAACGGTTTTCTTTTGGGAATCATACGAAATAATTTTTGTAAAATGTTTCGAAACGTCAATTACCAATCCATCCCCTACTGCCTGTCCGGCGAGCGAAGTTCCGGCTGTTCGTGGCGTAACCGAAATATTATGCGTTGCTGCAAACCGGATTAATTTCGCAATATCTTCAGTTGTTTTAGGCAATGCCACGGCATTGGGCCTGATTCTGTAAACCGAGGCATCGGTAGAATACAGCGTTTTATGAAGCTCATCAAATAAAAGTGTGCCTTCGAGCGTTCCGGCTAGTTGCTCTAAATGAGATTGGGTCAACATGTAAGTAGTGCTTTTTATAAAAATAATTCCTGAAAAACTCAGAACGCAAAGATAAAAATATAGCACGGTAAAATGTTTCAATTTGGCAATTTATCTAGGGCATCCATTATATTTTATAAAATTCTGCAGGAATCGTGTAAAACATTTTTTGAGCGAAAAAAGTAATTTTAAAATTTTACATTTTTTACGCCTTATATTATGGAAAATTTCTTTCAGGACGTTATCAGCCACCTTGAAGGCTATTACAATAGCATTGTCGATCTTACACCAAAATTTATTCTGGCCATTTTGGTCATTCTTGCCTCCTGGTTTATTGCAAGCCGCGTTGGTCTTTTTGCCGGAAACCGTCTGAAAGCGAGAATGCATGACCGCCTGCTCGCCACTTTTATTGCGCGTTTAATTAAATCGTTTTTAATCATTATCGGAATCCTGATGATGTTCCGTATTATTGGTCTGGAAGGCGTTGCCACAAGCATGCTGGCCGGAGCCGGAATTTCTGCTTTTGTAATCGGATTTGCGCTGAAAGATATTGGAGAAAACTTCCTTGCCGGAATCCTGCTGGCTTTTAAACGTCCTTTTAACATTGGTGATATCATTGAAAGTAACGGCGTAAAAGGAGAAGTCATTAACCTTAACCTGCGTGATACTGAAGTAAAAAGTGATTCTAAAATCATTTACATTCCAAACGCACTTTTAATTAAAAATACGCTAACCAACTACAACAGCCAGGGTTTTCTTCTGCAGACTTTCACCATCGGACTCGAATACGGTTCTGACTATACCCGCGCCATCGAACTCGTAAAAGAAGTGTTGGGAAACAGCGAAGATGTAACCGAAAAAGACCATGAAAATGCTGCCGTAATTACAGACGTCGCCGCGGCGGGAGTTATTCATTTAAATATCAGATACTGGATTAAGACAGGTCCATATAACGAAAATTCGGAATGCCGCTCTAAGATTATTGCTGCAGTTTTGAAAAAATTGAAAGAAAATGAGTTTGTTTTGAAATAAGCTTCTGAGTTGCTAAGGAACTAAGGTTCTGAGGTTTTTGTTTTTGTGATTATTTTTTGAACATATCAATAAGAAACTAAAAAATTAAAAAACAATTATCCCCCTGAGCGAAGTCGAAGGCTTTTGAAACTTTGATATGCGATTTTTTTTAAGGAGCAATTTCCAGCTATCCGCTATATCTTTTGTGTCTCGTGAAAAAACGAGACACAAAATGATGCCGCTCCTATCTGGGCTAGGGCAATTGTTTTCAAAAGAAGAATTCTTATTATTTAGACGAAGCAAATATGAGACAGCGAATAGGTGAATCGGCTACACAGGAATTCCCAAAAATATTGACAATCTTTGTGGTTACGCATTTTATTTCCTTCAGTCGAAATGATAAACTATCTTAATTGTTTTTAAATATTCGGAAAATGAAATAATATTATTTATAGATCAAATACGGCATTCTCATTTTTTTAAATTTCATAATTCCTTCTTTCCAGCTTTTTCTAATTTCTTCTTCAGAAACTCCTGATTCTATTTGCTGTTGCAGTTTTTCATTTCCTGCTCTTATGGCAAATTTTCTTTTATCAAAAAACTTCGATTTATCGGCTGTTGTCTGATACGCTTTAATCAGCCATTTTATTTCCAGTTTATCAATTTTTGGAATTCCGGATAAATCCTCTCCATTGCACTCAATACCATTGTACAAAGGATCTTTATCTCCAAAGTTTGGTTTTGGGGTAAAGGCGAAATTGCTTTTTGGTAAATAAGGCGAACCATAAATTTGAAATTGTTTTTCGGTACCGCGTCCCATACTTACGTTGGTTCCTTCAAAAAGGCATAAACTCACATAAAGATTAATAGCCTGATCGTTGGGTAAATTCGGCGAAGGCCTTACCGGTAAACTATAACTCATTGTTCGGTTATAATTCAAACACGGAATTACCATCAATTTACATTGTATGCCGTCTTTCAGCCATTTTTGACCGTCTATCATTTTAGCTTCTTCACCGAGAGTCATTCCGTGCAACAAAGGAGTGGGATGCATACCGATGCCGCTTTTAAAAGCAATATCCAAAACGGGTCCGTCCACAATATGAATGTTCGGATTTGGGCGATCCAAAACGATTAAGGGCTTGTTGTTTTCTGCGCAAGCTTCCATAATTCTGTGCATGGTGGAAACGTAGGTATATAATCTCGTTCCGACATCCTGAAGATCAAAAACGATAATATCAATGTCTTTCAATTGCTCAGCAGTAGGTTTGTTGTTTTTGCCGTACAGCGAAGTAATCGATAATCCTGTTTTTGAATCTGTCTCGTCTGAAACATGTTCACCCGCATCAGCTGTTCCTCTAAAACCATGTTCGGGTGCAAAAATGGTTTTTATTTTTATCTTTTCTCTGACCAGAAAATCAACCAAATGGGTTTTCTCGTCGATTATTCCCGTTTGATTGGTTACAATACCGACGGTTTTCCCTTTTAATAAAGGAAGATACGCTTTGTAATTCTGTGCTCCGGTTTTTATCTGGGCAAATGAAACTGTGGTTATTAAGACACAAATTAGGATTAGTTTTTTCATAATGTTATGTTTTGTTTTGCCACGAATTGCGCTAATTTTCACTAATTTATAGCCACAGAATAATGGGATTAAATAAGCTTTGACAATTTTAACGCAGATTTTGCAGATTTAAGCAGATTGAAATTTGATTTTCTTTTAAATAATCTGTTTTGGATCTGCTTAAATCATTTTAAATCTGCGTGAAAAATTAGTCCAATTCGTAGTAAAAAGTTTTCTCGCAGATTTGGCAGATTGAGCAGATTTTAATTTGATTTTTCCTTAAATAATCTTCCTAAATCATTTTAAATGTGCATAAACAATTAGTGAAATTAGTGCAATTCGTGGCAAAAAAAATTTAACGCATATTTTGCAGATTCGAACAGGATTTAAATTGATTTCCTTTAAAAAATCTGTGCAAATCTGCTTAAATCATTTTAAATCTTCGTGCCAAAAAAGATACGTTAATTTTTTAGTTTGATACCTAACAGGTTTTTGAAACCTGTTAGGATAAAATCAATTATTTATTTGCTTCCAGATTTTTGGACACAAATCATCTTTGTACATCAACCGGTTGGTTCTGGTTGGGTTAACGCGATTGGTCAGCACAATTAAGAATTTTCCGTTGTCTGGATTCATAAAGAAAAAAGTTCCGGTGAATCCGGTGTGACCGAAATCATTTTCTTTATAAAACTCATCGGGTTTCCTTTTGTCGAAACCTATTCCCCGATAAATTCCTTGTTTTACTAATGGCGACCTTATAAATTCTTTGATCACTTTTGATTTTAAAACCTGCTTTCCATTATACTTTCCACCATTCAGCAACATTTGACAGATTACAGAAATAGATTGTGCATTGGCAAATAATCCGGCATTCCCCGAAACTCCGCCTAAAATTGCCGCAGCTTCATCGTGAACAAATCCGCGGATCGTATCTTTTCTAAAAAAAGGGTCGTATTCTGTCGGTGCCACATTTTCCAAAGAAGTCCATTTTAAAGGATTATAACCTATTTTCGAAATTCCAAGTTCGCTGTAAATTCCGTTTGCCAGCTGATCTAATTTTAAACCTGTTTTGGTTTCAATCATTTGCTGTGTAAGCAATAAATTTAAATCGCTGTACAAATATTTTCCTCTCGGATGCGTATTAGCTGCTGCTATTTTTTCATAAACCAATTTATAAAAATCCGGATTCAGCCAAATGTTTTTATAAACCTGAACATAATTGGCTTTGGGTTCAAAAGAAACATATTTGGGATCATAGATGATATTTTTATTGACGAACATCGTGTCAAAAAGTTCCTGATAATTTTCTGATTTGTCCTTACTCAAAAATGGCGAACCGTCTGGCGTCGACAATAAGGCCTGATAAAAAGTGATACTTGGCGTAAGTCCGGAAGTATGCGTGAGCATTTCGAAAAGAGTTAAATTGGCAATCGCTGTGTTTTTATACATCGAAACGACATCTCCTAATTTTTCATTCAGTTTTATTCTGTTTTCACCAACCAAACGCATTGTTACCAATGTCGCGCCTAAAATCTTAGACATCGAAGCCAGATCATAGACGTCTTCTGATTTTACCTTTTCTTTTTTGGAATAATCAAGAAATCCGCAATTTTTCGAAAGATAAATCGAGTCTTTATTTCCAACAATAACCTGAGCGCCGGGAAAAAATCCTTTCTCTAACGCATTATTCATTATCGAATCGATGAAAATTTCATTTCTGTCCGAATCCAACTTTTTATTGGATTGTCCAAAAGACTGAAATGCTATTCCGAAAGTAATTCCAAAAACAATCGCAATTTTAAATAGTATCTTTTTCATCTTATTACGGATTAATTCTTAAATCCTGAGCTGCCATTAAAAGCTCATTATTGGTTCCGGTTATTTTAATTCTCACGGCTTTTACGGCTTTTTTCGGGTAAATTGAGGCATTTCCGTAATCGAAAATTTCCCCTTTTTCAAAATCAGTTCCGTTAAACGAATATTCCACATAACCATCATTAACAATAAATCTGGGATGATGTGGAATTCCGGTTAAAACTTCAATTTTTGATGATACTACAGGATTTGTAAAAGTGTACAAAATCCAGTCGCCGTCTTTGCACGCCACATCGGTTCTCAAATACGTTTCGATATTATAATCTTCTAAATTCGAAATTGGAAATTTAGGATTTTCTGCCATCGAAGAAGTTACTTTTACTTCCGGCTCCAAATATGAGGAACAATTGAAATTTGCTTTCGCGGAAGATTCTTTTACTTCTTTATTTTCAACCACAAATTCCAGGCGATACGTATTTTTTTCGTTATAATTTTCGATCACAAATCGAAGACGGGGTTTAGATTTTAACGTTTTTTCTTCAGAATAAGTCTGAAGCAGTTTATCATTTTCAAACAAAGAAACAGCTTTAATCATTCCGTTTGCAGCTTCGTCTTTTTCGGGTGTAAAAGTCAAATACCAAATTCCTTTTTTATCAATATGTTCCGAAATATTCTCAGAAATTGTCAGGGATTCTGCTTTAGAAGTATTCCAAACCGCAACAGGAAGTTTTTCTACTTTTACTGACGGACTTGCCGAGTTTTGATCAAAAAAAGTTCGAAACTGATATTGCTCGTAATTCTTCGTCTGAATCGGATTTGTATAAATTGGCGATTGTCTTGTCGGTTCCTTTCCCTGCGCATCATAGCGCACAATTGCTCCCGCATAAGGAGCAGTTACTGTGATGGTTCCGTTTTTATAAATTGCCGTTGGCGGAAAATCTCTAAACGCAATTCCCATATTCGCCAGACGCTGCAGGTGACTGTTGGTCAATCTTGCGTAAAAATCATCCCAGTTTTTATCTTTTTTCTGAGACCATCCAATTTCAGAAAGCGCGCAAATTCTCGGGTAACTCTGGTATTCCATAATTCTTGCCGGACGATCCAGATATTCACTCCACAAAGCGCCTTGCACGCCTCTAATTCTTTTCTGTTCGTCTGGAGTTAAATCATTATTGGGAATTGGCTCGAAAGAATACGCTCTTTTCGTATCTGTAATAGCAGCCCAGCGATGGCCTCGTTCGTTTTCAGACTGCGCCATATCGTAATACGTATATTGTCCCGGCATCATGATGGTCGAAAAACCTTTTTTTGCCGATTCGATTCCGTATGAGATTCCCTGCCACGCAAAGATTTCTGTATTCTTACTAATTTCGCCGCCTTTCAGAATTTCGTTCCAGCCACCGGTTTTCTTATTATACTTAGCTACGATTTTTTCTACCCTTCTAAAAAAATAATTCTGCAGCTGATAGGTATCTGTAAACCCTTCTTTTTGCATCAAAGCTCTGCATTTTGGGCAATGTTCCCAATTGGCGCGGTTGACCTCATCGCCGGCCACGTGAATATATTCGAAAGGAAAAAGTCCGGCAAATTCTTTAATAATCAAATCTAAAATTTCGTAATTCTCTTCTCTTCCCACACACCAGACATTTTTTACTTCTCCCTGAACACTTTTGGTTTCCTGCTCTGTAACGCAGCCCACTTCAGGATATGCAGCCGTTACAGCGCGGGAATGTCCGGGAATTTCAATTTCCGGCATGATAGAAATACCTCTTTCGAGAGCATAATCGACAACTTCTTTAATATCTTCCTGCGTATAAAAGCCTCCATATCGCTGATTTCCTGAACCATAAGATGGCAGTAACACTTCGCCTGGTCCTCGCCACGCTCCTTTTGCAGTTAAATCCGGCATTGCTTTTATTTCTACACGCCAACCGTTATCATCGGTAAGATGCCAATGAAAAATATTCATTTTATGAGCAGCCAGCCAGTCAATGTAATTTTTTACAGTTGGTTTGTCAAAAAATTGTCGGGAACAATCGAGCATCATACCACGCCAGTCAAAACGTGGATAATCTTCTATTTTTACAAACGGGATTGTGCCTTTTTTCACTTCTTTCGCAGAACAAATTTGCAATAAAGTCTGGTAACCATTTAAAACTCCTTTTGAAGTTTTTCCTTTTATAATGACACCTTTTTTGGTAACACTCAATTTGTAACCTTCATTGGGAAGATTTAATTTTTCATCAACCAAAAATAAAATGGCGTTCTTTTGGGTTGTAATTCCAAAAGAAACAATCGGGTTGGTATGGGTGTTTTTTGAAAATCCGCTTTTTATATAATCTGCACTTTTTTTAATTTTTTCATCCACAATAATATTTACTGTCGACGGAATTACAAAAGCGCCTTCTTTCTGTTTTACTTTTACAGGTTTCGGAATAATATCGAGTTTCTGCGCTTGTAAAACTGAAAACGAACTCAGGAAAATGGCAAATAAATAAATGTACTTTTTCATTACTATATTTTATTTTACCAAAAATTCTGCGGGAGAACTTTCGGTTTGGGTTTGGCTTAAAGCCGAAATAGCGTACGTATATTTATTGAAATCAGGATTTGGTACTTCTAACTTTGTTAAAGTGGTCACATAATATATATTTTCTCCGCTCGAGAAATCGGTAATTTTACCTTTTGGAAATCTGTAAATCACGTATTTTTTATCGTTCAGGGCAGCTTTCCAGCTTAAAATTCCTCTGTCTCCCTTTTGGACAGCAACAGCATTTGTCGGTGTCTGCGGACTTATTCTTGTAATCCTGTTGGCCTCGGGTGTCAGCGCAATGTATTTATATTGTTTTTCGATTAATGGTTTTCTCAATGTATCTCCTTTTTTCAGAAAATTAGAAGCCGTAAAATGCATTGATCCGTCGATTAAAGGCATTTTTCGAATCATTTCAATTTGTTTTACAATTTGATCGGGACTTCTCCATTCCGGTTCTTTTGCGGTATTTGATATTTTATAATCTCCATGACCAACATACACATTTGCGCCAAATTTGTGCGCTGCCCACCAATTTGCCAAAACTTCAAAATTAGCCCTGTCAAATCCAATATGCCAGTACAATTGTGGTGTTACATAATCGATCCAGTTCTCTTTTTGCCATTTTATAATATCGGCATACAAATCGTCATAATTGGTTTGCCCCGCTACAGTATTAGATCCATCTAAATCTTTGGCTTTGTTTCGCCAAACTCCAAACGGCGAAATTCCGAATTCTACTTCCGGTTTATTGGCGATTATAGTATCGCGTATCTGTTTGATGATCAAATCGACATTATCCCTTCTCCAATTGTCTTTATCCTTAAACTGACGCGGTTCTTTCGCGAAAGCTTCTTCATCGGGAAATTCCTGCCCGGTAATTTTATAAGGATAAAAATAATCGTCCATGTGGATGGCCTGAATATCATAATTGCGAACAATTTCTCCCACTACAGAAGATACAAAATCTCTGGTTTTCTGATATCCGGGATTAAAATACCGGCTTTTTCCGTAGGTCACAAACAACTTTGGCTTTTTAAAAAACAAATGTGATTTTGCCAGAACATCTCTAACAGTATCTTTTTGTACCCGGTACGGATTAAGCCACACATGCACATTCATTCCTCTTTTTCCGGCTTCATCTATCATTAACTGCAAAGGATCAAATCCCGGCGCAACTCCCTGCGTCCCAGTGATCCAGTGCGAAGCAGGCTCTTTTGTCGATTTGTAATAAGCATCCGCCGTTGGACGAATCTGAAAAACAACCGTGTTCAGATTGTTAGAACGAAGATTGTCGAGAATGGCAATCATTTCGGTTTTCATTTCTTTATCTGACAATCCGGGTTTTGATGGCCAGTCGATATTTTCTACGGTTGAAATCCATGCGGCCCTCATTTCTCTTTTTGGAGAATGCTGACTGAACATCTGGTTATGAAACAGCAACAGAAGTAATAAAATTTTTATACTTTTCATATTGTTTTGATTAGTTAATATCGTAAAAAGTTAGTTTAATTTGTAAATTCCGCCTTCAATCAGAGAAGTCCATACTTGTCCATTTGTGTCAATAGAAAATCCGTTTACGCTTGAAGTTCCTAAAACAAGCTGCTTGATTATTTCAAATTTTGCAGCATCAACAATGATTACTTCTCCTTTTCGGCTTCCTATATAAATTTTATTGTTTTTTTGTAAAATCGGAGCAGGATTATGATCGTAATCAATTTTCAGATCCAAAACTTTACTCTGACTAATTAAATTTTCTTCGGTTAATTCTAAATCATCAGATAAAGGGAGCCTCAAGAGTTCGCCATTCATTGTTTTGGCATAAAACCATTTTCCGTCATCGCTTGTTCCCATCGATTCTCTTACTTTCCATTTTGATGTTCTTAAAAGCGTTTTCCCAGTTTCAATGTCCAAAATGGTCAGAAACCTTTCAGGAGAAACCAGATACAATCTTTTTTGAGAAGCCGCCACATTAACATTTCCCGGAGAATATAAAATTTGTTTTTCATTACCGTTATTCCACTGCCAGATTAGCTCTCCTGTTTTTTTATCCAGACAATAAACATAACTGTCCCATACACCGAAAATTATTTTATCACCCTGAATAAGCGGTGTTCCCTGAGAATACGATTTAGGCAGTTTATTTTCCCAAAGTAATTTTCCGGTAGCCGCATCGATGCAAACAAATGCAGCAGAACTCTCTGTATACACTTTATTATTTTCTACAATTGGCGAACCCACAGCTACACCTCCAACGGCAGTACTCCATTTTTGCTTTCCAGATTGGGTGTCAAATCCTAAAATAGTGCCTTCAATTGTACCTGCAATCAGATTGTTTTTAACAACAACAGGAGAAAAATAAAGCGCATTTCCTGTCTCGATTTTCCAGTTGGCAGTTTTGTTTTTTAAAGCAACAGACTGTATTTCGCCAAGCGAATTGGTGAAATAAAGATTCTTTTTATCAAACGCAGGAACGCTGTAAAGAGACGCGACATCTTTTATAAAAACCGGAAATGGAGTATTTGAATTTTCTTTAGGAATTTCAATTTTAGATGGATTAGAAGAAACTGAAAATCTGAAAACACCAGGTTTATCGAGTTCTTTCTGATAAATTCTGATACTGTCATTGCTCACAATTACCTGATTGTAACTTTTTGTTTTTCCGTCACGCGAAGTAATAGAAGCTCCCATTATGCCACTTAAACCTGAAAAGTCGTATTTCTTTAAAGTATGTCCATGACCGCAGAAACTCGCCACCGTTGGATATTTCTCCAGAACAGAAAGTACTTCTTTATAATTGCTTACGCTATTGTCTAATGGATAATGAGCAAAATTAAGAACTTTTTTGTGACTGTTTTTTAAACTGTCTTTTAAGGTTTTATCCAGCCAAAGCACATCTTCATGTTTTACAAATCCGTCGCCCATTTTCATATAAGGACCACAAGGAAAACCGATGAAAATATAGTCTCCCTTTGAGAAAACAAAACGGTCACTTCCCCATATTTTTTTGTACGTCAGACCGGCACTTTCGCTCCAGTTTGTTTCATGATTTCCTGAAATTACATAATAAGGCTTTTTTAGGTTTGATAGTATCGAATGCACTTGTTTCAACTCATCATCTGCACCGCGATTAGTCAGATCTCCGGTAACGACAACAAACTCGAAATCTGAATTATTGATCTCTTTTACAATGTCTTGAAGTAAAAAATCATTTTCATTCCCGACAGAAACATGCAAATCAGTGAGTTGAACAAATTTTATTACGGTTGATTTTTCATTATTTTGAGAAAAACCAGTTGCAATAAAAAAAAGCGTTAATATTTTTAAATAGAAATATTTCATAGATATTGTATTTTTTGTAAATAGATTTTTAAATGAAATTAGGCAGGCTCATTTCATTTATTTCTAAAAAATGGCGTGTAAAAAAGACCTAACAGGCTTTAGAAAACCTGTTAGGATAACCAACCAAAATAATGTAAAGCTAACTTGTGTGGTAATTAGCACTACATATCTTTTTATATTTTTGCTTTTTGACTGAAAAAATTACTAAAAAACAAAAGCTGGAAGTTTAGTGCATTTTCCCAATAGCTAAGATTATGTTCTCCGGGACGTTCGATGTAATCGTGATTTATTTTCCTGGTCAGCATTTTTGCGTGCAGATCTCTGTTTACATTCATAAAAAAGTCATCCACACCACAATCAATAATCATTTTTAAACTATTATTGGGCAATAAATCAAGCATATTGACTACCGTATTTTTGTCCCAGTTTTCAGGAAATTCGGTTATGGTGCCGAGACGTTTTTTGATATCCCAATTATCAGGAAACGGACGAAAATCGACACCACCGCTCATACTTCCTGCTGCGCCAAAAATATCCTGATGTTTTATAGACAGATACAAAGCACCGTGTCCGCCCATGCTCAGGCCCGAAATAGCGCGGCCATCACAACTTGTAATTGTTTTATAATTTTTATCGATGTACGGAACCAGTTCTGCCGTAACATAGGTTTCGTATTTATACGTCGGATCAATTGGGCTGTCAAAATACCAGCTGGAATAATTTCCGTCTACGCCGATAACAATAAAATCATACAGATCGACCTGTTTTTTTAATTCTTTAAAATCTTTGGCCCAGGACGCATAATTACCGCTATAACCATGAAGAAGATATACTACCGGAAATTTTTTACTGCTTTTTTTATAACTGTCCGGAAGCATTACACATGTTTTGATGTTTTTTTTCATCGAAGCGCTAAAAACCTGAACAGTATCAACCTGTGCCGCTTTTGCAGAAAATAATGTTGCTAGAAAAAATAATAAATAGATTGCTTTCTTCATTTTATTGTTGCTTTTTTGTTTCAGTACTTATTTCAAACATGCTCTTAAAATACTCACCGGATGCTGCGCTTTTCTGCTGGTACCGTCAAAAATCTGATGGCGGCAACTAGTTCCGGCAGCGGCAATTTCGGTGGAAGATTCTGTTTTTCTGATTTTGGGAAATAAAGTGTCCTCTCCCATTTTCATACTAATATCATAATGCTCTTTTTCATATCCAAATGAGCCAGCCATACCACAGCAACCTGAATTGTAAATACTTACCAAATTATTCTTTGGCAAATTAAGCATTGCAAATGATGCTTCGACACTACTCAGTGATTTCTGATGACAATGCCCGTGAATTTTTATGCTTTTTGCTTCATTTGAAAATTGACCGGAATGAATTTTTTCTTTTGCTATTTCTCTTTTAAAGAATTCCTCAACTGTAAAAGTATTTTTTGCTATTTTTTCGGCACTCTTTTTATCTTCCGCCAGACGGATATATTCATCCCTAAAAGTCAATATTGCTGATGGTTCCAATCCGATTAAAGGTATGTCGTCAGAAATAAGATTCTTAAATATACTGATATTTTTATTTGTAGCCTGTTGCGCTTCCTCCAGAAATCCTTTCGATATAAAAGCCCTTCCACTTTCTTCATGTTCGGTTACTAACACTTCATAACCTAATGCCGTTAATAATTCGTAAGCATCTATTCCCACATTCACGTCGTAATAATTCGTAAATTCATCACAGAAAAGATACAATTTTCCATTCTTAAAAGAATTATTGTCCGCGCTTTTTCTATTTTTTTTATACCATTTTCTAAAGGTAGTTTTCGCTAATAATGGCACTTGTCTTTGAGGTGCAATTCCCATCATTTTTTTTACGAAGGGAAGATTTGCTGTAAAATTTGTTACTGCAGGCGTAATACTGCCGACTTTATTAACCTTGTTATTAAAAGCAAATATTTTGTTACGGACAGAAAATCCATTTGCTTTTTGATACTGATATAAAAATTCTGATTTTAAAGTTGCAATATCGACATTACTCGGACACTCGCTGGCGCAGGCTTTACAGCTTACACACAACTCAAATACTTTGTAAAGTTCTTCGTGATCAAATTTGTTTTCTTTCTCAGAATGCGTCAAATATTCTCTCAATGCATTAGCCCTCGCACGTGTGGTATCTTTTTCGTCGCGTGTTGCCCGATAACTGGGACATAAAGTTCCTCCGGCCGATGGTAACCTTCTGCAATCTCCAGAACCGTTGCATTTTTCTGCTGCACGCAAAACTCCCAGACTATCAGAGAAATCCTGGATTGTTTTAATATCCGGTTCGATCCTTCCTGCTTCCACCCGGAGATTTTCATCCATTTTATAAGCGTTAACAATTTTCCCCGCATTTAAAGTAGTCTGCGGATCAAAAGCAGCTTTTATTCTTTTTAATAAATTATAGTTTTTTTCACCAATCATAAAAGGTAAAAATTCACCACGGACTATTCCGTCGCCGTGTTCACCACTTAATGAACCCCGGTATTTTTTAACTAAAACGGCCACTTCTGTAGCGATATTTCTAAACTGGTGTAATCCTTCTTTTGTTTTTAAATTCAATACGGGGCGCAAATGCAATTCTCCTGCTCCTGCGTGCGCGTAGTAAATCGCACTTTGTCCGTGACTGGCCATCATAGCGGCAAAATCGGCTATAAAATTAGGAAGGTCGCTCAATTCTACGGCAGTGTCTTCAATTGAATCGGCCGCTTTATCATCCCCGACAATACTTCCTAAAAGCCCCAATCCCGCTCTTCGGACTTCGTTTACCTTGGCAATATCATCTCCATAAATCTTTGGTAAGGCATAACCGAAATTATTTTCCTGCAAATCTTTAACCAAAGCGTCGGCCTGTATCTCCGCATCTTCCATACTGATATACGAACCCACTTCCAGCATAATTACAGCTTTTGGTTCACCTTGTATAAAAAATCTGTTTTTAGCCTGTTCCCGGTTTGTCTTGGTACAATCCAGAATAGTGTCGTCCATCATTTCACAAGTGTATAAATGATGACGCATTGCGATTACAACCGCTTCTAAACTTTCCTGAATGGTATGAAAATGCGCCACAACCATCACCGAATTTTTCGGTGGTAAATTGTCTGCTTTTAAAGTAATTTCTGTGGTAAAAGCGAGTGTTCCTTCACTTCCGCAAAGCAGCTTTCCTAAATTTATGGTAGATTCTGTACCCGAAAATAATTCCGATTTTAATAAAACATCAATTGCATAACCCGTGTTTCGACGGTGAATTTCGGGTTTTGGAAATTCTCTTATAATCTCTTCCTGATTGTCCTTATTAGAAAGTTCTTCGTAAATTGTTTTATAAATTTTACTCTCCAAAGAATCGCCTTTTGTTTTTTCTAAAAATTCTTCTGACGAAAGATCCTTAAACACAGCGAGGCTTCCATCGCTTAAAACGGCTTTTATTTCGATGATCTTATCTCTGGTTACGCCGTAGCGGATAGAGGTGGTTCCCGAAGAGTTATTTCCCACCATTCCGCCAATCATACATCTGTTGGTTGTTGAAGTATTAGGGCCGAAAAACAAACCGTGAGGCTGCAAAAACAAATTGAGTTCATCGCGAATAACGCCCGGTTGCACGGTTACTGTTTTTTTCTCCGGATCAAATGCAACGATTTTGGTAAAATGTTTTGAAACGTCTACAATTATACCGTTACCAACAGTCTGACCTGCCAGAGAAGTTCCTGCAGTTCTTGGAGTAATAGAAATGTTATTTTCTGAGGCAAAACGAATTATCTTAATAATATCCTCTACAGATTTTGGGATTGCTACGGCTTCGGGAATAATCCGGTACGCAGATGCATCTGTAGCATATAATTTTTTATGAAGTTCATCATAAAGTAAATCTCCTTCTAATGATTCTGATAATTGCTGTAATGGAAGAAAATTGGACATTGGTTGGTTTGGTTGTTACTATTCGGTTTAACAAATATAAACAAAAAACCATGCCATTTCATTATTTTGCGTTATTTAACAAAATAAAATTTAAAAAACGCAAAAAAACGCAATCTGTTTTCAGAATTAGTGTCTTTATAAAACAAAAACACCTGTTTTTCGATATTCTTCCAGTCTTGCATCCTGCGGATCTAATTCGGTAACAATTGTATCAAGTTGTCCAAGATCGCACACTGCGTGAGGCATTTTGGTATTTAATTTATTGGATGAAAACATAGAAACAACTTTATCAGAAGCTTCAATCATTGCTTTTTTAACTATAGACACTTCATAACCAATTTCTGTAAGTCCTTGTTTTATACTAATGCTGCTTGCTCCAATAAAACAAATATCAGCCTTAATTTTAGATACAACCTGAATAACATCCATACCAATAGTTACCATTGCATTTTTTTGCATTTTTCCACCTATAAAAATTAAATCAATATTGGGATGTTGGGACAATTGCATGGCTATTGGTAAACTGTACGTATATATAGTAGCTTTTAAATCGGAAGGAATAAGCTTTGCAAAAACGAGATTTGTACTTCCGCCACTCATTATAATTACCTGGTCGTCATGAAGTAAGGATAAGGCTTTTGATACAATTTTTTTCTTTTCTTCTTCCTGATTAATCGGAATCTGAAACACATCTGCAGATTTTTCCACAAATTTTACAGCCCCGCCATATACCTTCTCCAGCAGCTTTTTACTGTCTAATTCATTCAAATCCCTTCTGATAGTATCTTCTGACAAATCGAGAGCCAATGCTAAATCTGTTGTAACAACTTTTTGGTCTTCATATAATTTAGTCATTATAAATTTATGTCTCTCGGCTTTCAGCATTTTTTTTAAAGATTTAAAATTCAGAGCAAATATATCAAATAATTCAATTAAATATTATCCATTATATCAATAACCGCAACTGTTGGCAATATCAATTCTTACAAATAGATTTTCTACATAAAATAATAAGTAAATTTGCGTTATTTTGCATTATTTAAGTTAAAAATTAAAAAAACACGACAAAAGTCGCATTTGTATGCAATAAATAAATATATTTGCTTAACAACCATTTAAAAAAACCAAATAATCATGAAAAAATTACTCCTTATTTCATTGTTGGTTTTGTTCATTCAATCAACCTTTGGACAAACAAAGACAATTACCGGAACCGTAAAAAACAAAACAGATGGTTTTCCCCTTCCCGGAGTTAGTGTCCTAATTCAGGGAACTTCAAACGGTACAACCACCGATTTTGATGGAAACTACACTATTAGTGTTGCTCCGGGACGAAGCCTGGCTTTTAGTTATATGGGATTTGAAACTACTATCGTAAAAGTAGATGCCCAACAAAAAATCAATGTCGATCTTGCAGAAAGCACTTCAAAACTGGACGAAGTGGTTATTGTGGGATTCTCTTCTCAGAAAAAAACCAACTTAACGGGTGCTGTAGCTAATATAGATGTTGCCAAAACAATTGGAAGCAGACCATTAACAGATGTTAGTAAAGCCTTACAGGGAACCACTCCTGGTGTAAACGTGGCTTTTAACTCTGGAAATATCAACCGTGCCGCCAGTATTAATATTCGTGGTGCAGGGACTATCAATGGTTCCGATGCTCCATTAATATTAGTTGATGGTGTTCCCACAGACTTATCCCTTATCAACCCAAATGACATTGCTACGATGTCGGTACTTAAAGATGCGGCTTCGGCTTCTATTTATGGTGCGCGTGCAGCATTTGGTGTTGTTTTGATTACCACTAAAGGTGGAAAAACAGGAGAAGGACAGGTAAGATTCTCTTATAGTGCCAATACAGCCTTTACAAATCCGATTTCTACCTTGAAATTTTTAGATCCAACGGATGAAATTCCTGGCCTAATTGCCGCGGGAACCAGAACTGACGGTTCTGTACCGGAAGTTTTTGGTATGAATTACAATACTTTACTGGACGGAATTAAAAACTGGAAAGAAAAATACGCTAACAATCGTACCAGTCGCGAAATGGTTTATGGGGAAGATTGGGAAATTAAAAATGGTACTCCTTATTTTTACAGAGTTTGGGATGCGAATAAAGAATTGTACGCAAGTAATGCAGTACAGACAACTCACAACCTTTCTGCACAAGGAAATCTGGGAGAAAAAAGTTCTTTCTTTGCTTCTTTCGGACTTACAAATCAGGATGGTATGTTACGCGTAAATCAGGAAAAAAGACAAAGAATCAATATTAATTTAGGATTTACGACAAAACTGGCGGATTGGCTTACAGGAGATTTCAAAGTAATGACTATTAACAGTCAGTACGACCAGCCATTCAATTACTACGGAGGTTCGGGAACTGATGATACCTCTTACGGAGGATATTTTGGATATGCGCTTCGCTGGGGACAATACTTCCCAAACTTCGGAACATACCGAGGATATAATTTCCGTACTGCCGGAGGATATTTGTCTAATGCTTCAAGAAACGAAAACAACAGAAGAAATACGCGATTAAGTGCCAGATTTACTGCAGATATTACAAAAGATCTTAACTTAATAGCTGAAGTAAGCAGTGTAAATGACTTTTATAACAGAAAACAAAATGGTGGTAAATTTTTGGCTTGGGACAGCTGGTCTGCAATGCCTTATGACGCTACTACGATTCAAACTGCAACTCCGGCAACTCTGGAAGCAGGAAATGATTACGTTGCACAATCAAAAGCTGAATCTACTACCAATGTGGTAAACATCTATGGTAATTATAAGAAACAATTAGGAAACCACAACTTCAAATTCTTAGGTGGTTTTAACTCAGAATGGCAGGATTTCTCCCGTAATTACGCAAGAAGAAATACGTTATTAGACAAATCTAAACCGGAATTTAATCTTGCGGTGGGTGAACAATTTGTTTCAGGATCAGTAAATACTTCATTAAATCCGGCTGAGACTACTTATTCTATTGCAGGTTTCTTTGCCCGCGTAAATTATGACTATAACGGAATTTATCTGTTAGAATTAAACGGACGTTATGATGGTTCTTCCAAATTTCCAACCAGCGAACAATGGGGATTCTTCCCTTCTGCCTCTGTAGGATATAAAATTTCTAATGAGAAATTCATGGAAGGAACACGTGACTGGTTGAGCGATCTTAAACTTCGTGCTTCTATTGGTTCTATAGGAAATCAAAACGTCGGAAATAATGCTTTCTTGTCTATCCTGAATGCCACGAACCCTTCATGGATTAATAGTGGCACTACCTTACCTCCTTCTAGTGGTTTACCAACAAATGTCGATCCTTCCTTAACCTGGGAGAAAGTATATACTAAAGATGTTGGTATTGATATCAGAATATTCGACATGCTGGGTGCTTCTTTTGATTGGTACCAGCGCGATACTAAAGGAATGCTGGCTCCGGGTATAACACTTCCGGGATCGTTTGGACAGAATGGTGCTCAGACTAACTCAGGAAATATGAGAACAAGGGGATGGGAATTAGCTTTAAATTTCAATAAAAATTTAGGCAAAAATGCTTCCGTATTCGTAGATCTTGCTTTGTCTGATTATAAATCAGTAATTACAAAATGGAATAATACATCTAAATTATTAAATGTTGTAACCACTACCAATTCTCCTTACTATGATGGGTTTGAAATTGGGCAGATCTGGGGTTTAACCAGCGACAGATTACTACAGGCAGACGACGTTATTACCAATAATGGTAAAACAGTTAATGGTGTAGATTACTCTAAAACCATGGGTGGTAACTTTAAATATGGCGCGGGTGATGTACATTATGTTGATTTAGACGGAGACGGAGCAATAACCCGTGGAGCCGGGACCGCAGATGATCATGGAGATTTGCGTAAAATTGGAAATTCAACGCCACGTTATAAATACGGAATTACATTAGGTGGTAAACTACACGGATTCGATATTTCAGCTTTCTTTCAAGGGGTAGGAAAACGCGATTACTGGGCTTCTTCTGATGCTGTTTTACCTTTCTACCGCGCACCTCAGCAAATGTATGAGAACCAGTCAGATTACTGGACTCCCAAAAATACCGGTGCTTACTGGCCAAATCCATATTATGGTAACGAAGCAAATACCTTGGGTTCAGGAACTACTGGTCAGAATAACTTTGTTACATCAACACGATATTTATTAGACATGTCTTATTTCCGTCTAAAAAACTTTACTCTTGGATATAATTTACCAACCAACATTGTAAAAAAAGCAGGATTAGAAAAAGTAAGATTATATACTTCGGGAGAAAATTTATTGACCTGGAAAGACAAACGTCTTCCTGTAGATCCTGAAATTGACGAAGCAGAAGTTTTCTGGGGAAGAGCTTATCCTTATACCAAAACATGGTCTGTTGGAGTTGATTTATCTTTCTAATACTAACAATTCAAAACTTTTAAAATGAAAAAATCAATTATAAAATCTAAGTTCCTGCAGTTGTTTGCTGTAGCTTTAGTAGGAATGAATGCTGTTAGTTGTTCTGATTACCTGACAGATGATCCGGCTGACAAATTTACCAATGATAACTTCTGGCAGACAGAAGACAATGTAAAAACATTCTCCTGGCTTAACTATGATACCTTTTATGGTTACGGAAACGGTACTACAATCGGATTGTCTTCTTTCTATTACCATGGTTCTGATTACAAGGTAGACGACAACCTTGCTGCCTTTACCTTTTACCAAATGCCCATAACGGCTGCTACGACAAATGTATATTCATGGAATGAGTACTATACGCTCATTCGTCGTTGCAACTTAATGCTGGAAAAAGTACCCACTGTAAGCATGCCACAAGAGAAAAAGAACCATTACATGGGAGTTGCAAAATTTTTCAGAGGGTATACTTATTTCCGTTTAGCACAAAAATTGGGTGATGTTCCCTATAATGACAAATTTTTAGCTCAGAATGATGCCGAAGTATACGCTCCTGCATTGCCAAGAGCACAGGTTATCGATAAAGCGATCGCAGATTTAGAAGAGGCAGCGAATTTAATGCTTGTTGCAGATGATAAAAACGTAACTGTAAACAAATATACAGCGTATGCTGCTTTGAGTAACGTTTGTATATACGAAGGAACGTACCGAAAATATCATTTAGGACAAGATGGAAGTGCCTATTTAAACAAAGCTAAAACCGCTTCTTTGGCTGTTATGAACAATCCTGCTTATAAATTAAACGCAGATTGGAAATCACTTTACAATTCGGTTGAATTATTAGGAAATACCGAAGTGATATTGGCAAAACGTTACTTAACAAACGTGTTGATGCATTCACTTCAAAACTATACTAATACCTCAACGATTCAGTACGGATTAACAAAATGGGCAGCAGACAGTTATGTTACTACAAACGGATTGCCAATTCAGCAGCCTGGAAACAGCCAATTTACTGGTGATGACACTCCTGCAAAAACTTTTGCTAACAGAGATCCCCGTTTTGCAAAAACTGTAAATCCGGCAAACTATGGTTACAAAGGAAAACCTTACGGTACTGCAGCTTTAGTCTCTATGTCCGGATATATTTTTGAATTGTACAACAACCCTGCAACAACAGGTCCGGATGTTACAACCGGGGGAAGAAATTATACCGATGCACCTATTTTTACATTAAGTGAAGTATATTTAAATTATGCTGAAGCCTGTGCAGAATTGGGTACTGCAACAAACAGCGATCTTGATTTATCTATTAATAAAGTACGTGCACGTGCCGGAATTGCGCCTCTGACAACAGACGGAACCAATGCCTCTGCGGGAGGTGTTCAAATTAATGATCCCAGAAGAACTTCTTCTTTAGAGGCAATTTCAGGAGTTGTAAATCCGTTAATTTGGGAAGTTCGACGTGAACGTCAGATTGAATTTATGAGCTGGACCACATTAAGACAGGCAGATATCTACCGTTGGAAAAAAGGAGATTATCTGGATACAAATAAAAACCCTGATGTAAATCTTGGAGCCAGAATTGGAACTCCTGTAGGTTCTCAAACTGTGGTTGATGGTAATGGATATGTAAAAATCTATCCTGCCAGCGCAAGAAATTTTGAGCCAAAACATTACTTAATGAATATCCCGACAAACGATATTGATTTGTACAAAGCTCAGGGTGTAGAGTTAAAACAAAACCCGGGCTGGTAATTCTAATAACAAATTACCATCCTAATTTTAAGCTGCCTCTGTAAAATAATTTTCAGAGGTAGTTTAAAATATTACTTACTCCGAATAGAAAAAAATATTTTTCTACACTACTCCACTTCATCACAATCAAAAAACATCAGATAGTAATCAAATAATAATCTAATTTTATGTAGTTTTTATTTGTGTTCTAACTACTAAAGTATTTCAAAATGATAAAATTTATCGCTAAAAGTCTTTTTTGTTTAAGTTCTTTAATTTGTACTTATTCGTATGCAAATGAAAACATTATAAGCCATGAGACTTCAGAAACAACAGTTTCGGCTATTAAGACAGGAGCTGATAATTATGAAAAATACTTACCATTACTTAAGAATAAAAAAGTTGGAATTGTAACCAATCAAACCGGAATTTTATCCAATAAAACCCATGTGGTAGACTTTTTACTGGAGAAAAAAATTGCACTACAGACCATATTTGCTCCCGAACACGGTTTTAGAGGAACAGCAGATGCAGGTGAACATATCGTAGACGGAAAAGACTCAAAAACCGGACTGCCGATTATTTCACTTTACGGAGACAATAAAAAACCTAAAGCGGCGCAACTGGCCAATATAGAAGTCATGATTTTTGATCTTCAGGATGTCGGTGCACGTTTTTACACCTATATTTCTTCACTGCATTATGTAATGGAAGCCTGTGCAGAAAATAATATTCCGCTTATCGTTTTTGACAGGCCAAATCCAAACGGAAGTATTGTGGACGGACCTTTATTAGAAAAGGAATTCACCAGTTTTGTCGGCATGCACCCCGTTCCGTTATTACACGGAATGACAATTGGCGAATACGCCCAAATGGTAAATGGAGAAAAATGGCTGAAAGACGGAATTAAATGCAATTTAACTATAATTCCATGTTCGGATTATAAAAGAGAAATGGCTTATAGTTTACCCGTAAAACCTTCACCCAATTTACCAAATGACCAATCGATAAACTTATACGCGAGTTTATGCTTTTTTGAAGGAACAAATGTTAGCATGGGGCGCGGAACCGAAAAACAATTTCAGATTTATGGTTCACCTTATTTGAAAAAGACAGGTTTCAGTTTCACTCCTAAACCTAATTTTGGTGCAAAAGATCCAGTTTATAACGGAAGAGAATGTTTTGGCGAAGATTTAACTGCTTATCCGAAACTCAAACAATTAGAAATTAAATGGCTCATTAAAGCCTATCAAAATACCAGCGATAAAACGAAATTTTTTAATGGCTTTTTTACCAAACTGGCCGGAACTAAAAAGCTACAACAGCAAATTGAATCGGGAGTTTCTGAAAAAGAAATCCGCGAAAGCTGGAAAAAAGATTTAGAAACTTTTAAAGCAATGAGAAAACAGTATCTGATTTATTAAATTCTGTCTTGTATAAGCTGTTTGAAATAAAGCAGATTTATTTGTTTAACCATAGCTGAACGTTTTCAGCTTTGTCAAAGTTTAAAACTTTGACAAAGCTTTGCCGAAGAAGCCGGCAACTGTTCTGTGCATTAATGCAAATGAAATGCCTTTTTCCACGTTCTAAAAACTATGTCTCTATGTGTTAAAAAAAAACATCCAACCAAAAAAATATCAAAATTGTAATATCCCAATATTTACCATTTACAAATCAAAAAAAAAGAAAGATGAATAATAAAAATCCTGAAACAGAACAAGAATCTTTGTACAAAGACTTGGACCAAATGACCGTGAAAGAGCTGCTAACCAGCATTAATACAGAAGATAAAAAAGTACCGCATATTATAGAAGAACAAATTCCGAAAATTGAAAAACTGGTAAAAGCCATTGTAAAAAAAATGCAATTGGGCGGACGTTTATTCTACATCGGAGCCGGAACTTCGGGGCGTATCGGAATTTTGGATGCTTCTGAATGCCCGCCTACTTTTGGGGTTCCTCATGACATGATTATCGGAATTATTGCCGGCGGTGATACAGCAATCCGCAAAGCAGTTGAAAATGCAGAAGACGATACGGAACAAGCATGGAAAGATTTAGCTAAATTTGAAATTTCGAGTTTAGATTTCATTATCGGAATCGCTGCTTCAGGAAACACTCCTTATGTTTTAGGCGCTTTGAAAAAAGCAAAAGAACATAATATTAAAACGGGAAGCATTTCCTGCATCAGCAACGGATTAATCGCTCAGGAAGCAGATTAT
This sequence comes from Flavobacterium olei, assembly GCF_039749035.1. Lineage (NCBI taxonomy): Bacteria > Pseudomonadati > Bacteroidota > Flavobacteriia > Flavobacteriales > Flavobacteriaceae > Flavobacterium > Flavobacterium olei. The sequence goes on from NZ_JBDKWC010000007.1 coordinate 330,579, forward strand.
CCTATTGAAGTGATCGTTGGACCTGAATTTCTTACCGGAAGCACGAGAATGAAAGCCGGAACAGCGCAAAAACTGACCCTGAATATGATTTCAACATCGGTAATGATCAAGCTAGGAAAAGTAAAAGGCAACAAAATGGTTGATATGCAGCTGTCTAACGAAAAATTAGTAAAACGCGCCATCAAAATGATCATGGAAGAACTGGAAATTGAACATGATCTGGCTCAGGATTTATTGCATCAACATAAAAGCGTACGTGCTGTTTTATTAGCTCACACAGTCAAAAAATAACCTAAATTCTAAACCAAAACCATAATGTCTTCTACTACAATTCTCATTTTCATCTTTGTTTATTTTGGACTTTTACTTTTTATCTCAAACGTAATCAGTAAAAAAGGACAGGACAACGATTCTTTTTTCAAAGCAAATAAAAATTCAAAATGGTATTTGGTTGCTTTTGGTATGATTGGAACTGCGCTTTCGGGCGTAACTTTTATCTCGGTTCCAGGAGAAGTGGGTTCACCAAACGGAGAACAGTTCAAATATTTTCAGTTTGTTCTAGGAAACGCTATCGGTTTTATTATCATTGCAAAAGTGCTGCTGCCTCTTTATTACAGAATGAATCTTACATCGATTTACAGTTATATCGAGCAACGTATGGGAGTTAGAAGTTATAAAACCGCAGCATCGATTTTCTTAGTCAGCAGAACCATCAGTTCAGCATTCAGACTGTATCTGGTTGTCATTGTATTGCAGCGTTATGTGTTTAATGATTTCAATATTCCATTTCCTGTAACAGTGCTTTTGGCTTTGGCTTTGATATTTTTATACACTTTTAGAAGCGGTTTAAAAACAATTATTATTACAGATACCTTACAAACATTTTTTTTGGTCAGTTCTGTTTTTATCACCATTTATTTTGTTTGCGACAGTTTAAATTTAACCGTTCTGGAATCCGTTTCAACGATTCAGAAAAGCAATTATTCTAAAATATTTTTCTTCGATGACTTTTTTACGAGCAAGTACCACTTTGTAAAACAAATTTTAGGAGGAATGTTTGTCACCATTGCAATGACAGGGCTCGATCAGGATTTAATGCAGAAAAACCTAAGCTGTAAAAATATTGGCGAAGCACAAAAAAACATGTTTACGTTTACCGGAATTTTCGTTTTAATCAACATTATCTTTTTAAGTTTAGGTGCATTATTATATATTTATGCCTCCAAAAATAATGTTGAAATTCCGTTAGATTTAACAACGGGAAAGCCAAGAACCGATTTACTTTTTCCGGAAATCGCTTTAAATCATCTTTCCATTGTGCCGGCATTTTTTTTCCTTTTAGGAATTATCGCCGCCACTTTTGCCACAACAGATTCTGCTTTAACAGCTTTAACAACTTCATTTTGTGTCGATTTTTTGGGAATGGATAAAGCAGAAAATCTCGATAACAACAAAAATGTAAAAATCAGACATTGGGTGCATTTTGCCTTTTCAATTTTACTTTTTCTGGTTATTATTGTTTTAAATTCCTTTAATGATGCATCAGTTGTGGCTTTAATATTTAGAGCGGCATCTTATACTTACGGACCATTATTAGGATTATACGCTTTTGGATTGTTACAGAAATCAAGATTGGTAAACGATAAACTGATTCCGCTTATTTGTGTTATTTCACCAATTTTAACGTATTTCTTAAGCGAACACTCAGCGCAATTATTTGGTTATACTTTTGATAACGAATTAATTATCGTAAACGGATTATTTACTTACATCGGAATTTATTTTACCAGCAGACATTCCAGCGAAAGAATCTCTTTTTAATTCCACAAAACATAAAATAGCCATACAAATCTAAAATTTGATTTGGGAATTATATGGCGCAAAAATTATTTCATGAAAAATGCTCTTATCAAAATAGGCCTTTTTACTGCGGTTCTTTTTTTAATCGTCAATTGCGGCGTTTCTAAAAAAAGCAAAACCACAGTTGAAACGGCCACACCAGTTTCAACAGAAAATAATGAAGTTTATACCGCCAAAGCCAAATCAGAAAGAAAACCTTTTTTAAAAGATTGTGATGCCGAAACTCGTTGGACAGACAGTATTTATTCTCAAATGAATCTGGATGAAAAACTGGGACAATTGTTTTTTGCGAATGCGTACTCTAATAAAGATTCTGTGCATGAAAATAAAGTACGGGAACTGGTTTCGAAATATAAAGTGGGCGGTATCATTTTCTTTCAGGGTGGTCCGGTACGTCAGGCGAAACTGACTAATGATTATCAGGCAAAAGCCAAAGTTCCGTTATTCATAGGTCTCGATGCAGAATGGGGACTTGCCATGCGTTTAGACTCGACATACCGTTATCCCTGGAACATGACTTTGGGTGCGATTGACGATTTAGCTTTGCTGGAAAAAGTCGGCAGAAACATGGGAATGGAATGCAAAAGAATGGGAATCCATTTTAATTTTGCACCAGTTTTAGATATTAATACCAATCCGCTGAATCCCATCATTGGAAATCGCTCTTTCGGCGAAAGCAAAACCAATGTAGCAAATAAAGCGGCTGCAGTAATGAAAGGTATTCAGAGTCAGGGCGTTTTGTGTACGGGAAAACACTTTCCGGGTCATGGAGATACCGCCACAGATTCTCATAAAACACTTCCAACCGTTTTACTTTCAAAAGAACAAATCGATCAGGTCGATTTATATCCTTATAAACAGCTTTTTGATGAAGGTCTGGCTTCTGTAATGGTGGCGCACTTAAATATTCCGTCGTTAGAACCAACACAAAACATTCCGTCTTCTGCTTCTTATGCTATTGTCACAGAATTACTTCAAAAACAAATGGGCTTTGAAGGCTTAATTTTTACCGATGGTTTAGGTATGAAAGGCGCAAGCGATTTTAAACCCGTTGGAGATTTAGAATTAGCTGTTTTATTAGCCGGAAATGATATTTTCTTATGCCCGGATGATGTTCCGAAAGCTTTAGAAAAACTAAAAATCTTTTATGCAAACGGACAGATTACAGAAGAACGTCTGGCACATTCTGTAAAAAAGATATTGCATTATAAATACAAAGCGGGTTTAAATAAATATCAGGCTATTGATTTAAAGAATTTAAAAGAAGATTTAAACAGTCCGGACAAAGACGCACTTCATTATACTTTATATGAAAATGCAGTGACAATTCTTAAAAATGAAAAAGAAATTCTTCCTATAAAAGATCTGACAAAAAAGATCGCTTATGTGAAAATGGGCGAAGATACCAACAGTGATTTCATTACCACTTTAAAAAAATATACCGAAATTACAGAACTTTCCAACACCAATGTAGATTCTTTAAATACCGAATTAAAGAAATTTGATCTGGTAATTTTAAGTTATCACAAAGTGAATAAAGCCTGGGAGAAACATGATTTTACTTCAGACGAATTGTTTTTTCTGAATAAAATTGCGGAGAAAAACAAGGTGATTCTGGACATTTTTGCAAAACCGTATTCTCTGCTCGCAATTACCAATTTCGATGCTATTGAAGGATTGGTTGTTTCGTATCAAAACGCTCCGATTTCTCAAATTGTTTCTGCCGAAATTCTATTTGGTGCCAAAGGCGCAAAAGGCAAATTACCGGTTTCTATAAATGATAATTTCAAAGTAAACGACGGATTAACAACCGAAAAAAAAGATCGTCTGGCTTTTCAAATGCCGGAAAACGTCGGAATGAGTTCTGCCGTGCTTTCTAAAATTGATGCTATTGCACAAAAAGCAATCGAAGGGAAAATGGCACCCGGGATGCAGGTTTTGGTTGCCAGAAAAGGCAATGTTGTTTTTCAGAAATCGTACGGATATCATACTTATAATAATGATGTAAAAGTCTCCAATACCGATTTATACGATGTTGCTTCGATTTCAAAGATGATTTCGACTTTGCCTAATGTAATGCAATTGTACGATAAACAAAAAGTGACTTTAGAAACTAAATTAGGATCAATGTTGCCTTTGTTTTCAAAATCAAATAAAACAGATATTACGTTTAAAGATTTGCTCAATCATTATGCAGGATTAATTGCGTGGAGTCCGTTTTATAAATCGACTCTGGATGCAAAAGGTTTTCCGTCTGCGGAATATTATCGTAAAATTCCGGAGAAAAATTTCACTACGAAAGTGGCTGATAGTCTTTTCATCAGAAATGATTATCACGACACCATCATGAAATTTATTGCCGATTCTCCTGTTTCGCTAAAAAAGGAATACAAATACAGCGATTTTACTTTTATCATTTTAAAAGAATATTTAGAAAGAGTTACGCATAAAAAATTAGAAGATTTAAGTCAGGAAAAATTCTTTAATTCTCTGGGAATGAATTACACCACGTACAATCCGTTGTTGAGATTTGATAAAAATGAAATTGCCCCAACTGAAATTGATACCTATTTCAGACATCAGCTCATTCAGGGTTACGTCCACGATATGGCGGCCGCCATGGAAGGCGGAGTTGCAGGTCACGCTGGAGTTTTTTCGAATGCAATGGATGTCGCCAAAATGATGCAGCTGTTTCTTCAAAAAGGAAATTATGGTGGCGAACAATACTTTTCTTCAGCAACATTTGATACTTTCAACACTTGTTTTTACTGCGCTCAGGGCGTAGAAAGAGGTTTAGGTTTTGATAAGCGATTAGGAAAAGATGGACCGACTTGTCAATGCGCCTCGGCTTCTAGTTTTGGACACACTGGGTTTACCGGCAATATGGTGTGGGTAGATCCGGCTAACGAAACAGTCTATGTGTTTTTATCGAACAGAACCTATCCGGAAGTTGGTGAAGAAGGAAATAAACTGGCGAAAGAGAAAATTCGGGAAGATATTCAGAAAATAATTTATGAATCTATAACGAAGTAAATCGTTGTGTATAATTGGGAATAATTATATTTAACACATAGAAACATAGATTTTATTTCACGCAGAAAAGATTATAAAAGAGAAACTCGTATCTCACACATAGTCTAACGTGAGCATCCTTGTCAAAGTTTAAAACTTTGACAAAGCTTTCGCAAAGAGTCACAACGTCTATGTTTGTTTAAACAAGCGAAACGCCTTTTACACGGTTTCAAAAAACTATGTCTCTATGTGTTGAAAATTATTAAGCTATTTTAAAATTGCACTTTCATGAACAAAAATATAAACGCACTTTATCAAATTGCTCAAAAGCAAAGCCGAAAAATAATCGGTCTTATGTCTGGAACTTCGCTTGACGGATTGGATATTGCACTTTGCGAAATTTCCGGGTCAGGCGTTGATACCGATGTAAAATTACTTCAGTTTGAAACCGTTGATTATTCGGAAGAAATAAAAACTGAAATCCGAAAAGTCTTCGCCCAAAAAACGATCGATTTTCAGCATTTGGTTTTACTCAACGAATGGATTGGTTTGCTGCATGCTGAAATGATAAACAAAAGTTTAAAAAAATGGAATATTGATTCCAAAGAAGTAGATTTAATTGCCTCTCACGGACAAACCGTTTTACATGCACCTAAGTTTTTACATAAGCAGGAAAAATTCCCAAATGCTACTTTGCAAATTGGCGACGGCGATCATATTGCTGTAAAAACGGGAATTATAACGCTATCCGATTTCAGACAAAAACATGTTGCAGCCGGTGGCGAAGGCGCGCCGTTAGCTGTTTACGGCGATTATTTTCTCTTTGGGAAAGAGGGAGAAAACCGCATTATGCTCAATATTGGCGGAATTGCCAATTTTACGTATCTCCCAAGCGCGATAAATGCCGAAGAGACTTTTGTAACCGACACTGGTCCTGGAAATACACTTATCGATCTTTTTGTAAAACAATATTTCCTGGATAAAAGTTTTGACAAAGATGCCGAAATAGCTAAACAAGGTACGGTAAACCAATCCCTTTTAGAACATTTAAAAGACAATGCATTTTTTAAACAAGATTTTCCGAAAACCATTGGTCAGGAACTTTTTGGTTTTGATTATGTTACTATTGCTTTGGCTAAAAGTGATAATAAAAACATTACACCTCAGGATTTATTGGCGACTTTGACACGGTTTAGTGCCGAAACGATCGCAGAAGCCATTCAGTTTGCCTCCAAAAACAGTAACCGTAAAATAGAAGATTTCAAAATTTATGTTTCAGGCGGAGGTGCACACAATCCATTATTAATAGAATGGCTGAAAGAATTATTGCCTTGTCAGTTTAATAAAACCAACGATTTAGGAATAAACAGTGATGCCAAAGAAGCGATTTTGTTTGCTCTTTTAGCAAATGAAACAGTTGCAGGAGGAGATTTCAATTTCGGAACTGCAAAAATTCCGTCAGTAACCATGGGGAAAATTTCTATGCCGGATTAAATTTTTAAACATATAGAATCATAGATTTTGGAATGAAGAAAAGGCATTTCACTTGTTAAACAAACATAGACGTTGTGTTATTCTACGAAAAACTTTGTCAAAGTTTAAAACTTTGTCAAAACTGCTAAACACCAAGCTATTTTGGAGAAATGAGTTTCTCTTCCTTACTCTTTAGCAATAAGATGTATGCCCATAAAGTTTTTAAAATAATTTTAAAGTCAACAAAAAATAAACTATCAACAAACCAAAAAACCATGACAAAAGAACGTTTAACCTCACTTGATGTATTTAGAGGATTTACTATTTTCCTGATGACGATAGTAAACAATCCCGGAAGCTGGTCTTCGATTTATCCGCCATTAGAACATGCAGAATGGCACGGCTGTACACCAACCGATTTAGTTTTTCCTTTTTTCGTATTTATAATGGGAACAGCAATACCATTTGCTATGCCCGTGAAACATCTGGACAGCGCTGTTTTTAATAAAATTTTAGTCCGTTCTCTGCGAATCTTTTGTTTAGGATTATCTCTGGGCTTTTTTGGCAGAATTCATTTGTTTGGTCTGGAAGGAATTCCGCTTTTGGCTTTGAGACTTATTATTTTCTTCGGAATTGCTTATGCACTTTTGGGAAATTTTACTTTAAAAGTCAAAACTTATCTGGTTTTCGCAATTTTAACCGTATTACTTTTTCTAACCTACAGCGGCTTGGAAGGATTTGAAGACGTTAGAATTCCCGGTGTTCTGCAAAGAATCGCCATTGTTTATTTTTTTACTTCGCTTTTGTATTTGAAAACGAATTTAAAAACACAACTTCTTGTCGGAGGATCAATCTTAGTTGGATATTACCTATTAATGGCTTTTGTTCCCGTTCCCGGATTTGGAGAAGCCAACTTTGAAAAAGGCACCAATCTTGCTGCATGGCTGGATAATTTGGTTTTAAACGGGCATCTATGGAGCGTTTCCAAAACATGGGATCCCGAAGGAATTTTGAGTACTTTACCGGCAATCGTAACCGGAATTACCGGAATGTTTATCGGACAAATTTTAAATTTACCTGTTCCTAAAATCGAAATTATAAAGAAACTGTCTATCGCCGGAATCGTTTTATTAGTTTCCGGATTACTCTGGAATATCATTTTCCCAATCAATAAATCGCTTTGGACCAGTTCGTATGTATTATACACGGGCGGAATCGCAACCATTTGTCTCACTTTACTTTACTATATTATTGATGTAGCAGATTATAAAAAATGGGCTAAATTATTTTTAATCTGGGGAGTAAACCCTATGATTGTCTTTTACTTTTCAGGCATAATTCCGAGGGTTTTGGGTTCTGTTAAAATGCAAAATCCCGAAACGGGTGGCGAAGAAATCAGCCTTCAGTCTTATATCTACAATTTTGGGATTGTGCCCAACTTTGAAAATCCATTAAATGCATCATTGGTTTATGCATTGTCTTACGCCGCATTCTGGTCTGTGATTCTATGGATTTTATATAAAAGAAAACTGATATTTAAAGTTTAGGTTTTTTAGAAAAAATGGTATTATAATTGCGAAACTTAAATTTCTTATAATCATCTAAAAAAACTATTTTTGGTTTTTGTTAAAAACTTTAAAATGCATAAAAATCAGTCTCTAATATTCTCTGCCCTATTTATTTTGCTCGTTTCGACGATCTCATTTGCACAGGAAACCATAATGCATCCTAAAAACGAATTCAGAGGTGTTTGGATTGCTACCGTTGTCAATATCGACTGGCCAAAAACTGCCACAGATAACGTAGAGAAAGAGAAAGCTGATTATCTGGAAATTTTAGAAACTTATAAAAAATTAAATTATAATGCTGTAATCGTTCAGGTTCGAAGTGTTGGAGATGCTATTTATCCTTCTGAGTTTGCGCCATGGTCGCGTTTTCTGACGGGAAAAGAAGGTGTAGCGCCCAATCCTTATTACGATACTCTGGCGTGGATGATTGAGCAGGCACACAACAGAGGATTTGAATTTCATGCCTGGCTGAATCCGTATCGTGCTACTTTCGATTTAAATAAAAACTTACTAAGTCCCAGCCACGATATTTTCAAACATCCCGAATGGATGATAGAATATGGCGGAAAATATTATTACGATCCTGCTCTGCCGGAAGTTCAGGAACATTTGACAAAAGTGGTTAAGGAAGTTGTGGACAAATATGACATTGATGCGATTCATTTTGATGATTATTTTTATCCGTATGCAGTTGCCGGAAAATCATTTAACGACACCGCTTCTTATAAAAAATATGGTGCCGGATTAAGCATTGGAGACTGGCGCCGTGCGAATGTGAGCAACTTTGTGCATACTATTTCGACAACCATAAAAGACAGCAAACCGTGGGTTCAGTTTGGTATCAGTCCGTTTGGAGTCTGGAGAAATAAATCTAAAGATCCAAGAGGTTCAGAAACGCAATCAACATCCAATTATGATGATTTGTATGCTGATCCAATGTTATGGATGGATCAAAAATGGATTGATTATATCATGCCGCAATTGTATTGGAGTATGAATAATCCAAGAGCTTCTTATTCAAAATTAGTAAAATGGTGGGCAGAAAATGCTAATAACACGGCTGTTTATATCGGACACGCGCCATACAAAATCAGAGATGACGGAGATAAAAGCTGGAATTTTGCAACTGAGATTCCAACGCAGGTAGATTATGCACGAAGTTTTAAAAACGTTTCCGGAAGCGCTTATTTTAGTGCCAAATGGTTTATGGGCAAAAATTTTGATGTTGTCCGTCTGTTAGAAGAAAATCAATATAAATATCCCGCACTTCCTTTAGCCGTTCCGAATTTGAGACATGTTATAATTGATACTCCAAAAGTTTTAGAATACAGCAAAGACAGCATCAAATACACTTTTACAATCAAAAGTCCTCTCAATACAAAAGTGCGCTATATGGTAGTTTATGGCGGAGAACACATTTCTAAAATTGATAGTAACGATGCTACAAAAATTATAGAAAAAGTTACGATAAAAGAGGAAGATGGTAAAATCACTTTTTCTATCGCAGGCGGAAAACTGAATTTATACAAAGCCTGTGCCTTAACCTTTATTGATTATTATGCGAACGAAAGTACGCCAACCGCAATAGACTTAAAAAAACCATTTAAAAATTATATCCCCGCACAGCCAAATGAAAACAGATAATAAACCGTGGTTCTGGATTCCGCTTTTAAACTTTGCATCTGGTTTTCCGTATGTTATCATCATTTCCGTATCTGTATTGATGTATAAGAAATTAGGAATCACTAACGAAGATATTGGTTTATATACAAGTTTATTATATCTGCCTTGGGTCATTAAACCATTATGGAGTCCTCTAATTGAACTTTACGGAACAAAACGTAAATGGTTTTTAGCAATGCAGCTAATTATTTCAATTGCTTTCTTAATTGTTGGGTTTACCATACCGGTAAATAATTTTTTCATATTAACTCTGGCGGTATTCTGGGCAGCAGCCTTTGCTTCAGCATCCAACGATATTGCAAGTGATGGCTTTTATCTACTTGTTCTGCCTAAAGAAGAACAATCTTTTTTTCTAGGAATTAGAAGTACATTTTACAGAGCATCAATGATTGCAGGAAATGGACTGGTAATACTTTTAGCAGGATATCTCGAACATAAATACGGAGATAATCAAAAAGCATGGTCATACACTATGATTATAGTCGGATTATTTATGACTGTAATTACAGTGTATAATTTTATTTTTACACCAAAAAATGAAGTTAAGCTTTCTGAAATTAAAAAAGATAATCACCAAAATTTTGCTACTGTATTTATAAGTTTTTTTAAGAAAAAACAAATTCTTATAGTTTTACTCTTCATTCTTGTTTTTAGATTGGGAGAATCTCAATTACTTAAAATGCTGACTCCTTTTCTTGTTGATCCAATTAAATATGAATTAGTTGAAGCAAGCTCAGATCAAAACGAAAATAATGCATTGGCGCTATACAATCAAAAAGTAAAAACAGGCCAAACACTTACAAATTCAGAACTGCAATTATTATATTCTAAATTACCATTAAAAGCTCAAACCAGAAACGAAAAAAAACCTTTACTGGAAACTAAAGCAAAAACTGAAACCGAATATAAAAAAGCAAATGATGTTAGAATTAAAATCATCGATAAATTAATTTCTTCTAAAAGAAACCAAGAAGTTCTTCAAAAAGGCGGAATGGGACTTGACACTGAAGATGTGGGTCTAATTTACGGAACTTTTGGATTAATTGCGCTAACCATTGGTGGAATTCTGGGCGGAATCGCTATTTCAAAACAAGGTTTAACAAAATGGATGCTGCCAATGTTTTTGGCAATGCATCTTCCTATAATTGGTTTTATCCTTTTGGCTTTCTTTCATCCAACATCCATTTATTATATTTATGCCGTTGTAATTCTGGAACAATTTGGTTACGGATTTGGTTTTACCGGTTTTATGATGTATCTGATTCATGTTGCCGAAGGAGAATCTAAAACAGCACATTACGCATTGGCAACCGGTTTTATGGCATTAGGAATGATGCTTCCGGGAATGATGAGTGGTTATATTCAAAATTATTTAGGCTATCAAAACTTCTTTATTTGGGTTTTTATTGCCACAATTCCAGGTCTGATTTTATCACGTTTTTTAATATTCCCGAAAGATTTTGGGAAGAAGCAAGAAGAAGTTTAATCCCAAATCAAACTTTAACCTATGGAAATTAATGAAAATTTGCAGACCGAACGCAATCTGAAAGGAAGTGAGTTCGAGAAAACCGGAAATCTGGAAAAAGCGATTGAGTTATATGAGGAAAATGTCGCAGAAAGCTTTAAAGGAAATCACCCTTACGATCGTTTAGCAACAATTTATAAAAATCAGCTCGATCTCGAAAACGAAATTCGGGTTTTAGAAAAAGCAATTGTGGTATACGAAGAAATTACAATTGAAGACCGTTTAGAAGGTTTACCAAAACTTTTCCGTTTTAAAAATCGATTAGAAAAAGCAATTGAAACTAAGAAACAATTAGCTAAACAAAAGAAAGCTAAATTGAAATAGAATATATTAAATATATAGAAACATAAATTTTTTAGTTTGTTTGGAAAAGTAAAAAGAGAAACTCCTTTCTCAACACATAATAAACTTTGGCAGCTTTGTCAAAGTTTGAAACTTTGACAAAGCTTTGCGTAGAAAAAACAAATGCAATAAAATATGATTAATATTAAAAGAACCAGTTCAGACGATATTGATTTTATAAAACTTGTAACTTTATTAGATCAGGATTTAGCAATTAGGGACGGCGAAGATCATGCGTTTTACAATCAGTTTAATAAAACTGATAAAATAAAACATGTTATTGTTTATTATGAAAATAATGTTCCGGTTGGCTGCGGCGCTTTCCGCGAAAAAGAACCTGGAAAAACAGAAATCAAACGCATGTATGTGCATCCGCATCACCGCAAAAAAGGAATTGCATCTGCGATTTTGGCAGCACTCGAAATCTGGGCGAAAGAAGTGGGTTATACTTATACCATTCTGGAAACCGGAAAAAATCAGCCGGAAGCGATTAACTTATATCAAAAATTAAATTATACCATCATACCCAATTATCCGCCTTATGAAGAAATGGATAATAGTGTTTGCATGAAAAAGACCTTATAACAATGAAAATTACTGCCGAAGAATTACGAAAAAAAATAGGACAATTTTTCTTTCCCGCCGTCTTTATCAACGATACCGAAGAAAATATTCAGGAAACCGAACGTTTAATAAAAGAACACAATATTGGCGGACTGACTTTTTTTCACAGCCGTGCAAGCGCTGCAACGAATTACGAAAGCAAGAAAAAAATTGTTTTCAACGATGACAGTTACGAAAAAATCAAAGCCCTTATTATACGTTATCAAAAAGCGGCTCCTACTCCACTTTTAATCAGTATTGATGCCGAATGGGGTTTGGCAATGCGTATCGAAAAAACACCACAATATCCGTATGCAATAACGCTGGGTGCTTTACCTGAAAACAAATCTGATTTAGTTTACGAAGTCGGAAAACAAATTGGACTGGATTTAAAAGCCGCCGGAATTCACTACAATTTATCGCCTTTGGCAGACATCAACAATAATCCTGATAATCCTGTAATTGGTTATCGCTCTTTTGGTGAAAATAAAGAAAAAGTAGCCCGTTTTGCCGTTGAATATTTAAACGGAATGTCAGAAGTGGGCGTTCTTGGTTGTCTGAAACACTTTCCCGGACATGGAAATACCAATGTAGATTCGCATTTAGGATTGCCCGTTTTAAAAGAAACTCTGGAAGAATTACTGGAAAACGAATTATACCCTTTTATAAAAGGAATCGAAAACAAGGTCGACTCTATTATGATTGGACATTTGGCCGTTCCGAGCTTAAATAACGGAAAAAATACATCGGCAACATTATCAAAAGCCGTTATTCAGGATTTATTGAGAGATCAATTAGGTTACGACGGTTTAGTGATTTCTGATGCCTTAAATATGCACAGCGTTTCTAAATTGTACGAAAGAAAAGGCGAACTGGAATGGGAAGCTTTCAATGCCGGAAATGATGTTTTATGTTTTGCAGAAAATGTTCCGGAAGGAATTGAAGCCATTTACAAAAATGCTTCACCGGAGCGAATTTTACAAAGTTATGAAAGAATCAGAAAAGCAAAAGAAAAAGTCGGAATTCTGTCTCAGGATAATTTTGCATCGGGCGAATTAAATTTCGAAAAGACAGCTGAATTAAATTTTAAAATTGCGCAAAATTGTAGCACAAAGATCATTGATAACGGGATTTCAGATTTGATTTTTAAATCTCAAAAAAACAACAAGCTTGCCAAACTAAGTTTATATAAGAATACCGAAAATACATTTTTCAAAACCTTAAATTCAGAATTAATTTCGCCGGAATTTGCTTTCGAAAGTCCTGAAAATAATATTTCTGAAATCGAAAAAAATCTGCAAAACTTCGAAACTCTTTTAATTGCTTTATTTCCGCCAAAAGCGAAACCCTTAAATAATTTTGAGATTGACGATCAGGTTTTCGAATTGCTTTCTAAACTTCTACAAACCAAAAAATGCATTATTTATGTGTTTGGAAATCCGTACGTTTTGCCTTTAATTCCAAATCTTAGTAAAGCTTCAGGACTCATTCAGCTGTATCAGGATTTTACAGAATTTCAAAAAACGGCTGCAATTCAGATTTTAGAAAATAAGTCTTATGTGGGTGTTCTTCCCGTAAATATTGATATTCAATAGTTTACATCGTTAAATAGTCAAAACTTATCAACTTATAAATTTTTATAATCACATCTTATTGTAACGACACTCACTTATGCCCTACTTTTGCACCAGAATAAATTTTTAACGTAAAACGAAAAATATGTCTTTAGTAGGAAAAAAATTCCCAAGTATTGCAGTAGATGCTATTTCAGAAATGGGTGATAATTTAAAAATCAACATTTTTGAAGAAGCAGTTAACAACAACAAAAAAGTACTATTGTTCTGGTATCCAAAAGATTTTACTTTTGTATGTCCAACAGAATTACACGCCTTTCAAGCTGCATTACCAGAATTTGAGCAAAGAAATACAATCGTTATCGGAGCTTCTTGCGACACAAACGAAGTACACTTTGCCTGGTTAAACACACCAAAAAACAATGGTGGAATCGAAGGTGTAACTTACCCAATCTTAGCAGATACAAATCGTAACCTAGCTAACATTTTAGGTATTTTAGATATCGAATCTACAAGTTACAGCGAAGATACAGATTCAGTAATCATTGAAGGTTCAAACGTAACTTACAGAGCTACTTACCTAATTGACGAAACTGGAAAAATCTTCCACGAAAGTGTTAACGACATGCCATTAGGACGTAACGTAAACGAATACTTAAGAATGGTAGACGCTTACACACACATCCAGACTAAAGGTGAAGTTTGCCCTGCAAACTGGGAAGCTGGTAAAGAAGCAATGTCTGCTGACAGAGTTAGTACTGCTGAATACTTAAGCGCAAACTAATTTTTTATAAAGGTACAAAGGTTCAGAGGTGCATAGCAGCAAAGGTTTTTACTGCATAAACACACAAGACTTCTCTGAACCTTTGCTACTTTAAAAATTCACTCTAATTAAATAAGCAAAGGTAAAATCCAAGCAAATATATTTTGCAAAATACCTACCTATACAAAGTTTCCAAAAACTTTGCCCCTTTGAACCTTTGCGCCTCTGAACCTTAAAAAAAGAAACAAATGTTAATCGACTTAAACGAAGATACGTTAGCAGATTTAGTTGCTAAAAACGAAAAAGTAGTAGTACAATATTCAGCTTCATGGTGTGGGAATTGCCGTATTATGAAACCAAAATTCAAAAAATTAGCCACAGAAAATGAAGCTATCACTTTTGTTTTGGTTGATGCAGAAAATTCTCCTGAATCAAGAAAATTAGCCAACGTAAGCAACCTGCCAACTTTTGCTACTTTCGTAAACGGGCAGTTAGTGGGAGAAACACAAACGAACAAACAAGAAGTTTTAATCGATCTTGTTAATGCAATTGCTTAATTTAGATCGTTAGACTGTCTTAGAATTTTAGACTTCTAAATATTGTCTAAAATCTAAAAAAGTCTCACAAATCTAATGTCTAAAAATCTAAGAAAGTCTAAATTATGAAATTACCGGTAATT
Organism: Flavobacterium olei; assembly: GCF_039749035.1. Lineage (NCBI taxonomy): Bacteria > Pseudomonadati > Bacteroidota > Flavobacteriia > Flavobacteriales > Flavobacteriaceae > Flavobacterium > Flavobacterium olei. The sequence continues at coordinate 345,661 of NZ_JBDKWC010000007.1, forward strand.
AAGCATTTAACGCAATTCATCGAAGAAAACGATCAGGATTACATTATAGAAACAATTGAAGTTCTGGAAGCCATGACCGAAATTCCTTCTCTTAAAGACGAAGAATTAGACGTAATCGGCGAACTGATTTCAAATATGTACGGCGCCCTTGAAGTACAGAAACTAGTTGCTCAGGGAACCGACAAAAAAGAAGCTTTAAATACGTTTATGAAACGTGTTTTAGGTTCCATCGATAAATAATCGAGCCTCTTTTTCAAAGAAAAAACAAAAAAACATGACGGAGAAAGCGTTTCTATTTTAGGGACGCTTTTTTATTTTTAGTCCTTAGTAATTAGTTCTTAGTCCTTAGTCCTTAGTAATTAGTTCTTAGTCCTTAGTATTTAGTTCTTAGTTCTTAGTCCTTAGTATTTAGTTCTTAGTAAGTCACTTTTGTCAGGCTGAGCGTCCCGAAATTTCGGGACGCTCAGCCTGACAAGGTTGCGAATAAATCTAAAATCTACATTCTTAAATCTTAAATCTTAAATCAGTTGGGCGAGCCACCATTAGAAAAAGGGGCTAATCTTGCAGGTCTATATTCGCCCCTTTTACTAATGCTGTCGGGCTATCCACGCTACTTCGGTAGCTTGCTCCTATCCCTCTCGCGTGCAAACGTTTTCAAAAGATGTTTCTGTTTTCATTTCACACAATATGGTCCTGACAAAAATGAGAGTAAAATTATATGCACAATAATATCATGCATTTTAAAGTTATCAATGAAAATAATTGGCAAATAAAAACACCAATACGTGAATTCGTGGCTATCCAAAAACCATTCTTAATCTCTCCTTAAACGCATAACAAATACTTTTAGATTCAAATTTTAATCCTTACTTTTGAACCTCATTAATTTTAAACAAAAAACATGGCATCTATCACATTAGGAGGAAATCCGGTACATACATCAGGCGAATTACCAGCAGTTGGATCTCAATTAGCTGACTTCAAATTAGTTCAAAACGACTTATCTGTAGCTTCATTAAGTAATTTTGCGGGCAAAAAATTAGTTTTAAATATTTTCCCAAGTGTAGACACAGGAACTTGTGCAACATCTGTTAGAACATTCAACGCCAGTGCAAGTAATTTAGAAAACACAACAGTTTTATGTATTTCGAGAGATTTACCATTTGCTCAAAAACGCTTTTGTGGTGCCGAAGGATTAGAAAATGTTGTCAACTTATCTGATTTTCAAACTGGTGCATTTGGTAAAGCAAACGGTTTAGAAATCGTTGACGGACCTTTAGCAGGTTTACACTCCAGAGCTATTATTGTAGTCGATGAAAACGGAAAAGTACTGCATACAGAACAAGTTGCTGAAATTGCAAACGAACCAAATTACGAAGCTGCTTTAGCTGCACTATAAGATCCTATAATGGAATTTCAAAAAGACAATACTTTTGTTACAGGTCGGTTAAAAAGCACAAAATATGCTTTGCAGGGAGCTGTAAAATTGATAAAAACAGAACACAGTGTTATGGTCCAGTTCTCATTGGGAATTATTATGACCATAGCCGGGTTCTATTTTCATATTTCACAAACCGAATGGCTATGTCAGACATTAGCTATCGGTTTGGTTTTAAGCATAGAAGGATTAAATACGGCAGTTGAAAAAATTGCCGATTTTATCCATCCTGATTACAGCAAACGAATCGGATTTATTAAAGATATTGCTGCCGGAGCGGTATTTTTTGCCGCAATGACTGCAATAGCAATAGGCTTGATTATTTATATTCCAAAATTTATTTAGGCAAAGGAAAACGCAAGAATGGCAAAAAATAAAAAAGAAACTGCAGATAAAAAAAACGAAAAACAGGAAGGAAACAAAAGATCTTTTAAGATGTCAAAACAACAAAAATTTGTTGTTGGTTGTCTTTTGGTTCTTTTTTCTATTGCCCTTTTGGTGGCATTTATTTCTTTTTATGTTAACGGACAATGGCAAAACGATCAGAGTGTCGTAGACCAGCTTGGTGACCGTACAGAGGTTGCAGAAAACTGGCTCGGAAAATTCGGCGCTTATTTAGCCGACATCATTATCTACAAAGGTTTCGGAATTGCCTCGTTCGTTTTTGTACGTCTCATTTTCTTAACAGGAATGTTTCTGGCGTTGGAACTTTCTACCCAAAAACTTAAAAACACCTGGTTTTGGGACATTTTTGCTATTATAATTGTATCCGTTTTATTTGGTTTTTTTGCCACTTCTGCTCCCGAACTTGGAGGAACAATTGGTTACGAATTAAATTTATTTCTGCAGGATTACATTGGAAAAACAGGAACGTTATTAACCCTTCTTTTTGGTTTAATAGTGTATCTGATTTTTAAAATTAAAGTTTCTCCGGAAAAAATTCAATCCTATTTTGATTCTACGAAAAAACAACTGAAATCTGAGTTTGACACATTTAAACCAGCTGCCGCTCAACCGGAAAGTGCTTATAATTTAGAAGAATTCGCCGTTGAAGAACCGGAAAGCGATCCCGAAATTGATGAAATCCACATCAAAACAGCCGATTCTCAATTTGAAATCAACAAAGAAGCTTTAAAACCAACGATATCCCACTCTTCTGAAATTGAACTGAATCCGGTTTTAAAACCAATTGCCCCAAAACAGGAACTGCCTTTAGTTTCACCGGATGAGGCTTTTGTAATTGAAAAGGCAGAAGAAGAAGATATTATAGAAGAAAACCTGGCTTCGCGCCTTGTGGCCGATTTCGGGTTATTTGACCCGACTTTGGATTTATCGAATTATAAATTCCCAACCATTGATCTATTAAAAGAATATTCAACTGGCGGAATTACAATCAATCAGGAAGAATTAGAAGAAAATAAAAACAGAATTGTAGACACACTTCGTAACTACAAAATCGAAATTGCACAGATTAAAGCAACCGTTGGACCTTCTGTAACCTTATACGAAATTGTTCCTGAAGCCGGTATCAGAATTTCTAAAATTAAAAGTTTAGAAGACGATATTGCGTTGTCATTATCTGCATTAGGAATTCGTATTATTGCGCCAATTCCCGGAAAAGGTACTATCGGTATTGAGGTTCCGAATAAAAACCCAACTATGGTTTCCATGAAAAGCGTTATCGGAGCCGCTAAGTTCCAGGAAGCTGAAATGGAATTGCCTATTGCATTAGGAAAAACCATTTCTAACGAGACTTTTGTTGTCGATCTTGCCAAAATGCCTCACTTATTGATGGCGGGTGCAACCGGACAGGGAAAATCGGTTGGATTAAATGCAGTTTTAACTTCGCTTTTATACAAAAAACATCCTGCGGAGGTGAAATTTGTTTTGGTCGATCCGAAAAAAGTGGAGCTTACTCTTTTCAATAAAATTGAAAGACATTATTTGGCCAAACTTCCGGATACAGAAGATGCGATCATAACCGATAATGCGAAAGTTGTCAATACTTTAAATTCACTTTGTGTGGAAATGGACAATCGTTACTCTTTATTAAAAGATGCGATGGTTCGTAATATAAAAGAATACAACGATAAATTTAAAGCTAGAAAATTAAATCCCGAAGCAGGTCATCGTTTCTTACCCTATATCGTTTTGGTGGTAGATGAGTTTGCCGATTTGATTATGACGGCAGGAAAAGAAGTTGAAGTTCCTATTGCGCGTCTGGCACAGCTGGCCCGTGCGATTGGTATTCACCTGATTATTGCCACGCAAAGACCTTCTGTAAACGTTATTACAGGTTTAATAAAAGCCAACTTCCCGGCAAGGATTGCTTTTAGGGTAACCTCTAAAATTGACTCCAGAACTATTTTGGACACACAGGGTGCCGACCAGTTAATTGGACGAGGAGATTTACTCTATACAAACGGAAACGATGTGGTACGTGTTCAGTGTGCTTTTATCGATACTCCGGAAGTTGAAAAAATCACTGATTTTATCGGTGGACAAAAAGCGTATGCCAATGCTTATTTGCTTCCTGAATTTGTTGGGGAAGAAAGTGGCATTAATCTTGATATAGATATTTCCGAAAGAGATACTTTATTTAGAGAAGCCGCAGAGATTATAGTCAATGCCCAGCAAGGTTCTGCTTCTTTATTGCAGCGAAAATTAAAATTAGGATACAACAGAGCCGGTCGTTTGATTGATCAGCTGGAAGCAGCAGGTATTGTTGGTCCGTTTGAAGGCAGTAAAGCCAGAAGTGTAAACATCCCGGATTTAAGTGCTCTTGATCAATTTTTTAATAATGAACAAAATTAATCTTATCATGAAAGCAAATTTTCAAGAAATCAACAACAATTCTATCACAAACAGGACTAAAAAGTTTTTGCAAATAGGCGTTTTATTCCTTTTGAGCTTCACTTCTATTCAGGCTCAGGATAAAAAAGCAAAAGATTTATTGAACCAGGTGACTTCAAAAATAAAAAGCTACGACAATATTGTTATTGACTTTAAATATTCTTTAAACAATGCTAAAGAAAATATCAATCAGGACAGTAAAGGAAATGTTACCATGAAAGGAAATCAGTATGTACTGAATTTTATGGGCGTTACTAAAATTTTTGACGGGCAAAAAACCTATACAATTGTACCTGAAGATGAAGAAGTTACTATATCTAAAGTAAATGAAAAAGATGACGCTGCGATTACGCCGTCAAAAATGCTTACTTTTTTCAATTCCGGCTACAAATACAATATGGATATTGTTCAAAATGTGAAAGGAAGAAAAATTCAATACATAAAATTAGCTCCGACCAATACCAAAGATCAGAGAAAAGAAATTTTGTTAGGTATTGACGTTCAGACCAAACACATCTATAATTTGATTGAAACAGGAAAAAACGGAACAAAAACAACTTTAACCGTTAATTCTTTTAAAACCAATCAGCCATTATCAAAAAATCAATTTACCTTTGTAGCGAGTAAATACCCGAAATACTACATTAATAAATTAGATTAATTACAAGGTTGAAAATTTTAGACAAATACTTACTAAAAACTTTTCTGATTACATTTACTACGGTATTTGTAATCCTTTTTTTTATATTCATATTACAGACTGTCTGGCTATTTATCTCAGAACTTGCAGGTAAAGACTTAGATTTATTACTGGTTGTTAAATTCCTGCTTTTCTCAATGCCGCGTATTATTCCGCTGGTTTTGCCGCTTTCAGTTTTGTTGGCTTCGATAATGACTTTCGGAAATCTTGCCGAAAATTATGAATTTGCTGCCATGAAATCTTCCGGAATTTCTTTACAGAGAGCCATGCGGGTTTTAATTGTATTTATCTGTATTTTAAGTATTGTAGCGTTTTGGTTTGCCAATAACGTTATTCCGTATGCAGAATATAAATTTGTCAATTTTAGAAAAAATATTGCACAAGCGAAGCCGGCAATGGCAATTGCTGAGGGACAGTTTAACGATGTTGGCTTTTATAATATTAAGGTCAACAAAAAGACCGGAGAAAACGGAAATCACCTGACGGGAGTGACGATTCACGAAAAGCCTAATAATATGGGCGAAAACAAAACGGTTATCAAATCGAAAACCGGTGAATTGATCAGCAGTGAAAAATCAAGCATTCTGCAATTGGTTTTAAATGATGGTTATTATTACCAGGATGTTACTCCTAAAAAATATGAGGATCGTGCAAAATTGCCTTTCGTTAAAGGAAGGTTTAAAAAGCAGATCATCAATATTGACTTATCTGAACTTAATAAAGTAGATGACAGCAAAGAAAGTATTGCCGGTACAAACGCCATGCTTAACGTTAATGAATTGCGATATACACTGGATTCCTTAAATAAAAATCTGGACAATGAGATTGTTTCGTTTTCTGAAAACATCAATCAGCGCGTTGGGATCAGAAAAGCACCTCCATCAATAAAAAGAGATTTTAAGAAAAAACAACTGCCCAACAATCTAATGTCGATGTACACGAACAAAGACAAAGTTGATATTTTGAAAATGGCAGGAAGCAATCTTACAAGTAATATTTATTCGATAGAAACGACACAAAAGGACTTAAAGGATAAACAACGTGATATTAACAAGCACCTGAGTGCCTTATACGAAAAATTCGTAATTGCGTTTGCCTGCTTTCTAATGTTTTTTATCGGAGCTCCTCTGGGTGCTATTATCAGAAAAGGCGGACTTGGGTTACCAATCGTATTCGCTGTTTTAATCTTTATTACTTTCCACTTCATCAATACATTCGGAAAAAGATTATCTCAGGAAGGCGGTATCACTCCGTTTTTGGGATCATGGATGTCGTCGTTTATTCTGACGCCACTGGCCGTTCTTTTGACCTACCGCGCCACAAACGACAACGGATTAATTAATTTTGATGCGATTACAACTCCGATCTCACAACTATTTCAGAAAATTTCCGAGCGGTTTTCACCAGCTCAAAAGCAATAATAATTATGTCAACAACTAATATACAACTGAATACCATTGAAGAAGCCATAGAAGACATTCGTCAGGGTAAAGTAATCATTGTAGTCGATGATGAAGATCGCGAAAATGAAGGCGATTTTTTGGCTGCTGCCGAAAAAGTAACACCGGAAATGATCAACTTCATGGCCACTCACGGACGCGGCTTAATCTGTACACCACTTACCGAAAGCCGTTGCAAGGAACTGGATTTGCGTGCTATGGTTAGCAATAATACAGACCATATGGAAACTGCTTTTACCGTTTCTATTGACTTAAAAGGTCATGGCGTTACCACCGGAATCTCTGCTGCAGATCGTTCTAAAACAGTTGAAGCCTTGGTTGACCCGAATACCAAACCACATGATTTGGCTCGTCCCGGACATATTTTTCCACTGATAGCCAAACAAGGAGGCGTTTTAAGAAGAACCGGACATACAGAAGCAGCAATTGATTTTGCCCGATTAGCCGGATTTAAACCGGCCGGAGTTATCTGCGAAATTTTAAACGAAGACGGAACCATGTCACGTTTGCCTCAATTGATAGAGGTGGCTAAAAAATTCAATTTAAAATTAGTTTCTATTGAAGATTTGGTTGCCTACAGAATGCAACACGACAGTCTTATCGTTAAAAAAGAAGATTTTGATATTGAAACCCGTTTTGGGACTTTCAGATTAAGAGCTTACGAACAAACGACCAACAAACAAATTCATATTGCTTTAACAAAGGGAACCTGGAATTCCGGAGAACCTATTTTAACACGCATCCACTCTTCGCAGGTAAACAATGACCTGCTAGGCACATTGACCAACAATGCAGAACAGCAGCTCGATGACATGTTTAAGGTAATTAACGAGAATGGAAAAGGCGCTGTTATTTTCATCAATCAGGATATGACGGCGGTAAATCTTTTAAATAGAATTTCTGAACTTAAAACCTTGCAGTCCAGCGGAACTTTAAAAGCTCCAAAAGTAATTATTGACAGTAAAGATTACGGAATTGGCGCGCAAATCCTGCACGATATTGACATTTCTAAAATCAGACTGGTTTCTAATACCGAACAAACCAAACGCGTTGGGATGATTGGTTACGGACTTGAAATTACAGAATACGTAAACTATTAATATGGGAACAGTAGAAGAAAGAATCCAGAAATCTGAAACGCGTATTTTTAAGGCTGTTTTCCCAAGTACAACTAACCATTACGACACTTTATTTGGCGGAACTGCTCTCCATTTAATGGACGAAGTAGCATTTATCTGCGCTACCCGTTTTAGCAGAAAGAAAGTCGTAACGATTTCGACCGGCCAGATCGATTTTAAAAAAGCGATTCCGGCGGGAACTTTAATCGAATTAGTGGCAAAAGTAGACAGCGTTGGGCGAACGAGCTGTAAAATTCATGTTGATATTTTTATGGAGCAAATGTATTCTGAGCTGCGCGAAACGGTGGTTTCAGGAACTTTTTCGTTTGTTGCAGTGGATGAAAATAAAAAACCAACACCTATTTTAGACGATTTAGAGTAATTTTTTAAACTTTCTATTTTTCGGAAATACTGATAATTAGACACTTGAAAATTATTTTAAAAAAGTCGCTAAAAAAGTTTTGAGAACCGAAAAAGCGTCTTATATTTGCACTCGCAATCACAAAATGATAGCAACATACTGGAGAAATGGCAGAGCGGTCGAATGCGGCAGTCTTGAAAACTGTTGACTGTAACAGGTCCGGGGGTTCGAATCCCTCTTTCTCCGCTGACTTTGAAACCCTTAACTTTGTTAAGGGTTTTCTTTTTTTATGCCCTATAATTTTATTGCAAATAGTAGCTAAAAAAGTTTTGAGAACCGAAAAACCGTCTTATATTTGCACTCGCAATCAGAAAATGATCTGCAACATACTGGAGAAATGGCAGAGCGGTCGAATGCGGCAGTCTTGAAAACTGTTGACTGTAACAGGTCCGGGGGTTCGAATCCCTCTTTCTCCGCTGGATTTTAGGAAACCTTCAACTTTTTAGTTGGAGGTTTTTTTTATACTAGTTTTTATCGTTAAGTTTTTGTTTTTGAACCAAATTATATTATATATTTGAAATTAATAGTTTTTATATTACATAAAAATATTATACTTTAATTTTTATTTTTTACACTTATTAACTAATTATAAAAACAATAATATCTTTACTCAATTATACAATCATCTAATTCTTTTTTTCTCAAATGAAATTTACATATAACTCAAGAATAATAAGACACCTTGGATATGAACTTATTACCTCAGATGCCGTAGCATTGACCGAACTTATAAAAAATTCATATGATGCTAAAGCTAATAAGGTCTTAATTAATTACTTCACAGATATTGAAACTATCAATTTTAATGATTTTGATAGACCTATTGATACTGTTATTCATAACGAATTAAAAAAAATCAATCCTTCAGGCATTCTTACTATTGAGGATAATGGAAAAGGTATGGATTTCAATACACTTAAAAAAGGTTTTTTTGAAATTGGTTCTACCGTAAAAAAGGATGAGAAAAAAAATCAACAAGAAAGCGATAATACTATTATTTTAGGAGATAAGGGAATCGGACGACTTGCATCGCAAAGAATTTCTCCTATTTTGATTGTTGAGTCGTACGATGATATTGAAAAAGAAATAAATGTCGTTGTTGTAGAATGGTCTAATTTTTTTTCAGGGGACGATTATGATGCTCCTGAATATAAAATAAAAAATCAAAATATTCAATCATATACAAGATTATGGCTACTAGGAAGTGGTGACCAAAAACTGGAATTTTCTAAATTTTTCGAAATAAAAGATTTATTTGAAGGTGGTGACATTTTTGGCAATCTTGGAAAAAAACTAGGTAATTACAATTCTATCAAAGAAGATCTAAATTCCGCATTAAGTTTTCTATACTCTCCTTTTGAAAAAGAAAATTCAGTGTTAAATTTAATAATAAAGTCGAATTCTCAAGAAGTTAAAATAGATTTTAGTCAAGAAGTATTAAAAGTAGCAGAGACTAAGCACTCATTTGATACAGAAATTATATTAGACGAAAATAATAATCCGTCAGATTTAAGATTTAATTTAAGAATGGATATTAAACCTTGGTTTATTGAAAGAATACATCAAAATATATTGGGAGACGTTTTATTTAGAAGTTATAAACTAGACTCAAAAGGATATCAATCTATTCTTGATAAATATTTGGAACAGTATAAAAAGAATTTGTCAGATATATTTCTTTTAAGTGATGCTTTTGTAAGATGGAATAAAAAATATAATGATGAGCTTACATCTTCATTTAAATCGGCTCTAATCAAAATTGCTCCAATTCAAGGTCAAATTTATTCTTTTAAGCGCGACCAGTCACTAATGAGCATGGCTCGAAAATCTGCACTAGATAATGGATATATCGATGATACAACAAAAATAAACTATAGTATTCGTCCGTTTTTAGAATCAAATAATGGAATCAAATTATATAGAAATTCATTTAGAATTGGAACTATTGGAAATAAAGATAATGATTGGCTTCAATTACAACAAAGAAGAACATCTGGGCAACAATTTTTTAGGTTCGAATTAGGTAATGTAGTAGGATATATAAAAATTAATGATAAAAAACAAGAATATATATATGAAACTAGTTCTAGAGAACACTTAACTGATAACATATATGTTGATTCATTACAAAAAGCATTAACTGAAATTCTTGAAATATTTTCACCAACTTTTAACAAACGAGCTGTTGAATTGACAAAACATATTTTAGACATTGAAGGATTAATACCTGAGAATAGTGAAAAAGAAGTTCAGAGGGAAGTTGATAAGTCTAAAATTTTACTAGAAGATGCCAAAAGAAATATACAACTTATAAGCGGAGCTTTTAAAACGATTAAAGATAAAATTGATTTAGATACTGATGAAAAAATAAATACAGTTAGAAATGTTTTAAAAAAATTAGAAGTTGTAACAGATAATTTTGAACAAAACGTTGACGATACTCAAAAATCATTGGAAAGTGCAAATTTATTACTTGCAATAACACGAGAAGAACAGAACCGCGTAAAAACAGAAGCCTATAATAATTACAAATTAATGGCTAATGGGCTAGTTACAGAAGTTATCACCCATGAATTACATTCAATGCTAAGTAATTCTGAGGATGAAGAAAAAAAATATGATCAACATATTAAAACAGTTCAAAATTATTTTCTCGAAAATGGACTATATGATTTAAATAAAACTCATTTTAAACCTGTAAAAGATAAGTTTGAACATCTTTACAATAGAATGGGTGATTTGAGTAAATTTTATTCTTTTTTAGAAAAGACATTTATAACAACAGAAGGGAATAGAATTTTACAACCAACTGAGTTAAAATCTGAACTGGAAATTATTAACGAACGTTTTTTATTCAGAACTAAGAGACATAATATTGATATAACTTTTGATGATGTTTCAAATGTATGGGAAGTACCAAAAGGTGCTTTGCTACATGTTTTTTATAATTTAATCGACAATTCAATTTACTGGATAAAGCAAAGACAATCATTAGAAAAATCAATCCCCACATACAAAAGAGAAGAAAAAGATTTTATTATAATTAGAACCACATCTAATAAAACAATAGAGTTTTTTGATAGCGGAACTGGTGTTGTAGAGAAATATCAGGATATTCTTTTCAACGAATTAGTTTCTGGTAAAGAAAATGGACGAGGAATGGGATTATATATAGTGAGACAGTTTTTAAAATCTTTTGGAGGAGATATTAAATTATTAGATTCAAAAAATGAATATGGTAATCGCTACATTTTTGAAATTAGTATAAATGATTATATAGAAGAACATGAGTAAATTTAAGGAACTAATAAAGTCATTAAAAGCTTATACAATTGTTATTATTGAAAATGAATTTACCCTAATAGATGATTCTTTAAAAATCTTAGCTTTCTATTGTTTAAGTCACGAAAACATTTCTAATAGAATAGACGAATATCTTTTAAAATATAATTTTACTGAAATAAAAGATTTATTAAAAAAATTTAAAGATAATTTTGAAAAATTACCGCACGATGAAGAATTAATAAATCAAATACCGGCAATAGATAATTTTGAACACTATTTGATAAAAATAAATAGTAAGAAAATCTTAGATGCTTTTGATTTAAAATTATTTGAACAAATAATTAGTGCTGATACAGATAATTTCATTAGAAAAATTTTTCTCAAATTTGGTGCTGTAAATACTTATCCAAATAATCAATATGATGAAATAATTCAAGAGATAAAAGAAATTAAAAATTCCGAAATATTATTTTTTAATCAAGTTCCTGCACGGACTGAATTCGAAGACTTCATTAATGACATAAAAAATAGCCTGATATTAACAGAAAGTAATTTTTATCTTTGCTTGATTGATAAAAGCTTAGGAAGTGGAGATGATGCTACAGGCAAAGATTTTGCACTAAACGATCTTTCAAATCTTAATAAAGAAAATAAACTTAATTCTATTTGTTTTATTTATACAAGTAGGCCTTCGCAAGTCGATCCTCCAACTGAACTAGAACATTATTATGCACAGGAAATTGCAAAAAATTCGCCACCAAATTTTGATGAAATTACTCAAGTTTTAGCTCAATCTGCTTACGCTACAGTTTTTAATAATATCCATGAGAATATTAAAGAAAGCGCTAAAGTTTCATTGAGTGCTGTTTTAAAAAATCAAAAAAATATAAAACATATTGTTAATGAATCTCATAATGAAGGGATTCCTCCTTATGACTCTGTAAAATATTGGTACAATCTTTTAACTCAAAAGACTTTTGAACAAAAAGAGACGAGTGATTATTCATATGTTGCTTCTTTATCATCTTTTTTTAAAAATGAGTTTTTAAATGATCACCCAAATATTTCTGAAATAGACAAAGAAATTAGGGATCTGAATAACTATGAGCAATTTGATGATAATGTTAATATAAAACATTTACCAATTTCTCCAGGCGATATTTTCAAAATCAAAAATGAATACTACATCCTTGGCGGACAATTATGCGATACATTAATTAGAGGAAAAAAACTAAAAAGAAATTATATAACAGGTGAGTTGCTTAAAATAAAAATTTCAGATGAAGTTTTAAATGGAAAATATAATATCGATACTGATGGAAAAGTAAAAAAAATAAAAATCTGTAACTTTAATTTAGAAGGGGTTTTAAAAACATTAGAAATAGATATTTCAACTACTAATACTTACTTAATTGAACTTGAAACACTAGATTTGTGTTGTTTAAATAATGATGGTAATTCAAAAATTAATATTGCCCAAGATATAAACGAAAATATTTTAAGATTACTGCCAGATTATGGAAATGAATATTTCAAAAACATAAAAGATTTCTTCAAAGAAAAAAATATAAATAAGCTTAGACAAATATTAAACAATATCCAATTATATAATCCACTTTTAATTTCTAAAATCGATTTTTCTAGAAAAGGAAAGGTAATTAAATACGATATACAAAGACTGTCAAGATTAAAGGGAAGATATTATGATTCTCTTTATAATAATATTTTAAATAATAAAGGTAGAATAGATCTGAATTTAATAGACAATAGTAACGAAACTGCGACATCTTGTAAATTAATATTTTCGCTCCCTGGTGGAGAAAACTTAGAAATTCTAGATTTTAATTTATGGTCATCAAGAGGTCGTGTTTTTATAACTAAAAAGGACTTAGTTAATGAGGTAAATCAATATTCTGAATTATTAAGTTTGTGCAATGATGAAGAATTGTTCGGTGAAAACAAAACTCAATATAATATAAAAATAAATGGGAGCATTATAGAATTACAATATAAATATCAATTAGATGAAAAAAAATACCATGGAAAAGCTAACTTCTCTTACGCCGATTTTTTTAAGAAATTAAACGCAGACGATGATGATACCTTTACATTATTAGAGACAAACACAACTTTTGGCATCAGAAATGATAAAGGGCACCCTACAAGAGTATTTAGTATCGACGAATTAAAAAAAGGCATCTGCTTTCATCATGAAAAAATGACTATTAGGTTAATTAACGGAATTATCAAAAGAGAACCAAATGCAGAATAAAACATACAAAATCTTATCACTTTTTTCTGGTGGTGGATTTCTAGATTTAGGATTTATTAATCAAGGATTTCAAATAGAGGAAGCTCTTGAAATAGAGCCTTATTTTATTAGTGCATATAACCATGGTATGACCAGTTACTTTAATAAATCGAATAATCACTATATTAAAAATAACTTAATTGAACATAAAAACATATCCAGGCCTAGAGATGTTTCTAGTATAGTTGAACAAAATAGATTAAAAGATAACTACAAGGATATCGTTGGGATTATCGGTGGTCCACCATGTCAAGACTATTCAGTTGGCGGAAAAAATGGAGGAATCGAAGGAGAAAGAGGAAGATTAATTTATAGTTATTTTAAAATAGTTCAAGACCTAAAGCCAGGCTTCATGTTTTTTGAAAATGTTGAAGGTCTTTATAAAACCAAACGGCATAGGGAATCATTTAATGCATTTGTAGAAGATATAAAAAATGAAGGTTATTATGTTTATCATGATTTATTGAATGTATTAGAATATGGTTATGCACAAGACAGATCTAGAATTGCGCTTGTAGCTTTTAAAAAAGAAATCATTGATACATTAGTGTTAAATGGTTTTGATTATATAAATGATAATGATTATTTAAAATTTGGCGATGATAATAATTTAGTATTTAAATGGCCAAAACCATTATTCAAAACCCCTAAGTTATTAGACTGGCCAAAAAAATGGAATTTTGGTAATAAAAAAGTTATTGTCCAAGACCATAATATTATAAGATTAACAGTGAAAAATGCTTTCGAAGGACTAAATTCTAAAACTCCTAATCAAGATGAGTATTTTCAACCTAAATCAACTAAATTTAAAACAGTTGAAGAAGGAAATACAGATAGAAAGTCTTTTAAAAGACTTCATCGTTATAGATACAGTCCAACCGTTGCATATGGCAATAATGAAGTTCACTTACATCCTACAAAAGAAAGAAGACTTACAGTAAGAGAGGGGCTAAGACTTCAAACTGTCCCAGATGAATATGTTTTACCTAAATCAATTCCTTTAACGCCAAAATTTAAACTAATAAGTAACGGTGTTCCGACTGCCAAGGCAGAATTAATAGCAAAAGAAATCAGACACACTTTGAATAATTACTCTAAATGTCTTGATAAAAAATTATAATATCTTTTCGAAAAACCTTTCTACAACAACTTAAGAAACCTCATAAATTATTTATTATGAGGTTTTTACACTTTTAAACTTATTTCTTCACCCCAACCCTCCAAACCTCATCCAACAACTCCATCTCATCATTCGGCAACAACTGTAAAGCAATTTCAATCAAAACCATGGCATCTGGAAAAGCTTTACCGGAAGTTTCCGCTTGAAGTAAACTAATACTTCCTTTCATTAGAGAAGAAATCATGATATTTAATTCGCTATAACAAGACACTTTTAATGTTGCGTCAAACGAATTATTATTGGGCTTTAGAGTTTTAAAATAATTTACTTTACTCATTAATTCTAATAATTCTGTTAGCGATTCTTTTTGTTGTGTTTCCATATTTTCGATTCTCATTTAGACAATTCAAATTTGAATCTTTATTTCGGAATAAAGGTTATCACATATGATAACAAGGCAAAAAAGTCGGAAAATAATTGTAGAAATAAGATTTTCAAAACAGGAATTGAATGTAAATCTTATTTTTAAGCAACAAAAAAAGCCGCAATCTTATTTCTAAAATTGCGGTCCTCTAAAAAATCAATCCACTAAAATTATTTCCCAGAAATCAGCGCCATAATTTTATCATAAATAGCTGTATTCTGATAAACACCATTAAATTTTTCAGCTCCCGGACCGTAAGCAAAAACCGGAACCGGAACCGCTGTATGATCGTTTGTGCTGAAACTTCCGTGAACGTAACCTTTTTCGATGCTTCCATCAATTAGAGACAATCCGCCTGTTTCGTGGTCTGCGGTTATGATTAATAATGTTTCCGCATTTTTATCTACAAATTCCATAGCCTGACCTACGAGTTTGTCAAAATCGAGCATTTCCCGAACCACGTATTCTACATTATTCTGGTGTCCCCCATAATCAATTTGTGCGCCTTCGGCCATAATAAAAAACGGATTTTTTGTTTTTGCAAAAGTATTTGTCGCTTTCGCTAAAGATTTTGAAAGGAAATCTCCCCTCCCATTTTTCATAGAAACTACCGCTGCATCTTCTAAAACTATAAACTTGTTGTTTTTAATAGTATCTAAACTGGCAAATTTATCCGAAAATGTATAGCCTTTTTCGATCAGCATTTTCGATAAATCTTTACCGTCTTTTCTGGCATAAAATTCTTTCTGCCCGCCTCCAATTAAGATGTCAGAAGGATTTGAAAGAAAATCGTTTGCAATGGGTTCGCTCAAACTTCTTTCCAGTTGATGCGCATAGAAAGAAGCCGGAGTTGCATCTGTAATATTTCCGGCAGAAATGATCGCAGTTTTATAATTTTTCTCTGCTAATTGCTGTGTAATCAATTCCAGCGGTTTTCCGTTTTCATCCACACTTATAAAACGATTATTGGTTTTATGTCCGGTTGCCATTGCAGTGGCTCCTGCAGCCGAATCGGTAATGTAACTGTCCGACGCTTTTGTGATCGATAATCCCTGAGTCGGGATATTAAACAAACTCAATTGTCCTTTGTTTGCCGTGTATCCGGAATAGATTTGAGTTAATCCCATTCCGTCTCCGATTAAAAGAATGACGTTTTTTGGACGCTTATTTTTGAAGCTGTTTTTAGGAACATACGCCTGATGAAATTCTGTATTCTGGTAAAATGTCGTTTTTATTTTATTGATGAATTCCGTCAGATCAGCCACATGGTCTGTTCCAATAAAATCGACTTTTAGATTCATCAAAGTCATGTACGTATTTACATTATCCTGCGTAGCCCAAAACCTTATTTTTTTATTTTGATCGTGGACTTTTTTAATAATGGCCTGAATTTTTTCTGAATCCGGCTGGGTCAAAACACCTTTTCCGTTCCAAACTGTGATTTCATGCAAATCTTCACTGATCATTTCGACTTTTGCCAATTGATCAGAAGTATAATTTTCATTCAGCCTTCCGTCAAAATAAATAAAATCAGGATAATTTTTCCATAAAGACGGCAAAGGTCTGTTTCCGGAAATAACCACTTTTATGTTTTTATTCGAAATGATATCCGGAAATGTTTTGAGCTGCTCGGTTATTACTTTCAAAGTCGAATCGGCATCCGACTTGATATCAATCATTACAATCAGCGGTTTGCCGCTCGGATAAGCTTTTCCTTCTAAAGTTTTCAATTTAGACGAAAGCGGTTCCAGATACATTGTTTTTAAGGTATTGTAAGAAGCAATTTCTTTTGAGGTATGGGCCACATACAACTCATTATTTACTAAAAAAACATCGGCTTCGATAACACCTGTTTCGTTAGAATAGGCTCCATAAAACGGTAATTTACTGGCGTAATCGTTATGCGAATGAATGTTGGATGAACTGTATTCCTGCGCCTGCGCGAAAAGGAAAAAGGAAAGGCAAAAAAGGGTGATTATTTTTTTCATTGAAAATGATTTTTATTCTTTTAAAGCTGTAGGTAACTTTATTAGAAATGTAAGTTTTAATCTATTTCCCGAATTTTCGGGGTTGTTTTTGTCCATAAAGACATTTCAATAGTTTAAATACACATAGTAAAACTATTACGTTTGTATTTGTCATTCCGAGGAACGAGGAATCACACTCGGAATTCGACAAAGATTGGAGATATTCTATGCGGAATATCTAGTGTGATTCCTCGTTCCTCGGAATGACAAAAAGTATCTTTTTTACAACTGCAGCCCTCCGACAAAGGCTGCAGCTTAAAAAACTAAAAAAACACAATGAAATTCTGTATTACCAGCCTTGATTCTGAGTTAAAGCTCCTTTGCTTACTGCAATTTCATCTGGCGGTATTGGCCAGACATGATGAATGGCAGGGTTAAAATTACGGGCAGGATAAATGACACTTCCGTCATAATGGTGCAATGGTTTGGCGTAGGTTTCTTTTGCATCGCCCCAACGAACTAAATCGAAATGACGATCGGTCCACTCTCCTGCTAATTCGCATCTTCTTTCTCTTTTTAAATCCACCATTGTCGCTCCTGAAAGATCGGCAAGTCCGGCACGGTGACGAATCATATTAATTTCCAAATCGGCGTTCTGGCCTTTCATTAATTTGGCTTCCGCTAACATCAAAATCACATCTGCATATCGCAAAAGAGGTACATTTAAAGCTGTTGAAGGTTTGTCTCCATTTGCATTTACATAACGGATATCTACTGCACCTGAAGTTGACTTGGGATAACTGAAAGGCTCCATATATTTTTTAAACTGATACCCTGTTCTGTTGCTTGAGCTTACGATATGATTTCCTTCATTAAAAGTAACTTCTTGTCCGAAATAAACAAATTTGTCCCCTTTTTGTAAAATTGTGGCACTGCGTCTTTTATCGTTTGCCGCATAAGCATCAAACAATTCTTTTGTAGGATAGAAATTTCCCCATCCGTTGTAAACACCCCACCCTTTATCTTCCAGACATACTCCCGGAAAAATAGATCCTAATGATGTGTTTCCGGCACTTGAAGTTACCGACCAAATATATTCTGAAGACCAGTTGTTACTGATTTTAAATACATCTTCAAAATTATCCAGTAATTTGTGTTTCCCGCTTGCTACAATCAGGTTGGCGTATTTAATAGCATTGTCATAATCTTTTGCATACAAATACGTACGAACCAAATAAGCCCATGCAGCAGTTTTGTGCGCCCGGCCATAATTATCCGGCGTTAACTGATCAAAATAAGGTAATAAGTCGGCTGCTTTAATTAAATCGGCTGCAATGTAGGCATAGTTTTCCGCAACATTTTTAGCACGAGGCACATATACGTTCGTATAATCTGCCCGGTCCTGAATCGGAATTCCTGCGCGGTCATCTCCATAATGATAAGCGAGTTCCAGATGCATTACCGCATGATTGAAATACGCTTCACCTAACATGCCATTTTTGGTACTTTCGTCCAAAGCAATATTCGGAACGTTACGGATTACGTCGTTACAACGTTTCATAATTTCATAGTGAATTCTCCAGATATCTTTGGTATCCGATTCTGCTCCGTCTACAATAAAATTTTTGATACGTTCTGCATTTTGTCTCGGCTTGGTTCCAATATCATCACTGGCATTGTTGAGCCAGAAGAAACCACGGCCGTACATATTATCATCAGAATACAAGGCATAAATCGCATTAACTCCTGCTTTGGCATCTGCGGGAGTTTTCCAGAAATTTCCGCTTGACGGCGCACCTTGTGGAATCACATCAAGTTCGCTTTCGCAAGCCAAAGTGCTGACCAAAAGCACAACACTCCACAATAAAAGACTTATTTTTTTCATTTTTAATTGTTTTTTATTTTTTTAAAAAGTTGCGTTAATACCTGTCATGTAAATGCGGGAAAGCGGATAACGTCCTAAATCCATACCGAAGCTTCTAAGACCTACTTCGGGATCCATTCCTGAATACTTTGTGATAGTGAATAAATTTTGTCCGGAAATAAAGAATCTCAATTTTGCTTTTCCGTTCAGCCAGCTTTCTTTTACTGTGTAACCTATCGAAACATTTTTCAATCTTAAGAAAGAAGCATCTTCAATGTATAAATCAGAAATACGCCCGAAATTATTGTTATTGTCTGTAGCTGATAGTACCGGAACATTGGTATTGGTATTTGCAGGCGACCACGCATCTTTAGATTCTGCCAATAGATTATAACCCGGGAAAGAAGCATTTAAACCCGTATGTTTTACAGCATTGAAAACACTATTTCCTGCAGCGCCGTTGAAAAAGATATTCATATCGAAACCTTTGTAGCGGAAATTAGCATTAAGGCTATAAGTGGTTTTTGGAAAAGGACTTCCTAAGACTACCCTGTCACTGTTATTGATTACGCCGTCTCCGTTTTCATCTTTGAATCTGATGTCTCCGGCAACCGCATTGGGCTGATACGCCACCCCATTCTTATTAACATACTCTTTTGCCTCTGCATTACTTTGAAACAACCCGTCAGTCGCATATCCGTAGAAAGCGCCAACCGGACTTCCGATCTGATAAATATTGGCCAATGGTAAACTACGAACCCGGCTTAAGCCAAGTGGTTCCAACGAACTTAAATCGTCTTTTATGGAAACAATTTTATTGGTTAAAAACCCTGCGTTTGCCGTCACATCAAACTTAAATTCACCACGCGTTTTCTGATACGTCAAACTTACCTCAACTCCTTTATTTTCAACATCACCGGAGTTTACAATTCTTCCCTGAGGTGTTCCCGAAACCCCTGGTAACTGGTCACGAACCAACATGTCTTTGTTTTTCTTAATATATGCATCTACAGATCCGATTAAACTATTGTTCAGCATAGTAAAATCCAAACCAACGTTGGTCTGCTCTGAACTCTCCCATTTTAAATTAGGATTTGATAATTCGCTTTCTGCATACCCGTAATTGATAGACGGAGTTGCACCAATTAAAGCCTGTGTCTGTACTAAAGGCACACTAAACTGATAAGGACCAAGATTTCCAAGATTTCCAATCTGTCCCCAGCTTGCACGAAGTTTTAAATTACTGATAATCGGCTCGATACCTTTCATAAAACTTTCTTCAGAAATTAACCACCCCGCAGAAACGGAAGGATATACTTTCCAACGGTTTTCAGATAAAAGTTTTGATGTTCCGTCGCGGCGGACAATCCCGGAAAATAAATATTTCTGATTGAAATCATAATTTAACCTTCCTACATAAGAAGAAATAATTTCATCTGATAAACCAGCTCCGGTCTGTTGGATTAATTTTGCATTTAATAAATAACGCTGGGAAGGATCTTCGTTATCAAAACCAGTTCCTTCAACCGTATAAAAATCTCTTTTGGTCTCCTGATACGTATAACCGGCCAAAGCTTTCAAATTGTGTTTTCCGAATGATTTTTCATAGGAAATAGTCTGTTCGCTTAATAAATCGGTAACCGTTAAGTTCTTTAAAGTCAATCTGTTGAAATCAAATATTTTTCCTGGCTCTGTAACTTTTACTGTAAAATCCGTCGCATTATCCTGAATTCTGGTATAACCCCAATTGGATTTAATTTTCAGCCCCGGAATAACCTCCCATTCCGCATACGGATTGATCAAAATGGTAGAAACAGGATTTTTGTTGTCTAATCTTTTCAGGTATGCTACAGGATTAATCACATCTCCGTAAGAACCAATATATTTTTCTGGAACTCCTCCAAACTGACCAGAACCGTCTTCCCTGTAAATCGTCGCGTTTGGCGGATATAAAATCGCTGCCTGAATTGCTCCTGTGTATGAACTTGAAGTATTTGCCGTCTGACCATCTGTTAAGGAATACGATAAGTTTTCTCCAATGGTAAAATTATCAGCTAGTTTAAAAGAAGAATTTGCTCGTACTGTATAACGTTCCCCATAAGTATTCAGCAGGATACCTTCGTTTTTTCTGTAACTTCCCGAAAGGAAGAAATTTGTTTTTTCTGTTTTTCCATTTACCGAAAGTGATAAATCCTGAATTTCTCCCGTACGGAAAATTTCATCCATCCAGTTTGTTTTGGTTGTTCTTGCTGTTGGTTCAAAGGCCGTGTCAAACGCAGGGATTCTTGGCAAACCTGCATTATCTCTGGAAAGATTCATTGCATCAGCATATTCTGCAGCGTTTAAAACATCCAGTTTTTTAGCTACATTCTGAAAACCGCCCTGATAATTTACGTTTACGTTAATTCGGTCTGAAACTCCTTTTTTCGAAGTAATTAAAATGACACCGCCTGAAGCTCTCGCTCCATAAATGGCCGCAGAAGCCGCATCTTTCAAAACACTGATCGATGCAATATCATTTGGATTAAGTGTATTTAAAGATCCGCTGTAGATAATTCCGTCCAAAACAATTAACGGAGTTTCTGCATTTAAAGATCCAATTCCGCGAATATTGATAGTCGGCGAGGCAGTTGGGTCGCCACCATCATTGATTACCGTCACACCGGCAACAGTTCCCTGTAATAATTCTGCAGCATTATTATAAGTTCTGCTGGAGGTCTCCTTCATAGAAACAGCCCCTACCGCGCCTAATACTTCATTCTTTTTCACACTTCCGTATCCCATAACCACTACTTCCTGAAGCTGCTTAACATCGGCTGTTAATTTTACAGTTATAGTTTGTGAACTGGTTACTTTTACTTCCTGGGTTACATAACCCACATACGAAAAAATAAGTGTCGCCTCTGCTGCATTGATTTCCATTTTGAATGTTCCGTCAAAATCAGTTGCTGCAGTTGCGTTAGAACCTTTATCTTTAATTCCGACACCCGGAAGCGGCATATTGTCATCTCCGCCATATACAGTTCCTGAAATAATGATTTTATTTTGATCTGAATCTGCCAGCTTCTGATTTTTCTTAATTACAATATTATTACTGATAATTTCGTAACGAAGAAGAGAGCCGCAAATTTTATCCAAAGCCTGTTCAATTGTTACGTTATTAAGCTTTAAACTAAGTTTTTGATTCGTATTTACCTGACTGCTTTCGTACATAAAATGCAAATCGGTCTGATTCTCTATTTTTTGAAATATCTTTTTTATACTTTCATTTTCAACTTTTAAAGTCACTCTTTTGTTAATGTCAACATTCGCTGCTTTTACTGTTAGTGCTGCAAAAAACAAAGTAAGAAACAGGAGTAATTTTATTCCTGTTGTCCTTATGTTCTGAGACTTTACGGCATACCGCATTTGTTTTTCATTCATAATGTTTAGATTTAGTTGTTTGTTTTTGTTGATTTTTCTCTACGTAGTTTATTTTGATGTCAGGGGATTATTCTATTGTATAAATTCCCGAATCCATTTTATATTCGGCGTTGATAATATTACACACCAGTACAATTACCTGATCGGCAGTTAATTCTTTAAAATATCCGCTGATCTTTAATGTGTTTAGTTGCTTGTTTTTAATTTCAATGGCAACATTATAATTGCGGTTAATTGTGGCAATAACTTCAGGCAGCGGGGTTTCTTCAAAAACCATTATATTTTTGCGCCAAAGCGAAATCGTATTGACCGGAATATCTTTAAAAGCCTGAAGTTTATTATTTTGAGATTTAAAAATCACTTTTTGCCCCGGAGTTACATATACATTTTCATCTGTGACAGTCGACTTTACATTTACCCTTCCTGTCATTACCGAAACTTCCTGTGTCTTCTGATCCGGATAAGCCTGAACATTAAAACTGGTTCCCAAAACTTTCGTGTCCATTTTATTGGTATGAATAATAAAAGGATGTTTTTTGTCTTTGGCCACGTCAAAAAAAGCTTCTCCTATTAAGTGAACTTCCCTGGTATCGCCTTTAAATTCTTTTGGATATTTTAAAACACTTCCTGCATTCAGCCATATTTTAGTTCCGTCACTTAATTTTACTGCAGCATGTTCTCCCAGTTTTACCGTTAACTGGGTAGTTACGACTCCATTTGCTGACTGGTGAAAAAACACTGATAAACCAATCAGAAAAATAACTGATGCGGCAACAATCCAGTTTTTATATTGAAGAAAAATAACTTTATCCGTATTTTTTATTTGTTTCACTTCTTTTCTTAATTTGGAGCGATCTGAATGAACCGCTTCCATGTTATCAAAAAAATCATCGGTACGGTCGTACCATTTATTCCACATTTCCTGTCCTTTGGGAGAATATCTTCCGTCTAAAAAATTTTTGATTTCGTTATTTGAATTTTCAGGCATTATAATTTCTTTATGTCTTTAATAATATGTCTTGGAAATTGTTTTTTCGGTTAGGCGCAAAAGGTTACGTTTCTGTTAAGAAAAAAATATTTTCACCCGGAACTGTAGTCTAATTGAATTCTCCCAAATAAGAGCGCATAAATTTTAGCGCATAGGTAATATGATACTTTACCGTTTCTACAGAAACATTTAGTTCTTCTGCAATTTCTTTATTAGAATAATTTTTGATGCGGCTGAGAATAAAAACCTCTTTGGATTTTTTAGGAAGTAATTTTGCCGCCTGATCAACAGCATTCTGAAGTTCCTCATAATAAATGGCATCTTCTGTGGCATTACGGCTGCCAAAAGAAACCGCATTTTTTTGTAAAACTTCCTGAATATACTGATCTGTTACTTCATATGACTTGATATAATCTAAAGTCATATAACGGACTGAAGTGTAGATATAAGCCGCAAAACTTTTCTGAATGACAATTGTCTTGCGTCTTTCCCAGATCGAAGTAAAAACTTCCTGGACAATTTCTTCAGAAATGGCAATTGATCTCATTCTCAGATAGACAAACCGAACAAGCACATCCCGATATCTGAAATACAACTCATCAAAAGCCTTATCCTTGCCATTTTTCAATAAATCGACAAGTTCTTCGTCTGTTGATTTCTTATACATGATACATTAATTTGGCAGGATTAATCCAATTAAAAGTATGGTATGAAAAATTTTTTCTGATGGAGTTTGGATAATGTTTCTGTTGTTCAAAAGTTGACATAGACAAAGTATTGCGTTCTTCTTATATGTCTGTAAAATTAAAGATGAGGGTAGGTCGAAAAGGTTACGTTTACATTAATAAAACTACCTTGAAAAGAAACATATTATTAACATTTGGAGAGAAATGTTATTTGAATTTTTACAAAAAGAAAAAAGCATGAGAATCTAAGATCTTCATGCTTTTCTGAAATTGCTTTTAAGTTCCAGTATGTCAGAGTAAGAACCAATCCCTCACCTCTTCCTCAATAGTTTCTTTTATTATTAAACTATCAAACTCATTCGTAACACAATTATACTGATACGCTTTCTCCCAATCTTTACCATTCTCAACAATTTCTTTAATTGAATTTATAATAAACAAAAGTTCTTTATTTGTCATTGTCGGATGAAGCGAAACCCTAACCCAGCCCGGTTTTTCGGTTAGGTTTTTCTGAAGGATTCCGTTTGTTATTTGGGCTGATTTTTCTTCATCGATATGGAGTAAAAAATGGGCGTATGTACTGGCGCACGACCAGCCGCCGCGAACCTGGATTCCGAAACGGTCATTTAGTAAACGTACTATAAGATTGTAGTGAATATCCTTTATGGTAAAAGAAACACAACCAATTCTTTCAGCATCTAAATCTCCTAAAATCGTTAATCCTTCGATTTTTTGCAGCTCTGAAAAACAAAGATTTAATAATTCTTTTTCCCTGTTTTTCATGTTTTCAACGCCCATTTTGTTCTTTAGCTCCAGACATAAAGCCGTTCTCATAACCTGCAAAAATCCGGGAGTTCCACCGTCCTCTTTAGTTTCAATGGCATCGCTGTAATTGTATCCGCCCCACGGATTGGTAAATTTTACATTTCCTCCGCCAGGATTATCCGGAAAATTGGAATTGTATAATGTTTCATTAAAAACCAAAATACCACAAGTTCCGGGTCCGCCCAAAAATTTATGAGGCGAAAAGAAAATCGCATCCAACCTTTCTTCCGTATTTTCAGGATGCATGTTGATTTCTACATAAGGAGCCGAAGCTGCAAAATCTACAAAACAGTAACCACCATTTTCGTGCATTATTTGGGCGAGTTCATGGTAAGGCGTAACGATTCCGGTTACGTTCGAACAAGCTGTAAAAGAACCTATTTTTAATCTTCTGTTTTTATATTTTTGAAGTTCTTCTGAAAGTATTTTTGGATCGACCAGATTGTTTTCGCCGCAAGGCAAAACCACCACATCGGCAATGGTTTCGTACCACGGCACCTGATTGGAATGGTGTTCCATATGGGTAATAAAAACGACTGGCCTTTCATCGTCATAGTGAAGTTGTACATTGAAAATATTATCGGCAGATCGTAATCCCATAATACGCTGCAATTTGTTTAAAGCCGCCGTCATTCCACTTCCTGTGGCTACCAGACAATCTGTTTCTGAAGCATTTACATGTTGTTTAATTAACTGCCTTGCATATTGGTACGCGTATGTAGATGCTTTTCCGGTCTGACTGGAAAAAGAATGCGTATTGGCAATCATGGGTCCCATTTTTCGGAGCATAATTTCTTCAATAGGAAAATACAATCTCCCGCTGGCGATCCAGTCCGCGTACAGTAAATTCTGAGTTCCGTAAATCGATTCAAAAGTATGATTTACGCCCACGGTATTTTCTCTGAATTCAGAAAAATAGTGTTCTAATTTGCTTGTCTCTAAAGTAACTTCCATTTCATTTAATATTACAAAAACATTTACTTCTTAAAATTTTTAATTCCCGATTGCAGCCAGGCATAATATTCCTCAATATCGGGATTATATGCCGACGGTTGTGTCAGGTTTTCGCTTTTATGATCTATAATAACGTAAAAAGGCTGCGCATTTGCCTTATAAGTTTTAATCTGCAGATCACTCCACTTATTTCCAATTGTTTTTATTTTTTTTCCGGTAGTTGCAGAAGTATATTGTTCACTTTCCGGTAATTCTTTCTTGTCGTCCACATATAGTGAAATCAAAACTACATCATTATTCAGAATTCCCAGAACTTTCGGGTCCGACCAAACCAGTTCTTCCATTTTTCGACAGTTTACGCAGGCATATCCTGTAAAATCTAATAAAACAGGTTTACCTTCTTTTTTTGCGAAAGCCATTCCTTTATTATAATCGTGAAAAGTGATAATATTTTGTGGACCATGCTCTGCCCCTTCCGGCAGCGAACCTGTTATTTTTAATTCAGAATTTCCGGAAACTCCCAATCCGTTTGGTGATTCGCTATAATGTAAAGGAGGAGGAAATCCGGAGATTAATTTTAGCGGCGCTCCCCATAGTCCCGGAATAAGGTAAATCGTAAAACTTAAAGCAATTAATCCGAAACCTAATCTTCCAACAGAAATATGATTTAGCGGAGAATCATGCGGAAGCGTAATTTTTCCAAATAAATAAAAAGCCAACATTCCGAAAACGGCAATCCAAATCGCCAAGAAAACTTCCCTTTCTAACCAATGCAATTGCAAAACCAAATCGGCATTTGATAAAAATTTGAAAGCCAAAGCCAATTCCAGAAAGCCTAAAACTACTTTTACAGTGTTCAGCCATCCGCCCGATTTTGGCAAAGCATTCAACCAGCCCGGGAAAGCTGCAAATAAAGAAAACGGTAATGCAATTGCAATCGAAAATCCTAACATTCCAATAATTGGTGCGATTCCGCCTTTTGAAGCTGCTTCAACCAATAACGTTCCCACAATGGGACCCGTACACGAAAATGAGACAATGGCCAAAGCCAAAGCCATGAAGAAAATTCCGATTAGTCCGCCTCTGTCTGCCTGAGAATCGACTTTATTGGCCAGCGAACTGGGCAGCATGATTTCGAAAGCGCCTAAAAATGAACAAGCAAAAACTACCAGTAAGATAAAGAAAATCAAGTTGAACCAAACGTTTGTTGAAAGTGCATTTAAAGAATCGGCACCAAAAACGGCTGTCACAATCGAGCCTAATAAAACGTAAATAATTACGATCGAAAAACCGTAGATCATAGCATTTCTGATTCCTGCAGCTTTGGTTTTACTTTGCTTGGTGAAATAACTGACCGTCATCGGAATCATTGGAAAAACGCACGGTGTCAGCAAAGCAGCAAATCCAGATAAAAATGCTAAAATAAAAATACTAATCAAACCACGTGATTCATTTTTCTTAGGCTTATCTATTTTTGTTTTAGAAAATGCTACATCTGTTTTATCGATTGTCTTTCCTGCAGAAACAGCAGAATCTTTTACAACCGCCAATCCTTCGGCGGAAGCCAAATTCTTCTCTTCCGGAATCTTAAAAGTCAATTCTTCTGTCGTTGGCGGCAGACAATTGCTGTCATCGCAAACCATAAATTCTACCTCAGCTTCTATTTTTGAACTAACCTTCGAAGTAAATTTAATTTTCTGTGTAAAAAGTGCTTTTCCTTCAAAATACTTAATCTTCATATCGAAAATTTTATCCTGAACTTCGTGTCCTTTTTCTTCGGTTGTCTTTCCTGTTAATTCGAAATCTTTGTTGGGATTTTTAAAAGTAAAAGCAGTTTTAGATGGCCCGCCTTCTTCAATATATTGTCCGTACAAATGCCAGCCGGATTGAATTTCTGCCTGCACTTTTAAAAGATATTCTTTGTCTGAAAGCTTTTCAACAGACGTTTTCCATTTTACCGGATTGTACATTTGTGCAGACAAAAAGCTGCTGTACAAGAGAAATAGTACTATAATTGTTTTCTTCATTTTTTTAAGGTTTAAAAAAAAGAGCTGTCGGCAAAACAGCTCTTTTAGTCTTTCACAGAAAATGGCTTACTAATTCAGATTCTAAAATGAAATATTGAAAGACTACTATTAAAAATTTAATATTGGATTTTCGATTTTAAACTTTATGGCTTTTGACTTACGAATTCAAAAAATCCTGTCATCTATGGCCAAAAACTATTTTAAAGGATTTCCTTCTTTATCCAAAGAACCCGCTTTAATGATGATCATTTTATCCAACTGAATGTATTTCTTAATTGCGTCATTTACTTGCTGTAACGTTGCTTTCTCGATATCTTTTGGATATTGCTCAATGTAATCCGGTTCTAAACCTCTTTCAATAAAATTTAAAATTGTTCTCGCCATACCATTTGTGGTCGACATTCCCACTTTAAAACTTCCTATCAGGTTGGTTTTCTTGTTTTCTAATTCTGAAGCCGTTATACCTTCTTTCACCCATTTATCTACCTGAACCATAGTGGCATCAAGACCTTTTTGAAACAACGAAGGATTAAAAGAGGCATTTACAAACCAATACCCTCCGGTTTCAATATTTCCGCCTAAACCAGATGAAATACTATAGGTTAACCCATCATTATCACGTACGGTCTGCATTAGGCGTCCTGCGAATCCTGCACCTAAAGTGTAATTTCCAATGTAAAACGGAATATAATCGGCATCGGCTCTTTTTAAACCTGTAAACTGTCCGATATACAATTCTGCACTTGGTTTTTCTGCAATGCTGACCACTTCTGTTTTTGAAGGTGTTTTAGAAGCTTCTTCAAATTTTAATTTTTCAGAAACCCCGCCATTCCAGTTTTTAAAAGATTTTTTTAATGAATTGTTCAGATTCGCACCATCTGTATCTCCCACAATAACCAAACGCATAGAAGCTGTTCCGAAATATTTTTTATGAAAAGCTTTTACCTCATCTAAGGTTGCATTTCTAATATTATTGATATCCTCTTCAACACTTAAGCTGTAATTTGGGTTCGTTTTGGGATAAATTGCCTGCGATAAAGCAATACTTCCTCTTGCTCCCGGATCATTTAAATTCTGCTGGGTATTTCCAATAAATTGCTGTTTCAAATTTTCAAACTCTTTCGCATCAAACAAAGGACTTCTTAATTCTTCTGCCAGTAAGACAATTACCTGATCTAAGTCCTTTTTCAGACATTTAAATCCTATATTAATTTTAAATGCAGAAGCGTTTATATTTAAATTCACTCCCAGTTTTTGAAGTTTTTCTGAGAATTTAAATTTGTCATTTAATGTCGTTCCTTTGGATAACATGGAAGCGGTTAATGCGGGAATCATTTCATTTTTAGTTTCGCTCGCATAATTACCCAACGAAATACTTGCTGCAACAGTCACGAAATCTTTGGCAGAGGTTTTTACTGAAACAACATCAATTCCTGCAACTTTTTCTCTTTTGAAAGCGGAAGCAGATTTCCCGGTTACATTTTCTGCTGAAATTAGTTCTTCTGAAATATCACTATTTGAAACCAAATGTTCTGATTGTTTTCCGTCATGCGAATGTTCATTCTCCGGATGCCTGTAATAAAAAGGCTCATTGTCCGGAATATAATTATTTGCCTGAGTTGTTGCCAAATTCTGAGAACCAGCTTGTTTCGGAATAAAATATCCTGTAGTACTTTGATCTTCCAGTAAATATTTTTGGGCTACGCGAAGAACATCTGCCGGTGTAACTTTTTTTAATCGGTCCACACCTGTAATATAATCTGTCCAGTCGCCTGCTGCTATTGCTTCATTCAATTCGGACGCAATGACACCAGATCCGTCGCGGGCTAAAATAGTCTGAGCGCTAATTTTTGCCACAACACGATTTACCTCATCCTGCGTTACGCCTTCTTTCTGAATTTTCGCTACCACTTCGCTAATCTTTGCATCGATATCTTCATGCTTTGAATTTGTGGGAAACCCAACGCCTATTGTAAAAAGTCCAACTTCTTTAAAGTTTGTGGCATTGGCGTAGGCATATATTCCCAAACGGCTGTCAACAATTGTTTTGTTTAAGATCGCCGATGGTCCGGAGCCTATAATTTCGCCCAAAATGTTTAACGCCGGAAGATCTTTGTGCAAAGCACCAGGAATCTTGTAGGCTTTGTTAACTACGCCAAGTTCTCCAGGCTTTTTAACCACTATTTTTCGCGCACCATATTGTCGTGGCTCTTCTGTATATGGCTGGGGCATTGCTTTTGGCGCTTTGGTAATTTTACCAAAATACTTTTCAACCAGAGCAAAAATGTTTTCTTTTTTAAAATCGCCGATAATGGTTAAAGTAGCATTATCTGGCCAGTAATAGGTATTGTAGAAATTTTGTAAAACCTCAATTGGTGCGTTTTCAATATCCGATTTCCATCCAATTGTAGAATGATGGTACGGATGCGCAATATAAGCCGAAGCCCATATTTCTTTGTCCAATAAACTATTAGGGTTGTTTTCGCCACGCTCAAATTCGTTACGCACAACCGTCATTTCTGCCTCCTTGTCTTCTTTAGTTAAAAGCGAGTTACGCATTCTGTCGGCTTCAATCCGGATCGCCAACTCAATTTTATCACTCGGCAGCGTTTCAAAATAATTGGTTCTGTCGTTCCATGTAGTGGCATTCAATTGTGCACCGGTATTTTGTAAAACATCGGTAATGGTATTTCCATTTTTTTTATTGAAAGTTGGAGTTCCTTTAAACATTAAATGCTCTAAAAGATGCGTTGATCCGGTGTTTCCCAAAACTTCATGTTTAGAACCTACACGATATACAATTTGTACAGTTGCAACAGGCGATGCATTGTCTTGTAAAAGCAAAATATTCATTCCGTTTGGTTGGTACAAATACTCTTCTATTCCGCCTAACTCCTTTATTTTTTTAAAGTTAACCGAATTATTCTGCGCCGAAATAAGCGTACAGAATGCCAATGAGCAAAAGCCCAGAAAGATAGTTTTTTTCATTTTTTGTCTGATTGAGATATACTAAATGTAAATTTCCAAAACACATAATACCAAAAACCGAAGAGTTTTTTTGAAGGCTGATAAAACAGATCTTATGATCTTAAATCTGTTTTATCAGTTCAAATTAATACTTTAAGCAATATGTGTAAAATAGTAATTTACGATTTACTAAAAATTTCTTTTAACTTCGTCTGTAGTGCTTCTTCACGAAGATTCGATGCTACAATTTTTCCGTCAGGACCAATTAAGTAATTGGTCGGAACCACTGTCACCCCGTAAGTTTTAGCTGCAGCATTTTTCCAGCCTTTTAAGTCCGAAACGTGTGTCCAGGTTAAACCATCTTTTTCAATTGCTTTCAACCATGGTTCTTTTTTATCGTCAAGCGAAATGCCCAAAACTTCAAAACCTTTATCGTGATAGGCTTTATAAGCAGCAACAACATTCGGGTTTTCTTTACGACATGGTCCGCACCAGCTTGCCCAAAAATCAACCAAAACATATTTGCCTTTGTAATCTGATAGTTTAACTAATTTACCATTAGCATCTGTCTGAGAAAATTCTGGTGCCACGGCTCCAACGGCAGTTTTTTCAAAAAGATCCACTGAAGCTTTTACCTGCTTTCCGTAAAAAGATTGTTTTACTTCGGGCGATAAAGTTTCATACATTTTCTTCGCCAGTTTTGGATTTGGATATTTAATCAGTCTGTCATCTAAAACTAAAACTGCTCCAATGCTTCCTTTGTTTTTTTCGATAAATCCTGCTGTCGCTTTGTCTGCTACTGCCTGAAGATTTTCCCATTTTTTATCCATAAAAATGCGGTGTCCTTCTGATAGTTTTCCTTTCGGAATTGTCTTATCTGCAGCATCCACTTTATACAATGAATCGGATAATTGATATAGCGGAAATGCCACTTTCTGAATTTTAGCAAATTCGTTTTTATAAAAAGACTGGTAAATCGAGTCTTCTTTAGCACCTGAGATCTGGCCTTTAAAAATGGAATCTTTTAGTGCCTTAAAGGATATCTCTCCGTTTTCCAAAACAAAAGTCTTTCCGTATTCTGCACCTTTCAACTTGATGTTATGCAGCATTGGTTCTGCAACAGATCCCGTAAATATAAATTTACCATCTGTAACTTTGGCAGAATCCACCACTTTTGTACTATCGCCAAAGGTTTCCAGATAAACCATTCCCTCTTTTAGTCCGTCAATTTTTCCATTAATAGTGTATCCTTCAGCTTTCTTAGAGCAAGAAGTTATTGTCGCGGCAAGTGCTAACGTCACTAAACCACATTTTAAAATTGTATTTTTCATATATATTTTTTTTGCGATGTTTTTTTTCAAAGTTTAAATTTTCACCACGTTGCCTTTCCAGACTGAAATTGAGACAAACTAGGACTTTAATAATTCTTTTAGTTTTGCTTCTAATGCTTCTCCGCGTAAATTATCAGAAACAATAACCCCTTTGCTGTCAATAAGATAAGTTGCAGGAATTGTTTTTACATTGAATGCTTTACTCACTTTATCATCGTCGTACAGATTTGGCCATTGCATATTTTCCTGCGCTAAAGCTTTTAGCCATGCTTTTTGATCCTGATCGATAGAAATACTTAATACTTCAAATCCTTTTGCTGAATAGGATGCATATGCAGTTTTAAGATTTGGAATTTCTTTACGGCATGGCGCGCACCACGAAGCCCAGAAATCGATAAGAATGTATTTTTTTCCCGAAACAAGATCTTTGACACTTTTAGCATTTCCATCCTTATCATTTAATTGAAAATTGGCTACACTCGTACCTACGAGAGATTTTGGATTAATTTCTTTGTCCACCAATTGTCCGTAATAACTTTTCTTTGCTGCTTCGGATAGTTGGTCGTATAAAGGTTTTTGCTGTGGCGTTAAGTATGAAAACTGTGTCATCATGAAAAAAGGTCCCCACCAGTTTGTTTTATGTCTCGTTATAACATCTGTTGTCAGTTTTTCCACTTTCGTGAAAAAAGCTTTTTCATCTGTTTCAAATTTTTTCCATTGTGCAAGACTGGAAACAGAATCCATCAGTTTTTTGTTGTTTTCTTTTCTGGCTTTTCCAATAATGTCGCTTAAATCTTTTATTCCAATATGATAAGCTTCATAATCTTTATTTAACTCCCCTTTAAAAGCCGTTTGCTTAACATAATAATCATGTGATTTTGAACCTGTAATAACTTCATTTTTAAAAAAGATACTGCCGGTTTGAGTTGGTTTTTCGGCAGCTGCTGTTATTTTTATTTTTGAGTTTTCAACCAAAACCGGAATAAATCCCTTGTTTTCTCCAAATGCGACAAAAAATAATCGTGGTTCATTCAGTCTTCCGTTAAAACTAAATTTTCCGTCTTTTACTGTTGTTTCGGCTACCGCAGCTTCCGAAGAATGTGTTGCAGAAGGCACTAATTTTACCTTTATACCTTCTTCTAGTCCGGTAATTTCCCCTTCTATACTATATCCTGTACTCGGTATTTTTTTATTTTGCGCAGTTGTGTTGGCGGTTATTAAAACGCAGGCAATAACCGCATAAATCGTTCTTTTGAGATTTTTCATGGTGGTGTTTTATATAAAGCTTCCTTTTCTGGAAAAAATTTCCTAATCAGGAAGCTTTAGTTTTTATTTAGCTACATTTTGCGTGATTGTTCCATTTCCCGGATTCTGGGTTGCTCCCTGCGGGAAAGGCATTGTCCATAAATGAGAATCTGATGCCAGTGTATAAGTCGTTCCGTTTGCTGTTTTTGTAAAACTAACTTTGTAAACACCTTCCGCATTGAGACGGCGCGCATCTGCAAACGGAACAATAGTATTGATAAGTTCGTTTCTTTTAGTTCTAACAATAGCATTCAGTGCCATAGTTTTATCAGCTGTTGCAATGTCCTGATAAGAAGCCGGAAGAATACGGGTTTTGCGAACGGTATTTAAAACATTTAATGCCTCGCTAATTTGCCCCGCACGAGCCAGACATTCTGCTTTAATTAAATAAACTTCTACCGTGGTAATGCCTCCAAAATTAAACATACCAGATAAAGTCCTTCTATAATAGGTTTCTGCACCAACAGTATAGATTTTCCAACGAGAAATAAAACGGGCATCTCCTGCTTCAAATAATTGTGCACGTTCTGTCGGAATACTATTTTCTGTGGCCAAATTAGAGTTAGCACCATGGCGGTACGTGTAGTTTTCTACATAATTATAACCCATTGGAGAAGTTGTGGCTGTATACGAATTTGGTACATCAATAATGGCTTTATTCGAATTATAATAGCCAATCCAGTCGAATAATTTATTGTTTTCTGCTAATGCCAAATCTGCATATTTAAGTGCTTCTGTATAATTATTCATTTGTAGATAAACCCGCGAGTAAAATGCATAACCCGCACCTAAATTGGGGTGTAAAGGGGTTTGTGATACCTTTAGGAGATAGGGTAAGGCTTCACTAACATCTTTCAAAATAAAATCATACATTTCCTGAATCGTTACCTGCTTACTCGGTGCATTAATATTGGCACTCGTAATCAACGGAACTGATAATTTTGTAGCAGCGGTGGATGCGACATACGTATCGGCATAAAAATTAACCAGATTAAAATAATTCATGGCCCGTAATATCTTTGCTTCTGCCCAAACTGCTCTTTTCTCACTTTCGGTTGCCTGATTGGTATTTAATACATCTTCAATAATTAAATTGAAAGTTGAGATTCCCTGATAACTTGCGTAATAGGTAGTTTCATCTGAGACTTTCAATGCGATACGATCGGCATTTTCATCCCACATATAATTGGCATTAATCAATCTGTCACTTGACAAAGTAGCAAGAGTGACATACTGATCGTTTAGTAATTGTGAAGCTCCTGTCACATTCACGCGCTGATTGGTATATTCGTCGCGTAAAAAAGCTTCGTAATCTGCCAGTGTGGTTGGCGCTTTTGATCCTTTGGGAACATCGCTTAAATAATCATCGCAGGAAGCAAATGTTATTCCCAGAATCAATAAACATGCTATTTTTGTATATATATTTTTCATTGTCTTCTTCTTTATTATTAGAAATTAACATTTACACCTAACACAAAACTTGGAGAAATAAAGCCGCCCAGCATATACTTGGCATCTCTGCTTTTTGCAAAAGTATATACGTTTTCTGCATTCAGATTAAATCGTATGCCATCCAATTTTACTTTTTTTATAATTGCATCTGGCATTTCATACGCCAATGAAATATTGCTTAACCTCACATTTGATGCATCCAAAATATTAATATCTGCATACGAATATATAGTGCGGGAATCTGAATTGAATTCCGGATCATATTCGTAAACCGCTCTTGGGACATTTGTGAAAGCTTCATCCCCAGGCTGCATCCATCGGTCTGCAATATGATTGTTTACAACAGTAATATCTGTAACGTAACCTCCCGCAGCACCATTGTAATTATTAGTCAGCATCGGTAAAAATGAATTTCTGACTTTATGCCCTAATTCGTAAATAAAAAGTGCCGAAAGTGAGAAGTTTTTATAATTAGCAGAAGTATGAAAAGATCCGCTGTGCGTGGGAACTGTTGATCCATAATCCTTAATCGCATCCAATTGGCCGGGATTGTATTTTACGGCAGTTCCTGAAGCATCATAAACCTGAGGGATTCCGGTACTGCTTAATCCTGCCCATTTATAACCATAAATTGAATTAAAGTTGGTACCCACTCTCGGAAAAGACTTTGCCTGGTCCAGTTGTAAGTAATAAACCGGTGCTTTAACATTGACATAGTCTACTCTGTTTTTATTATATGCATACAAAACAGATGCATCCCAGAAGAAAGAAGGTGTTTTTACGATAGTTCCGCTTAAACTAACTTCAATTCCTTTATTGGTCATTACACCGTTATTTATTCTGTAAGTAGAATATCCCCATCCTTCTGTTGGAATTCCCTGACTGCTCGCTAACAAATCTTCTCCTTTCTTATTGTAGAAATCTAAGGTTCCGCTAAATCTGCTTTTAAAGAATGAAAAATCCAAACCAATATTGGTAGTAGTGGTTTTTTCCCAAGACAACTCTGGATTTGGCCTCGAGTTTACGGTTCCCTGATTGCCGCCAACATTAGAATTTGAGTTGTAATAAGCTGTTAAATAGGGTGCAGAATCTTTAGCAATATTTCCTCCAATACCATAAGATCCGCGAAGTTTTAATGCGTCTATCCAGTTAACAGCAAAAAATGATTCTTTATCAATATTCCATCCAGCTCCGGCAGACCAGATTGGTTTGTTTTGATATTTACTGTCTGTACCCCAAAGATTAGAACGATCCCAACGTACACTTCCGGAAACAGTGTATTTTCTATTGTACGTATAACCCCCGGTTCCGTAAACTGATACGTAACGGTTTTGCAATTCTTTTTCAAATGAGAAATCGCTTTGTGACATATATCCATTAAAAACGGTTCCGTAGACTTGCAGTAAATTTGCCTGATTTATTGGTGCAAAGCCCAAAGTTTGTGCATCGTAACCATAGCGTGTATTGGTATTATACTCTTGTCTCGCATGGCGGATTTCCATACCGGCAATAGCAGAAAAATCATGTTTCTGATTAAAAATCTGATTGAAATTTAATTGTTGACGGAAGTTGTAAGCATTCGAAAACTGATTGGTTTCTGCGATAATATCTCCATACGGCAGATTGTAAACTGCCTTGTTATTTGCAATGGTCACCAGGCCGTTTACCTTACTTCTGACATAATACGAGTTTTTGTCAAATAACTGACTGCCACGATCTGAACCAAATTCGTATTGAAACATTGCATTATAAGTAAACGCTTTACTGAATTTGACATTGAATTTAGCATATGTTCTGTTCAGGAAATTTTTATTTTCTATTAAATTTCTTCCAAACTCGTCCATAGGTGTTATATCCATATTATAAAGACCGTAAGTCTGCATAGAATTAAGCGTAAAACTATTGTATCGGGAAGCAGCAGTAGAAACAAAATTACTTCCGTCGTTATTAACTAATTGGTTATAAGGCTGATATTTAAATCCGGGTCCAGTAGTAAAATTTGGATTGGAAGCGAAATAACTTTGCGTATTTCCTTTTCCGAAATTTACATAAGTTCCTAAGTCTAAAGAGAGCCAGCTGTTAATCTGGGTTGAATTTTTTAAATTAATACCAACTGTTTCATTTTCAGAAAACTTATCTTCAAGTTGATTATCCTTATAAGTTAAAGAAGCATTAAACGCATTATTTTCAGTAGCTTTTCCTAAACTAAGGTTGTGCTGCATAAAATACTGATCGCGTTTTGCATATTTAGCAATATCATCAAAATATCGATATCCTTGAGAGCCAAGCATATCTAACGTACTATTTGCCGCTGCCTGCGAAGTAACGCCAGCAAAACCTTTTAAGATTGCCTGCATTCCTAAACTTGTAAAAACTGCATTATTTAATAAAGACTTCGCATACGTACCGGCATTTGCTCCTTGTAAATTAGGATTTCCTGCCGCCCATCCTCTTTCAAGATCCACAATATCGGCAGAACTTGTTAAGTTATCTGTATAATTTCGGTATGGAGTAACGGTTAAATTACTTGAAAAAGAAATGGTTGTCTTTCCTGCTTTTGCTTTTTTAGTAGTAATTACTACGACTCCGTTCGCAGCACGGGCCCCATAAATAGAAGAAGCTGCAGCATCTTTTAAAACGGTAATTGTCTCTATATCTTCTAAATTCAGGCTTGGAAGATTTTCTTCTATAGAAGCATAAGGAGATAATTTTGTGTTTTCAACCGGAAAACCGTCAATTACATATAAAGGCGCTGTAACACCGTTCATAGAGGTAGTTCCGCGAATTTGTCCATCCTGATATCCCACGATTCGTCCTTCTAAGATTTTATCCAAACTGCTTAAACGCTGCTCTTTAAATTCTCTGGCTTTTAAATTTGAAAAAGCTCCTGTTACATGTTCAGCATTTATGGTTTGATATCCGGTCGTTAAAGTTAGTCCTTCTAATTCCAGAACATCTTCTTTTAATACAACGTTGATGACACTTCTTCCTTCCACTTTTATTTCCTGTCTGACATATCCTAAATAAGCAAAAGCCAAAGTAGTTTCGCTGCTTACAGCAATTATTTGATAGTCACCATTAAAATCTGTATTTACACCTCTTCCAGAGCCATTATCAGAAATGGCCGCTCCTACTAAAGGGATTCCGTTGGCATCTGTCACCCTTCCCTTTACAATAAAATCTGCAACTGGTTTTTGCACTTCAGTTTTATCAGAGGATGCTTTTTTGGACATTAAAATAATATGATTTCCAGATACCTTAAAATCTGTAGTGGTATTATTAAAAATTTTACTCAAAATCAATTCAATAGAAGCATCATTTGCATTTACATCGATTATTCTGTTAAGATCAACAGATTTTACATTGTAAACAAAACGGTAATCTGTAGTGTATTCAAGTCGTTCAATTGCTTTGGCAACGGTCATATTATTGACATTAAAAGAAATTTTAGACTTTTGAGAATAAGTGGTTCCGGCGTGCATTACTGTTAAGGCAGTTAGCAAAAATAATGTGGTCAATTTCATTTTCAAATCAAATTTCAAAAAAGGCTTATCAAACCTGATTCTGTTCAAGAGTTTTTTCATACTTTTAAAATGTTTTTTAATGTTGGTTGGTTAATTAACTGACCGCATTTTTATTATCCGGAAAGTGTTGGCGCACTTTCCGGTTTTTTATAATAACGATCCTTTGCTTTTGGATTCTTTTTACATAGGCGTTTGTTTATTTTATATTTTAAGATACTGGTGCTTAGTCTTTTCTTTATAAGTTTCAAGAACTAACGACTAAAACTTATTTAATCGTAATTTTATCCTTATCAATATTGTAATCAATTGCGTAACTGTCGCTGAAATATTTCAGAACCACCTCAATTGGCTCGTTATCAAAACGGGCATTAAAAATTTCTTTTCCCAGAGTTTTGTTTTTATTTATAAAAGTTACATTGTACTGACGTTCCAGCCTCTTGATGATCGCATCAAAAGAAGCATTTTTAAAAACTAGACCGCCCTTAACCCATGCCGTGTAGTAATCTGTATTAACCTGTTCGGTTTGAAATTGAGTTTGGCCTTTCTCATTTGAACCTTTATAACCTGGTTTCAGATACGTCTGGTTTTGCTTTGTTTTTTGATTTTTATACAGCGAAACTTTTCCTTCAACCAATACAACATCAGTTTGCACATTGTCGCTATAAGAATCAAGATTGAATTTTGTTCCTAAAACTTCTACATTAACTTCCGGTGTTTTAACCGTAAACGGATGCGCCTTGTCTTTACTCACTTCAAAATAGGCTTCACCGGTTAAATAAACCTCTCTGCTTTTATTTCGTAAAAACTGAACCGGATATTTTAAAGACGTGCCCGAGTTCAAATGCACAATAGTTCCGTCTGACAATTGCACTTCAAACTTTTTACCGTACGGAATTTTAAGCGTATTGTAAACCAAATCTCCCTCTGCAAGCGCTTTAGTGTAAACCAATCTGTTTTTTTCCTGTTTTCCGATTACATTTCCATTCTTATCAGTAACATTTTTATTTTCAGATGTGTCAATGTTTTCAGAGGAACCATTACCAAATTGTAAAACAATCTCATCCACTCTTGGTACGATAATATTTGGTTTATCGCTTAAAGAATGTGAATTGTTATAAAAATAAAATCCGCCTAAAGCGAGAATTATAATTGCCGCATATTTATAATAAGAGGAAAATCTTCTTTTATAAAAAACATTATTTTCTTTCTGAATTCTTTCTGAAATTTGTTTTCTGACCTCGGTAGAATCAAAAGTATTCAGTGAGGTATCTATCGCGTAATTGACTTTTATAAAATCTTTAAACACCACCTGATTTTCTTCGTGTTTAAGCCATTCAGTCAGCTGCTCAATTTCTTCCTGAGAAGCTTGATTTGTAATAAATTTAACAATTAATCGCTCTGACGTTTTTATTGTCATTTTAGTCGTTTTTAATATTATTACGAAGCAAAAAAACAAAACCCTAACAATTTGATAAAGTTTTTTTCATTTTGATGATTTTTTTATTTTTCACAAGTCTTTTCTTTCATTAAAACACTATTAAGTTCATAGAATTAATATGACAAAATTATCCAGGTCTCCATTTTAGCCGGTTTTATTTGTACTAATTTTCAAATAGAAAGTCTAAAAAAGAGCAAATTTTATCGAATTACGTGGACCAATTCCAACCTTACAAAGTATAATTTATATATTTGTTTTTATGAAGTTTGATGATTTCCATAACAATGATGTATTAATTGAAGCTCTTCGAAGTGGAGATGAGTCTGCTTATGCCTATCTGATAGAAACGTATCATCATAAACTTTGTGTCTATGCAAATAGTCTCGTTAAGAATGTTTACAGCGCAGAAGATATTGTCCAGAATGTTTTTATCAGGATCTGGGAACAGCGTACGAGATTAAAAACAGATCATGCCTTAAAAAGCTTTTTATATAAATTGGTTTATAACGAGTTTATCGACTTGTACCGAAAAAACCAATCTCTGTTTTCTCTAGAAAAATCCTATTACGAAGCTTTGAACGGAATTGTTAACGAAGATGATTCTGAATCTTTTCAAAGGGTACTAAATGTTGTCAACAAAGAAATTCAGAACCTGCCTCCAAAATGCAAACAAGTTTTTATTTTGAGTAAAAAGGAAGGTTTAACTAATATCGAGATCGCAGAACATCTAGATGTTTCCATAAAAACGGTTGAAGCTCAGATTACAAAAGCCTTTTCTATTTTACGTTCTTCGCTTGACGAAAAAGTAAAAAATATTCTTTTCTTACTATTCGGAAAAAAGAAAAAATTTATAGCTTAAATGGCTCAAAAAAAAATCCCTTTCAAGTTACCGAAAGGGATTTATATTTTTTTTAATCAATATATGATAGAGAAACCCAAATATTATATAACCTTTGGATTCTAAACATCTTACCGATTAAATATATTGATTGATAATATTTTCAAACAATTCCTGTTTACCGCTTTGAAGATTTAACTCTCCATTTTCATGAGCGATATTGTAAAGATCTTTAAGGTCTAACTTTCCGTTTTCAAAATCTTTTCCTTTTCCGGAATCAAAAGAACTGTATCTTTCTGATCTTAATTTTTCGTAAGGAGAAGAAGTAATGATTTTATCTGCAGTCAGTAAAGCTCTTGCAAAGGTATCTGCTCCGCCAATATGTGCTAAGAAAACATCTTCCAAATCTGTAGAATTTCTTCTTATTTTAGCATCAAAGTTTACTCCTCCGCCCTGTAATCCACCAGCTTTCAAGAAAACCAGCATCGCTTCGGTAGTTTCCTGGATGTTGTTTGGAAACTGGTCTGTATCCCAGCCATTTTGGTAATCTCCTCTGTTAGCATCAATACTTCCTAACATTCCAGCTTTTGCCGCAACTTCTAATTCGTGTTGAAAAGTATGTTGTGCCAAAGTCGCGTGGTTCACCTCGATATTGATTTTGAAATCTTTATCTAAGCCGTATTCTTTTAAGAAACCGATAGCAGTTGCCGAGTCAAAATCGTATTGGTGTTTTGATGGTTCCATAGGTTTTGGCTCTATAAAGAAAGTTCCTTTAAAACCTTGTGCTCTTGCATAATCTCTTGACATCGTAAGAAATTGTGCCATGTGGTCTAACTCTCTTCCCATATCTGTATTTAAAAGAGACATATAACCTTCTCTTCCTCCCCAGAAAACGTAGTTTTCACCGTCTAAAGCAATAGTCGCATCCAGAGCCAATTTAACCTGTCCACCTGCGCGGGCAACAACATTAAAATCAGGATTTGTAGCGGCTCCGTTCATAAATCTCGGATTTGAGAAACAGTTTGAAGTTCCCCAAAGTAATTTAATTCCGGACTCTGCTTTCTTCTGCTTAAGGTATTCTGTTATAGCAGCCAAACGTTTTTCTGATTCCGCGAAAGTTGGTCCTTCAGCAATCAAATCATAATCGTGAAAACAGAAATAATCAAATCCCATTTTGCTTATAAACTCAAAAGCTGCATCCGCTTTATCTTTTGCCGCCTGTAACGGATCTGACGATTGGTCCCATGCAAAACTTTGAGTTCCGGGTCCGAATGGGTCGCTTCCTTGTCCGCAGAAAGTATGCCAGTAAGCGATCGCAAATCTAAAATGTTCACGCATAGTTTTTCCGGCAACAATTTGATCCGGATTGTAATATTTAAACGCTAACGGATTATCTGATTCCTTCCCTTCAAATTTAATTTGTCCGATACCTTTGTAGTATTCTTTATTTCCTAAAGTTATCATTTGTCTTTTATTTATTAGTTAATATTAATTCCAGTTCTTTTTTCCATTTTTGGTATGCTTTCTCGTATTCTTCT
Source organism: Flavobacterium olei (assembly GCF_039749035.1). Classification (NCBI taxonomy): domain Bacteria; kingdom Pseudomonadati; phylum Bacteroidota; class Flavobacteriia; order Flavobacteriales; family Flavobacteriaceae; genus Flavobacterium; species Flavobacterium olei. The sequence continues at coordinate 387,918 of NZ_JBDKWC010000007.1, forward strand.
TTGTTTTTAAGCGGTAAAAAAGTCATTACGTGATCGTTAGTTGTAATTCCTGAACTAAACTTATCATAATCTCCGTCTTTTAATCCCACTGCTCTCGCCGCCCCAACAGCGCCGGTTGTATTGTAAATCTCGATTTCGTGGCCAATTAAGGTTGCAACTGTATTCGAGAAAATTTCAGAACGGAAAAGATTGTCGTTTCCGGCTCTTATGACATTAATAACTGCATTATCCTCTTTTAAACATTCCATTCCGTACACAAACGAAAAAGCAATTCCTTCCAGAGAAGCCCTGAATAAATGAGCGCTGTTATGAATGTTGAGATTTAAATTAAGAAAATGCGTTCCGATATTTTTATTATTGAACATACGCTCTGCACCATTTCCAAACGGGATCACGACCACACCTTCAGATCCGATCTCAATCTCAGAAGCTTTCTCGTTCATTGTTTCGTAAGAGTCATTCCCCATATTATTACGAAGCCATCTGTACTGAATTCCTGCTCCGTTAATATTCAATAGTTTTCCAACTCTTGGCGTTTGTAATTCGTAGTTTACGTGAACAAAATTATTTACTCTCGTACTTTTTCCAGATGTTGCTTCGCTTACTGCATAAAAAACACCCGAAGTTCCTCCTGTTGCCGCCACTTCTCCCGGATGCAAAACATTTAAAGCCAATGCATTATTGGGCTGGTCCCCTGCTCTGTAAACAATTGGAATTCCTGCCGGAAGCCCGGATGCTGCTGATCCTTCTGCATTAATAATTCCTTGATTGGTGAAATTTTCGACGATATTGGGTGTCAATGAAGTATCGATCCCGTAATATTCTAAAAGCCAGTTGGCTACTTTATTTTCTTTATAATCCCAAAGCATGCCTTCAGACAAACCATTTTTTGTGGTTGTTACTTCGCCTGTGAGTTTCAAAGCGATATAATCTCCGGGAAGCATATATTTATAAATCCTCTTATATACTTCAGGTTCATTTTCTTTAACCCATTTTAATTTAGAGGCAGTAAAATTTCCAGGTGAATTTAGCAAATGCTCCATACATTTTTCCTGACCAATTTCAGTATAAGCCTGATTTCCAATTTCTACTGCACGGCTGTCGCACCAGATAATCGAATTTCGCAAAGCTTTTCGAGCTTGATCGACTATTACTAATCCATGCATTTGGTATGAGATACCAACCCCCACAATTTTTGAAGCATCAATATTGGCTTCGCGAATGGCTCTTTTAGTGGCTTTACAAATATATTCCCACCACATTTCCGGATCTTGCTCGGCCCAGTCAGCATGCACCGAAACAATTTCCATTTCATTTTGGGGTTCATTCAAAACAATTATTTTTTTACCCGTTTCTGCTTCTACGATTGCCGCTTTTACAGAAGAACTTCCAATGTCATATCCTATATAATACATAACTTTATAATGATTCTCTTAAAATTAATTTAGTTGGTACATAACACTTCGTTTCTTCGTCGTGTGTGATAAATGCTGCTGCTTTGGTCCCCATTTCTTTAAAGTCGGTCGATATAACCGAAATTCCTTTATATATAAATTTCTTCATTGGAGTTTCGTTGTACGAAAGAAAACCAACATCTTTTCCGGGCTCAAAATTTTTGTCTTTACATTGTTCCAAAAATTCTCCTAAAATTCGGTCACTTACACTGATGTAGGCAATCCCCTTTTCAATTTGAAACTTTTTAGAATCCGTAAGAATTTCATATTCAAACCCAAAATCTTTGCAAAACTTCTTAAAATATTCTACTGTCTCCCACGGATGATTTGTAAAATCAGGGTATACAAATGCAATTTTTTTATACTTTTTAAACAAATCAGCTGCCTCTTTCAAAGCTTCATAAAACGCACCGCCAAAATCCTGAAAAACATAATTACTCTTTTTAGAAGCCTGAATATTCCAGTCAATCAAAAGCAGTTTATCGTTCGAAATAGATGACAAAGTCGGCGCTATTTCCTTATGGTTAAAATTCATCACAACATATTTGTAATATTTCCCGATACCATTATTGATTATTGTTTTAAAAACATCAATATTATAATGATGAAACTGCACATCAATAATTACATTATCTGCCAGATTATTCACAACCGAATGATACAAAACCTCTTTATAAGCCTTAAAAGTATCTAAAACCAAAAGCACTTTTCTTGTTTCTCCTGCTACGTAATATCCCTTATTTGGCACAGAATCAATTACATTCTGCTCTTTTAAAATTGAATAAGCCTTAAAAACTGTGTCTCTCGAAAGCTGATAAGTCTTGCAAATCGCATTAACAGATGGCAGTAAATCTCCTTTCTGCAATATATTCTCTGCAATAGCATTCGTAATTCCGTCAACCAATTGTTGATATTTCGGAATATCACTCTCATGATTAACTTTTAATACCACTTTTTCTTCTTCTTTTTGCATACCGTTCTGTTCCGTTCTGTTATGCTAAAGTAAAAAGTTGTAGCTTATAAAAAAAATCTTTTTCCCATTAAATTTGTTAATTTTTAATGGTCTGATAATAAATTACTTTACAATTCCATCACATTCGGTTTTCTAACAAAATTTTCAACAAATCATATATCAGTTATTTAATCAAATAATCTTCTTATTCCAAAAGAATCAATCGAAATTATCGATCCATCTTCTAAATAATCAATTTTTGTTACTTTCATATTTTGCAAAAGATTTGTTTCTTGTGATAAACTTTCGTCAAAATAAACCAAATACCATTCGTTCTCAACTTCTAAAATAGAATGATTGGAAGCCCAATTACCAACCGGATTCAAAATTTTGCCGTGAAACACATAAGGCCCATTTGGATTGTCGCCAATCGCATAACAAATAAAATGTGTATCCTTTGTCGAATAAGAAAAATAATATTTTCCGTTGTATTTATGAACCCATGAAGCTTCAAAAAAGGGATGAACATGATCGTCTAATAAAACTACTCCACTTTTATCTATAATTAAAACCTCATTTCTATGCTCATTAAGCGTCATTTCTTCCTTTAGTATCGCCTCAATTTTTTCCACAGAAATTTCATTACAAAAGGTTTCATTATTGTATTTCGCATCTCTGGGCAATCCTACTGCTTCCTGCATATTTATACAATTAATTTTAAAAACCAATACTGTTGCCGCCATCAACTGGCAAAACAGTACCTGTAGTATATTTTGATTCGTTTAAGGCGAAATAATAAACTGCATCTGCAATATCAGATGGTTCTCCCAAATATCCCAATGGTGTTCGTGATAGTACCTTATTCTTTCTTTCCTGATCATTGTCCAGGGCAGTTGATGACATTTTTGTTTTAATAAATCCCGGAGCAATGCAATTTACACGAATTCCAGCCGGAGCTAATTCTGTCGCCATCGCGCGTGTCATAGATTCAATCGCACCTTTGCTTGCTGAATAAGCAATCACTTTGGGAATGCCATATTGGGATGCCATTGAACTTATATTTACTATACTTCCGCCTCCATTTGCTTTCATGTTTTTAATAACTTCACGACTTACCGCGAAAACACTAAGTAAATTAGTATGAATAATCGAAAGGAAATCGGAGTCCGTTACATCCGTAACCTCTTTTTTCATATTAATTCCAGCGTTGTTAACCAAAATATCTATTGTTCCGTTTTTTGTAATGCTTTCAATCATAGAAGGAATATCTTCCAAATTATTTAAATCAAAAATTACAGGAATGGCATTTTCTCCTATTTCCTTGCATGCTTCCTCTGTCTTATCTTTGGATCTTCCAATAATGTAGGTCGTTATTCCATTATCACACAGTTTTTTTGCTGTTGCAAATCCTAATCCCGAATTACCTCCGGTAACAATTGCTTTTTTAGTACTCATAATTTAAAATATATTTTTTGACTTTATTTAATCTCCTTAGCAAAAGCATCTAATCTTACCTTTAACATTAATCTTATCTATTTATAAATCAAATATAAAACTACGTAAAAAAACAATCGGTTGTGTAAAAATATAGAATTGTTGCTAATGAAAGATATTTTGACGTACTTTTTTTTATTTCTTATTACAAATAAAGGCAGGATAATTATAAAAACTATCCTGCCTATAGCAACAAAACTTGAATATAGATTTATTTATCAGCTAAAAAATCCTTTAAAATTTAAAGGCATTTACTTATGTGAAACTATTTTTTATTGATGTTATTATTTTTATCTTTTAAAATTTTTCCGTCTTTGGTAAATTCCAAATCAATTTTATTCGTTAAATCAATATCGAGATCTTTATGTCCGTAATCTATGTGAGTAATTTTCTCGTTTGGATAATTTTTAGCCACATACTCTCTAATTTCTTTTGGAATAAATGCCGTTGGAATTGCTTTATCTTCGCCGTCCACTTCACGATAAGATCCGTCTTTCCAGAATTCTACTTCTGTTCCGTCTTTTAATTTTACTTCATATCCTTTTTCACCATGTTCTGCATCCTTTTTAGCAATTTCAACAGCAACACCACTAAAATGTTGTTTTAAAAATTCCTGCGCTGGTTTTGGCAATTCTGTAACTTCGATTTTTTTCTGTGCGCTGGCCGAGATTGTTATCAACAATACAAAGGCTGAAAATATTGTGCTTTTCATAATTTATTTTTTTTAAGTATATAACTAATTTACTACAAGTAAAATCGTCTTCAAATCTATTTAAGAAACTTTTAGAATTTTTAACCGAACAACAATTAATTTGTAACCTAGTCAAAACCATTAAATTATAACCACATGCGTTACATCTCAACGATTGCATTTTTACTTTTAATTACAACATGATAAAAAGAAAACAATACCAATCTTTCCACTTATTTTACGTACGAACAAAACAAGATTGAATCTGCAGGAGTGAAAATGATTCCTGTATTAACACCAGTGGGAGAATTTAAAGTGTGGACAAAACGTTTTGGAAACAATCCAAAAATAAAAATATTACTGCTACATGGAGGACCCGCTATGACACACGAATATATGGAATGTTTTGAAACATTCTTCCAGCGGGAGGGTTTCGAATTATATGAATACGATCAATTAGGATCTTATTATAGTGATCAGCCAACAGATAGCAGTTTATGGACAATTGACAGATTGTTGATGAAGTGGAACAAGTACGTAAAGCAATTAATGCAGATAAAGATAATTTTTAGGTTCTCGGTAATTCCTGGGGAGGAATCCTTGCGATGGAATACGCTTTGAAATATCAGCAAAATATGAAAGGCTTATTAGTTTCTAATATGATAGCAAGTGCTCCGGAATACGGGAAATATGCTGATGAAGTTTTAGCAAAACAGATGAAACCCGAATTACTTAAAGAAATTAGAACATTAGAATCCAAAAAATGATTTTAGTAATCCAAGATATATGGAGTTTCTTCCCCTAATTTCTATAAAGAGCATTTATGCCGACTGCAAGAATGGCCAGATGGACTAAACAGGGCCAGCAAACATGTAAACACAGCTATTACAACTTAATGCAGGGACCCAGTGAATTTGGGATAAGCGAAAGATGAGCCAACTGGGATATCAAAAATCGTCTACACGAAATTATAATTCCAACGCTGATGATTGGAGCAAAATATGACACAATGGACCCGAAAGCAATGAGGAACAAAGTAAATGAGTCAAAAATGGTCATTATCTTATATTGTCCACATGGAAGTCATTTAGCTATATGGGATGATCAAAAAGTCTACATGAGTGGAGTTATTAAATTCATACACAAGGTTGATGATGAAAATTATCAAATTAAACAAATCCAAAACCACTAAAAAGAGCGTTTTTGCTTATTATGGCGTATCCCTTCGGGCCGGGCTTTACGTTGTATCTATGCGGAGTGATGTTCAGTTAAAAAAGAAATAGCGGTTCCCTCATAAGGATGCCGCTCCCACCCTGACGCAGGCGGGTTCAAATACTTTCATTTTAAAAATAAATGCAATTTATGTAAAGCGAAAAAACCCCTATCCGTTATGGATAGGGGTTTTCAAAAGAAAGGCGACGACATACTCTCCCACAATACTGCAGTACCATCTGCGCAGGCGGGCTTAACTACTCTGTTCGGG
>NZ_JBDKWC010000008.1:0-171040 GCF_039749035.1 Flavobacterium olei
TTCAATGATGCCAATAAAACCGATGATGATTATAGTTATGATGATTTTGGTAATCTGATCACCGATAAAAACAAAAACATTACCGAGATCGCTTATAATCATCTAAACCTGCCAAAGAAAATTACATTTGGAACCACTGGCAGTATTGATTATATTTACAGCGCGGCGGGGCAAAAGCTAGAAAAAATAGTTACCGAAGGTACAGTAACCACTACCACTAGTTATTTAGCGGGTTATCAGTACAAAGACAATGTCTTGGAATTTTTCCCTACCGAAGAAGGGTATGTGAAAAATACTGCAGGAGTGCTTTCTTATGTTTACCAGTATAAAGATCATTTAGGAAACGTTCGTGTGAGTTATGCTAAAAACCCGACAACACAAGTTCTTGAGATTATTGAAGAGAATAATTATTATCCTTTTGGATTAAAACATAAGGGATATAATGATTATCTGGCTAGTGTAAATAAGTATAAGTACAACGGACAGGAATTCCAAGATGAGCTACAGCTTAACATGACAGCGATGGACTATCGTCAATATGATAGTGCTTTAGGAAGATTTAATTCTATTGATGTACTTGCTGAATTATTCCCTGAAGAAAGTCCATTTAATTTTTCATTAAATAATCCAATATATTTTAATGACCCAACAGGATTATGCCCTTCATGTCCGTCAGGAGCTAAAAATGGACAAGTCTATAATTCAACTGGTGGTGGTACTTATATTTACAATAATGGACAGTGGACTAGACAAGATGGTGAATTAAAAGAGGTAGTTGTAACTTCATCAGCACCTAAAAAGAAAAAAGAGGCGAAGAAAAGTGAAGGTCAAGCAGGAAAGCCAGTTGCTGCCCAAGAAAAAACAGCACTATTTGGTTTAATACGAAATCCTAATGTAAATAGTAAAGGTCAGAGTCCTTTGGAAGAATACAGAGAGTATAGAGATTATCCTCTATATCATGAAGGGGAATCTTGGCTTGACCATTGGGCAAGAGGAATTAATAGTTCTCACATGGATATTATGCTTGACTATGGAAGTGGAGGATACAATATGTATGGAGGGTATGGTAGAGCAGTCACAGCTAGTACAGGTGCGTTTTCTGTATATCAAGGAGTTGATTCAGCGGGGATAGTCAGGTATGTTGGAATTACCTCTAGAAATCCATTAATTCGATTTGCAGAGCATCTAAGTTCTATGGGGAAAAGAGCTTCATTAAGGTACAGTGTTATTGAAGGAGCAACAAATCTTACCAAAGAACAAGCAAAAGTGTTGGAGCAGACTTTAATTAATCAATATAAGATGCAAAAAAATGGAGGACAGTTAGTAAATTTAAGGAATTCAATAGCTCCAAGTAAATGGAGCGCAAAAGGAGTAAAATAATGATAAAAACAAACACAAAAATAGGAGATGTATTCTCAGTAAAAGTTGGTGATAATACTGAGAAATATTTTCAGTATATAGCTAATGACTTAACACAATTAAATAGTGATGTAATAAGAGCTTTTACAAAGGAGTTTTCAATTAATGAAAAACCTACATTAGAAGAGATAATTAGTGGTGATGTAGAATTTTATGCGCATTGTGTAACCAAGTTTGGTTTAAAAATGAAACTTTGGGAAAAAGTAGGTAATATACCTTTCAATGGAAAAGTGGAAGTCTTTTTTAGAGGTACCAACGACTACGGTAAAATGGTAGGCGGTGCTCCTGTAAAAGTTTCAGATGATTGGTATGTATGGAAAATTAATGATAAAGACTTTACCAAGATTGGAAAATTAACCATTGAATATCAAAAAGCAGAAATTGGGGTTGTAGTAATTCCACAAGATATTGTAGATAGGATGACAACTGGAAAGTATAATTTCGTGCATCCGCATTTCGAATAGCATAATAGCGAGTATAAACAAAAAAAGCCACTTCATTACGGAGTGGCTTAGACCCAAAATGCTTAGAAGTACAACTGATAAGCTAATCATTACAAAGCTAGGAAAACCCATAACAGTCAATAGCATCCATGCCATGATTGAGCCGTTAAAGCCGTTGTTCCCAGATAAGAACCTCAACCCAAAGACCATCCGAATGAGTGTTATCTGCAATTGGCTCAATGAAAAGAAACTGACTCTGGAGCATGTTCAGGAGCTTGCGGGACATAAGTGGCCTGGCACTACTGAGAAGTATTTCAAAGCAGATAGTCTTCAACAGCGTGAGCTAATCAATAAATTCTTTCCAATTTAGCTTTAATATTTTAATACATCGGTTGTTTATTTAGCAACCAAATCTAAAACCTATCATTGATTTGATAGGTTTTTTTTATGTTCATTAGTTAGGAATTTCGTAAGATTACTTCTATTTTCGTTGACAGAAAGTAAGTTCTTTGAATTAGACTAATAAAGGCAAACCCTACTAATTACCATTAAGGAAATTTTGTAAATCCTTATAAGTATAAATACAATGGAAAAGAGTTCCAAGACGAGTTGGGACTTGGACTTTATGATTATGGTTGGAGAAATTATGACCCTGCAATTGGAAGATGGATTAATCCTGACCCATTATTAAACGATTTGAAGTTTAATTTTGATGATAGCCAAGTTGATGAAGACGACGACGATGAAGTTTTAGAAGCAATAATTACGAAAATAGATACTGGCGGAGGGATTTATAATCCAGATAATCTAAACCCTTATGGATATGGTTATGATAATCCAGTAAGTTTTGCTGACCCAGATGGGAGATGCCCTATTTGTCCATTTATTCCACTTGCCATGTTACTCTTTGCTTCCGAGCCTGCTATGGCACCCACGAAAGACCATGCTGGTGATTCACGAAAAATGTCAGAGGCAAAAGAAGCAAAAGGAGCGATGATATTATCAACCATTCCTATTGCAAGAGGTGCTTCTGCACTTAATAGACTTTCAAATGCTACAAAAGGTAAATCAAAAATAAAAGAAAACGCAGAAAAAGGTAAAAAATGGGAAAAAGAAGTGACAAAACAACTGAAAGAAGAAGGTCATGAAAATGTTGGAGAACAAATTACCGTAAGTCCGAATGATGGAAAAGGTGGAACAACACCAAATGTCCGATTGGATAACATGAGTAAAAAAGATGGCAAAATCAAGCTTACAGATGCGAAATCATCAAAAACTGCGGGTAATACAAAGAATCAAAAGGTTGGTTATCCTGCGATTGAAGCACATGGCGGTACTGTAGTTGGAAATAAAGGAGCCGCTCACGGTTACCCAGCGGGAACTAAAATACCACCAACAAAAGTAGATATTATAAGACCTAAGTAAAGAGATATGAGAAATTATGAAATAAAAGAAAAATTACTTTCTAAATTAGAGGGTGTATTATCACAATACAATTACAAACTCAAAAAAAGTACCGATGAGTTTATCCATAAAAATAAAGACGGTTGGTTTAAGTTTCAACTTATTTTTTTAGAGAGAGGTGATGATTGGGAAATAAATTTGGGAATGCTTATTAGAATAGACAATGTTGAAAATATTTATCATAAAGCTTCATATTTTGAACCTAAATATCATAAAACCACACCTACAATTGGAATAACGGTTGAAAATTACATCAATGATGGAAATGAATATCGTTTTGATTTAATAAAATCTCAAGATGTAGAGACTTGTTTCAATGGCATACTTAGACTTTTTGAGGAAGTCGCAATACCATTTTTTGAAAAATATAAAAGTATCAATGAAATTGAGAAAGCAATAAATGTAAAAGAAGGAAACAGTATTTTTTCTGGAATAAAATATGAAGGCAACCTTGGAATAATACTAGCTAAGCTTGTTAATAATCCTGATTATGAATATTTCAAAGAAAAATATTTGAAATATTACACAGAAGATTATGACGGATTTTATTTGGAAGAATATTTAAACATCATTAAGGTTCTAGATACTGTAGTCCCTCAATAATATCTCAAGGAATAGAAATATTATTTCTGAACTGATAAAAGCGGTAATGTTACAGATTAGGTGTTTTTACAAAATAACAGCGTAACGAACTGAAAAAGAATATAAACTATTAATTATTGACTATAAAAAGAGACGACCAACTGGTCGTCTCTTCTATTTTTGGACTTTTTAAAAGCCTTAAAATGCTTTTGTTTTAACTTAGTGTTTCAAATTAGGTCATGAAAATAAAGTGTAATTTTTGCAATGGTAAATGCATAAAAAATGGATTTCAATCTAACGGAAATCAGCGTTATAAATGTTGTGTTTGTCAAAGAAGACAGGAGATTGACTATAGCTACAACGCCTACAAAAGGGATATCAATCAGGAGATAGTGTTGTTCACAAAAGAAGGACTAGGAATAAGAAGCACCGCAAGAATACTGAAAATATCAACGACAACATTATTAAAAAGAATCGTCTTTATCGCCCGGAATATTACCAAGCCAATTATCAGCAAAGGCAAAACTTATGAAGTCGATGAGCTTTGTACTTATATCAGATACAAGAAAAATTATATCTGGCTGGTGTATTCTCTAGAAAGAAAATCAAAAACTGTTGTAAGTTTTAATGTTGGGAAACGAACCAATAAAACGCTGAACCGTGTTTTGGAAACTCTGAAATTAGCAGAAGCAAAAAAGATATTTACAGACAGACTTAAAAACTACAGTTATCTGATTGATGAGGAAATGCATTCGGTAAAACGTTTCGGGACAAATCATATCGAAAGGAAAAATTTGACACTCAGAACTCATCTGAAAAGACTCAACAGACGTACAATCTGCTTCAGCAAAAGTTTAGTGATTTTTACAGCTGTTTTGAAGATTTACTTTTGGATTTGAGCAATAAAACAGTAAGTTTATGCTCTAAAATTATGTTCTTAAATTTTTGTTATTTAATAGTTAAATACTTGTGAAAATAGTCGCAAAACCCTATAAGTATAAGTACAACAGAAAAGAATTGCAGGACGAGCTGGGGCTGAACATGTATGACTATGGCGCAAGGAATTATCACCGTGCACTTGGACGTTGGTTGAATATCGACCCAAAGGCTGAAAACTCCAGAAGATGGACTCCATATAATTATGCTTATAATAATCCTATAGTTTTTGTTGACCCTGATGGAATGGAAGCAATGTCTCCTATATATGACCCAAGCGGTAATTTTTTAGGAACTGATGAAAATGGACTAAAAGGAGAAGCTGTAGTTATGAAAAAGGAAGACTTCAAACAAGGAATGTCAAAAGAAGATGCTGAAAGTAAAAATTTGGGACAAGAAGGATTTAAAGATGATAAAGCAACTAATAAAGCTTTTAATCACTTTTCTAAATTAAAAGACAGACCAGATTATGATGGGAAATTGACATTAAAAGAAGCGAATGAATGGTTTCGTAAAGGTGGTGGTGAACCTCTTTTTGTAGATGCAGGTAAGATTAACTTAGCACCTGTAGAAACTGGAGATTTTGAATCTGTTGGTTCTTCTCAATATAAGAATTTCTTTTTAACTACAAATCAGGAAACAGGAGCTGTTTATGGAACTATTAAGCTTACTTTAGAAGATAGCAATGGAACTGTTACAGTTGGAGGAAAAGGAGGTTTTTTAGATACATATGATTTTGAGCAGAAAAAATCAGACGGAACTTTAAAAAGAGAATTAAGAAACATCGGAACAAAAGCAAGTGCGATATTTGCGGGAGATGGAACTGGATATAAAATATATAATTATGGAAAAGGAAAAGTTGAAAAAACAAAAAAATAATATTTTGTTTAGTTTAGTTTGTTTAGTTTTAGTTGGATGTTCGAATACAGCAAATCAAGATTACTTCAATAAAACTATGGGATTAAATGTTGAAATTAAAAAGAAAATATTTAATTCTGAGGATTCAATTAATCCTCAGGGAGAAGGTTTTAGCATGGAAGTAATAACTTATGATAAAAAAGATAGTGATAGTTTATTTGTAAACAAAGATAGCTATCCTATATCCTATGATTTGCGTACTGATTGGAAAATCTCTAAATGGCAAAAAACGCCTTTAGTAAACAAAAATGTGCTAGAACTTTTATTTAATTATAACATTAATGATAAGTCGATTAAAGAAGAATTAATAAAGCTAAAAAATGTACTAAATTCAAATAGTAATTATGTATCATATTATTTCAAAGAAAGTGATGGAAATATTTATGCCATCGATATTTGTGTTTTAGATATTAGTAATAAGAAAATTTACATCTGTGAGATAATAACATAAAATAAAAATAATAAATTGTCATAAAGCCATTTCTAACGGAGTGGCTTTTGCTTTTATAGTACTTTAAAATGTACCAAACTGTTAAAATAGAATCCAAGTTATCCTGCATTTGCTAGGGAATCTCAGTTGATTTGAAAAATAACGCTCAGAACATCCTTCCTCCCTGTATCGGCTGTTTTGATATCAAAGACCTATATTTTAAGATTGAAGTTACCTCCCCGTGACCACACATGTATACTAAATTCAAATGATACCCATCGATGTTTCAATCAAAAATTCTATAAGTTTTGAATCTTCCCAGACCAGTGTCTCATTTTGGAACACTGATTTAGCCAGCAAAAAAATATTTTTGAAAAAAAAGTGCCAAAAAGCTACACTTTTCCAGATTCGTGAGTATTTATTGTAAAGATGCTTGACTAACTCCCTTGTATGGAGTTCCTGCATTTAACCAATAACGAGATACTAACCAACTAAGAAATGAAATATGAAGATTTAAAGAAATTTATTATAAGCACCAAAGCAAGCAAAAGCACTATCTACAGATTCTACAGAAAGAATGAAGACCTATTTGCTGAAACAGACCTACGAAGCGGAAAAAGAATGTTCCCTGCTCCGCAAAGAGTTCCTTAAGAAAAGCTTCGCAAATGTCTGTGACTTTGCGCATTTTTTTATAGTTGTTAAAATACGATGCTTTCTAAAAGTCTCCCGACTTTTTCCTTTTTCGTCTTTTAAAAACAAATTAAATCTAATATTTTTTAAAATAAAAAATGAATCGTTTATAGTCAAGACTATTTGAAGAGAGCGGTATTAAGAAGACATTTGCGGCGATAAATCAGTGAATAAAAGTTTGAAGAACACTTAGGGTAGCGGGGGAATCAACCATTTCTGTCCAACAGTAATTTCCAATGGTATAAAAGTTCATTTTCATCAGTTCTAATGAAGTTATTTTTTTGAAGCACTTTATACGACGCAATATTTGTTTTTTCAGTCGACGCAATAATGGCCTTTATTCCCTGCTGACTTTTAGTCCATTCGACCATACCTCCAACAGCCTCAGAAATATAACCTTTGCCTCGTTGGTTTTCATAAGTTCCGTATCCAATTTCAATCTCGCCCTCACTGTTTGGCTCACCCGTGAAGCATAAATCGGCGACCATTCTCCTTTCTTCTTTATCGATAACTGTCCACAATGTAAAAAACAGATAATTTTTTGTCTGATCAGCAACGTTTGGCAGAAAGGATTGTTCAAATGCTTCCTTAAGAGAAGGCGATAGGGACCTGGCAGAATCATGAAGATCAAATTCCTGTTCCAGGGAATTATCTACACGTAAATATTTTAATAACTGCTCGTAATTGAGAGGCTTGATAATTAAACGGGCTGTTTCGACCATTATTTTTTTGCTAAATGTAATTATTAAATGAACGCATTAAATATAAATAGAAAAGAAGTATAAAATGTCTCGCAGATAATTTGGGTTTTATCATTAAGAGCAGACTAATAAAATGCCCTTACAGTCAAATAATTATTCATTAGGATGCTCTTTGATATAAGGTTCCAAAATACTAAATGCCAAACTGCTGTGGAATTCTATTGCCTCCAGATCGGGCAGCTTATTGTTAGTTATCATATAGTGGCGTATCCAGGAATCAGAAATTATAAAAATGCTGTAAAAAGCATATTCCTGTAACTCATCAGAAAATGTTTTTATAAAAAATCCTTCCTTTATTAATGTTTTAAATAATGTGAGAAATAGGTTTTTTCGATCTCTGACTAATTTTTTATAATAAAGTGCTATTTGCGGAAACTGGTTAAAAGTAGTCGGCGCTTCGGTAAAAAAGAAACTATATCGGATCATGATCAGAAAGGAATGCTTCAAATTTTCTTTCAGAACACTCTTGATGTCGCTTTGATTAATTGGAGAATGCTCAGCTAAATGAAGTATTTCAGTGTTCATCTGCTCGAAGATTGAGAGAAGTAACAATTCTTTAGTCTTAAAATAATACCGGACATGACCATCACTTACAGCTAGAGATGCCGCTATATTTCTGAAGCTGGTTTTGCTGACACCGAATTCGTTAAACAAGGCAACGGAAGTCTTAATTATTTTATCTTTCATCTATATTTAGCTCAGGTGAGCAAAGTTAATAATATTTTTTATATTTGCATTAGCTCAGATGAGCTAATTATCTTTATAATCAATTTATGGGAGAGCATTCATACATTAAATGTTTAAGTTGTGGTACAGTAAATTATAATCTGGATTATTGTCAAAATTGTGGAACTATTATAAATATAGTTCTCAAACGAAGAATCGAAGAGGAGGAGAAGAGACAGGAAAAACTCCAGAACCTGCGACCTGAAAAAGAGACTGGGTTTGACCGTATTTTTAAATCTGCCCTTGAACATCCCAATTCGATAATCCGTTTCTGGGCTTCTACCGTACAATGGGTATGGACATTTCTGGCTATGGTTATTGGTGCATTAATTGCATTTGTTGTCGCCGTTGCAGCGGGTTAACTTCTTTTATAGATTATAAAAAAAATAGAAACATAATCTCATAAAGTCATTAGGGTTAATGTTAGGTTTTTAGTATGATAAAATTATATATAAAATATCGGTTTTCATTAAAATCTATTGTCGTCCCACATTCGATCTGCTTTAGTAATTCGACTTTGAAGCGCATCATAAAAAGAAATATACTTTGGTTTTTATCGTCAATAGCATTACTTATATATGTTCTGCAGCGTTTAGAGGTAAATTTGCCGGACTGGATTAATAATTATGTCAACGACTTTTTATGTATTCCTCTTGTTCTGGCTTATACAACATTGCTTTTTAGATATCTTAAAAAAGAACCATTTTTTAAATTTTCACTTTGGTATATATTTTTTACAGCGCTTTATTATTCACTATATTTTGAGTTGTATCTGCCAGGCGTAAATCTTAGATATACTGCAGATGTTTGTGATGTGATACTTTATTTTTTTGGCGGTGTATTTTACTATATACTACAAAGATTAGGTTATATATAGATTTATTATTGTGCATATTCAAAACTTTCAGTACAGGCAGAATATGGAAGCATTTTGATCATTTTAAATGGAGATTTGTAGGGAAAAAATCATGTACAATTTAGTTTTAAGTAAATAAAAAAAGCCTGAGAATTCAAGATTCTCAGGCTCAATTGTTTATCACTACAAATTTTCAAAAAGTTCTAAAGTGCATCCCAGGAGGCACTTGGATAATAAATAGAACTGGTAACAGGAGCTTTCCAGTATTCCTGACTTCCGCCACGGAAAGTATGCAGACTAACAGCGTTTACATTACGTTTGGAATCGTTTGTGACCCAACGTATTTTCTGGTTCAATATCTCCGTGCCATTTACATAATATTTTACGTAACCATCTGTATTAGAACCGGTATTTAGCTTTACCGAAATCTGGCAATTATAGGTAACCCCTTCCTGAATGTAATATTTTTTTCCGAAGTCATTACCATATTGTCCCGGCTGATCTTTATAGTAAACATAAGGCTGAAGATAAGCACCGCTTCCTTTCGAAGTATTGGAGCCATTTGGGCAGTACCACATAAATCGGGCACTTCCGCCATTACCGTCCCAGCCCGGGTCGCCGCCGGTATTCTGGTCGCCAATCAATATACCATAGCCACATTTGCCGCCTCTGCTCCAGTAAAATCCCGAATTAAATTTCATGGTAAACCAAACGGTGTAAACGCCTGTAGACCATACGCCATAGGAAGTACAAAGACCTCCCGGGCAAGAAAGTGTGTTGGTCTGCAGTGTGATAGTACGGGCAGCAGCAGCAGCTTTTGCGGTGCTTGCTTCTTGTATAGCGTTTTCGTTCTGGAGATCAGTTTCTCCGGGTTTGAGTTCTTCTGAAGTGGCTTGAGGAACTTCTGGCTCCTGTTCTTTTTCACAGGAAACACTTAATAATGCCGTAAGAAACAGCAGGCTGGTCAATTTTAATATTTTTTTCATAGTCTAAAAAATAAAGGTTAGTAAATAAAAAATAGTTAGTAAACAAGTAATAAAACATAATGCATTAGTAGTAACTAGTTCTTCCGGTTATGAAGACTGATTTAATCACAGTTACTTATTGCCAATTATCATTATGCTCTTAGCCGGCCGGCTCATAATGTAAAATTGGGAATTAATGAGACAAGGAAGGAGTTTTAAAGTCCGTTTTTACGTACAGAATTGTACAGGGGAGAATTATTTTGCTTTTATTTAAAGAAAGATGAGGTCTTGCCAGCGGCTTAATATCGGGTTACACAGAAAATGGAGTATCTGGTAGAAAAATCGTTGTGACAACAATTATTCTGTGAAGGTTGTTACTGTTAATTAGTTCGTTGCCGCAAGATTAATAAATAATTATACGAATTTATAATTATTTGATATTGAGGTGGTAATAAATAAAAAGTTATAATTTTAAAATGTAGTATTAGATACATATTCTTAATTTCGTCGGCGGATAACCAAATATCCGTTTGAAAGCGATGCTGAAATTAGAAACATTTTGGTAGCCGGAAAGATGACTGATTTCCTGAATGGATAACGAGGTGTCTGTTAAATAAGATTTTGCTTTGCTCATTCTAATTTCTTGCAGATAACCAAAAACCGTATCGCCAAAAATAGATTTAAAACCTTCTTTTAGCTTAGTCTGGTTTACACCAACTTTTCTTGCAAGTTCTACAATTGTAAACGGACGATCAATATTTTCCCGAATCAGCTGTGCAGCAAATTTTATTTTCTCAATATCGCTGACACTTAGTTTTATCGTTTCTTTTTTCTGATCTAAGCTATAGTGACTTAAAGCTAAAAGCTCGTATATTTTTGATTCCAGATAAATTTTACGGGTCAGACCGCTGTAAATGCAATTTTTAATGTCTTCTATAACTCCAAAGATTTTCGCTCCAATTTTAATTTCTCCTCTGCATAAAGCAGTACTTGTACCTTTTTGAATATTATTCAGAAACTGATCCATCACTTTAGATTCCCCTTCATATTTGCTTAGCACTTCCAAAGGTAGATGAACATCAAAAGTATGGTACAGAATATCTTTTTTGAAATCAATTTGGGCATGATTGTCCTGAACGGAAAGAAAAGTAATATTGCCAGACATAGGCGCCACAAAATCTTTAACAGAACGTGGATGTATATAACCAATTTTCTGATCAGAGATATTAAAATGCATTTCTAATAAAGAAGATTCACCGCTGCCAGAAATTGCAACGTCATCGCGAAATTGATAATTTCCCTGAAGAATGGATAAATTTTCGGAAATAGATTGTTCGTGATATAAAATATCGCCCTTAGGAGTCACGAATTTTATATCCTGCTGATCTTCCAATTCCATTTTTACTGACCTGTTATCTGCTGTAAGATTAGGTTCAAGAAAATCTGCAAAGTCATTTGAATCGATTTTAAACGCCATTTTAAACTTCTATATTCATAATTAAAACTTCCACTTTCATAAATACTTCGCTTAGTAATCAAATACTTTTGCATTGCAAATATAATTTATAATTAGTTTAAATAAAAAGAAGTTCGTGCTTAAATTACACCTTATTTTGATCTTTCTGGCCGGTATTTTTTACACGCATGCCTGTCCGGTTCGTTTTCAGATCGAAGATAATCTTGGAAAACCATTATCAAATATAACGATACTATCAAATAATAAATCATTAGGTATAACGAATAATTCAGGCGTATTAGAAGTTTCTTTTGAATCGGGTTCGCATATTATTGAAGCTTTAGATAATAAGGGAATTAAATTAAAACAAACAATTTCTGTTGATTGTAATACAGAGAATCATTTCAAGTTTATATTTGATGGAAACCCTTTATCTGCTGATCTTAAAGAAGTTCTGGTGCAGAACAAATCCATAAAAACTCAAATTCAGCAATCGCCTTTTTCTGTTCAGGTTATCGATCTTAAAAAGCAATATGATAAAGCGGGAGATGTCGGCGATTTCTTAAACCGTGCTTCCGGAGTAAAGTTAAGGACAAATGGAAATATAGGTTCACAGGTTCAGATCAATCTGGGCGGACTTCAGGGAAAAGCAATACGAATTTTTAAAGATGGAATACCGATAGAGTTGTTCGGACACGGATTTAGTTTAGGAACAATACCCGTAAATATGCTCGACAGAGTTGAGATTTACAAAGGTGTAATGCCGGTTTATCTTGCTTCTGATGCGCTGGGCGGAGGCGTAAATTTAGTCAGCCGGACTTCGAACAAAAATTTTGGAGAAATATCTTATGAAATTGCTTCTTTTAATACACATCGTGCAACAGCCAATTTTTACCTCCAAAATAAAAGAAATTTTTATGGCGGATTCAGCGGTTCTTTAAATTATTCCGATAACGATTATAAAGTAAATGTACCCATTCAGAATGCTACAAATGAGCACTTTAAAAAGGTAAAGCGTTTTCACGACAAGACAAAATCCAATTATGGCGAGGGTTTTATTGGGATAAAAGACAAATCCTGGGCAGATGATCTCCGTCTGACTTTAATTTATTCTGATTTCTACAAACAGATCCAGAATGATGCGCAAATGGTGAATGTTTACGGACAGGCTTTTTCGAAAGAGCAGAATTACACTGGAATGGTTCATTATAAAAAGAAATTTTTTGAGGAGAAATTAAAAGTTAGTTTCCTGAGTAATTACAGTCATTTTAATACCCGTTTTATAGATACATCCACCGTTCGATACAACTGGAATGGCGACATTATCGGAGAAAATTTGCAGGCGGGCGAAATACGGTCAGGAAATTTCCAAAAGCTGAATTACGATTTGGTTTCTTCCAGGCTGAGCGCAGAATATGAGTTGTCTAAACGTAATTTTTTAGAGTTTAGTGAATTGTTTCAATATCAAAGAAGAAAGGGGAGTGATCCTTTAGGAGCCATTTCTCCAATTGAAGGGATTGATGTAATGACGATTCTGGCAGAATACAGAAAAGATAATATGGCACTAGCCTGGCGCTCTTTATGGTTTGATGATAAACTGGAAGGTATTACAGCCGCCAAATTCTATCATTACAATACCAATGGTTATACAACAGATAATTATGGTGCAGCATGGAAGTCCTCAAAATCAGACAGCCAATTTGGATATCTCGCCGGCCTTAAATGGGCAGAAAAAAACTATTTAATTAAGTTCTCGTATGAATATGCCACTCGTCTTCCCGATGAATCTGAGGTATTTGGAGATGCGGTCCTGATTAAAGAAAATTTAGATTTAAAGCCTGAAAAAAGCAATAATATAAATGTAAACGGGGAGTATTCTATTATTAGAGAAAATAGCAGCCTTGTTTTTTCGGGTAATTTGTTTTACAGAAATGCAAAAGACGGCATTTTTCTACAATATGATATTCCGTTCAGCAGATACATTAATTACGAACAGACTGAAATAAAAGGTTTTGAGTTTGAAACCAATTATTCTCCGCTAAATTGGCTGAATACCGGATTTAATGTCACCTATCAGGATATTAGAAGAATTGGAATTCAGGAATCGACTTTCAAATATCTTAACGATTCAAGAGTTCCTAATATTCCGTTTTTGTTTGGAAATTTCTGGGCCGGTGCATCTTTCAAACATATATTTCGTGAAGGTGATGGCTTACGCTTTACATGGAACGCTAATTATACGCACCGATTCTTTTTGGTCGCCATTCCTAAAAATCAGGAACCTTCTTTGTTTGGTCCAGTAAAAGATTTTCAGACCTCATTAATAATTCCAAAAGACGGAAGAACAGGACAGTTCTCAAATGATATTGGTGTTTATTATCATTTTTCTGCCTATAAAACTACTGTGTCTGCAGAATGCAGAAATATCGGAAATGTAAATCTCTATGACAATTTTAATGTGCAGAGGCCGGGAAGGTCTTTTCATCTCAAATTAGTATATAATTTTTTTTAAATCAAACCAAAAAATCAGATCACTTATGAAAAGAAGCAATTCACTTCGATCAGTACTTGCAGGAATGGCTGCTTGTATGCTTTTATTTTCTTGCAGCAGCAATGACGATAATACCACTCCGGATAACGGAAATACAGACGATACACTGCCTAAAAATGAAACATGGGTTATTTATAATGGTGCGGCCAACTGGAGCGGTGGAGTCTATGCCTTAAAAGACAACAAATCAAGAGAAATTAATTTATCAGGACTTCCTTTTCTTCAGGTTGCCTCTTCTCTGGGCGGAAGGACATTAGATAAAACGCTTTTTAAAGTAAATGATGTTTCAAATACCAAACAGGGAATCAATAAAATGGGAATTGATGCTTCTGGTAAAATCGTAGAGCAGGGTTTCTTACCTTCAATGTCCAATGCTTATGAAACTAATTACTTAGTAGTTAGTGCATCAGAAGGTTACTATTGGGACAAAGTGAGAGGAGGTTTAAAACTTCAGACATTTAACCCAACTACTATGGAGAGAACAGGTGAGATTGATTTTTCTTCTCTTTCGGAAGGACAGCCATTAGAATCTGTTGGACAGTTGATTATCGCAAAAAGAGACAACAAATTATACCTGGATTTATTGTTAGGAAGTAAAGCTGCCGGAAACTGGCAGGTAACACCATCAACTGCTGATGTTGCCATTGCAGTCTATGACCTTACTACAAAAAAAATAGAAAACGTGACCAGAATGACTGGTACAACTAATTTAGGTGTCTTTATCGATCACGTTTTATGGAGTCTGGATGAAGTGACAGGCGATTTGTATTTTGCCTCTGTAAGTGATATGAAACTACAATCTTCTGCACTTTCTTCAAAAATCCTTAGAATCAAAAAGGGAGAGGTTAACTTTGATACTACTTTCGTAATTGATATGAAATCGTATCAGTTTCCTGCAGAATTCAACAGGCTTTTTGCTCACAATGGCAAAATATATACTACAATTCCATCGAGAGCAGTTTCCTACTATGGCGGTGGACAGCACGGGGTTAAATACAGAGATGATGTTTGGTTTTGGAATGAAATCGACGCGCTTACCAAAAAAGCGACCCGTTTAAATTTACCGCCGGATAATTTCTACACGACTCAAAATCCTTTTTTTCATAATGGAGAAATTTATTTCTTATCGAACAGTACCACAGACGGTTTCTCTGGAGTTAACCAGTACAACCCAACTACAAGAACAGTTAAAGAAACTTTCCGTTTAAAAGAAAGCGGAAGAATTATGGGCTTCAATATTATTAAAGACTAAATTCTCCTCAGTTCACTTAAAAGCCATTTTATCAATAGGATGAAATGGCTTTTTTGTTTCAAAAAACACAACTATTCAATCCTTTGGGAGATTTCAGCAGATAAACCACTTTTTTATTAATTCGAATACAGGGATTTGAATATAGTAAACAATAAAACTTATTTGATTTGATTTATCTGAAACTCACTATTCATGAAATAAGATCTTACGATGAAATGGAGGAATTTATTTCTAAAACTAATAAAGAGCAACCATTATCAATAGAAATTGTTATCCGTTAATTTATTTAAAGTTAATATGCAGTCTGTATCTTAGCAAAATAATACAATTATAAACCATGCAGCAATTAACTGATTTCATTAAGACCAAAGTAGAAATTAAAGAGAGTGATCTGGAGGTTATTTTGTCGAATTTTCAGGAATTAAAAGTTGAAAAGGGGCAATTTATTTTAAAAACCGGACAAATTGCCAATCATTATTATTTTATAAAATCTGGTGCTTTGCGTTTTTACTACGGAGATTATGAAGATCAATTAACAGCATGGGTAATTATCAAAGATGAATTTTTTACAGAAATTTCAAGTTTAAACCCTCAAATCCCTACGCGCTTTAATATTGAGGCTATCGAAAAAACAGAATTGTATTGCATCCATAAAAAAGACATGGAAATGTTATATAAACAAATCCCCGCATGGCAGGAGTTTGGCAGGATTACCTGGGAAAACATGGCTATTCGCATGATCGACCAAATCATTAGTTTTCAAACCTTATCGGCGCAAGAGCGCTATTTGGAATTTATCCGGGATGCCGAACTGATGAAGAGGGTACCTGTCAAACAAATTGCATCCTACCTTGGTATCACTCCAAATGCTCTAAGCAGAATCCGAAAAAACATCAAATAGTAATTACCTACCAAATGGTAGCTTTTTAAAAGCCAGTGGCGTTTTAACTTTACATTATAAAAATAATGACAATGAAAAACACTATTGTGGTAGCTGGTGCTACAGGTAATTTAGGGTATCGAATTGCGGCCCAATTAATTAAAAACGGTGCTCATGTTAAAGCAATTGTCCGCAGCAGCAGTGATCCCGAAAAAGTAGATTCGATTAGAAAAATGGGTATCGAAGTTGTTGTGGTTAATTTCCTTAATAGAGAAGAGCTGATTACTGCTTTACAAGGTGCGCAGTGTGTTGTATCTGCAGTTACAGGTCTGCATGATGTAATTGTTGATACTCAGTTAAAAATTTTAGATGCAGCTATTTCTGCTGGTGTACAACGTTTTATACCTTCGGATTTCTCCTCTGACTTTACCGGTATACCATACGGTGAAAACAGAAATTTTGACTTACGCAAAGAATTTCAAAGACATCTGGACAGCAGCCCTATAAAAGCGACGACTATTTTTAATGGCTGCTTTGCCGATATATTGCGATACAATACGCCGCTCTTTAATGTGAAATCTCAAACCGTCGCTTACTACGAGAATAAAGCTGACTGGAGAATGGATTTTACCACTATGGACGATACTGCTGCATTTACAGCAAAAGCTGCACTAGATAGTACTACACCAAGGTTTTTACGAATTGCGAGTTTCCAAATTAGTCCTCTTGATTTAGTTGAATTAAGCAAGGAGTTCAAGAACACAGAATTTGAACTTGTGGATATGGGTTCTATGGAAGGATTTTCAGCTTACAATAAAATGCAACGGGCAGAAGACCCTGCAGGAGAAAATGAGCTATACCCAAAATGGCAACAGGCACAATATCTTTATAGTATGTTTCTGGTGCATCACGAGGAACTGGATAACCAGAGATACCCGGATTTGGTGTGGTCTGAAGTCAAAGATAATATTTAAAAGTTAAATTATGAATGTAGAAAATAAAGAGCATAGTCCAGACCAATACTCTGATAAAGAGCTCATAAAACAATGGCCCGGATTTGAAAATAAATATGTAACGGTCAACGGGGTTCAGCTGCATTATGTACAAAGCGGCAGCGGCACTCCCTTATTATGTCTGCCGGGATGGCCTCAGACCTGGTATTCGTTTCATCGAATCGCACCCCAACTTGCAAAAAAATATAATGTAATGGTTATTGATATAAGAGGTATGGGGAGTTCGGAAAAGCCGGAAAATGGTTACGACAAAAAACCAATGGCTAAAGATATCTATGATCTCGTAAGGCATCTCGGATTTAAAAAAGTGAATCTGTTAGGCCATGACATTGGCGGCATGGTAGCAATGAGTTACGCCTTTAATTATCCCGAAGCAATTGATAAGTTAATAGTGATGGACGGAGCACATCCTACTGAGGGTATGTTACAAATGCCACTCATACCGTCAAAGGGAACTTTTACCGATAAGATAGATATTAACACCCCTTATGTTTGGTGGATGGCTTTTAATCAGGTTAAGAATCTGCCTGAAAAATTATTAGAGGGCAGATACAGGTTTTTGCTCGACTACCTTTTTTCATATGTAATGCTGGATGATAAAAAAATGACTGATTTTGAAAGGGAAGTGTATGCATCAGTGTACGACCAACCCGAAAATATACGGGCCAGTAATGCCTGGTATCAAAGTTTTACACAAGATATAGAAGATGCTACCCACTATAAACCCATGCAAATTCCCGTTTTGGGTATTGGTAGCAATTCCAGTTACGGCTATATAAAAATGGGATTGCCTTATTTTGCAAGTAATGGCAAAGTCGAGGGGATTTTGGACAGTGGACATTATATGATTGAGGAAAATCCCGGTAAAGTTATTGAACTGGTTACTGCTTTTTTAAGCTGAATGAGTCGAAATCCCAATTTGCACTTAGAATTTTGAGATTGAATTAATGTCTTAGATATTTTTTGACTGAAAATAGCTGTGTAGGAGTTGCTAGAAATGTATTCTAATGAAAAAGCAAAGGAAAAAGTTACAGATGAGGTAGTTGTAATATTAAATTGAAATTTTATAAAATCCGAAGTTGTGCTTGCTCTAGATTTGAATCATAGACACCAAATTCTTATATTATGAAAAATCAAATCAAATTAACAATTACATTGGGTATTACTCTGACTTGCTTGTTATTTTCATGTAAAAACCAGGATGGGTACAGTGATGAAATTTACACCAACCCAAACCCACACTCAGAAAACTCCACGGCAAAAACTGTGAGTGATTCTGCGGGCGTAACTAATGGTGCAGTAGGATCAAACACACAGCCGACAGGTGTTCAGTCAACGGGATACCAGTCTGCAAATTCTGGTGATGTGAATGCTGGAAGTGCAAGATCTGGATCGATAACCGGCGCTCAAAGTGCAACGTCCGGAGAAAAGGAAACGAAGGGTACGGGAGTAGAAAATGGGCCCGGAAATAGTGCTAAAGACGGGGCGGTATACACACCGCACTCTGACCCAAAGCAACGTGCAAACAAAGACACAATCCAAAAAAGCAGTAAAAAATAAATTCTAAGTTATTACTTAGAAAAAAAGGTAATGGAAAAGCACATAAAATTAAAAAACTGCAGGTGCGTAGAAAAAATAAATTTATATTGCAAAATTCTGCCCTGAAAGTTATACTCGCCAGATAAAAAAGCTGATTATTGTACAGAACCTTATAAAGTATAAATATGTGTAGACTGCGAGTTCATCAGTCTACACATATTTATTTCGTTATGCTAACAGAAAAGATTTATGATAAGAACTTATGATTTATTATCAATACGTGCTTTTGCATGAGGATCCTTTTGAAAATCTTTTTCTAATTGTTCCCAACTGTCATCACCAGTATTCATTGAGGAATTTATGTAGGCTAAAATAGATTCACAGACAAAAGCAACACGTTCGGGGTTTTCATCAGATGTTTCAGCAACATCCCATCCTGAAATGCCACCATAGATGTGTTCTGCACCAAATACCGTAAGTAAACTTTTATCTCCCGGAGCGTCATGATAAGGATCTGCACGCCAAGCTTCAACGTCTGAAAAATGGAGGTTTATGTCTTTATCACCATATACTATAAGTGCAGGAAGAGACATGGTTTTATAGTTAATGCCTTTTAAGATCGGATAATTTGTTAGTGCAAAATCACCGTTCAGTCCTTCCGGACTTCCAGGAGCTCCAATCAAAACTCGCGCTTTTAATCGGGGATCGGGCATACTTATAGTTTCTCCGGTTACATGGTCAGTTACTTCGGCACCTGCAAGCATTCCCAATGTAAGAGCACCCAGTGAGTGGCCTATAGCAGATACTTGTGATTTGTCGCCACGATTTTCCAATCCTGGCACTGTAGTTAAGATTTGGTCAAGATTGTCAAGAATAAAATGCATGTCTTTTACTCTTGATTTCAAAAATAATGGTCCTTCGGGACCTGTAGGATCAAGACCCAGGATTTTGGAATCGGGATGTGTTGGCTGAATTACAATGAAGCCTTTCGAAGAGAAAAACTCGGTCAAAGGTGCTAATCCTCTCAATGAAGAAAGATAGGTGGAGGGACCATGACCATGCGATAAAATTAAAATAGGAAGCTTATTTCCATTCACAGGTGCAGATATTTTCAGGTGCAGATCCACAGGTCTGTCAGAAACGGCCATTACTAAGGGACTGTAAGTTATAACAGGATTTGTACTAAGTCCAATTACTGAAATTTGATTTTTCATCGTTTAATATTTTAGTTTAACAATACACAAAGGTTGATAGATTTACGCCGTAGTACGTAGCCTAATTGAGGATTTGCTTAGTCGAAATGAGAATGACTGTTAAAGCACTTAT
Source organism: Flavobacterium olei (assembly GCF_039749035.1). Taxonomy (NCBI): domain Bacteria; kingdom Pseudomonadati; phylum Bacteroidota; class Flavobacteriia; order Flavobacteriales; family Flavobacteriaceae; genus Flavobacterium; species Flavobacterium olei. The sequence goes on from NZ_JBDKWC010000008.1 coordinate 20,208, forward strand.
TTTCAATATTTTGAAAAAAAAAAAAAATGAGAAACAAATTCCGTATAGTTTTAGTGGAATTTGTTTCTCTTTATCAATTACATTTATACAAATGCTTTTCAGAATATTTTTGATGTTGACTTCAAGTCTGGTAGCTTCTCCAACTACATGAATGAATGTCGAAAATCGACGGGAGATATTTTCGTCTTTGTTTTAAAGAGTTTGCTAAAGGATTGCGGATGCTCGAAACCCAATTGATACGCTATTTCTGAAATTGTCAGTTCACTGGTTGATAATAGTTCCTTAGCCTTTTCAATCATTTTATTATGAATGTGTTGTTGCGCATTTTGACCGGTTAACGACCGTAACATGTCGCTGAGGTAACTTGGTGATAAATTTAAAAGGTCTGCGAGATATCGAACAGTAGGAATACCGTGGGTAGAAGTTTGGTGATTATTGAAATAGTCTTCCAATATAACTTCTAAATTTTCGAGTAAACCACTGTTAACGGTTTTCCTTGTAATGAATTGGCGTTTGTAGAAACGACTGCAATAATTTAGTAATAATTCGATCTGTGAAATAATTACATCCTGACTGAAATCGTCAATGCGGCTGTTTAATTCATCCAAAATAATATCAAATATAGAGAGAATGATGTTTTTCTCTTTATCCGATAAATGCAACGCTTCATTAGTAGAATATGAAAAATAGCCATAGTCCTTTATCTTAGTTGCCAAAGGATACGATAAAAGAAAATCAGGATGTATCAACAGTACATAACCGGACCTTTTAATTTCATCGGGACTTTCGAATAATTGGTTTGGAGCAGTAAAAATTAAGCCTCCTTCGCTAAAGTCATAATAACTTTGACCATATTTAACTGTGGCTACACTGGTTTTGTATGCAATTTTATAGTAATTGAGAATCATCCTCTCAGATAGTTCCTCTGGCACCACATTAACATCCTCAAGATTAATTACGCTGACCAAAGGATGTAGTGGCTTTGGCAGACCAAGTGCCTTATGGAAATCAGTAAGAGAATCAAATTTTCGGTGGGTCGGATCTTCTTTTTTCATCATTTAAATTTAAATAAAATTAATTAATACTGTTTAATTCAGGCTATTTCATTTCCCTTCATTTTTTAAAGCAGGAATGTTGCACTGCTTTTTGTGTATTAATAATTTTTCGATTTTTAATAAATTTTTAAAATGTAAATTTCATAAAAAAGGATTTTTAAAGATAAGTCTAAATGAGGAATGTTGTAGTCAAAATGAGGCAGGAGAGTGTTGGCACTTACAAATGCTTTTGTCTTAGTAAAAGATTTTTATGACTGTTTGTATATGTTAGTCAGCAATGCTAATAGAAAGTAAATTAGCACCAATAATTAAATGAAAAAGATCTGTATTAACGAATGGAATATCATATAAATCTAATTTTATATAAATCGTTGAAAATCGATTAAAGTTTTTTTATCAGATGTAAAGCTACATCAGAAAAGAATTTTAATTATACAAAAAATTATTTTATTGAAGTTTTTTTAACCTTATACAATACAATTTGCCAAACTTGTGCTTTAAAATTTAATCAGGTGATCCAACCTTAACAGCAAACGAAGTTATAAAAGACATTCAAATCTAAAGGAGAATTGATAACATAAAAGTTGCGAAAAATGGCATCGTATAAGGAAACCCAAAAATTGCATTAAAAGCCAGGACTAAATAATGGGCTAAGTTAAAAGTTTTTAACCTTGATACCGTGTTTTTCTGCGTATGGAAGCGCAAGATCGCGTAATTTTTTATACCTGCGGTCAAACTCAGGTACATTATCGGTATCTATTTTTAAGATGGCTTTGTCAATTTCTTCCTGTGAAACGTTCTGGTCCATCAGGCGCGCTGTTTTAAGATAGTCGGTTTTGTATATTTTTTTTACAAAATTAAAGAGATCCAGTGAGGCGTTTATCATGGGAGCCGTTTCATCTGTGGGTTTTAAATCTTTAATTTTATCTATAGCTTGTTGCAGATAAGGAATTTTAAATCGGAGAATATGATCTTCATAAGATTTGGCAACAAATGTGCTTTTATCATCAAAAGCCATAAGTTGGCCGCCCTTTTTATCCTGCTGCATTCTTTTGAAATCCCGGGAGCCAAACTCAAAGAAAATGTTGGTGTTTAATGTGGTAATATCGAAGTATTCCTCGGGTGTATTTTCCATTTTACAGGATTGAAAGAAAAGAAATACCATAGCGGCGAATAGGAGTGTTTTTGTTTTCATTTCGATGGTAATAGTATAATAATTAATAAACAGCTTACTTGACAATTTAGTTCAATAAGTCATAAACAAACTGACTTACAAGCTGCATAAGGAGTAGTATAAATGATATCATGTTTAATTTATTGCCCTATTTCGAGTTGAAACAAGGCCATTGCCGATTTCTGGCTTCCTTTATCTGCCCCGGTATTCCAAAGCTCTTCGGCCTTTTTTTGGTCTCCCAGAATATAATAATAAGAACCTAATACAGTATAACCCTCCAGTTCGCCTTGTGCAATAATTTTATTTCCCAAAGCAATGATTTCTTTATTAGGAGATTTTGCTTTTGTACTTTTTTCAGGTTTCAGCAGCGATCCCAATCCCTGATCCTGAATTAACAGTATTCCGAAATAATCCAGACAGGCTTTTCCCAGTCCTTTATTGCAAAGCAAGCTGATTTTTTCGGTATGAGAGTTGTTAATTTTCTCATCCAGCATAAAATCTAGTGTTTTAGCACTGTCGGTTAGCTTATAATATTCAAATAATAAAGCTGCTTTATTTTGAGACAGGGCGGCATCTTTCCGGTTGTTTGTAGTTGTAGTATCTTTTCTAACCCAGGCTTTATTTCCAACCCATTTCGAAACTCCTGTCAGCGTCTTTCCTTTTACTATAAATTTAAAAATGCTTTTATCCGGATAGACAATAAGGGAGTCTCCTTTGGTAAAATAATCGCCGGTCCCCAAGCCGGCGATATTTACTTTACCATTGCCATCAAAATCAAAAAACGAATACATATTAGAATCAGATTCGGCCTGATAGTATCCTTGTATTTTATTATCTATAATCTGACAGTTTATCAGATTAAAAAAGAGAAGGAAGATCCCAAGTAAGCAGCCTGTTTTCATAGTAATGGTTTTTGGTTCAATGACAGAAAGCCAGTAGGAAATTGTTTCCATTCGTACTGGCTAAATAACTTTATTTAATGAAATCAAATTTATCAGTAAATAATTTTCCAACGACAGGTACAGGAATTTCCTGCTCATTGTTGGCATTAATGATTCCCATAATCCACAATACTAAAATACCAAGTTGTAATAAACTCAATATAGTGGCAAGAGTGGGTACAATAATAGCAATGATAGTCAAAGCAACTGAAAGTACTATACCTAATATGGCAATTCCTAATCCTTGTTTAAGATGAAATCTAACTAAAGAATCTTTAACAGGTAAATTGTTGTAATTTACATAAGCGATAATCCATCCGATTATGGTGATGTACGAAACGATCGATAATGTTTTCTTGTTCATTGATGTAGTTTTAAATTCAATCCAAAACTACATCTATTTGATTTGTCAAAAGCAACATAGACATATACAAACTGTCTACAGATTTTCTTTTGAGCATCTATTTTCTATCTACAAGAATGCGTAATGCCTTGTATATAAAGGGCTGGAGACTGTCATTAATCTAAAGAAGTAAGATAAGAATCTAAATCTGTTTCGCGGTCCAGATTTAATTTCTGTTTAATGCGATACCGGGCCATTCGCATACTTTGGGGTTCAATATTCATTAGGTTTGCGATCTCTTTAGTACTTAATCCTAATTTAATATAACCGCAATATTTATAATCCAGTTTGGTCAGCGAGCCGGATGCTTTTTCTTTTAACGTTGAAAAAAATACCGGATTTGTATTCTCGAGGCTTGTTTTTAATAGTTCAAATTCCTCATCTACTTCTATGTTTCTGTCTATTGTTTTGGAAAGCCTATTAATATCAGCAGATTTTTCTGCTTTCATTTCAGATAATTTTGATTTAATGTCTTTTAAAATTTCATTTTTCTTGTCCAAATGCAGATTATTGGTCATTAATTTCTGTTGCAGCTTATTATTTTGCTCTTCATTCCATTTTTTCTCCTGAAGAGCAATGCGAAGTTCTTTCTCCATAAGCTCCGATTCTAACACAGCAATAACCGTTTCTTCCTCTTTAATTTTAGATAAAAGTATGGCCTCTTCTTTAGCTTTTTGAAGCAACAGGTTATTTTTTATATAGGATTTCTGGCGATAATGATAGGAGCGCAGCATAAATAAAAATGTAAAGAATACGAAAATTAAAAGTGCTGTAAAAAGGTAGTTGATTTTTTGGCGTGCTGAAAGGTTTTCCTGCAGCATTGCAATTTGCTGTGATTTTTTTTCTGTTTCAAATCGCACCGACGCATTGTACTCCTTGGCGCGGTTTTCCTTTTCAATCATCATGCTAACTGCTTTGTCATACTGTACGAAATACTTTCTATAGGCGGTAAAATCATTTTTAAGCTCAGCGAGATCCATATAGTTTTTATAGAGAAGCGCACGATATCTGGAATTAACAGTAGGATTTTGCGTGATGATCAACTCGATCTTTTGCAATACTTTTTCTGTATTTATTATGTCACCCAGATTGGTGTAGAACTGTGCCTGCTGTCCGTACATTACCATGAGTTGTACAGGAACGTTAATCTTAAGACATGCTTGTTCTGCTTTGTTTAGATAAAATAAGGTCTTTTCCGGTTGCGATTCAAAGAAATGATACAGATAAAGACTGGACAAATTCAGGCAGGTCCTGCCGTAAGAAGCGTTGAGTGTACCTTTTTTCTGTTCTTTTTCAAACAAGTTAATTGCTTTTAAATAATATGATTCAGCAGTTTTTAGAAGTTTTGGGTCTGCAGGTGACTTTTGCTCTGCGGTCTTTACAAGAAATAGTGCCCAGCTGGTCGAAGCATTGGCAATGTTACACGCATTGCGGCTTTCATAGCTTAATTCCAACGCTTTTTTATTGTATTTTCGGCTGAACTTCAAATCATTATTGTCGCTGAAACTGCCTCCGAGATTTTCATATCCGTTTACCAGTTTGTCGTATCTTATTTTTTGCTTTTCAAAATAAGCCAGCGATTTAAGCATGTGATAGATATACTTATCTGTAATTCCTACGGCTTCGTGTCGGTAGGCAATGGCATAATTGGCATATGCAATAGCCTTAGGATTCCCGGAACGGGCAGCCAGTAAAAAGCTGGAATCTGCATATTTTACCTGCCAGCGAACATTCTCCTGATACCTTGCAATATCTGCCAATGCCTCATAAGCAATAGCCTCTTGATCAAGAGCTTTTTCATTTCGTGCTAAAGCAAGTGCTGACTGGGCATAGTGATATGCCTTGATGGTATCCGCTCTTCTAAAATGACAACTAAGCTCGGACAGATACTCCACTTTTTTTTCTAAAGGCAGATTCTTTTTATTAATTAGGGTAAGTAATTCCTCTTTAGAATGCTGCGCAGCACATTGCAATGAGAAAATAAAAAATAACAGAGCCGTAATTATTTTGGAAAACTTTAGATTAATAAAATTCATTTAATGGTTTGGTTGGATAACAATAATAAACGCTACAGTTTGATGATGTAAATATACATATACATTTCAATTATGCTTAAAATACATAATATACTTGTGCCGTTTCATTAAGGTGTCTTGCAGTATCAATACCATCTTTCATTATACTTTATTGTTACAATCAGAAAGTTTAACCGCGCTTTTAATACGGTAAAACAATAATCATAATGATGCTTTTCGCAATAGCATCCCAGAAAAATTTGATGCGCTCTTTGACCGCGGTACAGAATTGTAACCCTGTAAAACCCCAGCTGAGGCGCATTAGATTCTTAGAATTAAAACTTTCGCTCAGAAGGTTTATTAAAATGTACTGCACCATTTACTTTTTCATCCCTGCTGTGCTCATCTTCTTTTAGCTCATCGTTGCTAAGGTTCCCAATTTCGAACTCCTTTTTAACGGGATTATCCTGATCGGGTTCAATAGTTTCAAAAGAGGCATTTTCGGTGTCATTGCTGTCAGTATCAATTTGAGTTTCAAATCCTTTAGAAGGATCATTATTTTTAAGATCTTCTTCAATATCCTTTTCAGTTATATCTTTCGATTCAGCGCCCGATTCATTATCAAGGTTTTCTGAATCATAAGAGTTACCTTTTGGATCGCTGTTTTGAAAATTCTTGTCGTCATGACGGAAATTTTCCTGTTTATTTGAATTTTTCATTTTATATCTTTTTAAATTAAATTTTGCTGGCATTTTGTTGAGCTTATCCAGAGCAAATTTGACAATAGCCGTGCTTGCACGTTTTTTTCCTTGTTATTAATCAAATTTAACGAGGATTGAACAGTTCTTTTTACAGAATAATGATTTGTAATTATAAAATAGCTATGAACTAATCAGATAGATAAGGTTAACGTTATATATACTGATAAATCATCCATTTACACTTCAATCCCGCACGTCCTGAATTAATCTGGTATGGGAAATGGTTCCCAAAAATCTAATATGAAGTGATTAGCGATGTTAAAGAAATATTGGTTTATCTGAAAATTTCATAGTTCAAGAATAAAATCCAAACCGCTAGAAATTCCCAGTTTAGAACAGGCAAACTCAATGGTGGATTAGCAGTTAAACATTGTAGAGAGATTGAGACAACTCATACCAATATTTTTTTTTATTTGATGACGCACAACGTAACTGAATGTTTTGAATTATAAATAGGAAGTTTTTTTTAAAAATTAATTGCAAAGGTGTATTGCTATAAAATTTTGTATTAAGATATTGTACCGCTAATTTGCGTGCATCAAATAAAAGTTTAATTTTACCTTTTATATATTGCCTTCTCGCTTGTCATTACAAAATAATCCTTCCTAATTATTTTGACAGGTTGTGGGTCTACGGAGGTATTTTTTGAAAACTAATTTCATTTACATAAACTCATAATTTCATGTATCAATTTGTAAAATATACTTTGATGCTATTCTTAGCATCCTTAAGTTTAATTTCCTGTAAGCAAAAACAGGGAGATAAAATAGAAGTAGGGTTTTCTCAGGCAATGACCACCGATGATTGGCGTAAGCAAATGAACAGCTCTATAAAAATTGAAGCTTCTTTAAGACCAGAAGTGGACTTGACTATTAAAGACGCTAATAATAATGTCGAAAAACAAATAGAAGATATTGAAAGGTTTATTTCTAATAAAGTTGACATTATTATTGTATCTCCAATTCAATCTAAACCTCTAACGGCAGTTGTCGAAAAATCGATTAAAGCCGGAATTCCCGTACTTGTAGTGGATCGAAAAATTGAAGGTGAAAATTATACCGCTTATTTAGGTGCTGATAATATTGAAATTGGAAGAATTGCAGCCCGATATATCATTTCGCACAGCAAAGGTTCCGGTAGAATTATAGAAATCACCGGAGCAAATGGTTCTTCACCTGCTTATGAAAGAAGCCTGGGATTTGATCAGGTGATTAATGAAAATAATGGCTTTAAAGTCGAGAACACAATTCAGGGCGATTGGGAGGGAGAATCAGTTAAAGCACCATTAAAAGCAATCCTTTCGCAAAACCCAAACATCGAATATATTTTTGCCCATAATGACCGTATGGCATTAAGTGCCTGGGAAACTGCCAAAACCTTAGGATTAGAAAAGAAAATTAAATTTATTGGTGTTGACGGATTAAATACTGTTAACGGCGGTATAGAATTGGTGAAAAGCGGTGTTCTGGACGGAACTATTTTGTATCCGACAGGAGGAAATGAAGCCTTAAAACTGGCTCTGAAAATGTATAATAAAGAACCAATTTCAAAAAATAATATCCTCAATACCATTGTTATCGATCAAAATAACGCTGAGATTATCGAAAATCAAATGGATAAAGTAGATCAGCAACAAACAGTTATCGAGTCACAGCAAGGGGCAATAAATGTACAGGCAAAGGAATATGCTTCGCAGAATAATCTGGTTCGGTTGCTGAGTTTTTTTCTGGTGATTATTTTGAGTTTAACGATTTACAGTATTTATTCTACTATTTCTATTTCGAGAAAGAAAAAGCAACTCGAAAGAATCAATCAAACGGTAATTGATCAGAATAATGAAATTCAGGAAATGGCTCAAATTGCCCAAAGAAGCAACGAAGCAAAATTGAATTTCTTTACAGGACTTTCGCATGAATTTAAAACACCCATAACGCTTATTATGAGTTATGTAGAGTCGTTGATTGAGAATGAAAAAATTAAGGGAACAGCACTTATTGACGAAGTAAAACTGATTCATAAAAATTCAAACCGATTACTCAGATTAATAAATCAATTGCTGGATTTTAGAAAAATTGAAGAACAAAAATTTACCTTAAGAACCTCAAATACTAAAATCTATGATTTTACAAACGAAGTAATGACTAACTTTAAAGGGGAAGCTGCCCGCAGAAATATTGATTTTCAACTTATTTGCAAAAACAAAAATCTGGAATTATTTATCGATAGGGAATTGATGGATAAAGTATATTTCAATTTGCTTTCAAATGCTTTTAAATTTACTCCCGATAACGGTAAAATTAGTATCTCTATTTTAGAAAATCAGGACAATACGGTTAAAATTAGTTTTAAAGATTCGGGAATTGGAATACCTGAAAATGAATTGTCGAATGTATTTAATCCTTTTTTCAAAGCTTCAAATAATAATAAAAACAGTTCAGGAATTGGACTTCATCTCTCCAAAGAATTTGTGCTCTTGCATCACGGAACTCTCGAACTCAAATCAAAACAAGGAAGTGAGTTTGTAATTACCTTATTAAAAGGAAACAGTCATTTGCAGCCTTCTGAAATTATAAATAAAGACGAAAGTTTAAATAACACTTCGAATCTCATATTAGAGAATTTAGATATAGAAGAAGATTTAGATCAAGGCATCGCAATCTCTGAATCAGAAAAGCATACACTTTTAGTTATAGAAGACAATATAGATTTGGTCACATTTTTAAAAGCCAAACTATCCGTTGAATACGTAGTTTATACTTCAGACGGAAGTGATGCCATTGAAAAAACAATGGAAATCGTTCCGGATATTATCATTTGTGATATTAATCTGGTTGACAAAGACGGATACGAAATTAGCAAAGAACTCAAAAAAGATTTGCGTTCGTCACATATTCCTATTATTATTTTAACAGCACAAAGCAATAAAGAATCAGTTTTGAAAGGTTTACAGAGTGGTGTCGATCAATATCTGACAAAACCTTTTAACCTTTCGATTTTAAAACAATCTATTTCCAGCTTGCTTTTTAATAGAGAAAAGCTTCGTTATTATTATACCAATAACATTTATCGCGTTGAACCGGAATCTAAATTTGGCAATCAGGAACAGTCATTTATTACTAAAATGAATGATATTATTAAGCTGAATGTCGAAAATCCTAAATTCTCTGTTGAAGATTTAGCTTACAAACTTGGGGTTTCAAGAGTTCAGTTATATCGAAAGGTAAAAGCTATCATCGGAATTAATATCAGTGACCATATTAATAATGTAAAATTAGAGAAAGCAGCAGAGCTTTTAAAGTCCAATAACATGAATATTTCAGAAATTGCGTACTCATTGGGATTCTCTTCTCCAAACTATTTTTCTACAGCTTTTAAGAATAAATTTGGAATTTCACCAAAGGAATATAAATCTTCCAATTGATATTGGTTTAAAATTGATACAAAACAGGTATCAATTTTAAACCTTATGTAACAAAATTGAAACTACACGGTTTTCGTAAATAAAATTTAAATTGTCTAAAGCCTTGTAAATAAGGCTTTTGTTGTGTAAATGTCAAACTATCAGTATTTATAGAATTAAATTGTAACATCATTAAAAATAAGTTGTTTTTTTTGCGGATATCTTAGCGATAAGTTTTTAATACATCTACAATGAACAAGATATTGATTTGGTCTGTTACTGCTGCACTGGCAGGTTTTCTATTCGGTTTTGATACCGTAGTTATTTCTGGAGCTGATAAAAAATTGCAGCTTCTTTGGCATTCATCTGATGCTTTTCATGGATCCGTTGTTATGGCAATGGCACTTTGGGGAACAGTTGTAGGTGCTATTTTTGGAGGAATTCCAACCAACAAAATAGGTCGTAAAAAAACACTATTCTGGATCGGAATTTTATATTTCATTTCAGCTATTGGTGCATCTTTTGCAAATGATCCTTATGTTTTTGCTTTTTTTAGATTTATAGGAGGTTTGGGAGTTGGTGCTTCAACCATTGCTGCTCCGGCCTATGTTTCTGAAATTGCTCCGGCTGACAAACGCGGAAGATTAGTAGCCTTGTATCAGTTTAATATTGTACTGGGAATTTTAATTGCCTTTGTATCCAATTATTTATTGAAAGATATCGGAGAAAACGCCTGGCGCTGGATGGTAGGAGTTCAGGCAATTCCATCTTTTATTTATATACTTTTTATACTTACAATCCCGGAAAGCCCAAGATGGTTGCTGTCTAAAAACCGAGATGAAGAAGCAAGCAAAGTGTTGTTTCAAATAGATCCGACAGCAAGCCTAAAAGATATCATGGACGATTCTAGAGAAAATGGTATGACCAAACATGAAAACATCTTCATGAAAAAATACCGTTTTCCTTTAATGCTGGCTTTTTTAATTGCATTTTTTAATCAATTTTCTGGAATCAATGCCTTTTTGTATTATGCGCCAAGGATTTTTGAAGAGGCAGGTTTAGGACAAAATACAGCTTTGTTAAGCAGTATAGGAATCGGGATCACAAACCTTATATTTACTTTAATAGGAGTTGCATTAATTGACAAATTAGGAAGAAAGTTGTTAATGTACATTGGTTCTATAGGATATATTATTTCTTTAGGATTAGTCTCGGCTTCGTTTTATTTCAATTGGGGAGGATTATCTGTGCCAATTTTCCTTTTCTTATTCATAGCTTCTCACGCCATTGGTCAGGGAGCTGTAATCTGGGTTTTTATTTCAGAAATTTTTCCAAATCATATCCGTGCGTCTGGACAGGCTTTCGGGAGTTCAGTGCACTGGGTTCTGGCAGCAATTATTCCATCTTTAATTCCAATGTTATTCTCAGAAATTGGACCTGATGTTGTATTCTTAATTTTTACGCTTATGATGGTGTTACAATTACTGTTTGTAATTTTTATAATGCCGGAAACTAAAGGGATTTCCTTGGAAGTATTAAGTGAAAATCTAACCAAAAAAAATATCAAAAACCATGAAATCAAAGAAACATCTATCGCTGACATTTTATAGTGCACTCGTACTTTCAATAGCAGGCTGTAAACCATATTCGGCTGCCGCACAAAAAACAGAAGTTACAGTTTCAACTTCTGCAGAAGAAAAAATGTACCGTCCTCATTTTCATTTTACGCCAAAAAAAGGCTGGATGAATGATCCAAACGGAATGTTTTATGCCAACGGATATTATCATTTATTCTATCAGTATTATCCTGATGGAAATAAATGGGGACCAATGCATTGGGGACATGCAATTAGCAAAGACTTAGTGAAATGGGAAGAACAGCCTATTGCGATTTATCCGGAAAATGACAAATATATTTTTTCCGGTAGTGCTGTTGTTGATGCAAATAATACCTCAGGTTTAGGAACGGGAAAAACAGCTCCGATTGTAGCGATTTATACGCTGCATGATATGACAAAAGAAAAAGAAAACAAAATCGATGTGGAGCAGCAGGATATTGCCTATTCGAATGACAATGGTTTTACATGGCAGAAATTTAAGGAAGGAAATCCTGTCGTGAAAAACCCTGGAATTCGTGATTTTCGTGATCCAAAAGCTACTTGGGATGAAACCCATAAACAATGGATATTGGTTTTAGCAGCTCAGGACCGATCTCAGTTTTACAAATCAAAAGATCTTAAAAACTGGGAATATTTATCTGATTTCGGAAAAAATATCGGAGCTCACGGAGGTGTTTGGGAATGCCCGGATTTCTTTCCCATAAAAGTTAAAGGAACGAATGAAACCAAATGGGTTTTAATTCAGAGTTTAAATCCCGGCGGCGCTAACGGAGGTTCTGGGACACAATATTTTATTGGAGATTTTGATGGCACAACTTTTACATTGGATTCTAATTTTGCCAAAAGAGTAGAACAGGAAAAAGCAGTTTGGATTGATTATGGAAAAGATAATTATGCCGGAGTAACCTGGAATAATGTTCCAAGTGCCGACGGACGTCGATTATTTATCGGATGGATGTCTAACTGGGAGTACGCGCAAGATGTTCCAACATTTGCATGGAGAAGCAGCACTACAATTGCCCGCGAAATTCAGTTAATCAAAAAAGGAAATGATTATAGTTTGATTACTAATCCGGTAAAAGAAATTAATAAATATGTTTCCAAAACCATCAAAGGAAAAAGCTTGAAAGGAAAAGGAAAACTTTCAATTGTGGAATCAGGAAAAATCGATTTGACTCAGGCAATGGTCAATTTTAATGTAAAAAACTTAAAACAGGACACTTACACTTTTAAACTTTCAAACGAGAACGGAGAATCTTTAACGTTCGGATTAAATAATTCAGATCATTACTTATTTCTGGATCGTTCGAAAGCAGGAAAAAACGATTTTTCAGAAAAATTTGCTTCAACAATTACCAAAGCAACTTTAGACGCAAATCAAAAAGAAGGAGTTTTTAAAATCATTTTAGATAAAACATCCATTGAGATATTTTACAATAATGGCGAGAAAGTAATAACCGAAATCTTTTTTACAAACCAGCCATTCACTTCTCTGTCAGTTTCTTCAAACGAAGGAGTTGAACTGAGCAGCCTTGTAATCAATCAATTAAATATAAACTAACTAAAAACCACTAACCTCATGAAAAGTAAAATTATTTATTTTCTATTTTTCTTCTTTCCAATGCTGATGATGACAGCACAGGAAAGCGGGATTAAAGGAACAGTAATTTCGTCAGATGACGGAATGCCACTTCCGGGAGCAACCGTGCTTATATCGGGTACAAATACCAGTACAGTAACAGATTTTGATGGAAATTTTTCTTTCGGGAATATAAATTCAGATGCTGTAATTGTTGTTTCTTTTATTGGATATACACCACAATCTATTTCCGTAAAAGGGCAAAAAACAATAAATGTAACTTTGAAAATAGACAACAATCAACTTAATGAAGTTGTCGTAACAGGATATTCAAAACAAAAGAAAACAGATATTACAGGGGCAGTTGCAGTTGTAAACATGAAGGAAATCATGAAACAGCCCGAACCAAACCCAATAAAAGCGTTACAGGGTCGAATTGCGGGTGTAAAAGTGACTTCAGATGGTTCGCCAAGCGGAGGAAATACAAAAGTAGTAATTCGTGGCGTTGGAACTTTAAACAACACAGATCCGCTTTACGTAATCGATGGAATGCCTACAAAATCAGGAATGCATGAATTGAATCCAAATGATATTGAAACAATCCAGGTTTTAAAAGATGCTTCGTCAGCTAGTATTTATGGTTCAAGAGCTTCAAACGGTGTAATTATCATTACAACCAAAAAAGGAAAAGAAGGCAAAATGAGAATCAATTTCAGTACGTATGCTTCTTTTTCTGACTACTCGAGAAAACTAAATGTTTTAAATGCTAATCAGTTTGGACAGGCTCTTTGGCAGGCAAATATTAACGACGGTCTAAATCCGAATAACAATAATTTGCGTTATCAGTTTGACTGGTCGGTAAATGACAATAAGCCGCAACTCAATAAAGTCCTAGTTCCTGAATATTTGGATACACAAAACACGTTAAAAGCTTCAAATACCGATTGGTACGATGCTATATCTCAAACCGGAATTGCCAATTCTTATGACTTATCGGTTTCAAATGCTTCTGATAAAGGAAATTATGTTTTTTCATTGGGCTATTACGGAAATGAAGGTGTTGTAAAAACTACCGATTTTGAGCGAATTTCAGCGAGAATGAACAGTTCATATAAATACTTCGACGGAAAATTAGTAATTGGTGAAAATTTCAGTTTAAACCGCACAAACGAAGTAACAGACCCTGGCGTTTTAGATCCTGCATTGAGAGCTTTGCCAATTATTCCCGTACATACCGTTGACGGAATTGGCTGGGGAGGACCGGTCGGAGGAATGAACGACAGACAAAATCCAGTACGTCTTTTAGAATATAATAAAGACAATAAATACGATTACCTGCGCCTTTTTGGTAATGTTTACGCTGATTTGGAAATTATTAAAAACCTCCATATCAAAACCAGTTTCGGGATGGATTACGGGTTTTACAAAAAACGAACTTTACAAAGAAGCTACAAATCGGGTTATTTACAAAACGATCAGACTTCGGTTACAATTGATCAGTCTATAAGCGATAAATGGACTTGGACAAATACGGCAATTTACAGCTTGAATTTCGGAAAAAGTAATCTGAATTTGATGGCCGGAACGGAGATGTACAAAGACAAATATGATACAAATACTTTGCGTAAAAATGACTTTTTGATCGAAACGCCAGATTATATGTATCCTGATGCAGGAACAGGAGAATCTTTTACAAGCGGAACCTCGACAGTATATTCTTTGCTTTCTTATTTTGGAAAAGCCGATTATGAGTTTGATAATCGTTATTTGGTTTCAGCTACAATTCGTCGCGATGGTTCTTCTCGTTTTGGAAAAAACAATCAGTTTGGTACATTTCCGGCAGTTTCTGCAGGTTGGAGGATTAGCAATGAGAATTTCATAAAAAACAATGCTCCTGTTTTTTCTGATTTAAAATTAAGAGCAGGCTGGGGACAAACCGGAAATCAGGAAATCAGCAATACAGCTGTTTACTCACTTTATCTGGCAAGTTATGCTGGCGGTAGCCCAACATGGGCTACTTCTTACGGAACGGCTTACGATATTGCAGGAAACGGAAATGGATTGCTTCCGTCTGGTTTTATTGCGACACAATCAGGAAATGATGATTTGAAATGGGAAACTACAACGCAAACCAACATTGGTTTGGACTTTGGTTTATTCAAACAAAAACTAAGCGGATCTGTAGATTATTACATCAAAAAAACAGATGATATTTTGGTATTGCCGCCTTATTTGGGAGTTATCGGGGAGGGCGGAAATCGCTGGGTAAACGGAGCTTCCATGGAAAATAAAGGTTGGGAGTTTTCTTTAGGCTATCACGATGAAACTTCTTTTGGACTGAAATATGATATTTCTGGAAATATTTCGGCTAACGAAAATAAGATTACCAAATTGCCTGATGAAGTTAAAAACAATTATGGTGGTGATGGATTAGATGATAATATTTTGGGACGTTCCATTAACTCAATGTACGGCTACGTAACAGACGGATTGTTTACAAGTCAGGATCAGGTAGATAACTCGGCAATTCAGGAAGGAAAAGGCCTTGGAAGGATTCGTTACAAAGATTTAAATGGCGACGGAACAATTACGGATAAAGATCGTACATGGATTGGTAATCCCAATCCGGGATTATTATATGGGATCAATTTGAACTTATCTTATAAAAACTTTGATTTTACTACTTTCTGGGAAGGTGCGACAGATGTTGATGTGATTAATAATACAAAATACCAGACAGATTTCTGGAGTGTAGATGATGTTGGTTCAAATAAAGGAACTCGATTATTGAATGCCTGGTCTCTGGATAATACAAAGTCAACAATTCCTGCCTTGACAACTGTTGACAGAAATGCAGAATCAAGATTTTCGACTTATTATGTAGAAAATGGAAGTTATCTTAAACTTAGAGTTTTGCAGTTTGGTTACAGTCTTCCAAAAGATTTACTGAAAAAGCTGAGCATGGAAAGTTTTAGATTATACATCTCCGGACAAAATCTGCTGATTTTGGATGCTAAAAGTTTTACAGGTGTTGATCCGGAAAATGCAGGTTTTGGCTACCCGCAGCCAACGACTTTTACTGCAGGTCTTAATTTTACTTTATAATAAAAGATTAAAAAAATGAAAAAAATACTATATACAGCAGGATTTGCAGCGATGGTTTTCTTTGCTTCCTGTTCCGATTTTTTAGAAAATGATCCCCGTGGTGTATTATCAGAAAAAGATATTGTTACCCCTGAAAATGTTGAAGGATTTATGAATGCCGCATATGCGCAATTAGGAAATGATCATTATGATTCTCCGTACAGTTTATGGCCGTTTGGAAATGTACGCTCAGATGATGCCTACAAGGGAGGAAGCGGAACAAATGATATTCAGGATTTTCACTTTTTTGAAGTATCAAATAATATCAGACCGGATTTCGGTGAATTAGATTCTTTTTGGTACATCAGCTATGTAGGCGTTTCAAGAGCCAATAAAGCCTTAAAAGCCTTAGAACAACTCTCAGAAGCGGATTATCCCCTAAAAAAAACACGCATGGCTGAAATGCGTTTTTTAAGAGGACATTTTTATTTTATGCTGAAAATCATGTTCAGAAATGTTCCTTATATCACAGAAGATATTCCGATAGAAGATTATAAAACGATTTCAAACAAAGTGCTTTCAAATGAGGAGCTGTGGGATAAAATTGCAGAAGATTTTCAGGCTGCAGCCGATAACTTGCCAGATGCACAGTCGCAGGTGGGGCGTGCCAATAAAAAAGCGGCTTATGCTTATTTAGCAAAAACAAGATTGTATCAGGCCTATACTCAGGATGAAACTTTTAAAGTTACAGGAATCAACCAGCAGCATTTGCAGGAAGTAATCGCTGCAACGGACAAAGTAATTGGAAAAGCATCTTTGGAACCTGATTTTGCCAACAACTTTTTGCCGGGAACTTATGAGAACGGTCCGGAATCTATTTTCTCGATTCAATTTTCTGATAACGATGGAACTTTATACGGAAGATTGAATTTTTCTGATGTGCTTTCTACGCCGCAAGGTTTAGGTTGTTGTGATTTTCATAAACCAAGCCAGAACCTGGTGAATGCTTTTAAAACAGGAGCAAATGGTTTGCCTGAATTCGATACTTACAACAACGAAGATTTTGATTATAAAAATATAGATGCTACTACGGTTGACCCACGATTGTATCATACAGTTGCGATGCCTGGTCTGCCCTATAAATATGATCCGGAATTTCTATATGTTGAAGCTTGGGTACGATCTCCGGGAACTTATGGTTATTATGCCTCTTTAAAAGAAAACGTTGCCCCAAATTGCAGCTGTGTCGTAAATATTGATCCGTTTTACGGAAATTCAAAAAATAGAATTCAGATTCGTTATGCCGATGTGATTTTGATGCGTGCCGAAGCTTTGATTGAACTGGGAAGACAATCTGAAGCTTTGCCGCTGATTAATGAAATCAGAGGAAGAGCAGCACAAAGTACAGGAAGATTGCCTTATGTAAGCAACTTCAAAATTAATACGTATGTTGACGGAAGCAATTGCAACTGGACACAGGATTTCGCCCGCAAAGCTTTACGTTGGGAGCGTCGTTTAGAATTGGCAATGGAAGGAAGCCGATTCTTTGATCTTGTCCGCTGGGGAATTACTGATCAGGTTATGAATGATTTTTATGCAAAAGAAAAAACAAAACGCACGTATTATCAGGATGCCTTTTTTGATGCGCATAAAGAGGAGTATTGCCCAATTCCGTTGAAGCAAATTAATTTCAGTCAGGGATTGTACAAACAAAATCCAGGTTATTAATTTTTAAAGAATCAGCAATATGAAAAAAGCTTTAAATAAATATTGGAACAAAGTGTCTATAGTATTGGTAACGATTTTTATGATTACTGCCTGCGAAAATAGTTTTGAAAATGGCGGGTTTGATGTGAGTTCGCCTTCAAACGTACTTTCATTCAAACTAAACGGAGTTTCAGGAAATATTGATCAGGCGACAGGAAAAATTACAGTAGTGATGCCGTACGGATCAGATATTACAGCTATAAAACCCGAAGTTGCTTTTGAAGAAGGGGCAACATCAAATCCTGAATTGAATATGGCAATGAATTTTACAAATCCGGTAAAATTCAGAGTTATGAATGGGAATCTATACAAAGATTATACGGTAACAACTACAGTTTTAAGTCCCATTAAGAGTTTTACAATTAATGGTGTTGCAGCAACGGTAAACGACATTAGCAAAACAATTAATATGACGCTTCCTGAAAATACGGATTTAAAGTCCCTTAAACCAATTATAGAAACAACAGCCGGAGTTTCTGTTTCGCCTGCTTCAGGTACAACAATCGACTTTACAAATGCAGTCACTTTTGTAATAACATCAAGTGGGAAAAGCGTTAATTATACAGCAAATGTCGGAGTTCCGGTAACAGGACTAACTGTTGCATTTTTGGGAACTGCTGCAACAAGATCCGGAATTACAAATATGGATGAAATAACGGCTGCAAACTGGTTGTTCGATAATTTCCCGGGAGCTAAATATATTTCTTTTGAAAGTATTCAAAACGGTGCTGATTTAAGTGGTATCAATGTGATTTGGTGGCATTTTGATTCGGCGATAAATTTGCCTTCTGTCGCTTATAATCCCGCCGTTACTAATGCATTGAAAAATTTCAGAACAAATGGAGGAAATCTGCTTTTGACTTCTTTCGCTTCGCAGTATGTTGATGCTTTAGGAATTGTTCCGTCAGGAAAAGGGCCTAATAATGTTTTTGGTGATTTTCCTCCAAATGGATTTGTAGACGGAAATTCATGGGGAATGTCATTTGTGGGGCATGAAAGCCATCCAATATTTCAGGGATTAGCGACTTTCGAAACAGGAAAGGCCAATTTATTGCAAAGCGGAACTTTCAGACTAAATCATACCGCATGGTGGTTTTTACCGGAATGGGGCGGGTACAATAATGGAGAAGGGTGGAGAAATCAGACCGGAGGAACCAATCTGGCAAGTGAAGCTTGGGATAACGCTTTGGACGGAAGGGTTGCGATTGCTGAATTTCCAAATACAAGTACCAATAAAAATGTTATTGTAATCTCGATGGGAGCTTACGATTTGTACAATGAAACCAACAGCAGCGGGGTACCGAGTCAGGCAAATGAATTTATTACAAATATCAAACTGCTGACGCAAAACAGTATCAATTATCTAGCGGCAAAATAATCCACTTAGAATTCAATCAAAATGAAATATAGATATATAATCACAATTGCCTCGATTTTCTTTTCACTGATTTCATGCAGTCAGGATGAAAATTATATTGGAGGTTCAATTTCAGGAGGGAATTCTGAAATAACAAATGTTTTCCCGGTTCCCCCTGCGCAATGGATGGGCGCAAACGATCCGTATTACAGCGCGGGTTATACGGGAGATATAATGCCTTTTTTCGACAACGGAAAATTCCATATTTACTTTCTGCATGATGCGCAAAATAAGCCGGCAGGAAAGGGATTTCATGATATTCATGAATATCAGAGCGCAGACCTGGCGCATTTTACGTATGAAGGTCAAACCATTCCTTATGGTACAAGTTTAGATCCGGATTTTGCTATAGGCACAGGATCAGCTGTTAAAGTTGGCAACCTTTATTACTTTTATTATACAGGACACAATGAAACCCCGGCTTTCGTTCAGTCAAATGCCAGAGAAAGTGTTTTATGCGCGACAAGCAGCGATTTGAAAAACTGGAAAAAAGTGCCGACTTTTAAAATTACAGCTCCGGCGAACTATTACAATTATGATTTTAGAGATCCGCATGTCTTTTACAATGACGAATTGAAGAAATATTCGATGTTGGTAAGTACGCAGACAGAACCGGGAAGAAAGGCCGTTTTGCTGCATTTTACAAGTGCTGATCCTGCATCTGGAAAATGGGATGTTCAGGCTCCGATTTACACTACAACTCCTGAAGATAATTATTTGATGATGGAATGTCCGGATATTTTCAAAATGGGAAATTACTGGTATTTGCTATTTTCTGAAAATTGGAGTGGGAATAAAGGAACACACTACAGAATGGCTTCATCTTTAAATGGTCCTTGGACAAAACCTGAAAATGACAGGATTGACGGAGAATATTTTTATGCAGGAAAAACAGCTTCTGACGGAAATAAAAGATATGTTTTTGGATGGAATGCCCGAAAGACGCCTGAGAATGATTTAGGTAATAAAGATTGGGCAGGAAATATGGTAATCCATGAATTGACTCAAAATTCAGATGGAACTTTAGGGACGCAATCACTAAAATCGGTTGCAGCTTTGTTTTCTAAAAAGAACGCAAGAGCTGAAGTTGATGCGGTTTCATCCAATGCATCAGCTAATAACGGAACTTATTCTTTGTCTGGAGATTCAGAAAAAGCAATGGTAACTTTTAAAAGCAATGGAAAAAAAGTCAGAATAAAAGCAGAAGTTACTTTAGTAAAAGCTTCGGGAACAACAGGATTTGTTTTTCATACCAATGATGCAGGAAGCTATTATAAGGTAGTTTTAGATATTGCCAATGGTAAAATAAGCGGTTATAATTCGGCGTCACAAGAAGTAACAAGTTTGCCATTTCCATTTAAGATAAATACAAAATACGATGTTGAAATAATAGCAGAGGGCAGTGTAGTGGCATTTTATATCAACGGAAAAGCTGCGCTGACCAACCGCATTTACGGAAGAGACAAAAACAAATGGGGCTTAATCGCTGAAGGACAAACGACCACAATCTCAAACCTTCAGGTAACACAACCCGAATAAAAACAATAATAAAATAATTTTAGAATGAATAACGGAAAAAGCCTTAAGGCGGTGGCATACGGAGAGGTACTTTGGGATGTTTTTGCCACTGAAAAAAAGATTGGCGGAGCTCCATTGAATGTTGCTTTGCGCATGAAAACATTAGGTTGCGAGGTAGCCATGATTAGCTGTGTAGGAAATGATGAAGACGGAAAAGCAATAAAAAGCCAGGTAAGCAATTTGGGGCTTGAAACAGATACGATTGTAATTTCTGAAGACTTTCCAACCGGCTTGGTTAACGTTACATTAAACGAACGAGGATCGGCAACGTATGAAATCAGTTACCCATCAGCCTGGGATAAAATAGTTTTGAATGATCAGGCTAAAACAACCGTTGCAGCAGCAGATGTATTGATATACGGAAGTTTGGTTTGTCGTGACAATGTTTCAAGAAATGCTTTGGAAGAATTGCTTCAAAATGAGGTATACAAAGTATTTGATGTGAATTTAAGGAAACCGCATTATTCTTATGAAAGCCTGAATCTGCTTATGCAATCGGCGGACTTCATTAAATTTAATGACGAAGAATTACTTGAAATTGCAAAGGCGATGAATTCTCCTTTTGAAAGCCTTGAAGAAAATATGGCTTTCATTGAAGAAAAGACTAAAGCAACAGCAATGTGCGTGACCAAAGGAAAACACGGAGCTTTGCTATTGTGGAAAGGAGAAATTTACGAAAATGGAGGATATCCAGTTAAAGTTGCCGATACAGTTGGCGCGGGAGATTCTTTTCTGGCCGCTTTGATTACTTCATTGTTAAACGCAAAAGATCCACAGGATTCAATTGATTTTGCCTGTGCAGTAGGAGCTCTTGTTGCTGAAGCGCCGGGAGCCAACCCGGAAATTTCGCTTTCTGTAATTGAAGATATGATATTAAAAGTTAAAATTTAATTTTCATGAAACTTAGCATCCAATAATTATCTAAATCAAAATTCTTCTAATTGATTTTTTTAGTAGCACAATGCTAATGTCTTTTTATATGAAATCTAAAATTAAAGATTTTAACTTGGATAAAATTTAAAACATATTTAGAAAATTATTTTAACGAAAGGGGATTTATATAATGCCAGACAGAATACTGATGACGAAAACGTCCCCACGGGTTTACACAATGATTTTTCGTCAAAGAATTGAAGACAAAACCTTGCAGCAATGCGAGGGTTTGTCTTTTATGGTAATAAGTCTTTTAATGCGGATTTTGCATAAAAAAAACGCTAAAACTTACGTTTTAGCGTTTTTTTAAGAGTGACCTCGACTGGATTCAAACCAGTAACCTTCTGAGCCGTAATCAGATGCGCTATTCAGTTGCGCCACGAGGCCTTTTTTGTTTTCGCTAATTTTTTGTAATTTTGTTACTTGCTGTTAGCGGGTGCAAATATAGGCATAAATGTGAGATAAACAAGCAAAAAATAACATAAAAATTAAAAAAAATGAAGATTGAAAATTATGTGCGTGATATTCAGGGATTTCCAAAAGAAGGAATTTTATTTAAAGATATTACTCCTCTGCTAAATGACCCTGAAGCGAGAACAAGCTGCTTAAAAATTTTGGTTGATTCTTTAAAAGATCAAAAAATTGATAAAGTGGTCGGTGCAGAATCACGTGGTTTTTTCTTTGGGATGCTGTTGGCCCAGGAGTTGAATGCAGGATTTGTTCCCGTTCGAAAACCAAAAAAACTTCCTTACGAAATAATTTCGGCTTCTTACGACTTAGAATATGGTTCTGATAGTCTTGAAATGCATACAGATGCAATTAAGAAAGGAGACAAAGTATTAATACACGATGACGTTCTGGCAACAGGCGGAACAGCAAAAGCAGTCTGCGAATTGGTAGAGAAATTAGGTGGCGAAATAGTGCAGTGCAATTTCCTCATGGAACTGACTTTTCTTAACGGAAGAGAAAAAATAAACGAGTATCCGGTATTTGCGGCTATAACTTATTAATTCGGACTCAAAAAAGAAGTCACTTAGGTTATCTGTATTTTGGCTGTTGTTTGATGTGTACTGTTCATATTTAACCGTAAATCCCCATTATTTTCATCTGTATTATAAGCGCAAAGTCCGCAAAGTTGTTTTTCAACTCTGCGGACTTTATTATAATTTTTAGCGGCTTAGCGCTTAAATAAACTTACTATAACAAAAAACTATCTCAAAGTAGCTCCAAGCTCTGTTTCGAAGGTCTGTTGCAGTTTGGACATAATCTTGTCAATTTGAGCGTCGGTTAAAGTTTTAGTATTATCCTGAATAGTAAAACTCAGGGCATACGATTTTTTACCTTCCGGTAATCTATCACCCTGATAAACATCAAATAAATTAATGTCTTTTAAAAGTGATTTTTCGGTTTGCTTAGCCAGATTAAAGATGCTTTCGTAAGTGGTATTCTGATCAATCAATAATGCTAAATCTCTGCGAACTTCGGGATATTTAGGTATTTCTGTGTATTTGATTTTTCCGGTAATGATTTTTAAAACCAAATCCCAGTTGAAATCAGCATAATACACATCCTGCTTAATTCCGAAATGCTTTAAAATAGGTTTTTTAACAACCCCCATTTCAACCAAAATATCATTATTATAAGTGATTGCAGTTCCTTCAGAAAAAATATCAGACTGAACAGGTGCATTCGAAATCTTTTCAATTCCCAAACGGGAAATAATTGCTTTTACATATCCTTTCAATAAAAAGAAATCTGTTGTTTTTTGAGGATTTGCCCAGCTTTCCTTATTTCTGTTTCCTGAAATTAATAGTGAAAGATGTTTGTGCTCTTCATACCCGTTCAAATATTTATGATATGTTTTTCCGAATTCAAATAATTTTAAATCAGAATTTCTTCTGTTGATATTATATGAAACAGCTTCCAGACCCGAAAACAATAAAGATTGACGAAGCGTCGCCAAATCACTGCTCAGAGGATTCAGCATCGAAACATTATGTTCTTCTTTTAAAGAAGTGGATAATTTAGCGTAAGCAGCTGTTGTTAATGAGTTCGCCATCATTTCATGGAATCCCTGAGAATTCAATTGTGAAGCAATTACATTCTGTACTTTATAATCTTCTGTTCTTGGCGAATTGGCAACAGTAGCATTAAATTTCTTAGAGAAATTAATGTTGTTGTACCCATAAACTCGCAGAATTTCTTCTATGACATCAATTTCACGCTGAACATCAACGCGATATGCAGGAATAGTTAAACCTAAACCAGAATCAGAAACACTGTTTACTTTTATGTCCAGAGAAACCAGGATTTTCTTGATCGTATCTTTTGAAATTTCCTGACCAATAATTTTTGATACATGGCTGAAATTTAATAAAACAGAAAAGTCCTCTACTTTTTTAGGATACACCTCAATAACATCAGAAGTAATTTTACCGCCCGCAACTTCCTGAATTAAAAGTGCAGCACGTTTTAATGCATATTCTGTAATTGTTGGATCAATACCTCTCTCAAATCTAAAAGAAGCATCTGTACTTAACTGATGTCTTTTTGCTGTTTTACGAATGCTAACCGGATCAAAATAAGCACTTTCTAAGAAGATAGTTGTAGTTCCTTCTGAAACTCCCGATTTTTTACCTCCAAAAACTCCGGCAATACAAAGCGGACCTTTTTCATCGCAAATCATTAAATCTTCTTTGCTTAAAGTTCTTTCAACATCATCAAGGGTTACAAATTTGGTTCCTTCTTCAACAGTTTTTACAATAACTTTTCCGTTGATTTTTGCCGCATCAAAAGCATGTAGAGGCTGTCCTAATTCGTGTAAAACATAATTAGTTACATCAACAATATTATTTTTCGGAGTTAACCCGATGGCTTTTAAACGATCCTGTAACCAGCCCGGAGACTCGTGTACAGATATTCCTGAAATGGTTACACCGCAATATCTTGGCGCTAAATGAGAATCCTCAACGTTTACATCAATTTTAAGCGTACGCATATCTACTCTGAAATTGCTTACCGAAGGAGTAATCAACTCGACGTTAACGCCACGCTGCAGCATTCCTGCTCTCAGATCACGCGCAGTACCGTAATGACTCATTGCATCAGCACGGTTGGGCGTCAGTCCGATTTCGAAAACCTCATCATTGGCAATTTGAAAAACTTCAGATGCAGGAGTTCCGGGAACTAAATCTTCAGCCAGAATCATAATTCCGTCATGGCTGGTTCCTAAACCTAATTCGTCTTCAGCACAAATCATTCCGTGACTTTCCTGTCCGCGGATCTTTCCTTTTTTAATGGTAAACTCTGCACCGTCTTTATCATATAAAACAGTTCCTATTGTTGCAACTGGTACTTTTTGTCCCGCCGCTACGTTTGCCGCGCCACAGACAATCTGGACAGGAGCTTCCAGACCGATATTAACAGTAGTAACATTTAGTCTGTCGGCATCGGGATGTTTTTCGCACGTCAGAACGTGACCCACGACAACACCTGCCAAACCTCCTTTTATAGCTTCGTATTTTTCGACAACTTCAACTTCTAAACCTAAATCTGTTAGTAATTCAGAAGTCTGCTCAGATGTCCAATCTGTTTTAATAAATTGTTTTAACCAGTTGTAAGATATTTTCATTTTAGATATTTAATTCTTGAATAAGGTTACAAATATAAGGATTGCGCCTTGGAGTAAGAAAAAATTAAGTGGTTTTTTCCAGCTCATTTTTTATGGATTTAAAAGTGATTGTATATCTGTTTTTAAAGATAATTAAATCAGCTCTTCTACATGTTTTTTAATGTTTTCGGAGATTTTTTTTGTTGGAAGATCGTTTTCATCATCACCAAAGGGATCTTCAATTTCCTCTGCAATAAGTTCTAAACTCGCCAGAACATAAAATATAAAAACCACAACCGGAGCAACAAAATACCCAAGACTCACCGAATATCCGAAAGGAAGCGTCATGGTATAAAAGAAAATGAATTTTTTTATAAATGCACTGTAAGAGTAGGGAATGGGCGTATTCTTAATTCGTTCACATGCACCACAAATATCTGTAAAGGCCACCAATTCGTTGTTTAAAGTGATAAGCTGATCTCCGGATATTTTTTTTGCATCATATAAATCATTGATTTTATGATACATAATTCTCTTTAATTGATTGGGTTTGTGTTTATGATGGTCAATTTCTAAGTCAACGTCTTCGAAAAGCTGTTTGCTGGTATCTTCATCTTTTAAATGTTTATGAAGTATATCGGCATACATCGGAATATATTTTCTAAAAAACTTTCGGTCATTTTCATCTTTTAAGATTGCCGAAAGTTTTATCGCAAAATTTCGGCTGTTATTTACAAGTCCGCCCCAAAGTTTGCGGCCTTCCCACCATCTGTCGTACGCAGTATTAGTTCTGAAAACCAACAAAAGAGAAATTACAAAACCAAGCATTCCGTGCATAATAGGAATGTTATGAATGTAATCGTTTTTTCCTATTTTAAAATATTCTACTTCCAGATATCCGACAACGGCAGAGTAAACTGCAATGGCAATCATGATAGAATACAGTTTGCGAACAGTATCTGATTTATGAAAATGAAAAATAAAAGTAAACCATTCTTTGGTATTATAGGATATCATTAAACTTGTTTTTAAAACAAATTTAAATTAAAAATTAATATTTCCCGCTAATTCTTTTAATGCAATTTCAGATAATTTTGCTTCATATTGTGCGTTGCTGTAACGTACTTTGGCGTTTACATAATTTAATTGTGCTGTTCTAAAATCGAGAGTTGTGATGGTTCCTATTTTAAATTTATCCAATGTGATTTGTAGATTTTGTCTCGCGATAGCTTCGTTATCTTCTTCCAAATCAATCAACTCTAAATTTGTTAAATAGGTTTGAAAAGCAGTACTCAACTGTGTGTTAAGAATCGAATTTTGCTGTTCAATAGCAATTTGCGAGTTTTCTATCTGGATTTTTGCTACCTTTTCATTACGATGCTGATTAAAGCCATCAAAAATGTTTACAGATGCATTAAAACCATAATTTAATCCTTTAGAAGATGTTTCACTTGTAAAACCTAAGCTCGACTGACTTTCAGAAAAATTATACCCTGAGGTTAATCTCAAAATAGGATAGCGGTCTGCCTTTATTTGTTTCAGCTGAAGTTCGGCAATTCGTTTATTAATTACCTGTGCTTCTAGGCCAGGGTTTTGTTTTTGAGCCAATTCCATTAAATCAGCCAAAACTAATTTATTATCAACTGTAACCTGGTCCGTGACTTTAAAATCGATTTTTGGATCGCGCGCTAAGTATTGATTCAGTAAAATTTTCGAGTTGGAGTACGATTCTTTTTGTCTCAATAAAGCAACCTGATCCGAATTTAGGTCAACTTGCGCATTTAATACTTCTAATTTTGAAGCTTTTCCAATGCTGAAACGGTTTTTCGCTAAATTCAGTCGTTGATTTGAAATGACAATTGTTGTATCTAAAGCAGCAAGCTGTTGTTGTTGCTGTACCAAATCGTAGTACGCAGAATTTACTTGTCCGATTTTAACCAATATGGTTCTTTTGAGTTCGGCATCGCCAAGTTTTTGCAGTTCTTTTAACTGGTCCAGTCGGGCGAACATTTTCATTCCGTCAAAAACAGTCCATCCTAAACTTACTCCATACGTTAAACTATTGTTTTTGGCGTTATCTAATTTGGTGGTAGTTCCGTCCTGACGGGTTTGGGACGAATTCATAATTCCATTATTATCTACCACATTTGCAGCGGCAGTAGGCAGCATTCCTGCATTCCCGACTGTCACATTTGTTTCTCCAATTTTGGAATTATTTCTTGCTATTTTAATTTCAAAATTATTCTCCAACGCTATTTTCATGGCATCTTCGATAGTAAGAACTTCCTGTGCTTTTGTCTCAAAAATGCAAAAGACTACAATTAGTATAGCGTAATATATTTTTTTGATATTCATATTCTTTTTTTCTTTTCCAAACATCAGATCTTTGACTTCTATTTATTGCTTTCTCTTTCATATTCTTCGATATGATCAAACTCCGGATAGTGTTTTCGGGCTTTAGACCACATCAGATAAATTGCAGGAATTACAAAAAGTGTCAGAGCCAGTGAGAAAATAGTTCCTCCTACGATTACAACTCCCATACCGATTCTACTGGTAGAAGCTGCTCCAAGCGACATTGCGATCGGAAGTGCTCCTAAAGCAATGGCTAAACTGGTCATTAAAATTGGACGTAAACGTGCTTCTGAGGCTTCTAAAATAGCTTCTAATTTTGGTTTTCCCTGTTCTCGCAACTGATTGGCAAATTCGACAATCAAAATACCGTTTTTGGTTACAAGTCCAATCAACATTACCGTTCCAATCTGACTAAATATATTCCATGTCTGGTTGAAAAGCCATAACGAAAATAATGCTCCGGCCACCGCCATAGGAACGGTTAAAATAATAATAAACGGGTCAATAAAACTTTCAAATTGTGCCGCCAAAATCAGGAAAATCAACAATAACGCCAATCCAAAAGCAAAGGAAGTATTTGAGCTGCTTTCTACGAAATCTCTTGATTCTCCACTTAAATCTGTTGTAAAACTTTCGTCCAGAACTTTAGCTTTAATCCGGTTCATTTCTTCAATACCGTCACTAATACTTTTTCGGGGCGCTAAACCTGCAGAAACTGTGGCAGACATATAGCGGTTATTATGATACAATTGCGGCGGATTACTCTGTTCGTAAACCTTTACAACGTTGTCCATCTGAATTAATTCTCCCTTTTTGTTTTTTACAAACATCGATGTAAGATCCAGAGGTTTAGATCTGTCTTTCTGATCAAATTGTCCGATAACCTGATATTGCTTGCCGTTTTTAATGAAATATCCAAAACGCTGTCCGCTTAGCGAAAGCTGTAGTGTCTGCGCAATGTCAATAATCGAAATGCCTAAACTTTCTGCTTTCTCGCGATCAATAGTGACATTAATTTCCGGTTTATTGAATTTTAAATTAACATCGGTAATAGAAAAAACATCGCTTTTGCCCACTTCATCCATAAACAAAGGAATCTTTTCTCTCAATTTATCAAATGTCGGTGCCTGAATAATATATTGAATCGGAAGTCCGCCACGACGGTTTACCGCAATCGTAGGTTGCTGAATTACAGATGTTTTAGCATCCGGGTATTTTTTTGTCCACTTTGATAATTTTTCTGCAATTTCTTTCTGGGATCTTTCTCTTTCCTCCGGATTTTTTAAAGAAAGCCTGATAAAACCCGAATTTGCTGCCGAACCTCCCGAGCCTGGTGCTGTAATAACAAGACTCACTTTTTTCTCGGGAATAGAATCATCAACCAATTGTGATATTTCCTGCATAAAACGATTCGTATATTCATAAGAAGAACCTTCCGGAGTCGTCATACGCATGGTTACAGAGCTACGATCATCGTAAGGCGCAGTCTCTTTAGGCAGAATAGTAAAAAACAGGTAAATCAATCCGAAACAGACAATTAGAATTGGGAAACTAATCCATTTTTTATTCATAAATTTAGAAAGTGCTTCCGCATATCCGCTGTTCATCTTCTCAAAAAATGGTTCTGTTTTAATATAAAATTTCGATTTTTTCTGTTCACCGCCTTTCATTAAATAGGCATTCAGCATCGGCGTTAAAGTCAGCGAAACAAAGGCCGAAATTAAAACAGCCGCCCCAATTACGACACCAAACTCCCTAAACAAACGCCCGACGAAACCTTCTAAGAAAATTACCGGTAAAAACACAGACGCCAACGTTACTGAGATTGAAATAACAGCATAAAATATTTCGTTAGATCCTTTAATTGCCGCTTCAATTGGCGACATTCCTTCTTCTACTTTTTTAAAGATATTTTCGGTTACGACAATTCCGTCATCGACCACTAAACCGGTTGCCAGAACAATAGCCAAAAGTGTTAATACATTTATCGAGAAGCCTAAGAGCCACATTACAAAAAAGGTAGCAATTAACGATACAGGAATATCTATTAAAGGTCTGAAAGCAATTGCCCAGTCCCTGAAAAATAAATAAATGATAATAATTACCAGTACGATAGAAATACCTAAAGTTTCTACAACTTCTAAAACCGATTTCTTTACAAATTGGGTATTGTCAAGAGCGATGTTCAGTTTAATGTCTTTTGGCAGATCATTTTTTAAAGCTTCATACTTTTTATAAAACTCTGATGAAATATCCAGATAGTTAGCTCCCGGCATTGGAACAATTGCCAGACCGATCATCGGGAGACCAGAAGATGTTAAGCCGGTTTCTATATTTTCAGGGCCTAATTCTGCGCCGCCAATATCGCTTAGACGAACAATTTTATCTCCGTCGGTGCGGATGATAATATTATTGAATTCTTCGGGTCTGGATAAATTCCCGATGGTTTTAACAGTTAATTCGGTGTTGTTTCCTGTTAGTTTTCCAGACGGTAGTTCTACATTCTGAGCATTTAGCGCAGTACGGACTTCAGCAACGGTACAGCCATATGCCGCAAGTTTTGCAGGATCGATCCATAATCGCATCGCATAACGTTTTTGTCCCCAAATCTGCACGGCACTTACTCCCGGAATAGTCTCTAACCGCTGCGAAATAACATTTTCTGCGTAATCACTTAATTCCAAAGAACTTCTGGTATCACTTTGAACCGTCATTGAAATAATGGATTCACTATCCGCATCGGCTTTCGAAACAACCGGCGGAGCATCAATATCCTGTGGTAAATTTCTAATGGCCTGAGAAACTTTATCACGCACATCATTTGCAGCTTCTTCCAGATCTTTGTCCAGATTAAATTCTATCGTAATATTACTGCTTCCCTGATTACTGGAGGAGGTAATATTTCGAATTCCGTCTATAGCATTTACAGCTTTCTCCAGAGGTTCTGTAATTTGCGATTCTATAATATCAGAATTTGCACCGGTATAATTCGTGCGGATTGAAACCTGTGCAGGATCGATAGAAGGAAATTCCCTAACTCCCAAAAAAGTATAACCGATAAAACCGAATAATATAATTAACAGATTCAGTACTATGGTTAAAACAGGTCTCTTTATACTTGTAGTTGATAAACTCATATCTATGATTTTAGATTTTAGATGTTTGATTTTAAATTACGGACGTTTGGTCTGAAATCTGAAATCTAAAATCTACCATTATTTTACTTTCACTTTAATTGGCGCTTCGTTCTTTAAAGACATTACGCCACTTGTAATTAAAGTATCTCCGGCTTTTAATCCCGATAAAATTAAAATAGAAGAATCTGTTCTTGTTGTTGCGTCGACCATTACTTCTTTTGCCTTACCATTATTGGCTACAAATACTTTTTTTCCGTCCTGTATAGGTACAATAGCTTGAGAAGGTACTACAATGGCGTCTTTGATAATGTTTAAAGGTAATTTGATGTCTGCAAACGTTCCCGGAAAAAGTTTTCCGTCGTTATTATCTGCAATAGCGCGTATTTGAAGCGTTCGCGTAGCAACGGCAACCTCGGGCTCAATAGCATAAATTTTTGCAGTATACGTTTTATCTGAACCCGAGACTGTAAAATCGATTACAGATCCGGATTTCACCTGCGAGGCATATTTTTCCGGAATAGAAAAGGTGATTTTTAATTTGCCGGTATTTACTAATTTTGCCACGAGAACAGTAGGAGTAATATAAGTCCCGGGAGATATATTTCTTAAACCAATTTTTCCTGAGAAAGGAGCGCGTACGGAAGTTTTAGAAATTTGCGCTCTTATTAATTGACTTTGCGCCTGAGCAGAGGCGTAGTCGGCTGCTGCAATATCTGCTTCTTCCTGACTAATGGCTTCTTTTTCTAATAATAATTTTGCCCTTCTTTTATTTTCTGCTGCCAGACCTTCTTTTGTAGATGCCTGTCTAAGCTGTGCTCTTAATTCAATATCATTTACTTTAAAAAGTACCTGACCTTTAGTTACGTTAGCACCTTCATTAAAAAAAATACCTTCTACAATTCCTGATACTTCACTGTGAATTTCAACTTGTTCATTTGCCTCGATAGATCCCGAAAGAGATAAATTATTGTCAAAAGTCGCTGTTTTTATTACAAGTCCGTTAACAGTTGTGGGAGAATCTTTATCGTTTGATTTTTTAGAATCGTCATTCTTGCTTTTATTAGAAACGATCCTGTAGGCGATAAAACCTCCAACTAAAATAATTAAAAGTGTGTAAATGAGGTGTTTTACTTTCATAAAATTGAGGTAAAATAGAAATTAGGTTTTGTTTTTTAGGTAAGCCTGCAAATTTAACTTTTTGTTGGCAAATCGAATACTGTTGGCTTTTATTTAACACTTGTATGTACAAAGGTTTTTATTAGACTTAAAATGACGTAAAAGGTTTAATTAAATATTAAATTTTGTTCTAATTCAATACTTAAGTTGCCACAACAAACATTCATCTACAATAGTTAATTACCAAAGTATAATGGTGAGTTTTGTTTCTTTCAAGTTTGAAGTTTCAGGTTTCAAGTTTCAGGTTTCAAGTTCCTGATTATAAAATTACTTAATAATCAATATCTCATGTCTTAGTGTCTGTGTCCCTTTGCAACTTTGTCCCTTTGTTCCTTTGTCCCTTCACACCTTATAACCTTCAAAAAAAAAACTCTAACTAATATAATTCCAAATGTTTTTCTTTTTGGTTAATTCGATAAAAATTGACCTTAATACAGCATGTTCGGGTTTTTGAAGAGCAGAGTCTTCTTTTAAAATTTTCATTGCATAATTTCTGGCGAGTGAAAGAATGTCTCTGTCTCTCACAATATCGGCAATTTGAAGGTTTAAAACACCACTTTGCTGGGTCCCCATAAGATCACCGGGACCACGAAGTTTTAAATCGACCTCGGCAATTTCAAAACCATCATTGGTTTGTACCATTGTTTCCATTCTGATTTTACTGTCAGAACTCAATTTATGTCCAGTCATTAAAATACAATAACTTTGTTCGGCTCCACGTCCCACTCGTCCGCGAAGCTGATGCAGCTGAGAAAGTCCAAATCTTTCTGCACTTTCAATAATCATAACACTGGCATTTGGTACGTTGACACCAACTTCAATTACGGTGGTTGCGACCATAATATTTGTTTTTCCTTCAGAAAAACGTTTCATCTCAGCGTCTTTGTCGGCGGGTTTCATTTTTCCATGAAGAATAGAAATCGAATATTGAGGAAGCGGGAAATCACGTGAAATACTCTCGTAACCATCCATTAAATCCTTATAATCCATTTTTTCCGATTCCTGAATGAGCGGATACACAATATAAATCTGTCTTCCTTTTGCAATCTCATCACGAAGAAATTTCCAGACCTTCAAACGATTGGTATCAAAACGATGTACGGTCTGGATCGGTTTTCTTCCCGGAGGCAATTCATCAATTACAGAAATATCCAGATCTCCGTACAAACTCATCGCCAAAGTCCTCGGAATAGGAGTGGCGGTCATGACCAAAACATGGGGCGGAATATCGTTTTTCTTCCATAATTTTGATCGTTGCTCCACACCAAAACGATGCTGTTCATCGATTACCGCTAAGCCTAAATTTTGAAATTGTACTTTATCTTCTAATAAAGCGTGTGTACCAATTAAAATTTTAAGTTCGCCGCTTTCCAGTTCTTCATGAATAATTTTACGCTGAGAAGTTTTGGTTGAACCTGTTAAAATTTTAATATTGATATTTAAAGTTGCGGCAAATTCAGATAAACCAATAAAATGCTGATTGGCCAAAATTTCTGTCGGGGCCATCAAACAAGCCTGAAAACCATTGTCAATCGCCAAAAGAATACTCATAAAAGCAACAATCGTTTTTCCGGAGCCCACGTCTCCCTGGAGCAGACGATTCATCTGGGCATTACTTCCCATGTCTGTCCTAATTTCTTTGACTACTCTTTTTTGTGCATTTGTTAAATCGAAAGGCAAATGATTCTGGTAAAAATCATTAAAAAGTTCACCCACTTTTGTAAACGGATGCCCTTTAATTTTGTGCTTCCGAATTAAATTTTTGGTTATTAACTGAAGTTGAATAAAAAACAATTCTTCAAATTTTAATCTGAATTGTGCCTTTGCTAAAATATCAGCACTTTTAGGGAAATGAATATTAAATAAAGCCGCACGTTTGGGAATGAGTTTTAATTCTTCAATTAAAAATGGCGGAAAAGTTTCTGTAAATAAAGCCTGAGTTTCCAAAAAAAGCTGCTCCATCAGCTTATTAATAGTGCGGTTGGAAATGCCTTTATTAGAAAGTGCTTCCGTTGAAGGATAAACGGGCTGCATTGCCGATCTGAGACTTTTTTCGTGCTCGCTAAGTAATTCAATTTCTGGATGAGCCATGCTGAACTGGCTTCCGTAAAGGGAACATTTTCCAAAAATTACGATTGGCTCATTTAATTTTAAACTTTCGCGAATCCATTTCTGACCCTGAAACCAGTTCAGTTCAATTTGCCCGGTTTCATCTACAAAAGAGGCAACAAGACGCTTTTTATTCTTTGCAAATTCAACCGTCTTGATATGAATAATTTTTCCAATGATTTGAACTTCAGAACCTGTATTCTGTAGTTCATTAATTTTGTAATATCGGGTCCGGTCAATATATCTGTTCGGAAAAAAATTAACCAAATCTCCATATTTATGAATACCCAATTCCTTCCGAAGCAACTGACCACGACTTGGGCCAACACCTTTCAGGTATTCTATAGGAGTTTCAAGAAGATTTACAGACATTAATTGTAAAGTTTTTAATTGGCAATTTTATATTTTGAAGACTGATTTGGAATTTTAAATTGAAAATAAATTTAAAAAGCGAAGATAGATTTTAATTGGGAAATTTGAAAATGTTCGACCTTATTCATGTTTTTGAATGTTAATTATTACCTAATATTTTTATTTGATTTAATGGATAGCATGAAATACTTTAACAGAATAATGTAAGATTTTAACTTTATGTATTAATTATTTTTACATACAATAAATTTCAATTTATGACGTTTGTAAAATATAGTTATGTCTGAAACACAAACCATTTTAGAAATCATGACGTATATAAAATTATAACCAGCCAAAACCTACCGAAATGAAAAAAATAGGTATATTACTTATTCTAATTATAACATTAGTTTCTTGCTCCAGCGATGAAGCGGTGGCAACTGGCGATGTGGATTATTTTGGAAACTGGGAACTCACAAAAATGTCATCTGCTTTTACACCGGCAATCAGTTTTTCTAATGCATTGGAATGGAAGGAATCGTATGATTTTAATGAAAACGGAACCTTCACTAAAACGCGATTAAGAGACAATAAATCGATTACAGTATCTGGTACTTATGTGGTTACAAAGACACCAAATGAGATACAGTTCGAACTGACTTACGAAAAAGATAACGACATTATCGGCAGTTGTTCTGCTGAGCCAAAAGAAATATTGTTCATCAACTCATCAAAAAAACTATTCAGTACCTGGCAAAATTGCGACGGACCGGATTTAGAGTACGAGAAAGTTAAATAAATTTCTACATTTGTAAAATATAAGGGCATTCATTTTTGGATGCTCTTTTTATTTTTTTAAATACTCAAAAAAATGGCAACACATTTAGCTCTTTTACGCGGAATCAATGTTTCAGGACATAATATGATGAAAATGGAAGCATTAAAGACGATGCTTGAGAGTCTGGGTTTTCAAAACATCAGAACCTATTTACAATCTGGAAATGTGTTTGTTGATAGTGATGAAGAGGCATCAAAAGTTGGATTTACGATCAAACAGGAAATTTTTAAAGTTTTCGGGCACGAAGTTCCGGTTGTAATGATTACAAAAGAAGATCTGGAATCTTGTTTCTCCAATAATCCATTTCTGAAGGGAAAAGATATTGATACTAAGAAACTTTATGTGGCATTTATTTCAACGAAATTGAAAAAAGAAAACATTAATGACTTAAAAATCAGCCAGTTTAAACCGGATGAAGCCAGCATTGATGAAAACAGAATTTTTATAAAGTATGATGTTGGTGCCGGTAAAACGCGTTTTGACCAAAAATATATCGAGAAAAAGTTAAATGTGACCGCTACGATTCGAAACTGGAATACAGTAACGAATTTACTTAAAATGTATTCTGAGTAATTCTAAAAGAGTTGTTGTTGCAACATAGCATTTATAAACTATTAAATGTTGAACAAAGAATAGTCTTATTATTTAAAGCATGATTTTTTGTCAGCACAATAATTTCCAAAGAAATATTTATTTTTTAATTAAGTCACAATACCAAAAACCAAAATCGAAAGCGGTATCATCGTTTGTATCGCAGGCTGTATTCGTTGTTTCCTGTTTTGCGGGTTTTTCATATTTGCGGTACACAATCTCACCAATTTCAAAATCAACTGGATTAGAGAAAATTGGTCCGTCAAAAGTAAAGGTGTGAAATTCACCGTTTTCACCACAAACATCTACATTTTTTGGTAAATCATTTATAAAATCCTGATCGATTATTCTGCCAACAAAACTTTTGTCCAGATATTTTTCGTTTACACAAACTACTATTGTCTTAAAACCCAGTGAAATAAATTCCTGAATTAAATTCTTAGTTGGAATTTTCCAAAGAGGAAAAACACCTTTCAAACCGATTTTTTCTAATTGATTTTCGCGATACACACGTAAGTCTTCCAGAAAAATATCTCCAAATATAGAATGGGTGATGCCGTGTTGTTTAATTTCCAGTAAAGTTTCGGTCATTACTTTCTCGTAAATTTCCATTGTAGGCATTTCAGGAACTTCCAGGACTTTTAATGGTATTCCGATGTTTTTTGCCTGTTCCTGTAAGAGATCCACACGAATTCCGTGCATCGAAATTCGTTGATATTCTTTGTTTACACTGGTGAGTAAACATTCAATTTCATAATCTGTATTTTGAAGGATTTTATACAAGGCCAGAGCAGAATCTTTTCCGCTGCTCCAGTTAAAAATGGCTTTTCGAAGTTCAGGCACTATGATGTGGTTTTATGATGTAAACTTACAAATTTCATTCTATTTGTTAATGAAAGGTTTGTAACTTTGGGATTTTCGATTTCAAATTCATTTCAATGAAATATATCTTTTTATTATTCACCGGTTTTCTTTTTGCTCAGCAAACGCAGTATGTAGATTTTAAATCGGTTTCAGCCCAATTATCTTTAAATCCGAAGGAAAAAACAGTTTCCGGAGCTGTCGATTTTCAATTTGAGGTTTTAAAAGAATGTGATACCATTTCGCTTGACGCTAAAAACATGGAATTTTCGAATGTAAAAATCAATGAAAAAGAAATCATTTTTATTAATACGACAAAACAGTTACAACTGGTTTTTCCATTTAAAAAAGGCGAAAATCATTTAACGTTTAATTACTCCGCAAAACCAAAACAAGCCTTGTATTTTGTAGATATCGAAAATGATGAAGTACAAATCTGGACACAAGGGCAGGGAAGATATACCAGCAACTGGTTCCCAAGTT
Source organism: Flavobacterium olei (assembly GCF_039749035.1). Classification (NCBI taxonomy): domain Bacteria; kingdom Pseudomonadati; phylum Bacteroidota; class Flavobacteriia; order Flavobacteriales; family Flavobacteriaceae; genus Flavobacterium; species Flavobacterium olei. Next base: position 57,448 of record NZ_JBDKWC010000008.1, read on the forward strand.
TTGATGATGTCAATGAGAAACTCGTTTTTAACCTTGGAATTTCTTTTGATAAAAAGTATCAGGTCATTTCTAACGGACTTTTAAAGCAAAAAACAACAAATGGAGATGTAAATCACTGGCAGTTTCAAATGGAAAAGCCAATGAGTTCTTATTTATTAATGATCGCAATTGGAAAATTTGATAAAAAAGAATTTAAATCAAAGAGTAAAATTCCCTTAGAATATTATTATGAACCTAAAGATTCAGCTCGTTTTGAGTCAACCTATCGTTACTCGAAACGTATTTTTGATTTTCTGGAGAAAGAAATCGGTGTAAAATACCCGTGGCAGATTAACAGACAAATTCCGGTAAGGGATTTTCTATATGCCGGAATGGAAAATACCACTTCAACGCTTTTTGCGACCCGTTATGTAGTTGATTCTACGGGTTTTTGTGATCGAAATTATACAAATGTAGATGCGCACGAGCTGGCGCACCATTGGTTTGGAGATTTAATTACAGCTGAAAGCAGCACGCACCATTGGCTTCACGAAGGATTCGCCACTTACTTTGCCCTGCTTGCAGAAAAAGATATCTACGGAGAAGATTATTTTTATACTAAATTATACGATACGGCCCAGCAAATAAAGTTTGCATCCAGAACAGATACTATTCCTGTTTTGAATGCTAAAGCCAGTTCGCTCACTTTTTATGAAAAAGGAGCGTGGGCATTATTTGTTTTGCATCAATCTATTGGAGAAAAAGCATTTAAAAAAGCAATTAAAAGTTATTTAAATAAATATTCCTATCAGACTGTAACTACACAGAATTTCTTTGATGAAATTAAAAAAGTAGCCAATTTTGATTTGGATAAATTCCAAAAAACCTGGCTAGAATCTACTGTTTTTGATACACCTACTGCAAACGCCTTGTTGAGCCAGAACAAAACAATTCAGAAACGACTGGAAATTGATAAACTGAAAAAGAATCCGTTGGCGGAAAAAAAAGATATTTTTAAAAATGTTCTGGAATCAGATATTTATGAGTCTGTAAAAGTTGCAGTTACAGATCAGTTAGAGAACGAAAAATACGAAGATAAGAAGTCGCTTTTACTTTTGGCAATGCAGACTAATAATATTAAAGTGAGACAAAATATTGCGGAAACTATGACTAAAATTCCGGAAGATTTTAGACCGGATTACGAATCGCTTTTGGATGATAAATCATATCAGACACAGGAGACAGCACTTTATTGGCTATGGCGAAATTTTCCCAATCGCAGAACAGCTTATCTGGATAAATCTAAGACATGGATTGGTTTTAATGATTATAACCTCAGAACTTTGTGGCTTTCTTTAGCGCTTTCCACTACTGGTTACAGTAATGATCCCGAAGCTTTAATTACAGAATTAATTGCTTTTTCGTCAACAAAATATGAAGCTACGACAAGACAAAATGCTTTGCAAAAACTAATTGCTTTTAAAATTATTAACGATCAGGTGCTCAGTAATTTAGTTGGAGCAACTACACATCATATGTGGCAGTTTTCTAAATTCGGAAGAGACACCATCAGGCTTTTACTAAAAAATACCGAAATGCGCGCTTCATTTACTAGAATTTTACCTAATTTGACCTCCGATGAACAGTTTCAATTGAATCGTTTGTTGAAAGAGTGATTTTTATAAAAGAATATAGAAAAAAGAATATAGAAAATAGATTTTAGAAGCAAGAGGAAAGAAGATAGAAGAAAAGAATATAGATTTTAGAAGAAAGATGAAAGAAGAAAGAAACAAGATTTTATATGTAAGATAATATGCGCGCTGTAGAAAAAGATATTTAAAAGATAAGAAGATTCATAAAAGTACAATCTGTTTTCTTGTCTCTTGCTTCTTGCTTCTTGCTTCTTTTCTCTTACCTCTTGCTTCTTTTCTCCAACACCTAAAATTTAACCCCATAATACCCAAAAACAAAACCTACATTACCATTTATGAGAGCATTAGTTATTTCTGGCGGCGGGAGTAAAGGCGCGTTTGCCGGCGGTGTCGCACAATATTTAATAGAAGAGAAAAAACAGAAGTACGATTTGTTTTTAGGAACGTCGACAGGAAGTTTACTTATTCCGCATTTAGCTCTTGGACACATCCAGAAAATTCATTCGGTTTATACCAACGTAACCATGTCAAGTATTTTTAATATTTGTCCGTTTGTGGTTAAAAATAAAGATGGAGTAGATATAGTGACCATCAATCACTTTAATGTAATGCGTCAGTTTTTTAAAGGAAAACGAACATTCGGCGAAAGTAAAGGTTTGAAGAAATATATTAAGAATAACTTTTCGCTATCTGATTTTAATCAGCTGAAAAAGTTAAAAACAGATGTTGTGGTAACGGTTACTAATTTTACAAAAAACGAATCAGAATATAAATCGGTTAAAGACTGCACGTATGAAGAATTTTGTGAGTGGTCCTGGATCTCCAGTAATTATGTTCCGTTTATGAGTCTGGTCGAAAAAAACAATTGCGAATATGGCGATGGCGGATTTTCGAGTCTGGTTCCTATTCGGGAAGCCATCAATCGCGGAGCAACCGAAATAGATGTCATTATACTGGAAACAGAAGTAAATACTTCTAAAACGGTTATTGGTAAAAATCCGTTTTCGTTAATGATCGATTTGTTCCGAATTGCTCTGGATCAGGTAGAAAAACATGATATTGCTATAGGAAAACTTATGGCAAATAATAAAAATGTAAAACTTAATTTATATTATACTCCCATAAAACTCACTGATAATGCGCTTATATTTAATAAAACCGTTATGAAAGACTGGTGGGAGCAAGGCTACGAATATGCTCAGAATAAATCTGAGGTTATGAGCGATAATAAGATTTTGATTTAGTTTTAGATTTTAGATTCTGTAAGCCAGTAATCTAAAATCTAAAATCAGTAATCTGAAATTGTTTTTAATACCATAAATCAGCAACTTCACTTTTAATGAAGCTTAAAGCAGCGTTACTAGGCGATTGTTTTTCTAATAAATCGTTTAAAATTACTTCGCGAAGTTTATCTGCATTTTCTACTTTATCGCTCATGGCAGTTTTACGAATTTGCTGAATGGTCGCATTTTTTGCTGTTGTGATGATAGTCCAGCATTCTTCCGAAACATAAATTTGCTGCGTTAAATTGTGTTCGAATTCATTTTCGATCTGGTCGATCAGAAAATTTTCGTAATCGTGTTTTAAGGGAGAAATGGGTGCAATTCTAATTAAAAGTTTTGTCAGATTGATACGCTCCAAAAACAATGTCATTCTCTCGTAAGCCTGAAGGCGAATTGGAAGCGACTCAGAATGAGCTTGTTTATTTAATTGAAAAGCACGTTTTCTGTCATTGTTTTTGATGTGCAGTTCGAAAAAACGATACGCAACAAGTCCTGTTACTAATGCTGGTAAAGTATAACTTGCAAGTTCTATTATTTTGTTGAAATCCATTTGAATAATTTTTAAGCAAAAATATACTTTTTGATCAAAAATCCACTTTAAATTTTAGGTAATAAACAAAAAGGAAGCAGTACTTTTGAAGCTTAGTTTTTTGTGTTATCAAAATAGGGTTTTAATGGAATCATACATTATTTTTTTTCTGTGTTTAGCAGCTTTTGCTGCCGGATTTATTGATGCAATTGTTGGCGGCGGCGGATTAATCCAAACTCCGATGGGATTGATATTCCTGCCACATCTGCCGGTTTCGACTGTCATCGGGACTTTGAAGATTCCGGCGTTCAGCGGAACTGCTTTTGCAGCCTTTCAATATTTGAAAAATGTAGTTATCCAATGGAAATTATTAATCATAATGATGTGTCTTGCGGTTCCGTCGGCATTTCTGGGTTCTACAATATTAACTATGGTGAGTAACGATTTTATGAAACCGCTTTTATTGGTGGTATTGTCTCTATTGTTTATCTACACGTATGCAAAAAAGAATTTCGGTCAGCACGTTGCAAAAGATCATTCTCCCGCAACACAAATAATGTATGCCGTTTTAATTAGTATTATAATTGGATTTTATGATGGATTTATCGGCCCCGGAACCGGAAGTTTTTTAGTGGTTGCTTTTATTGCACTTTTAGGTTTTGATTTTCTACACGCTTCCGCGAATGCTAAAATGGTAAACCTGGCCACAAATTTTGGTTCAATTTGTTTGTTTATGATTAAAGGGAAGATTATATGGACAATCGCAATTCCGATGGCAGTAAGCAATGGACTGGGAGGGTGGCTTGGGGCAAAACTAGCGATTAATAAAGGAAACGGTTTTATTCGCATTTTCTTTTTGGTTGTTGTAGTCGGAACTTTGATTCGTTTTGCGTATGATGTGTTTTATAATTAAAATACTAAATTTCAGAGAAGAAGATTTAATTTTTCAAGACCACTTATTTAAATATCATTTTATTGACATATATTTGTCAAATAATAATATTTTAAGTATCATAATATGATAGAAATTGTTCAAAATTACGAGAATTACATTAATAGTCTTCCGGAATTGATTAGTAGATCTTATTATAAAGCTGAATTTTTCATGCAAAAGTTGAATTTAAAACATGCTACTTTTTATAGAAAATTGAAATCAAAAACTTTTACCCATCAGGAAATAAAATTAATTACAAATTTGCTATTTCCGGAAGAGATATTAATCCAGGAACTTCAAAAAAGTGAAGAAGATATTAAGGCAGGAAGAACCATAAATTTTGATGAATTTAAAGAAAAATTACGAACAAAGTATAATTTCTAAATCTGCAGGGTTTCTATTATTGTCCCAAAATAGAATGATATAAATAATCTGTTCCTCTATTTTATAAAATAAATAAACTTGATTTGAGATTAAGAATTTTCTAAATGAGGTCTGCCTATATTTTGAGCCAATGCCATTATTCTTTAAAATTGTTTCAATGATTGAAATCGTCTTTTTTGAAAATACAGCTGCTTTAGTTTCTGAATATTTACTTATAATCTGATAGTATGTTTTTTCTGCAGTCTCTGTAATCTGTATGTTCATCTACTATGTTTAAGTTTCGCAAAGCTACTATTTTAATTTAAGATTTTTCCTTCATTTCTAAAATACTTGTTTGTCCTTAGCCCCCGATTGAGACGTAATCTCGCAGCATAGGGGAAAAGATATAGCCGAAAGCGGGAGACTATACTGAAAAAATGCTTTTTGCCGGGCTTCTAAAAAAACTTAGTCCCGAAACTTAGGGATAGTCACTTAGCATCTTAGGAACTTACTTTAGAAATTCTTATTTTTGCATAAAAGGAGAAAATTTCATGCAACATTATATTGACCAGCTCAACGAAGCGCAGAGAGCGCCTGTTCTAAAGAAAGACGGGCCAATGATTATTATTGCTGGTGCTGGTTCTGGAAAAACCAGAGTTTTGACAATTAGAATTGCTTATTTGATGCATCAGGGAGTGGATCCATTTAATATTTTGTCGTTGACTTTTACTAATAAAGCAGCGAGGGAAATGAAACACAGGATTTCGGATATCGTTGGTGCAACCGAAGCAAAAAATCTTTGGATGGGAACTTTTCACTCGATATTTGCTCGTATTCTGCGTGCAGAATCAGATCATTTGGGCTATCCTTCGAATTTTACTATTTACGACTCTCAGGATTCTGCAAGATTGATTTCTTCGATTATTAAAGAGATGCAATTAGACCGTGATATTTACAAACCCAAACAGATTTTAGGAAGGATTTCGAGTTATAAAAATAGCTTGATTACGGTAAAAGCGTACTTTAATAATCCGGAATTGGTGGAAGCTGACGCCATGGCAAAACGCCCCAGATTGGGAGAAATTTACCAGCAATATGTAGAACGCTGTTTTAAAGCGGGCGCAATGGATTTTGATGATTTATTATTGAAAACAAACGAGTTGTTAACGCGTTTTCCCGAAGTTTTAGCAAAATATCAGAATCGTTTTCGCTATATCCTTGTGGATGAGTACCAGGATACGAATCACTCTCAGTATCTGATTGTGAGAGCCTTGTCTGATAAATTTCAGAATATTTGTGTGGTTGGAGATGATGCTCAGAGTATTTATGCTTTTCGAGGAGCAAATATTAATAACATCCTGAATTTCCAGAAGGATTACGAAGGTGTAATTATGTTCCGACTGGAGCAGAATTACCGTTCTACCCGAAATATTGTGGAAGCCGCCAATACGGTAATGGAACACAATAAAACCAAACTGGATAAGGTAGTCTGGACGGCAAATGATTTCGGACCCAGAATTAAAGTCCACCGAAGTCTAACTGATGCCGAAGAAGGTCGTTTTGTGGCCAGTACAATTTTTGAGCAAAAAATGCAAAATCAATTGCATAATGGCGCTTTTGCGATTTTGTATCGTACTAATGCCCAGTCTCGTGCAATGGAGGATGCTTTGAGAAAACGGGATATTCCGTATAGGATTTATGGCGGATTGTCCTTCTACCAGCGTAAAGAAATTAAAGATGTGTTGTGTTATCTGCGTTTGGTTATAAATCCGAAAGATGAAGAAGCGCTTATTCGTGTTATTAACTATCCTGCACGTGGAATTGGTGATACAACGGTCGAAAAATTAACAATTGCTGCCAATCATTACAAACGTTCAATCTGGGAGGTAATGGTAAACATCGATAAGATTGATCTGAAACTGAATACAGGTACCAAAAATAAACTGAAAGATTTTGTTACAATGATCCAGAGTTTTCAGGTTATTGATCAGAATCAGGATGCTTTTTATTTAACCGATCACGTTGCCAAAAAAACAGGATTGGTTCAGGAATTGAAAAAAGATGCTACTCCCGAAGGAATGGCAAAAATTCAGAATATTGAAGAACTTTTAAACGGTATTAAAGATTTTACAGAAGGACAAAGAGAAATTGACGGCGCAAGAGGAGCACTTTCTGAATTTATGGAAGATGTAGCGCTTGCAACTGATTTGGATAAAGATACAAGCGATGAAGACCGTGTAGCTTTGATGACAATTCACTTAGCAAAAGGATTAGAGTTTCCTCATGTTTTTGTTGTTGGTATGGAAGAGGATTTATTTCCTTCTGCAATGAGTATGAGTACCAGAAGCGAACTGGAGGAGGAGCGTCGTTTGTTTTATGTAGCGCTAACCCGTGCAGAACATCAGGCGTATTTGACATACGCTCAGTCCCGCTACCGTTGGGGAAAACTAACAGATAGCGAACCTTCTCGTTTTATTGAGGAAATTGACGGTCAGTTTTTAGAGTATTTGACTCCGTCTGAAAGCAATTACAGATACAAGTCTCCAATTGATGGTGATATTTTTGGTGATGTTGATAAGTCTAAACTGAGATTATCAAAACCAGTTGGAGGAACTCCGCCAAGCTATATTACTAATAATGAACCCAAACCTGATTTAAATATCCGTAAATTAAAACCTGTTTCGGGAAATGCTCCGGTAAGCAGCGGTAATGCAAATTTATTTGACAGTAAACTAACAGTTGGAAATATTGTAATGCACGAACGTTTTGGAAAAGGTGAAGTGATTAATCTGGAAGGGGTTGGCGCTGATAAAAAGGCAGAAATTAAATTTGAAGTTGGGGGAATTAAGAAGTTATTGTTGAGATTTGCCAAACTTGATGTAGTGGGATAAATGTAACTTTAGATATGAAGTATTTCGTAACTTTATGATGCATCAAACCTCTCAAAAAATTAAAATATAAAAATGGCCGAATTTATAAAAATATATCCCGATAAACCAAATGAAGCTGCAATCGCAAAAGTGGTTAAAGTTTTACAGAACGGAGGATTGGTAATCTATCCAACCGACACGGTGTATGGTTTAGGTTGTGATATTACGAATTCAAGAGCACTGGAAAAAATTGCAAAAATTAAAGGAGTAAAATTAGAAAAAGCTAATTTCTCTTTTATCTGCCACGACTTAAGTAATCTTTCCGACTATGTGCGTCAGATTGATACTTCAACTTTTAAAATTCTAAAGAGAGCGCTTCCTGGTCCCTATACTTTTATTCTTCCCGGGAATAATAATTTACCGAAAGAATTTAAAAAGAAAACTACAGTTGGTATTCGTGTTCCCGATAATAATATTATTTTGGAAATCGTTCGTCAATTGGGAAATCCTGTGGTATCAACTTCTATTCGTGATGAAGATGACGTTATTGAATATACTACAGATCCTGAATTGATTTTTGAAAAATGGCAAAACCTGGTTGACATGGTGATAGACGGCGGATACGGAGATAATGTGGGGTCAACAATCATTGATTTATCAGAGCATGAACCCGTTATTGTGAGAGAAGGTAAGGGAGATGTGGATATTTTGTAAAAAAAAACTTTAATTGAGTAATAATTTAAAATTTATGCCTAACTTTATTATTAGTTAAATTTAGTTAGTTAATTTAAGATAATGTTTATTCTTAATTTTCTGTTGAATCAGCTTTAAGGTAAATTAAGAGTATAAAAAAGCAGGTCATTGACCTGCTTTTTTTTGTTATAATGAATTGGACAACAAATTATTTCTGTTGTTTTTTCATTTCTTTTTCAATCATATCGTAGAACTGATCGATTTTTGGCATAACCACAATACGGGTTCTTCTGTTACGAGCTTTGTTTTCTGCAGAATCATTTGCTACTAAAGGAACATATGAACTTCTACCAGCTGCAATTAATTTAGCAGGGTTAACTCCAAGATCGTTTGTTAGCACACGAACGATAGAAGTAGAACGTTTTACACTTAAATCCCAGTTGTCTAAGATAACTCCGTTGCTTTTGTATGGAACATCATCTGTATGACCTTCAACCATACACTCAAAATCTGGTTTGTCGTTTACAACTTTAGCAACTTTAGCCAAAACAGACTTAGCTTTGTCACTTACTTCGTAGCTTCCGCTTTTGAATAATAATTTATCAGCGATTGAGATAAATACAACTCCTTTTTCAACATTGATTTCGATGTCCGGATCGTTTATACCAACTGCGCCTTTCAAACTTGTAACCAATGCTAAAGTAACACTGTCTTTTTTAGTTAAAGCATCCTGAAGTCTGGATATTTTTAAATCTTTTTCTTTTAAACTTTCAAGAGATTTTTCAAGATTTTCAGCACCTTTAGTAGTTAAGATAGTTAGATCTTTAGAGCTGTTGATTAAATCTTTATTATGTTCTTTGTAGCTTTCTGCAGTAGCAGCTAAACCAGCTTTTTCTTCTAAGCACGTATTTAATTTTACAGTACAAGAGTTTAACAAATCTTGAGTTTCTTTGTTTTTAGCTTCCAACTCAGCATATTTCTTTTTAGAAACACACGATGTAAGTGCCATTAATACTGATAGTGCGATAACTATTTTTCTCATAAATTTAATTTTAATTAGACTTGATTACAAATTTAGTTTTTAATATTTTGAATACTGTTAAAGATTTCTTTAAATATGGTCATTTTACTTATATAATAAAGGAAAACGATGCTTTTTACCGTATAGTATTGCTGTATCTGAAAATCTTTTCGTTTCTTCAAATAATTTAAAGATAGACAATAAAAGGACAAATGTGCTTTTAAAATCGCAAAAGCATGTCCGAATTTACCTTGTGTAAAAAAACGAATACCGGCAATTCCGTCTAAAATCATTCTGAAAAAAATCACGAAAAATAATCCTCTCTTCGGCAGGTTTTTTACCAGCATTAAAAGTGAATTTCTAAAATTCAGATATGTTTTTTTCGGATTTCCCTGTTCTAATGTCGCACCTCCAACATGATAAACAACAGACTGATAATTGTATTTAATAATATGTCCCTCGTTAGATGCACGCCAGCATAAATCTATTTCTTCCTGGTGTGCAAAAAAGCTTTCATCAAAACCTCCTAATTCGTGAAAAACAGTTTTTCTAATAAAAAAACAAGCTCCGGACGCCCAAAATAATTCGATGTTGTCGTCATACTGACCATTATCTTTTTCTATCGTGTCAAATATTCTTCCGCGACAGAAAGGATATCCGTATTTATCCAGAAAACCACCAGCTGCACCGGCATATTCAAAGTATTGCTTGTTTTTAAAATCCAGAATTTTAGGCTGAATGATCGCGGTTTGATTTTCATTATCAAAAGTGGACAAGATTGGACCAAGCCAGTTTTCAGTCACTTCAATATCTGAATTTACCAAGGCATATATTTCTGCATCAATATGCTGTAACGCATCATTGTAGCCTTTTGCAAAGCCATGATTTCCGGTATTTTTTACAATTTTTACGGTAGGGAAATTTTGTTGAACAAATTCAACTGAATTATCTGTAGAGTCATTATCTGCAACATAGATTGTTGCGCCTTCTGAAAATTGAATAACAGACGGTAAAAACTGCTCGAGCAATTTTACACCGTTCCAATTCAAAATTACAACTGCTATCTTATCCAAAAGTACTTAATTATTTGTTTTTAATGGTTTTCTTTATAATCCGGAAGGCTCTTTAAAAACTGATATTTCTCGTTTTCAAAATCCATCTGACAATAAAAGTGGTTTAGTCCGTTCGTAACTTTCAAAAACCGTGCCTGCATTGTCATATTATAACGGGCAATTTGGTCAAAAGTTGCCTGTGAAATTTTAACTTCCGGTGCTTTGCATTCTACTAATATATGTATTGAACCATCGGGATTAAACACTACTACATCGTAGCGTTTTCGCAACCCGTTGATTGTTAAAACTTTCTCGACATTAATAAGTGATTTGGGGTATTTTTTTTCATTCATCAGATAATGAACAACGTGCTGACGAACCCATTCTTCGGGAGTAAGAATTATAAATTTTTTCCTGATTTCATCAAAAATAGACACTTTATTTTCGCTATTTTTGAATCGGAAAGTGTAGACTGGGAAATTGAGTTTAAGCATAAAACAAAAATATAAAATAGTTTTAGGATTCAGCACAACTTGAAACTTTAAACTTGAAACAAAAAATTTTTAATGGACGAAGTAGTTAAAATTGTCAACGATATAAAAGCCGGAAATATAAAGCCAATTTATTTTTTAATGGGTGATGAACCTTATTATATAGATAAATTATCGGAATATATTGAACAGAATGTTTTAGCAGAAGAGGAGAAAGGCTTTAATCAAACCGTTTTGTACGGAAGGGATGTATCTGTAGACGATATTGTTTCAACAGCAAAACGTTACCCTATGATGGCTGATCGCCAGGTTGTTATTGTAAAAGAAGCACAGGATTTGTCCAGAACAATTGATAAAATTGAGTCTTATGCAGACAATCCTATGGAATCTACAGTTTTGGTTTTTTGTTATAAATATAAAACGCTTGACAAACGAAAAAAGGTGACCAAACTACTGGCTCAAAAGGGAGTCGTTTTTGAAAGTAAAAAATTGTATGAAAACCAGGTTGGTGACTGGATTAAACGTATTCTCGCCGGAAAAAAATATACTATTGATGCAAAAGCAAATGCCATGCTGGTCGAATTTCTAGGCACAGATTTGAGTAAAATTAACAATGAACTTGAAAAGCTTCAAATTATTTTACCGCAGGGAACGATGATTACACCGCAGCATATAGAGGAAAATATTGGGTTTAGTAAAGATTATAATGTTTTTGAACTTAGAAAAGCAATTGGCGAACGAAACCAGTTAAAGGCTTATAAAATAGCTGAAAATTTTGCCCACAATCCAAAAGAATATCCACTGGTTATGACAACCGGATTAGTTTTCGGGTTTTTTGTGCAGCTTTTAAAATATCATGGGCTTAAAGATAAAAGTCCTAAAAACGTGGCAAGTGCAATTGGTGTAAATCCGTTTTTCTTAAAGGAATATGATTTGGCTATAAAAAATTATCCGATGAGAAAAGTGAGTCAGATCGTTGGTGCTTTGAGAGATATTGATGTTAAGAGTAAAGGAGTAGGAGCCAATGCTTTACCGCAATCAGATTTGCTAAAAGAAATGCTCTATAAAATATTTAATTAAGCCATTAAAATTCACGATATTTGCTTTTCTAAAAATTTTACTACGTTTAAAATAATTACACAATTATGGGAATGAATAAAAATACCGTTTTAGGATGGGCTACTTTTATAATGATACTTATGGGATTGTTGCTTATAGGGCTTGGAGCCTTCAGATATAGTGATGTTTCGGGATGGGGATTTGGCGCAGTGGGAGTAGGTTTTTTAGCAAATGCATGGGTTTTCAATGCTTTAAAAGGCAGGGTTTAATCTATTTTTAAATTGGATAATTCAGGAAAATAAATAATTAAAATTAAAAATAAATAGAATGTCAGACGATAAGAAAGTAATTTTCTCAATGCAAAAATTGAGTAAAACCTATCAGGGAGCAGACAAACCTGTACTTAAAAATATATATTTGAGTTTCTTCTATGGAGCTAAAATTGGTATTTTGGGTCTTAATGGTTCAGGAAAATCTTCTCTTTTAAAAATTATTGCAGGTGTTGATAAGAATTATCAGGGAGATGTGGTTTTTCAGCCAGGTTATACCGTTGGCTATTTAGAACAGGAACCAATTCTTGATGATTCTAAAACAGTTATAGAAATTGTTCGTGAAGGAGCTGCTGAAACTATGGCAGTTTTAGAAGAGTACAATCAGATTAATGATTTATTTGGTCTTGAAGAAAATTATTCAGATCCTGATAAAATGGATAAATTGATGGACCGTCAGGCAGCTTTACAAGACAAAATTGATGCTCTTGGTGCCTGGGAAATCGATACCAAATTAGAAATCGCAATGGATGCTTTGCGTACGCCGGAAGGTGATACACCAATTAAAAACCTTTCCGGAGGAGAGCGTCGCCGCGTAGCATTATGTCGTTTGTTATTGCAACAGCCAGACGTATTGCTTCTGGATGAGCCTACCAACCACCTTGATGCTGAGTCAGTTCTATGGTTAGAGCAGCACTTGGCGCAATATGCAGGAACTGTTATTGCGGTAACGCACGATAGATATTTCCTTGATAATGTTGCTGGTTGGATTTTGGAGTTGGATAGAGGAGAAGGAATTCCGTGGAAAGGAAACTATTCTTCTTGGTTAGACCAAAAATCAAACCGTATGGCTCAGGAAGAAAAAGTGGCTTCTAAACGCAGAAAAACTTTAGAGCGCGAGTTAGAATGGGTTCGCCAGGGAGCAAAAGGACGTCAGACCAAACAAAAAGCGCGTTTACAGAATTACGATAAATTATTAAACGAAGATCAAAAGCAACTGGATGAAAATCTGGAGATCTACATTCCAAATGGTCCGCGTTTAGGTACAAATGTAATCGAAGCTAAAAATGTTGCGAAAGCTTTTGGCGAAAAATTATTGTATGATAATTTGAACTTTACTCTGCCACAAGCCGGAATTGTTGGAATTATCGGACCAAACGGTGCCGGTAAATCTACCATTTTCAAAATGATTATGGGCGAGCAGGCTACAGACAGCGGAGAATTTTCTGTTGGAGAAACTGTAAAAATCGCGTATGTAGATCAGTCGCATTCTAATATTGATCCGAATAAATCGATTTGGGAAAACTTTGCAGACGGTCAGGAATTAATTATGATGGGAGGAAAGCAGGTAAACTCCAGAGCTTATTTATCCCGTTTTAATTTTGGTGGTGGTGAGCAAAATAAAAAAGTGTCAGCACTTTCTGGCGGAGAACGTAACAGACTTCACTTAGCAATGACTTTAAAAGAAGAAGGAAATGTACTTTTACTGGATGAGCCTACGAATGACCTTGATGTAAATACACTTCGTGCACTTGAAGAAGGTTTAGAGAATTTTGCCGGTTGTGCCGTAATTATTTCTCACGACAGATGGTTCTTAGACAGAATCTGTACTCACATTCTGGCATTCGAAGGAGATTCAGAAGTTTATTTCTTTGAGGGAAGTTTCTCTGATTATGAAGAAAACAAAAAGAAACGTCTTGGCGGAGATTTAACTCCAAAACGTCTGAAATACAGAAAATTAATTAGATAATATTTTAATTAAGTTTTCAAAAATTAAAAATCCCAAATTCCTCCCGAAGTCTCGGGATGTGAATTTGGGATTTTTTTATATCTTTTTAAATCTAGTTTGTCATTTCGACGAAGGAGAAATCCTCGTAAGCAGCGCGGTTCCAATAGGTCAATCTTTGTAGAGTTTCTCGTGGAGATTTCTCCTTCGTCGAAATGACAATATTGTGCAAATGAATTTAAATTTTAAAGAAACTTCGCTTTCAGTTCCGCAGTAGGAATCATGCAGCTTTCTTTTTTGCCATACCAGTTATATCTGTTTTTTGCAACATAATCGTAAATACGATCACTTATAAAAATAGGAACAATTCTAAATATTAGAACCAGTTTCCAAAAACCTCCAAAATTTTTTGCAATTTCAATTACAGCAGAAGATTTATAAAAATAAGCAGTTCCGGGATTGTATAAAATTATACTATCCATTTTAGAAAAACTAATTCCGAGATATTTGCAAATCGAAATTCCTAAATCCGATTGTAAAGCAACAAATCTGAATACATCCTTTTTGTCGTGTTTAATAATAAATTGTACAGCAGCATCACACAGATTACAAACTCCGTCGAAAAGAATTATTTTTTTATTTTTTGGAAGATTATCCATCTTGTATTTTTGCGTATGAAACTTTATAAAGGTTAAAATCTTAAAGATTTATTTTGAATAAATTCTATATTAATTTTATCTATCGAATTTTTAATTTCTATAAAATAAATGAATAAAAATTCGCTTTCATAAATTGAATTTAATCGATCTTTAAAAATAAACAACCTTCTTTGGTCTAAATTTTAAAATCTTTTATTAAAAGGCTTAATTTAAGTTTTTGGCTATTTTAGCAGTTTTTTACAACTAAAAAATCAATAGAAATTATTTTTTTACAGCTTCTACTAACTCCAGTTCATCCAAACTTACTTTGGAAGTAAAAATTCCATAGTTAACCGTAGCCTTGTTTTTCTCGATCGAATCTATGCTTCCAACAGATCTTCCGTCTTGCATTCTTACTCTGTCACCAACTTTTAAAATTGGTTTTGGTTTTTCTACAATTGGCTTAAGTTTTTTCTCTTTTTTCTCTTTTCGAATTTCTTCAACTTTAATCTGAACTTCGGCAACTATTTCTTTTTGTTTTTCAACTTTTGCTTTTACTTCTTTTGGAGTGGCTTTTTTACGTTTAGAATTTTCAATTTCTACAATTTTCAAAAATTCACCAATAAGTTCCTTTTTATTTTTATTGTTGAAATATTTTTCAGCAATGTCATCAATTTTTTGTCCGATATAAATTATTTTCTGATTACTGTCGTATAACTCCTGATAACTCTCTAATTTTTGCTGAATCCTGGTATTGATGTTTTCCATCTTTTTACTTTCCTCGCGCGCACGGGTTTCTTCCTCTTTTAAATTAAGGGAAGTTTTTTCGAGTTTAGATCTCTCTTTTTGCAGCGTTGCGATAGTTTTATCAAAACGGACTTTTCCAACTTCGATTTTCTTTTTCGCACGATTAATTAATCCAAACGGAATTCCATTTTTTTGTGCAACTTCAAATGTAAACGAACTTCCTGCCTGACCCAAAGCCAGTTTGTACATAGGTTCCAGAGATTTTTCGTCGAACATCATATTTGCATTTGTTGCATATGGAAGTTCATTTGCTAAAATCTTCAAATTGGAATAATGCGTTGTAATAATTCCAAACGCCTCACGATGATAAAATTCTTCCAGAAATATTTCAGCCAGAGCGCCACCCAGTTCAGGATCAGATCCCGTTCCAAACTCATCAATCAAAAACATGGTTTTGCTATTACATTTTTTAAGAAAGTAATTCATGTTTTTAAGACGATAAGAATAAGTACTTAAATGATTTTCAATAGATTGATTATCTCCAATATCCGTTAATATTCTGTCAAACAAAAAAGTTTCACTTCTCTCGTGTACCGGAATTAAAATCCCTGACTGCAGCATCAATTGTAATAATCCGACTGTTTTAAGGGAGATTGTTTTTCCTCCGGCATTCGGACCTGAAATAACAATAATTCTGTTTTCTTGTTTTAGCTCAATTGTTTGAGGATGTGTGATTTCCTTTTTTTGTTTGTTATTCAGATACAAAATTGGATGATAGGCTTCTCTAAAGAAAAGACGTCTTTCTTCTGTTATATGCGGAAGAATTCCGTTTATGCGATTGGCATATTTTGCTTTTCCGGCAACGACATCAATGTCACTTAAAAAATCCTGATATTCAATTAATAGTGATAAATACGGACGAATTATATTGGATAAATTCTTTAAAATTCTCGTAATTTCTTCCTTTTCTTCGTATTCTAAATTCGCTAATTCTCTGGAATATTTTAATGTCGCCTCCGGTTCAATATAGGCAATACTTCCGGTCTTGGAACTGCCTAAAATCGAGCCCTTTACTTTACGGCGATACATGGCTAATACTGCAAGAACCCTTCGGTTTTGTACAAAGCTTTCCTTGATATCATCCAGATATCCCAGTCCGTTATATTGACTTAAAGCCAGACCAAAACTTTGGTTTACTTTTCCGCGAACCAGATTCATATTCTGGCGAATTCCAGACAGAGTAGGAGAAGCGTTATCTTTTATTTCACCATATTTATCTACAATTGAGTCAATTGCATTAATAATGTCTTTTGTCAATTCGACGCGCGAAGCCCTTGCATTTAAGTTTGGGTAATAGTCGTCAAATTTTTTAAGAAAATTTAATAAGACGTTGGTGGTTGCAGAAAGATTAGCAATTTTTCTAAAACTGCCGACTTCCAGAAAACTGTCCTCAATGGCCAGAAACTTAATTTCATGTGTTATAGCATCAAACCCGTGATTAGGAATAGCATTATTATTTTGAAAAGAAGACACATATTCAGACGTCTGCATCAATGATTGCATCAGTTCTTCCTTGTCTCTAAATGGTTTTATTTGTAAAGCTTTTTCTTTTCCAATATCGGTATTGCATCCATCTGAAATGGTTTCGAGAACGGTTGGAAATTGTAAGTCTTGTAATGTTTTTTCTGTGATACTGATCATTTAATTTCTTTATGAAAGCAACAACAAAAGTACAAAAACAATATGATTGAAATTGATAACTCTTTCTAAATTTATGCTTTAGTTAATATGATTTTAGCTAATTATTTCTGAAATTAGCATAAAAAAATAATGGACGTAAAAATGCATTCTTCCTGGAAACCGGTTTTGAATGAAGAATTCGAAAAACCCTATTTCAAGGAACTTATTGATTTTGTAAAATCAGAATATACGACGAAAATTTGTTATCCAAAAGGTAATCAGATTTTCGCCGCCTTTGATCACTGTCATTTTGATGAAGTGAAAGTGGTTATCATTGGACAAGATCCTTATCACGGACCTAATCAGGCAAACGGATTATGTTTTTCTGTAAATGACGGAATTCCTTTTCCTCCGTCGCTTCAAAATATTTTCAGGGAAGTCGAAACAGACCTGAATAAACCACTGCCGAAAACAGGAAACTTAGAACGTTGGGCAGATCAGGGTGTATTTCTTTTAAACGCGACTTTAACAGTTCGTCAATCTGAAGCGGGAAGTCATCAGGGAAAAGGCTGGGAAAAATTTACCGATGCGGTGATTAAGAAAATATCTGAGGAATCTGAAAATGTCGTTTTCCTGCTTTGGGGCGGTTTTGCGCAAAAGAAAGCCGCTTTGATTGACGCTAAAAAACATCATATTTTAAAATCCGGACATCCATCACCTTTAAGTGCAAACAGAGGATTTTGGTTTGGAAATAAACACTTTAGTCAAACCAATGATTTTTTAAAATCTAAAGGTTTAAAAGAAATTGAATGGTGATTTTTTTTAGGGTCAAAGGTTTAGAGGAACAAAGTGACAAAGGGAATACTTTGCCATTTCGGTTTAATGATAGATTGCACTGGAAATTCTACACAGATTGATTTTATATCTGGCGGAAATACTAATGCGATTTCTCCTTTCGGTCGAAATGATGAAAATTTTAGAACAAATAGATCTGCTTAATTGGCAAATCTGAGAGAAATAAAAAAGAGTTATTTCTTTACAATATCTTCTAAAACTGCTTTGTTTTCGTAGTTTATAACTTTTAAGATAATTTCCTGATTTTTAACCGTCTTTCCTTCAATGATATAAAGCTTGCCACTTTTTACAGGGACATTACTTTGGTCAAAATCTACATCACCATAAGTTAATGTATTTTTTACATCAGCAGTATCAACCCATTTTTCATTTAGAACCTGGATAGCTTTTTCCGAATATTGAAAAGGTTTTGTTCTCAGATTATTTAAAACACGTGCATTCGGAAAATAATTACATCTCGTGTCTTTTCCAATAAAAACGGCTGATACAATAAAAGAACCAATTACCAAACCAATCAAATAATATGCAAAACGGTTTACGAACTTCATGAAATAATTTTTTGGCAAAGGTACATTAAAGTTCCTTTAAAATACAAGTAAATTAATATCGTTGTCCGGCAAATCAAACCATTCACCAATAGCTTTATTTGTTAAGATTCCATGATATAAATAAATCCCGTTTTTAAGACCTTTATTGCATCGTATTGCACTTTCAATACCACCATCTTCGGCTATCTGATGGAGATAAGGCGTAAGGATGTTACTAATTGATAATGAAGCAGTTTTAGAATAACGAGACGGGATATTCGGTACGCAATAATGAAGAACATTGTTTTTAATAAAGGTAGGCTTTTCATGGGTTGTCACTTCTGAAGTTTCAAAACAACCGCCCGTATCAATGCTGACATCAACAATAACGGCGCCTTTTTTCATATGTTCTACCATTGTTTCTGAAACTACAATCGGGCAGCGTTCTTTTCCACGCATGGCGCCAATCGCTACATCACAACGTCTTAATGCTTTCAATAATCCTTTTTGCTGAATGGTTGATGTAAAAATGCGTTGGTTCAAATTATTTTGTAAACGACGAAGTTTTGTAATAGAGTTATCGAAGACTTTTACATTTGCACCAAGACCAATTGCGGTTTTTGCCGCAAATTCGCCAACAGTTCCTGCTCCTAAAATAACCACTTCGGTAGGAGGGACGCCGGTTATGTTGCCAAATAAAAGTCCTTTTCCAAATTCGTTTGTGATCATTAATTCGGCAGCAATTAAAATAGAAGCTGTTCCGGCAATTTCACTCAGTGATTTTACAGCAGGATATGACCCGTCTTCGTCCTTAATATATTCAAAAGCTAATGCAGTAATTTTTTTCTGTGCCAAAGCTTCGAAGTAGGCTTTCTTTTTGGTTTTTAACTGAATAGCAGAGATAATAACCGTTTCCGGATTTATCATTTCGATTTCAGACAGCGTTGGCGGTTCTACTTTTAATAAGAACGGACAGCCAAATACTCTTTTGGTGTCCTGGGTAATTTCGGCACCCGCATCGGCATATTCCTTGTCGGTATAACTCGAACTTTCTCCGGCACCGGACTCAATCATAACACGATGTCCTGCGTATGTTAAAGAGTTTACAGCATCAGGAGTCAGACAAATGCGACGTTCCTGATAACTGGTTTCTTTAGGTATTCCTATAAAAAGTTCTCTTTTAAAACGACCAACCTCAAGTTTTTCTTCTTGTGGTATTAATTGCTGTTTTGTAAATGGAGTTAACGTGATTGACATGAGTTGTGCAAAAATTAAGGGTACAAATTACGTAAAAAGTTTTAAAATTAGTGCAAAAAATCTCCTAATACTGTAAGGGGAATGTTAAGTTATTTTTTAAGTAAATAAAAATCTTTTTAACCTTTTACGTTAGTATTAATTCTCTGTTTCCATCATCCCGTAATTCAATGTTTATTGTTGAATGCTCATCAGGAATTAAACTTTCAATTTTCTCAGACCATTCAATAAAACACCAGTTTCCGGAATATAAATAATCATCAACGCCCATATCTAAAGCCTCTGTTTCCTCTTTAATTCGATAAAAATCAAAATGGTAAACTTTTTTGCCATTTGGAATTTGATATTCGTTTACTAAAGAAAAAGTGGGGCTGCTGGTCGCATCCGTAATACCAAGACTTTTACATAACTGCTTGATTAAAGTTGTTTTACCAACTCCCATTTCTCCGTTAAAGAGAATTATTTTATGAGGATTCTGCGCTAAAATCTGCTCAGTGGCTTCCCTGATTTGGTCTAATGAAAATACGATATTCATTGGTTTGCGTTTTTGCCACGAATTTCACAAATTTTCACGAATAAAATTTACTTTTTTATTTAAAAAATAACTCGTATCAATTCGTGAAATTCATGGCGAAATATTATTTAGGATTGAACACCAAAAACGGAATAATCATTTCTTCTAATGAAATTCCGCCGTGCTGATACGTATTTTTATAATAACTCACATAATGATTATAGTTATTTACGTAAGCCAGAAAGAAATCATTTTTAGCAAAAATAAACGAACTACTCATATTTATGGCAGGTAAACCGATGGTTTTAGGCTCTTTAATAACATATACGTCTTTCTGTTCGTAAGTTAAACTACGGCCTGTTTTGTAACGCAGATTCAGACTTGTATTTTTATCTCCAACCACTTTAGATGGGTTTTTTACATTAATTGTCCCGTGGTCTGTTGTTAAGATTAGCTTGAATCCTAAAACTTGAGCCTGCTGAATTATTTCTAACAAAGGAGAATTTTTAAACCAGCTCAAAGTTAAAGAGCGATATGCTTTATCATCTGAAGCTAACTCTTTTACTACTTCCATTTCTGTTTTAGCGTGCGAAAGCATGTCTACAAAGTTGTACACCACGGTTACTAAGTCGTTTCCTTTTAAGGCTTTAAAGTTTTCTGCAAGTTTTTTACCGCCGGCATAATTGGTGATTTTAAAATAATCTTCCTTTATATTTAAACCCAAACGCTTTAACTGCGCAGATAAAAACTCGGCTTCATAAAGGTTTTTACCACCATCTTCTACATCATTTTTCCAATATTCAGGATGTTTTTTTTCCATTTCCAAAGGCATCAGACCGGAGAAAATAGAATTTCGTGCATATTGTGTGGCAGTTGGAAGTATAGAATAATAAGGAACTTCTTTCTCCAGTTTATAATAATTAGAGATAACAGTTTCAAAAGATTTCCATTGGTCGTAACGAAGGTTGTCAATTACAACAAACAAAATCGGTTTATCTTTCTTTTTAATTTCAGGAACAACCAGTTCTTTAAAAAGTGTGTTCGACATAATTGGCTTTTCTGCCTTTGGCTCAAACCAGTCTTCATAATTACGTTCAATATATTTTCCAAACTGCGAATTTGCTTCTACTTTCTGAGATTCTAAAATTTCGATCATCGCCGTATCGTTGATATCTTCTAATTTCAGTTCCCAGAAAATTAATTTTTTATAAAGTTCCACCCAGTCTTCATAGGAATTAACCATTGCCAGTTCCATGGAAATTTTTCGAAATTCCTTCTGGTAATCTAAGGTTGTTTTTTCGGTAATCAGTCGGGAATCATCCAGGTTTTTCTTTAGGCTAAGTAAAATCTGATTCGGATTTACCGGTTTAATTAAATAGTCAGCGATTTTAGAACCAATGGCTTCCTCCATTATATATTCTTCCTCGCTTTTGGTAATCATAATCATCGGGATTGCAGATTTTTTCTCTTTCATTTCAGAAAGTGTTTCTAAACCGCTCATTCCGGGCATGTTCTCATCCAAAAAGACAATATCAAAATTATCTTCTTCAAATAATGCGATCGCGTCAAGACCATTATTACAAGTAGTAACTTCGTAATTCTTTTTTTCTAGAAACAATATATGAGGCTTTAAAAGATCGATTTCATCATCGACCCAAAGTATTTTTATCTTATCCATAAATCAATTTAATTTTACTGCAATTTAAAGTTATAGAACTTAAAAAGTATTAAAAATAGTATAAAATTACCAAAGTTTAGATATGTTTTTATTTATAAATATGAAGGTTGAATTTGTACTTTATTGAAAATCATAACAATCATTCAATTCATATTAAAATAAAAAACACCAAACTGTTTATACTTATTTACTTATATTTGTTGATCAAAAAATCACCAGATAGTGACTCAAATCAACAAGTTAAAAATATTCAACGATCCTATATATGGATTCATCACGATTCCAAACGAGCTGGTTTACGATTTAATTCAGCACCCTTATTTTCAGCGTCTTCGCCGAATTTCCCAAATGGGATTGTCTTATTTGGTTTATCCCGGCGCCAATCATACCCGCTTTCATCATGCCTTAGGATGTATGCATTTGATGAAAAAAGCAATTGATACCCTTCGTTTTAAAGAAGTTCAAATCTCAGATGATGAAGAATGTGCCTTATTAATAGCCATTTTACTTCATGACATCGGACACGGACCATTTTCTCATGCTATGGAAAAAAGTATTGTAGAAGATGTGCATCATGAAGCCATTTCGCTGTTATTTATGAATCAGTTAAATGAAGAATTTGACGGAAGATTAAGTCTGGCAATTCAGGTCTTTAAAGGAGAATACCACAGAAAATTTATGCTGCAATTGATTTCAAGTCAATTGGATATGGACCGAATGGATTACTTAAAGCGCGATAGTTTTTATACAGGAGTTGCAGAAGGAAATGTCAATTCTGAACGATTGATTCAGATGATGAATGTAGAAAATGACGTTTTAGTTATTGAAGAAAAAGGGATTTATTCTGTTGAAAAATTCCTGCTTTCCAGAAGATTAATGTACTGGCAGGCCTATTTGCATAAAACAAGTCTTGTTGCTGAATTAATTTTGATGAAGGTTTTAAAAAGAGCAAAAGAATTAGTTTTAAAGGGAGTAGAACTTCCGTGCAGTGAGCCTCTTTCTTATTTCATGCATAATAAAATAACTCTGGATGATTTTGATGCCGAAAATCTGGATTTGTTTTCTCAATTGGATGATTTCGATATTATCAGTGCTTTAAAAGCGTGGCAAAAGCAGGATGATTTTGTTTTAAGTACTTTGTGTAAAATGATCATAAACAGAGATTTACTTAAGATAAAATTAAGTGCAGAGAAAGTTTCGATGGAGGAGTCTCAGACCCTAAAAGAGCAATTTGCAGAAGCGCATCATATTTCACAAATAGAGGCGGGATATTTCATTTTTAGAGGGAAAATTAAAAATCAGGCGTACAGTAAAGAGGCAGAACCGATTCGTATTTTGAAAAAAGACAGAACAGTTGAAGATGTGGTTGAAGCGTCTGATCAGCTGAATTTGAAATCGTTATCTAAATTGGTGACAAAATATTACATCTGTTTTCCAAAACAACTTATCTAAAATTAACATTTAAAATCTATTTTTTATATTTTTGTCGCGATGAAATTTACAGCAGAACAAATAGCAGGAATTTTAGAAGGAGAAGTTGTTGGTAATCCCAATGCAGAAGTTTCTAAGCTTTCTAAAATAGAAGAAGGAGACGAAGGATCGCTTACTTTTTTGGCTAACCCAAAGTATATTAACTATATATATACTACAAAAGCGACAGTAACAATTGTTAATGACAGCTTTATTCCAGAGCAGGAAATAAATACCACACTAATTAAGGTAGAAGATGCGTATGCAGCATTTTCTAAACTTTTACATTTTTATAATCAGGTAAAACTAAATAAAACCGGCGTCGAACCGCAATCTTTTATGTCTGAAGGAACTAAACATGGAGAAAATCTGTATTTAGGAAGTTTCAGTTATATT
This sequence comes from Flavobacterium olei, assembly GCF_039749035.1. NCBI lineage: Bacteria > Pseudomonadati > Bacteroidota > Flavobacteriia > Flavobacteriales > Flavobacteriaceae > Flavobacterium > Flavobacterium olei. The sequence continues at coordinate 81,128 of NZ_JBDKWC010000008.1, forward strand.
GGACAGAATGTTGTTTTAGGTAATAATGTAAAAATTTATCCAAACAGTTTTATTGGTGATAATGTGGTAATTGGCAATGATGTTTGTGTGTTTGCTGGTGCAAAAATTTATTCAGAAACGGTAATTGGCGATAATTGTATCATACATTCCGGAGTAATTATTGGTGCAGATGGTTTTGGTTTTGCCCCAAATGAAGAAGGTGAATATGATAAAGTTCCGCAGATCGGTAACGTAATTATTGAGGATAATGTCGATATTGGAGCTAATACTACCATTGACAGAGCAACTCTCGGATCTACCATTATTAGAAAAGGAGTAAAATTAGACAATCAGATTCAGATTGCCCATAATGTTGAAATCGGAAAAAATACCGTTATTGCAGCACAAACCGGTGTTGCAGGTTCTACAAAAATTGGAGAAAACTGTATGATTGGAGGGCAAGTTGGTATTGTAGGCCATCTAACAATTGGTAATAATGTCAGGGTTCAGGCACAGTCTGGAGTTACCAGAAATGTAAAAGACGGAGAGATTTTGCAGGGTAGTCCATCTTTTAATCTGAACGATTATATTAAATCGTATGTTCATTTTAAAAACCTGCCTAAAATTGTTGCCGAAGTAGAAGAAATAAAGAAACAAATAATAAACCCAAAAAATGGAAATAATGGTTAAACAGAAGACCATCAAAAATGAAATTTCGCTAACAGGAGTTGGATTACATACTGGAAAAGAAGTTACAATGACTTTTAAACCTGCTCCTATTAATAATGGTTTCACTTTTGTAAGAGTTGATCTGCAGGGTCAACCAGTCATTGAGGCTGATGCTAATTACGTTGTGAATACTCAAAGAGGAACAAATCTTGAGAAACTTGGAGTTAAAATTCAAACTCCGGAACACGTTTTAGCTGCAGTAGTTGGTTGCGATTTGGATAATATTATTATTGAATTAAATGCCTCTGAACTTCCTATTATGGACGGTTCATCAAAATATTTTGTTGAAGCTATAGAAAAAGCAGGAATCGAAGAACAAGACGCCAGCCGTAATGTTTACGTGGTAAAAGAAGTTATTTCTTTTACTGATGAAGCTACAGGAAGTGAAATTCTTGTTATGCCAAGCGACGAGTATCAGGTAACTACAATGGTAGATTTTGGAACAAAAGTTTTAGGTACTCAAAATGCTACTTTAAAAAGCATATCTGACTTTAAAGCTGAAATTGCAAGCTCAAGAACGTTTAGCTTTTTACATGAACTGGAATCTTTACTGGAACATGGATTAATTAAAGGAGGAGATTTAAATAATGCAATCGTTTATGTAGATAAGGAAATCTCTGAGTCTACAATGGAGAATTTAAAGAAAGCTTTTGGTAAAGATGAAATTTCTGTAAAACCAAATGGTGTTTTAGATAACCTGACTTTACACTATCCAAACGAAGCTGCAAGACACAAATTACTGGATGTTATTGGTGATTTATCTCTTATCGGAGTTCGAATTCAAGGAAAAATTATTGCCAATAAACCAGGTCATTTTGTAAATACTCAATTTGCTAAGAAACTGGCTAAGATCATAAAAATCGAGCAGAGAAATCACGTTCCTACTTACGATCTGAATCAGGAACCTTTGATGGATATCCATAAGATTATGGCCATGTTGCCTCACAGACCACCATTCTTGTTAATTGACAGAATTATAGAAATGTCTGACCGCCATGTAGTAGGATTGAAAAATGTTACGATGAACGAGAATTTCTTCGTAGGTCATTTTCCTGAAGCTCCGGTAATGCCAGGGGTTCTAATTGTAGAAGCAATGGCGCAAACAGGTGGTATTCTGGTTTTAAGCACCGTTCCGGATCCTGAAAATTATTTAACATACTTTATGAAAATTGACAATGTTAAATTCAAGCACAAAGTACTTCCGGGAGATACCTTAATATTTAAATGCGAATTAATTTCTCCAATCAGAAGAGGAATTTGTCACATGCAGGCAAACGCTTATGCAAATGGTAAATTAGTTACTGAGGCCGAATTAATGGCGCAAATAGCAAGAAAACAATCATAAATTATCAAATTTATTGTTTAGGTTTGTTGCTTCAAATCCGAATATTTTAATTAAAAATATAAAACATACAGATGAATCAACCATTAGCATATGTTCATCCAGGCGCGAAAATCGCTAAAAATGTTGTAATAGAGCCATTTACAACAATTCACAATAATGTTGTTATTGGTGATGGTACTTGGATTGGTTCAAACGTGACGATTATGGAAGGAGCCCGTATTGGAAAGAATTGTAACATTTTTCCCGGGGCCGTAATTTCTGCAGTACCACAAGATTTAAAGTTTGGTGGTGAAGATTCCCTTGCTATAATTGGTGATAATTGTACAATAAGAGAATGTGTAACGATAAACAGAGGGACAATTGCTTCAGGGCAGACTGTAATCGGAAATAATTGTTTGGTAATGGCTTATGCTCACATTGCGCATGACTGCGAAATTGGAAATAACGCTATTATTGTGAATGGTGTTGCTTTGGCAGGTCACGTAGTGGTTGGTAATCATGCTGTTATTGGAGGTCTGGCTGCAATTCACCAATTTATTCACATTGGAGATCACGCTATGATCTCAGGAGGGTCTTTGGTTAGAAAAGATGTTCCCCCTTTTACAAAAGCAGCAAAAGAACCTTTGTCTTACGTAGGAATTAATTCTGTTGGTTTAAGAAGAAGAGGTTTTAGTACTGAAAAAATTAGGGAAATTCAGGAAATCTACAGAATTTTATACCAAAAGAACTACAATACCACTCAGGCGTTAAGTATTATTGAGGCTGAAATGGAAGCAACTCCTGAAAGAGATGAAATTCTTGATTTTATCAGAAATTCATCACGAGGAATTATGAAAGGTTATTCAGGAAACTATTAAAAAATAAAAGTTTAATCGTTTTTTGTTTAATCGTTAATCGAATTCAAATAGACAAATAAACGATTACACGATTAAACAATATTAAATAAAACAAAAACAAATGGCATCTACATCAGATATTAGAAACGGATTGTGTATTAAATTTAATCACGACATTTATAAAATTATTGAATTTCTTCATGTAAAACCGGGTAAAGGTCCGGCTTTTGTGAGAACAAAACTTAAAAGCCTTACATCAGGAAAAGTATTAGACAATACGTTTTCTGCAGGTCATAAAATCGAGGATGTACGTGTTGAGACACATACTTTCCAGTTTTTGTATCCTGAAGGTGATGAATTTCACTTTATGAACGCTGAGACATTTGAGCAGATTTCTTTGAATAAAAACATTTTAGATGCTCCGGATTTGCTAAAAGAAGGAACAAATGTTATGGTTCAGATTAATACAGAAACTGATTTACCACTATCTGTAGATATGCCAACATCTGTAATTCTTGAAGTTACTTATGCAGAACCAGGCGTAAAAGGAAATACAGCAACAAATGCAACTAAATCTGCAACTGTCGAAACAGGTGCTACTATAAATGTACCTTTGTTTATTAATGAAGGAGATAAAATTAAAATTGATACAGCTTCAGGTTCTTACATGGAGCGTGTAAAAGAGTAGTTTTAATTAAGATAAATTTGACAATGAGTCAATTAGATAATGTGTGAATGAACATAATTTTGTATATTCATATTCTAATTGACTCATTTTCAATTGACAAATTTTCTAATTATAATTTATGAAATTTCAAAAGAGTCATTCTTTAGAGGAAATTGCAAATTTGCTAAACTGCAAGTTTATTGGCGATAAGGACTTTCAGGTTTTAGGCATGAACGAAATACATGTTGTGGAACCTGGAGATATTGTTTTTGTTGACCATCCCAAATACTACGATAAAGCTTTACAATCTGCTGCAACTATTGTTTTGATTAACAAAGAAGTAGAATGTCCCGAAGGTAAAGCACTACTGATTTCTGATGATCCATTCAGGGATTTTAATACTCTTACCAGACATTTTAAACCTTTTCAGTTTGCTAATGTATCGATTGCTCCTACAGCAGAAATAGGTGAAGGAACGGTTATTCAGCCCAATACTTTTGTTGGCAATAATGTTAAAATTGGTAGGAATTGTTTAATTCACTCCAATGTATCCATTTATGATCATACCATAATTGGAGATAATGTAATTATTCATGCGGGAACTGTTTTAGGTGCTGATGCTTTTTATTATAAAAAAAGAGCAGAAGGCTTTGATCAGTTGATCTCTGGCGGTAGAGTGGTTATTGAAGATAATGTTGGTATTGGAGCCCTTTGTACAATCGATAAAGGAGTGACAGGTGACACAACAATCGGAGCAGGAACCAAACTCGATAATCAGGTTCATGTAGGCCACGACACGGTTATTGGTACAAAATGTTTAATTGCATCGCAAACCGGAATAGCAGGCTGTGTAATTATTGAAGACGAAGTAACGTTGTGGGGTCAGGTAGGAACAACTAGTGGTATCACAATCGGAGCCAAAGCAGTTGTAATGGGGCAAACTGGTGTTACGAAATCAGTAGAAGGAGGTAAATCATATTTTGGTACTCCAATTGAAGAGTCGAGAGAAAAATTGAAACAACTAGCCAATATCAAGAAGATTCCTGAAATTTTAAATAAATTGAAGTAATATGTCTATTAAAGAGTTTGTTCAGAAATTTTATAAGTCAGATGCCTTAATCGATAGTGAAATTTTAAAAACATATCTGCATCCTGATGTTATTTTAGAATGGAACAGCAGTAAAGGTTTTATTCAGATGGACTACAATTCCATTCTCGAAATGGCAAACGAACTGAGTCGTGCTTACGTGCGTTCTAAGGTCAGAATTACTCACATTCTTACCGAAGATGATTTAGTATCAGTACGATATTCTCATTTTGTTAAAACGATCGAAAATCCGAGAGAAGAAATGCTTTTAGCGCATTTTTCAACAATCTGGCAGATAAAAGATGATAAACTTTACAGAGGTTACCAGATGAGTCAATTTTCTTAATATTTTTTTGATAATAAAAGAGTCAAAATACATTACAAAACCTTATTTTTGCAACACAAATTTAAAAACTACATAAAATATATATCATGAGTGTTTTAGTTAATAAAGATTCCAAAATAATTGTTCAGGGATTTACAGGAAGCGAAGGAACTTTCCACGCTTCTCAAATGATTGAGTACGGTACTAATGTTGTTGGTGGTGTAACTCCGGGAAAAGGTGGTACAAGCCATTTAGACCGTCCGGTTTTTAATACAGTAAAAGACGCTGTTGATCAAGCTGGTGCTGATACTTCTATCATTTTTGTTCCGCCTGCTTTTGCTGCTGATGCAATTATGGAAGCTGCTGATGCTGGAATTAAAGTAATTATTGCTATTACAGAAGGAATTCCTGTAGCAGACATGATTAAAGCAAATAATTATGTTAAAGAAAGAAATTCAAGATTAATTGGTCCAAACTGTCCAGGTGTAATTACTCCGGGAGAAGCTAAAGTGGGTATTATGCCAGGTTTCGTTTTCAAAAAAGGAACAGTTGGAATTGTATCTAAATCTGGAACCTTAACTTATGAAGCTGCAGATCAGGTTGTAAAACAAGGTTTAGGAATCACTACAGCTATTGGTATTGGTGGAGATCCAATTATTGGAACTACAACTAAAGAAGCTGTTGAATTATTAATGAATGACCCTGAAACAGAGGTTATTATCATGATTGGTGAAATTGGAGGTCAACTTGAAGCTGATGCTGCTAAATGGGTAAAAGCTGATGGAAACCGTAAACCTGTTATTGGTTTCATCGCTGGAGAAACTGCTCCTGCTGGTAGAACAATGGGGCACGCAGGTGCTATCGTTGGTGGTTCTGATGATACTGCTGCTGCTAAAAAACAAATTATGAGAGACAACGGAATCCACGTTGTTGATTCGCCAGCTGAAATTGGTAAAAAAGTAAAAGAAGTACTTGGATAATAATTCCAATCTTAGATAATAAATGGAAAAAAGTCTCAATATTTTGTTGAGACTTTTTTCCATTTTAAAAAATACTGAGGTATAAATAAAAAAAACGTAGCATCTTAGAACCTCAGTATCTCAGAGGCTTAAATAAAAATATGAGTATAGAATTAGAAAAATTTAAAGTAAGCAATAGTTTTACTTTTACAATAGAAGATAGTTTAGAAGAAGTTTGCAACGCTCCGGAAGGAAGTGCCGGAATTTTTATTGTATATGCTGTTGTAGGTGCTGATAAAGAACTGATAATGGTCGGTTCAACCGGGACTGTACAGAATGACGGGACTTTGAAAAGCAAGAATGGCGGATTGTACGATAAAATCGTAAACGGACATCAGTTTGCTAAAACAGGAAGAAAATACTCTTGGCCGGCTCAAATGAAACTGGAGAGTATTGATTCTCTTGAAGTTGTGTGGTACGAAACTTTCAATGCAGATGTAAAAGCTATTCCAACTGCTGTAGAAGGACAAGTCTTGCAAAATTTCTTAGATGGAAATGCAAAATTACCACGATGGAATGTAGCATTTTAATTCAATAATTAAAATAATATTAAAGCCTCACTAGAAATTGTGAGGCTTTTTTTTTGGGGCAAATTGAGCAATTCAATGCATGTATCAAAAATACTTTCTGTATTTAAATTTGTATGAAACGAAAATTTCTTTAAATATTCTTTTTCAGTACAGAGAATAAGTCCGTTTGTTATTTAAAATTTAAATTAGGGTAAAATTAAGTTTAAATAAAAAATATAAGGCAAATACTGATAAATTTAGAAAAAACACCATTATTTTGTAATTAATTGGTTTTTATTAGTTTGCTTTTCTATATTTATCACACAAAAACAAAAAATAATGTTAAAATTTGATTTCATTTAGTATAAATGAAATTGCTATCCATGTAAAATTATTATTTAATACTTGTTAAATGAAATATTTCACGAAAGGCTGGTTTATGAATCAAATTTTAAATTATACAATTAATTCCTGTAACAATTTATATTATTTTAAGAAATAGATTTGCTTAAATAATTTGATTTTTACGCCACAAAGTTTTTTATATGAGCCAAATTTTAAACAACAAGATGTCAGATGATTTTATTCTTTGGAATAATTTGAAAAATGGTGATGAGAGGTCATTTTCTTTACTTTTTGAAAAATATTATAAAGACTTAATTAGTTACGGAAACTCTCTTAGTCCATTTGCTGAAAAAGTTCAGGATTGTATTCAGGATGTTTTTGCAGATATATGGCTTTACCGTAACGCGTTACAGAATAATGTAATCGTAAAAGCATATTTACTTTCGAGTGTTAGAAAAAGGATTGCGCGTCTGCATGAGAGAGATCATGTTTTTAGAAAAACAACTACGACAGATGTTTTAGAGTTTCTCTTTGATTTCTCTATTGAAAATAATCTGGTCGAAGATGAAATTACTGCCGAGCGTGTTCTTTATTTAAATAAATTATTAAACGATTTGCCTGGCCGCCAGAAGGAAGCGTTGTATTTACGTTACCATCAGGGATTAAGTGTAGAGCAAATAGCCGATTTATTGGATGTAAATTACCAGTCGGCCAGCAATCTTCTGCACCGTGGTTTATTAAGTCTTAGAAAAGAATGGAAAGGCAGTATTCCTCTTTTAGTCCTTATATCTTCAGGACTTTTTTAAAATTTTAAGAAATAATCAAAAAAAAATCTTAAATAGGTGAGTATATAATAAAAAAAATGTCCTCTATGTTTTTGTAACCTTAATAGTAAGATGCAAAAACGTAACAATTATACCGAAATAGAAGACTTCCTTTCTGATGAATCTTTTCAATTGTGGATTTTATCTAAAGTTGATGAACAAGGCTGGGAAGAATGGACATTAGAAAATCTCAACAGAGCTAAATTAGTAGAAGATGCACGCCTTTTATTGTTGGCAATGAGAGTTCCGGATTCTACATTATCTTCCCATCAGGTTCATCAGGCCTTACAGGAAACCTGGCTTAAAATTGAGCAACGGGAAGAACTTTCTCAAAAGAATTCAAAAATTCAAAAACTTAAAATACAACGATACTGGATCAGCGGCATTGCGGCAGCTGTGTTAGTCGGCATATTTTCAATATGGTTTTTCAGAAATGACGTATTAGACAATGATAATATTGTTACTTATAATGAACTGGTTCAGGAAAATAATGAAGGCTTGGTCGAACAAACCAATAATTCCGAGAAATCACAAATCATCACTTTATCGGATGGCAGTTCGGTATTATTACAACCAAATAGTAAATTGAGTTACCCTAAAATCTTTACCGGAAACGAAAGAAAGGTCTATTTATCCGGCGAAGGTTTCTTTGAAATTAGTAAAAATCCTAAAAAGCCTTTTTTCGTTTATGCTAACGAAATCGTTACGAGAGTAGTTGGAACAAGTTTTCGCATAAAAGCTTATCCAGACCAGCAAAATGTTGAAGTTCTTGTTCGCACCGGTAAAGTAAGGGTAAAATCAAATGATTTGGCAAGTGCCAACGAAGAACAGGAAATTGTTTTACTTCCAAATCAGGCGCTGCGTTTTGTGCGTAAAGATTTTGTGTTCAATAAAATAACCAACATTACCGAAGATCCTGTTCTGGTAAACAGCGTTAGAAATATTGAACAACTTAGTTTTGAATTTAACGATATTCCTGTAGCTCAGATACTTGAAACAATAGAGCAGGCTTATTTGGTTGATATTGATTTTCCACACGAAAAGTTGAAAGATTGCCGATTAACCACTTCACTAAGTGATCAGCCATTGGCAGAAAAGCTGAAAATTATCTGCAAAAGTATTGGCAACGACACAAATTATGAAATGAATGGTAATCAGATTGTAATTATAACTTCCGGCTGTAACTAGAAAATTATAATTGTCTGATTAATTAAAGATAAACCAAAATAAAAACTGATTGTCGAAACTAAAAAAAATAGATAACTGCCTATGTAAAAAATGAATACATAAAAAGTGCCGAAAATGCTGTAACATAATCGACACTTAGATTGATAAATCACTCTCTGTAAAGGGTAATTTATGATGTTTCTTAGAATACACTCGAATAGTATTAATCAAAACAAACCAAAATTATGAAAAAACCTGTTGTCAAGCAACGATTACTTCACCAAATCATGAAAATAACGCTGTTTCAGTTTGTGTTAGCGCTTGTATTTTCAAGTGTGACATTTGCAAATAATGTAAATGGGCAGAAAAAATTAGATACTAAGGTTACAATTATAGTCGAAAACTTAAGTTTAGATAACGCTTTGTCTAAGATTGAAAAATCTGCTCATGTAAAATTTTCTTATAACTCACGACTTCCTCAACTTACTCAAAAAGTAAGTATAGAAGCAAATCAGGAAACTTTGGCTAGTATTCTCAGTAGAATATTAGTGCCATTTAATATTACTTTTTCAGAAGTAAGCAATCAGATTGTGCTTCAAAAAAGTGCAGCTGGTTCGTTTGCTACGTCAAATAATCACGATTCTTTGTTTGAGCTTTTAACCTTTGGACCGATCATTAAAGGAAAAGTTACAGACCAGACCGGGAGTCCGCTTCCGGGTGCAACTGTAATGGCAAAAGGAACCAAGATTACTGTTTTAACAGATTTTGATGGAAATTTTTCAATCGAAATGCCTGCCAATGTAAATCGTCTGGTTATTTCTTATGTAGGTATGGAGACTAAAGAAATAGGAACAGAAAATACAACACCTACTATTGTGTTGACAGAAGCCGGACAAAACTTAAAAGAGGTTATTGTAACTACCGGATACGAAAAAACTTCAAAAAGAACTTTTACGGGAGCAATCAGTAAAATTTCCGGTGCAGAGTTAAAAGTGGACGGAGTTGTAGATGTAAGCAGAATGATTGAAGGTAAAGCTGCCGGTGTGACTGTGCAAAACGTTACAGGTTCTTTTGGTGCAACTCCTAAAATTACCGTTCGTGGTTCCTCTTCCATTTTTGGAGATACAAAACCATTATGGGTAATTGACGGTGTTGTTCAGGAAGATATTATCAATGTCACTTTTGAGGATTTAGCATCTGGAAACTCAGCTACATTATTAAGTTCTGCTGTGGCAGGATTGAATGCAAATGACATTCAAAGTATTGAAATTCTTAAAGATGCATCTGCTACTTCAATCTATGGTTCAAGATCGTTAAATGGAGTTGTAGTAGTGACAACAAAACAAGGAAGAAGAGATTCTCCGCTAAAAATTAATTATTCTGTTGAAAATACTGTACGAACAGTTCCGAGCTATACACAATATGACGTTTTGAATTCTCAGGAATCCATGAGTGTTTTTCAGGAAATGAGAGCAAAAGGATATTTGGATCAAAGTTCTTCATTAACGGCTCGATTTAGTGGTGTATATGGTATTTTAGCAAAACAAATTAATCTTTACGAGAGCTCAAACGGGCAATATGGTGTTAGAAATGAGCAGCCATACGTAAATGAGTTTTTGAAAAAATATGAATTAGGTAATACCGATTGGTTCAAAGTCTTATTCAGACCTTCTATCACTCAAAATCATTCGTTAAGCTTCTCAGGAGGAGGAAAAAACAATACTTTCTATGCTTCTTTGGGATATTATACAGATCCGGGATGGACTATTGCCGACAATGTTAAACAATTATCTTCTAACATAAAAGGTACTTTTTATATTAATGACAGATTAAATATTACATTATCTACGCTGGCTTCTGCACGTGACCAACAGGCTCCGGGTGCTTATGAAAGTAAAAATGATGTTGTATTTGGAAAAGTAAGCAGAGATTTTGATATCAACCCATTTAATTATGTATTGAGTACGAGCAGAACGCTTAGACCGTATGACGATAATGGTAACTTAGAGTATTATCAAAATAACTGGGCTCCAATGAATATCATCAACGAATTAGAAAATAATACCTTAGATATTAAGGTAAAAGATATTCGTTTTCAGGCAGATTTAGATTATAAACTAACTAAGAACTTAACGTATAATTTTACTGGTTCTGCACGTTATGCAAATACGTCAAGAGAACATAAAATTTATGAAGATTCGAATGTTGTGGGAGCTTATAATGCTGGTGTAGGTGAAACTTTGAACACCACAATTCAGAGAGATAACGTGTTTTTATATCAAAATCCAAACGATTTAACTGCACCAAAAGTTTCTGTATTGCCAAATGGCGGATTTTTAAGAAAATTCACAAATGATCTGACTTCATATAACATTAGAAACAGTATCACTTACAGAAATACTTTAAATGAAAAACATGAATTAGAAGGTTTCTTCGGTACAGAGTTTAGATCGGTAGACAGAAACAGTGACAATTTTACTGCCGTAGGTTTACAGTTCGAAAAAGGACTTAGCTCGTTTATTGATCCTAAAATGATTGAAAAACTGGTAAACGAAGGAAATTCGTATTATGAATTCGGAAATGAAAGAGAGCGTACAGTTGGTTTCTTCGGAAAAGTAGGGTATACTTACGATCGTCGTTACACAGCTTCTATTACGGGTCGTTATGATGGTTCTAACAGACAAGGAGATACAGGTTCTTCGAGATGGCTGCCAACTTACACGGTGAGTGGTAAATGGAATATTGCAGAAGAAAATTTCATGAAAAATTCTGAAACTGTAAATACCCTTGCACTTAGAGCTTCTTATGGTTTAACAGCAACTGCAGGACCTGCAACAAACTCACTGGCAATTTTCAAAAGTTTTATTACAGATCGTTTTTCAACTTCAGACAGAGAAAACGCCATTAGAATTGAGGATTTACAAAACAAGGACCTTACCTGGGAAAAACAATACGAGACTAATATTGGTTTAGATCTGGGAATGTTTAAAAACAGAGTACAGCTTACAACAGATGTTTACAGACGTAAAGCATTTGATCTTATTGATTATGTAATTACATCAGGCGTTGGCGGACAATCTGTTAAGCAAGGAAATAATGCAGATATGGAAACAAAAGGTATTGAACTTGGATTTACTACTCAGAATATTATTTCGAAAGATTTCAGATGGTCAACGACATTAAATTTTTCTGTTTACGATCAAAAAATCACAAAATTAGCAAATAAACCAGCTGTTTTTGATTTGATTGCAGCAAATGGAGGAAATACAGTAGGACATCCAAGAAACTCTTTGTATTCTTATCAGTTTCAAGGATTAAATAATGAAGGTTTACCAACATTTATTCTTCAGGATGGTGCTGAAAATAATATTACTGAGGCTAATTTTCAGGATACAAATGATGTTACGAAATATTTGAAATATGAAGGATCGGTAGAACCAAATAAATCAATTGGTCTTGCTAATACTTTTACGTATAAAAATTGGTCACTTTATGTATTTGTAGTAGGATCAGGAGGAAATAAAGTAAGATTAAATCCTGTTTACAGTAACAAATACACAGATCAGACCGTATTTACAAAAGAATTTTCTAACAGATGGATTAATCCCGGAGACGAGAACTTTACCAATGTTCCTGTAATTGCAGACAGATTACTAAACAGAAACTATGGAGAAAATGACTTGCAGATTGCATATAATACTTACAATTTCTCTGATGTAAGAATTGCGAGTGGTGACTTTGTGAGATTGAAAAACATTTCACTTAGCTGGGAATTTCCAAATGACTTTAAAAGAAAGCTGGGTGTGAGTTCATTTACTTTAAAAGGTTCAGCAGTAAATCCTTGGCTGATTTATTCAGACAAGAAATTGAACGGACAAGATCCTGAATTCCGTAATACTGGAGGAGTTGCTTTTCCAATTACGTCACAATATACTTTTGCTATAAATATTTCATTATAATAATAGACTGATTTATGAAAAATATAAAAATAATGTTATCATTAATACTATTAACTAGTATTACCAGCTGTGATGATTTTCTTTCAGAAGTACCAGATAACAGAACCAAAATAGATACACCGGAAAAAATCTCCGAATTATTAGTTACTGCTTATCCCAACAGATCATTTACGCCGTTTGCAGAAGCCATGTCAGATAATGTTTTTGATACTGAGACTACTCAGGCTCCCAGTTTGTACAACGAGGAAAGTTTTAACTGGCAGATGCATACACAGATTGGTACAGATTCTGAATCTCAATATTGGTCAGCAGCCTATGGAGCGATCGCTTCCGCAAACATAGCGCTTGATGCAATTGAGCAATTAGGAAATCCATCCAGTTTAAATCCGCAAAAAGGAGAAGCCTTAATTGCTAGGGCATATTCTCACTTTATGTTGGTTTCTTTGTGGGCAAACCGTTATAATCCGGCTACTGCAGCAACAGAATTAGGCGTTCCTTACATTAAAGAACCAGAAACTGCCTTATTGGTAAAGTACAAACGTAATACGATAAAAGAAGTTTATGACTTTATTGAACAGGATATAACCGAAGGTTTAAAGTATATAACCAATGAATACAAGGAACCAAAATATCACTTTAATGTTGAAGCAGCAAGAGCTTTTGCCTGTCGTTTTTATCTGATAAAAGGAGACTGGGACAAAGTATTAGAATTTTCTGAAAGCATTGGTTCTAAACCGGCAAAAATTAGAAATTATGCTGCTTTTAATGCTGTTGCTTTTGCACAAATGCCAATTGAATACTCAAAAGCAGAGCAGGAAACTAATTTGCTGGTAGCTTATCCAAATTCAGTTGCAAACCGATCTGCATCTTACAGATTTGCGCTTCCGGGCAATAGATCTGATGAAATATTTGGTACTCAGACTAATATGTGGGGTAAAGCACACCTGATCAGACCAAATGGCCAGTATTTTGGAGGTATCAATGTTTTTGTCCCGAAATTGTATGAATATTTTAAATACACCAATTTAACCTCCCGCACCGGTGAGCCTTACACTGCCACAGTTTTATTTAGTTATGATGAAATGTATCTGAACAGAATTGAAGCATTGGTAATGAAAAACAGAATAGCAGAAGCGAATACGGAACTGGGTTACTTTTTAGGAACCAGAACCAGCGGATATAATCCTGCAACAGACATCTTAAATGAGGCCGTTGTAACTACTAAATATCCTGTTGTTCCAAATGAGTTTACACCATTTTATGCTTTGACAGATTTACAAACTTCTTACATCAAGGCTATTACAGAAGCACGCAGAAGAGATTTTATCCGTGAAGGGCACAGATGGTTCGATATTAAACGTTTTAATCTTGTAGTAGAACACAATACGTTAGAATTTGGGAAAATAGTTAAGAAGAATATTCTTGAAAAAGACGATAAAAGGAGAGCATTGCAAATTCCGCAAAGAGCTTCGGATAACGGTATTGAAAAAAATCCTAGGTAAATTTTTTAATTAGAAAGTACTATGAAAATATTAAAGACATATAAAACAGTAATAATTGCGGGAGTTTTACTTCTGTCTGCCTGCGCACACGAAGATCAGCCAAAAGAAAGCCAGTTAGATTTTTCAACACCCGAAAAAACAGAGTTGGATAAATGGATTACCACAAGTTTTCTGGATCCCTATAACATCAATGTTTATTATGAGTGGAATCAAAATCTGGTAGACAATAATAAATATCTGTATCCACCGCAGGTCGAAAAGGTACAGCCGGCAATGGAAGTAGTTAAAAAAATCTGGATCGATAGTTATTCTACTATTGGAGGAGCAGATTTCGTTAAAAAAATTGCACCACGAGAATTTGTATTGGTAGGAGGTATCAATCTAAATACAAATGGTACTGTTACACTTGGACTTGCAGAAGCAGGACAGAAAGTTTCTCTTTTTCAGATTGATAATCTAAACAAAAAAAGCAGAGCAAGCGTAACACAGTTTATTCATACTATTCAGCATGAGTATGTACATATTCTAAACCAGACAAAACCTTTTGATGAGCAGGCGTGGGCAAAATTAACGCCAACGGGGTATACAACAAGCTGGTATGTAGAGGCAATTGCAACTTCAAGATCTTTAGGTTTTATTACAAGCTATGCAAGATTAAATATTTACGAAGATTTCGCGGAAACTGCTGCTACAATTTTGACTAGTTCAAAAGCAGAATATGATGCGATTTTGGCAAGTATTACAGATGCAACTGCAAAAGCGAACATAAAAGCAAAAGAAGCTATTGTAGTAAAATATTATAAAGATGCTTATAATATTGATTTTTACGCTCTAAGAGATGAAGCTCAGAAAAACACAGATGCTGTAATAAATAATTAATAATTTTTCTAAAATAAATATTATGAAAGCAAAACATATATATAATTATTTAATGATTGCTTTGGCAGCCGTGCTGTTAGCATCATGTTCAAGTCCGGAAGTAGAATCAAAATTTGATCAAAATGCTACAGAAAGAATAGCGGGCCGTCAAAAAGAACTGAATGATTTATTACTTTCTTCTTCAGAGGGCTGGAAAGCAGTTTATTACACAGACAGTACGCAATTAGGAGGCTGGACGCATTTATTTAAATTTCTTCCGGAAGGAAAAGTGGATATGGCTTCAGACTTTAACAGTGATACGGGAACGTACAGAAGTCAGTACGAAATCCAGATGGGAAGTACTGTAAGTCTTGTTTTTACAACCAAAAACAGAATACATCTTTTATCTGATGCAGCCAATTATCCTACTGCCGGACTTCTTGCAAAAGGTTATTTAGGTGATTTCCAGTTTTTTTACTATGGACAAAAAGACGGCGATATCCTATTTAAAACCAATAGAAATGGCCACATGTTGCGCTTTGTAAAAGCAACTGCAAAAGACTGGACAGATTTACCAAATAACACACCAATAATTAAAAATATAACAGGCGATATGTTTAGCCCATTGTTTAGATTGTTGGAAATTAATGACGGTTCAACTGTAAAAAGTTATGATTTTGATTATAATACTAATGCACGTTTTGGTACCGGATATTCTTTAGACCCAGCGGTGAATCAAAGCTACGATCTGGCTTTTTCATTTAACCCGACAGGGGCTTTTTCTAAACTTCCATTAGATGTAAAAGGCCAAAAACTGACTGATTTCGTTTATGAAAGTGCCACCAATAATTTTGTAGCAAAAGGTACAAACGGTGTGAGTGCAACTATTAAGTATACTACCGTACCTCCAATTGTGACAGACGATTACAGAAATTTTCTGAGCGGTAAAGGAAACCCACAAATGGTTATAAGTTACATTGCGGCTAACTTATACAATGCGCCTACAACAAGCGAGTATTTTAAGTTTTTAATTAATAAAGTAAACGCAACCTTGCCTGCAGCACAATCTATTGCCAGAGTTCAGATTGTATTTAATAACGTTCCAAACGGTACTTACATTCAGTATCAGTTTAATGGCGGAAAAGCTACGATTGTTCACTGGCTGACTACCAAAGAAGATGCTGTAAATAAAACCATCGTTTTAATGGATGACGGGTGGAATACTGCAGCAGCCGGAAGAGCTTTCTTAACAGATCTTGACAAAGAATTTTTAACTCCAAAAGGGTTTTATATTAAGAAAGAAAACTTTAAAATTACGTACACAAATGTTATTTACACTATGACAAGTGGTGCAAATAGTTTTAGAATGACCGGTTATCAATTATAAGATTTTGGTTTTTATATAGAGAAAAAGCAGTTCAGTGAACTGCTTTTTCTAAATCAAGAAATCAGAAACAGAACTTAAAAAGAATGTTTAATATCTGTAAATAAATTATAATGAAACACGTAACAACGACTAACATTATTTTTGTGTAATGGGGCATTGTACTTTTATGTCTCACAGAATTATATTATGAATACGTTAGGTATTATTTATATGTGTCTATAATTGTTATCATTCCTTTTACAATTTGGAATTTGATACGCCAAAAGAAGGAAGATCGTGCGGAAGGGACAAATGAGTTTAAATTTTCTATTTACAGAATGATGATTGTTGCCGTAGTTCTTGGAATTATGTTTTTTATAACAAGACAAAATCACATTTAAAATTTTAGTTTTATTTTTTTATTTTGGTAAAGGCAGTTCATTTAATGAGCTGTCTTTTTTCATTGAAAGATAAAATAAATTCTAATCCAAATTTTGTATTACAAATTTTATTAAACGCCCAAATACGCTATATTTGTACTTCAAAAAATAAAACGAATACCTTAATATGAAATTACTAGAAGGAAAAGTAGCAATCATTACAGGCGCTAGTCGCGGAATTGGAAAAGGAATTGCTGAAGTTTTTGCTAAACACGGAGCAAACGTAGCATTTACATATAGTTCATCTGCAGCCTCTGCAGAAGCTTTAGAAGCAGAATTGAATGCATTAGGTGTAAAAGCAAAAGGATACCAATCAAATGCGGCTGATTTTAATGAAGCTCAGACTTTTGTAGATGCAGTTTTAGCAGATTTTGGAACAGTTGATATTTTAATCAACAATGCCGGAATTACAAAAGACAATTTGTTGATGCGTATGTCTGAAGCAGATTTCGACCAGGTAATCGATGTAAACTTAAAATCAGTTTTCAATATGAC
Organism: Flavobacterium olei; assembly: GCF_039749035.1. Taxonomy (NCBI): domain Bacteria; kingdom Pseudomonadati; phylum Bacteroidota; class Flavobacteriia; order Flavobacteriales; family Flavobacteriaceae; genus Flavobacterium; species Flavobacterium olei. The sequence goes on from NZ_JBDKWC010000008.1 coordinate 98,580, forward strand.
AAAAGCGATTCAGAAAACATTCTTAAAACAAAGAGCAGGTTCTATTATCAATATCAGTTCTGTTGTGGGAGTTTCAGGAAACGCAGGTCAAACCAATTACGCCGCTTCAAAAGCAGGAGCAATCGGATTCACAAAATCTGTTGCGCTTGAATTAGGTTCCCGTAACATTCGCTGCAACGCAATCGCTCCGGGATTCATAGAAACAGAAATGACGGCGAAATTATCAGAAGATGTAGTAAAAGGATGGAGAGAAGGTATTCCGTTAAAACGTGGCGGAAGTCCGGAAGATGTAGCAAATGCCTGTCTTTTCTTGGCATCAGACATGAGCGGTTATATTACAGGACAAGTTCTTAACGTTTGTGGTGGAATGCTTACTTAATAAGTTAACTATTTATGGTTTTTTGTTTATTGTTCTGCAACCAAAAACTATAAACTAAAAACAATAAACATAATATATATGACTACAAACACGATTCTTTTATTATTGCTTTCTTTAGTAATTGCTGGTGGTTTGTCGTACTTACAATATTTTTTTAAAGCCAAAAGTAAGTCCAATGTGATGATACTTTTGGCTTTTTTACGTTTTCTCGCCATTTTCGGATTATTGGTTTTATTAATCAATCCGATAATTACCAAGAATTCGCTTGAAATAACCAAAACGCCTTTGGCAATTGTTGTTGATAATTCGAGTTCTATAGCAGCTTTAAAATCAGATGAAAAGGTTGTTGAATTGTATAAAAAAATCGTTTCAAATCCTGCTTTAAAAGAAAAATTTGAAATTCAGTCTTACCAGTTTGATGCTGAATTTAAGCCTTCTTATAAATTTGATTTTAAAGGAAATCAGACCAATTTAGACGAAGCCGCTAAAAATTTAAAAAACATCAACAAAAATCTGATTTTTCCAACCGTAATAATTACAGACGGAAATCAGACTACAGGAAACGATTATGTATATCGTTTTGATCCTGTCAATAAAGTTTATCCTTTGGTTGTAGGAGATACAACTACGTTTTTCGATTTAAAAATCAATCAGTTAAACGTAAATAAATACGCTTTTCATAAAAATAAATTTCCGGTTGAAGTTTTTCTGCAATACGCAGGAACAAAAACTCAAAATGCAGAATTTACTATTTCGCAGGGGAATACCATTGTGGCTAAAGAGAAAGTTTCGTTTTCTCCTTCAAAAAAAACAGCTTCGTTAAATTTACTTTTGCCGGCTGATAAAGTGGGATTACAAATTTATAAAGCGAGTGTACAATCTACAGCAAAAGAAAAAAACAGTTATAATAATATCAAGAATTTTGCAGTTGAAGTAATTGATCAAAAATCAACTATTGCGATTGTATCAGCAATAAACCATCCAGATATTGCAGCATTAAAACGTTCGATAGAAGTTAATGCACAACGTAAAGTAGTTTTAGTTAAACCAAATCAAATTAGTGAGTTACAAGATGTTTCTATTTTGGTTTTATATCAGCCTACGACAGCTTTCAAAGCCATTTTTGAAAATAATAAATTAAAAACTACAAACACATTTATTATAACGGGAAACAATACCGACTTTAATTTTTTAAACCAACAGCAAAATAATTTAGTCTTTAAAATGAGTGGACAAAGAGAAGATTTTCTTTCTGAATTTCATTCTGATTTTAATCTTTTTGCCATTGATAATATTGGATTTGAAAATTTTCCTCCAGTACAAAATCCGTTTGGGACTATTTCCACAAATGGAAATGTTTCTGTTTTACTTTCTTCGAAAATCAGAAATGTTGCCACAAATGCTCCTTTGTTGGCTTTCGCCGAAAATCAAGGGAAAAGAACGGCTTTTCTTTTAGGGGAAAATAGCTGGAAATGGCGCCTGCAAAGTCACGTTGACAATCAGTCTTTTGAAAAATACGATATCTTTATGGATAAAATCATTCAGTATTTAGCATCAGCAAATTCTAAAAAATCACTTGTGGTAACACACGAAAGTTTTTACAATTCCGGAGTAGAAATTGTGATCAATGCCCAATATTTCAATAAAAATTATGAATTTGACGAAAAAGCGAGACTTACAATTAGTGTTGTAAATGCAGCCACAAAGCAAACTAAAAATTATGATTTATTAAAAGGCAGTAATTCTTTCTCCGCTAACTTAGAAGGACTTCCGGCCGGAAAATATAACTTTACAGTAAAAGAACTAAATTCGAACACCTCTTACGCCGGGCATTTTGAAATTTTAGATTTTGATATCGAAAAGCAATTTGTAAATCCGGATGTTGAGAAATTAAAACAATTGGCGCAACAAACAAACGGAAAAGCTTTTTTTGAAAATCAGGCAGACCAGTTAATCAATACGCTCTTAGAAAACAACGAATACAAATCAATAGAGAAAAATATTTCAAGTAAAACGCCCATTATCGACTGGGTTTGGCTTTTGATTTTAATTGCCATTTTATTGACTACAGAATGGTTCCTGAGAAAATATAATGGGTTGCTTTAAATTAAGTAACAAAGATTCAAAGTTGCAAAGGAACAGATTTTGGAGAGCCTGAAACCTGAAACAAGAAAAACAAAAAATAAATGGACTTCCGGCTGAAAGTATTTTACACTGTAGCGCTCCGCCTTAATTTTACTAAAGCGGCTACGGAATTATACATTTCTCAGCCAGCGGTTTCCAAACATATTCAGGAACTGGAAGAAACTTACAAAACCAAACTTTTTGAAAGAAACGGTTCTAAGATCGCTTTAACTCCAGCCGGAAAAATTCTCCTGAAATACACCAAAAATATATTTGAAATATATCGTGAAATCGATTTTGAAATGAGTTCCTTCAGTAAGGAACGTCAGGGATTATTGCGTTTAGGCTCAAGTACTACCATTTCGCAATATATTATTTCTCCAGTTCTGGCACGTTTTCATCAAAAACAAAAGGACATAAAAGTCAATTTACTGAATGGCAATACAGAACAAATAGAAAGTGCCTTAATAAACAAAGAAATTGAAATTGGCATTGTTGAAGGGCAATCAAAAAATCAATCTATAAAATACATTCCGTTTTTAAAAGACGAACTTGTTTTGGTTTGCCGAAATCAAAATCCATTAGCGAAACAAAATGAAGTTTCTGTAACCGATTTAAAATCAATGAAATTCATAACCCGCGAGCGTGGCTCAGGAACATTGGAAGTGATAGAATTTGCATTGAAAATAGCAGGAATTAAATTTTCCGATTTACAAATCGAAATGCAATTAGGAAATACCGAAAGCATAAAATCTTATTTACTGAATTCGGATTGTTTTGCCTTTATGTCCATTCACGCGGTTAGCAAAGAATTGCTAAATAAAGAGTTGATAGTATTGGATGTCGAAAAATTATCCATTGAAAGATACTTTTACATCATCACGTTGCTCGGAAAATCTGATCCCTTATCAGAATTGTTTATTCAGAATATAGTAACTTATTATAACCTGAAGTTATAACCTATTGTTATTTATGATTAGTAAGTTCGCGATAAACAACGGAACTTTGCAGAGTAAATATCAATATTTTGAAAGCAAAACAACATACAGCATCACGATTATTTGAAATTAATTATTCTTTACAGCAAATACTATTTCTTGCAGTAATCGTTTTATGTATATCTTCGATTATTTCTCCGCCAATCGCGCTTTTATTGGGTGTTTTAGTAGTCAATGTTTTCGGAAATCCCTTTGCCGAATTCAATAATAAAGCCATTACATTTTTATTACAGTTTTCGGTTGTGGGTTTAGGATTCGGAATGAATGCAACGAGCGCAGTTTCAGCTGGAAAAGAAGGTTTTATTCTGACTGTATTCTCAATATTCAGTACATTAATTTTTGGTTTTCTGTTAGGGAAATGGCTTAAAACAGAGAAGAAAACGTCTCATTTAATTTCGTGTGGAACAGCAATTTGTGGCGGAAGTGCCATTGCAGCGATTGCGCCAGTAATCAAATCAAATGAAAGCCAGACTTCGATAGCTTTAGGCGTAATTTTTCTATTGAATTCAATCGCATTGTTTGCTTTTCCATATATCGGACACCAATTAGATTTATCGCAAAAAGATTTTGGATTATGGTGTGCAATAGCTATTCACGATACGAGTTCGGTTGTTGGTGCGGCCAATAAGTACGGTGTCGAAGCTTTGCAGGTGGCTACGACGGTAAAATTAGCGAGAGCATTATGGATTATTCCGATTTCGCTCTTGACCGCTTTTATTTTTAACAGAAAATCCAAAAATGTGGGGACCAGAATCAAAATCCCTTATTTTATAGCTTTGTTCATTCTTGCCATGCTTTTAAATACCTATTTTGCCGGAATAGCAGCTTTTTCTGCTCCCATAGTCGGGGTCGCAAAAATCGGACTGACTGTTACTTTGTTCTTAATTGGTACAACACTAAACCTGTCTACTTTAAAAAGAGTAGGAGTGAGGCCTTTACTTCAGGGAGTTTTGCTTTGGGTTTTTATTGCTGTTTTGGCTTTACTGTCAATTCTTTTTCTCGCTTAAACTATTTGACATTAGAAAATTTAACGACTGGTTTATCGATCATTTTATAAAATTTCCCTTTAAATATAAAACGTTTTTCAATCTCAAAATTAAATGACTTTTTTGTTTTTGCCATAGATGATAATTCATCCGGTAATGTAACTTCAAATTCATCATTAGCCTGGGCCGCTTTATTAAAATAACCCTTGGTTTTGATTATTATATCTCTAAAATGTTTTTTTGTAGTTTCATTTACAACTGTATAGGTGCTTGACCAACTTATACTTTCAACATTGGTAAGCTGGTAATTACTGACTTCTAAAATAGGCTGGTATTTACCTTCAAAACCGGCTACTAAATACAGATAACCTTCAAAAGGTCCGCCTGCACCGCCATTAACATGAAGTAAAGTAAAAGCAAACTGATCTTCGCCAATTTCAACCAGCTTTGGGGTTGGAGATTGTGCAAAAGCTCCGAATGCGGCCACAGCGGGTTGAAAAGATCTCATTTCCCACACATTGTTATTTTTTGCAAATTTTGCTAATCCTAATAAACCGCCGGAAAAACGCCCAGTCTGCAATCCGTCTTCATCATGCACAGAATGATTGAACGCCAGTATTTTAAATTGATTTCCTTTAGAATCAGAATAATCGATATTAGCTAGAAGTCGGGTCGCAACGCCATTTTCGTAAGGAAAAAGGGCATCGCCTTCTACGCCATTCACATCTGTAAAAGCTTGCGGTTTACAATTTTTACAGTTCCAGGCGATGAATGTATTTTTGTCTTCAAAATGATAGAGCTTTCCCGGAAACAATTTTTGCATTGTTTTTTCTGCGTTTAAAGGGTCAGCAACTTTAAGTACTCTTTTTGGATTTAAAATGGTATCGCTTACATTTTTAAGCTGAATTTCAGGATTTTGTGCGAAACCTAAACTCGAAATAAAAATTAAAAAAATGAATGTAATCTGGCGCATAAAAATGGTTTTAGTATAAAACAAACTTACAAATAAAAAAGGACAGACTATATAAACTTATGATAGTTAATTGGTTTAAAAAACGTCAAAAATTAAATAAGCATAAACTTAAATGGTTCTCTTTTAAATTATCTTTAAATAAAGTAAATTTGCACTCAATTAAAAAAACAAAAATGAAAAACTTTAGAATGAGACCAAAACTAATCGGTTTTCTTGCATTAGGTATTGGTTTTTTAACTCTTTCATGGGGAATTGTAGGCCATGAAAGAATAAATAAGGCTGCTGTAATGGCTTTACCAAAACCACTTCAGGTATTCTTTTACAACCACATTGATTTTATTACACAGGAAGCTTCTGTTCCGGACATTCGCAAATATGCTTTAAAATATAAAGAAGAAAATGCGAGACATTATATGGATCTGGAGAATTTTGGTCCAATGGAAAGTTTGCCTCAGACACTCGATGAAGCAACAAAGAAATACGATGCTAAGTTTTTGAATGACAATGGTATTTTACCTTGGTATATTGAAGACATGATGGCAAAACTTACTAAAGCGTTTAAAGACAAGAACAGAGCAGAAATTCTTTTTTTGGCTGCAGATTTAGGACATTATATTGGAGATGCACACATGCCTTTGCATACTTCTGCTAATCACGACGGACAATTGAGTGATCAAAAAGGAATTCATTCTCTTTGGGAAAGCAGATTACCGGAGTTATTTGCTAAAAATTATAAATTAAATGTTCCTGAAGCACACTATTACGAAGATGTGCATAAAGCAACCTGGGACATGATTAAAGATACACACAGTTTGGTTCAGCCTCTTTTAGAAGTGGATAAAAAACTACGTACCGCGACACCAGAAAATAAAGTTTTTGAAGTGGATGCAGAAGGTAAAATCGTAAAAACGAAATACAATTCGGCTAAATTCTCTGATGAATACGCTTCAAAATTACACGCAGATCTAAACGGAATGGTTGAAAGTCAAATGAAAAAAGCCATAACTGCAACAGCAAGTTTTTGGTATACTGCGTGGGTAAACGCGGGTAAACCAGACTTAAGTGATCTGGATGCCACATCTGTTACACAAAGGAATTATCAATCTCTTCAGGATGATCTAAAAATGTTTCAAAAAGGAAATTTATTTGGAATGAAAAATCAGAATGATTAAATTTCTTTGCTAAGAGATTTAGCGATCAAAATACAAAGCCTCAAATTCTTTCGATTTTGAGGCTTTTTTATTTGTGTTTTTAAAGTGTTTTAGCGTATAGCTTAGTACTTTTATTGTGCAGATCTTTAAATTGATATTCTTTCTCTCTCAATACATACGACGCTGACTGGTAATATGAAATGGTTTGGTTAACCAGATTTTTGTTTTCACTTTGCAGTGGAATTTCATCATAGTGAATTTGATATTCCGGTAGATCTCCGGAATTCTCGTTTAGTTTTAACTGAAATTGTTTAATTTCTTTTTTCGGAGATAAAATGGTCAGGACATTATCTTTTATTAATCCCAAATCCTGATAAGTGGCGATAAAGGCTCGGGGCTGGTACTCTGGTTTAAAAACATCCTGCCCAAAAAACTTGCTTTCATAATTGAAATGCATTAATCCGAATAAGGTTGGCATAATATCAATTTGCGACATTAATTTTGTGTATTTTTCTGCCTTTATTCCCGGAGAGTAAATTATTGCCGGAATTCTGTATTTATCTAATGGAAGTTGTGTTTTTCCCGCACTCGAAGCGCAATGATCTGCCACAATAACAAAAATAGTATTTCTAAACCACGATTGCTTTTCTGCCATGCTAAAAAACTGGCGAAGTGCATAATCAGTATATTTTACGCCGCCATCACGTGACTTAATATTGCCCGGAATATCAATTTTATTATTCGGATAGGTAAAAGGTCTGTGATTACTTACCGTCATTATATGATTAAAAAACGGCTTGTTTTCTTTCGCTTCAGCGTTCATGATTTTGATTGCTTTGTGATACATGTCTTCATCGCAAACTCCCCAAACATTCGAAAAAGTTATTTCATTAGCAGAAAAACTGGATTTGTCTATAATCTGGTAACCGTTTCCGGAGTAAAAACTCTGCATATTATCAAAAAACGCATCTCCGCCGTACATAAATTTTACATTGTAGCCTTTTTTAAGAAATACAGATCCTGTAGAAAATTTATTTTTATTGTCTTCTCTTTTTACAACACTTTCGCCTGCAGTTGGCGGAAGACATAAGGTAACGGCCTCCAGACCGCGGACTGTTCTGTTTCCTGCCGCATATAAATTGGTAAAAGTTAAACTTTTTTGCGCCAGGCTGTCTAAAAAAGGTGTAATGTTTTGTTTGTTTCCATACATCTTCATAAAATCGGCACTAAGACTTTCGACTGTAATTAAAACTACATTTTTGTGTTCCTCGGGAGAATCGTTTTTTATTTCCTGTAAAGTGTTATTTCCTGAAATGGATGGAAATTGCTCTTTTAAAATAGCAAATGCTCTTTGGTTTGGAATTGTTTTATAGAATTTAAAGTAGTCTAATTTATTGTTTTCAAAAGCCAGATAAAACTTATAGATTCCGTTTGATTGTAATTCATTAACAAAAATATTTTTTGAATTTTCAGTTCTTGCCAGCCCTGGAATTTCTATTAGGGAAACAATAAATAACACGCCGTAAAGAGCTGTTATTTTTAATTTTTCATTAAAATCCGGAATCTTATCAATGTAATTTTTAGAGTTTTTTATAATGAAATAAGTTATAATTCCGGTAACGGCAAACAAGGCAGAGAATATTGGTATTACAGGGTAAGACTGCATAATATTTCCTATTACTTCATTAGTGTAAATGAGGTAATTAACGGCTATGAAGTTATATTTAACTCCAAATTCGTTCCAAAAGAAAAATTCACTAATTCCATTTTGCAGAATTAGTAATACATATAAAAAGATCACAAATGCAAAAAGCCAGAACCTGATTTTATCTCTGTGTTTCGGTAAAAACAGGAAAAGGGAAAATAAAAATGTTTTTAGTGAAACAAAAATCAAAATGATTCTCGGTAGAGCACCGCCGTATTCGTCAAAAATACTTTTTCCCGATGCAGTATAAAGTAATAAAGAAACAAGACCTGCCAGAATTATATATCCGTACGGTTTATTATATTTTGAATTCGAAATAAATATCAAATAAAGCCATAAAAAGACGGAGGCTAAAACAAAAACAAAGAAATCAGATATAAGGCCTAATGCAAAGATTTTAATGCTTTCGGAAATCGTAAATGAACTTTGCGTAATGGGATGAAAAAATAATACAATTCTAAGTATAAAACTTACGCTGAAGTATAACACGGCAAGATTGTAAAAAGGCGAAAACTTTTTGTAAAAATCCATCTGATTAATTTTTTTACAAAATTACTTTGGGTTGATTAACGCCGGATTAAGTTAAACTTTAACCTTACTTAACACTAACTTAAAGTTTGCTTAAGATGCTGATTTTCTTATTTCTTATAATTGATTTATATCTGAGGTCTAAATTCTATATCTTTGAAAGGCAAAATCAGATGTAAATCTTAATCTTATACGATCAATGCATATTTTAATAGTGGAAGATGAACTCGGAATTGTTCAGTTCTTAAAACAAGGTTTAGAAGAGGAAGGCTATAAAATAACAACTGCCAGTGACGGCTCCAAAGGCTTTGAACTCATTCAGGAACATAAATTTGATTTAATTCTTTTAGACTGGATGATTCCGAAAATTAACGGTTTGGACTTGTGTAAAGCCATTCGGATTAAGGATCAGATAACGCCAATAATATTTCTGACCGCAAAAGATACGGTGCAGGAAACTATAGAGGGTTTAAAAGCCGGAGCAAACGATTATATTAAAAAACCATTTAGTTTTGAGGAACTGGTAGAACGAATTAAAGTTCATTTTAGAAATAAAAAACAAACCGAAATTCTGACACTTGGCAATATTACGATGAATTTATCAAAACATGTTGTGTATAAAGGTGCAGAAGAAATTTCATTAACGCAGCGTGAATTTGAATTACTGGCTTATTTAATTCAGCATAAAGGAAAAGTCTGTACCAGAAATCAGATCCTGAGAGACGTATGGGAAATCAACTTTGAATATGATACCGGCGTTATTGATGTTTTTATGAATGCCATTCGTAAAAAATTAAACCTCAAAATTGAAGAAGATTATATTAAAACCATTCGTGGCATTGGTTATATTGCCAATGATTAACAATGAAAGCATTATCTTTTAAAAACAGGATTGCATTAAATTATATCGTCGGTACGGGACTTTTGGTTTTAGTGGTGTTTTCGGCTATTTATTTTATTGTAAAACTTACTGTGTACAATCATATTGATGAGAATCTGAACATTGAAATTCAGGATCATCTGAAAGAAATAAGAATCGAAAATGGGCATGTAATCCTAATGGATGCTGAAGAATGGGAGGAAAGAGAACATAATTCTGTCGATGTGAATCCCGTTTTCGTTCAGTTTTTGGATTTGAATAAAAAAATAATCGAGAAATCACCAAATCTAAAAAACGAAAAGTTGGTTTTTCATGAAAATAAAGACCACTTTCAGCTTTTTGATACCAAATTATTGGGAAATAAGATCCGGCAGATCCAGGTTCCGCTTCATATAGAATCGAAGAAAATTGGTTATCTGATCATTGCAATGTCACTTTCAGATTCATCTAAAGTTTTAGATAATCTTTTGGATACCCTAATGATTGCTTTTCCGTTCATTCTTTTTATTTTATTTTTTCTTGCGAGATTTTATGCCGGAAGAAGTATAAAACCTATAAATGATATTATTCATACTTCAAAAGCGATTACAAAAGACAGCCTAAAAACAAGAATTCCGCTTCCTAAAACACGAGATGAATTATTTGTACTTTCTAAAACGATTAATAATTTACTAAACCGGATTGAAGATGCAATTGAACGCGAAAAACAATTTACATCTGATGCCTCACACGAGTTAAGAACCCCGCTTACAGTTATTAAAGGAACACTTGAAGTGTTAATTCGTAAACCACGGGAAAGTAAAGAATATGAAGAAAAAATAACGTATTGTATTAATGAAGTTGACCACTTAAATTCTCTTGTAGATCAGTTGCTTTTGATGGCGCGTTTTGAAAACGAAAAACAGAATGTCAATAAAGAAATTATTTATCTCAATGCCGCCGTTTTAGACGTTTTAAAATTAAATGCTGATAAAATTAACGCACGAAATATTAATATGATGTTAGAAGCTCCTGAAGAATTTTACATTTATTCTGATACTTATTTAGTGATTACAATTCTCCGGAACATCATTTCAAACGCAGTTAAATATTCAAAAGCCGACAGTGAAATCAAAATTTTGTTAGCGAGGGAAAATCAAAATATAATCTGTACTGTATCTGATCACGGAATTGGAATTGCGAAAAAAGATTTAAACTCTATATTAAATCCGTTTTTCAGATCAGAATCTTTGAGCCATGCCGAAATAAAAGGAACCGGACTGGGATTGTTTATTGTAAAAAGAATGACAGATTTACTGCATATTAAGTTCAAAATTGAAAGTGAAATAAATAAAGGAACTACGGTTTTACTGGCTTTTGAGGAATATAATAAGGAATAAAATAAACTCTGTAATTAGTAAACCAAAGCTTCAAAAAAACGTTTTTTAACAATAAACTCTCGTTAAGTTAAAATTAAAATTGCTTTTTAATTATTTTATCTCTTATATTTGCAACCGAATCAAAGAAGTAAAAATAACAACAAATCATGATTTCAATTCAATTACATCATCATCATTTACATTATTGCCCTCAAGCGATGTGTTAATGGTATGCGTGTAAATCATCATATTTTAAAACCCGTTTGAGTACATCAAACGGGTTTTTTAATTCTAACTCTCTTTGTACTCAAACTATTAATCAACAAAAAACTAAAAATGAGTACTTTAAAAATTGCAATTCAAAAATCAGGTCGGTTAAACGAAGACAGTATTCAAATTCTAAAAGACTGCGGTATATCAATCAACAACGGAATCGATCAGTTAAAAGCCGAAGCTTCAAATTTTCCTCTTGAAGTTTTATACCTTAGAAATTCAGATATCCCACAATATTTAATAGACGGCGTGGTAGATTTAGCCATTGTTGGCGATAACCTTTTGGTAGAAAAAGGCAAAGGAATCGAAGTCGTGCAGAAATTAGGATTCTCGAAATGTAAAGTGTCTGTTGCTGTTCCTAAAACCCTGGATTACAAATCGGTTCAGGATTTAGCCGGTTTACGAATTGCAACATCTTATCCTAATACTGTTAACGAATATTTCAGTAAATTTGGAATAACAGTAGACATTCACCAAATTTCAGGTTCTGTAGAAATCGCCCCGAATATCGGACTTGCAGATGCGATTGTAGATATTGTTTCAAGTGGAAGTACACTTTTTAAAAACAATTTAAAAGAAGTAGAAGTAATTCTGAAAAGTGAAGCAGTTCTTGCGGTTTCCCCAAAAGTTTCTCCGGAAATCCAGAAACATATCGATACGTTAAAATTTAGGATTCAGGCCGTTTTGAGAGCCAGAAACTCAAAATATATTTTGATGAATGTTCCAAACGACAAAATTGATGCAGTCGGAAAAATTCTTCCGGTTTTAAGAAGTCTGACCGTTCTTCCGTTAGCACAGGAAGGATGGAGCAGTGTTCATTCTGTAATTGACAAAGATACATTTTGGGATGTAATCGATCAGTTAAAGGAAGTAGGAGCTGAGGGAATTTTAGTTTGTCCAATTGAAAAAATGGTTCTTTAGGGGTTCGCCCGCTTTCGGCTTTAGGCAATAAGCTTTAAGCCAAAATCGCAAAGTTAAGAAAGCTTTAAGCCTAAAGCTTATAGCATAAAGCATTATAAAAATGAATAAAATAGACAATCCGAAACCAGAAAGCTGGTCCGAAATATTAAAACGACCGACTCAGACTATCGATGATATTGAGCTTACTGTAAAAGAAATTTTTAAAGAAGTACAAAAGAAAGGTGACGAAGCTGTTGCGAAGTACACTTCTATTTTTGACGGAATTTCGTTAGACAATTATCAGGTTTCACAGGAAGAAATCAGCGAAGCTATCACTTTGGTTCCAACCGAATTAAAAGAAGCAATCGAATTAGCAAAAAGCAATATTTATAAGTTTCATAAAGCTCAAAAGACAGAACGTATTACGCTTGAAACAGTTGAAGGTGTAAATTGCTGGCAGGAAAAAAGACCAATTCAAAAAATCGGTTTATACATTCCCGGCGGAACAGCGCCTTTGTTTTCTACCGTTTTAATGCTGGCCGTTCCTGCTGAAATTGCAGGATGTAAAGAAATCGTATTGTGTTCGCCTCCGGATAAAAAAGGGAAAATTAATCCGGCAATTCTATATGCGGCAAACTTATGCGGAGTAACTAAAATTCTTAAAGTTGGCGGCATCCAGGCAATTGCAGGAATGACCTTTGGAACCAAATCTATTCCGAAAGTTTATAAAATTTTCGGACCCGGAAATCAGTTTGTGACTGTTGCAAAACAATTGGCAACTCAATTTGGAATTGCCATCGATATGCCGGCCGGTCCTTCAGAATTATTAATCGTAGCCGATGATACTGCCATTCCTGCTTTTGTAGCTTCAGACTTATTGTCTCAGGCAGAACATGGAACAGACAGTCAGGTAATTTTAGTTTCCACATCAAAAAAACTAATTGATGCTGTTGAAAAAGAAGTTCAGCTTCAGTTAGAAGTACTTCCCAGAAAAGCAATCGCAGAAAAAGCAATTGGGAATTCAAAGCTTATTTATGTAGAAAACGATCAAATTGCTTTGGATCTCATTAATGAATACGGACCGGAACATTTTATTATCTGTTCAGAATATGATGATTTCTACTGTAACGGAATTATAAATGCGGGTTCTGTTTTTATTGGAAATTACACTCCCGAAAGTGCTGGTGATTACGCTTCAGGAACCAATCATACTTTGCCTACGAACGGATATGCAAAGAATTACAGCGGTGTGAATCTGGATAGTTTTATGAAATCAATGACTTTTCAGAAAATTTCAGAAAAAGGAATTCAGAAGATTGGTAAAGCGATTGAAGTTATGGCTGAAGCCGAAGGTTTGCAAGCGCATAAAAATGCTGTTACCTTGCGTTTGGCTTCCTGCGAGGTTTCCAAAACCTCGTAGGTTTAAATACGCAGATCTAATTTTAGAGAATTTAAATACTTATAAATACCTACAAGGTTTTTGAAACCTTGCAGGAAAAGAAAATATACAATGAGTACTTTTGATATAAATACAATAACCAGAGAAAATGTAAAATCTTTAAAACCGTATTCGTCTGCACGAGATGAGTTTGAAGACTTTGATACTGCAGAGATGATTTTTTTGGATGCCAATGAAAATCCGTTTCAAAATGGTGTAAATCGTTATCCGGATCCACAACAGGTTTCTGTAAAAGCGATTTTAGCTAAAAATAATTTTGTAAAACAAAATCAGATCCTTTTAGGAAATGGAAGTGATGAAGTTTTAGATTTGCTTTTCAGGGCTTTCTGCGAACCAAAAACAGATAATATTATTTCGCTTCCGCCGACATACGGAATGTACAGTGTTCTGGCAAATATCAATAATGTAGAAAACAGAGAAGTTTTGCTTTCGACGGATTTTCAGCCTCAGGTCGAAAAAATCCTTGAAGCTGTTGATACAAATACGAAGATTCTATTTTTATGTTCGCCAAATAACCCAACGGGAAATTCATTTTCAGATGAAAGTGTTGTCCGACTGCTTCAGAATTTCAAAGGTTTGGTGGTAATTGACGAAGCGTATATTGACTTTTCAGAAAAAGACAGCTGGCTGACAGAAATAGACGAATATCCAAATTTGGTAATCACACAAACGCTTTCAAAAGCATACGGTCTGGCCGGAATTCGTCTAGGAATTTGCTATGCTTCAGAAGCAGTGATCTCGGTTTTAAACAAAATTAAACCGCCTTATAACGTAAACGAATTAACGCAGCAAAGAGCAATCGAACGTTTAAAAGATTCAGATAAAATTAAAATAGAAATTGCTGAAATTGTTAAGCAAAGAGAGGAATTACTTAAAGTCTTACTTGAGGTTGATTTTGTAGAGAAAGTTTATCCGACTGAAGCCAATTTTATTTTGGCAAAAGTAGATGACGCTAACAAACGATACAATCAATTAATTGAAAAAGGAATCGTAATCAGAAATAGAACAACGCAGCCTTTATGCGAAAACTGCCTTCGTTTTACAATTGGAACTGCAGAAGAAAATGCGGTTGTTATTAAAGAATTGAAATTACTGAAGTAAAAATATAAACACAAAATTTGCAAAGTTTTTAACAGGCAGATTTTCTCAATCTTGTCATTTCGACGAAGGAGAAATCTCCGCAAGTAACTCCACAATGCAGGATCTGCAAACGAAGATTTCTCCTTCGTCGAAATGACAAACAATGTGGATGATACATAATAAGTGTAAGACTTGCCAAAATATCAAATATGAAAAAAGTACTTTTTATCGATCGTGACGGAACGATTGTTTTAGAACCGGAAGGATATCAGTTAGACAGTTTAGATAAATTAGAATTTTATCCTAAAGCATTTCAATATCTGGCTAAAATTGCCAGCGAATTGGATTACGAATTGGCAATGGTAACCAATCAGGACGGTTTGGGAACAGCTAGTTTTCCTGAAGATACGTTCTGGCCAACGCAAAATTTTATTTTAAAAGCATTTGAAAACGAAGGAGTTAAATTTGATGAGATTTTTGTAGACCGTTCTTTTCCCGAAGATAACGCGCCTACGCGGAAACCAAGAACCGGAATGCTGACAAAATATCTGAATAATCCGGAATATGATTTAGAGAATTCTTTTGTTTTAGGAGATCGTTTGACCGATGTTGAACTGGCAAAAAATCTGGGTGCAAAAGCAATTTTCATGAACACCACAGATGGAGTAGGCAGTAATGAGATTTCATCCAAACGTGAAGAGCTTGATGGGACCATTATTTTACAATCAATGGACTGGAAAACGATTTATGAATTTTTAAAGCTCGAAGCACGCTCTGCATCCATAACCCGTAAAACTAATGAAACTGATATTTACATTAATTTAAACCTTGACGGAACAGGAAAAAGCAAAATCGAAACCGGCATTGCCTTTTTTGATCATATGTTAGATCAAATCGCACGCCACGGCCAAATGGATCTGGAAATTTTGGTCAAAGGAGATTTAGAAGTTGATGAACATCATACTATTGAAGATACCGCAATTGCTTTAGGGGAAGTCTTCGCAAAAGCATTAGGAAATAAATTAGGAATAGAACGTTATGGTTTCTGTTTGCCAATGGATGATTGTCTGGCACAGGCAGCAATTGATTTTGGAGGAAGAAACTGGCTGGTTTGGGAAACGGAATTTAAACGTGAAATGGTAGGTAAAATGCCAACAGAAATGTTTTATCATTTTTTCAAATCATTTACAGACGGTGCAAAAGCCAATTTAAATATCAAAGCAGAGGGAATCAATGAACATCATAAAATTGAGGCGATTTTTAAAGCTTTCGCGAAAGCGATAAAAGTAGCTGTAAAACGAGATACAGAGAAAATGATTTTACCGTCTACTAAGGGAATGTTGTAAAAACGCTTTAAGCTGTAAGCAATAGGCATTACGCTTAAAGCTTACGGCGTAAAGCTTAAAGCTAAAAATAAAAATTCATGAATGCCAAAAACTTTGCCAAAGAATGGATAAAATCATGGAATTCGCATGATTTAGAAGATATTATGAAGCATTATGCTGATGATCTCGAAATTACAACGCCAATGATTAAACTCGCGGGAGGAATTGAAAGCGGTTCGCTTCAGGGTAAAGAAAATGTAAAAGCCTACTGGAGTAAAGCGTTACAAAAATTTCCGGATTTAAAATTTGAACTGTTAGATGTGACTTCAGGTGTTAATTCGGTTGCATTATATTACCAATCTATTATGGATAAAAAAGCCGTAGAAGTGATGTTTTTCAATGAAAACGGATTGGTAAACAAAATGATCGCACATTATACGGATCTTTAAAATTTTGTTTCAGTTTAAAGTTTTAAGTTTCAAGTTGCTGTAGAAAGCTTGAAACCTGAAACCTGAAACAAAATAAAATAAACAAAAATTTAAATGAAAATAGTTATCATAAATTACGGCGCAGGAAATATTCAGAGCATTATGTTTGCTATTGAAAGACTGGGTTTTAAAGCCGTTTTAAGTAATAATCCCGAAGAAATTCAGTCTGCGGACAAAGTCATTTTCCCAGGTGTAGGCGAAGCAAGTTCTGCGATGAAAAAACTGATTGAAAGTGGTTTGGATGGTTTAATTCCCAAACTTACACAACCTGTTTTAGGAATTTGTCTCGGAATGCAATTGATGTGTAAATCGTCTGAAGAAGGAAATACCAAAGGCTTAGGAATTTTTAATGTTGATGTGATTAAGTTTACTGAGAATGTGAAAGTGCCACAAATGGGCTGGAATCAGATTTATAATTTAAAATCGGATTTGTTTAAAGATGTTGCTGAAAATGAATTCATGTATTTGGTACACAGTTTTTATGCCCCAACTTGCGATGAAGCCATAGCCACGACAAATTATGACGTAGAATATGCCTCAGCTTTACAAAAAAATAATTTTTACGGAACACAATTTCACCCGGAAAAAAGTGGTGACGCTGGCGAGAAGATCCTTGGAAATTTTCTAAAGATGTAAATTCAATTTCAAATACAAAAATAACAACTTTTGAAAATCAAAATAGACTTTCGACTTTCGACTTTCAAAATTTAAGACTAAAATATGAGAATAATACCAGCTATAGATATCATTGACGGAAAATGTGTTCGTTTATCCAAAGGAGATTATGATACGAAGATAATTTACAATGAAAATCCGCTTGAAGTGGCAAAATCTTTTGAAGCACACGGAATCGAATATTTACATTTGGTAGATTTAGACGGAGCAAAATCGAGCAAAATTGTTAATTATAAAATCTTGGAACAAATTGCAACCCAGACGAGTTTAAAAATTGATTTCGGCGGCGGATTAAAAGCGGATTCTGATTTGAAAATTGCTTTTGAAAGTGGTGCAAATCAGATCACTGGCGGAAGTATTGCTGTAAAAAACAGGGAAATTTTCCAGAAATGGATTTCAGAATACGGTTCAGACAAAATTATTTTAGGCGCCGATGCGAAAGATGAAAAAGTCGCTGTTTCTGGTTGGCTGGAAGATTCAAATGAAGATTTGATTCCGTTTATTCAGGATTATCAAAGTAAAGGAATTCAATACGTTATCTGCACAGATATTGCAAAAGACGGAATGTTGGAAGGTCCAAGTTTTGATTTGTATGCTAAGATTTTAGAAAACTGCAATTTCAAATCGAGCGGAGTCGAGATTAAATTAATTGCTTCTGGCGGAATTTCAACTTTTGATGAACTGCCAAAACTTGCCGAATTAGGCTGTGAAGGAACCATCATTGGAAAAGCGATTTACGAAGGAAGGATTTCCCTAAAACAACTGGAAAATTTTATAATTAGATAATGTGATAATTAGAAAATTTGATAATTATATAGCAAATGCAGAAAAATTATCTAATTGACTAATTGTCTAATTAACACATTAAAAACATGCTGGCAAAAAGAATCATACCCTGCCTAGATATAAAAAACGGAAGAACCGTAAAAGGCGTTAATTTTGTAGATTTACGCGACGCCGGAGATCCTGTGGAACTGGCAGAAATATACTCTGCTGAAGGAGCGGATGAGTTGGTTTTTCTGGATATTTCGGCTACAGAAGAACGACGCAAAACGTTGGTTAACATGGTGCGAAGCGTTGCTGAAAAAATCAATATTCCGTTTACGGTTGGTGGAGGAATTTCATCTGTTGAAGATGTTGACATTCTGCTCAATAACGGTGCTGATAAAGTTTCAATCAATTCATCTGCAGTTAAAAATCCGCAGTTAATCAATGATTTAGCACAGAAATTCGGAAGTCAATGCGTGGTTGTTGCAATCGACGCCAAACAAATTGACGGACAATGGATTGTGCATTTAGTTGGAGGAAAAGTTCCGACTGAATTAAATTTATATGATTGGGCGGTCGAAGTAGCTGAACGTGGTGCTGGAGAAATTTTATTTACTTCCATGGACAATGACGGAACCAAAAACGGGTTTGCAAATGAAGCATTGGCTAAATTATCAACTTTAATCAATATTCCGATAATTGCTTCTGGAGGGGCGGGAAATATTCAGCATTTCACAGATTCTTTTAAAGAAGGAAAAGCAGACGCCGCTTTGGCTGCCAGCGTTTTTCACTTTAAAGAAATCGAGATAAAGGCGTTGAAACAAGAATTAAGAAAGAATGGTATTGAAGTAAGGTTGTAAATTTCAATATCAAAAATCAATCAAAATATCAATATTTTCAGGTTTGAAAAATCTGAAATCTAAAATCTAAAATCTAAAATGAACATAGATATAAAAAGCTCACACGGATTAATTCCGGCTATAATTCAGGATTCGGAAACTAAAAATGTTCTAATGCTGGGTTATATGAACGAAGAATCACTACAAAAAACAATAGAAACCCAAAAAGTCACTTTCTACAGCCGATCCAAACAAAGACTTTGGACAAAAGGCGAGGAGAGTGGTCATTTTTTGGCGTTGGTAGATATCAAGAATGACTGTGACGGAGACACGCTTTTAATTCAGGCAAGACCTGTCGGACCCACTTGTCACACGGGTGCTGATACTTGCTGGCAGGAACCAAATACAGCTAATTATGGCTTTATTTCCCAATTAGAAAATACAATCAAAACTCGAAGAGAAAATGCTGATTCGGAGAAGAGTTATGTGGCTTCTTTGTTTGAAAAAGGAATCAATAAAATTGCGCAAAAAGTGGGCGAAGAAGCGGTAGAAGTTGTTATCGAGGCAAAAGATGACAACGACGATTTGTTTCTCAGCGAAAGCGCCGATTTGCTTTTTCACTATTTAATTTTGTTAGAAGCAAAAGGTTTTAAACTGAATGATGTTGTTGATGTTTTGAAGAAACGTCAGAAGTAAAAAATCTTGTCATTTCGACCGAAGGGAGAAATCACACTAGTTTGTCTACAAAGATTGGTTACTTTCTTTGTGGTTACTAGTGTGATTTCTCCCTTCGGTCGAAATGACAAATCTTTGAGTGAATGCTACTCCACAAACTCAAAAACCGCAAATTCTTGCGGTTGATGAAAACCAAATTTTTTAGTTTTATAGGGTTGTAATGCAGTATATTCAGTAGTATTACCGTAATCAATTCTAAAAGTATTTCCCCTCCATTTTGTTCCTGCTTTAGGAGTTGTAAAACCTCCATTTTTTATTTTTTCCAGGCTCGAAAAAGGAATTTTAATTTCGACGGTATAACCTTCGGGATTTATTTTACTTACAGCTTCAATGTCGTTAATGTCAAAATCCAGTTGGGTTTTCCAGCCTCCACATTCCGGTGAAATGCATTTTAAAAGCAAATCGTAATTTGTCGAAAAAGCATTCACGCCTACTTCAAGATAGTTTTTTCCGTCTCCGTCGGGATCAAGAAAAATTTCTACCAGATCATCGGTATAAAAAATGGGAGAATCTTTGGGTTGCGTTTTTCCAATTATTTTAGAATCTGTGCATTTATATGCAATGAATAGATTTTCGTTATTCCACGAAAGTGAAACAAATGTATACTGAATACTTTTTTCTCCCGAGTTATGTACAACAAATGGTCCCAGAAAGTTACTCCATTCCGATAAATCTCCGTCGACCACAATTCCGGATTTGGTTTTGGGAATCGAAAAAGTTTGTGAATTAACTTTTAAAAAAGAAATCAGTACTAAAAAAGTAAGGACAATTTTATAGTTCATACAAAAGAGGTGATTTTAAAACTGCTAAAATAGAGAACTTTAAGAACTTTAACATTAAATCGGACAATTCAAAAATAATAACTTTAAAAAATAACTAACTGGATTGTTTACATTTGTTATGTTTTAATTGCTTTAAAATTTCCTTTTTAAATTCTATACATAATGAAAAAATACTTTAGCAGTGCATTTATTGCTTTTTTAGTTGGATTTACGGCCAGCGCCCAAGGACTTTTAAATAAATCAGAAACTGTTTTTACGCGTCAGGACACGCTCCGTGGCAGTATTACTAAAGAGAGAGCCTGGTGGGATTTAAAATATTATCATCTTGATATAAAAGTAAATCCGGCCGACAAAACGATTGGAGGTTCGAATACGGTGCGTTATACTGTTTTAAAAGAAAACAATAAAATGCAAATCGATTTACAACAACCCATGAATATATCTAAAGTTACTCAAAATGGGAAAAATTTAAAGTTTGAGAGAGACGGAAATGCCTTCTTTATTACTTTAAATGAAAAACAAAAAGTTGGTGAGACAAAAGAAATTATTGTGTATTTTGACGGAAAACCAAAGGAAGCGGTTAAAGCGCCATGGGATGGAGGTTTTTCATGGAAGAAAGATAAAAACGGAAAAGATTTTATTGCTACATCTTGTCAGGGATTAGGCGCCAGCGTTTGGTGGCCTTGTAAAGATCATATGTATGATGAAGTAGAAAATATGCTGATAAGTGTAAATGTTCCCGGTGATTTAACAGAGGTTTCGAACGGAAGACTAAAAAGTGTCAAAAAAGAAAAAGACGGCACTAAAACATTTAACTGGTATGTTTCCAATCCGATTAATAATTATGGTGTGAATATAAATATCGGAGATTATGTCAATTTCTCTGAAGTTTTTAAAGGAGAAAAAGGCGATTTAGATTGTAATTATTACGTGTTGAGAGATAATCTGGCTCTGGCAAAAGAACATTTTAAAGATGCTCCAAAAATGCTGAAGGCTTTTGAAAACTGGTTTGGACCGTATCCTTTTTATGAAGACAGTTATAAATTGGTAGAAGTTCCTTATTTGGGAATGGAACACCAAAGTTCTGTAACGTATGGAAATCAGTATAAGCAAGGTTACCTGGGAAAAGATCTTAGCGGAACGGGTTGGGGATTAAAATTTGATTTTATTATTATCCATGAGTCTGGCCATGAGTGGTTTGCAAACAATATTACTTATAAGGACATCGCAGATATGTGGATCCACGAAAGCTTTACGAATTATTCTGAAAGTTTATTTTTGGAATATTATTACGGAAAAGAAGCTGGCGCTGAATATGTTATTGGTTGCAGAAATGGTATTGAAAACGACAAACCGATTATCGGCCATTATGATGTAAATAACGAAGGTTCTGGCGATATGTATCCAAAAGGTGCAAATATGCTGCACACAATTCGTCAGATTATAAATGATGATGCAAAATGGAAATCGATTTTACGTGGTTTAAATAAAACTTTTTACCACCAAACCGTTACTTCCAAACAAATTGAAGATTATATTAACGAACAATCGGGAGTTAATTTCAATAGGGTTTACGCACAATATCTTACTACGACTCAAATTCCTGTTTTCGAATATATGTTCAAAAACGGAACTTTAGGTTACCACTGGACCAATTGTGTTTCTAAATTTGATATGCCGGTAAAAGTTAAAATTAACGGAGTTGAAACTGTTTTAAAACCAACAACAGAATGGCAGTCTGTAAAAACAACAAGTGAAAACAGAACTTTAGAAGTTGATAAAAACTTTTATGTAACAGCTTCTAATATTGTAGAGTAGCTTTTATTTAGAAATTATGATATTTAAAATTCCAAATTCCAATTTTATTGGGTTTGGATTTTTTTTTATTCTTAGAGTTTATCATCTCGAAGGAGAAATCTCCGTAAGAAACTCGACAATCAAAATCAAAATCCTTGTCAAAGTTTTAAACTTTGACAAAGATTGCGAGAAGTAATTCTGCAATCTTGTCATTTCTCCTTCCAGTCGAAATGACAAAAAAAATACAAACCCGATAGGTTTCTAAAACCTGTCGGGTTTGTTATAGATTGTAATTTGTAATTTTAAAAATTGAAATTTAAAATCAACGACTGTTCAGTTTTGCTTTTTCTCTGATAATTTCGCCAATCGTGCGGTTTTCAATTTTACTTTCCAGCCAGGAAATGATATCCAAATAAAGGAAAGCTCTTTTTTCGTAGGTATTTTTTTCCAGTTCAACAAAACGGGCGTGCATTTTTTTGAATTCTTTTTTAATATCTGCGGGATAGAAGTTGTTCAAGTTTCTAAGGAACTTTATAATTTCTTTTTGAACTTCGTGTAAATCATTCATTTTCAGTAAAAACTTATATGTGCTTTTAAGATGATTTTCCAAATAATAATCTTTTCCAATTTCATAATGTGCAATTAAAGACAAAAGTCTTGCAAAACACATTAGATCTTCCCGCATGGTTAAGTTCTTGTTGTTGATGATTTTATCTAAATAAAAAATGCATTCGTTGTACTTTTCATTTCCAAAATAAATAGAAGCAATTTTATAGAAAAACAACATTTCGTGGTGTTCGTCAAGATGTTCGCTGTGGATCTTCAATTTGTCTAATATTTCCGGTATCAGATATTCGCTTTCGGCAAAAGTCCCTTCCAGAATATGTAAATTTAATTTGTTGTTGTAAACGTAAAGAAAAGATAATGACGCAATATTGTCGTTTACCGGAAATTTCGGGTCTGCAATTGTTTCTTCCAGCAGATTTAAATATTTCTTGAAATTCGACTTGTATTTTAACATATAAAGCGATTCTAAGAAATAGTGATTTCCCTTTAAAAAGAAAACCGGATTCAAGTAAATCATGTTTGGGTTATCATAAAATAAAGTAACCCATTTGTATGCAAATTTATAACTGGCCAGAAAATCCTGAACAAGAAAACTTCGCCATAGGCTGGCATTATAAAACCAATATTTTTCACGAAAACCAAATTTACTTTCGTCAAGTTTGGCAACATGTCTGTTAAAATAATCGTCTATATATTTATATTCTACATCACTTTTAACATAGCCGGTTTTTAGCATAATTCCATACAACTGAAGCGATAAATTAGATAATTTACTCGAAATTGTATTTCTGTAATTCAGTTCTTTTGCCTGCACAACCAATTCATCAGCGCGGCCTTGTATACTTCTGGTTATATATTGCGATTCGATAAGTTTTTCGAATTCTACAATTTCATACGCCATTAATTTTTCGTCGTTTTCAAGCGCCTGCTGTTTGGTTTTGTCCAAAATTTTCAGACTCTGTTTGTACAAACCTTTATTATATAAAATTACAGCAAAATCAATTTGTTCGCGTAATTGATAACGAATGTTCTGGCTCGGAATATTCAGTCTTATGCTTACTAATATTTGTTTGTATAAGTATGATTTTAAGTTAGATAACTGGACTTTTTGTATTACGCCACTCTTTAGAATGAGTTTTTCATCATACACCTCAGATTTATCCAGGATATTGAATAATTCGATAAATTTTGTATTTGAACTCGTTTCTAATCGGCTTGCAAAAATTTTAAACTGCCTTTTTTCTGATTTCGTAAGTGATTTAATCAGTACAAATAAGAAATCTTTTTGATGGTTAGCCATTGTAAAAAATAATAATGTAAACTATTGATATTAAATGAGTTAATAGGGTATAGATCGTTTTATGAACAGTATAATTTCATTAAAATGAATTTCGTGCTGCGTTAGTACAATATATATTTGTTATCAGATGTGAAATTACATTAAATAAATGAATATGAATAGAGAGAAAGTTCAAATTTTTGACACCACTTTGCGCGATGGTGAACAAGTTCCAGGATGTAAGTTAGATACTAAACAAAAATTAGTTATCGCAGAACGACTTGACAAAATGGGAGTTGACATTATCGAAGCAGGATTTCCTGTGTCAAGTCCGGGCGATTTTTTATCGGTCTCTGAGATTTGTAAAATTGTTGAAAACGCAACCGTCTGTGGATTAACAAGAGCCGTAAAAAATGATATTGATGTTGCTGCTGCAGCCTTAAAACATGCGAAACGACCAAGAATCCATACAGGAATCGGAACCTCAGAATCTCATATCCTCCATAAATTAAATACCACACCAGAAGATATTATTGCGAGAGCAAAATATGCGGTAGCGCATGCAAAATCGTATGTAGAAGACGTTGAGTTTTATGCAGAAGATGCCGGAAGAACAGATAATGCATTTTTAGCAAAAGTATGTGAGGAAGTGATTAAATCTGGTGCAACGGTACTTAATATTCCGGATACAACAGGATATTGTCTGCCGGAAGAATACGGAGCAAAAATTAAATATTTAAAAGAAAACGTAAAAGGAATCGAAAACGTAATCCTTTCCTGTCACTGTCATAATGATTTAGGGATGGCGACTGCAAATTCAATTTCAGGAGCTATAAATGGTGCGAGACAAATAGAATGTACAATTAATGGTATTGGAGAAAGAGCGGGAAATACAGCACTTGAAGAAGTGGTAATGATTTTTAAACAGCATCCGTACCTTAATCTTGATACTAACATTAATACAAGAGAATTAAACGAAATGAGCCGTCTGGTTTCTGAAAGTATGGGAATGATCGTGCAGCCAAACAAAGCAATTGTTGGTGCAAATGCATTTGCGCATAGTTCGGGAATTCATCAGGATGGAGTAATTAAAAACAGAGCAACTTACGAAATCATGGATCCGCTTGATGTGGGTGTAAATGAATCGTCTATTATATTAACAGCAAGAAGCGGAAGAGCTGCATTGGCTTATCGTGCTAAAAAAGTGGGTTACGAACTTACCAAAGTACAATTAGACATTGTTTACATTGAGTTTTTAAAATTTGCTGATATCAAAAAAGAAGTTTTAGATGCTGATATCCATCAGATTATTGAAGCTTCTAAAATTGAGGGAGAATTAATTAGAAATTAAGTATAAAGAGGAACAATTAAGGATTTAAATACATAAAGAACGAGACGTTATGAATTTGAAAATTGCAGTATTACCGGGAGACGGAATTGGACCTGAGGTTATCTTACAAGCTAAGAAAGCCTTATACGCTATTGCGGAAGTTTACAATCATGAATTTGTTTTTGAAGACGCACTGATGGGAGCTGTTGCGATTGACAAAACAGGAAATCCTTTACCTGAACAAACTTTAAATCTTTGTCTGAACACAGATGCCGTTTTGCTTGGTGCGATTGGAGATCCAAAATATGATAATAATCCGAATGCTAAAGTTCGTCCGGAGCAAGGATTATTAAAACTTCGTAAAGAGCTGGGCTTGTTTGCTAATATTCGTCCGATTAAACCTTACAAAGCATTAATTGACTCTTCTCCATTAAAAAGAGAAATTATTGAAGGAGCAGATTTTACAATTTTCAGAGAATTAACAGGCGGTGCTTATTTTGGTACAAAAACACTGAACGAGGAGGGAACACACGCTTCAGATTTATGTGAATATACAGAAGAAGAAATTACAAGAATTGCGCATCTGGCTTTTAAATCGGCACAAAATCGCCGTAAAAAGTTAACCCTGGTAGACAAAGCAAATGTTTTAGAAACGTCAAGATTGTGGAGAAGAGTAGTTCAGAAAGTTGGTGCGAATTATCCGGATGTTAAACTTGATTTCTTATTTGTTGATAATGCAGCAATGCAGCTGATTTTAAATCCGAAACAATTTGATGTGATTTTGACCGAGAATTTGTTCGGAGATATTTTATCAGATGAAGCGAGCGTAATCACAGGATCTATTGGCTTATTGCCATCGGCATCTTTAGGAGAAAAGAATGCTTTATTTGAACCAATTCACGGATCATATCCACAGGCAAAAGGAAAAAATATTGCCAATCCGATCGCTTCGATTTTGGCAGCAGGAATGTTGTTAGAGCATTTCGGATTAACTAAGGAAGCGAATGTGGTTTTCCTGGCAGTTAAAAAAGCAATCGAATATCAGGTCGTAACAATTGATCTGAAACCAGATTCAAAATTTGGTACCAATGAAGTAGGAGAGTTCGTTTCTAACTTCATTTTTAGCAAAGATGATTTACTTTATTTTAATAATGATAACGTTAGCATCGGTCAATCGACAATTGTTTAAGTTTTTTATTAAAATGATGAAATAAATAACAAGAAGTATTGAAAATGTTGAGATTTTATTTTTTTAGTTCTTAAAGTTTCCCTACTTTTGTAACACTAAAAAAAAGAAAGATGCAAATCTCAATTATTATTACTTCTGTCGTTGTTGTCAATGTGTTTAGCACATCTGCATCGGGAATGGTATAAATATAATTGAAAAACTATATTAGAAACCTTCCAAATACTGGAAGGTTTTTTTTTGAATAAAAATTAAAATAAAATAATACATAATGGAATTAAATAAGTACAGCAAGACCATCACTCAAGATCAAACACAGCCTGCGGCGCAAGCGATGTTGTACGGTATTGGTTTAACTGAGGAAGATTTAAAAAAAGCACAAGTAGGTATTGTGAGCATGGGTTACGATGGTAACACCTGTAACATGCACTTAAATGATTTAGCAAAAGATGTTAAAAAAGGTGTTTGGGATGTAGATCTGGTCGGGCTTATTTTTAATACCATTGGGGTAAGTGACGGAATTTCTAACGGAACCGAAGGAATGCGTTATTCTTTGGTTTCCCGAGATGTTATTGCAGATTCTATAGAAACTGTTGTGGGAGCACAATGGTACGACGGAGTGATCGCAATTCCGGGGTGTGACAAAAATATGCCTGGAGCCTTAATTGCAATGGGAAGATTAAACCGCCCTGCAATGATGGTTTACGGGGGATCTATTCACTCCGGAAAATGGAAAGGAGAATCCCTTAATATTGTTTCTGCTTTTGAAGCTTTAGGAAAAAAAGTTAAAAACGAAATTACACCGGAAGATTTTAAAGGTGTAATTCAGAACGCTTGCCCTGGTGCAGGTGCCTGTGGCGGAATGTACACGGCAAATACAATGTCGTCTGCAATTGAAGCATTAGGAATGAGTTTGCCATACAGCTCTTCTAACCCTGCTTTGAGTCAGGAAAAAAGAGACGAATGTCTTGCTGCCGGAGCTGCAATGAAAATTTTATTAGAAAAAGATATTAAGCCAAAAGATATCATGACGCGCAAGGCTTTTGAAAACGCTATTACTATTGTAGCGGTTTTGGGAGGTTCTACAAATGCAGTTATGCACTTAATCGCAATGGCGCATTCTGTGGGAATTGAAATTACTCTCGATGACTTTCAGGCTATTAACGACAGAACGCCTGTTCTTGCAGACATGAAACCAAGTGGTAAATACATGATGGAAGATATTCATGAAGCGGGCGGAATTCCTTCTGTAATGAAATATTTATTGAAAGTAGGTTTAATTCATGGAGATTGTCTGACAGTAACAGGAAAAACAGTAGCAGAAAATTTAGCTTCAACTCCAGATTTACAAGACGGACAAGAAGTGATTCACGAAATTCACAAAGCATTAAAACCAACAGGAAATATACAGGTTCTGTACGGAAATCTTGCTTCTGAAGGAGCTGTTGCAAAAATCAGCGGAAAGGAAGGAGAATATTTTGAAGGCCCTGCAGTAGTTTTTGAAGGGGAATTTGAAGTAATTCCGGGTCTTCAGGCCGGAAAAATTAAACCAGGTAATGTAGTCGTCATCAGATATTGCGGGCCAAAAGGTGGTCCGGGAATGCCTGAAATGCTGAAACCTACATCTGCCATTATCGGAGCGGGATTAGGAAGCAGTTGTGCACTAATCACAGATGGTAGATTCTCGGGCGGTTCGCATGGATTCGTGGTAGGACACGTAACACCAGAGGCTTATGATGGTGGTGGAATTGCACTGGTTAAAGATGGCGATATCATAGCTATTGACGCAATAAAAAACACTATCGATCTGAAGATATCTGACGAAGAATTTGCGGCAAGAAAAGCAAGTTGGGTGCAGCCTCCTTTAAAAGTAGACAGAGGAGTTTTACTTAAATATGCAAGATCGGTTTCAAGCGCTTCTACAGGTTGCGTTACCGATAAATAAATTTTAAAACAACAATATCAATCACAATTTCAATGACAATAACAAAACGCAATAGCAATAAATAAAAAATCAATTTAAATTGAAATTGATCTTTGAGATTGCCATTGATTTTTGAATTGAAATTTAATATTGATAAAAAAGATATACTATGAAAATATCAGGGGCAGAAGCCGTTATAAGATGTTTATTAGCAGAAGGAGTAGATTTAATTTATGGTTACCCGGGTGGAGCTATAATGCCGGTTTACGACGAATTATATAAATTTCAGGATCAGTTACATCATGTGTTAGTACGTCACGAACAAGGTGCGACACATGCAGCTCAGGGTTATGCAAGAGCTACAGGAAAAGTAGGCGTTGCAATTGCAACTTCAGGACCGGGAGCTACCAATTTGGTAACCGGTATTGCAGATGCGCAGATTGACTCCACACCAATGGTTTGTATCACAGGGCAGGTGGGTAGACATTTATTAGGGTCTGATGCATTTCAGGAAACGGATATTATCGGAATTTCGACTCCCGTAACCAAATGGAATTTTCAGGTAACTGAAGCTTCCCAGATTCCGGAAATTATTGCTAAAGCTTTTTATATCGCTCGTTCCGGTCGTCCGGGGCCGGTTTTAGTAGATATTACTAAAAATGCGCAATTTGATGAATTTGAATTTAGTTATGAAAAATGTACGGCAATCAGAAGTTATGTTCCGGTTCCGAAACTAAAACAAGACAAAGTTGCAGAAGCTGCAGCAATAATAAATGCTGCAAAAAAACCACTTATTGTTTTTGGACAGGGAATTATTCTGGGCAAGGCAGAAGCAGAGTTTAAAGCATTTGTAGAAAAAACAGGAATTCCGGCAGCGTGGACTATTTTAGGACTCTCTGCGCTTCCTACAGATCATCCTCTTAATGTTGGAATGCTTGGAATGCATGGAAATTATGCCCCAAACATTAAAACCAACGAATGTGATGTGTTGATTGCTATGGGAATGCGTTTTGATGACCGTGTGACAGGAAACTTAAATACGTACGCCAAACAGGCTAAAGTAATTCATTTTGAAATTGACCCTGCTGAAGTTGATAAAAACGTAAAAACAGAAGTAGCCGTATTAGGAGATGTAAAAGAATCTTTAACAGCACTTTTACCTTTATTAGAGCAAAATTCACACGATTCGTGGCACAATGAATTCAAGGAATTACATAAAATAGAATTTGATACGGTAATAAAAGACGAATTAAATCCGAATAGCGAGAAAGGAATTTCTATGGGAGAAGCTGTAGAAATGATCAATAAACATTCTAACGGAGATGCTATTATTGTTAGTGATGTTGGTCAGCACCAGATGTTTGCGTGTCGTTATGCTAAATTTAATTCATCAAAAAGTAATATTACTTCGGGAGGTTTAGGAACAATGGGATTTGCGCTTCCGGCAGCAATCGGAGCGAAGATGGGAAAACCGGAACGCGAAGTGGTGGCGATTATTGGAGACGGAGGTTTCCAGATGACTATTCAGGAATTGGGAACCATTTTTCAGACAAAGGTTCCTGTAAAAATTGTGGTGTTAAACAATGAATTTCTTGGGATGGTACGTCAGTGGCAGGAATTGTTTTTTGATAACAGATATGCTTCGACAAGAATGATAAATCCAAATTTTGTTGCTATTGCAGAAGGCTATCATATTAAGTCTAAAAAAGTTACAGAACGCAAAGATCTAGATGAAGCAGTAGCCGAAATGCTTGCTTCAAAAGATTCTTATTTCTTAGAAATTATGATCGAAAAAGAAAATAATGTTTTCCCAATGATTCCAACGGGAGCATGTGTTTCTGAAATCAGATTAAGTTAAAAATGAAGTTTCAAGTTTCAATCCCGATAGCTATCGGGACTGAAACAAAATAAACTTTAAACAAAAATTAAATGGAAAATAAAACATTTACCATATCGGTATATTCAGAAAATAATGTGGGTTTACTAAACAGAATATCGGGTATATTCTTAAAGCGTCACATTAATATATTAAGTTTAAACGTTTCAGAATCAGAAATAGAGAATGTTTCACGATTTATCATTGTAGTAAATACGACGGAAAAATGGGTACAGAATATTGTCGGTCAGATCGAAAAGCAAATTGAAGTCATAAAAGCATTTTATCATACAGACGAAGAAACGATTTACCTGGAAAATGCCCTTTTTAAAATTGCTTCTCATTTATTATTTGATGAGAAACAAATTCAGAACATCATTAAGGAGAGTCAGTCTACAATTGTTACCGTTTCTCGTGATTTTTTTGTGATATCCAAATCAGGAAGACGCTCTGAAATTGAAGAATTATACGGAAAATTCAAACCATACGGAATTATGCAGTTTGTTCGTTCCGGAAGGATTTCAGTATCTAAAGAAAAAATGGAAATTTCAACATTGTTAGAAACATTCAAATAATACAATTTAATTATATATAATCATTATCAAATTTCATTAAATATTAAAACAAAAATGGCAAATTATTTCAATACACTACCACTTAGATTACAATTAGAACAATTAGGCGTTTGCGAATTTATGGATCAGTCAGAATTTGCAGACGGAATTGCAGCCTTAGCAGGAAAAAAGGTTGTAATTGTAGGCTGTGGGGCACAAGGTTTGAATCAAGGATTAAATATGAGAGATTCTGGCTTGGACATTTCTTATGCATTACGTGCAGATGCGATAGCTGAAAAAAGAGCTTCATATAAAAATGCTACTGAAAACGGTTTTACTGTGGGTACTTATGAAGAATTGATTCCGACTGCAGATTTAGTTTGTAACCTTACGCCAGACAAACAACATACTGCCGTAGTTACTGCAATTATGCCATTAATGAAAAAAGATGCTACTCTGGCTTATTCTCACGGGTTCAACATCGTAGAAGAAGGAATGCAGATTCGTGAAGACTTAACGGTTATTATGTGTGCTCCTAAATGTCCAGGTTCTGAGGTTCGTGAAGAATATAAAAGAGGATTCGGAGTGCCAACTCTTATTGCAGTGCACCCTGAAAATGATCCAAACGGATTAGGTTTAGATCAGGCAAAAGCGTATGCGGTTGCAACTGGAGGTCACAGAGCAGGAGTTTTAAGATCATCTTTCGTTGCAGAAGTAAAATCAGATTTAATGGGAGAGCAGACAATTCTTTGCGGATTGCTTCAAACAGGATCTATTTTATGTTTTGATAAAATGGTTGAAAAAGGAATTGATGCTGCTTATGCTTCAAAATTAATTCAGTTTGGATGGGAAACTATTACTGAAGCTTTGAAACACGGTGGTATTACAAATATGATGGATCGTTTAAATAATCCGTCGAAAATTGAAGCTTACGAACTGGCTGAAGAACTGAAAGATATTATGCGTCCATTATTCCAAAAACACCAGGACGATATTATTTCCGGAGAATTCTCCAGAACAATGATGGCTGACTGGGCAAATGACGATGTTAATTTGTTAAAATGGAGAGCTGCAACGGGAGAAACTAACTTCGAAAAAACAGCACCACAAGATGCGCCGATCTCAGAACAGGAATACTTTGACAACGGAGTATTGATGATTGCCATGGTAAAAGCAGGTGTTGAATTAGCTTTTGAAACTATGACAGAAGCCGGTATCATTGAAGAATCTGCTTACTATGAGTCATTACACGAATTACCTTTGATTGCCAATACAATTGCAAGAAAAAAATTATTCGAAATGAACCGTGTAATTTCTGATACTGCAGAATACGGCTGTTACTTATTTGATCATGCTTGTAAGCCATTATTGACTGAGTTCATGAAAAAAGTAGAAACTAATATTATCGGTAAACCATTTTCAACTTCAAACGGAGTAGACAATGCGGTACTTATTGCTGTAAATAAAGAAATTCGCCAGCATCCTATTGAAGAAGTAGGAGCATGGTTGAGAGAATCTATGACAGCAATGAAAAAAATCGGATAATTAAAAATAATGGGAAGTCCTGCGAGATTCGATTTTGCGGGATTTGCACTGTATCAATGATTTGTAATATTTTGAATTAGTAAGCACTTATTAAGAAAACAGATATAGATGCATATTGCATTCACTTAACTTCTGAGAAAGTAAGTTAAGTGAAGCTGATCCCTGATAATTGGGGTATATTTTTTAAATATACTTGTTGAAATTTCTGTTGTAATTAATAATGATGCTGCTATTTTCAAAATAGCAAAAAATTGATGCAGAGCATTGACAGAATTAATTGTTATTGAAATTTGTTAAATTAAAAAAGGCGTAATATCTCACTATTATGCCTTTTTTGCCTTTTAAAAATTGTCTTAAAAATTAAATTATTAAAGCAAATGCAAATAATTGTCATTTATATTTAAATAAATGCTTTTATTTGACAAAATTTATGAATTAAATTGTTTTAAGAATACAGTCAGATTTAATACATTTATAAAAAAATTCAACATAAGGATGAGCTATTACAAAATTGAAAATTTAGAACAATATTTCAAGCATTACAATAAGTCAATAAGAGAGCCAAGAAAATTTTGGGGAAAAATAGCTGAAGAAAATTTTACCTGGTACCAGCAATGGGACAAAGTCGTTGATTTTAATATGGCCGATGCCGAAGTAAAGTGGTTTACAGAAGCAAAAGTCAACATTACAAAAAACTGTATTGATAGACACTTAAGCAAAAGAGGAGAAAAAACGGCGATTATTTTTGAACCCAATGATCCTTCTGAAAGCGCTTTACATATATCGTATAATGAGTTGTATGAACGAGTTTCTAAAATGTCTAACGTTTTACGCGAACAAGGTGTTAAAAAAGGAGACAGAGTTTGTATTTACCTTCCCATGATTCCGGAATTGGCAGTAGCCGTGTTGGCCTGCGCGAGAATTGGAGCAATCCATTCTGTTATTTTTGCAGGATTTTCTGCTTCTGCGGTTTCTGCGCGAATTAACGACTGTGACTGTAAAATGGTCATTACTTCTGATGGAGGTTACAGAGGAAACAAAACAATTGATTTAAAAGGAATTGTAGACGAAGCTTTGGAAAGCTGTCCTTCTGTTGCAAAAGTTTTAGTTGCTAAAAGAACTAATACAGATGTAAAGATGAAAGAGGGTCGTGATGTTTGGTTACAGCCATTATTAGACGCTGCCCTGGATAACAGTGTTGCTGAAATTATGGATGCCGAAGATCCTTTATTTATTCTATATACTTCAGGATCAACAGGAAAACCAAAAGGAATGGTTCATACTACTGCCGGTTACATGGTATATACTGCCTATACTTTTAAAAACGTTTTTAGTTACGAAGAAAATGATATTTTCTGGTGTACAGCAGATATTGGCTGGATTACCGGACATTCCTATATATTATACGGACCATTATTAAACGGTGCCACAACAGTAATATTTGAAGGAGTTCCTTCTTATCCTGATTTCAGCCGTTTTTGGGATATTATAGAAAAACATAAAATTACTCAGTTTTATACGGCGCCAACGGCAATACGTTCGTTAGCAAAAGAAAGTTTAGATTACATTCAAAAATATCCTCTTAAATCACTTAAAGTTATTGGATCTGTTGGAGAACCAATTAACGAAGAAGCATGGCACTGGTTTAATGACCACGTTGGAGATAAGAGATGTCCGGTTGTAGATACCTGGTGGCAGACAGAAACAGGAGGAATTTTAATTTCACCAATTGCATTTGTAACACCAACAAAACCAACTTATGCAACGTTGCCATTACCTGGAATTCAGCCAGTTTTAATGGATGAAAAAAGAAATGAAATTGAAGGTAATCAGGTAGTTGGAAGTTTATGTATTAAGTTTCCTTGGCCGGGAATAGCCAGAACTATCTGGGGTAACCATGAACGATATAAAGAAACGTATTTCTCTGCTTTTCCAGGAAAATATTTCACTGGCGACGGTGCATTGAGAGATGAAGTAGGATATTACAGAATTACAGGTAGAGTAGACGATGTTGTAATTGTCTCAGGACATAATCTGGGAACTGCTCCAATAGAAGATGCGATTAACGAACATCCTGCTGTGGCTGAATCGGCCATTGTTGGTTTCCCACACGATATAAAAGGAAATGCTTTATATGGTTACGTAATTCTGAAAGAAACCGGTGAAGTTAGAAATAGAGAAAATTTATCTAAAGAAATTAACCAGTATATTGCCGATCACATTGGGCCAATTGCTAAATTAGATAAAATACAATTTGTTTCTGGTTTGCCAAAAACACGTTCGGGAAAAATTATGCGTAGGATTTTACGTAAAATAGCGGAAGGAGATTTTTCTAATTTTGGAGATACATCAACGTTATTAAATCCGGAAGTTGTAGAAGAAATTTCTAAAGAAAGAATTTCTTAAGAAAATTGTCTCAGGTTTAAAATTTAGATCTCAAGTTGTCACGCTAAGCGAAGTCGAAGCACCGTCTTATTTGAAAGTTTAAATTTAAGTATAAAAAAATGCCTCTTAATTTTAAGAGGCATTTTGCTTTTAAAGTATACTAAGCTAATTCGAAGGAAAGTAAGGAATTTAAATATTAAGATTTAATTCTCTATTTAATTCCCAATCTGGATTTTAATTTTAAAAATAAAAGTCCGATTCGGTAAGCATCTTCAGAAGAAGAATTTCGATCACTTTTCGGAATTTTATAAATGGCACATAAATCGTCAAGCGAAAATTGTTTGTCGTTTATGTCGGTTAGTTTTCTGTACATTACATCCACATCTAGAGCTTCGTTTTTTAAACGACCACAATCTAAGCGTTCGAGCGCGGCATTTAACATTTCGATGTCAAAATTAATATGATGTCCCACTAAAATGGCATTTCCGATGAAATCAACAAAATCTTTAAGCGCATCTGGCTCAGGCATTTTTATCATTTTACTTTCAATAATAAATTCATTTGAAAGTCCGTTATCCTGTAAATATTTATACTGGAGCAAAACAGTTTCGAAACTTTCTTTAATAACAATGCTATTGTCAATTACCGAAAAAGCACCAAGTGATAATATAACATCTTTATCCGGATTCAAACCAGAAGTTTCTGTAGATAAAACAACAAACTTATTAGGTCTTGTTTCGAATTTAGTCAAATAGTTTTTCCAGAATTCCGGATAGTCTTTGTTGATATTTTTTAACCAGTCTAGCATATTATGAGAATTGTGTCAATTGAAATTTACTCTTAATCAGTTCCTCCAGATCTTTCATTGGGGCTAAAGCATTTTTTAATTTCTCTTTGTCCGTTTTTGACATTTCTCGTAAATTAATATATTGACCAGAGTCGTCATTTTTTAATCCTTCAACGGTTCTAAATTTAGAAAGTGTTAAAAAAGCTTCTGCACAGCTTAAATAAATTTCTGCATTTTTAGAATCTGTGATTGCTAATTGTTTGAATCTCAAATATGTGTTTTGAATTCCTTTGATATTTGCATTTAAAATCAATAAACGTGCGCTATCAATTAATGGCATTAAGGCGCGTGTTTTAATATCGAATTTTTCTTTATGCGGACCATCTTCTTCGGTTATAAACTTCTTGAAGAAACTTAACGGCGAATTTCTTTTTAAGGCATCATTTCCCAAAAAATCAAAAAATAAAGTATTATTTACCGCATTTTTAAAAATTACATTTTCGATGGTTTCTTCAATTTTTGGTTCTCCAAAAACAATTTCATAATCAAAGAAAATGCTGCTTAAGTCATTGCTGTTTTCGCCAGGTGTATTCATCCAGCTGTTATACTGTTTTGTCCAGTCGCTCAATGATTTGCACCATAGCATATTGCTTCCCATGTGACCATTTGGACAATATTCGTACCCCACTTTTTCTAAAATAGAAGTAGTTCTTTTGGCAAGTCTTAAGAAATAATCTTTTACTTCCCTGTATTTTTCGGGAGTAACATCTTCAAATATTAATATACTATCCTGATCTGTAAGTAATAATTGTTCCTTACGTCCCTGACTTCCAATACTTAACCATGCAAATCGTGCAGGAGGGGAGCCCAGGTCTAAAATCGATAATTCGACAGCGCGTTTGATAATAGCGAGGTTGATTTCACTCGCAATATTACTAACATGAGAAATCGGAATATTTTTTTGAATCGAGTTCTGAATCAAATCTGATAAACGGTCACGAATCTGTTTTAAATCTTTAGGGAGCTGAGAACGTTTAATTTCTTTAATTAAAACACCAGGGTTACTGGCTTGAGCTACAATAAGATCGTGCTCGGAAATAATTCCTTTTACTACAGATTTACTGGTGCCGTCTTTTGTTACACATAAATGAGTTACATTGTGTTTAAGCATTAGCAATTGTGCCTCTGCTAAAGAAACATTTTCTAGAACGGTAACAACCGGAGATGACATAATTTTATCAATAGTTTCGGTAATAGGATAGCGGCCTGTAGCAATCTTTGACGATAAATCGGCATTGGTAACAATTCCAATCGGATGATTTTTTTCACAGATAACGATATTATCAACCATAGAATCTGTCATCAAAATTGCGACATCTTTGATTACAGAATTGGACTGAGTTGTTAAAGGTGAATAGTTATAGTTTAGCGACTGAATATATTGCATTTCTGATTGCTGATCCAGGAAATCGGTATCAGAAATCAGTTTGCCATTAGAACTTACGCTGTCTTTTGTGTGACGTGAATTCACCGCAAAGCTTTCCAGTAAAAAGTTTAAAACATCGGAGTTATTGGCTACAAACGGTCTGAAAACCGCAATTGGAATAGCATAAATAATACTTTCTTCACGTGCTTTAGCAGTCATCATGTAGTTGTTTTTGGCAAAAAACGGACGTAAGCCAAAAATATCTCCCTCATGACATTTATTTATAATTGTTTCTTCGGCATCTGCAATCGTAGTAAGATTAATAACTCCGGAAGCTACGACATAAAAACTATCGTGCAGAGGATCATTATTTTGAAATAATACCGCATGCTTTTCTAAATTTATAACACGAATATTAGTAGCGATATCGGATAATTCCTGAAAAGTTAAATTATCGAATGGCTTGTATTCTTTTAAAAAATCTGCAATATGCTCAGCAACTGTATTCATAAGTTTTGATAGTTTATTTTTAAAGTATCGAATGTAAAAATAATAAAATAATGTCGTACAATGAAAGCATCCGGCTTAGAATCTGAATATTTTAAGGAAATGTTAAATAATACTGAAATTAAGACTTTAAAAAGATTTTAATCAGTCAAAATTTAATTATTGAGAATTGTTTTTTCACTAAAAATACAGAAGTTTAAATTTTTATAAATAACTTGTTGTTTAATGAATTTATGCGATCTGAATTTTTGGAAAAGTCTTAAGTTGCTATAAAAGAAAATTCTAATATTGTTATGCGATAGGGAGAAACAAAATGAGATAAAGATTCATGTAGAATAATAAATCAAATGGGTATACCGCAGTTCTTAAAATACTCTATTTTACATAATATAAATTATAGTTCAAATATATAATACCCAGTTATTGATCAACTCAGTATAATTTACTCAAAACCATTTCCTTTGGTACGAGATCATCACCACCTCGTTTTTCAAATTGTAAAAGTCCTTCTTCTGTATTTAAAACTGCACTGGAAGAAATTCCGTTTTTATCTTTTAATTTTATATAAGCTTTATCCCCAAGTCTGTCAACATAGCCGGTAACTTCTAAAACACCTGAATTTAATTCTTTGTGATCGCTGGTAACTTCAGCAGTTCCAAAAATTTTATAATACGACTGAGCAATTGTAATAGTAAAAATATATTCTTTTTTACAGTCCTTACATTTTTCATTTGCCCATGTTCCGGAATATCTATTGTGCTGTGTGTATACTTTTAAGGAAATTAAAAATGCCAGAATCAGGAATTTTTTCATGTAATTATATATTAAAATTTGGGTAAATATAAAACAAAAAAAAGCACCACAAATTGTGATGCTTTTTTAAAATTTTAAAATAAATTATAATTTTTTCAAATAAACAGATTTTCCGTTTAAAGATACTTCAATCTGATTTGTTTTTTCATTAAAAGTGGTTCTTAGAGCGTTACCGTTAAAAATGGTTACATCACCATAA
Organism: Flavobacterium olei; assembly: GCF_039749035.1. Lineage (NCBI taxonomy): Bacteria > Pseudomonadati > Bacteroidota > Flavobacteriia > Flavobacteriales > Flavobacteriaceae > Flavobacterium > Flavobacterium olei. Next base: position 137,161 of record NZ_JBDKWC010000008.1, read on the forward strand.
ACATGACCTGTTTCATCTGATGTGTAATCAAAAAGCAGCTTTTTATTGCCTGGTTCAATTCCTAATTTATAGCTGGAAAATTTTGAAGTTTTTAAATTAAACTCTTGTTGTGTGTCAATGATTTTTCCGTCTGCATAAAAATTGGTAACCGATTTATTTAACGTAATATCGGGATAGAATTTATTCACTTTCTCAAGTAATGCGTATTGATCCATACTGGCATCCTCGATTTTAGTTGTAATTGACTGGGCAAATGTAATTGTTGTGCAGAATACTGCCACTAATAAAAGGTACTTTTTCATATTTTTGTTAATTTAATGATTAATAAGTAGTTACGTTGATTAATTTAGGTAATTACTTTATTTATTGTTATAGCTTCACTGAAGTTATACTACAAGGTAAGAAATCTTTACCTTTGCAAAAAATTTAAAGCCGTTTTTTAAGATAATGACAACAAAAAAATATTTTACGCTGATTCTCATTTTAGGTTCCCTGACCGCACTGGGGCCTTTTTCTATTGATATGTACCTGCCAGGATTTTCCGGAATTGCTAAAGATCTGAATACAACAGTTGCAAAAGTTTCTATGAGCTTATCCAGTTATTTTATTGGAATTTCTGCAGGGCAATTACTGTACGGACCTTTATTAGATCGATTCGGACGTAAAAAGCCTTTATTTGTCGGACTTTTGGTTTATATTTTAGCTTCTTTAGGTTGTATTTATGTATCAGATATCGATGCTTTTATATTGCTTAGATTTATTCAGGCTATCGGAAGCTGTGCAGCAACCGTTGCTTCTGTCGCTATGGTACGTGATTTATTTCCTGTAAAGGATATTCCAAAAGTTTTTTCTCTTTTGATGCTGGTTGTTGGTCTTTCGCCAATGCTGGCGCCCACAATTGGCGGTTATGTTACAGAAGATTTAGGCTGGCACGCAGTATTCTTTATCCTGATGTGTATGGGAATTGCCATTTTAGCTGCTTCACAAATCGGATTGCCGAATACTTATAAACCCGATACTTCTATCTCATTAAAACCAAAACCTATTATTACAAACTTTTTATCTGTTTTAAAAGAACCTCAGTTTTATACTTACGCGTTTACGGGTGCAATAGCATTTTCAGGATTATTTTCTTATGTAGCGGCCTCTCCTATTGTTTTTATGGACATTTATAAAGTTGATGCTAAAACATATGGATGGATATTTGCCTTAATGTCGGTCAGTTTTATTGGTTCAAGTCAGTTGAATTCAATGCTATTAAAGAAATTTTCGAGTGAACAGATGATTTTTGGAGCTTTAATTTCACAGTCCGTTATTAGCATTGTATTTTTAATTTTAGCTTTGAATAACCTTTTAGGTTTGTACCAGACAATCGGAATGTTATTTTTATTTCTGGCTTGTTTGGGGATCTCAAATCCAAATACTGCCGGCTTAACGCTTGCTCCTTTTGCTAAAAATACCGGAAGCGCATCGGCATTAATGGGCGCCATTCAGCTTGGTTTGGGTGCTTTGGCTTCTTTTGCGATTGGCGTTTTTGTTAAGGATTCTGTGGCACCAATGGTTGCCATTATGACAACTACTACGATCGTAGCTTTTATAATTTTAAACATCGGAAAACGATTTATAAAAAATAAAGTCGAATTATCAGACAGCGATGATGTTATGATAGGACATTAAAATGAAAATATTTATTGCAATTAAAAAAAGCCAAAATCACATTAGATTTTGGCTTTTCTGTTTTTATATAAATTCATATTTTATTTTCGATCTCAAAATGAATATTTTAGACATTTTTATTGATTTTGTCCGGTCTGATAATCATTCTTAGTGATTGATCACTGGCAAAGTAAGCAACCATCCAGTTCCAAAAAGTATTCAGTCTGTTTCGGTATGTAATTAATGAAATCAAGTGAATAAACAGCCAGATAATCCAGGCGAAGAATCCTTTGAAATGCCATTTTGGATTGGGTAAATCTACAACAGCTTTAGCTCTTCCTATAATTGCCATAGATCCTTTGTCTTTGTAAGCAAAAGGTTTAAGCGGCTTATTGGCAACCATTGCTTTGAAGTTCTTCGCAAGATTTAATCCCTGCTGAATAGCAACCTGGGCAACCTGAGGATGTCCATCAGGAAAATTTTTGTCTCCTGCTAAAATTGCAGTATCGCCAATTGCATAAATATTATCTACGGCATCAACTTTATTGTAAACATCAGTAGCCATTCTTCGGCCGCGGCCGTAACTTTCTTTAGGCATTCCTTCGAAAATTTTTGCAGAAACTCCTGCCGCCCAAATAAGGTTTTTAGTTTTGATGGTTTCTCCGTTTTCAAAATGAACCGTGTCATCAATATAATCTACAACACGTGTGTGCAATTTTACAACAACACCCAATTTGGTCAGGGCTTCTAAAGTATCTTCCTGCGATTGTTTACTCATAGGTGCCAGAAGTGCATCGCCTCCGTCTACCAGATAAACATTGCTTGCAGAAGTATCCAGTTCCGGATATTCTTTTAAAAGGATAGTTTTTCTCATTTCTGCAAACATACCGGAAACTTCAACACCTGTTGGTCCGCCGCCGGCAACAACAATGGTTAAAAGTTTTCTTCGCTTGCGCATATCTTTACAAATTGCAGCTTTTTCCAGATTTTTAAGTAATGCATTACGCATTTCGATGGCATCGTTTAATGTCTTCATCGGAATGGCATTTTTCATTACGTTTTCCATACCAAAATAACTGGTCTCTGCTCCTGTAGCAAAAACAAGATAATCATAATCCAGATCGCCGTTATTTAAAGTGATTTTCTTTTCAGCGGGCGAAACAGATATTAATTCGCCTAAGCGAAATTGTAGATTTTTTTTACCGGCAAAAAATTTTCTAAATGGATAACTAATGCTCGAAGGCTCCAAAAATGCAGTTGCAACCTGATATATAAGTGGTGGGAAAAAGTTATAATTATTCTTGTCTACAAGTGTTACCTGTATTTGAGGATGATCTACAAGTTCTTTCGCTAGATTGATTCCTGCAAATCCTCCTCCAATAATGACTATTTTCATATATGTTGTATTAAGTAGGATTATAAAATAATTCCTTATAAATATACAAATTTAATATGCAATGACAAAAGTCATATTTATTACTTTTTGAATTTTTTAACAGGTTTTTCAACTACATCGATTTTGTTCTGCAAAATATAATTTGCCATTAATTTCTCGATTAGCTCTTCTTTAGTTAAGTGATGAAAGACTGTTTTTACCCTTGTTTTTAAATCTGAAGAAAGTTCGTGATTGGGTTTAGTTTTAAAGATTTGTTTCGCCCATAAAAGCATATTATTTTCTTCAAGACTTGCTGCTGAAGGTTTTTTAAATTCAGAAAATTTAATTCCTAACTCTCTTTCAAAATCAGCAATTTCAGAAACTTCTTCTTGTTGTAAAACGGTTAGCGAAAGTCCTTTAGCCCCTGCCCTCGCCGTTCTTCCGCTTCGGTGAACATAGTTTTCATAGGTGTCGGGCAAATGATAATTGATAACATATGAAATTTCTTTAACGTCTATTCCTCTTGCAGCCAGGTCTGTTGCAACCAGAATATTGATATGACCTTCTCGAAATTGCTCCATGATCCTGTCGCGAATTCCTTGGGATAAACTACCGTGCAATGCTCCTGAAGAAAATTTATTGATTGCCAGATTCTTTGCTAATTTATTGACAGCCGCTTTAGTTTTACAAAAAATAATGCCTCGCTCACCCTCTCTGGAGTTTAAAAAATGCATTAAAACTTCCAATTTTTCAATTGGATCTACTACAATATACTCGTGATCAATTTCTTCATTTCCAACAGTTTCCATGTTAGCACTGATTTGAACAACGTTTTTATTTAAATAATTCTGAACCAGTTGTTTTATAGCTCCGGGTAAAGTGGCAGAGAACAATAAAGTTCGTCGTTTTTTGGGCAGTTCGGCTACGATTTCGTCCAGACCTTCTTTTAGAATCGCAATCATTTCGTCTGCTTCATCCAAAACTAAATATTGGGTTTGTTTTAGATCAACCGCTTTTCGTTGAATTAAATCAATCAGACGGCCCGGCGTTGCTACAACAATTTGAGCGCCTTCTTTCAGTCTTTCAATTTGTGGCTTAATTGGAGTTCCGCCACATACTGAGGCAATAGATATACCATCAATATATTTTGAGAAATCTTCTAAATTTCTGGAAATCTGTTGTCCAAGTTCTCTTGTTGGAACCAAAATTACAGCCTGAACGGTTGGCGACTGCGTATCAATCAACTGCAGTAAAGGCAGTCCAAAAGCAGCTGTTTTTCCTGTTCCGGTTTTTGCCAGACCTACAATATCATTGCTTTCAGCTAAAAAAAGCGGAATGGCTTTTTGCTGAATTTCTGTTGGAACACTAATATTAAGGTCGTTTAAAGCTTTTGCTATTGGCGCTTTGATTCCTAATTCCGAAAATGCTTTAGACATATTTTTATATTTTAGATTTCTGCTTTCAGAGTTTAGATTGCTCTTAATCAGAATGTTTATTTATTGGTTTAAAAACTGAAAATCTTTGTCAAAGGTCTAAACTTTGACAAAGATCACATATTAATTTATATTTTCAGCATCACAAATTGAAACCTGAAATTTTAAACTTGAAACAAATTTTATCAATCCGGTTCATTCATGATTTTTTCACGGTATTTTTTACCAATCATCAGCGTTAGCTTTTGCTTATAATCGTCTACAAGCCATTCGCGGTAATTTTTACTACACTGGCTCAGACATTTAGAATAACGTTTGATTCGGTCTTCAATATCATCGTCCAATTCTTTAGCCAGCATTTTTGCTTCCTGTAGAGTTTCTGTATTATCAACACACATAGATGAATGCTGCTCCAGAGATTTATCTAAAACTACTTTAGAACGCAAATTTTGTTTAATAATCAATTTGTGTTCTTCATCAACATCAAAAGTTACATCTGCAGTTTTACTAAATTTGGCTCTTAATTCGGGCGGCATACTGTATTTGAAATACAATTCAATTTCATGATCGTCACGCAGGTTCTCCAGGTAAAATTCAGGAGATTTAAAAATGTGCTGCCAGTTTACAGGATCACTCCATAAACCAAAACGCGCTGCATTATTTCCTAGATCGATAACAGTAAAATCATCTTTACCAGGTAATTTACGAGATCCGCGGCCAATCATCTGGAAATATAAAGTCAGTGATTTTGTCGCTCTGTTCAAAATAATAGTTTCTACGGTCGGTTCATCAAATCCGGTAGTCAAAATTCCGACAGAAGTCAAAATAGCATCCGGTGTCTTCTTAAACCAATGTAAAATATCTTTACGTTCTTCAGAACTGCTGGTATTATCAAGGTGTCGGATGTCGTAACCTGCTTCTCTAAAAGTTTCATATACATATAATGATGTATGAATACCATTATTGAAGATCAGTGTTTTCTTTCCTAACGAACGTTCGGTATATGCGTGCAGAAGTTTTTCCTGCATTAAGGTATTGGTATACAGATCATCAGATGACTTCACGGTATAATCACCATTAATACCCACTTTTAACGAAGTCAGACCAACATCATAACTGTAAGTCGTAGCCCTGGCCAAAAATCCTTTGTCAATCAATGAGCCAATGGTATCTCCCACAATAAGTTCGTTGTAACTTTGGTGCATTGGTAATTTTATATTCGAACTCAATGGCGTGGCAGTTACTCCCAGAATAAAAGCATTTTTAAATGAGTTTAATAATTTTCTGAAGGAGTTGTAATGTGCCTCATCAATAATAACCAGACCAATATTATCCAGATGAAGTTTTTCATCATTAATACGGTTTTTTAAAGTTTCAACCATTGCCACAAAACAAGAAAAGTCGTTTTGGTCAGGAAGTTCTTTAACCTTACTATTGATTATTTTATTGGTTACACCAAAACCGGTCAACATCTTTGAAGTTTGTTTACAAAGTTCGATACGGTGCGTTAAAACAACCACTTTTTTATCGTTATGAGATAGATAGCGGCGAACTATTTCAGAAAATATTACTGTTTTTCCACCTCCTGTAGGAAGTTGATACAATAAGTGGTGTTGTGGAGGAGCATTATCCAGACGATCAAAAATGGCATCAATATCGCCTTTTTGATATGCATACAGTTCTTTTTTCTCTTCTCTTTGTATTTCTAAAGTGTTTTGAGACATCGTTTATTTTTGGATTTTTGCAAAAATACGTCGAAAAAACAGTTTATCATCTTAATTTAACCTAAAATAAATGTTTTTTTTAAATAAAGATTTTTTATGAGAAGAGCATTTAATAGTCGGTTTTTTCCAAAATAGCTTCAAAATCGTATTTATTTTTCCATTTTTGCTGTAAAGTCTGCTGTTGAACTTCATGAATTCTTAATTTATATTCATTAAAAATTCCGTTCGAAATCGTAAAATTAACTACTTGCTCAAATGAATTTAAAATACTTTTGTAAAATAATTCCTGTTTTATAAAATTTTGAGAAGAAAACGTTTGCGCAATTTCGATATTATATAGCATTAAATCTGCAATAATAAAGGAATCGACTCCGAGCATTAAAAAATGCTTGATTAATTTTTGGGCAACCGATCTTCGCATCTTCGCTCGTGGACGCCATTTTGCTCCCGGTTTTTTAACAGGGAAATATTCGTGCGAAATTTTCACCTTTGCGTCCTGCAGCAATTTGTCTTCTTTCGGATTAAAAACAAAATCATAATATGTTTTTACCGGAGCAAATTTCTCATAAAGTTCAATAAGCTGCTCCTCTAACTGATCTTTAGTTAATTCTCCCAAATATTTTTTTAAATCTCTTTTGCTCATATAATAAAGATAGTTTTCAAATTTAAAAAATCCAAATTTTACACTTTCACAATGTTGAAAAACATAATTTATTTTCGGTTTTTAAATTCTAAAATCAAACCATATTGCCTAATTTTGCTAGTATAAATTTAAAAAATACGTACATGCTTAGGATTTTCAAAGTTACTGCAATTCTGGAAGGAATCTCTTATTTGGTTTTATTTGCTAATATGCTGATAATCAAAAATAACAATCCCGAACTTTATCATACATTACTTCGTCCGTTGGGAATGGCGCATGGTATTTTATTTATAGGATACATTATTTTGGCTATTTTATTGAAAAAATCAATGAATTGGGATTTAAAAACTTTCGGAATCATCCTTATTGCTTCTCTTATTCCATTTGGGACATTTTATGTAGAGAAGAAATATCTTGAAAATGCCTAAGCTTTTGGATAAAATATTTAATTTTTTATATCCCCTGTTTAGAGATTGGGGCATGAGTCGCAACGTAGCTTCTTATGTCAGTTTAATCTTAAATATCATTATTTTAATAGCGCTGGCTTACGTTATTTATTATGTGGCCAGGTTTATTCTGGTTACTTTGACAGCCATATTTGCACAGAAAACCAAAACAAAATTCGATGATTATTTAATTCAGAACAAAACCACAAGATATACCGCTTATTTAATTCCGTTTTTCTTTATTTATAAAGCGGTTCCCGTTATTTTAGACAAATACGAATATTGGGAACTTATGTTCGGAAAGATCGTGGGAATTTATATTGTCCTGCTCGGCTTGTGGATTGTGAGAACAGTTTTTAATTCGTTACGCGATTATTTAAAACAAAAACCGGAATACAGCGACAAGCCCATCGACAGTTTCGTTCAGGTTATCATGATCGTACTTTGGATTTTGGGTGTTGCACTTATTATTTCGACTTTATTCGGAATAAAAAAAGGCGAATTATTAGCTATTTTAGGAACACTTTCGGCAATTATCATCTTGATTTTCAGAGATACAATTCTTGGTTTTGTGTCAAGTGTTCAGGTTGCTATAAATGATATGGTTCGAATTGGCGACTGGATCACAATGGATAAATTTGGCGCCGACGGAGATGTTATCGAAATCAATCTGACCACCGTAAAAGTTCGAAATTTTGATAATACCATCACCACAATTCCAACTTATGCATTAAGTTCCGATTCTTTTCAGAACTGGCGCGGTATGCAAAAATCTGACGGGAGACGTATTAAAAGACATATTCTAATTAAAAGCAGCACGATTCGGTTTTTAAATGATAATGATTTAAATCAATTGAAAAAAGTCCAGTTGATTACCAGTTATATTGACAGCAGACAAGCTGAAATTGACAAATACAATGACTTGCGTGGTATTGATAAATCGCTTTCGCTGAATGGCCGAAACATGACCAATCTGGGATTGTTTAGAAAATATATCATTCAATATCTGCAGGATCATCCGGGTCTGAATAAAGAGATGCATATTATGTGCAGGCAATTACAGTCAACTGCACATGGAGTTCCGTTGGAAATCTATGTTTTTTCAAGTGATAAACGATGGGCTAATTACGAATATATAATGGCCGATATTTTCGATCATGTAATGGCTTCCGTAAGATATTTTGATCTGGAAATATTTGAGTTACCTTCTCAGATTGTGCATTTTGATTGATTTACTTTGAGATTTACCGCAAAATTTTACTGTGAGATTTTACCGCAAAGTTCGCAAAGTTTTTTTGCTTTTCTTTGAATATAATAACCGCAAAGTTCGCAAAGCTTTCTTTATAAAGCTTTGCGAACTTTTTTGCTCTTTTTAAATAAAATAGGAAAAAAAATCTTTGCGAACTTTGCGGTAAAATTTCAAAGTCCAGTATTCTATTCCGAAATTTCTTCAAAAACAAAATCAGGATTTTTATAACTTAATGTTCCAGGAAAAAAGCAAGGCAAATTCATATAGGTGCCAATTACTCCTTTTCCCTGAATGAGATTATTGTCTTTTTTTAGAAAAGCCAACGGAACTCTTTTCCAATTTCCTCCGTTTGAAATATAATGATAATCACCACGTAAAGTGTCGCCTATAATATTTCCACGCACATCTCCGGAATCTTTTCCAATTTTGTTGTACAATATTTCATAGCGCCCAAAAAAACGTTTTTCACTTATTTTTAAAGCTAAAATAGCGGTGTCTTTTCCGTTTACAGCCTGATAATAAACGTCACCATAATTATTTTCTTTTGAAGTACAGGAAGAGATCAAAAGTAAAATCGACAGAATAGAAATTAAAGATGCTTTCACAGAAATTATTTTTTTAACTATTATCGGTTTATAATTATTTTAGATTTAAAACAAAAATAGACTTTTCGTATTTTATTTTTCCCTAAATTTAAATAAAAACCACATGGAAGCAAGAGACACTTTTTTAAGAGAATTCAGGGGCGAAACTTTAGGAACCGTAAGTGCTCAGTCTTCAGCAGAAGAAATCTTTCAAAACCAAACGATTAGGCCAATTCTGAAACTGCAGAACGATTTATTTATAGCCGTTTTTACCAATTACATCAATAAAAACAAAAGAGATTTTTATAATTATTCAGCCGACAAGAAACTTCAGACCATAGAAAATTCAATTCAAAAAGATATAAAATTCAGAAATTCGTTAAAAGGTATTATAATGGCACTTTTTACAATTGATGAGTATGATACTTACATTCAGAATTCATCTAATTTAAACAAACGTATGATGAACATGGTTATTGAAAGACTGAAGTCTCAGGTTCAGCTTTTTGAAGTGGATGTTAAATAAAGTATAAGCTAATGAGCTACTAAGATTCTAAGTTTTACTCAGAATCTTAGTGACTTAGCGCCTTAGTAGCTTATTAATTCTTTTAAAACTTCTTCAAATCTATTTCTGGATAAAAATTGATCTTCCAAAGCTTTTGTAAAAGGAATTGGAGAATCTAAACTCGCCACTCTTTTAACCGGCGCATCCAGATATTCGAAACAATTTTCCATAATTAAAGCTGAGATATCACTTGCGATTCCGCCAAACATAGTGTCTTCCTGATAGATTATTGCTTTTCCGGTTTTTTTAACCGAAGCAAAAATGGTTTCGGTATCCAGAGGCTGTAAAGTTCTTAAATCGATTAAATCGGCATCGATTTCAGTATTTTGTGCTAATGTTTCTAAAGCCCAGTGAATTGGCGCTCCAAACGAAATAATCGTAACCGCGTTTCCTTCTTTTAGCAAAGCTGCTTTTCCAAAAGGTATTGTATAATAATCTGTTGGGACATCCTGATATATACTGCGATATAATAATTTATGTTCAAAAAACAATACCGGATTCGGATCGTTAATTGCGGTATTCAAAAGTCCTTTGGCATCATAAGGAAATGCGGGATACACTACTTTTAAGCCGGGAGTTTTGGTAAACCACGCTTCATTGGTCTGAGAGTGAAATGGTCCTGCCTGAGTGCCGCCTCCGCAAGGCATACGAACAACAACATCAGCTTTTTCGCCCCAGCGATAATGCGACTTTGCCAGTAAATTTACAATCGGATTAAATCCGGTGGAAACAAAGTCGGCAAACTGCATTTCTACGATTGCTTTATATCCATTTATAGATAATCCCATTGCCGCAGATACAACCGCACTCTCGCAGATTGGCGTATTTCTGACACGTTCTTTTCCAAAAGCAGCTGCAAAACCTTCTGTTATCTTAAATGCACCACCATATTCAGCGATATCCTGCCCCATAATAACGAGATTTTTATGGCGCCACATAGATTGCTCCAAACCATTTCGAATAGCATCAATAAAACGAATATTTTTAACTTCCTCACCCTCGTTATATGCATCATATTCAAATGGTTTGTAAACATCCTCTAGTTCTCCGCTATAAGTAGGTTCGATCTCGGGTTCGTCATTTGCTTTTGCCCAATTTTCATCGATTTCCTGTTTTATTTCAGTATGAAATTGTTCGTCTGATTCAGCCGTCAGAATTCCGTTTTCGGTTAAATATTTTCTGTAATTAGTAACAGGATCACGCAATTCCCATTCCTCCATTAGTTCCTTAGGAACGTATTTGGTACCACTTGCCTCTTCGTGCCCGCGCATTCTGAAAGTCTTAAATTCCAACAGCACCGGACGCGGATTTTCCTGCATTTCTTTCTTAAGCTGAGACAATTTATTGTAAACTTCCACAATATTATTTCCGTCGATGATCCAGCTTTCTATTCCGTAACCGATTCCTTTATCGGCAAGGTTTTCGCATGCATACTGTTCATTTGTGGGTGTAGAAAGTCCGTAACCATTGTTTTCTATGATAAACATTACCGGCAGTTTCCAGACTGCGGCAATATTTAGTGCTTCATGAAAATCGCCTTCACTTGTTGCGCCCTCGCCTGTAAAAACAGCTGTGATCTTTTTGTTGTATTGAAGTTTATTCGCCAGCGCGATTCCGTCAGCAATTCCTAACTGCGGACCCAGGTGCGAAATCATTCCGATAATATTAAATTCTTGTGTGCCAAAGTGAAAACTTCTGTCCCGTCCTTTTGTAAAGCCGTTTGCTTTTCCCTGCCATTGCGAAAATAAACGATAAAGCGGAATTTCTCTCGTGGTAAAAACACCCAGATTCCGATGCATCGGAAGCACATATTCCGACTCGTCCAAAACGGCGGTAACTCCGACTGCAATTGCCTCCTGCCCGATCCCGGAAAACCATTTAGAAACTTTTCCCTGACGAATCAGAATCAACATTTTTTCTTCGATCAATCGTGGTTTTAGTAACTTTTTATATAAAGATAATAATTCAGAATCAGTAAGGTTTTGTCGGTAAAAAATCATATAATTTTTTGTTTTTTAGTGTTTCAAATATAACAATTTGCACTAATTTTTTTAGATTATGGAATAAAATTTTAAATTGAAATGCGCTTTTAATCCCTGAGCTTAAGATTATTTTCTAAAATATTCTCTACCTTTGTTAGCGAAAGGTGCTTATGACACCTTTTTTTCTTAAATATAAAATGTAAAGTATGCAAAACATTCCTAGTGTAGACTTACGTGATTTCCTTTCGGACAACCCGGAACGTAAACAAAAATTTGTAAATGAAATCGGCAGTGCATTTGAAAACATTGGCTTTGTAGCCTTAAAAGGTCATTTTCTTGATGATCAATTGGTTAACGAACTTTATGGTGAAATTAGAAACTTTTTCGCCTTGCCATTAGAAACTAAGCATAAATATGAAATTCCCGGAATTGGCGGACAGCGAGGTTATGTTTCTTTCGGAAAAGAACATGCTAAAGGCCGCAAAGAAGGTGATTTAAAAGAATTCTGGCATTTTGGTCAATACGTTGACAAAGATTCGAGATGGGCATCTGAATATCCCGATAATGTGGAGGTTACGGAATTACCGCGTTTTAATGTTGTCGGTAAAGAAGCGTATCAGAAACTGGAAAAGACAGGGGTTTATGTGTTACGCGCTTTGGCTTTACATTTAGGTCTGGATGAGTTTTATTTTGATGAATATGCAAAAGAAGGAAATTCAATTTTAAGGCCTATTCACTATCCTCCTATTACTTCTGAACCAGAAAATGCCATTCGTGCTGCAGCTCATGGAGATATCAATCTGATTACGCTTTTAATGGGCGCACAGGGAAAAGGATTGCAGGTTCAAAATCATGATGGCGAATGGATTGATGCCATTGCTCAGGATGACGAACTGGTTATTAATGTTGGGGATATGTTATCCCGCCACACCAATAATAAGCTGAAATCTACCATTCATCAGGTTGTAAATCCGCCGAGAGAATTATGGGGAACTTCCCGTTATTCGATTCCGTTTTTTATGCATCCTGTAAGTGATATGCGTTTGGATTGCCTTGAAAATTGTATTGACGAAGAAAATCCTAAAAAATACGAAGATATTTCTGCCGGTGAGTTTTTACACGAACGTCTGGTCGAATTAGGATTAATTAAGAAGTAAACTATTTAAACACCTCCCGTCCCGAATCTTCGGGATCGGGATAAAAATTCCAAATTCCAAACTCGTATTGGGATTTGGAATTTAATTTTTTATATTTATTGGAATTTATTTTTAGTATAAAAATGTATGGACTTTAAAGATCAGTTAAAGAATTTATTTCCCGATCATGTCGAATCGAATGAGCCTGAACAAGTTGAAGATCAGGAGCATGTTCTCTACGTGCAGAAAGAACCTATGATTTGTAAATTTGAAAAACGAAAAGGAAAAGCTACCACTATTATTGAAGGTTATGAAGGTTCTGATGAGGATTTTAAAATCCTGGCGAAAGAAATTAAAACCAAATTAAGTGTGGGCGGTACTTTTAAAGACGATTCTATAATAATTCAGGGTGACTACCGTGATAAAATTATGGCGATTCTGAAAGAAAAAGGATTTAAAACCAAACGTGTCGGAGGGTAAAATAGTGGTTTTAAAATTTTAAGGTTTCAAGTTTCAGGTTGCGCCTGATAACTTTAAACTTTATACCTGAAACATAAAAATCATAACCTTAGCACCTAAAAAAAAAGAAAAAAATGATTCAATCATCAGAATTAATACTAAATCCGGACGGCAGCGTTTATCACTTAAACCTTCGTCCTGAACATATTGCACATGACATTATTTTTGTCGGTGACCAGAACAGAGTTGAAAAGATTACACAGTTCTTCGATTCAATCGAATTTTCAACTCAGAAAAGAGAATTTAAAACCCAGACGGGAATTTATAAAGGAAAAAGAATTTCTGTAATATCTACCGGAATCGGACCGGACAATATTGATATTGTTTTAAACGAACTGGATGCTCTGGTAAACATCGATTTGCAAACCCGCAAACCAAAAGAAACTCTAACATCCTTAAATATTATAAGAATAGGAACTTCGGGATCGCTGCAGGAAGATATTCCTGTAGATAGTTTTGTGATGTCAAAATTTGGATTAGGTCTGGATAATATGCTTCGCTCCTATTTAATTGAGGAAGTTTCAAATGCTGCGATAGAAGATGCTTTTGTTGCGCATACCGGCTGGGATATCAGAAAAGGAAAGCCATACGCAATTGCCTGCTCTGAAAAATTAGAAAAACAAATAGAATCTGACAGGATGTTTAAAGGAATTACAGCAACAGCCGGCGGTTTTTACGGGCCTCAGGGGCGTGTGCTGCGTCTGAACATTCAGGATGAGAAATTAAATAATAAAATGGATAATTTTACTTTTAATGAAAGTAAAATCACTAACTTAGAAATGGAGACTGCAGCAATTTACGGGCTTTCGGCGCTTTTAGGACATAATGCTTTATCGCTTAATGCCATTATTGCCAATCGTGCTTCGGGAAAATTCAGTTCAGATCCGTATAAAGCTGTTGATGAGTTGATTGCTTATACACTGAATAAATTGGCGGGAAAATAATTAGAGAATTTGTCAATGAGAAAATTTGATAATTAACCGTAAAATTAAATTAGAATAATGGAGAACGAAACTCATAAAAAAATACTTTTTAAATATTATAGCGATTATCTGGATGAAGTTGTTTCTGAAACCATGTGGGCAGAAATAATTGATCTTGAAAAAGGACTTTTTAAGCTGGATAATATTCCTTTTTTTGGTCCGCTAATTGCTACAGATGATATATTTTATGCTGAATATGACGAAACCGAAGCGAAATTCATGCATAAAAAAACCATTCAGAATTCGGGAAATTCAATTATACAAATAGCAATTTTAGAAAAAGGTTTTGATGCAGCAGAGATCCGCGAAAAATTAAAGGCAATTAATTGCTTGTCGGAAGCGCTCAACGAGACTTTTTTTGCAGCAGAAATAGCAAAAGATGTTGATTATTCGCTTGTGAAAAATATTCTGAATGAATATGAATCACAGGAAATTATCGAATTTGCAGAGCCTTGCCTTTCAGAGAAACACAGGGCCGATTTATTAAAAAACTAAACAGACTTTATACGCATACCAGATTTAGAATACGCATACCAACAAGCAACTTAACTTAACTTAAACTTAAAAGAAATGAAAACTGTCAAAATTGCGGGTGTTCCGGAACACTTCAACTTGCCGTGGCATCTGTGCATCGAAAACGGCGAATTTGAAGAAGAGAACATCGACTTACAATGGACAAATGTGCCCGAAGGTACCGGTAAAATGTGTCAGATGCTTCGCGATGGAGAAACAGATTTAGCTGTTATTCTGACCGAAGGAATCCTAAAAGATATTGCTGCCGGAAATCCAAGTAAGATTGTTCAGGTTTATGTGCAGTCTCCTTTAATATGGGGAATTCACGTTGATGCAAACTCTGATTTCAGGACTCTGAAAGATCTTAAAAATAAAAAAGCAGCAATCTCCAGACTTGGTTCCGGTTCTCAGTTAATGGCTTATGTAAATGCAAATGAACAAGGCTGGCAAACCGATGATCTTGAATTTGAAATTGTAAATACAATAGACGGAGCTGTAGATGCTTTAACCAATAAAAAAGCAGATTATTTCATGTGGGAACGTTTTATGACAAAACCGCTTGTAGATAAAGGAGTTTTCAGACGAATTGACGACTGCCCTACTCCATGGCCTTCTTTTATAATTGTTGGACGCGATGAATTCTTAAAAAAGAATGCTAAAACTGTAGAAACTATCCTTAAAATCATTAATAAAACTACAGTAGATTTCAAGGAAATTCCAGAAATAGACAGAAAATTATCTGAGCTTTTTAACCAAAAAGCAGAAGATATTAAAGAATGGCTTACCTTGACACAATGGTCACAGAAAAACCTGACAGAAAAGTCTTTTAATAAAATTCAAAATCAATTATTTGATCTGGGAATTATTGATAAAAAAAGTATTTTTGTAGAAACCGTAAAAGCTTTGTAAATACGGCTTTTTGATTCGTATGATGAAATTCCCTAAAATCGACTTTCCGCAGTTAAAATCTAAACTTCAGGTGAAATCTCCCTGGGACAGGATTATTATTATGCTGTTGAGTCTTTTAATTGCCATTCCGATTTTCATCATACTGCATCAAAATTTAATAGATCTCGAATGGCCGTTCAATTTAGACCGTATTATTATATTTATTTTACTTTTTGCGGCCATTTTTTTTCTGTTAATGTATCTTAGAACGATCATTATTCTTTGTATTGCCGTTTATATTTTAGTTTTAATTTATGGAAGTGTCATAGGAAATTATGGTTTCAGTGAAATATCTGAAGACTATAATTCTATGATTTATACCATGTCTGATAATCCTTTTCCTCAGGATATTGTGGTGGCAAAACTTCTTCCTTTTCCCAATAAATCAAAAATATTAAATGCAATAGAATACCAAAATCCAAGAGTTCGAAATTTTGCTATAATGGCGACTACAAAACATTTTAAAGGAATTCGTGGCTATTCAGATTACCGGACTATAATTCAGTGTTTTGCCGTTTTTAAAGAAATTAACGGCCGATGGAATTATGTAAATGATCCAAAAGACGGCGATTATATTGCAACAGCAAGCGAATCTCTGGATTATTTCTCAGGAGATTGTGATGATCATTCTATTTTAATGGCAGCAGCAGTTCGCTCTATCGGTGGAACTCCGAGATTAATTCATACCAAAGGTCATATTTATCCGGAAATTTTAATAGGCTCGTCAATTGATTTGGAAAAAGTCAATTATCTGATTAAAAATGTACTTTTTGTAAAAGAAAGTCAGGGCAAAAAAATACATTATCATATTGACGAACGCGGACAAATATGGATGAATCTGGATTATACTGCAACTTATCCGGGTGGTCCTTTTATGTATGAAGAAATACTGGGAGCACTTACGTTGAATTAAGCTTTCTTAATGATTTAAATATCCCGTATGACTATCGGATGTTGCTGAAAATTTTTAGGTTATACACTTTCAAAAAAAGGTTTATAAATATTTGATTACTAATGTTTTAGTGTTATTTTTTTTTGTAACTTTTTCCTGTTTAATTTTTAACCACAAAATCATGAAAAACTCTAAATTATTTATCCCCGTAATTGCTATTGCAGTTGTATTAATGGTTTCATGTCACAGTAAAAGAGATAAACTTGTAAAATCCTGGAAAGTCACTGCCGTGGAAGCCAAAATGCCCCTCTCTGATTCTGCTAAAAGCGCTGTTCTGGCCAACGGAACACTTACTTTTACAGAAGACGGACATGTAACCGGATATTTACTTCGTGAAATTACCGAAGGAACGTTTGCACTGACCAAAAAAGGAACAAATCTGGTTATAAAAGATGAAGTCGGAACGCCGTACGTTTGTGAAAGTACTATTACAGATGATAAATTAATTTTAGATACCAAAGAAGCCAAACTAACATTTAATAAAATATAAGTATAAAATACATTTACCATTTTATAAACCATTCTTGCTATTTGTAGGAATGGTTTTTTGATTTTATAAGTAAAATAAATATCTTTGCAGTCTTCAAAACGATATACGAGTATGTGAAAAATAATTTCTTTCAGAAAATTTAGTTAGCGTCCACACTTGTGGCTGCTTTATTATTTATCTATAAAGAAAGGAATTATGCTTATTCTTCAAAATATTTCTTATCAGCATGAGAACAAAGACATGCTGTTTCAAAACATCAGTTTCGCAATAAATAAATACGACAAAATTGCATTAGTCGGAAACAACGGAATTGGAAAATCTACTTTACTCAAAATTATAGCGGGCGAATTACCGCCTTTCTCAGGCATTATAAATCAAAATTCCAAGCCTTATAATGTACCGCAATTGTTTGGTCAGTATAATGATTTTTCTGTTTCAGAAGCTTTACATATAAGCGAAAAAATAACTTCACTTAAAGAAATACTTGAAGGTATTGTAACAGAAGAAAATCTGCAAATATTAAATGATGACTGGACAATTGAAGATCGCTGTCGAGAAGCTCTGGCCTACTGGAAGCTTCAGGATCTTGATTTGAACCAGAAGATGGAAACGCTGAGCGGGGGCCAAAAAACAAAAGTATTCCTGGCCGGAATTATGATTCATGAACCCGATTTGGTTTTACTAGACGAACCAAGCAATCATCTGGATTTTGAAGGAAGAGCTTTATTATATGATTTTATAAAATGGACAACAAGTTCACTTTTAATTGTAAGTCATGACAGAAAATTATTAAATATCCTTAGTAAGACTTTTGAGATGACAAAAAACGGAATTTCAGTTTATGGAGGAAATTACGATTTTTATCATGAGCAAAAAAATATCGAAAGCAATGCATTGCAGCAGGATGTTCAAAGTAAAGAGAAGGCATTGCGAAAAGCGAAGGAAAAAGAACGCGAAACTATAGAACGCCAAAATAAGCTCGATTCCAGAGGAAAAAAGAAACAGGAAAAGTCCGGAGTTGCCAGAATTATGATGAATACGCTTCGCAATAAGGCAGAAAACAGCAGTTCGAAGCTTAAAGATATTCATGCCGATAAAATAAACGGAATTTCTGACGATTTAAGAGAACTCCGGTCTTCACTTCCTACTATAGATCAGATGAAATTCGGATTTCAAAATGCTTCTTATCCGAAAGGTAAAGTAATTTTTAAAGCTTTGGGAATCAATTATAAATATGAAAATGATTGGATATGGAAAGAAGATCATGAATTCGAAATTCTTTCGGGAGACCGATTGGTGATCAAAGGTCTAAACGGCTCCGGTAAAACAACTTTAATTAAAATTATTTTAGGAGAACTTATTCCGAAAAAGGTAAATTTGAATTCACTGATAAAAAAGGCTGTTTACATTGATCAGGATTATTCTTTGTTAAATCAGAATTTAAAAATCTACGAACAGGCTCAGGTTTTTAATGACTGCAATTTGGAAGAACACGAAATTAAAATGCGGTTAAACCGATTTTTGTTTACCCAAAACGACTGGGACAAACCTTGCGCAGTTCTCAGCGGAGGCGAAAGAATGCGACTTATGCTTTGCTGCCTGACTATTAGCAACGAATCTCCTGAAATTATTATTTTAGATGAACCCACAAATAATCTGGATATTCAGAATATAGAAATTCTTACTGCGGCGATTAATGAATATCAGGGAACTTTGATCGTTATTTCGCACGACTCTTTATTTCTGGACGAAATTAATATTGAAAAGAGTATCGAACTTTAAAACACTTTATAAATAGCGCCGGATTAATTCCGGCGCTTCTATTTACAAAATTTCCTTACAATTATTTTGTGCAGTCAAATGACTTCATTATATTTGCAGTCAAATAACTGCATAATGGAAATTAGAAGAGATGTTTTTCAGGCCATAGCCGACCCTACCCGACGTGCTATATTAAGTTTAGTTGCCATACAGTCTATGACACCGGGCGCAATTGCAGAGAATTTCGATTCGTCGAGACAGACCATTTCAAAACACATTCAGATTCTTAATGAATGTGAATTATTAAATCAAACCCAAAACGGACGAGAAATTTACTATCACTTAAATCCGGTGAAAATGAAAGAAGTTGCTGATTTTATTGAACCGTTTAGAAAAATGTGGGACGATCGTTTTAATAAGTTAGAAGACATCATGAAAAATTATAAAAAATAACCAGATGGAAAGAAAAACTAAAATTACAGCAGAAAAAGACAAACAGGATCTTGTGATTACAAGAGAATTTGATCTTCCTGTTGAATTGCTTTTTAAAGCATACGAAGATGCGGAAATTGTTGCACAATGGATGAACACCAGGGTTTTGAAATTAGAAAACAAAAAACACGGAAGCTGGCAGTTTGAAACCAGTGATCCTAATGGAAATGTTGTTTTCCGTGCAAACGGAACCATTCACGATTTTGTGGTAAATGAAAAAATTACACGCACTTTTGAAATGGAAAATACGGCTTTTCCAATTCAGCTTGAATTTTTGGAATTTAAAGCTTTAAATGAAAATACAAGTGAATTAATTATGCATATCATTTATAAATCGGTTACAGACAGAGATGAAATGCTAAAACTGCCTTTTGAATACGGGTTAAACATGGCGCACAACAGGCTGGAAGAAATTGTAACGCAATTAAAATAAATATCATGACAAAAAGAAATAAAATAATCTATTGGATAGCCACACTCTGGCTGGCTTTGGGAATGACATCAACAGGAATAACGCAAATAATACAGATGAAGGAAGTTACGGATATGATGAGCCATTTGAGATTTCCTGTTTATCTTTTACCGCTTTTAGGTTTTTGGAAATTACTTGGCGTAATTGCAATTCTAATTCCTAAATTTGGATTACTGAAGGAATGGGCTTACGCCGGTTTCTTTTTTACCATGTCTGGCGCAATAGTCGCACATTTAGCCTGTGGAGATCCTGCAGTGAGATTTTTTGGACCGACATTATTATTGGTTTTGACCGTAACATCCTGGTATTTCAGACCTGCTAGCAGAAAGGTAATATCTGCTTCTAATTAAATAAAATACATCATGAAAAAGGAATTAACTATTGAGCAACAAGATGAGTTATTGAAAGTATTAGAAATTCGTTTTGAAAAAAACAGCAGCCGTCACAAATCATTGAGCTGGGATAAAGTCGAAGAAAAATTAAAAGCGAACCCTCGAAAATTATGGTCTCTGGATGAGATGGAACGAACTGAAGGAGAACCGGATGTAATTGGCTATGATGAAAAGACTAAAGAGTTTCTTTTTGCGGACTGCTCGGCTGAAAGTCCAAAAGGGCGCAGAAGTATTTGCTACGATCATGAAGCACTTGAAAAAAGAAAAGAACACAAACCCCAAAACAGCGCTGTAAATATGGCGGAAGAAATGGGAATTGAAATCCTTAATGAAGAACAATATAAGGAATTACAAAAACTAGGAAAGTTTGATGCAAAAACCTCAAGCTGGATTTTAACACCTCCGGAAATCCGAAAATTAGGCGGCGCGATTTTCTCCGATTTTCGCTATAACACCGTTTTTGTTTATCATAATGGTGCAGATTCCTATTATGCAGCAAGAGGTTTTCGTGGTCTTTTAAGAGTATAAAAATATAATGAATAAAATCTTAAAACCTCTATCTATGCTTAGAGGTTTTTTTGTTTTTTATCCAATTTTATCTCCAACTTTTAGCTACTTTTAAAAAATGTTTTCCATGCACAAATAATTTAAATTATTTGTTTTAATAGATTATCCTAATATTCTGTATGCCTAAAAGTTATCTTGTAAAATTATTTCTTTGCTTTCTCTTGAATTATCCCAGTTGTTCGTTTTCATCTACTCCCGCGGGCAATAGTAAGACATCACAGATCGAGGCTTTAATCAGAAGACAAATCAAAATGTATCTCAATCGTAGTTCCGAATTTTTGTATAAACCTCAGAGCTTCAAAATAGATATGGACAGTGCCAAAGCAAATGTTAACAAGGCGTTTGCATTGAGTATTAAAATTAAAGATCAGGACCTTCTTTATAAGTGTTATGTAAATTATGGAGAGATTTCATTTGAAGAAAATAATGACCGCAAAGCCATTCAGAATTTCGAGAAAGCTATTAAATATTATCAGCTTACGAAGCAATACAAAGAAGAAGCCGGACTTTGGGAAATTCTGGCTAAGAGATTTTTCTGGGAATCCCCGCGAACTTTTGAAACATTGGAAAAAGCAGTCCATGCTTTTGATAAAGCGATCAGGATTTACAGAAATTTAGGACTTCAGGAAAACCTGGCGTATGTTTTAAAGCATAAAGCCGATGCTCATTTGAATCAGGGAAAACTGGATCTGGCAGAAAAAGAGCTGTTAGAAGTTTTGGCTCTTTATAAAAAAATAAACTTTAAAAAACTCCATTTTACGTACGATCTGTTGGCAGATTTATACAGACTGAAAGGCGATTTCGGCAAAAGTTTGTATTACTCGAAGCTTTGTGTAGAAAGTATGGAGAAAACAAATGATCTAAGTTACGCCCCGTCTTTTTACGAACAGCTTGCCATTGCGTATCGGGATTTGGGTAAACATAAAAAAAGTATCGAATTGTTGAATAAGGCGATTGCCATTCAGAAGGAGCAAAAAATTATTGATCATTCTGTCCTTTATGAACTGGCAGATTTGTTATGCCGCGAGCTAATCCAAATTCATAAACCAAAAGAAGCTTTATACGAAGTCAGAAAAATTATAAATGAATATAAGCCAAAAAGTCTGGATGATCAAGCCAGAATAGCGGGTTCTCTTGCCTATTGTTACAACGAAAATGGTCAGACCGATTTGGCAGAGAATAATTTTAAAAAAATGATTTACTATTATGAAAAAAGCCCCGAAAAATTATATGCCATACAATTGTCAGAAGCTTATTTCGGATTTGGTAAATTTTATTTAGAACATGAAAATTACGACAAAGCAAAAATCAACTTTGAAAAATCACTTAATTTTTCGAAAGGAATTGTAGAGCTTTCTCAGATTAAAGAATCCAATTTATATCTTTTTAAAATCGATTCTGTTAAAGGAAATTATTTAACAGCAATCAAATATTTTCAGAAATTTAAGGACTTAAACGACTCTATTTTTAACGAAAAGAAAAACAAACAGATAGAAGAGTTGCAGATTTTATATGGACTGGAAAAGAAAGAAAAAGATTTTTCTAATTTAAAACTGGCCATGCATGCCGAAAAAGGAAAAACCACTCAGGCTCAAAATACCATAAAATTTGGTTTATGCATCGTTTTGTTTTTATTTCTGAGTACGGTTTTATTCTGGAGGAGTTATAAGTCTAAAAAGAAAAACAATACATTACTGATTGCGCAAAAAAATGAGATTGATCAAAAAAATGCTGCGCTTCAAAAATTAGTAAACGAAAAAGAATCGCTTATGCAGGAAATTCATCACCGTGTAAAAAACAACCTCCAAATTGTGATGAGCCTTTTAAATTCGCAGTCTTCGACCTTAAAAAGTGAAGAGGCTTTTGATGCTATTCAGAAAAGTCAGCACCGGTTGTATGCTATTTCATTACTGCATCAAAAATTATACAGAACCGATATTGTGCGAGAAATTGAAATGCAAAATTACATTAGTGATTTGCTGGCCAATTTCGCAGATACTTTTGATCTGCATAACCGGATAAATTTTAAAACTGATATTGAAGCTATAGTTCTGGACGAGGCTCAGGCTGTATCTGTTGGTCTTATTTTAAATGAAGCCATTACGAATTCTATAAAATATGGATTTCCTGAAAACAAAAAAGGAGACATTTTTATTACAATGAAAAATCAGGCAATGGATTTTGTAAAACTGAGAATTACTGACAACGGTGTTGGTTTCTCTGGAAATGTAAATCTGGAAACATCCCCTACAATGGGAATAAGTCTTATTAATGGCTTGGCCGAACAGCTTAATGGCGAAGTTTCAATCACTACTGCAAATGGTGTTAGCATTGAAGTTGTGTTTCTGAGAAATGAAATTCCTAAAACATAATGGCAGATTTTTAATCTCTCAAGATCTTTTCTATTTTTTTACCTTTTGCCAGTTCATCCACCAGCTTATCCAAATAACGAACTTTACGAACGACGGGATCTTCGATTTCCTCTACACGATAGCCGCAGATCACGCCAGTTATTTTAGAGACATTTTCATTTAATTTTGGAACTTCAGCAAAAAAAGTTTCAAAATCTGCTTTCTTTTCAATTTGTTCTTTCAGCTGCTCTTCATTATAGCCTGTAAGCCAGAAAATTATTTGATCTAATTCTTCTTTAGAACGACCTTTTCTTTCTACTTTTTGAAGATATAAAGGATAAACACTTGAAAACAGCAATTTATAGATTCTATCGTTTTTCATACCTATTAAATTAAAAACCACATTGTATGGTAAAGTTAATTTAAAAACCGCAAAATAGAAAAGCAAATAATAATTTTAATATCTTAGACTTGCATTAATAGATTAATATTTAAGAATTTAAATAGATTAATTTTATGGAAAACCAAGACACTAAAACACCAAAAGTTGTTGGAATTGGAGGCATTTTCTTTTTTTCTGATGATCCGAAAGAGACCAGAAACTGGTACGAAAAAAATCTGGGAATCGATACCAATGACTGGGGCGCCACTTTCGAGTCCAGAAATTTACAAAATTCCGATCAGATCGAATCGCTGCAATGGAGTCCGTTTAAAAAAGGAGATAATTATTTCTCACCTTCTAAAAAGGATTTTATGATAAATTACAGAGTTCAGAATATTGAAGGTCTGGTGGAACAGTTAAAGCAAAATGGCGTTACAATTTTAGATGCTATTGAAACCTACGATTATGGAAAATTTGTTCACATTTTAGATGCAGAAGATAATAAAATAGAGCTTTGGGAACCTGCCTGAGATTTCTAAAAAAGACATAAAAAAACTCCATTAAATGTAATGGAGTTTTTTATCTTATCCTGGTTTCTTAATTCCAAATTTCATTCATTTCGGTCAAAATAATAGGTTTTCCCTCTGTCACAACAATTGTATGTTCGTGCTGCGCCATAAATCCGCCTTTGTTTCCAACCATTGTCCAGCCATCCTGTAGTGTTTCTGCAATGGTAGAATCTGTAGAAATGAAAGTTTCAATTGCCACAACAGAATTCTTTTTAAATCTGGTTTGATTAAAACGATCCCTGTAATTTGCAATCTCATGCGGCGCTTCGTGAAGACTGTGCCCTACTCCATGTCCGGTAAGGTTTTTAATTACTTTATAACCACGTTTTTTAGCTTCTGTTTCGATTAGAAAACCAATATCAGAAATACGAACCCCGCCTTTTATATTATAAATCGCTTTATGCAAAATTTGTTTAGAAGCTTCAATTAGATTCTGATGTTCGTTTACTACTTCTCCGATTACGAAAGAACCTCCGTTATCCGACCAAAATCCGTCTAATTCTGCCGAAACGTCAATATTAATTAAATCGCCATCTTTCAGGATTCTCTTATCTGATGGTATTCCGTGGCAAAATTCTTTTCCTACGCTGATGCACGTCCAGCCAGGAAAACCATAAGTTAGATAAGGTGCAGATTTAGCGCCAAGATCATTGAGGATTTGCCCGCCGTAATCGTCAAGTTCTTTTGTTGACATTCCTGCCTTCGCATACTTTCTCATTTCTTTGAGGGTCAATGCAACGGCTTCGCTGGCCTTTTTCATTCCCGTTAATTCTGCTTCTGTTGTAATGGACATATTTTCTTAAATTTTACATTTAATGAAACGCTAAGATACTATTTTCAAATAAACTAAAAAAAAGAACCCCTTTAAAAGCTTATATTTTAAAGGGGTTTTTATTATTGTTAGTCTTTTCTTTATTACCACGGACTTTCTTCGCTTTCATTTTCTATATCCGGACTAAAGAATTTTCCTGTCGGTCCATTTGCATCAGTCAAAGTATGTTTTACAATGAAACTCGCAGCATTTTCAACACTTTGCGGTCCGCTGTGGTGATTAAAGTCGGTTGCTGTATAACCAGGATCAATCGAATTTACTTTAAACGGCAGTTCTCGTAAATCGTATGCAAGTGTAACCGTAAAAGCGTTTAAAGCTGTTTTTGAAGAAACATACGATAGCGCTTTCACAGCGTTATATTTCCACGTAGGATCACTGTGTAAAGTAAGCGAACCCAATCCGGAAGTAATATTGCTGATTCTCGGACTATCTGATTTTTTTAATAAATCGAGAAAAGTCTGCGTCACTTTTATAACACCAAAAAAGTTGGTGTCAAATGTCTGCTGAATATTCTCGATAGAATCTGTTGAAGCATCTTGCGGGACATTTCCCAAAACTCCGGCATTATTGATAAGAATATCCAGTTTGCCCTTCTCCTGCTCTACGATATTTTTTGCTGCAAGAATGCTTTCGAGATTGGTAACATCAATTTGAATGGCCTTAATGTTTTCAAATCCTTTTTCTGCTAAATCTTTTACAACCTGTTCGCCTTTTGCTAAATCACGACTTCCTAAATAAACAAATAGCCCTTTTTGAGAAAGTTGTTTTGCGGTTTCTAAACCAATGCTTCTGTTTGCTCCTGTTATAAGTACTGTTTTCATTTTTATCTTTTTAAATTATTGAAGCAAAGGTGCGGCGATAAAAAACAAAAACATTTGCCATTTGACAAAAAGCGATTTAACGAATGTTTTTTCTAATTCTGCTTAAAGACGATTGAGTAATTCCCAGATATGAAGCCAGATAAGAGAGCGGAATGCGATTGAGAATCTTTGGATATTTTTCTAAAAAAGACAAATAACGCGTTGTAGCATCTTCTGAAACTAACGGGCTTCTTCTTTCTATTTTCTGCATTAGCGATCGGGCAATAATTTTATGCACAATAGCGTCCCATCCCACAATTGTGTTCAGAAGTTCTTCCCAGTCGGCTTTAGAAAATACCAAAAGTTTGCAGTCTGTAACCGCCTGCACATATGCAGAAGAACAAATACTGTTTTGAAAACTTTCTAAATCTACGACCAGATTATTTTCATCAATAAAATATTTGGTAATTTCCTCGCCTTTATTATCGTAATAACAAACGCGCATCACGCCATCCAACACAAAACCTACCTGTGTAGAAATTTTGCCGGCTTCAGAAAAATAGGCATCTTTAGGAATTTCCAACTCTTTTGCTTTTCCTGTAATTAAATCAATTTGCTGCTGATTTAAAGTGCCATATTGCAATACAAAATTTACTAATTCTTTCATGCACGAAAGTTAGCGATATCTTTTTATACTGAATTTGTCATTTGGCAAATAATATAAAAATTGTTGATCAATATTGGTTTACAGCTTTTCGAGAATACTTATCAGATCTGAACTGTTTTTACCGCCGCAGGAAGATAAAATCACTTTTCCCGATTGATCAATAACAATTTTAGCAGGATCGCAGGAAATATTATGTATAATTTTTTCCTCCTGATTGGTTGAAATAGTATTGTCGATCTGATCAAATAATATTTTTGATTCCTTTACGGATTTTTGCAGTTCGGCTTCGCTGTCTGTAAAGCCTTCTATTATTCCAATAAACTGAACTTTATCTTTATAAGAGTTATAAATTTTATTAAATTCTTCAGACAGATCATACGTATCGCTTTTTTTTAAATAGGAATTATCATAAACAAGAATTACGAGATTTTTGCCTTTATAATCTTCAGAATTAAATTGTTTGCCGCTAATAGTCTTTGCCGAAAAATATTTGGGTGTTGCATTGAGCTGTAAATCAATTTGATTTTGCTTAAATTTTTCAGACATTGTCTGGAGTTCTGTTTTTAAGTCTTTCTTTTCCGGACTCTTTTTATCTTCGCAGGAAACCATAAAAAATAGTGTAAATAATAGTAAAAGTTGTTTCATAAAAAAGAGATTAAGTTTGGTCAAAAATGTTTTATTATAATTTTTCAGATAACTGATTTTAAATCGTTTAGACTAAGTTACTGAAATTTGTTTCTTAAACATGTTCAACATACGGTTTTATGCAGAATTTCATCTAAAGAATAAAATTGATTTAAAGATAAGATAAAGTTTTTCTTATATTCGCTCGGGGAAATAAATATTAAGTCATAAGCTGTAACGATATGAAAATTTTCAGGTCTTTTTCCTATTTGGGATTACTTATTTTAGGAAGCTGTATTGGTGGTGTTAACGGCAGTTCTCCAGATTATCCTTATTTTATTACTACAGAACCCATGGTTGTAAAAAATATTGCGATTCCAGTTGGCACAAAACTTAGTTATGAAGAAAGCTATTTTAACAAAGGACAAATAAATCATAAATTAAGTGAGGCGAAACTTACGACCATGGATTTTCCTCCCGGGAAAGAAATGATCTGGGGAGGAGTTCCTGTAAGTTCCATTTATAAATTCTTTAATTCTGAGATGCGCGGATATACAGTAACGGCTGACTTTAGTAAATTGAGTGACGATAAGAAAACCAAATTTTCTGAACTTTGGGAAAGTTGTGACAGCGAACTCGGAATTACCATTAAAAATGAAGATGACTGGTCCTTCAATAAGCAAAATATTGCTGATGTCGAAAATTGCAGCGTCATTTACCAGCGTTATTTTAAAGACGATGCCAAACAGCAGGGATTTTTAAATGAGATGTTTGCAGAATTAATGAAGGTTAAATAAAAATAACAAAAGAACAATACCTTACATCGATCTATACTTATGATTTTAGCATTTGATACTTATTATTTTGACGGAAAAGCAAAAACGGTTTGTTTGGAATTTGAAAAATGGAATGAAAGTGAAAACTTCAAAATATACTCAGAAGTTATCAATAACGTTGAAGAATATATTCCGGGAGAATTTTATAAAAGAGAATTACCGTGTATTTTAAGCTTACTGAAACAAATTGATTTATCTACTGTTGATGTCATCATAGTTGACGGTTTTGTTTATCTGCATGATGATAAAAAATATGGTTTGGGAGGTTATTTATATGAAAAACTAAATAAACAAATCCCAATTATTGGAGTCGCCAAAACCAATTTTGCTTCAATTGAAATAAATAAAAAAAGTCTCTTGCGCGGTGAAAGCAAAAAACCGCTGTACATTACTTCGATTGGAATAGATTTGGATGAAGCTTTCGCTAAAGTTGAAAATATGTCAGGAGAGTTTAGATTTCCAACTTTATTGAAAGAACTGGATCGTTTAACCAAAGAAGACTTAATTAATTGCTGAAGTATTTAGAAAACCATGATACTGTTTGATTTTAGTTTTCAGTCTTTCAGCTAAATAAACATTGGCATCCTTTAATTCGCTGTAGATAATTTCAGCTTCATCGATATATTTCAATTTCTTTTCATCGCTCCAGTAAAATGGCGGTTCGTATAGGTTTGCAATTCTGTCGGCCATTTTCACTGCCCAGACTTCTTTTGGCTGTTCTTTAATTCTTTTTAAGCTGTCAAGCATTTTTAGTTGCGAATCTTCTATTGTATCATTTTTAGTCAAAGCCAGAACTCCGGAAGCAACTTCAGAACCAAAAAAATCTTTTACATTTTCAAAAGTAAATTCGGTGTCTTCAATGGCATCATGCAGCATTGCGCATTTTATAGCTAAATCGGCATTAATATTTTCAGTAAATTGAATGGCATTAAAAACCTCAAAAACAACACTTCCGATATGATTGATATATTCAACCTGTTCGCCGTCTTTTGAACCGCCGTATTTTTGTCCGTTGTGAAATCTCGATACCAATTGCCAGATTTTCTGAATCTCATCTATTGACCAGTCTTTTTTATTTTTCATTTGTATGTTTTAAATTTATAGGCTTGTAAAAAATATCCTGAATTATAAATTTATAAAAATATCCTCTTATTTGCTAATATTGACTGAAGTATAGCTTCAAAGAATGATCAATTAAAGAGCTATGGCGAGTTTTGAGTTTTTACAGTACGATTTCAAAAGTGTATTATTTCTCCTTTCAAATATCTAATACTTTCTTTCAAAAGAATTGCCATTAAAGCGGTATACACCACTTGGATTTGCTCCGCCAAACCACAGTTCTCCTTTTTTGCTTTTATAAATAGTCCAAATATGCTGGCTGAGAATTCCATCCTTTTTATCAAAATTTATAATGGATTTACCATCATATTTCCACACACCTGATCCTACTGTACCAAACCATACATTTCCTGCACTATCTTCGCTAATAGAAAAAACTTTTTCAAGGGAATTACCTTTGGTATATTTCTTCCCTAATTTATGTTCTTCAGTGAAATTGATCACTTTTTTCCCATCATATTTCAAAACTCCAATTCCGTTATTACCAATCCAGAGATGTCCATTTTGGTCTTCAAATATGCTTCGGACATGCAAAAAACCAGTTTTTGAGTTAAGCTGGAGAGATTCATTATCCACTATCTTAAAGGCAGACCCATTATATCCTATTACCGCGCCGTAGGCTCCAAACCAAACCATTCTATTTTTGCCCTTTACAAAAGGTGTAGAAATGTAATATTTAAAACCGTCTTCTGGCGTTGTCACAACAGGAAAAACATGATAAGACAGCTTTTTCCCGTCATATTGATAAACGCCGGGATATTTTTCAAGCGTAGTGTAACCTTCAGTTTTATCACCTTTAAACCAAAGATCGGTTTCGTTTAGCTGCCACTTTTTCTTCGAATTGTAGTTTCTTTGTTTGTATATAATAATTTTATTTCCGTCAAAAATACTCAGTCCTCTTCCGCATTCAAACCATATCAAGCCCTTTTTGTCTTCATAAATATTCCTGACCTGATTATCGCTAAGTCCATTCTTCGTCGTGAAATATGTAAACTTCCCATTTTGAAGCAGACAAACTCCTTCGTTATAACTTCCAAACCATATATTTCCTTTGCTGTCTTCTAAAATCGAACGAACTCCGGATTTATATTTTAACACCAGGCTATTTGTATGCTTATCAATGTGTTTAGTATCGTTTTGATTTGATCCGCTGTCATTTTCCTCGTTTGCTGATCGTTGATTATTGCACGAGATTATTATAAATATAAAAAATAGAATATAAAGAAAATATGTTTTTTGATTAGCTGACTTTATTTTCATAATAGTGGTTTATATTTAAAGAAAAAGAATATACTGCGTTTAACCACCGTAGATCATTTATTCTATTAAAGATCTGATTCTGATAAACAACATATTTTGTGCTGCACTAAAATAGAAACAATTATTTATAAAATGTAAGAATTTTTATTTTGTCTGATAATCTGGTTCATAATGGCTATTAATGATGAATTAGTGTGCTATTCATGTTTTTATAATATTTGAAAATAAAAATAGGAAACTACCATCTTGAATAAAAAACTCCTTAATTTCTTAAGGAGTTTTCCTTTTAAAATACTATTAAACACAAATATAAATTTACCAGAAAGTCCGCAATATTGTTAAATGTATGTAGTGGATAGACTTATTCTTATGCGAATTTCTTTTTTGCTTCATCAGTTACAGGAGTAAAAAAGTTTATCAAATTCCCGTCTGGGTCGCGAAATAGTAAAGAACGATTACCCCACGGCATTGTAGTGGGCTCCTGAACAATTTCAGTGGTTAAGTCTTTAATGATTTTGTAATTATCGTCTACATTTTCAACAAGGAATTCGATGATAACGCTTCTGTTAGTTGCCGGCTCTGCAACACCCTCTCCAAAAAAGGCCAATGTTCGTGTACTTCCAATTGCCAGGGTAAAAGATTCGGATACAACCTCTGCAAAGTCATCTGTTGCCCATTTGGCTTTTGTTGCTGTCACATCCTCAAAAAACTGAACTAATCTTTTTATATCAGCGGTAATAATTCTTATTGATACTAAATTTGTTTTACTCATTATAATTTCTGTTTTTAATTAATAATGGCACAAAAGTAGAATGGCGTTATGACAACGGTATGTCAGGTATACGAAAGTTTTTTTCTTTGGTTTCCAAAAAATCTTTTAGTGTAAGTCAATGTGGTTCAAACGAAATTTCAAGTGTTTCCATCTTTGAAATTCTATCTAATCGAAACATCCGGTAATCATTTCTTAGTAGGCAAAAAGCAACAACAAGCCAACTTTCCTGTAAATTATAGTAGAAAGCAAAAGGTTGAATATTGCGTATAGTTGTATCTGTATTTTCTGCTGATTGGTAGGTAATTTTCAAAACCTTAAAGTTTGTCAGGGCATTTTGTATCAACGTCAATGAATTACTTGTATTTCTGTTTGGGATAGCAGGACTAATGGCAATTCTTTTATAAAGTAATTAGCATTTGAGGTAAATTAAAATTGTTTTTTGAGACTATAAAAACAAGTTAAGCAATTGTGAAGTATTGTAACAAAAACAACGCCATTGGAATCCAATGGCGTTGTTGTTATTGGTGGGCGATGAGGGGTTCGAACCCCCGACCCCCTCGGTGTAAACGAGGTGCTCTGAACCAGCTGAGCTAATCGCCCTATTTTATTAGGCTGCTATCGTTTGTGATTGCGAGTGCAAATATACAGCTAGATTTTATATTTGCAAGCCTTTTATGGAAAAAAGTGAAAAATAATTTCATTAAAATATTTACAAATCTATTTTTCAGTCAATTAAAAAAAGATAAAAATATACTATTTCTTAATTTTAGTTAAATTTTACAAGTCAAAATCTAATTCAGTATATTCTTTTTGTATTGAGTCGCTATAGTTATACATTTGTATACCTAAAATATTCAATATAAAATGGCACGATATCAAGAAAATGATTTACCAAAAGCTAAGTTAGACTCCAATTCACTACAAAAAGCGTTGCGGATTTTTAAATATGGTAAAGATCACAAATGGAAATTTTTTCTGGGTTTACTATTTCTTTTATTAACCAGTGCCACTGCCCTCGCCTTTCCTAAATTAATGGGAATGCTGGTTGATTGTGTAACCAACAAAAATCTAAACCGGGCAAACGAAATCGCGGTTGCACTTATTGTGATATTAATGCTGCAGGCGGTTTTCTCTTTTTTCAGAATTTCCCTTTTTGTGAATTTCACCGAAAACTCTTTGTCAAATATTCGTCTTGCTTTATATGAAAATTTAGTAAAGCTGCCGATGTCTTTTTACTCTCAAAAACGTGTAGGCGAACTTAACAGCCGAATTAGCGCTGATATTTCGCAATTACAGGATACGTTTACCACTACAATTGCAGAATTTCTAAGGCAGTTGATCCTTATTATTGGAGGTTTTGTGATCTTAGGAAATATCAGTCCGAAATTAACACTGATGATGTTGGCGATTGTGCCTATAGTAGCAGTTGCCGCTGTAATCTTTGGAAGATTTATTCGTAAATACGGAAAGAAAACACAAGATAAAGTTGCGGAAAGTCAGGTAATTGTCGAAGAGACTTTACAAGGAATCAGCAATGTCAAAGCATTTGCAAATGAATGGTACGAAATTCAGCGTTATAAATATAAAATCAGAGAAATTGTAAAGATTGCCATTAAAGGCGGTCAGTACAGAGGTTATTTTGCTTCATTTATTATATTATGTCTTTTTGGCTGCGTCGTTGCTGTAGTATGGTATGGCATCACACTAACTATTAAAGGCGAAGTTGAAGGCGTTGGCGATTTAATTTCTTTTGTTCTGTATACTACTTTTATTGGCGCTTCATTTGGAGGAATTGCCGAAATGTACGCACAGATTCAAAAAGCAGTTGGTGCAACAGAACGTGTTTTCGAATTACTGGAAGAAACGCCTGAAAAAATAAATGCAAACCCAAGGACTTCTGCAATTGTAAAAATTCAGGGAAATGTAGCTTTCAAAAATGTTGCATTTAGCTATCCTTCCAGAAAAGAAGTGCAGGTTTTGCAGGATGTAAATTTTACTGCTTCATACGGGCAAAAAATTGCCATTGTCGGACCAAGCGGAGCGGGTAAATCTACTATTTCTTCTTTATTATTGCGTTTTTACGATATTACTTCCGGGGAAATTCTGGTAGACGGCAAAAACATTTACGATTATGATCTGGAAAATCTTCGTGGCAATATGAGTATTGTACCTCAGGATGTTATTTTGTTTGGAGGAACAATTAAGGAAAATATCGCTTATGGAAAACCGGATGCTACGGACGAAGAAATTATTCAGGCAGCAAAACAGGCAAACGCTTTCAATTTTGTAGAAGGATTTCCGGAAAAATTTGAGACTCTGGTTGGCGAACGAGGAGTGAAACTCTCGGGTGGTCAGCGCCAGCGTATTGCCATTGCAAGAGCTTTACTTAAAAATCCAAGTATCCTCATTCTGGATGAAGCTACATCATCATTAGATAGTGAAAGTGAAAAATTAGTTCAGGAAGCGCTTGAAGTATTAATGGAAGGAAGAACAAGTATTATAATTGCACACCGACTTTCGACGATTAGAAATGCGGATAAGATTCTGGTTCTGGACAATGGTAAAATCTCAGAAGAAGGAACACATCAGGAATTAATAAATCTCGAAAACGGAATTTACAAAAACCTGAGCAATCTTCAGTTTAGTAATTCGTAGTTATTCAGAATTCCATAAAAAAATCCATTTGCTTTGCAAATGGATTTTTTTATGGAAAATCTAAAATCTAAAATCTAAAATCTAAAATCTAAAATCTAAAATCTAAAATCTAAAATCTAAAATCTAAAATC
>NZ_JBDKWC010000009.1:0-165568 GCF_039749035.1 Flavobacterium olei
AATAATTATTATCCTTTTGGATTAAAACATAAGGGATATAATGATTATCTGGCTAGTGTAAATAAGTATAAGTACAATGGAAAGGAGCTCCAAGACGAGCTGGGGCTTGGGGTTTACTTCTTTAAGTTCAGAACTTATGACCCAGCTTTAGGACGATTCTGGCAAATAGATCCATTAGCTGGAACTTATGCACATAACTCAACTTATGCGTTCGCAGAGAATAATGTTAGTAGTGGAACTGATTTAGAAGGTTTAGAACTGACTTTTAATCTTAATGGTAATCTAGCAACAGCACAGAGCGGTCCAAGAGTAACAGGAGGGGTTAATGGCAATTACACTCTTCAAGAATTAAAAAGCCATATGGCTCAAAAGCAGGCAAATGTTGATAGAGCCATGGGCAAACTTATGTCAGGTGATCCACGAAGTATTCCAAGTGGAGAGATTCGGCCAGCAAAAGGAGACATAAATGTTGCAAGATTTGATGATCCCGGAATGATGATGGCAGATGGTGCCCGTATTGGTGCTGAATGGATGGCTATGGATATCGGAGCTGCTAGAGCATTTGGTGCCCTTGGTAAATTAGGGTCAGAAGCGCGAAGTGTTTGGGCTTCAGGAGCAATTGAAAGAGGAAGAGCAATTGAAAAAATGCTTGGAGCGGCCTCGGATTGGGCAAGCAATTTCCCTGTAATTGATAAGGTAGTGGGTGGAGTCGCTACTAGTATTAAAAGTTTAGACCTAACTGCTAAATCTTATCAAAAAGGTAACAGTGTTTTAAATACGCTTAAAGGATATATAAATAAATTAGATAAATTCGAAGGAGCGACTTGGGGGGGTACAACTATAGAAAAAGGCACTGATTACACAAGTAAAGCATTAGAATTAGCTGTTCAAGCAGGTAAAGGATCAGAATCACAATGGAATCAAATAAATGAAGCTGTCCAATATGCTTTAGATAAAAATATAAATGTTACAATAAAATTTATTAAATAAGACATTATGTTGAAAAGAGCAGGAATAACAATTAAAAAAGAAGAACAGAAATACATAATAAATCCAATTCACTCGATAAAGGGAGGGGGTGGTTATGCAAGTCAGCCCTACATTAAGGAATATAAATTGTCTTTAGATCAATTACTAAATTTAATATTAAAAATTCTTGATTTAAGTATGGAGAATACTGAAAGACCAACTGATTTTAAAGCCTTACAAAAAGAATACTTAAATTCAATGGGAGTAAAAACGATGAAAGCATTACATGATGGATCAATTTATTTAAGTGCTAATATCAAAGATAATGTTATTACGTTTACTCCATGGGAAAATAAAGGCGCTAAAGAGGGCTTTAGAGGATTTAAAGAAGATAAAAGTGTGCAATTGAGTTTGAATTCATCTGAAGAAAAATTAATTGAAGCACTAGAAACGGCTATAGCTAGATGTAGATAAATATGGCTACCTTACAAGAAGATATTCTAAAACAGTCTGACTGGACAGTTATGGCTTTTAAAACAGGCAATTATGAATTGGACTATTCGATTGATAGTTTAATTGAAATTGATAGGTTCTTTGAAAGAAATTTATTAGATGGCAAACCGAAGAGAGGTGGCAAGTTATCAAAGAACTTTGGAGGGATAATATTTTCAATATCAAGTTATGTAGCACATGTATTGTTGAAAAATGTTTCAAATTCTATATTAGTAACTGATGATGCAGATCCAGATGGTGAAATAAATTTCTACGTTGAGTTAGCTGAGGGCTCAATCTGCTTTCCCACTCAGAGAGTGATGAAAAGAGTTAAAAATGGCTTAGAAGATTCCATCTATCATTACGGTTATTCACTAACTGAAGAAATTTTGCATTTAGATTTTAATCAAGATTTTTGGAATATTCAAAAAGAAATCGAATTAGAGATAGAATTAAAGCCATGGTGGAAGATTTGGTAGATAAATTAATGGATGTTAAGAAAGATGGGAAGTTTTTTAAAGTTTAATGAATAGATGTAAAAGTGCTAATATGAGGGGTGCAATAGCTTTATAAAAAAGAATTTAAAGAAGAAATGGCTGTGTAAACAAAAAATGTAGATAAAGTTAAGGGTGTGTTTTTACACCCTTTCTTTTGATTGTTGTAGAATAAAATTTAAAACATAAAAATATGTCTGCTGACAATAAAAATGTAATAAAATATTATTACTGATTACATTGACAATGGTCAGTTA
The DNA here is from genome assembly GCF_039749035.1 of Flavobacterium olei. Classification (NCBI taxonomy): domain Bacteria; kingdom Pseudomonadati; phylum Bacteroidota; class Flavobacteriia; order Flavobacteriales; family Flavobacteriaceae; genus Flavobacterium; species Flavobacterium olei. The sequence continues at coordinate 2,213 of NZ_JBDKWC010000009.1, forward strand.
GGAGAAAGCTATCCTGATAAAGCTGAAAAAAAAAACATGATACAAATTGTTTTTAAATATCAGCCAAACAAAATAGAGTTTTTAGCAGTTGCAGAGAGATCACGAAATTGAAAAAGGTAATATCTTTAATTTTTACAAGCTTGAAAATTAATGGAAGAAAAAGTATTTTTTATAAAAAGAGGTTATTTTGATAATGCTTTACGGGAATTAGTTTTTAACCACAACTTCTTGAAATTTGAAGATAAAGATTCTGCTCAGAATTTGAATACTGTTTTTAAGAAAGAAGAGATAAAAGACTTCAGATATGGAATTCGATGGATTAAATTTGAACTCACTTACGGCAGAGAATATCAAATCTATGTCCGAAATATGGAAGACAAGACCCTAAAAATCACTTTTAAGTCTTACTTTGGGCATAAAAAGGAGATTCTCCATAAACAGTATTCCCAGATTGTAGATAACTTATGGGACTATTACTTTGCTGATATAATTAATGATTTTATAAATATGTATAATGATGGTCTTGAATTTACTATTGGTGATGTGCATTTCTCAAAAGAAGAAATATCATTAAATGTTAGTGGAATTTTTAATCAGAAACGAGTACACATTCAATGGGATGATGTTAGGACAAAAAACTATCATACTTATTTCTCTATTTACTCGGCAGAGAATCCCGTGAATGCTAATAGAGGTTATAATTATCATCACGATTGGAATGTTAGCGTTTTATATAGTGTTATTAGAACAATTTTGTGCAATAAAGGAATTGAAAGTTACAGATAATTTTATAGTAGGATTTGGAGATTTAAAATGAAATAGATGAAATTCATAAAAGTGTAAACAAATGATTCAAACGGGTATAACAGTAAAAAATGTTGTTAATTTTATTCAAAACTATTTAAGTGTTCTCGTTATAGTCCCTGCTTTTATAGGAGGCTTGTGGCAGATAATAGAATTGTCAAATATTTCAATAACCTATATAAGATTTTTTTCTATATCACAAATAGTTCCTGATGGATTGCTTATTTTACTGTTTTTACTTCTAGGATTATCTTATCCGATGCTAGGCTGGTTTGCTAATTCATTGTTTTTTATTAAAGATAATAGAGAACCTTTAGTATTAAGTGAAGAAGAATTTGAGAAAAAAAGAAAATTACAAATTAAAGTTTGGTTTATATTATTTGTATTCTTTTACTCTTTAGCTATGTATAACTATTTTAGTAAGATGTTTATTAAATCTGCTTTAAATGATTTAAAATGGGAAGTTGGTAAAACTTTTCTTTTTCTTGTAATGATTAATGGTTGCTTAAATAAATGCTTTTCTTTAGCCCCCCAGAAGCATAAAGAGTTTTTTAAATTTTGTAATGTATTCTTAATTATATTATACTTTATCATTTCATTTTACTTTTGTAAACGTATTCACAATCATTTTATGTCGACTTCTGATTTTGCTAATATTGATAATGTAAAAATAAAAGTGATGGAGAAATATCCGAATACTAAGCAAGAATTATTGTATTTTAATGATAAATATATTTTTTTCAGCATAGGAAATATTTCAACAAATGATGTGAATAACAAATCTGCATTGTTTAAAACAAATAAAATTTATATAGTTGAATGGGAAAGCCTTTTTGAAAATTGATATGCCTAAATTTATTATGATTGTTAAAACGCATGTAAAATATAGGATGATTTTACATCCTGTATTTTTAAAGTCCTCTTCGGATTTTTTCTTCTTCTTCTTTAGTTTAAATTGTTTCGAAACATAGTATTCAATATTATTCAAATAGCCATTTTCTCTGCACTTTGACCGTCAATCTTATTTGATAATTAGAAAACATTTAATTTTATGGGAAACCGTACAACTTTTCTATATTTTTTGTTTAGTATTGTGCCGTTATGCTACTTTATCTCTAATATAATTATTTCAGAAGTAAGCAACAATTTAAAAGCAGAGAAATGATATATATAATTCCAACAAAAGGAGGTTTAGGGGTAGAAATTTGGGGAACATCTGAAGATTTAAACAATTTCTATGAAGTTATGAGTAAGTTTTGGAATGATGAAAACAAATTAGGCAAAAAAGGATTTAAGAGCAGAGATGATTTAATCAGTGGGTTTTCTTATGAAATTCGCAAAGCAAAGGACGGAGATAGATTAAAACGAGATAATAGCCATTTTTCTTTTACTCAACAAATACATTATGGTGTTCAAATATCTTGGGTTCAATTTTTATTTTCATTGACTTCATTGAAATTTAACATGAGATATATCGAGACTAATAAACTTGATATTTCACAAATTCTTTTAATTGAATTTTGGCTTGGAAAAGCAATGAATGATTATGATGAAATTGGAGCTAAGAATTTAATTGGTTTTATAGAAGATGGACTTTATGGAGCTAATGATTATATCTATCAATGTATGAGAAGCATCAATCTTGATTTCTTTCTTTTAGGCGGTGGAAAACGAGCTTTCAGAAAACTACCTGATTTACTAAAAAGAGGTGTGTTTTATACCGAAGAATATAAAAGTTATCTAACATTTTTAGAAACAGAAGCCAAGAAGCTAAACTGTGAAATATCTGAACTAGAAATAAATGATGATAATTATGACTATGAAAATTTAAAATGGTAAAATTGATGACTTATTGCAGTTAAAAATGATTTAGGAGTTAGGCCAATTAATGTTTTAAACCTTATTTTCGCTTGTCCGAAATATTTAGCTCAATCTTTTAATTTTTTGAAATATGAAAAACATGATGATTTTATTAGTCTCTTTGGTTTTTACAAGTTGTATAAATAAAAATTATTCCTCAGAGGGGACGGTTATAGCCATTGAACAAAAAGATCTGAAAAATGAGAAAATTAGAAATTACAGAATCTTAGAAGGAATGTATAATGACTCTTATTTTCCTCAAAAATCTGTTGATAAAGTCAAAGCAATTTTATTAGAATATTGTTTCAATATTGAGAAAAGCAAACCTAAGACTCTTAAGGAATTATATGAATTGTCTCATACTGCCACTAGAAAAATTAATAACCTGCAAGAAGATTTCTATCAAAATGGGAGCGAACTTGAGACAGGGGGCTAGAGAAGCAATCGCTATGGATTTCGATTTTATTTCAAAATCATATGGTTTTACGGGTGATATCGAAGAATTGATTTCAAATAGAGATTGGTAAAGCTTGTAATATCCCAATTTGTAAGTGCTGGCAAGATTTCAATGTGGAATAAATGTAAAAAAATAAAACGAAAAGCAGTCTCGAAGATTGCTTTTAATATCAAGGTAAAACTTACAAAGGAAACTTTTTTTGTTGATATAAAATAAGTAAATTTGAAAGACTTTTCGAATTAAAAATTTCTAAAAATATATTTAAAAGCAACTTAGGTGAATAACATATTAGAACTTAAAACAGTAAATGAACTTCAAGAATATAACTTCTATATTCCTTCTTACCAAAGAGGTTACAGATGGACAACTAAAGAAGTTCTGGAATTATTAGATGATATTTCAAATTTCACACCTAGATTGGTTAATGATAATACCGAGGAAAGAACATGGTATTGTTTACAGCCAATTGTAATAAAAGAACGAGAAGACTCTAAATACGAAGTTATTGATGGACAGCAGAGACTGACAACAATATATCTAATATTACATTATTTAAATCAGGATTTTGTAGAAAATAGAAGAGATCAATTATTCACTTTAGATTATCAAACAAGAGATAGTTCAAAAGACTTCTTGCTAAATTTGCAAGAAGATATAAATGATAAAAATATTGATTTTTATTACATATCAAATGCTTATCAAACAATTTCTAATTGGTTTAGCAATAAGAGTATAAATTTTGACAAGGGAAATTTTCGTTCAAAATTTAAATTTAATTCTAAAGTAATTTGGTATCTAAGTAAAGAGAGTGATTCTATTTCAATATTCACAAGAATTAATATAGGCAAGATACCACTTACCAATTCAGAGCTGATTAAAGCATTATTTTTAAATAGCTCAAATTTCAATAAAGAAGATAATAAGCTAAGGCTTAGACAGCTTGAAATAGCGACAGAATGGGATAACATTGAAAATTCTTTACAAAACAACAAGTTTTGGTATTTTCTTAATCAAAATCAAATTTCTACCAATCGAATTGAATTTATTTTTAATCTGATGAATGATGAACCTGATGATGAAGATAATTATGCAACTTTTAGATTTTTTAGCAAAAAATTTAGTACTGGAAATAATTTAACCTTGGATAATAATTGGCAAGAAGTAAAAAGATATTTTCAAAGGTTTAGCGAATGGTTTAATGAAAGGGAATTATATCATAAGATAGGTTTTTTAATTAGCGTTGATGCCGTTAATATTAAGAAACTATATCAAGAATCTGATAAAACAACAAAATCAGAATTTAAAATGTATCTAGATGACTTGATTAAATATCAGTTTAGAAGTATCGATCTAATTGAATTACAGTACTCAGATACTAAGGAAGTTAGAAAGGTTTTACTGCTTTATAATATATTGACAATGTTATCAACTACTAAAGATAATTCTTATTTTCCATTTGATCTATATAAAAATGAAAAATGGGATATTGAGCATATCACTTCGATTAAAGATAAAATTCCTGAGCATAATAAGGGGCAGTGGTTAAGTGACGCAATCACTTTTATTGGAAAGGAAAGTGATGAAGAAAAAAGTTTAAGAGAAAGAATTAATTTATGGAATGATGACAATGATGATGAGTTTAAAAAACTATTTGAAGATATAGTGGCCTACTTTAATTCTAGCTTAAATGTCGATGATGATATAAATAGCTTATCTAATTTAACATTATTAGATTCTTCTACTAACAGAAGCTATAAAAATGCTGTTTTCCCATTTAAAAGAAGGATTATCATAGATCGGGATAGAAAAGGAATATTTATTCCGATTTGTACTAAAAATGTATTTTTAAAGTATTTTAGTGAATATCCTCCAAAGATTTCTTTTTGGTCTCAAGAAGATCGAGAAAATTACGAAAATGACTTATTTAAAGTTTTAAATTCATATTTAGGAAACAATGGCAACTGAACAGACAAAATACAAGGGTGAGATACTTACTTTTTTTGAGTTACTAAATAATCAAAAAATTGAGATTCCAATTATTCAACGAGATTATGCTCAGGGCAGGCTTGCAGAAAAAAAGATAAGACTTAATTTCCTAAATGCACTTTTAAATAGTATTAAAAGTGATGAACAGATCATGTTGGACTTCATTTATGGGAGTTCTACAAATGAAGCATTTCAACCTTTAGACGGACAGCAAAGACTAACAACTTTATTTTTACTTCATTGGTATGCATCCACCAAAGATTCCGAATTAGATGGAGAAATCAAAAGTACTTTGTTAAAATTTACTTATGAAACTCGTATCTCATCTAGAGAATTCTGTAATGCACTTATCACGAACAAAGTAATTTTAAATAAAGACACTTCACCACGAGAAAAAATTATTGATTCATCTTGGTTCTTTCTATCATGGAAAAACGACCCTACTATTGATGCAATGCTTAGAACATTAGAGGATATACATGAGATGTTTTTTGAAGTAGAAAACCTTTGGCAAAAATTAATAGCAAAAGATGACAATTTAATAAGATTCTATTATGTCAATTTAGAACATATCGGACTGACTGATGATTTGTATATTAAAATGAATGCAAGAGGAAAACTTCTTACTCCTTTTGAAAATTTTAAAGCAAGTTTTGAAAAATTAATCAGAGATGAGAAATGGGATACGAATAGTGATTTCAGTTTAACATTCGCTAATAAAATTGATGGAGTTTGGACAGACTTATTTTGGAAATATTTTAGAAAAAACAATAGTATTGATAATGCTTTCATAAGGTTTATTTCTACAATTATCATGATTCGAAAATCAATTGAGAGGAAGGAAAAATTAGAAGATAGAGCTACTTTGATTTCTAAATTGCATGATGATCCAAATATTGTTTCAGTCAAAATGTTTAATGAGAGTAGTTTTGAATATTTAGTAGAATGTTTAGATTTTCTACAGATTAAACTCGCAGAAATTAAAAATATTCAAATATTATTTCCATTATTTAGACATCAACCTAAAAATGATTTTTTTAATGAAGTGTTAACAGAAGATAATGTTTCTTACACTCAAAAAGTCCTTTTATATGCGCAAATTGAATATTTTAGAAGAGTAGATGTTTTTGATGAAACCATGTATGTAGAATGGATGAGAGTCGTTAGAAATATTGTTTCACAAGGTGATATAGAGAAAAATGGAAAAAGAACGGACATTGTAAGAAGCCCTCAAACTTTTGATGGTATTATTTACCTTATTTCTGAATTAGCTCAGGGATGCTCTGATATTTATCAATATTTATCAAATTCACCCAATATAAAATCTACTTCAGCAAAAGAGCAGATAGAAGAGGAAAAATTAAAAGCAAATTTAATTATAGATAAGCCTTCAAGAAAAGAGATTATACATTCTTTAGAAGATACCGATCTGTTAAGAGGTAAGATTAGTTTTATTTTTTATTGCTTAGATTTTAAAGGAATCATTAATGACTTCAATGATGAACAATTTTTACAAATTAGAGATGCTTTTATAAATAATTTAGGGCTGGAAAATAATCTAAATAATGATTTAAGAAGAGCATTATTAACAATATCTTTTGAAGGTAATTTTGAGTTTTATAATTATTGGTGGTCATCATGGAATGTGATTGATGGAGAAAAAAGAAAACTTATAAATACATATAGAGAAATTGAATATATAATAAACTCCGAGGAGTACAGAGGATATTTTAAGACATTGATTTTTAAATTAATTGATGAACAATTAGTAGATTTAATAAATAATTTTATTCCACCATCAGACTTTCCAAATTGGAAAACTAGATTAATAAAAGAGAATCAGCTACTAGATACAATGAGTCTGTCGAATTATATTGCTATTCCCCAGGATAAAAGTTGTTGCTATTTGTTAAAAAGTCCAAGACCAAGAGATATTTCTGGCTGTATTAAAATTGAATAGATTCTTAAAATTATAGGAGACTATTTTTAATAAATTTATAATCCCTTAGGGTTTTATTTACATGTTTTTATGGTGCATATAATTCCGTATAAATACGTATTGCTTTTGTTATTGATTTAATTATCAGGTTTCATTTTTACAAGTAAAATAATTTGTCTTAAAATATAATTTATGTATGGAAGTATCTGCGTTACCGATACACTTTGAAGATAGAAGTGGTAATGAGTTTGAAAGATTGGTTTTTGCATATGCAGTACGAGAAAAAAATTGGCAGTCAATTGAATGGCTAGGTCAAACTGGTAAGGATGGTGGTCGTGATATTTGGGGTGAAATAACGGTGAAACATATTGTTACTTATGCGCTAATTATCAAAATTTAACATTTAAAAAAGCCAAAGACGACATTGATAAGCTTATTAAGCACAAAACAATTCCATCATCATTGATACTTGTTTGTGGTGGAAAAGTCACAGCGGGAATCAGAACACAAATTAAGGATTACTCAATAGCAAAAGGTATTAATAAGATGGCAGTATGGAGTGGTGTAGAACTTGAAGAAAAACTTCGTAAAGAAACCCCTGAAATCATAAGACGTTTTGTAATGGTAGAACAATTTCCGGATTCACCTACTGAGCTTATTGAGTATGAGAAGGCATTGGACGCTACTAATGATAAAGATATAATTGATTTACTCAGTGAATGTTTTGACCGTCCAGCATTTATTACACCATTTTATAGGGAATCAAATATTCCTGATTTTGAAAAGGCTTTAACATATACAATTGAAGTTTTAAATACAGGTGTACTACAAAAACATCATAACGGAATTTTTAATATGGCTTGAAGAATCAGGAATTACTAAAATCCAGAATGTAACTTCAAAAGAATCTGTAAAGTACTTAGAATATCTTATCTCAAGACCCAAGCGAAGAGGAAACGGAGTTCTATCAGAGAGCAGTATTAAATTTCATCTTTTTATACAGGGGCTTTTTCAGTTATACTTACTTGAAAATAAAGAAATCCAAAACGGTTATTATGTGCCTTCGATTACAGCTGGAACGCAGAAGGCAAGAAATATTCTTACTATAGAAGAAATAAAACTGGTTTACCAGCATGCCGAGAATGAAATGGAGAAAGCCCTACTTTCAATTGCCTACGGGTGTGGACTCAGGAGATCAGAGATTGCAAATCTTGATCTAAAAGATGTAAACCTTATCAAAGCAATGATTGTAGTGAGGCAGGGAAAAGGAAACAAAAGACGTGAAGTGCCTATGAGCGATACGGTTCTGGAATACTTAAAAAAATACATCAGGAATGAAAGACCTGAAAGACTTTCAGGGAAAAACCAGAACGAGGAAGCCTTTTTCATTAACAGCAGGGGCAGAAGATCAACAGGCGAAAACCTCAATGAGATCTTAAACAAAATGATTGAGCAGACGGGGAAATTTGAACTTGTCCAGAAAGAGATCACACTTCACTGTCTTCGCCACAGCATTGCATACCATCTGGCAGAGAATAACGCTGGAATTGATTTTATACGCAGTTTTCTAGGACATACCCAGATAAATACTACTTACATATACGCTGTTCAGAACAAGAAAAGAAAGCCAGCTGTAAATTTTTAAAAACTAAAACAATGGAAAATCAGAAACCTGATCTTGAAAATTACCTTACAGGAATACTCTCTAAATCTACAGCAGAAAGCTACCTGTACACCATCAATCATTTTTTAAAGACCAATCCAAAAGCGAAACGATACCAGTATAAAGATGTGGTAAACTATATGGAGAAAGTGAATAAAAAACAGTCCAATACCCAGTACCGGGTAAGAATATTGTCAGCCCTTAAAAAGTATTATGACTATCTGGTGATGCATGGATTTAGAAATGACCATCCGTGCCGAAAGCTTAATATAAAGATTAAAGGAAATCAGACCATTCAGGTACAGGATTTGTTTAACTCAATAGAATTACAGCTTTTGATGGAACGTGAGAACCGCTACAAGCATCTGGATATACGAAATAATGTTCTGATTTCTCTGCTGATCTATCAGGGACTCGCAAGTGATGAGATAGTCAGGCTGACATTAAAAGATATTGATCTTGACAACGGCACAATCTATATTAAAGGTTCTGCGAATCTCAACAAACGGACAATGGAACTTGTGCCTAAACAAATGATACTGTTTCATAATTATATTAATGGAACTTACCCTGAACTGCTTAAAGGGAAGACAGATAAGTTGATATTGACCAAACTTGGCAGACCCATTACAGTGGACAGTATTCATGCCATGATCGAGCCGTTAAGAAATTTATTTCCTGACAGAAAGCTAAATCCCCAGACAATTAGAATGAGCGTGATCTGCAACTGGCTTAATGAAAAGAAAATCCCTTTGGAAAGGGCGCAGGAACTGGCAGGGCACAAATGGCCAGGAACGACTGAGAAATATATTAAAGTAAATATGTTAGAGCAGAGAGAATTGATAAATAGATATTTCCCAGTATTTACGCAAAATGAAAAAGTGAGCGAGGCAATTTTAATTGGAAATAATATAAAGAATGTTAAAAGTTAGCGCACGTTAATTCTTATCTTTATATTTGTAAAAAATATGCAAATTTTAAATTAAGAATTATGATCGAAGAATTTAGTTTTGGAAATATGTGCTCATTTAAAGAGGTTCAAACTTTAAATATGACAGCAGCTAAAATTAAATCCAATAATTCACTTTTAGATGAACAAAATGTAATTCCGATTAAAGAGAATTTATCTTTGTTAAAATCGAAAGCTATTTATGGAGCTAATGCTAGTGGAAAAAGTAATGTGATCCGTAGTTTGGTGTCCTTTTTGAGAATTATCAGAGAATCTGTAAAAGATGATGGATCTTTACGGTATATCACTCCATTTGAGCTATCTACTCAAACTATCGAAGAACCATCATTTTTTCAATTAATTTTTAGAGTTGACGGCATCAGATATCGATATGGTTTTGAAGCGGATGAAAGTTCCGTTAAAAGTGAATGGCTATTTTCAACACCAAGCATTCGCGAACAAACATTATTTATTAGAGAAAACAATAAGATACTTGAAATTAGTAAAAAGTATTTTGCAGAGGGGTTCAAATTTAAAACTTTGATGGATGACTTCAGTGAGGAACTGGATAATGAAGGAGGAATCTTTAGAGCTAATTCTTTGTTCTTATCCTCTCTATCTTCATTTGGATTCGGTAAGATTTCGAAAAAAATTATGAGAGCGCTTGGATCTATTGAGGTTATTAGTGGCTTGGGACATCAAGGAATGTTTGCTCTTGCAGGTGATTCTTTGCAAGATTCAGAACAAAAGAAATTTATTCTAAATTTTTTAAAAAATGCTGATATAGGTATTCAAGATTTAGAAACAGTAGATTTTTCAAAAGATACCTTACCTGAAAATATTGACGAGGATGTGGCAAATAATTTAAAAGACAGAAAATTTCTTTTATCTCATAGAGCCAGATATAATAAAAATCTAGAAAAAGATGGCAATGCTACATTGTCATTTCTTTCTCAGGAGTCTGAAGGTACGAGAAAAATGTTTGAGATAAGCCCTTTTATCTACAGTTCATTGAAAAATGGAACAACATTAATTATTGATGAATTTGATTCAAGATTTCATCCGCTATTGACTAAAAAAATTGTTGAGTTATTTAACTCAAATCAAAATACAAAGTCGCAACTCATTTTTACAACTCACGATACTAATTTACTTTCGTCTGAAATATTGCGACGAGATCAAATTGATTTTGTTGAAAAGGATAAATATGGAGCAAGTCATTTGTACACCTTGGTTGAAATTAAAGGTATTAGAAATAATGCTTCCTTTGAAAAAGATTATATTCAAGGAAAATATGGTGCAATTCCATTTTTAGGTAATTTTTCTAACTTGTTAAATTTTGAATAATGCCTAAATCTACTCGTGCAATAAAAATAACAGATAAGGGAAAGGCATGGAATAAAAAAGCTAAGCCGTCTACTTATAAAATAGATACTATACCTACAAATAAAATAATATTGATTGTTTGTGAAGGGCAAACAGAAGAATTATATTTTGAGTCATTTCCTGTATTGGGAATGACAGTAAGAACTGTTAATTTAAAGGGACAGTCGAAATTAAAGCTGATTGAATCTACAAAAGAAATAGTTGAAAGGTCTGATTATGAATACGAAGATATTTGGTGTGTTTTTGATATGGATGTGAAGCGTGGTGAAGTAGAATTTGCAGATTTTGACAATTCTATAGCTAAAGGAATTCAATTAGGATACAATGTTGCATACTCAAACGATTCATTTGAATTATGGTTTTATTTACACTTTGAATATACTGATGCCGAGCATCTAAGAGGCTTTTACTATGATGAACTAGGAAAAAAATTTGGTCTTAATTATGTTAAAGATGGTAAGAAATATGAGTTTTGTTTGAAGTTATACAATATATTATTAGATGATGGGACTTCTTCACAAGAAAAGGCAATAGAAAGAGCCAAAAAGCTATTTGAAAAAGTAAAAGATTTACCTTATCATCAGCAAAATCCAGTTACAAAAGTTTATGAACTGGTGGAAGAACTTAATCAAAATTTGAGAAAATAAAAAAAGTTTTATATGAACGATATTTATCATTATCCCCCTGATCTTTTTGACTTAATAGTTCAAACTATTCCATTGTTAAATAAATCCAAAAAGGCAGTTTTAACCTTTTTTAATGGTGCAGGGGTTGAGATTACATTATATAATGATATATCAAAAACTTTGCAGACTAACCCTGAGTCAATATCAAAGTATGACATTTGCAGAACTATACTTGAACGAATAAATCAAAACTCTGAAAAATATTTAAGACAAAGAAGAGAACTTTTAAAAAGAATTAGCGAGTTTGAAGCATTTTCTACTTGTTGGGAAAATGATCAATTTAAAGCAAAAGGATTAGTTGCTGAAATTCAAAAAGTAATCAATGTCAAAGATTCTTTCACAAGGATGAAACAGGAAAAGGAGAACGAACAAAATTTAAGAAAGAAAGAATATCAAAATAAGGTTGATGAAATTCAAAGAAAAAAAGAAAAGTTAGAGCTTATAAAAAAAGAGTTCTATTCTCTTTTTTCAGAAACAAATCCCCATAAAAGAGGTAAATTATTAGAAATTGTTCTTGGTAATTATTTTAAGGCTTTTGGAATATTAGTAAAAGAAGACTTTAGGAGAACAGGAGAAAATGGTGAAGGAGTAATTGAACAAATAGATGGTATTATAGAAATAGATCACCAAATTTATTTTGTTGAAATGAAATGGAAAAAGGATCCGATTAGTAACAGTGATGTTTATCAGCATTTAGGCAGGATTAATTATCGAGCTAATGCTCGCGGAATTTTTATCTCGGAATCGGGATATACTCCATCAGCAATCTCGGCAGCAAAAGAATCACTTGTTAATAATACATTTGTAATGTTTGATTTAGAAGAATTTGTTAGGATTCTTGAGTTAGAGATTGATTATCCAGACTATTTACGTTCAAAAATCCGAAGTGCGATAATAGAAAAGAATCCATATAAAAGAAATTAAGATAAGCCCTCAACAGAGGGTTTTTTTTATGGTAACAATTGAATTATTAGGAAAATAATTAAACTAAACCTATTTTCGCATTAGAGTGAAATGCACAAGGACGTTCTTTATATAGAGATTTTTTGCATGGGGATATTTATTCTTTAAAAAAAGGTTTGCAGACCCTTATAAGTATAAGTACAATGGCAAGGAGCTTCAAGACGAGCTGGGGCTTGGGCTTTACGACTATGGCGCACGTAATTATGACCCTGCTCTTGGTAGATGGATAAACATTGATCCTTTGGCTGAAACATCCAGACGATTTAACCCTTATACCTACGCTCTTAATAATCCTGTCTATTTTATTGATCCTGATGGAATGGAGGCAGTAGAAAGTATTGACCCCCCTGCAAAAAAAGATAAAACTTCTAGACTTGCTGGATGGAATAAGACAGTTGGGCAATATAATAGTAATTTTAACAGTAAAGTTGATTCATTTTTTAGAGGAAATCCATTTTCACAAGCAGCTGACGGAATTTTAGATTTACTTAATGGGACAGCTACTTTTGTAAGCGATGGTATTGGACTAACCGATGCGTTAGGGATGAATAACAATACTCGTGATGCGATTGCTGGGGCAACAGATTTGATTTCCAGTATTCCAGATATGAATAAAGAGCAACAAGGTTCTGCACTAGGAATGGCTGCAATATTAGTAACAGAAATTGCAATCACTGAAAAAGCTCCTGTCTTTGGTTCAAAAGGCAGACTTGGAAATGCTGCAACTAGAGAGTTGAATGCAACAATAGCAGCCGAATTAGAGCAAAGAGGTTTTACGATTACCGGTGGTGGTGGTGTTTTACCAGAAACATATCTTAAGCCCTTAAATGGAGGTAAAAAAGGTGGATCATTTATTGATATTTCAGCCACAAAAGATGGAAGAAAAATCCATGTAAATACAGTTGATACCTATAAGAACGGAACAATAACAAAAAGAGAAATGAACAATGCAAATAGAATACGAAAGCAAGTACCTAATGAACATTTAGTATTAATTCCAAAGAAATAATAATGAAAAGTAAACAATTTGTGTTTTTTGGTGAAAAAGCAGATTTTCACGACATATTAAAAGAAGTTGAATCTAAAAAAAAACTTAAGTATTTTCAAACTGGACTTTTTGATGATACTAACATTGTAAAGTATAATTCACTCCTTGATTATAAAAATTTAGGAAATGCTTCTTTTGGAAGTCAAGGTTTAAATGATTGTTTTTTAATTGTTTCAAGTAATAAAGAGCTTAAAATAAGATCAGTTCCTCAGAGAAAAGGAGGCGTAAAATATGCAGTTGATCAGTTAATTAATGAGGAGAGTGTTATTATTGAACCAGGTGGTATCTTTAAGAATGATATTTTTGTAGCTGGAAGAATAGGTACGGTTAAAGACGATGCATTTTCCAAGGAAATTTATAACATGTTTTTTTCTTTAATAAAAAAAAGATTCATAAAAGTTGGTAATTGTTATGTCGGAGAATTAGCTAAAGAGAAATTAGATTCTGGTTGGCGCTTTGTTCTAAACGATGGCTCTCCTAAAGAATATGATTTGAAAGCAGTACAATAAGTTTTGGTAGTGTTTAAGAGTTAGTGATATTAGATTGCGATTTTAACTTAAGTATAAAAAGACAACCTGCGGGTTGTCTTTTATTTGATAATAATAATTAGGCGAAACACTTAAGTTTTAGGTAGTGTTTCAGAGTTAGTGATATGAGATTTTAAATTTATAACATATTGAAATAGAGCGAATATTAGCTAGAAGTTTAAAGATGAGCAGTAATGTTCATCTTTTTATTTTTAATATAGCCTTAAAAGAACTAAAATGAGTAAAAATAATACCTCGTGCTAGCGAGGCGAGTATGTTTTTTGTAGTAAAAATATTTATATATTAGCGAGAACTTAAAACTTGGTCAATTAAGTAATTCTAGCCTAACTTCTAAGCAAAACCATCTGAAGACGATATAGTAGTTTACATAATATTATATCTTAAAAAAAATAATATGAAATTAATAAGTGATATAATAAATGATCTAGTTGATAATGATAAATCTTTAAATAGTGCATTATTAAAAACAAAAGTTCTAGCTTCAAGAATTAAAAATAAAGATTTATCAGAATGGGTAAGCAAGGAAAGTAATGGTTATAATTCTGAAAAAGAACTTCCTTCTTATAGAAAAAATATAAGTTGCTATATAAAAGGAGATTATATTGTTGGAAATATGAAATATTCAAATCAAGCTGTTCCAATAGTTGGTATGGAAGAGACATTTAAATCATCTTTATCACAAACAAATTTTACTATTAGTATTCTAGCATTAGAATCTTTGACAAGTGATTCTAAATCTTCAACTCTAATGTATCCATTTCCAGCTGAAATTATTGGAATGATAGAAGAGAATTGGATTCAAATGGGAAATCCTTATTTGAGGTTGATAAATGCGAGAAAAATTATTCCAACAACTGCTGTTAAGGAAATACTTGTCCAAGTCAGAAATAAATTACTTGATTTTATGCTTGAAATAGATTCTGAGTATGGAAACTTAACCGAAATAAAAGATTTATCTGAAAAATCAAAAGAAATCTCTAAAATAATGAACCAAACAATCATAAACAATACTGGGGACGGCAATATTTTAAGCACCGGTAAGAATGCTAAAATAAATGCTAAAATAAGTATTAGTAAGGGTGGTTTAGATGAGTTGAAAAATCATTTAAACGAAATTGGAATATCAGAAATTGATGCAAATGAGTTAATTGAAATTATTGATGAAGATAAACCTAATTATGAAAATGGAACATTTGGAGATAAAACTAATAAATGGATTCAAAAAATGCTTGGAAAAACATTGGATGGAACTTGGCAAGTTGGCATTGGAACAGCTGGAACTTTGCTAGCTGAAGGTATAAAAGCATATTTGGGAATGTAAAGTTATTAGCTTAATATTTAACATGATTTATGTTTTTTATAGAATTATCCTCGTAAATAGTATATATAAATATTAGTAATGCTAAGTATATTAAAACACTTAACTATTTAAAACATTTATCGCCCATTTCTTAAATACTGGTATTAATATATAAACATAAATGGATAATAAATTTAAAAATGATGAGATTAGACAAACTGTAAAATGGCTAGAGGAAAAAATTTCGTTTATAGAAAATTGCCATAGTTTCATCTCCGAAATAGCTATTTTTAATGAAACTGTAATTAGATTTGGAAAAAAATATTATAGAGTTTATATTGAAATTAAGGCTGATTTACCGGAAGTAAAAGAAAGTGCTCAATTGAATAGAACAGAACAATTTATATTGTTTTACCCAATATTAAAAAAATACATTTACTTTCCGTCAAATGAAATAGATGAAGAGATTGGTATCCAATATTATCAATGGATATCTGAAAGTTGTAGGATTCGTCTAAAAGATGCTCCATTTAAAGTAGTAATAAAAGAGTATTTTAAAGAAACAGATGATTATTTCTTAGTTTAATTTAATAATAAATTGGACTAGTTGCATTAATATTTGCTACTAAAATATCTCCTTTTTTCTGGGTAGTGTTACAGATTAGGTGTTTTTTATAATTTAACTACTTAACAAACTGAAAAAGAAGATTAAATTTTAATTATTGAATAAAAAAAGAGACGACTAGCAGGTCGTCTCTTTCATTTTTTGTCTTTTAATAAACCTTAAAATGCATTTACTTTACCTTAGTGTTTCAAATTAGGTCATGAAAATAAAATGTAATTTTTGCAATGGTAAATGCATAAAAAATGGATTTCAATCTAACGGAAATCAGCGTTATAAATGTTGTGTTTGTCAAAGAAGACAGCAGATTGACTATAGCTACAACGCCTACAAAAGGGATATCAATCAGGAGATAGTGTTGTTCACAAAAGAAGGACTAGGAATAAGAAGCACCGCAAGAATACTGAAAATATCAACGACAACATTATTAAAAAGAATCGTTTTTATCGCCCGAAATATTACCAAACCAATTATCAGCAAAGGCAAAACTTATGAAGTCGATGAGATGTGCACTTATATCAGACACAAGAAAAATTATATCTGGCTGGTTTATGCATTGGAAAAGAATTCTAAAACAGTTGTGAGTTTTAATGTTGGGAAATGAACCAATAATACGCTTAACCGTGTTCTGGAAACTTTAAAATTATCTAACGCTAAAAAGATATTTACGGACAGATTAAAAAACTACAGGTATCTGATTGATGAGAAAATGCATTCTATCAAACGTTTCGGAACAAATCATATTGAAAGGAAGAATCTGACACTCAGAACTCATCTGAAAAGACTCAACAGACGTACAATCTGCTTTAGTAAAAGTTTGGTTGTTTTGACTGCTGTTTTAAAGATTTATTTTTGGATTTGAGTAATAAAATAGTAAGTTTATCCTTTAAAATCCTGTTCTTAAAAATTTTGTATTTAACAGGTAAAACCTTGTAAAAATAGTCGCAAACCCTTATAAGTATAAGTACAATGGCAAAGAGCTCCAAGACGAGCTGGGGCTTAACTTTACGATTACGGGACACGTAATTATGATCCAGCAGTTGGAAGATGGATGAATATTGATCCACTTGCAGAACAAGGTCGCAGATGGTCACCTTATAACTATGCAATGGATAATCCTGTGTATTTTATTGACCCGGATGGTATGTGGCCAGATAACCCTTTTACAGGATTAATCGATAGAGCTAAATCTGCAGTGAGAAATTACGTTGCAAATAAGGTAAGTACGGTTGTTTCCAATTTAAGAAATGAAGTAGCCCAAAAGCTAGTGCCATCTTAGATAAAATAACTCCCGATATTAAAATAGGTAAACCCGAAAAAGCTAGAAAAGCTTCTGGTTCTGGTGTTAGTTTTGCGACCGAAGGAGGAAAGTCAGGCGGGATGACAACAGACCAAGCGGGTAGAGAAACGAAACAAGTTGATATGAGTGCAGTTATTGGATTGACAGATGTTTATGGTCCGCCGACGACGGTACCAGGGGTAGCACCAGATGGTAGTAATCCTTTTGTCAAAACTCCAGATGGCGGAGAAGAAGTAAAATCTGAATCAACGATGAGCAAAAGTAAAGAAGGTGATTATGTAACTATTGAAACTGAAAACTCAAGAGCTGTACCCGCAATGGGAATTAATCCATCACAAGTTCAGACATTTAAAAAAGATACAATTGTAAAAAGAGGAGATATTAATAAAGTTAGGGCTAATGACGCTAAAGAAAAAAGTAAAGCTTATGATGAAGCAAAAAAGAATAATAGTAGCCGTTAGTGCTATTTTGATATTAAATTTTAGTTCTTGTAAAGACAATCAAAACGCTGAAAAAGGACGTGTCAAAAAAGAAGGTATTGTTCACAATGGTTTTAAAAATGAAACTGTTGAGTTTTATTTTGATTTTCCTGATACAGTCTATATTAATAAAGTCTATAAAGGCAATATTAATTATAAAAGTGTACTAGATACCATTACCAAAACTTTTGATGATAAGAAAAGAAGCAGGTATATACTTTACTATATGCGAAATACAAAAGATATAAAGTATAGTGTCGATGAGCTAAAAAAAATGGAATTAGATACTTTTGGAGCAATTAACAATAAATCAATACCTATTTACGGAATAAAATTTTCAGAATTAGGAACTTATTACTTGGATGGTATTATTGATGATCATGTGACAGTTGATACATTTTCTCAAAAGTCAATAGATAAAGTTCGTTATATCGAGAATTTAGTAAGGGCGACACACAAAGTAATAGTTGTAAATGAACCCAATATTAAAAGTAAATGATAATTATATTAGAGAAGAATTTTGAATATAATCAGCGGAAAAATTTATTTTTTGTTTTATTTATAATAGCCTTTGTTTTTTTAGGAATATTAAACTCTAAATTAAATATGTTAACGTATTACGTTGCAATTATTTTGGGTATAATAATCTTGCTTTTAATTTCTCTACTATTATTAGAAAAAGGCATTGTTATAAAAGAGAAAAAAGTATTTATAGGCTATTTTCTTTTGGGTAAATTAATTGCAAAAAAAGAAGTTCTCGTTGAAGGATTTCCCATAATATCAGTACTTATCTTTAATAAAAAGAGAAACTATAATTATGTTATGCGCCCATGGGAACCAAAGCTTGCATTGGAAATGAAATCGTTTGATATAAACTTATTAAATGTAAAACATACTTTAAGAAAAAGATTATTGCGTTTAGAAAAGGAGAAAAGTTCAAACAGAGCTATTGAATTTCTAATTCATAATTCTGAATTAAAATTTGAATACTATAATCCAAAATTTGATTAGTGTTTTACATTGCGAGTTTCGTAGTGTTCAAAATAGGTGTTTTATAAAATAATAACCTAAAAAACTAAAAAAATATAAAATGTTAATTATTAATTTGGATCTGCTAACGAAAATTCGAGACATAAATAAGGGTGCATTTTTGCACCCTTAATCATTTTTTATATCCTATAAAAGAGTGGATATGCAAACAAAAACTGGAGAAAAAGTTAAGCTACATTTTTATAATTAGTTAGTTTATTAAATTCTTCAATTGTTTTATAGTTCAAAGCCGAATGTCTTCTTTTTTTATTGTACCAAATTTCGATGTATTCAAAAATTTCAAGTTCCATCTGTTCTCTAGAAATTAATTTACTTCCATAAACCAATTCCGTTTTTAAAGATTTGAAAAAACTTTCAGCAACCGCATTATCCCAGCAGTCTCCTTTACGGCTCATACTTCTTGTGATACTTTTATAAGAGTCCAATACATCAGCAAATTTTTTATTGGCATATTGGATGCCTCGGTCAGAATGGAATATTAATTCATTTGCAATTGTTCTATTCTTGACTGCCATTTTCCAAGCCATCATTGTAGTTTGTTTTGTACTTAGTCCATTGCTTAAACTCCAGCCGACTATCTTTCTGTCAAATAAATCTAAAATGATGGTCAGATATAAAAATCCATCCTTTGTCTGTATATAGGTGATATCTGAAACCCATGCCTTTGCTGGTTCTGTTGCCGTAAATTCTCTTTTCAGGATATTTGGCACAACAAAATGATTATGTTTTGAATTGGTTGTTACTTTGAATTTTTTACTTAATTTACTGTACAATCCTAACTGCTTCATGTATTTAGCTACAGTTATTCTGGATATCTGATATCCTTGGCTTTGGAGTTCCAGAGTAATTCTTGGGCTTCCATATCGCTGTTTAGCATTAAAGTATATTGACGTAATTTCTTCTTTAATCAGAGCAGTCTTCCTCTGTCTTTCTGATAGAATCTGTCGCTTCCAATTATAATAGCTGCTTGGACTTACTTTTAAAACTTTGCACATCTTTTCAATCGAATATATTTTTTCATGGTCTTTTATGAAAAGATAAATCATCGACCTCCCTTGGAAAAGATGCTTATAGCCTTTTTTAGAATATCACGTTCTAATTCTGTTTCTTTTAATTTTTTTTCAAGCTCATGGATTTTTTCCTGTTCAGGGCTAAGTTTTAATTTTCCTTTCCCAGGAAAACTTCCTGTTCCAAATTCTTGGTAATCCTGACGCCATTTGTAAAGCAAAGGTGCTGTTATCCCAAGTTCCTTCGCTAATTGTGAGATATTATCTCTTTCATAACTTAATTGGACAGCTTTCTCTTTAAAATTGCGGTCATAAGTTTTACGATTCTCTTTCATGCTCTAAAGTTAAGATTTAGTTCTTAACTAGAACTCCATGCTAAGTTAGCACATCCAAATCAATAATGATCCTAATTCAATAGAGGAGATTAGACGCCAGATAACTTTCTTATCCCAGCAGTATAAAATTAATTACAATCATAAAAGTGCAAATTTAGGATACACAACCGAAGAGATAGCTGCGATTTTGGATAATCCATCTGTGGTGCTTCTTGAAATAGTTGAAAATTGTTCAATAAGTGCAGCTAGTAAATCACAACTCTTACTTTTTGTAGAAACCTTAATTGCTCAACAAGATGAGGAGTATGCGACTATTCGGGACTACATAATTTCTTTTGACACAGGAATTATAGCAAATACAACTTTACTGGCTGAGGAAAAAGAAGCTATTTTAACTGTTTCAACTATTTCGAGTTATGCTTTATACGCAGAGGCTGAACGTAAGGACAGAGATTGGGAAACCTCTGTAGGAACCAGACATGCAAAAGCATTTTTCGATAATAATCAAGCCCCTATAATTACAATTATTGCACTTCTCAACACCGTAGTTAAACAATGATTTTTATTATAACTAATATTAAAAAAATGAAACGACGAAATTTTTTATACGTTGCTCTGACCATTTTTAATCTTATCAGTCTTTATTTCATCATAGATCTTTTTTTCTATGATGAAATAATCGGCTGTGTAACTACTACTGGTAAGAGAATAATTGATCCACGAGATTTCGCTTTTCTGTTTTTCGTAACATCGCTTTCCAATCTTTATTTTTTGGCGTTTGTTATTATGGAACGGGCTTTTGAAAGTAAAAACTAACTTATAAAATAGTAAAGTTCTAAGTACTGTTTTGAAATATCGAAAACATGATTAAAGATTTAATAAACATAGAATTAAAAGATCTGCCAATTCCAGGTCTGGACATTCATATTATAAAAAAATATGTTGTCAAGAGTGAACCAGCCGAATCCTTCGTTGTTTCCAATTTTTCGCTGCTGCTAATCAAGTCTGGTAAATTTAGGATTCAGCTTAAAGAAATTATTCAGGATTTGTCTGAAAAAGATCTGCTTGTTATTCCCAAAGATTCATTTTGTACATTACTGGAAGTGGAGGGGAAATTACAATTGTATTTAATATCATTCAGTTCAGAATTTGCTGCCGAACATGGTTTGCAAAAAAAGCTTGTTGATTCTTTTTATTTTTTTATAGGAAAGGCATCATTAAAAATTGCACTTGAAGAGAAGGAGTTTTTAGTTCTTTCCCTAATTTACAAACTTATTTATTTTGTAAATAAAGATGCTAAGCAAAATGGTGTTGATGCCGAATTACAGCGGATTAGTTTTAATCTTTTTCTGTATGAGCTGCGACTTATCTACACAAAGTATACTTCTGATACTTCACAACATTTTACAAGAAAAGAAAGCTTAATAATTCGATTTCTTACGATTTTAGCGATTCACTATAAAAAACAACATAATGCGCCGTTTTATGCTGGTGCCCTTTATGTGACAACAGGTCATCTCAACAAAATTGTCAAACAAGTGACCGGTAAAACCGTAAAAAAATTGATAATTGAAACTATTATTAGCGAAGCTGAAAACTTACTTGAAGATTTGCAGTTAACAATTGTTGATATCGCAGATGAACTAGAGTTTCCAACGGCAAACAGTTTTAGTGTTTTCTTTAAAAAGCATACTTCAATATCCCCATCTCAGTACCGTTCGAATGCAATGGAAAAGTTTAAAACACGCTAGTTTTTATTGCATTAAATGTCAATTTAAACAATAGTACGATGATTAAAATATATCCTTTAGAGTGGTTAGATAATTTAATACTACAAACCTTAAAACCCGAAAATATAAGTAGTACTTCAATAACGAAGCACGATTTAGCTCTGATAAGCGCAGATCTTTCAAAAGAATCTAGAAAAATCCAAGTTCAAATTAAAAACGAAGTTTTTGCTATTCGAAAAAAAAGGCAGATTAGACTTTTAGTCAGGAAATATCATTCCAGTTTTATTTTTCTCCTTGACAACATCGTAGAGAATAAAAACAACCAACTATATAAAAATGATGAACTGGCAGCTATTGCCGATCTTGTAATCACAAGCTTAGATGGACTTCTTTCGTTTATTGAAGCCAGATTTTCAAGTTTTTTAAGCCTGGACCATCGCGTACCCTTGACTTATACGATGGTATCACGAAATGAACTTCAGCTGAAAATCAAAAAACTAAAATCAAAAAAAATAGTTTTTGATACGGATCAAAATATACTGCGGGTTATTATAAACTCTTTAAATCAAGTATTACAATCCCATATTGGATATAAAACCACTTATCGACATCTTCTTTATCAGAAAGAACTACTGCGAAAAATTGAAGAATTTGATTTTACTCAAGAAAGGGTTATTTTCTTTACTGCGTTTGATGAGCTTCTAATTGAAGCTAATTTTAACGGTTTGGATTATGTTCATTCTCTCAGTGACCGAATAAATGCCAGGTTACAGATTCAGCGAAATTTAAAGGACCGTATGAATGAATTGTTATATTTATTTAAAGAGTTTAATCAATTTCATTCCTGTGAAAAATTCAGTTTCGATCCCAGTCAAAAGAATATTAAAGAATCTCTAAGTGTATGGTTCGGACATGAAATTGATTACCTGAAGCAAAAGATGGAATTGTCAGGAGATCTTAATACTGCAGATACTTTACCGCAGACAGAGCAGAAAGGTGAATTAACACAAAGCAAAATCGAATGTATTTTATCTTCCGATCAAATTGCTCTTATACTTCGTGCAAGCGATGAATCTCGTATTCTAAGAGCCAAATCGATGAGCCACGTTTTTAAAACAATTGTACCTCACTTATCTACACCTTTTAAAAAAGATCTTTCTTATCAATCAGTTAGAAGTAAGTCATACAATGCCGAGGAGAGGGATAAGGAGATAGCAATCGAAATACTTGAGAAAATTATAACTAAAATTCAATCGTACTGAGATTCTTAATCAGTACGCAATATAAAAGAAAAAACTGCTATGACTAGAGTAACAAATTTTATTATCCACGACATATTACTAAATAAGATAAATTATGACACTAATTGCAATATTTTTTCCGTGTGTTTCTTTTCTTCTAAGAGGAAAGATTTTTACAGCAATTATTTGCTTGATTCTTCAAATTACATTAATCGGATGGATTCCCGCCGCAATTTGGGCGGTAATCTCACTGCAGAATTCCCGTGCAGATAAACGCAACAATAAACTGATAAGAAGTTTAAGAAGTAAATAAGATATTTAAAAAATTACAATTTGAGGCTTACAAAACAATCAACTATTGTTTTGTAAGCCTTTTTTTTGTTGTAAAATTTCAGGGGTACAAAAAGGGTACAACAAAAAGTTGTACTTGTAGCAGACTTATCTTAATCGTTCCTTTGACTTGTAGAATGAATCATATCAAATTTTGTGATAATGATTTACATAGAATAGATGAATGTTGAATGATAAATGATGATGACTATGTTTACAAATGTTTCATGGGGCAGCTACCTCGCTGCCATAGGTATATTACTATTGATTTGGTATTTGGTATTAATACTAAAATTTTACAGTAAGGATTTAAGGGAACTTTTCTCGGGAGATAAGAAACTCAAATTTCCTGCATTAAAAAAAACTTCTAAAAACGAGTTAGAAGACAGAAGAGGGCAAAAATCGTTGTCTTCCGCTTTTTCAGAATCGTTTGATACTTTAGAAGATGCCGAGGAACTCTCCACCCGTATACTACAGGTAGTAGAAGAAAGCTCTCAAATGAACTTATCAAAAGAACAATTTCAAAATTACCTTAAAATGGTATTGGAAGAGTACCCATACGTGAAGATCTCCTCTTTACGTGAAAACATAAATAATCTAATAGTCTCTGAAAGCGAAAAGCACCCGCAGTTCTTTTTGACGTTTGCCGAAGCGGATACTCTGTGGGAAGAGACTATTTCTTAAAATTCAGCGGAGGAATAATCCCTGTTCTCTCTGGTGCGGTATGGCTTTGTGTGACAGGAAATAGAGTTGCAACGGCGATATTCCTCTGCTTTTTAAATTGATATAAATTTTAAAATGATTTGTGATGAGAAAGTGCTGGTGGAAATTAAAGGAATTAGCTGAGGAAAAAGTAATGTCATATTGCATTCTTGCATTGATGTTAGTATACGAAACAAGAATTTATGGACAGGATGGTGTAGCGGGAATTAATGAAGCAAACCAAAAGGTGAGGAGTTATTTTGATGCAGGTACAGAACTTATGTATGCTGTTGGTGCTATACTGGGCCTAATCGGAGCAGTTAAAGTCTATCAGAAATGGAATGCGGGCGATCCAGATACTGGAAAAGTTGCGGCAGCATGGTTTGGAAGCTGTGTGTTTCTAGTTGTTGTAGCTACGGTAATTAAATCCTTCTTCGGGGTTTAAACATTAGATCTTATGAGTAACAGTGTTTACCAGATCAACAAAGGAATTAATCAGAGTATAGAATTTAAAGGCTTAAAAGCTCAGTACATATGGTATTTGGGAGGAGGTGTTGTATCACTAATGATACTTTTTGCAGTCCTGTATATTATTGGTCTTCCGTCACTATTGTGTGTTGGTTTTATCGGGACTGCAGGTACATTTCTTGTTTTTAAAATATACAAAATGAGTAACCAGTACGGAGAATACGGCATGATGAAGGCGCTGGCCAAAAAGCAGGTTCCAAAATGTATAAAAGTTTACAGTAGGGCTATTTTTATAAAGATGTAGCTATAGAACGTTAATGGTGAAAATGAAGAGGAGATGGAGAAGAGGATGGAAGATTTACTGCCGATTATGGCAGTAGAGCATGACTGTATTTTATCAAAGCAGGGCGATGTAACAATTGTGTTTAAGGCTGAGCTGCCTGAGATTTTTACTTTGTCTGATCAGGAATATGAAGCTTTTCATCAGTCGTGGATAAAAGCAATAAAAGTGCTTCCTAAATTCTGTGTTTTTCACAAGCAGGACTGGTTTTTAGAAAGGAGTCACAAAGCGGACTTTACAAGTGATGACAGTAGTTTTCTAACCAGAAGCAGTGAGCGATTTTTTAATGAAAGACCATTTTTGGATCATTCCTGTTACATTATGCTGACAAAGAAGCCACAGGGAAGAAAGAATTCAAGCTCCCTTTTTTCAAATCTTTTGCGACGTTCAATTGTGCCGGAAGAAACTTTAAAAGCACAACTATTACAAGATTTTATCGACTGTACAGGACAGTTTAAAAGAATTTTGGAAGACAGCGGTTTCGTTAAGCTTACCCGAATGAAAAATGATTCACTTAAAAGTCAAAGCAGAAAATTAGGACTGATTGAAAAGTACTGTTTTTTATCAGAGAGTGATGATTCATTTATTTTTAAAGATATAAAATTTGATGAAGGTTTAGCGGTTGGCGATAAACACTGCCAGCTTTTCACACTTGGAGATGCGGCTGATCTGCCGGCGTTGTGCGGTTCGAGAATCAATTTTGATCGGTATTCCACTGATAAAACCAAATTCAGTATCGGTTTTGCATCCACTTTGGGACAGCTCTTATCCTGTAATCACATTTATAATCAGTATCTGTTTATTGAAGACGCCCAGAAAACTATTCAGAAACTCGAAAGTAAAAGATTAAGACTTCAGTCCTTATCGGCATACAGCAGGGAGAATATGATTGCCAGAGATGCGACGAACGATTTTCTCAATGAAGCGGTATCCCAACAGAGGCTGCCTGTTAAAGCGCATTTTAATGTCCTGGCTTGGAGCGCTGATAAGGAGGAACTTAAGGAAATTAAAAACAAGGTGTCATCAGCCCTTGCTCAGATGGATGCAGCTGCCAAACAGGAAACCGTCGGTGCTCCACAGATTTTTTGGGCAGGGATTCCGGGAAACGCAGCTGATTTTCCAATGAATGATACTTTTGACACCTTCATTGAGCAGGCAGTATGTTTTTTGAATATGGAAACAGGTTACAGGTCTTCGCTCAGTCCAACTGGAATCAGGCTGGGAGACAGGCTAACTGGAAAACCTGTTCATGTAGATATCAGCGATGAGCCCGTCAAAATGGGGATTTGCACCAATAGAAATAAATTTATACTCGGTCCATCGGGAAGCGGTAAGTCGTTTTTTACCAATCACATGGTGAGAAGTTATTATGAGCAGGGAACCCACATTGTACTGGTGGATGTTGGTCACAGCTATAAGGGGCTTTGCGATATGGTTAGCGGATACTATTTCACTTACGATGAGAAGAACCCGATCCGCTTTAATCCTTTTTATATTTCGGAAGGTGATACTCTGGATACCGAGAAAAAAGAAAGCATTAAAACACTGCTTTTGGCACTTTGGAAAAAAGACGATGAAACCTTTAATCGAAGTGAGTATGTTGCTTTATCAAATGCGCTTCAGTTGTATTATGAAAAACTAGAGTTGAACTCCAATCTCTTTCCATGCTTCAACAGCTTTTATGAATTCCTGAAAGATGATTTTGTAAAGATATTGGAAGGCGATAAGGTAAAAGAAAAGGATTTTGACGTAAACAATCTTCTATATGTACTACGGCCATATTACAATGGAGGAGAGTTTGATTATCTCTTAAATGCGACAGAGAATCTGGAACTTTTAAAGGAAAGGTTTATTGTTTTTGAGCTCGATAACATCAAAGACCATCCTATTCTATTTCCTGTGGTAACGATCATTATCATGGAGGTTTTTATCAGCAAAATGAGAAAGCTCAAAGGCATCCGTAAGATGATCCTGATTGAAGAAGCATGGAAAGCGATTGCCAAAGAAGGGATGTCCGAATATATTAAGTATTTGTTCAAGACTGTGCGGAAATTCTTTGGAGAAGCCATTGTAGTGACTCAGGAGGTAGAGGATATCATTTCTTCCCCAATAGTTAAACAGGCCATTATCAATAACAGTGACTGCAAGATCCTGCTGGACCAAAGCAAGTACCAGAATAAGTTTGATCAGATACAGGAACTGCTGGGACTGACGGAAAAAGAAAAGGCACTTGTGTTATCGGTTAATAAAGCGAATGATCCTGATAAGAAATACAAGGAAGTGTTTATTTCACTGGGAAGTATGGTTTCCAAAGTGTACCGAACAGAAGTTTCACTGGAGGAGTATTTGGCCTATACAACGGAGGAAAGCGAGAAGGTGAAAATGAATGCCTATGCTAAAAAGTTCGGAGGCGACATCAAAAAAGGAATCGCAGCTATCGCCCGCGATATGAGGAATGGGAATTAAATGAAAAGAAAAATGAAAAAAAGAATAATTACGTGCATAATCTGTCTATTGCTAATCAGCACGCCGGCAAGGCCGGCAGAAAAGACAGCTGCACTGCCGATACTGGAAATTGTAAAAGCGGTCACCAAAAAAGTGATAAAAGCAATTGACCTTAGGATTCAGAAACTTCAGAACAAAACGATCTGGCTTCAGAATGCCCAGAAACAGATTGAAAATGTACTCTCTAAGTTAAAGCTGGATGAAATTTCGGACTGGACTAAAAAGCAGAAAGATTTATATAAAGGCTATTACGAAGAACTGGCAAAAGTAAAATCTATTATTACCTATTACCAAAGGATAAAAGATATTACTAAGAAGCAGACCAAACTGGTAGAGGAATATGAAAGATCCTGGAATTTATTCAAACAGGATACTCATTTTAAAGACAATGAAATCCAATATATGGAGCGTGTTTATTCGGGTATTTTGGAAGAAAGCGTGAAAAATATTGACCAGATCTTTTTAATACTGGATTCTTTTACCACGCAGATGAGCGATCTGAAAAGGCTGGAAATAATTAATGAAGCTGCAGATCAGATTGATGCCAATTATGATGATCTCACGCTTTTTAATCAGCAGAATGTAATGCTCAGTCTTCAGAGGGCCAAAACAGAGGCAGATGTAAATCAGGTCAAACAATTTTACGGAATTCCGTAATTCAATGAAAATATCATGAAAAAAATAATCTCATTATCCTTGATCGTGCTGTTTTTACATCAGGGAATTCAGGCACTGGCCAAGCAGAGAAAGGAACTCCTTTTGCAGATTGCTGCTCTTCAGGTTTATATTGACTACTCCAAAAAAGGATATTCAGTTGTACCAAAAGGACTGAATTTTATTGGCGATGCAAAGAGAGGAGAAGTGAATCTTCATGGTGATTATTTTACTTCTCTACTGAAGATAAATCCAAAGGTTAAGAATTATTATAAGACAGCTGAAATTCTCTCGATGCAATTTAAAATAATGAAAATCTGTAAAAGAACTTATAGTGATCTGAAAACAAGTGATTTATTTCACGGAAATGAACTGGATTACATCGAGCGTTCTTTTGAGAGACTGCTTGAGAACTGCAGTGATACACTTGACCAGCTTTTGGTTATTACTACGGATTCAAAATTGGAACTCAAGGATGACCAGAGGCTAGAGCGTATTGATGCGCTGCACAAAACGATGCTGGAGGACTATAATTTCTGTTTGTCTTTTAGCAATGAAGCTAAACTTCTGTATTTATCAAAGAGTCGTGAAAAAGGAGATGTCCAGAATGCAGGAACTATTTATGGATTATAAAATAAAAAGCGATGAAAAAAATATTGATTTTAATATTGACAGTCTCAATGGCAATTGTTTCCCACAAAGCAAATGCACAATCAGCAGAGATTCAGCAGCTAATCTTAAACATTGAAAAACTCTCCCAGTTTAAAAAGATCTTAAGCGATATGAAAAAGGGTTATGAACTTCTTTCCGGTGGCTATAAAACAGTCAAGGATATGACAGAAGGAAATTTCAGCCTACATAAAACTTTTCTGGATGCCCTTATGCAGGTGAGCCCTGTTGTGAAAAATTACAAAAGAGTAGGGGATATCATAAATTTTCAGATGCTGCTGATGAAGGAAAGTAAAAACGGACTCAATCGGTTTGTAAAGAGCGGCAACTTTAGCGAAAAGGAAATCAGCTATTTTGAAAAGGTTTATGAAAATCTTCTGAGTCAGAGTTTAAGGAATCTCGATGAACTTACAATGGTTGTAACAGCCGACAAGCTCAGGATGTCTGATGACGAAAGGCTCCAAGCGGTAGATGATATTTATCTGCAGATGCAGGATAAGCTTTTGTTTCTCAGAAACTTTAATGCAACATCAAATGTGCTGGCACTGCAAAGAGCAAAAGAAGCGAAGGATGTTTATGCTTCCAAAGAACTTCAGGAACTAAAAAACTAAATCGATGAACATTTTTAAATCTTGCAAAACGGTTCTTTTCATAACCATCGCATTTTTAATGCCTTTTTTTATACATGCACAAGGACTTGGAGATAATATGCAGAGCCTTCACTCTGTTTTGGAACAGTTGTATGATGAAATGATGCCGTTATGCAGTAATCTTTTAGCGGTTGGGCAGGGTATAGCCGGATTCGGAACGATTTGGTATATAGCTTCGAGAGTATGGAGACATATAGCGAATGCGGAACCCATTGATTTTTATCCGCTCTTCAGACCTTTTGTGATTGGATTCTGTATAATGATTTTTCCTTCGGTATTAGCGCTTATAAACGGCGTGATGAAACCCACAGTTACAGCAACTGCCGCTATGGTTACCGGTTCCAATAATGCTGTTGCAGTTCTTCTGAAAGAGAAAGAAAAAGCCATCAAAGAAACTGATCCATGGAAAATGTATGTCGGTGCGACAGGAACAGGGGATAGGGATAAATGGTATAAGTACACCCATGATGAAGATCCGTCCAATGAGAGCATGCTGGCAGGAATCGGCAACGATGTCAAATTTGCAATGGAAAAAGCTTCCTATAATTTTCGAAACTCTGTCAAGGAATT
Source organism: Flavobacterium olei (assembly GCF_039749035.1). NCBI lineage: Bacteria > Pseudomonadati > Bacteroidota > Flavobacteriia > Flavobacteriales > Flavobacteriaceae > Flavobacterium > Flavobacterium olei. The sequence goes on from NZ_JBDKWC010000009.1 coordinate 32,454, forward strand.
TATGAGTGAGGTACTCAGAGTTTTATTTGAGGCTGCGGCATTGTGCATTGATACGCTCAGGACATTTCAATTGGTGGTGTTATCTATATTGGGACCTCTTGTGTTTGGAATAGCGGTTTTTGATGGCTTTCAGCATACACTCACGGTATGGCTGGCGAGATATATCAACATTTATCTCTGGCTTCCAGTAGCCAATATCTTTGGAAGTATTATAGGGAAAATTCAGGAACTGATGTTAAAATTGGATCTGTCCCAGGTGCAGGCTACAGGAGACACCTTTTTCAGCAGGACCGATATGTCTTACTTGATTTTTATGATTATCGGAATCATAGGGTATTTTACCGTTCCATCGGTTGCCAATTATATAGTCCACGCTGCCGGAGGAGGCGCCTTTGGTCAGAAAGTTACCGGACTCTTTAGTAATTCAACCAGTTCAGTAGTTTCCAAAACATCAATGGGAGCTGGTATGGTGCTGGATTCAATGGGAAATGCAGCAGGGCGGATGTCTCAAAGCATGTCATCATCGACCGGAAGTGCTCCTTATTTTGAGGAGAAAGGAAACTATATGAGCGACAGGCTTAAAGGGAATTCAAAATAATCAAAAAAAATCTGCTCATGTTTACCAAAATGAAAAATATTGATACCGCTTTTAAATATGTCAGAGGTTTTACGATGCTGGTTATTGTGGGATGTATTATGATATGCTGTTATACACTTTACAAAAGTTTTGAGTCGGTAACCCAAATGCAGGATAAGGTTTATATACTGGCAAATGGAAAAGCGCTTGAAGCTTATGCGTCGGAGAGAAAAGATAATGTATCGGTGGAAGCAAGAGATCACGTAAAGACCTTTCACAAGTTTTTCTTTACTCTTGATCCCGATGATAAAGTCATTAAAACCAATGTTACAAAAGCGCTTTATCTGGCTGATGACAGTGCCAAACGTATTTATGATGACCTGAAAGAAAACGGATTTTACTCCGGAATTATCTCGGGCAATATCAGTCAGACCATTCAGATTGATAGTATCGCGATTGATACCCGTGAATATCCGTACCGGTTTAAATGTTTTGCAAAACAGAATATTATAAGAACAACCAGTATTTTAAAAAGAAACCTTGTAACAGAGGGAAGTCTTCGCAATGTTTCAAGGAGCGATAATAATCCCCACGGCTTTTTAATCGAACGCTTCAATACCATCGAAAACAAAGATCTAACCGTTGAGAATAGAAAATAGACGGCTATGAAATCACTATTCCAAAAACAGAAAACGCCTTTTGTGTATCACAGGTATTATCATTCTGCACAGACAAAATGGGCTCAGAAAATGGATGTACTGATCAATGGTCTTTCCAGAAGAAAGCTTATCTGCCTTCTGATTTCATTTACCATTCTAACAGGAAGTTACTTTATCTATAACATTTATACAGCATTTTCAGAAAGTGATTTTCCAACCACTCAAAAGACAGCTGTCATTTCAAAAATTAGAACTATCAATTTTAAAAAGTAAAATTATGGAACATAAAACAATATCACCCAAAGAATCCAAAAAGCGAAAAATGCTTTTGGTTCTGCCCCTTATAACACTTCCTTTCATCACTATTCTGTTTTACACTTTGGGAGGAGGAAAAATGGAAGCGATGGGAGGAAAAGATGAAATTAAAAAGGGATTTAATTTTAATCTGCCTCTTCCAAAATTTAAAGAAGATTCAGCACTTGATAAAATGAGTTATTATGATCAGGCAGCAGTAGATTCTATTAAGCTTCAGGAAGAGATCAAAAAGGATCCTAATTATTCCAATCAAAAAACAGTACAAGAATCTATAGGAGAGTTTTCAGATACGGATTTTGAAGTTCAACGATTTCAAAAAGGCAAAACAGGTTTTAATTCGTCATCATTTCAAAACAGGAACGAGCAGAAAGTTTATCAAAAACTGCAGGCACTTCAAAAAGCGATCAGCCAGCCTGCAATAACCGACAATTATGGTCAGGACATGAGAGAGTTTGAAAACTACGGATCCTCAAAAGGCGTTTCCGATGAGGTAAAGAACCTTGAGCAAATGATGAGTAAGATGGGAGAATCCCAGGAACCTGACCCGGAACTCAAACAGCTTGGAGGAATGCTTGAGAACATACTGGATATTCAGCATCCATCGCGTGTGCAGGAAAGACTAAAACAGTCTTCAAATAATAAAAAGGGAAAAATCTTTACGGTTAACCGTAAAAAAGAAGAAGATAATACAACATCGCTTCAGAAGGATAATTCTATCTCAAGTTCTTTAAAGAGTAATTCCTTTTATACAGCTGATGAGAGTCTGGAGCACGAGGAGAAACAGCAAAATTCAATAGAGGCAGTGATCCATGAAACTCAGACCATCGTCAACGGGTCAGTGGTCAAGCTCAGACTAAGCAGTGATATATCTCTGCAAGGCACTATGATTCCCAAAAACACATTTTTATACGGAATAGCATCTTTAAAAGGGGAGAGGCTGGAAGTTAAAATCAACAACATTCAGTTTCTAAATTCAATTTTTCCGGTGGAATTAACGGTGTATGATATGGATGGTATTGACGGGATTTATATTCCAGGTGCGATTAACAGGGATGTTGCCAAGGCTTCTGTTGACCGTTCTATTCAAACCTTAGGGCTGACCGGAGTTACAGATTCCTGGGGAGCGCAGGCAGCTGGAATGGGAATTGAGGCGGCGAAAAGCCTGATGAGCAAAAAAGTAAAACTGATTAAAGTAGTTGTTAAAGCCGGCTATCAGGTACTGCTGTATGATGAGAAACAAAAGAATTTGAACAATTAAAAAATGAAAAAATGAAAATTAGAAATTGGACTTTTATGTTATGCTGTTTGCTGACAATGCTGTCAGGCTATGCGCAATTTATTAATGAAAAAATAGGTTTGAATCAACAAGAGTTTAAAAATCTTCACATAGGATATTCGAAAACTACCAGTATCGTTTTTCCATATGCTATTAAAAGTATCGACAAAGGAAGTCAGGATGTTTTAATGCAAAAAGCTAAAGGGGTTGAGAATATTTTACTGGTCAAAGCGGCAAAGGAGAATTTCAATCAGACTAACCTCACTGTAGTAACAGCTGACAATCGGCTGTATGTATTTGTTCTGAACTATGATGAATCATGTCCTGATTTAAATATTAAAGCTGATAATACGGCTGTTGTAAATGGAGATATTTTGTTTTCATTAGACAACGACAATCAAAAGAAAATTGAGCACTATGCTAGCCTTGCTTTTTCTAAAAAGAAAAAATTAGAAAGACTAAAACGTTCAAGATTTGAAATGAAACTGAATGTTACCGGTATATTTATTCATCAGGATATATTGTACTTCAGGCTTTTGCTGGGCAATAATTCAAAAATTAATTATGAGATAGACCAGCTGAGGTTTTTTATACGCGACCGCAAGAAATCAAAGCGAACAGCCTCTCAGGAAATAGAGGTAATACCTCTGTATTCAACTTCTGCCTCTTCTGTAATTCCGGACAAATCTGAAGTGAATATAGTTTATGCCGTATCCAAATTTACGATCCCCGAAAAGAAATACCTCACTATACAGCTTATTGAAAAAAATGGCGGCAGGCATATAGAAATAGATATTAAGAATAACGATCTAATAAATCTGGATGTTCTAAACAGCTTATAAATGAGTAATAACTAAAAAAAATAATTGTCATGAATCAGAAAAATTTAGAATTCTTGAAAGATCAGCTGAAATATAACGGCTTTGGAGAAACGTTCGACCAGGACTTGAAGGAGAAAATGCTTAAAGGAGAAACAGAATTTAAGCTTATGAAGGAAGGTGTCTATGGAACAGATTCCATGACTGCAGTGCTGAATTTTAAAAAATCAGATCAAAGCGATTTGTATTTTTTTAATTCCTATCATGTAAGCCTTAAAAAAGAAGATTCCAAACAAGGATTGGAACAGACTTTTTATATTAATAACAACAGCAGTAATATTACCCTTAAAGAAGCTTATAATTTAATGGAAGGCCGCTCGGTGAATAAAGACCTGAAAACCAAAGAGGGTGAAGTTTATAACGCGTGGCTGAAATTAAATTTCAAAGAAAGCGACGGCAATTCAAACTTCAAACTGGATCACTACCACCAAAATTACGGTTACGATCTGGAAGCAAGTCTTGAGAAACATTCAATTAAAGAACTCAATACTCCAAAGTACAAAGAAGATCTTTTAAACTCGCTAAAAAAAGGAAACCTGCAGTCTGTAACTTTTGTTGTAGCGGGCGTGGAAAGCAAAATGTACGTAGAGGCAAACCCGCAATTTAAAACTTTGAATGTCTACGACGGCGATAAACAGCGAATTAATCATCGCGAAAGCAAGGAGGAAAAAAAGGCTGAGTCAAAGCAGAAAGATCACAGCCAGAGTAATAACGATGATGAGCCCTCTCAGAAGGAAAAGAACAGTAACTCCCGTTCAAAAAAAACGGGCAGATCGGTTTAAGGCTCTGCAGTAATAAGGATCAGCTATGTCTTCTGAAAACAATAGAGTAGAAAACGAGATAAAATTGTGGATGTCCAAGGAAGAAAAATTAAAATTTTTATTTCAAAATAGCCCACCGATAGAACGCTCTTTTGGCATAGAGAAACTGAAATTTTTTAAGATGTTGCTTTTTAAATATAAAAAGACGAAAGCAGTAGACGAAAAAATAACTTTGAGATTTCTTAAGCATGAATATAATAAATTGAGGCGTCAGGTCTATCCCAATATCGTTGACCGGCTTTTAAATGAAGCGATTAGTGCTGTTGTTTTTGAAAGGATAGATAAACGAGATTATCTTAGAGATCTGGAATTAAACAAGAAGACTTTAGAGGAACAGCTTCTAAAAAGCGGTTTTCATGAGGCTTACGGCAAAGTATTGGAGCATATACAGGAACAGCAGTTAAATTTTTCTGTTTCCGTTTCTTATCACATCTCAGAAAATGAAAGACTTGAACATTCACTGCAATTTGTAAAAGATGCACAGGGAGCTTACCAGTTTGATGGATTCAGATCTATTCTTCATACAGATTCGTCGCCATCTAGCCGCAGTACGCACTACTTTAAGAATGAAAAATCTGAGAGCTTTAACGCTGTAGAGGCATACGAAATGCTTGCAGGAAGAGCAGTTCTTAAGAGCGGGACTTGGAAACAGTTTAACTTCTACGATAAAGATCTTAATGACAATTATCGGATGCATGAATTTCCGGAAGCGTATGGATATAACGTCAGCAATGCTTTAAGAGCAATTCCTCTTAAAAATGATGGACATGAGACATTCGAATCCTTGGCCGATTCTTTGAAAAAGGGCAGGAGGGAAGAAGCCGTGCTTCTGATTCAAGGGAGAGAAATGAAAGTTTTTTTGGAAGCAAATCCACGCTTTAAGACCTTGACTTTTTATAACGACAGGATGCAGAAAGTTAGTTTGACAGAAATTAGAAACGGCTGTAAAATTAGTCCGCTGCGAAAACCGCAGCAGAATATTGAGACTCAGACCGCAAAAAAGTCGCATCACATGTGATGTTAATATATTGTATATAGTTATGGAAAATCTTAAACTTTTATCGGGATTTTTTCAGGCGATTGACAAGGACTTCCGAATAAGCACAACTCACATTGCAATTTTTGCCGCCCTGCTTGAATTTCGCGCAAACAGAGGTTTTATAAACCCAATACAAGCGTACAGCATAGAAATTCAGAACATTGCTAAAATAATGTCACCTAAGACATATCATAAGTGCATGCGTGAATTGCATGAATACGGATACCTTTTTTATGTTCCAACGAAAAATAAAAATAGAAGGAGCAGCATTTATTTTATTTAGAATCATAAATAAAGATGTTATGGAAGAAATTGTTACTAAGGAAGATCTAAGGCAGTTTGGTCTGCTATTACTGGATAAAATACAAACAATATTTAAAGAAAAGAATTCTAAGCAAAAAGAATCGTTGGAACCCCAATGGTTAAAAAGTAAAGCTGTCAGGAAACTGCTTGATATTTCTGCAGGTTCGATTCAAAATCTTCGAATGACACAGAAAGTCCGATTTAAAAAGGTTCTTGGCTCGTACTACTACAATAAAGAAGATCTGCTAAAACTTTTCAATGATGAGCCAAACTAATAATAAAGGAGAAGAACAAATCATAGGTTACTTATCCATTTATATGGATGATCCCAAACTCAACGTTTGGCATTTGGCTCTTTTAGCAGCAATTCTAAGTTTAGGATTCAGGCAAGGGGAGAGGCATAGGATTAAAGTCAGCCGAAGTAAACTTATGGAGCTGTCACATGTGAATACGCTGCCGACTTATCATAAGTATTTTAAACAGCTTCAGGATTTGGGATATATTAAGTACACCCCATCTTATCATCCAGGATATAAAAGCGAAGTTAAGTTGTGTAAAAAGAGGCTATCTCAACATTTGAGATAGCCTCTTTTAAGTTCAAATATATTTTGAAATTATTTATCACGAAGAAATGTTGTATTTCTTTTTGATTGCCTGAATTTCCTTTTCGAGCCTGTTGAGAATCGCCAAATCAGGTTTAGACATTTTGGACCCAGTTTTATTGAGTTTTTTATTGAGAATAGACATTTCACGTCCGATTGTGGCCTGCTCAGTTATAGCATATGCCTCAGTCTGTTTTACCGATGCATGACCTAGCAGTTCTTTAACTACATTAATAGGGACGTTGTTATTTAATGTCACAGTGCTTCCAAAAGTACGGCGGGCCATATGCGTGTTTAATGTAAAAGGAAAGCCGCACAAGACTGCCACTTCTTTTAGATACTCATTCATTTTCTGGTTGGATGAAACAGGCAGTACAGATCCACGCTGGATACACAGCGGGTGCTCTTTATATTTTTCAACTATTTTCAGTGCTTGGGGAAGAAGAGGGACATTAAATGATGAGTTTGTTTTCTGCCTTTCTGACATAATCCATAGATTTCCATCAATGCCTTCTTTGATATCAGTTTTCTTTAATTGATAAGCGTCTATGTAAGCCAGGCCAGTGTAGCATTGGAAGACAAATACATCTCTTACGACATTGAGCCTGTCAGTAGTGAAATAATGACTTTCAAGTTCGTACAATTCCTGTGCGGTGAGTGGTTTTTTTACCAGTTTTGTTTTACGGCCCTTAAAGTTCTTAAATGGGTCCTTGGTGATTAACTCCTTATCAATGGCGCGGATTACAATCTTTTTGAAATTTGCAATATACTTTAGGGTGGTGTTGTTGCTGCAGTCGCGTACAGTTCTAAGGTAAAACTCGAAGTCCTTTACAAACTCAAGATTCAAATCCGCAAATTCAAGATCGTGCTTTTTAAGCTTGAATTTTATAAACGCAGTCAAATGGTTTTTAGTAATGGTAAACCGGTCAAGGGTGCCTTTTGCATAGCCTTTTCCAAGAAGCGCCTCCATTTCATCATTATGCTTCTGAAATTCTTCCAGTACCTTAATCTTTGGCGCTGTCCTTCCTAGAACCTCGTCCATAATTTTCTCAGCGGTTATGGTTTTGCCGCTGTACATCATTTCGGTTTTGATTTCATTGATTTTTAAAGTCAGCGAATCCAAAAAGAAGTTTAGTGACTTTGCATCTTCCTTTGAGCCGACCGCTCTTTCGAACCTTTGGTCCCATCGTGTATTATCCCATTTCCTCTTAGTTGAGCTTTCCTTACGAATACCGTCAACAGTTATTCTGAAATATACGATCCATTCTTTACTTTCTATTTTGGGTCTTTTTAAAAAGAATCCCAAACCAAAACTGCTTTCCAACATAATCCTACTTTTTAAATTAATAAATGTAGAATAATATTACTGCCAAATCAAGTCGTTAATCTCGTTAACCCCTATGATATAAGGGATTTTTGCTGTTTCTGGTGCACTTTTCAGTGTGCCGAAAAGTGCACCGATTCTGCACCTTTAATTTTGTGAGGATTTATAAATATTGAAAACAGGCCTAAAATAAAAAAAACCTGCAAATCCTTGAATTTGCAGGTCTTCAGACATTTTTTGTGGCTTTTTAAAAAGAATGAAAACTTTAAGTTTTCCGCCTTTTAGGCCTTTCCGTGGGGAGAGCAGGATTCGAACCTAAGGTTTGAAACCCACATATTTCCTGCTTTTTTATTTTTTAAAAGTCAGAGTGCCATGATTTTGCCATAAAACTTTTTACATGTAAAATAAATGGCTAATATACTGATTTTTATGTTCTTGAGTAGTCTTTTTTTGTAAAATCTAATTTATCATAAAAAAAGTTGCTAAATGTTTCAAAATTGATTGATTTGTCCTAAAAACTAATTTATTTTTGAATTTATAGGTTAAAAAAAACGCTTATAAAAAGGACATTTTTTTTTACAAGAGCTTTGGTGTACACATGTTGAGAAAGAATCAGATGGTTAAGCCAGGGATAAGTATGTTTAAATCATTTTGTAAATTTGCTGCATAATTTTGAGATTGTTGATCTCCCTCTGAGTTAAATACTAGACGCGACAGAACCTAGGAGCAGAGTAATTAAATAAAAAATTTAATCTCTAACCTTAAAATTTTTAAATAAAAAAAGTTTATTTTTGTTTAACAAAAATTGTAAATTGTTAAACAATACTTTATATGCATACTGATAGTAAGCACGATTTTTTAAAACATGTAGATAAATCGATGTCTAATAAAATGCAGTTGTCGGTACAAGCGATACGGAATATCTATCTGACAGACGATGATGAGGATGACAGGATTGTTTTCTCAGAGATATTATTCGATGCGGATTCAACAGCGATATTTTGGCAATTTAGTAGTGGCCAGGAATTAATGGATGTACTGGGAAAAAGCTGTGCGGCTTGGCCTGATGTGCTTTTTTTAAATGTTAATATGCCTCTTAAAAATGGATTTGACTGTCTGCGGGAAATAAGAAGCCGCGGGGATAATCTCAAAGATATTAAAGTGATTATGTATTCGACTTCTGCTAATCCGGATACTATACGAACAGCCCGTGAGCTGGGTGCGGACTTTTATGCTGTAAAGCCGAAAAATGTTACGGATTTGAAAAAGCTTTTAGAAAAAGTTTTGCGCATGAACAGCTGGGAGCCTGCTCCAGACTTTGTTCTGAATACATTTTAGGGATTTTGTATTTTTATCAGATTTAATTATTGGTGCTGTGGATTATTTTCAATAAATATACTCGTGAACCACGGCCAATTTCTCTCTCTTTCTCTCTCTCTCTCTTTCTCTCTCTTTCTCTCTCTTTCTCTCTTTCTCTCTCTCTCTCTCTCTCTCTCTCTCTCTCTCTCTCTCTCTCTCTCTGGGATTTCCTAAGTATAATATGGAAATCGTCCACAGATAACTATGCTAATGAGCAGCTCTGTTACCAAGAAATTATCTTATAAAAAAAAATAAAATATTTTTTACTACAACGTTTTCTTTTTGTACTTTTAATTTATCAGTCAGGGACATTCTACATATCTGGAAGTACACAGACGTGCATTGTGAAGTACTGATTTGAAACCTGTATATTAGTTCAATGCAGGATGGATAGCTGTGAGGTGCTGAAAAGTTCCTTCTTTTTTCTGTATCGAATCACCAACATGAACCATTTTTTTTTTTTTGAGATTTACATTTCGCTTTCCTTTATTGGCTACTTTCAGTAAAGTGGTGGAAAATACAGGCCGGCGGGAGGCGGTATAAAATCACAAGGTTTTTTGATACTAACACTAAAAAGTAAACTTCTCATCCCATGGTTATACAAATTAATTCACCTCCCTTTTTGGCTCGCAAGTGCCTATAAATTTCTCCATTACCGTGATGTACTCCTTTAATGTCCAACAAGGCTAGGGTTTTCAAGCTAAATATTATAATCATGCTCCAATTTTAATCAGATCTACCCACTTAAATTATATGTTATGAAAAAAAAATACTCATCCCTTGTAGTTTTGCTGTCCATTTTCTTTTCTTTATCTAATCCTGTTTATGCCCGTACTGCAACAGAGAAGCCAGCAGTTCGTAACTATAAATCTTTTATTTCAAATAATAGTATTGCATATGAAATTGAAAAACACAGAGTGTGGCTTAATCTAACCAATAATGAGGGGCTATTTAAGCAGCTTTTAATTGGTTACATTGATGGAGCAACCAATGGTTTTGATCAGAATTACGATGCCGTTACTGCAAACGCAAATAAATATGCAGATTTTTACAGTATTAATGAAGGTAAAAAATTAGTCATTCAGGGACGCGGTCTCCCATTCCTTACAACAGATATGATCCCTTTGGGTTACAGATCTGAAATCGCGGGAGAGTTAAAGATTTCCATTGATCAGGCAGATGGTAAATTAACGGATCAGGATATTTATATTGAAGATCGAAAAACAGGTACAATACATAATTTGAAGAAAAGTTTATATACATTTTCAACAGAGAAAGGTGTATTTACAGATCGTTTTATACTTCGTTATAGCACCGCTGCGAGCCTGGGTACAGAGGAAGTTACAATTGCTGATTCGAAAGTACTCATTGCTTCAAACAATAAAGTTGTGACATTAAAATCATACGGATCTGCAATGGAGCACGTTGCTGTCTATGACATAGCGGGAAGACTGGTTTATAACAGTCCCAATCTAAATACATTTGATCTGGTGCTTAATGACATTGGGTCTGGTAATCAGGTATTACTAATAAAAGCACTTTTTGAAGATGGAAATACCATAACTAAAAAAATACTATTTTAAATGAGCCTGCTTCTGTAAAATGATACAGTGGTAGAAGCAATGCTTTTAATATGCGGGCATGATCTGCCTAAATGGAATCGTTTTTGGTTAACTTTTGATTCTACCGTGTAGGTTTGCAACCTCTTTGGCTTAGTCTGGTGCTTGTTAACTGGGGATCAAATGCCAATAATAAACCCTGTTCCATGAAAACAGTTTATTGCTTATTATATGTGCTATCCATATATACATTTAGCCAGCTTTTAAGGACACAATAAAATGAAACAGCGGCAATTATCTTATATTTTTGGCAGATAAACGGTAAATACCGCGCCGTTTTTATTGCTTTGATCCGCATTGATTTCACCATTATGATTCTGTACAATTTTCTTGCACATGGCAAGACCGATTCCGGTCCCCGCAAATTCCGCATTGCCATGCAGTTTTTGAAAAATATGGAAAATTTTCTTCGTATCTTCAGCCTGCATGCCAATGCCATTATCGGCAAATTGAATTTTATAGTAGCAATGCCCTTCTTTCAGATTTACCGAACGAATTTCTTCCGTGGAGGCCAGTGTGCAATTAATACGGATTTCGGGCTGCACATCAGGGCGTATAAACTTTAAGGCATTGCCGATCAGGTTAAAAAACAGCTGGGACATTTGTAGTGGGATCCCTTTGATAACCGGCAGCGTGCTCCAGGTCACTTTGGCGCCCGTTCGCTCGATCGCCACCTCATAATCTTCCAGTACTGTTGTGGCTACTTCTTCCAGGTTTACTTCAACGAAAACCTGATCGTCCTTCGGCAGCGCCGAATAGGCGAGAACATCCCGTATGAGCTTGGTCATCCGCGCCGAAGCATCTTTTATTTTACCTAGGTAGCCTTGGGACTTTTCGTCGAGATGCGCGGTGATCCGGCCTTCAAGCAATCCTGTAAAGGCGCTGATCTTGCGAAGCGGTTCCTGCAGGTCATGTGAGGCGATGTACGCGAACTGCTCCAGTTCCTGATTCGAATAGATTAGCTGTACATTGGTCTGTTCCAATTCTTCGTTTGTGATCCGTAATTCCTCCAATACGGTTTCTATTTCTTCTGTTCGCTGCTTTACCTGACTTTCCAGTTCTGACTGCAGCTCCATTTGAATGGTAATATCCTGGGCCGTCCCATTCATTCGTAGCGGGTTCCCTTCGGGGTCAAAAACAGTTTTGCCCTGGGCATGTAAAATTCTTTTTTTTCCGGTAACCGGATGGATGACGGTGTAAGTCTCATCATAAAGTCCGCCCGAGTCAGGGTTAAGACCCCATGCTACTGCTTTGGCGACCCTCTCGCGATCTTCGACCTGCAGGATGGGTATGACTTCAGTGTAGTTTTTTGATGCGGGGTCATAACCAAACCACTCAATCAGACGATCGGAATAGGTTAATCCGTTCGATGCTACATCAATGCTCCAAGTGCCCAGCTGGGCAAGCTCTACTGCGCCGCGCATGCTTTCTTCGGCTTCCTGCTGCTTGTTGCGCGCCAGTACCTGCTTGGTGACATCAATGGCGGTACAGATAACGCCATAAATCTTCCCTTGCGCATCGTATAATGGTTTATAGGTGTAGTCATAATAACCGTAATATGGCGACCCATTGTGCACGAACATGATGCGGGCAGCGGTTTCAGTATGGGTCTCACCGGTACTTAAAACCCTATGGTAGGCCTGAAACAAATAGGTTTCTTTCATTTCGGGCACTGCTTCCATGATTGGCATACCAATGATGGAAGGGCCACGGCCAAATATTTCGAGCATTTTCTCGTTGGCTTCCTGTAATACCATCTGAGGGCCGGTGTAGACCAGTTTTGCCACCGGTGAATTATAAAAAACCGAACGCGCAAATTTCTCGCTTTCTTCCACCTTATGCCTTTGCAGTACCTCCTGAGTGTGATCCATGAGCCAGACGGCCACTTTTTGTATCTTTTGCGTACTGTCTAAGAGGGGCATATAAACAAAACTGAGGTAAACTATCTCTTCTTTACCGTGTCTGACCAGTTTAACTTGAGCTTCGCTGACCGAATAAGGCTCCCCTTTAGCGACAACGTAGGCTAAGGCATTTTCATAATAGGGGCGCGCCTCGGGAAAAGTATCCCAGTGGTAGTGTCCCAGCACTTTTTCTCGTGGTTTGCCCGTAACGGCTATATAGCTGTCATTTACGATCTCGGCGATCAGGGATTTAGCATCCAGGACGCAGATGCCTACCGGTGCATTCATTAACATGGTATAAAGTTCCTGCTGGTTTGCGATATTCATATGATTTTTAATTAAATAACAATAAGCCGGGTTTTTCTGATCTTGTCCATCTAAAAGTGTGGTAAGACCAGGACGGAATGGGACGGCTTGTAGATCCCATTAGTTAAGGGCACGTGAAAGCAATATGCAAAGGTTGTCTAAGGTTTCGGTTTTAACAGCGTGCCCTCCCATAGTGTAGCGGGCAGTTGGGGTCAGGATGTAACATAACGGGGGAAGTACCGGCAGTGCTCCTTTTGGCGCCTCAAAGCCTGCTAATTTTAAAAAAGAGTTGTTCCGATGCAAAAAACTGATTTGCTGCCAAGATATCCATATCTGTATTAAATTTATTGTGGTAAGGTAGCCAAATTGCAGTGCAGCCCAAAGGAGCAAGTTAAGCAATTACACTGATTTTACCAATTTTATTTTGCAGGCATGTAGTAGCTCCGATCCTACTATTGGGTGCGCCCTGAGTCAAGTGCGTGTGTCCGCTATTTATATAAAATCCCCAATTTATTGTTCGATAGTTTATAATGAAAAATAGTGAAATAAAGAATAGGTAATGTTAATTATTCGGCAGGCCATACTATACATTTACGTATAGCGAATTCATCTCAAAAGTGATTTTGGCAATGATCATGTAGACATCACTCGAAGTGATGTGGTAATGCAATACATAACTAAATCAGTAAATCGATGATATGATTACTTTGTATTGACCTTTTGGATCCCTATTAATTAAAATATACTGGTCAACTCCAAAATATTTACAAGTTTTATTGCTTCATCCTTTATTTGTTATGTCATTCTCACACTGGTAAATTTCCCTTTGTTCCTAATTAAATGCATCCGATTGGGATTTCTTTTTCAAAGCAAGCGTTATTGCTTCGAGCAGTTCATAAGCCTTAAATGGTTTACTCACATAACCGTTCATGCCGGCAGTCAAACAGCGATCCCGTTCCCCTAGAGCTGAAACTGCCGTTATGGCTATAATCGGAATAGGATTTTTTAATTCGCCTCGTATATAACTGGCGGTCTGGTAGCCGTCATAATTAGGCATGTGCAAATCCATTAATATCAGGTCATAGGAATTTGTGGATAACAGTTGAATACCGTCCTTACCATTATCGGCAATATCCAGATCAAAGCAAAACCCGTCCGTGACATGGCGGGCCAGTCTCTGATTTAAATGGTTGTCCTCGCAAAGCAAAATTCGGAGCCTGCCCAGATCGTTGTAGAGGGGGGATTCATCTTGCGGGGCTTGCGGGGCTATTTTTTGATAAGTAATGGTGAAGAAAAATTCAGATCCAAGTCCTTCAGCGCTTCGGACCTCAATTTTAGAACCATGCAATTCTAGGAGCTGTTTTACAATGCTGAGTCCAAGTCCGGTACCTCCATACTTTCTGCTGGTACCCTGTTCTGCCTGGGTAAAGCGTTCGAAAATGTATTCAAGACGATCTTTAGGGATACCAATTCCCGTATCTTTCACCGAGTATCGGATCTGGAAGTTGTCCACGGTTTCTTTTATCTTTTTTACTGCCAGTGTCACTTCGCCAGACTGGGTAAATTTAAGTGCATTTCCGGCCAAGTTAATCAATATCTGAGTGAGTCTTACCTGGTCCCCTGATACCATTTCAGGGAGGTCGACAGAGAGATAAAGGTTAAATTCCACACCTTCTCGAGCTTTTACCTTCAAGAGTTCATGGACGCGAAGGAGGGCTTCTTTGAGACCAAAGGGACGTAGGTCAAGAGAAAGACCTCCCGATTCAATTTTAGAAAGATCCAATATATTGTTAACAATCAGAAGAAGGTGCTCCCCGGCAGTATGCACATTTTTAACAAAAGCCAGCTGTTGCCTATTTAATTTGGTTTGAGCCAGCAATTCAGTAAAACCTGTAATAGCGTTGAGCGGAGTTCTAATTTCATGGCTCATATTGGCAAGGAAAACATCCTTGGCCGCCACGGCGCATTCTGCTATTTTTTTCTGGCTGGCCAGCTCACTGTTCTTTATTCCTAGTTCCAGCGTATTTATGACATGGCGGGCAACAATTTTAAGGGCCAGGCGCTGAGTGGTATTGAGTTTCCTCGGACTATGGTCCGCAGCACACAATACCCCTATATTATAACCATCGGGTGTTCTGAGCGGTATTCCGGCATAAAATCTCATTTGCAGGCCGCCTATAACGTCCGGGTCGTCTTTAAAGCGTTCGTTTACCAGCGTGTCCTGAATTTCTAATAGTCTTGAACCCATAATTGTATAGCGTGAAAATGTAACTTCCCTGCGTATATTAGGATCGCCCATTCCAATTTGTGATTTGAAGAACTGTCTGGTCTGGTAGACAAATGAAATATAGGCAATGGGCACCTCGCAGATATAAGATACCAGGGCAGTGGCATCATTGAACGCGCGCTCTGGTAATGTTTCAAGTATATTGTAGCGCTGTAGCGCTTCAATACGTTTGGATTCATCATGGGTGAGTGAAAGGGATTTCATTGCCTTAGTAAATATTTTAATTGCAACTGGTATGTCTGATATGATCGTTATTGAAAGCAATCTTAGAGATTACTTTTCCTAATTTAAAATTAGTAGGACAAGCGTA
This sequence comes from Flavobacterium olei, assembly GCF_039749035.1. NCBI lineage: Bacteria > Pseudomonadati > Bacteroidota > Flavobacteriia > Flavobacteriales > Flavobacteriaceae > Flavobacterium > Flavobacterium olei. The sequence goes on from NZ_JBDKWC010000009.1 coordinate 48,030, forward strand.
TGAACCTATTTTCCTGTACTGATCAAAATCTTATGAACGGCTTTCAAATTATCCGATGTAATGAAAACAGCGATATACAATCCAACGGACAATCCCGCGGTTGAAATTATTGGATTTTTTTGCGTCCCTAAGTAGTCTTTTTTTATAACAGCTCGTCCTTGGAGATCGTACAAAGTGAAGGATGTTATATCCGCATTATCAGGATTTAAGACTGTGATGTGCTGATGAGTAGTATCCTGATAAATTAAAAGGCGAGCATGGACATCGTGTGGTAGAGAGACAGCATTTTTTGTAAACACTATTTTAAACCGTTCTGAATCAGTGCCTGGCGCTACCGAGACTTCATAAAAACCGCTTTTTATGTCATGATATGATTTATCTAAACTATCATAAATAAAAATGGATTCTGCCTGATCAAAAGCTTCAATTTCTGAGATGAAAAATTTTAAAGTACTGTGTACAGAGACTTTAACAGAAAGCGGAATTTCGATACCGGCATAATACTGGCAACCCTGGAAAATATAATTCTCGTTTGCGATAGTAAAAAAAACGTCATTGGGACGCATTATACCAGTGTATTTAATGTCAAAGTCCTGATCTACGCCGTCCGTCGCATCCAAATGAAATGACATGCCCAGTTGTCTTGTGAAAGCATTATTTATAGCAATATTGATGGTAAAATACGGGTTCAAGGGAGGGGGAACCGGCGGGTCGTCACTGCTTGTTGCTGATGCGACATTTTGTAGTTCTATTGGTTTTGCTTTATTTGCAAGTAATTCGGCGTTGCTTCTCGAAGCCTGTGCAAAGCCTGTCAAAGAAATTAATGCAGATAGTAACAATAGTGTTTTGTTCATATACTTTGTTGATCATATTAATACAGCAATCACACTTGGAGCGCTCTCCTTTAACAGGCTCAAGATCATCAAGATCTACTGTCAAATTTAAGAAAGCGTCTTTAGTTTCAAATATTAGAAGTAATAACTGGTACATATCAAGGTATAACCGATCATAATAATTTATCCGTCATGCTATAGTTAATCGCCGGAAATTTGCTTTATTTTAACGCAGCCTCTGCCAGCCCCTTTAAACCGCACCACGGCAAATAAGTGCAAGGTGGCGGTCAGATTTATTTTTTATTTTAATAGCACATTGAACTGTTATTTGCAAAATATCCGCATGATTTTAAAGCATCCCTAAAGTGAAGGTATAACAGGACACTGTGGAAATTTATTAATAACGAATCCTTAATAAATACTTATTCTGTTGTACAGGTAGGGGCCAATACCATCATTGCAGCAAGAGAAGTTTTTACAATCAAGGGGAACTTGCCGAAGATAATGCCGATCCTTAGGGAAAAAGGATTCTCAACCATTCCGGTGCTGATCAACAGCGGTATGCTTTAGGGGAAGATACCCTGACGGCAATATTGCTTGAGTGTGACGGTAGGCAATGCCGTAACCCAAACCAGTTATCTGTATCCGCCTGCCTTTAATCTCAATGCTTTTTTATTGTATCCATAGCATAGCTCCTGACGCGTGTTGCTAACTTTGGCAACAGTCATTAAGTGCTGGTAAACCTAACTTTTATTAGTAGTAAACGTACCTTATCTTATCCTTGAAACAATTCTGGTCTTCATAAAAATAACCCTCCAATTATAGTGATTAATCACTTCACTATAGTTTGGAGGGCTTGTCCATAAACATAATCTTCCAACTTTATGTTTACTATCCGCACCATGGCGTATGCTTCTATAGTTATTATTTTAATGAAAGGTACTACAAATTAGTATTAGATTCTCTTGCAAGATCGTAAAACTTTCTCAGATTGTAATATAATTTTTCATGACCGCAAATTTTGAGTGCGGTCCATTAAATAGTAAATAGAGGTGATGACCGCCCTTTAACGATTATTTCAGATTTTTGACATATATAAAAAAATGTGTTGGAAATGAGATTAACCAATAGTATTCACTTGGCGTCTTTGGTTGGTTGTCCATTATGACACTTTATTGTATTTAAAATTTGACAGTCGAATCAAAATTAGAAATAGGTGCTCTTTTATTACATGTCATTTGATGTACAACCTTAGCGTATAGACAACTATTTAAAATGAGAGGATCAAAGAAAAGAGTTTTACTCCACGATATCCCTACTGGTAATTTACCAGCCTTTATAGTCACAAACCTCTGTTAAACATATATTTATAAAGAAGCCTAGGAAGAGTTGCGACATTTCCTTTGTGAGCTATGCAATTGGACTTTAAAGTTGCACGGCGCAGGGGAGACAATAGTAAGTTATAAATAACTTAATTGTAATACTAAGTTATAAAAAAGGTTAGTTGGCGTAGTCTTTATTCTTACGTAGTTTTATGCTGATATAGGATTGGAAATTCTCTAAAAAAAAATCTTTAAATTTTAAAATAGTTTAATAAATTTTTGTTATATTCAAATAAATGAAAAGATCCAAATTCAAATACGCATTATCATAGCGAGGATTCATCATGAAATACTACTAACATAACGTTTAATGTCGACTTAGACCAGATTCAGAGAAGTGCGGGAACGGACAATACTCTCGCTATCATAACGGCTTTTTTTACTACATTTAGACGTATTGAAGCATCACATTCTTGAATTAAAAAAATGGCGGCTAGAAGAACTTCCTAATAAGCTATTAGGCAATTGAGAAAACACGACAATATCACTTAAATTGATTATTAGCGTGGAGTAAAATGGTTTCACTAGTAATCCAGTCTATAAAGGTGCAATATCTATGAAAATAAAAACATTAATTGTGGAGCAGGATCATGCCGCTGTTGAGGCGATCCAGTATGCGCTTCAAGACAGCGATATTATATGTATTACAGAAACTGCCAGTTCGGAAAAGGAATATGAAACCGCTATCCGAAATTTTAAACCCGATCTCATTATCTGTAATTATGCGTCTAAGGGTCAGGATGGTATTTCGTTTTTCACAATCCAAAAGCAATTGGCACCGCAGACGCCATTTATTTTTATCGCCCAGAGCATTACGGTGGAAGAAGCAATTGCGCTGATCCGTATCGGGATTTATGACGTAATTGAGCAAGAGAATCTTACCATATTAGCCGGTAGTGTTAAAGCTGCATTGTATAAAAAAAGCCAAAGCGACGTAACTATTCCTGAACGGCTTGCATTAGATTTTGCCAAAATACTGGATCTAACGATGGATCTGGTTTGCTGCTGCGATGAAAATGGCAGCTTATTGTATGTGAACAAAGCCGTTGCGAACATTTTGGGCTACAACGACCAGGAACTCATTGGCACAAATTACAAGGACTTGCTGTTTGAGAAAGATTGCTGTGAATTGGACACTGTCGATATTCCTAAAAAAAGCGAACATTCTGATATACCTGAAAAAAGATTTCTGCATAAAAACGGCAGCTCGGTGTGCCTGCTTTGGTCTGTTATCTGGGACCAACAATATAAAGTGAATTATTGTATCGGAAGGGATATTACCGAGAAAAAAAACATTGAAAAAGCATTTGAGATAGAAAGGAGGCGTTTTTATAATCTGTATTCGCAGGCACCATCTTGCATGGGGATTATAAAAGGCCCCAACCATGTTTATGAACTGGCAAACGAGCTTTTTTTACAATTAATCGGTAAGAAGGATATTATTGGTAAAACGGTAAAAGAAGTACTGCCGGAACTGGGCTCACAGGGAATTTTCGAGATATTAGATGAGGTCTATCTAACAGGGAAACCTTTTTCTGCCAATGAAATGCTGATTCAATTGGATCGACAGGGCAACGGCACCTTAACCGATGCTTATCTAAACTTTATCTATCAGGCGCACAGAGATGTTGATAACCATGTGGATGGGATTCTTTTCTTTGCCAATGACGTTACAGAACAGGTTATATCGAGAAAAAAAATTGAAGAACGCGAAAAGATGTACCGGGATCTAATTGATAAATCACCCGTCGCAACCTATTCCTGCGATGCTGATGGGCGGATCCTGACCTATAATAAGGCCGCTGCCGTGTTGTGGGGAAGAGAGCCGGAAATCGGGAAGGATTTATGGTACGATTCCTGGAATATTTATAATAATAAAAGTATGCGGAAACATAGTTTAGGTGAACTCATTGCGGAACTTGAGGAAGAACATTCCAACCTCGGCAGGGAAATAATTATCGAACGTCCTAACGGGGACAAACGTAATGTGCTTCCTTATCCTGTACCATTTCGTAACGATCAGGGCGTAATTACAGGAGCTGTGATTGTGCTGGCCGACCTTACAGAGGTAAGACTTGCACGGCAGGAGCTACGGAAAAGCGAGAAAAAATACAGACATCTCTTTGATAACAATCCAATGTCCATGTGGGTGATTGATCTAAAGACTTTTAAATTTCTTGATGTAAACAAAATGGCAATTCTTCAATACGGATACACCCGGGAAGAATTTCTTTCCATGACCGCTCTGGACATAAGGCCTTTAGATGATCAGCAACATTTTATAAAATCAAGTGACCCCTCCAAAATTAACGGATCAAATTATAATCGGGGAAAATGGAATCATCTGAAAAAAAATGGCACTATTATTCCTGTGGAAATTGTGGCGCACGATATTAAGTACGAAGGATCACCGGCAAGGTTAATTCTCTCCAATGATATCACGGAACGCATTCAAGCAGAAAAAAATCTAGAAAAAAGAAACCGGGACCTGATTAAAACCAATTCAGAACTGGATAAATTTGTATACAGTGTATCGCACGACCTGCGATCGCCCCTTACTTCAATTTTAGGGCTGTTGGCTTTCATTGAAACAGAAAGCCAGGAAGCCGACACGCTTTTTCATGTCGGACTAATACGCACGAGCGTCAATCGCCTGGATGAATTCGTTAAAAATATATTAAGCTATTCGCGAAATAACCGCAGAGGGCTCGAAGTTGAACAAATTCCGCTTCAGCAAACCATACTTGAAGTCGTAGATTCACTGCAAGGCCTTCCCCAAGCAAAGGGGATTAATTATCAAGTTAATATCAAAGAAATAGAGCCTTTCTACTCAGATGGCCTGCGGCTCAACACAGTTCTGGAGAACCTGATATCCAATGCCATCAAATACCACAGAAAAGAAGAGTCCGGAAGATTTATAAAAATTAACGGGTATTCAGATGATAAAGGCTTTCAGTTCACCATTCAAGACAACGGAATTGGAATAGCTGAGCAGTACCATCAAAAAATATATGAGATGTTTTTTCGTCTCTCGGGAAAGCAAAGCGGTTCGGGCATTGGGCTGTATATAGTTAAAGATGCCCTGGAAATACTGCAGGGCTCCATAACACTTCAGTCACAAGAAGGTATGGGGACAACATTTACCATCGCACTAAAAAATTTAAAACCATGAGTACAGCATCGGGGGAAAAATTTGAAACCGTAATGATAATAGATGACAATAATGTAGATCTGTATATTACATCACGGATGATTTCCAAAAATAATTTTGGCAAAAACATATTGCTTTATACTTCGGCCGAAGAGGCCCTGAGATACCTTAGGGACCATCAGGATGATAAAGCCTTGCTTCCTGAGATCATCTTCGTGGATATCTACATGCCTTTAATGTCAGGGTTTGAATTTCTGGAAGAGTACGACAAATTTGATGCCTCTTTAAAAAACGAAATCAGGACTTATATTGTGTCTTCCACTATAGATAAGCAAGACATTGCCAGATCCGAGGCGAATAAAAATGTGGTCTGTTTTCAGGTAAAACCCATCACCAAAGATTTTCTGGACCGGATAGTTAAGTGATCCATTTAAGCATGCAATAGTGTAGATTCCAGATGTACATCTGGCCATTTATAGGGGTTAAAATAAAGGAACGTGGGTGTAAATTTGTGCAAATTTCTGAATTTTTAAAATATACCTATAGGATCCAACAATTCATTTTAGCCAGATAAGAGATTACTAGAAATCGATGCGCGCCCATTTTTTATCGCTGTTAAGTCTAAAAGTGCCCATATGTTTTTTATCCCATTCATCTGGTCCTATCAGGGAAAGAAAGTTAGAGCCCACTGCGTCTTGGTATAGGTGATATATTTCACCCACAATAGGTTCAAAAGCGAACCTGGCATTATACACCAGTTCATTCCATTGGAATTCCTGGATCAATTGCTCATATTGCATTTTTAATTCGTGAAATTTGCTTTCAAATTCTTTGTTTACTTTATGGATGCCCAAGTTTTTCCAGCCTGCTACATCATCTGCCTTAATTACAGGTGCGCCCAAATTGGTACCATAGTTTAAAATGTTTGCATTGTAACCGTCTTCATTAGAAAACACCACATTATCGGGTTTGTTTTTGCTGCTCATTGCTATCTTTTTATCGCTTGGAGATTTTATTATTGGAAATTGCTCTTTGCCTCTTACATTTAAACCGATCGATTCCATCAGGTCTTTTTGCTGCATGTTTTGTTTTGCATTTTTCGACCCTCTCGCGCCATAACGTATAACTGCGGAACTTTAATTCTTTTTTCATTAAATTTTTCACGTTGGCCTCAGTGAGACCAAATTGAAAGCCTATGGCATCAAAAGGAGTCCGATCCTCCCAGGCCATCTCAATAATGCGATCGATTTGGAAATCACGCAGCAAGCTAGTGTCGATTTTTTGCGCAATATGTTTCATGATAAACTGTCTAATGTTTTAATTAATAAGTTAAACAAAAGTAATGTTTTATTTTCAAATTTTATTATTTCATAAAATTTAAGGCTCGTACTGGGTTTGTCGCCTTGATTACGTATAAAAACCTTTATTTAGGATATTGGTGTGCGCTAAAGGGAATCAGCCGGAACATTTTAATATATACAGCTGTATCTCATAGCTGTAATGTTTGTTTAAAGCAGCCCGTGCATCAGTTGTGAGCGGGAGATCATGTAAACTGCCTTAACCTAGGTACGATATTAAGATTATCTTGAAAACATAAAAATTCTTTTTGCCGTTTCGTATTGTAAATAAGCGCACCTTTAGCGAAATTATATTTTATAACATGCAAGAAGTTACAGTACAATTCTTCAGCTAAGTATAAGGTTTTGAATTTATAACTCCAACAAGTGAGTAGCGAAATATTGCTTCATGCAACAGATTATCAGATAATATTCAGGCTTATAGGATTGATAGGATGTAGTAAAGATGGTAAAGGTCCTATTGCTGTAAACGTAGTTTCGGCTCAACAGCGAAAAAATAAAGAAAAAGCACATTCTGCAGACAGTCAACTTATTTAATATGAGGTGGTTTTTGTGATTTTAAAAATTTCAAGATGGTAAATTGGACTGTACGCGGAGTATTTAATTCTCACAATTCCCTTAATGCTTCGCTATTTTTACAAAGTCTCGCAGTGTATAAGAATGGTCCTTTCAGAGGGTCCTCAAAGGAGACGGGGTGGCTTTTTTGCAGCTGAAATATATCCATATTAGCAATTCATAATAATAAATTGGCATTACCTTGTTCTATTAATTAACCTTCGACAATACTAAATCAAGCGCACAGGCTATGGCAGTACGATAGGCCATTGACCTCGAATTTAAGGGACCAGTTGATTTAAAAATTATACTGTATAGGGCCGTTTTTCTTATCTTTGAAAAAAAAATATAGTGCATTCCAATTTACCTACAGAAATTTTATTAACTCTTAAAGATTATCCTACTAGTACTTTGACGGTGCGGGAACTTGCTAAAATTATTAATCCGTTGCTTAGTTTTTCTCTTAAATTTTCAGACAGCATTGCATATGAAAAAATTCAGCAGCTGGTAATTTTAGAAAATTTGTTATTGTTAAGAGACCAGGGACTTGTGAATTTAAGCGAGACTAATGAGGCCGGATTATCCGGAAAAGAGTGGCAATTTTTGCCTTAATCTTTTGGCAATAGCAACTAATATCATCTTCCTTCATCTGAGTTTGTACGCAAACCAGAATAATGAGTGTATTGAGATTAGTTGCTTGCCATGCTACCTAAGTATCATCTGAAAAATGTGCGTTATTTACAAAACAGGTAGATTTTATAATTTCGCTAGTTTTTAATTACAAAATCTAGCATTAGTAGATCGCGCTAGAATAGTCAAAAAAATGCATTGTTTTAGTTATATGTTTTTACTTATTAATTATCATAAGGTATTATTGATGCCAAATAAGTTTAGGTACTATTGCTCTGCATTTCTCTACTGTAAAACTTAGTAAGGGGGGACATATGCTGTTTCCCAAGAAAAATAGCATGGTGCCTTATTCGGCGAAATTAGTAGAGCTATCCCAACGAATTGAGCCCTATTGTAAAAACCAATAAAACAGGTATTTACATGATTGTGATACGTTAAAAAGTGCACTTTAAATGCACAATACTATGGAAGGGAGCTATAATGAAAATCATTGCCTTTTAAATGTTAGGATTTAAAATTTAAATTTAACTCCTAAATTCAAAAAAGAGTTAACTTAGTTAAGGTGAATTTTCCTATCTAATTTTAATGTTTATTGTTTTGAAATTACTACTTTAGAAAAAAAATATAGATATGGCTTGATAAAAGTAGTGTAGGAAAAAGAGGATGGTGGATATCGTAATTCGTTTATAATAATAGTAACAAGGATTATATATCAGAATTGCGTGTGTGATTCATTACTTTGCAGTGTAATTAAACTTCACTTTTGCAAGCATTATAATAATCGGTAACAGTATTAAAATTAAGTAGTGTAGAATGCTAAAACAACATCAATTTCTTAGATTTTTAGTGGTGGTAAACAATATAGATGACTTTACTTTATTAAAAAATTACGTATATGATTACTTTTTTAGTAGTGAGGTAATTCATGTGAAAGATTTTGTTGGGCTTTCTCAAGTTGAAGATATTAATAACAACTTCGATATTATATTTCTAGATCTGTTATTGCCCGATAAAAGCGGTGAGGATTTAATTACATCAGCTTTGAACATAGCAAATGCAATACCTATAGTTATTCTTACCAGCCATCCCAATTTTGATTTTGCAATTCAGTCCCTTTCTTTTGGAATATCGGATTATCTTTTGAAAGAGGAATTGTCCTCGGTTGTCTTATATAAATGCATCCTCTATAATATAGAGCGCTATAAGAGTATTATAACAGTTAAAAATTCTGAGCAGTACTATTTAGACCTTTTTCAACTAAGCCCGCATCCCCTTATAGTATATAACGAAGAGAGCAATATAATCGTGGATGTCAATTACTCAGCAGTCAATACATATCAATATACCTATGAGGAGTTTACCACAAAGCAAGTAGAAAATCTCAATGTTGAAAATATATATATATCTGACCTAAACGAGTATCTATCGCATAATGTTACTGAAAGCTTAGCTAAAAAAATCGAATGTCATCAAAAAAAAGGAGGAGGACTACTCTATGTAGCTTGTCGCTCCAATAAGATTGTGTACAAAGGCCGCGAATCAATTATACTATCAATTGAAAATCTGACCAAGGAAATTAGATACTTTCAATCCATTCAGACACAGAATAAAAAGTTAAAGGAAATAGCGTGGATTCAATCACATGTGGTCAGGGCACCGATTGCAAGAATTATGGGGTTGATCCAACTTTTTGTAAATGAGTTGACAAAACAAAACGAAAAAAAAATGATTTTACAAATGCTAATGGAGACATCCCTTGAAGTGGACGCAGTCCTGAAAAATATTGTGGAAAAAGCAAACGATGTTTAAAATAGCTGATATACCTACAAATTTTAGCCGGATGCTAAGCAGTTGTTCAAATTGTTTCAAAAAAATCACTCGGAATAGGTTTACTAATATATCTTTCTACTAGTGGATATAGTTTTGAGCGTTTTATATCTCTGTCATCAATGCTACTCGAAACAACATATACCCGAATGGCGTTTACGTAGATAGAATCCATTTCGATTAATTTTTCTAAAAATTCAAATCCGTCAATAACCGGCATATAAAGATCCAGAATAATAATGTGGGGAAGATTATTGTACGTGTCCTTATTTTGCTGTATATAACCGAGCGCCTGTTCGCTTTTGCAAAATACACTTACTTCTGCAGATTTGTTGTGGTTTTTAATTAATGATTTAATGATGTAATTATCTATTTCACTATCATCAATAAGCATGATTTTTTTGTATTTGTTACTCATTGGTTGATTGATTATAATTTTATATATCTAATAAATTCTTCCTGACGCCTCTTTGCAACGGGTATGGTTATACCGTTAGATAATTCACAGTATAATCCATCCTTTTTCACAATTTTAGTCAGATATCGAATATTAATTAGATACGAATGATGTATCCTGAAAAAAGTTGGTCCAAGGCTGTCGTTATATTCGCCCAGATTTCTGCTGGATAAAATCTTCGATTTGCCGGTGAGATGGAACTCGGTATACTTTCCGTCAGCCTTACAGAAAATTATATCATTGTTTTTTAATAATTCTATCTTATCCATGGAAGCTACTGCTATATATTCAAAGTTATCGTGAAGCGAATTGATTGCTTTTATCTTGGTGATCTTATCATTTTGATAGGCGGTCTCCATATCTATTGCCCTCAAAGACTTATATAAAGAAATGATTAATTCATTGTTGTTAATGGGAGTTAGTAAAAAATCTATAGCATTAAGCTTAAAGGCGTCATAAGCATTCGATTTCTCATTGGATATAACAATTAATTTAGGCCTTTGGATTTCCAGATTATTTAGCACGTCCTCCAATTTTTCCGTTATAAAAAAATTGTCAATTTTTACAATAATGGCATCGGGCTTGTGAGAATTGAGGTGCGCAATAATTTCTTCAAAATCGTTAATAATCTTGGTTATTGTAAATAAGACGGAATTGTTAATTTCGAAAAGCTTCAGTTGATTAATGGTTTCAGTATCGCTGTCTATAACAATTACACGTAAAATTCTCATTTACAGTTTTTTTATGTATTATAATCCAAAATTACACATATTTAGACAAACGACATGCAAAACATAAAAAAAATTATTGGATGGCTAAATAAGGATACTGAATACTTTACTTTTTTGCCAAAAAGATATGATTAAACCTTAATATAGCGTTATTCGGTCCGGATGAGTTGCTTACTTTATAGGTAGCAGATATTTCCCTTGATAGATAATGCAATTTTGGTAGCGGTATGAAATGACACGGTGCGCTCCTTAATGGCAAACAGTTATTCTCCATTGACCACAGTTATTACTTTAGCTGTAAGGCTGTACTTCCTTTACAATAGTTTTGTAGTAAGTATACTATAAAGTGCAGAAAGATTTCTTTCTAATCGCTCTTGGTGTACCATTTTAGCCATATGTATTTTACTGGTAGTTGTTATGTTTAAATCTTTTTACTGTTTTTTTATAAGTCTTTTAATTTTAATGTCAAGAGATCTAACACTCTCAGGGTTAATGCGGGTAAATGAGATATTTCTAATTAATGTCATAAACTTTCTTTTTAGAACATAAATACTAGTTATGGCTTACTGTAACCATCAGAATTATAATATAGTAATTACTAAAAATATTTATTTAGCTTACCATTTCAGGTGTTGCATAGAATCATGCAGCTGTTCGTTAGATCTGAATAAGACGTTTTCTTATATTACAAACTTAATCGTACCATCCGATAGGACTTCCAATATTTTTTCATCGGTGTTGTAATCTTTCTTTTAGAATCAGCAGCAGCAAGTCACCAGCAATAATTGCTGTCTCAATATAGTTATCATTTGCAGCCTGGAGTGCCATCGCGGGGTTTCAGATTACAGACGGATTTTTTATAGGGTATGCATATGATCAGGAGACCACAGATTTAAGTAAGTACAATTCAGGATCACATGAGATCTTTCTGCGTTTTGAATTCCTGAATAATTTTAGACAAATCACTTCGCCTAGATTCTTCTAATCTTTTTATGAAATTATAAAAAATAGTAGCGACAGGTTTGCGGAATATAGGACATTTTCATATAATGATGCAAATACCACTCAAAGACTGCTCAATGAATAGTAAAAAAGCGGGAGACGTTCTTAAATGATTGTTTTTTTGGAAGATTGGGATCATTTTCAAACTCTTTCGCTTTATTTCCTTATCGAACTCTTATCGCACTTCCGCTTTAATATACGAAAAAGAGCTCAATTCGGATTTATAAGTAATTGCAATGACCTGCAGTTACCCGTGCTGATAGTTTTAAATTGCTAGAAACTTTAAGCTAAACAAGTTGGTCTGCTATAGTTCATCAGCTTATTAACAAATAGCCGAGCGGGAATTGTTTTTTCAAAGTAATCTTTATTGCTTCGAGCAGTTCTTATGGCTTAAAGGCCTTACGAACATATCCGTCATTCCAGCATTCCCACATCGGTCCAGTTCTTCCACCGGTAAAGGGCTGTAATCGCCATAATTGAAATACTGTTTTTAATTTGCAACGGATATATTGGCTATCTGGTAGCCGTCCCGATTTGGCATCTGCAAATCCATTAGTAGGTCGCGATGGAGCATCCTTCATTTCTATAAATTGCACTATATGAGATCATCAGCATGCATATCGAAATGTAGTTAAAACTGTTGCGTGTTAATTGCGACAAGGAATAACTGTAAAATAATGGGTATAATAGGCATAAATCATCTTATCTCAACATGCTAGTGATACCTGCAAAGCATTTAATTTTATTACGATACAATATGTATTTGTCTACAGCATTGAATACTTGAAGTACAAACGGAGAGTTTAATGCCATCTTTAAATGTCGGGTACAATCATTATTTTAATTATCAGTGTCAATACAATAGGATTCCCGGACTATACTGCCTGATAGCAAAGGACTCTATGGTAAATTTATTTTACATCGATGAAGGGCAAGGGATAGTGATTCATCTACTAAATGTAAAAATACGGAAAAACACTTATTCTATATCTCCTTACAGTTATTACTTTTTATTAACTAGCCCTCGGCCAATGACAGTATGTTTGTAACGCATCGAGACAGGATCTCATTTTCAAGGTATTTCCTTTTCGTTGCCAGTTCAGAATTCGCTAAAAATTTGATACTATGAGAAAATTTATCTTACTGACTTTATTTTTGAGCCCTTTAATGGCTTGGTCTCAGAATCCGCCGCCCCCAGGATTACCAGATCAACCGGTAGTGCTCACAATTGATTCTTCATTATACCTCTTACTGAGTACAGGAATTTTATTTGGATTCGTTATAACCATTACAAAGGTTAAGGTGCAATCAAAAAATGTTAAAAACCACTAAACTGACCCATATGAAAATAGCTTTACTCTTCTTTTTTATTACGGTGCAATCGTTTTCTCAGCTCTATGTCGGAGTGGGGTCGTCCATATATGTCAGGGATCAGGTATTATTTGTCAATCAGGATTTGAATTTAGAATCCACTGCCGGGCTTTATCTGAGAAATAAATCGCAATTATTGCAGGGTACGTCCGGAGTTTCCACAAATAAGGGTTTGGGTATTTTGTCGGTATATCAGGAAGGTACGTCAGATAATTTTGAATATAATTATTGGTGCTCTCCTGTAGGTGCGAGTACTGCAGCAGCTGGTAACTCCAATTTTGGGATAACCATGTTGGGAAGACCACTATCATCTACCAATTCGGTCCCCGTTACAGTTCTTCCAATAGGATCATACGATGGAACTGCCAATCCCTTGGCTATTGCTCCGTATTGGATTTATAAATTAATTGGTGCAGACAGTTATTCCAAGTGGGTACAGGTAGGAGCGAACAGCACAATTGCGGCGGGAGAAGGTTTTACAATGAAGGGGACTAGTGGCGTAGATAATACTGATCCGGAGAGTACAGGGATTATCAACAATACAGGTTCAGGTCAACAGCGATACGATTTCAGAGGAAGGCCCAACGACGGTAACATTACCGTGAGTGTGGCAACAGGTACTGCCGCAACGTTAACCGGCAATCCGTATCCCTCTGCCTTAAATCTCAATGCTTTTTTGTTGGACCCCTCCAATAGTGCCTGTACGGGTGTTGCGTACTTCTGGGAACAGGATAAAAATGTGAATTCGCATTATCTTTCAGCTTATAAAGGTGGATATGGAACTTATTCACCAGTATCTTTAGGTTCTAATGGGATCTATGTTGCCGCAACATTTAACAGTTATAACAGTGACGGCACTTTAAATGCAACAGGGACATCCTCGAATTTAAGCATAGAACGAAAATATAGTCCTGTGGGACAGGGATTTTTAATAAATGGCAACAAAAATGCCACCGTAACGTTTAAAAATTCACACAGGGCATATTATAAAGAAGATACAGGACTTTCCCAATTTGCTAAGTTTTCGACAGGTAAATTGATACAGAAGAAAGAAGATTCTCAAATCCCCCATTTTAAAATAAATACGATTATTAATGAGAAGTTTACCCGACAGCTCGCTTTGGCACTTATGGAAGAGGCTACCGATGGAATTGATGTAGGAATCGATGCACTTACTATGGATCAGAGTTTCCCCAATGATGTTTCTTTCCTCATAGAACAAAAAGCCTACGTGATTCAGGGAGTACCTTTTGAACCCTCGAAGAAAATAGCCCTTACCGTTAAATCATCTGCTTCTTCATCGATGAAGTTCTATATTCCTGAAGTAATTAATTTTGATCTCTCTGAAAGTATATATCTCTATGACGCTCTTGATGATTCATATCATGACATCAAATTTAAAACTTATGAAACAACCATTCCTCCAGGAGTATATGATAAGCGATTCAGCATCACGTTTAGCAAAGCAGCCCTTACGGTTGAAGAACAGATAAAAAATAATTTTTTTATAATTCAGGATAATAAACACCAGGTATTGAAAGTAATAAACCCTGATGCTATACCCCTTAAATCGATGGTTGTTTATGACCTCCTGGGCCGAATCATTCTTTCCGATAGTGCACTTCAAGTTCAGACGAATTATGGATTCCCAACTGCCGCTATTGCATCGGGAATGTATGTGGTGGTATTTATGTCCACAACAGGCGGGAAGAAAGTGCAGAAAATAGTTATAACTAATAGCGGTGTGCAGTAAGAGTAAGATGTAAGATGACTAAAATTACTTACAAATAATAGATTTAATTACCAACTACTAAAAAAACAGAATCATGATAGAAAAAAAGGTTTTTAATACGTACCGCATCCGACTAGCGGTTTTTCTTTTACTCTCACTGGCGACAAATGCTCAGGTGGGCATTGGAACAATAACGCCACAGGCCAGTTCTATACTGGATGTATCTTCCACTTCGCAGGGTTTTCTTTTGCCGCGAATGACAACTGCCCAAAGAAATGCGATAGTATCACCGGCCAATGGTCTCGAGGTTTTTGATTTAGATTTAGGTTTGTTTTACTTTTATTCCGCTTTGTCTGGACAATGGGTCCAGATCAATAGCGGCACCGTGCTTCGGAAAAATTTTAAACGCATACGTGCAGGAGATGATCTGACTGCTGTGCTTGGTGAAGAACTATCCTCGGGCGGCGGTGCAAAGTATGTTCTTAACCCCAATACTTTATATGAAATAAATGGCCAGATTGTGTTTAATTTTCCAATTGATCTTAATAATGCCTATTTAGACGGTCTGGATGCTAATGAAGACATAATAGTGAAGACATCAGGAAACCTTTTCGAGGGCACAACAGGTGGTAGTTTACGAAACCTCACTATCGCTGCACCTGGCGCGACGGTTTTCAACCTTAACGGAACTCCAACGCAGAGCTTTCTTCTTCGGGACTGCATCATTGCGAATTCAGGAAGCGTTGGAACAGTAGCAGGGTATGGACTTGCTTTCCTTAGTATAGTAAATTTTTCTGGAAATACGAACGGGATCACCTACAGCAATATTGGTCAACTGCTGTTAAGCAACCAGGCGTGGTTCAGTAATAACACCGGTACTTATGAAAAATTGACCGGCACTTTTAATCTGGTCGCAAAGCAAGGTGGTTTTTCCAATGTAAATACGGGCGCCGTCGGACTGGATGTCTCGACAGCAGGCCTTGATATAAAAGGCGACGCAGTATTGGAATCGGTCGTCTTTACAGGACCGGTTCCCTCAAATTATGTTAAGCCTTATACCACTGGAACTTATACAGGATATAACTTCAACAACAGCTGGACCGTGAAGGCGGCAGGTCTTCCTAGTGAGACCGATGCGGATGCCGCAGGGGACTTTGCCATGGATTATCCTGTTGGAAGTGGCTTGGCAGTTGCATTTAATAACTCGAACCCGAGCAACATTGTTAAGGTCGGTTCTGGAAGTCCTTCTACGGTATATTCCAATTTGTTTCGATTTTCCACTGATGCCGCCAACAGGTTAAGATATGTTGGCAAAAAGAAGAGGATTTTCGGCATTGCAGGTTCGATCTCTTTTCAGGTTCCGGCCGCAGGAACCTATATAGTTTATATAGCAAAGAATGACGTGGTGATCAGCCAGTACAAAATCTATGGACGTGGTGCCGCAACAAACGATATTGTAGTGTTGCCACTGAATGCAAGCACCGAAATGCAAACCAATGACTATATTGAAGTATATGCCCAAAGGTACAGTGGCAGTAACGGAAATATTGTGGTGCCCAATATGAGTATAACAATTAAATAGTTTTCTGTGTACCCCTTTGTCAGGACCCATAAAGTAATCTGGCATATTGTTTGAAGATGATCGGGTTTTGTCGGTACAAATTCTACAGGTAAATAGTAGGGGGTACTACAACTTTAAGCAATGGCTCGCTAAAGTGTTAAAAATTATAATTGTTATTGTTTTTTTATTTTAAATTCACAAATTTGTTTGCTACTTATACGCCTATGCTCCCGCTGATGCTTCATATCGGCGGGTTTTTTATTGTTTAATGGATGCCATATAGCATAGTTATACGACAAAAGTTAAGCTCAGTTATAGAAGTAGTAATAGACAATCGGGTTGCCTGTGCCTATTATGTAAAAAAGAGCCCATCTTGCTTAGTTTTTTTTCAAAAAGAAATGTGCCATAATTCAGCCACAAAACTTCATACTTCTAATTTCAAAGTAGATTAGAGATGAGTTATTGTAAATTTGTTGCGGATGAAGAGGTTCCGCGTTGAATTATTCAAACGATGGTTAATCATAGTAGAAATTGATTTAGTTTGAAATAGCAAAGTCTTCAGTTAAGCTTCCGGTATTCACTGGGTGTAAATCCTGTGCGTTGTTTAAAAAGTCTTGTAAAGTGTTGTTGGTATTTAAATCCTAACTCGTTCGCAACATCGTTGATAGTTTTTGAGCTATCCAAGATTCTCGTTTTTGCCTCCTCAATTATTTTTCGTTGTATGTAATCTAAGGCAGTGCTTCCTGTCTCTTTTTTAATGAGGTCACCAAAGTAATTCGGCGATAAATGTATCTGTTCTGCGCACCACGTTACACTTGGCAAACCTAAAGTCTGGCCTTTATCAGAGTTGAAATAGTCGGAAAGAAGCTGTTCAAACTTTATAAGCACATCTTGATTAATATTGCTTCTTGTGACGAACTGCCGCTCGTAATAACGCATGCAGTAATTTAGGAATAACTCGATGTTTGACACTATAAGAGTTTTAGTGTGCTTATCGATTTTATGTTCAATTTCTTCAGCAATCTTCTGAAAACTTTCAACTAATGTTTGCCGCTCTTTCTTAGATAAATGAAGTGCTTCATTAACTTCATAATTAAAAAAATTATAATTCTTTATCGATTTATCTAGCGTGGTACCTTTGAGTAAGTCGGGATGAAAAGTAAGTGAATAGCCTGTCGGTATAATCTCCTTCCCCCCGCTGTCTGAGCGATACACCTGCCCGGGCGCAACAAAAACTAACGTGCCATCCTCATAATCGTAAGGCTTGCAACCATAAGTCAGGTCGCCGCATTTAATATCTTTAAGAAATACAGAATACAGGCCAAACTGTGCCTTTAAGTTCACTACAATCGGAACTTCGTTAAACTTTACTACGCTTACTAAAGGGTGTAAAGTTTCAGTATTCATTAAATCATTGTACTTTCTGACTGTATCAATTCTGGTCACGTTTTCCATTTTCAATCTTATCACAACACAAAGTTAATTAAGGGTTTTATTTTTTTTTTGACTTATTCATAAATCTGTAAAAATGGTAAACAAATCTATATTATGTATACATCATAACTGAAATTTGCAACCGAAATTTGCACTTTGAGCAATTTACATTAAAAGTATTGACTAAAATATATAACAAAATGGCATTAACAAAAGAGTGGGATAAGGTATTTCCGAAAAGTGAAAAGGTAAATCACAGTAAAGTTACATTTAAAAACGGGTTTGGAATCATATTAGCAGCAGATCTCTATATACCCAAGGTCGCTGATGGAAAACTTCCTGCTATCGCTGTAAGTGGTCCATTTGGCGCTTGTAAAGAGCAAGCGGCAGGTCTCTATGCACAAACTATGGCAGAGCATGGTTTTATTACATTGGCTTTTGATCCGTCTTTTACGGGCGAGAGTTCGGGAACACCTCGGCAAACTACCTCCCCTGACATAAATACAGACGATTTTATGTCAGCAGTAGATTGCCTAAGCATACAATCCAACGTAGATGCTGATCGAATAGGAATTATAGGTGTTTGTGGATGGGGAAGCATAGCCCTTAATGCGGCAGCAGCTGACACGCGTATAAAGGCAACGGTGTCATCAACCATGTACAACATGACACGCGTAAAAGCATTAGGCAGTGAAGAGGAAAGATATGCTGCGCGCGATACTATGTCTAAACAAAGAACTGCTGATGCACTGTCAGGGAACTATGTGATGGAAGGTGGCATTCCTAATCCTGAAAACCTTCCTGCGGATGCACCTGCCTATCTAAAGGAGCTAAGTAATTATTACAAGACTTCTCGTGCTTATCACGAACGGAGCGGAAATAATGGCATGCATATTTGGGGCACCCAAGCCTATGCCAATGCTGATTTCCTTCATTATAGTAATGAAATTCGTACGCCGGTATTAGTGATACATGGGGGGAAAGCTAATAGTAGATTCTTCAGCGAAGATGCATTCAAATATATGATAAAGGGTAACCGTTATCCGGAAAATAAAGAACTCTACATCGTTCCAGATGCTACACATGTTGATCTTTATGATGGCGGGGATAACGACTATATCCCTTGGGATAAAATGGTGACTTTCTTCGAATCCAATTTGTAACAGTTGAATACGATTACGCCATTTATAAAAAGTTGTAATAGTTGAATACGATTACGCCATTTATAAAAAGTCAAAAGAAGCCCACTTACTATTACTGCTATGTGGGCTTCCTGACTATTGTAGTTAGTTAGTTAGTTAGTTAGTTATTTATTTAGTTAGTTAGTTAGTTAGTTAGTTAGTTAGTTAGTTAGTTAGTTAGTTAGTTAGTGAAGTAGGTAGGTACTTATTGTTTTGTATATTATCAATTTTATATTTTATTAATACTTTTCTATTTTCAGATTGTTTAATTGTTGAAACTTTTTTTAGTATGATTTTGACCGGTGAAGAAGGAGTGGGTTAGGATGGAGGGTATTTGAAATATTCTATAAATAAAATAGAACCCTTTATTTGAAAGGCCTAACATAAATATTTAGCTCATTCTTACTAGTTTTTCTGCCACAGCAATAAATTGATTTATTTCAATTTGCATAGTCTTCGTTTTAATTCTTAATTTTATAGTTTTTAACTTGCGTATTATCAGTTTGGTAGAATCTATTGTGTCATTAAAACCACGATTTATGAAGGACAATATTAGACATTACGATCCTATTTTTAAAGAAAATGCGGTTTTGTTAAGTTATCTAAGAAACACAGTTAAAGAGACTGCTGAAGAATTAAATATAAGCGCCAAAATACTTTCCAAATGGCGTGTTATTTACAGCAGGTTTGGAAAAGGAAGCTTTCCGGGTCTAGGTCATAAAAGAGTATATTACACCAATAAAAAAATTTACGATTTAGAAGTAAAACTGACCGAATCTGAATTGAATCTGGAAATATTTAAAAAAGGGCTTCAGTACATGTACAAAGGCAAGCACGAAATTTGCAGTTTTATATATCAAAACAGAGAAAAATATTCTGTTTATAAAATGTTTGAAATTTTAGGAATTTCACATTCAACATATTATTTATGGACTAGACAACCTTTTTCGAAGACGAAAAACCGTGTACATCTGCTTAAGAAAGAAATAACTTCTATTTTTTTTCAATTCAAACAATACAAGGGAAGTATATTGATTACTAGAGAACTCCGAAACCGAGGATTTCAAATTTCTGATACACAGGTGTCATTTTATATGAAGCAACTTGGTTTACGCAGTAAAGTAAAAAAGAGATTCAAAGCGACAACTGACTCAAAACATAATCTATACATTGCTCCAAATATTTTAAACAGACAATTTAAGATTGATGAACCGTGCAAAGTATGGGTTTCAGATATAACTTATATTCAGATACATAAAAGATTTTTATATCTGACTATTATTATGGATTTATATGATCGAAAGATTATAGGCTGGCATTTAAGTCACGGACTTTCTGCTCAAGCAACCATTTTACCTGCATTTGAAAAGGCAGTAACTAATCGTCCTATTTCAGAAGGATTGGTATTTCATTCAGATAAAGGCGCACAATATGCCAATAAAATGTTTACAAATAAACTAACTGAATGGAACTGTCTAAGAAGTATGAGTTTTACCGGAGTCAGTATTGATAACGCTGTAGCTGAAAGTTTTTTTAATACATTAAAAAGAGAATTGATTTATAAACAAACCAGATTATTATCAGCAATGGAAATGAGAAATGAAATTTTTGATTATATAGAAAACTGGTATAATAAAAAGAGAATCCATTCTTATCTTGATTATACAACAATAGAAGAGTTCAATGACGAAAATACTGGTAAGAATGAAAAGCGCAAGGAAAAATTATGATCGTGAATTCAAATTCAAGGCGGTATTCTTAAGCTATCAGAATGGAAATCTGGCTCAGACTTCGAGAGAGCTGCAGATTGATAAAAACCTGCTTTTTCTTTGGCGTAAAGAGTTTAAAAAATATGGAAGTGCAAGTTTTCCAGGATATGGAAACCTGATATTGAGTTCTGATGAAAAAAAGATTTACAATCTCGAAAAGAAAATTAAAGAGAATGAAATGAGATTCGAAGTCATTAAAAATGCAAGTAAATGCATAAATGCCGGGAGGGAATCGCTTTTCTCTTTTATGGTAGAAAACGAGAAAAGATACTCAGTAAGACTGATGTGCCTGGCATTGGGATTAAATCGAGGTACCTATAGAATTTGGAAAAGAGGAATTCCGTTGGAAAGTCAAAAATGGAGAGTTGACTTGAAAAAGGAAATTAGCGCAATTTTTTCTGCTTCCAAAGAAACTTACGGATGCCATCGGATTGCTGCGGAGCTTAAAAAATCTGGTTTTGTATTATCACACACTACAGTGCTCAAATATATGAGAGAACTAGGCATGCGAGTTTTGATAAAAAAGCCTTAGCCTGTTCTTTCATAAAAAATTAATGTAGCATTTAATTAAAACTAATTTTTGCTTTTTTAATTGTTAAGATGTAGTTAAAAGCCTAATCAGGAAAAGACGAACTTTGTAAGACAGTAGAATTTCAATAAATCTGAAAACATCCTATTGGGAGTCTAAAATCGTAATTAAATAATTTTTTGCTAACTTAGGTAAGTAAATTTTCCGATACACAGCAGATAAACTTAAACTCATTATTTAATACACAGGATATGAAGGCATTAGTAATAGGGGCGACAGGAGCTACGGGCAAATTCCTTTTAGACGAATTAATACAGGATGACAATTACACCGCAATAACCATCTTTGTAAGACGTCCTACCGGAAGGTCACATCCCAAACTAGTCGAGCATGTGATTGACTTTTCCCAGCTGAGTCAATACAGTGAATATATCACGGGAGATGTTTTATTTTCCTGTCTGGGAACTACTATCAACGATGCCGGCTCCCAACCGAGGCAGTGGGAGGTTGATTATGGAATTCCTGTCGGTTTTACAAAAATAGCCAGGGATAACAGGGTGAATTCCGTTGTTCTTGTTTCTTCATCTGGCGCATCACCAAAAAGCAGGGTTTTCTATTCCAGAATGAAAGGCGAATTAGAAAGCGCTATAACAACGATGGGCTTCGGACAATTTATAATTTTCAGGCCCGGACTCCTTGTGCGCAAAGGAAGTAAAAGAACGAATGAGAAAATATTGGTAAAACTTCTAGGATTTTTCAACAGCATCAGCCTACTGAAGAGATATAAACCTCTTTCAACAGAAGTGTTGGCGATGAAACTGGCCAAGGCACCCTGGAAATTACCCCAGGGAACGTCTGTTGTAAAACTTCAGGAAATAGCTGAATTTTGACCTGTAAGAGGTAATAATTTTGAGCGAGAATATTTTTAAAGTGTTAAACATTAAGTTATTAATTGGTTTTTAGAGTAATATTTGTAAATTTGTATATCATTTATACGCCACAATGCGACCCGCTGATACTATTAAATCGGCGGGTTTTTATATTATTAGGTAATTTTAATTTATTGCGCTCACTATATCAATCAGTGCAGGACTAGCAGTACTGCTCATCTTTTTTTGTTTTAATATTGTCTTAAACGAGATAAAGTGAGTAAAAATCCAACTTAATGTTTTAAAGTTACAGAGCTATAAATAGTTTATATAAAGAGAAAAAAATTATTAAAAATTGCTGAACAATTGGCAATAAACAGCAATACTATTATAAAATTTGCTAACCGTTTTATAGAAAATTATACATATCAAGCTTACAAATTAAATAATAATTAAAAATTTTTCAATTAACCAAAGAGGAATTACATAGAAGAACCACTTCAATATCATCCACAAGAATATTGAAAGAATGGTTTCAACTGCCAGAATTAAACTATCCCTTTTCTTTTTGATGTAAATACTTTTAAGGAATCTAAGGCTCTTTTGAAAAATGGTTTTTTTAGGATTAAATTTCTAACTTCAATTCCAAATGTTCTAATTCTGTTTTCCACATCCCCAGGTTTTTTGTCGTCAGCGCAATTGGGAGCATAATTTATTTTAATGGAATTAATTATTTTCCCATCTTTAAGCACTTCTATCTTATCCTCAAAACTAGGCATTAGCCAGTTGCATTTAGGATAGCTGAATTCTCTCGTTTGTTTATCAATTTTATTTTGTGATATTGCCTGATTTAGTTTAAGGAGGTCATTCTTAGTAAACAAAATAGTGTCTTTACAAGATAGGTCACGATAATATGCTTCAATTGTTTGATTTTTAAAATCAATCTTGATGCATTTGTAATATTCAAAAACAATCGTGAGATCATTCATAGAATTTGTTTCCTTTATATAATTAGGATTTCCAATTGTTTAGTGGTAAATTTTATTTGAGTTTTTACATTGTTTTTAACATTGGGGCGTAGTGTGCATCAGATCTAAATAATTATATTTGAATACAGAAATATACGAAAACAAATTAGCTGATCTTTCACAATGGAAAACGCGATACAACTAAAGGTGAGAAAAGATTTGGATGCCCGCCAGCAGCATACGATACTTAAGCTCAAAGGCAGCCTTATTTCAAAAGGCTACACCGAGATTATCCATATCCTGGACCAGGACGATGAATTTCATATCAATACGTTTGAAACGGCCCGTGAGAAGCGCAATGAAGTGCAGCAGTATATCGCAGCGTTTATAAATTCAGAGAACCTCAGCGATAGCATTACCTTAAAATAATAGGCAGAGCAGTATTGCCTGTCTACATTATTTTAGATGACAAGACGACCACCTTGGGGGCATATTTTTACATTAGAGCATATTATTGCTATCTTAGCCTTTCGGCAGAAAATAGAAAGCCGCCCTTTCTTAAATCACTATGGGACCGGAAAATTTTATCACACTCTCTCAGCTGAACTACCAGATCCATCAGGCGGTCCAGGACCGTTTCCAGGGGCACACCTATTGGGTAGTGGCCGATGTGACCAGCCATAGTTATAAGGCCGATAAAACGATCCATTATTTTGAACTGGTCGAGAAAGGGGAAAAGAACAGCGCCATAACCGCGAAAATCATGGGAAAGGCATGGGGTGAGGGGGCAGTTCATTTATCTGATTTTGAAAAGAAGACCGGACAGCGTTTTACCAATAACCTTCATGTACTGGTGAAGGTCAGTGTGGATTACCATCCGCTGTACGGGCTCTCTGTAAATGTGCTGGATATAGACGTAAATTTTACGCTGGGTGTTTTGGAACAGCAGCGAAATGCCACCCTTAAAAGACTGGAAGCCGAGAATGATTATATCATAAAGACCCCTGAGGGATATTCCACTCTGAACAGCCGTCTGAAACTCCCGTTGGTGATCCAGCGGGTTGCCGTTATATCAGCGAGCAATTCGGCGGGTAATGAGGATTTCCGTCATACCCTGCAGCACAATGATTTTGGTTATAGCTTCCAGATTGATGCTTATTATACGATAGTGCAGGGAGACAACAATGCAAAACTTTTTCTGGATAAACTCATCGAAGTCTATAACAGTGGTATCCCGTACGATGCCCTGGTCATTACAAGGGGAGGCGGGGCGCAGTCCGATTTTCTGATCTTTGACAATTACAGCATCGGAAGGGCAACAGCCAAATTCCCCATTCCCATTATCACGGGGATCGGACACCAGAAAAATGTAAGCATTACAGATTTAATGGCGCACACCCATACCAAAACACCTACCAAGGCCGCGGAATTTATTATTGCCCACAACCGAAAATTTGAACTGGGACTGCTTTCGCTTCAGCAGCATATCGTAATTAAGTCCCAGAAGCTGTTCTTAAACCAATACAGGGAGCTCGAAGTGCTCAAGAAAAATATTTCCCGCAGTTCAGTGGAATTGCTGACCCGGCACAAAGAACAGCTGTATGGTACCAGGCAAAAACTCGCGGGAAATGTGAAGGACATCCTGCATGAGAACAATCGGCAGCTCGCCTTAACCGGGCAGAGGACCGCGAACCTCTCGCAAAACCTTATGGAACGCCGCAGGAGTGAGATAGTATTTGTGGCCGCAAACCTCAAGCTTTTTACAGCCGGGTACCTTAAAACCGGGAAGCTGAATCTGGAGCATATGCAGAAAAGCATCCGGATGATGTCCCCTCGGAACATCCTTAGAAAAGGATATGCCGTTGTGAGGGCCCAAGGGAAAATTACCAGCAGTACAGAGCAGATAAAAGAAGGAGACCAGATTGAAGTACTCCTTTACGATACCCTACTTAAAACCACCGTTACAAACAAAGAAACCTATGATGGAAGAGACACTGACCTATGAGAAGGCCTGGAATGAGCTTACAGCAATTTCCGGGGAAATAGAAAATGAAACCATTTCAGTAGATGAACTTGCCGCTAAGGTAAAAAGGGCTTCTGAGCTTATTGCGTTCTGCCAGGGCAGGCTTAAGGCCACCGAGACCGAAGTGGGCAAAATTATAGACGGTATGGAGAAGCAGCCGGATCCTGAAAAATGATACTGATCCCGCGGGGAGTTATTCCCAGGGCTTGTACCATTTTTTTTGGGAATCGTTTTTTTTATTGTCGTCATCAAACAGCTCAGTGTTGTCTTCGTTTTTGAAAACAGCATCAGCTTCAGCGCCGGATTGCCACTCATCCTGAAAGGGATCCGGAGCGGTCTTCAGGCTTTCCTGCAGGCTTAAGAGTTCAGCAGGGGAAGAATCCTGATGTCCATCGGATGCGGCCGTGAGAAAACGAAAAGCAAAATCAATGGGTTTTTCTTTTCCCATCTCAAAAAAGTGGACCCTATACTGGTTTTTTTCCCTGTCCACATGCTGTATCTGCCCTTTGTTCCATACCGGGTGCATGACCATATCCCCGACGGAGAAGGCGGTATCTTCTAATGTTTTTGCAGCAGCGCTAGTTTGGGCGTTCTGCAGGATCCCAGCAGAGAGTTTTCCTTTGCGCACATAGAATTCCTCTTTGATTTCAAAAAGGAACCGGGACGGGTATTTGTTGAGTCCTGTTGTGAAATTAAAGCCTTCCGAGTCTGTCATGTAGAACCTTTTCTCGGCCCTTGTCACCGCTACATACATTAATCGTCTTTCTTCCTCGATGGCGCGTTTTCTCCTTTCTTTGATCGAAAGCGCACTTGGAAGCACCCCTTCGGTAAACCCGCACAAAAACACGTATGGGAATTCCAGCCCCTTAGAGATGTGAATGGTCATCAGGCGCACCTTGTCCTGATTTTCGGTATCCTTATCCAGATCGGTATAAAGGGAAACCTCCTGCAGGTATTCGATAATATTCACCGGACCGTTGTTTTCTTTTTCCAGCAGCAGCATGGAGCTTACCAGTTCCTTGATGTTCTCGAGCCTGTCCTCATCGCCATCCTTGCGGTAGAGCTCGGAAAGCCCGCTTTTGTCCAGTATAATCTTTACAAGATCTGATATAGAATTAGTTTCAGCATCTTTTTTTAATTCGGCGACCAGGCTGAGAAAATCTAGCGCACCTTTTTTATGGAGTTCCTTATCTTGTATATTTCTTTCTAATGCCTGAAGCAGCGAGAGGTTTTGTTCCCCGGCCAGAAGGCTCAGCCTTTCGATGAACTTTTTGCCCAGTCCCCTTGTAGGATGGTTGAACAGGCGAAGGAACGAGAAGTTGTCCCCCTGGACAATCAGCCTTAAAAAAGAGAGTACATCCTTGATTTCTTTGCGTTCAAAAAAACGTACCCCGCCAAAAATGATATACGGGATATTGTCCTTGATGAGCGCCTGCTCTATATTTCGGGAGAGATGGTTCGAGCGGTAGAGTATCGTGATATCGGAATAGGACGCATTCTCATCCTTTACTATTCCCTTGATCTCTGTTGCCACCCAAAGCGTTTCCTCAAAATCATTTTTACCGTGGAAATGCACCACTTCAACCCCTTCTGGGTTGTCGGTCACCATATCCTTGTCTACCCTGATCTTGTTGTTTTTGATAATATGGTTGCCGACTTTCAGGATGTTGGGAGTGGAGCGGTAATTCTGGTTCATGATGATGGTCTGGGTATCGGGGAACATCTGGTCGAAGTCGACAAGATATTCAGGTTTAGCCCCACGCCACTCGTAGATAGTCTGATCCGGGTCGCCTACCAGAAAAAGGTTCTGGTGTACGCGCGAGAGCATCTCCACGAGGTGGAACTGGCTGTCGGAGCTGTCCTGCGCCTCATCTACCTGTATGTAATGCAGCATTTGCTGCCATTTGGAAAGCACGTCGGGATTGCTGTCCAGTATAAATGCTGTAAAATGGATGAGGTCATCAAAATCCAGGGCATAGTTGCGTTTTTGTTTGTCGAGGTATTTCTGGTAGACCTGACTGGAAAGCGTGTCTTTTTCATCCGCAATAAAGGTTTTGTTTTCAATCATATAGCCCAGGTAATCCGAGGTGCTTTTCTGTTTGGAGATAAAGCGCAGGACCTGCTTGAAAGTCAGGTTTTTGGAATTGATTTCCAGTTCATTGAAAACATCGCGCAGTATGGTTTTCTGGTCCTCGGCATCCAGTATGATAAAGTTTTTTGGGTAGTGGATCTTGTTTATTTCCTCCCGCAAAAAGCGAACGCAAAAACCGTGATAGGTGGTGATGAAACTCACATCGTAAAGATCGCCGATAAGCGCCTTGACGCGTTTTTTCATTTCCTGGGCGGCCTTGTTGGTAAAGGTCACACACAGGATATTGGAAGAATTGATGCCGAGCCTGTCCACGATATAGGCAAAACGGGAGGTCAGGGCCTTTGTTTTTCCCGAACCGGCACCGGCAATAACACGCACATAGCCCTCAGTGGTTTTAACTGCCTGAAGCTGTTTGGGATTAAGGTTTTCTAAAATCGGATCGGTCATAACAGAATAATATTAAAATAATTAAAGGCAGACTATAAGGCACACCCCTTATACAGCGATAGGGACAGAGCGCTGTGATGCACAAATTTAGGGAATTTATTCCAATGGGAAGGCCTTGAGAGCCTGCAGAATAGAATCTACCAAATGGCATCAGATGTCCCTGAAGGCAACCATTGAGCAAGTTTCAGATTTTATAACCGATCTGGCCGGTATATTTTTGTGTAACAATTAGGAATTAAAAAATATGGATATGCAAACATTAAAAGACAAAGTGCTGCTGGTAACAGGAGCAAACAGAGGAATTGGAAAAGAGCTTGTGACCGCGGCATTGAAAAAAGGTGCAGCGAAAATTTATGCTGCTGGCAGGGATTTAAATACCATGCCCGATTTTGGAAGCGACAGGGTAGTTCCCTTGCAGCTGGACATCACCGATCCCCATCAGATTGCCGCACTGGCTCAGAGGACTAAAGATGTACAAATACTTATAAATAATGCAGGCTCACTAAATGCCGGCACCATCCTGGAAGGGGAAATTTCCGGGTTGGAGCATGATATGGATACTAATTATTACGGGACAGTTCGTATGATCAGGGCCTTTGCTCCAACTTTAGAAAGCAATGCGCCTTCCAATATGATAAATATAATTTCTATTGCTGCATACTCTCCCTTGCCTTCCATCGCGGGTTATGCAGCTTCAAAAGCGGCACTGTTCTCGGCCACATTGTCGGCACGAATAGAATTATTTAAAAAAGGGGTAACCGTTCATATGGTAAATCCCGGCGCAATTGATACCGATATGAATAAGGGAAGTGATTGGGAAATGCCGGCGCCCGACAGCATAGCCAAAATAATACTGGACAGGGTGGAGCAGGGCGACTTAGACATCGTTCCCGACGAAATGGGTATCGGCATGTTTAATGCCTGGAAAGAGGAGCCTTCAAAGCTCGCGGCAATATTCAGCGACATCTACCATAGGGAAAACGATAATTCCGGACTCTAAGATGGATTACAATTTAAGATGACCTCTTTTTCTGTTTTACCTGTACTTGGAGGGATATTTAAGACAGATGATTAGTTTGGTATGATTTTAGATCATCCCTGTTACAGTACCTGCCAATTGACATTTATATACGCACAAAGAGCTGCCTGGCAGCTCTTTTTTTATTTTAAATTTTTTTAATGCTGTTCTCTGGAGGCGAAACCGGATTTAAAAAACAAAGGCATGGAGCAATAATGCGGCTCCCCTGCTGCGGGCCTACGAATAATTTAAAGGGCCGCGTTGGCTGTGGAAGAAACTTCTCCGGGATTTTCTCAAAAGTCGCTTCCTGTGTGTGCTTAAAATAATGCTGTTTTTTTGGAACTCTATCTTTTGCGTTGCGATCTTCTTTGCCCGGTTAATGTCAATTATATATATTTTTGGGAGCTTTTTCCCGCTATCCGCTTCAATCTTCTGCGCCGGACCCCGGTGCAGAAGGATTTCTGCTACTATCGGGGCTAAAACGTTGAATAAGGAGTTTTATTACAACGGATATCATAGCAGAGGTCTGCAAAAACGCATTTCCACAACAACAACGTGCATCAAATCTACTATGCAGTCCAATTGCCTAAAAATGCAAAAGTCCATAATTAGGTTTGCCATTACAATTGTAATGGCAAATATTTGAAATTAAAAAAATACACGATTATTGCATGGCGAAAAGGATAATACAAACCATAAGAATTCCTGTAAGGTGATAAACACCGCTGATTAGACCGTAGGAAATCGGCCTTGGTATGTTGGGATTAATTGCTATATTCATCGTATTGGCAACTAGATAACCAATACCAACAATGATAGCGAACTCGACTGCAGATTGATAACTGTCAATTTTTAGAAGGTGCATTAACAATGCCGTTGCTATTGTGATAAACAAACAACAGACCGCGGGACCAATTATAAAAATTGGTGCGGGCTTTTGTTCGGGATGGTTTTCCTTTCCCAGTGAAATGATATACTGTTTTTTAAAAAGCAGGGTAAACCAAAGGGCACCCAGGAGAAAGTAAGGAATAAATGCTGCGATGACAGACAGCCAGTTAAAGTCAGAGATTGAATGAATCATTTTGTTTAATTTTACTTTGCCATTATTGACTTTGCGAAAATAAAACAGTCATTTGACAGCCTTATGTCAGGGGTGCAAATAAATTTAATGGTATTTGTCAAAAAATTCCTGAAGGGTTAATTTATGGGGGGTGAACTTCCTTTCGAGTACCTCTATTTTTTTGATTCTGTCCAGGCGAAAGTACCTAAACTCCTGCCGGTTGTGACACCAGGCAATCATTAGCCAGTTTTCGGTCGTGCTAAGCAGCGCAAATGGCTCAATGGTACGAACTGTCGCTATATTGGCTTCGTTAACATAAGTAATTTTAGTAAGGGAAAAATTTGTAACTGTGGTCTGTAATAAAGACAGGTTGTTGCTTGTTCTTTCTCTATTGCTATTTTGTTTAAATCGCGTTCTCTGGCTAAGTAAATTCACTTTATCTCTTTCGCTTTGTCGCAGCACGGCTTTAATTTTATCAATCGCCTCTGAATAGTCCTTAATGAAAGAATGGTCTTTATTTTTTAATACCAGTTGCTCAGCCAGAATCAATGCATTGGCCTGGCTCTCGGTAAACATCACAGGTGGAATTTTGTAACCTTCCATCAAGGTGTATCCCTTTCCTTCTTCTGTTAAAATGGGAACGCCTGCTTGTTCCAGTGCTTTAATATCACGATAGATGGTCCGGACACTGATATTGAATTTATCTGCAAGGGCGGGTGCTGTAATAATACGCTGTGTTTGCAATTGTAGTAAAATGGCAGTTAGTCTTGAAAGCCTTTTCGTATCGGTATGCTCCATTATTTGATTTGTATGCTTTTATAGGGAATAAAACTAATTAATTTTGGAAAACTATCTGCCCTAAATCGATAATTCGTCTAGTTAGTTATCACTATTCTGAAAATATAATAAATCAGTGCATATACACTTAACGATATGGGCACGTAAAAAAAAACAATAGTAGGAGATGAAGCCCATTCTAGAACAACTTATCTTTCCGATCCCTCGTCGAAGCAGGAACTCTTCTAAGAACAAAATTTCATTCTAACGCAATAGCGTTAATTTTTTTTTCTTAAAAAAATGAATTAAGATATTTGTGGATAAAAAAGCATATTAATTTCCGATTTGCCTCAATAGTAAAACCTGTTAATTCGAAGAGGTTTTTACTAACTATTATAATTAGTGTTTATTTCTTTCACTGCCTATGACAGTATTCCATCGCTACCAGGCTTGTCACTTTCAAATAAGCATATACCATTTGATACAAAAAGCCAGGGGAATTTATATATTTTCTTTGGTATTTCTAATTGCGCATATAAATAGCACAAAGTTTATTTTTTGCGGTATATAGTTTCAAAGCCCAGGTCCATTTCGCATTCACTATTAAGTACCGCGCCCAGATATTTAGGGTATTCTCTTCCGTTTGCATCAGTATGATACATGAAGAAGTCACCATAATTTGCCTCTTTTAATGCCGAAAATTTCTTTACTTTATATTCCTTAGTCTCAAATGACCCGGGATCTGCCTCCAGTTTATGCCATTCGTCTTCAGAAAAACTAAAAGGAATATTTTTTTTGGTTTTAACTATATACATAGTATCACCATTTATACGCATTAATTTTACCAATACACCTGCTGATATACTGTTTTCTACCCATGTTGATTTATAAATATCGCCTGGTGTAGGGTGCATTAGTAGTTCTTTGTATTCTTTTGCTTTTTCGCTGGTCCTTTTTTTATTTATCGAAGTAATTCCCCATAATATTAAAATCAGGAACGGCATAACAAACCAAATGGACCAAGGATATACCAATTGCCATAAAGTTCTTTTGTGGTTGTGCCTGATATCAGTAATCGCTTGCGCTACCTTTGGGGAGTATCTTTTTTTGGCAAATATGGAGCTATCCGGACTCTTAAGGATATTTCCGCAGTTAGTGCAGAAAACGCCGGTTCGCCTGCCCATTCCAAAAAGCGGTATTCCCATCGCGATATATCTCATGTAGAGCGTTAATTCTATCGTGTCTTTATGATGGCAAACAGGACACACTTCGTCCATAACTGGTTTTGTCTGTAAAGGCTTGGTTATAATTTGATAAATAAAAATTAACATATACGTTATGAGTTTAATTTTGGTAATTAGGTCCTTTAAAGGAAAATGTAATTCTTTACCTCCTATAAATCAACTAATGTTTGGGAGTGAAATATTAGTCTTTGAATTTATTCTTATTGATTAATTCATCTAAAAGTGCTGTAAAAGTATCGGCGCTAAAAACCGAATTGTATGATTTTTTAAACACTGTTTCGTCATCACTATTGATAAGCTGGATTTGATTTGTCAAATCAGTAATACAAAAATGGTGAATTTCTTTAAAGTAAATAACCTGCGAATCAAAAACTAATTTATCCTGAAATAAGAAAATAGTTTTCGTTTTTATATTTAAATAGGCATTGGTATTTATAGCCATAATTTGTTTCATGGCTAAATCTTTAAATTCGACATAAGTAAAAGTCAGGCTTTCACCGTCTTTTAGTTTTTTCAAAAGAATGGGCACATTGACAGAACGGTGTGTGGATCGTATAAGGGCAATTACTTTATAAATATTTGAATATCTTGCCGAAATAGTATGCCACTGAGCTGTGCTGTTTTTTCGAACCGCAATATTGTTGATGTCAAATATACGTTTGCCTGAAGTAAACCAATAAACATCCTGAATCTCCTTAAAATATAAAGTTTCCTTACTGCCTTTATTATCTATAACAATAGCATTTTGGTATAAATTAAAGACAGCTCCTTTTGATAAATAAATGGCTATTGTACATATAATCAGGCTCAGTGCCATAATAAAAACGATGCAGTAATATAAAATACTAACGTTCCCAGAAAAGTTCATTGTACCTTCATTAATAGGTATAATCGCTTTGAAATAAATAAAAAGGCTTATTGCTGTAAATAAAGCAAGTATTACGTATGAAAAATAAAGAAATGCTTGTGAGACTGCGCTATTTAGTATAAACGTACCTAACTCCGGATTTGATTTCATAATCTATAAGTTTTGACATTGATTTAAACTACCATCAAAATCTTTGAAAGTATTATTAGCTAATGGTTTTAAAATAGCAAAAGTAGTTATGGCAGTAGGGAAAAAAGTGGATTTTGTATATAAATACTATCTACTGCTGGATTTGGTGATATCTATTTAGTATCTACAAAGGTAAATTAGGGAAAAAATTCTTTTGAAAAACAGTGGCCTCTCACAACCGAATTCACTTTTGAGTTTGCATTGGTGGATACCCGAAAGGCATATATTTTAAAATCACGTTACTTCCATGTGTATTTAAATAAAAGCAAAAAAAAAAATAACTTGGCCCTTTTATTAAAGAAATAGTACCACTGCTAAAGCTTCCTATTTAAAAGCCAATCACTCTTTAAATGCCGCATTTTTCAATATCTTCGTTCCTGCCCGCAAATGACTTGAGTCCTGCTGCAAAGTATAAGAATTAATTTAACCTGTATCTGTAAAAACCGATGGCAAAAAGCTTCACCTATTACCTCACATTATCTGTTATTAAATTTAAGGGCATAAAAAAAACCTTTTCGCAGAATCCTATTGATTTGTTAAAACTGAGAAAAGAGGACGTTTACTTCCCTAAAAGTATATTTTTTAAAACCAGCAGCACGAGTTTCCTCATCGGTGGTACAAAGGTGACTGAAATAAAGACCAAGGGTGATTCCGATAAATTATTGGTATTCATTCATGGTGGGGCATTTGTGTCGGGACCCTCGCAGCATCACTGGGACAGTGTCGAGAAGATGGCAAAAAATATACAGCAAACCGTATGGATCTGTAATTATCCCAAGGCACCTGAGCATAAAATTTCTGAAATTTCCAGCAATATCGATTTGGTTTACAACCTGACCCTAAGTAAATATGATCCTGCAGATATTTCCTTGATAGGGGATTCAGTAGGCGCCACTTTAATTATTGCTATGGTCCAGCGATTAATAAAAAATGGCATTGGCCTGCCTTCAAAGCTGTTGCTAATATCTCCTGTCATGGATGCCTCGATGGAAAATCCTGATATCGCTGCAATGGACAAAATAGATCCTATGCTTTCTAAAAATGGAGTGTTAAGTGCAAAGAAGATGTGCTGCGATGACGGTAATTTAAA
Organism: Flavobacterium olei; assembly: GCF_039749035.1. Classification (NCBI taxonomy): domain Bacteria; kingdom Pseudomonadati; phylum Bacteroidota; class Flavobacteriia; order Flavobacteriales; family Flavobacteriaceae; genus Flavobacterium; species Flavobacterium olei. The sequence continues at coordinate 82,178 of NZ_JBDKWC010000009.1, forward strand.
AAATCCTATGATTTCTCCCTTATTCGGCAGCTTTGCGGGGTTTCCAAATACCTATTTATTCCTTGCTGAAAACGATATAACCTACCCAGATCAGTTGTTGTTGTGCAGTGCGCTTAAAGAATTGAAAGTCGAGCATACTGTAATTTTAGGGGAGGGAATGCCCCATATCTGGCCTTTATTGCCTTTGATGCGTGAATCGAAAGCGGCGCTTGATAAAATTATAAATTTATTGAATCAATAATCAAAGACGAACTGAGCTTTGGATAGGGAATGCAGGAATCATAGCTAAATGCCCCTTTTTGAAAAAGAAAGCTGTCGTTATGAGACAACTCTGCTTGAAGGTTATAGAGAGCATACAGGAGTAGTAGCTGGTGAAAAAAAGAAGTCCCTTGAACAGATTGCAGTTTATGAAAAGAAATTATCTGTGGCTAGAAATTTATTAGTTACCGAGAAAATCGATGCTGAAGATTACAATCTTATGAAAATTGAGTACAATGCAATTATTAGTAAATTGGAAAAAGACATTGGAAATGTGGAAGATGATAGAGCCAGTATAGAGCACTTAACAACGACTGGATTGGAAAACCTTTTAAAGCTGGGTGAAGCCTTTGAAAATGGGACTTTAGCTAATTCTCGGGAGATGATTGGTTTAATTTTTCCCGAAAATTTCACATTTCAAGAAAGTAAAATAAAAACCGCTCGAGTGAATGAAATGGTCAACTGTATCTATTTGGTAAACAATAGATTACGGGCAAAAAAAAACGGGACAAAAGATGATATTTTTCTTTTGTCCCGAGTAGTGACAGGAACAGGACAAATTTCAACATCATTTTTAGATGATTTGAAGAAATTGGCGTACTATATGTAATGTCTGTCTTCCATTGGTTTTCTAAATTTGGTTTAGATGTCCTGTTGGGGATTGATAGAAATGCAATAAAAAAAGAACTTAACCTATTAATTCAGTACATTTAGTTTCAAAAATAAAGTATTGAAATTCTTTGATCATTGCGTATATTTCCTGCTAGTTATTTCAAGTTTATAACCTTTGCTGCGTACAACAACAATGTTGATATTTGGGGCAGATTCAAGTTTTTTTCTAAGTTTTGAAATAAACATATCTAAACTGCGGCCAACGATTACACCATCATCTTCCCATATCTCTTTTTGTAAGTGATTCCTTTCTATTATTTTATTTGGAGAAGAAGCGAAAATGAGCAATAACCGGGTTTCTGTTCCAGTTAAGTCTATTATATTCTCATTTATAATAAGCTTTCGGCTATTTGCATCAAACAACACTGATCCTAAAGAATAAACATCAATATTTTGATTATCAGATGTTCCTTTTTTTGACTTAACAGATTTCAGAAGAATTAAACCGATAAATGCTAAAATTAAAAGACTTCCCAAGACATATTTACTGTTTACTGTAATTATTTCTGTTGATTTGAATTTTATGTTAATTATGTAACAGGCTCTGGGCTGTTTTCTCCCTAGGCAGGCTACAATATCATCTTTTTTATTTTTGTATATAACATATCCATATGCAACACTAGAGTTGCCACAATTCAGGACGTTAACGATATAATGACTTGCAAACGAGTCTTTGATTAATAAACGACTTGTAATATTGACCAATGAATCCGGTTGCCAACTAAAATTATTCTCAAACCTAATCTGATATTCATTTTCTGAAATTTTTTTTACAGGGAGTACTCTTGATGTACTGTCGCCTGATTGTAAAAGCAATTCATGTCCGATTTTTCGAAGTAAAATTTCTCTTCTGGCAAAGTTAAAGTCATCACTACCTTCTGTGCGGAAAGCTGCGTAGATTATAGCAGAAAACAAGATAAATATCAATACAAATAGATATGTACGTTTTCCAGAGATCATATTTTGACTAAGATGCATATTGTCAATAATTTATTTACAAAGTTTACATTTTTATTTACAATTTTTATCTCTTAAGCCGAAATATATCAAAGTAATTTTGCTGCATAAATTTTTAAAAGGTAAATATGTTATTAATTAAAGCTGTAAAAAGTATGAAAAAAAATATTTATGTGCTAATCTTATTCTTGGTTGTAGTAAGCGGATTTGTATTTATTAATCGTGAAATGAAAAATGAAATTTCTAAAAAGCCATTAGTCAAAAAACTTTCTGCAGCTGAAAACAAAGCTCTCCAAAAAAAATGGGAGGCTACCCCAGATAGCATAATGTTTAAAAAATGGGAAGCTTCGCCCGCAGGCAATAGAGTTTACGCTAGTGAAGCTATAATAAGAAAGCCTATTAATGATAATGCCAATATGATGGGAGTTGTAACCTCTCTTTCTCTTCCGGCTGGGTCAAGATTAGGTTTTGGAATTATGATAAAGATTAATCATCATGATTATATACTTAGTTTTGGATTGGAAAAGTCTGGCAGCGATGAATTCCAGCAGTTAAAAAACTTAAGAGTTAAAGACACAATAATTATAAAAAGCCATAGTATATCCCACGCGCCAAAGTATGCATATCCAATTATATCTGGCGACTATGTAGAACGAGATAATAAGATAATTTATAAACGTAAACCTCAGAAAGGTGGTTGTTGAGTAAATGATAGTGAACTTTTGCTAGGTTATATCATAGTAGCTGGCAGTAATATTTAATAAACATTAACTAATATTTAAATGACTTTACGAACATTTATAATTTTAATTGGATTTTTATTTCTTAATTCTTGTAAAAAAAATGAAGAGAAAACTGAATGGATTTTTGTAGAAGGTGGAACTTTTGAACAAGGCAAAAACCAAATTGTTGTGAGTCCGAAAGGGGACTCTATAAAAGGATTTACAAGTCCGCATAGGATAGTTGAACTTGATGATTTTTATATTAGTAAATATGAAGTAACGGTTCAACAATTTAAAGAGTTTTGTAAAGAAACAGGTAGAAAAATGCCTGATCCGCCTATTGAAAATGCTCATGGTATTAAAGTTTATTACAAATGGATAGACGAAAATCCGATGCTTGCAACTTGGGAAGAAGCAAATGAATTTGCAAAATGGGTAGGAGGAAGACTTCCTACAGAAGCAGAATGGGAATACGCAGCTAAAGGTGGAATGAAAACAAAAAGATACAAATATAGTGGTAGTAATAATCCAATTGAAGTTGGCTGGGTTAAAGAAAACTCAAACAGCACATTTCATAAAGTAGGACTTCTTAAACCGAATGAACTTGGTATATATGATATGACTGGAAATGTTGGAGAATGGGTTTTTGATTGGTATAACCCCGAAAAGGATAGCTTGGTTAGTAAAAGAAACCCTCAAGGACCTGTAGATGGACAATATAAAATTTCAAAAGGTGTCAGTTGGTTTTACGAAACACAAGATGTAAGTGGAAGACCCTTAGAATATGGAATTCATATGCCAGAAGTGAGATATCAATCGCCAAAAGGTACACGAAATGACGGATTCGGATTTAGAATTGCGAAAGATAAATTAAAATCTGCAGGTCGAAGTAATTTTAATTAATAGTATAATAAAAAAATGGCCAATTGTCTTCAATTGGCGCCATTTGGCTGTGACGGGGACGGGACAAATTTCAACATCTTTTTTGGGCGATTTGAAGAAATTGGCTTACTATATTTAGTGTCTGTCTTTCATTGGCTTTGCTAATTTGGTTTAGTTGTCCTGCTGGGGATTGATGTAAAAAAATTAAAAGCTCAGCTGGTTTATGTAAACTAATATAATAAAATAGAAATTTTAATAGAGGATTGACAAATTGCTATTCCTAATGCAGAATTGTCTTTTTTTTGCCGTATGAATTTCTGTTTCGGTTTAAATTGATATGCTAACGAAAAAAAAATATAAAGGGAAGGCCTTATTTTTGAACCCTTATTTTTTAAATATCATATTTAAATGAAAGCAAATATTTAAAAATTCGCTTTAATTTTTATGTTTTAAAAAGATTGAATCAAGAGTTTTAAGTTTAAATAAATAAAATAGTCTGTGTTTATTTGTTTGAAAACCAGTTTTTTAATTTGTATTCTGTGTCAAATCAATGTTATTTATAACTAAAATGAGGTTTTCCGTAAGAATAAACGCTTTTTTTTGCCTCAAATTTGTAATTGAGGTCTGTGAAATTTTTGATCGCTTTTTTAGAATAGTATCATTAATCTGAATTGTCTAATGTAAATAAGTAGTAATAAATAAGAAGTTTCTCAAAGAATTAAATAATTGAGTGACTGCGGTAAAATAGTTTTTTTTGGAAAAATTTTTAAATATTGTTTTTATTCTTATCACTGTTAAAGTATGTTCTCAAAATGTAATGACAATAGAGAAGGTGAATGAATTATTTTTTTTAAACTCTTATGAATTTAAAATTATAGAAAACAATTTTAGTCAGCAAAATATAGAAGCTGATTTTTATAATTTATCACTATTACCAAAAATCACTTCAAGTATTAATTTTCCGTATCAAAGATCCATAAGCGAAGTGATTCAGTCTGATGGAAGTCAAAGATTTATAGAGAGAAATTTCTTAAATTCAACTATTAATTTTGATATTTCTCAAGTTGTACCGCTTACAGGAGGCACAATAAATTTTTCAAGTTCAATAAATGGTGCTCGGGATTTTAATAATAATGTTTCTAATTTTTCAAGTAACTGGGCAAACATTTCTTATAATCAAACGGTTAATGGATATAATAATTTAAAATGGAATAAAAAATTAAACTTTTTGATAATTAAAAAAGATTCCTTGAATTATCTAAAAGAAAAAATAAAACTGAAGTACGAAATTTCGAAAATTTATGTAGACACCCAATTACAGCAACTAAAAACTGATAAAATCGCTGAAAACATAAAAAAAACCAAGAGTATTTTATTTGAATTAGAAGAGAAATTAAAATTCGGGAGGACTATAAAACTAGAAGTTGAACAAACCAAAATGACTTTAAAGCAACTCAATCGACAGATTGAAATCAGTAAAGGGGAGTATTCAGCTGGATTGCAGTTATTAAAAAGGAAAATTGGAACTGATTTAGATTTTGAGTTACAGCCCGTTACACAGGAAGAATTTGTATTTAATAAAAAGGATTTAAAATCTTCTATTATCAATAATGGATTTGATTTAGATAAGACAATCAAATTATTACAAATAGAATCTAATATAGAAAAAGTTAAAAAAGAAGGGGCTATATCTATTAATCTCCAAATGGGCATGGGATTGAATTCTACATCAGATGAATTGAAATTTCTATATGATACGCCATCGCAAAGTCAATTTTTCTCTATTGGAACTAAAATTCCTATAATAGATTGGGGAGTTTCTAAAAAAAAATATACAATTGCTTGTTTAGAAAAAAGTAAGGCCGAACTTGAATTTTTACAAAACGAGGGCGAAATAGATGAAGATTTAGATAATATGTCAAACTATAAGTCGTCTTTGGTTTTTCAAATACAGTCCTTGAAAGAACAGATTTTGATTTCGAATAATATTGATGAGATGTTTGTAGATTTATTAAAGAATGGGAGGAAGACAATTGCGGAATATAAAAGTCAAATAGCGGAATCTTTTAATATTACTGTCGAACATCAAAAAGCAGTTAATGATTTGTATTTGCTTAAATTGAAAATAAATGAAATTAATTTAATTTTTTAATTATGGTTAAAACTAATAAAAAACTAAGGAATGAAATCAATGATCTGGATTTAGAAATTATAGATCCAATTGAAAGTAAAACAATTCTCGGTGGATATTTGTATGATGAAAATCCAGGTGGTGGATGGTCTGGCGATGGAAGTTCAAGTTCACCACCGAATGGAGGATATTATAACAATGGAGATGGCATCACAATTATAGGTCATGGTTCTGGAGGTTCAAATTCTGGAAGTTATGGTGATTGGGGGTCTTCGGGCTGGGGACAGGATCATAGTTCACAATGGGATTATGGCAATGGACAAAATCAAGGAGGCGGAGGTGGGGATTATTCTTATGTAGATACAACATTACCTAACCTTCCTCAATATCCTCCTGTACAACAATATAAGGGAGCATGTGTTATGACTTCGGCTTCCTTTGTTGCAAGTTTGTTTGGTTCAGTTCAAAGCCCAGAGTTTATGATGAGTGAATATGGTTCAAAAAACAATATGAATCAGATGCAGCATACTTTAGCTCTGTTTAACGGTTTAGGTCACGATCAGCAGGTGGCATTTCTTTTGCAGCAATTTAATATGACTGGGCTTAGTACTGTTACTGAAATGACAGCCGCCATAGACAGGGGACATCCGGTAATGGGTGTTATAATGGTTGGGCAGAATACAGGACATGAAGTAACAATAGTCGGCTATGATTACTCGACAGGAAATTTTACAATTGCAGATACAATCTATGGAGGTTATTCTTATGTAGGATTTAATGCAATAAATACATCAATGCAATCTTGGGAAATAACAGGGGTGAAATGATAAATAAAAAAAAATACATTTATACAGTTATCTGTTTTAAGATAACTGTATTTCTTTTTTCTCAAACGGAGTCTCAAAAACAGATGATTTATGAGAATATAAACAGGGATTCAAGAGGTCAAAATATTACGGGTAAAATTATCACCATTTCTAATAAAGAAGAATTATTTAATAAAGCGATGATTTTTCCGGTTTATAAGGCAGATCTTGATAAAGAAAAAAAAATAAAATTGCTTAAAAATGAAGATTGCTATTTAGTTTATTACATTGGAAGGATATACGTTTTTACATATAATAATAGTGTAAGACTATTTGAAAATGATCCATTAATTCAGCAGATTGAGAAATCTGTAAAAGAGAAGAAAAAAATATCGATTGTATATTTTACAGATTCATTTTACTCTAATAATTTTGTTCTAAAGACATTGATATCAGATCAAAATTTGAGTTTTATTTTAGATAGGGAACAAAGATACACTGATGTATTGCAGTTCATTAATTTAAGATATGGTTCCTTTGAAAAGTATCAGGAGATATTAGAAATTGAGAAACAGAGAAAAAAAATAACAGGCAAAGATGCTATTAATGTTATAAAACATAATTATGCCAATTATCAGTATAACTGTCCTAAAGACACCAGTCTTGTTATAAAAAAAATGGCTGAATGGGTTAATTTGGCATCAGGAGGAATAACAAAAGAACAGGAAAGCAATTTAATTAGAAGAATTAAAAATAAAATAGATCCTTTAACTTATCTGGAAGGTGTCATGTCCAAAGCAACAGATAACAAGTATCGTATATCTGCAAATGAAAGAATAGAGTATAATGAAGCAGAAAAAAAAGTGATCAAATTTACTGGGGCATATGATTATTTAATTTACGGGGCCAATATAACAAACGAACTGATTGATGTTTTAACAGTGAAGCAATTTGAAAATTACAAGAACTATGTTGATATATATTTTCCTGCTGAAAATCAAGATGCAAAGAATATTTTTAAAACATTTAGAAGTAATTATTCAATAGCGGTTTTAAGGAAAGATGGTTTTCTTAAAACTGATAGTTATGGCGATTATGAAAATTTCGCTAACAAAATTTTATCAGAATGCGGATGTCCTTTTGACAGCACTGTAAAAAGAGAATTGATAATAAGGTAATGAAAGATGATTTATTAAAATCCGTTCTGGATATTAATTTTCCTGAAATTGATGGCGTGCTTTTATTTGGAAGCTATATAAAAAATCCTTCTAAAGCAAATGATGTTGATTTACTTTTGATCAGTGATGGCTTTTTGTATTCTTCAAAAGAATTAATTATCTACAAAGGTAAAAAGTTCAATGTCATAAAATTTGCCTCATCAGAAGTTTCCTCTATTCTTGCAAACATTTTTATGCAGGGAGATTTTTATAAAGTGGTTTTTCAAGAGGGAATTGTTTTGTCGGATAAAAAAAAAGATATACAATTCATTAGACAGTTTATTATAAAAGACTATCCCCATCATATTAAGGACATTCTTGCTGTTAGTTTAAATGAGACCAGTTTTCGATTGGCGGAATACCAGCAGACTCTTGAAAATTACTTATCAGAGATAGAGTTTTTCATGATATCATCAAAAATTATATATCATTTAATAGATTGGTTTCTACTCACAAATGGAATTCATCACGTTAAAGCGGATAATAAATTTAAAGCAACATTTTTTGAGAAAAAATTCCCTGTCGAAAATAAGAAAATACTAAAACTCATCAATTCGCCAAAGAATTATGATCAGAAAAAATTTCTTCAAAGTTATAAGAATATTGCCGATGAGTACTTAATACCCTTTAGAGACCATTATTCAAATGATTTGTCTTTTGATAATTATAATCAGCCTAGTCTGATTTTATACATTGAAAAATTGTTTTCTTTTAGTGATCTCAAAGATATAATTGATAAAATCAAATCAATGGATAATTCTATTGAGTTTTTTATTTATCAGGTAGATGAAGAAAATCAGGAGAAATCCGGCTGTTATATTGTTTATAATAATACTGAAGCAAATATTCAAAAGAAAAGGGAGAAATGGCTCAGTTATTTCAACAAGCAATTTTTAGATTATAATTACATTTTTCCCTTCAACAACATCTATTATTATCCGGAAATTAAATTTTTAGGAAGAATCAATGAAAAAAAAATAAATCAGATTTTAATTGAATGTATCAATTTGATTCATGAAAATGAGCTGCCTAAAGAAAACTATCTGATTTGCTTTTTAGAAAATTACCTGACTCAAACAAATTTAAAGATAAAAGATTTATATGATTTTTATTTAATGAAATTAAACGCTAAAAGGAGGTCGTCAAGTTATTTTGAACAAAAAAAATCTAAAATAGAATCTGACTTTTTAACATCTAATATAAAAAATGAAAAAAAACTTTTAAGACATCTAGCGGAGTTTCCAAAAATCAATTTATATGTGAAGTTTGAGATTGTTACCAATATGCCGAACTGGTTTCATTTTCAGGTTGTAGACCGATTGATAAGTCTTTTGTTGAAAAATGATTCTGAAAAACTATTTTATATACACTGTTTAAAAAAAATCAATGAAAAGATTTCCTAATTATAAACAATTAGATTCGAAAGACTGCGGTATTGCATGTCTGCAGATTATAGCTAAACATTATGGAAAGTTCATTTCATTAAGTGATATAAGAAACCTCTCTTCAGTTTCTAAAGAGGGATTAACATTATATGACTTAGGGCTGACATCGGAAAGATTAGGGTTAAAATTACTGCCGGTAAAAGCTACAATGTTTAATCTGGAAAATCAAATACCATTGCCATGTATAGCTCATTGGGGAAATAGACATTATGTAGTGGTATACAAGATTACCAGTAAGTACTGCTATATATCTGATCCTCTTTTGGGATTGGTTAAATATACAAAGAATGATTTTTTCAGAAAATGGGCAAGACTGCAGATGAAACAGCAGAGAAAGGTGTTTTACTTCTGTTGGAAACAACTGATAAATTTAATGAAATCAAACCTTCTGCAAATCCATCAAGAATTTATGCCTTTAATTATTTTATTAACCACTTAAGGCCTTTTAAAAAGCAGACTGTACAGCTTTTGCTAACAATGTTAATTCTAACTCTTGTCCAGGCCGTTCTTCCATTTATTACACAGTCTATTGTTGACACTGGTATAACATCAAAGGATTACAGTTTTATTGTCTTGCTTCTGGTTGCTAATGTTGTATTAGTAGTCAGCATCAGCTTAGGAAACTGGATCAGGCAGTCCATAAACATACATATTTCTTCTAGAATAAAAATTTCAATTCTTTCCAATTATATCATAAAATTATTAAAACTGCCTTTAAGTTACTTTGAAAATAAACTGGTCGGAGATATCTTTCAGAGAGCTCTTGATTATGATAGAATGGAAAGTTTCATAATGAATTCTGCTTTTAGCATCATTTTGGCATTTTTTAATTTATTAGTTTTCGGTATTATACTCTGTCTTTATGAACCTCTTTTACTTTTGGTTTTTTTAGTGGGGGCGACTATGTATATCTGCTTCACAATGTTTTTCTGGAATATAAGAAAAAAATTAGATTTTGAGTTTTTTACGTTAAAAGCAAAAAGTAACAGTCATTGGATTGAACTCTTAACTCATATTGAAGAAATTAAGAATAACAATTACGAGCAGGGCAAAAGATGGTCTTGGGAAAAAATACAGGTTAAATTATATCATATAAATCTTCGAACATTAAAAGTAAATCAGATTGATGGAGTTGGAGGTAATCTTATAAGTACCCTCTCAGATATTGCACTTACTTTTTTAACTGTCTATTTTGTAATCGAAGGACAGATTAGTCTGGGAATGATGATTGCGGTTCAATATATCCTTGGTCAGCTAAAAGGCCCCCTTTCAGCAATTATTCAATTTATATCTTCATATCAGGCTGCTTATATGAGTTTTGTCAGAATAAATGAATCCAGCAGCACTGTTGATGAACAAATTGAAGAAAATATTTATCACAGGGAATTACCCGAGAATAAATCTTTAATATTAAAAAACGTTTATTTTGGATTCAGCGGTTCTCCAAAACATACATTGTCAAATATAAACATTGCTATAGAACAAGGAAAAATTACTGCAATTGTAGGAGCAAGCGGAAGCGGAAAAAGTACTTTGTTAAAAATTTTAGCCCGATTGTATAAACCTACTACGGGAGAATATTTTGTTGGAAGTACTAATATGGCATCTGTAGATTTAGGAATTTGGAGAGATAAGTTAGGTGTCGTGAATCAAAATTCAGATGTCTTCAAGGAGACTATTAAAGATAATATCATTTTAGGTGGTGAATTTGAGATGGATAAATTTTATGATACTGTTAAAAAAGTAAATTTATTACAAGAAATTGAAAATCTTCCAGCCGGCTTTAATACATTGATGGGAGAAAACGGACGGGGATTAAGCGAGGGGCAAAAGCAGAGAATAATGATTGCCAGAGCGTTTTATAAGAATCCAGAATATCTATTTCTAGATGAAGCCACGAATTCTTTGGATTCGACAAATGAAAGTATTTTGGTAAAAAATTTGGAAGAAATTTTCGTTGAAAAAACCGTGGTAATTGTAGCACATAGATTAGCTACTATTAAAAATGCACATAATATTATAGTTCTCGATAAAGGTACTGTTGTTGAAATGGGAAAAGAGCAGGAGCTGATGATGAGAAAAGGGCATTATTATAGATTAATTCAAAACCAAATGATATTGGAAACTAATGAACAAGGACAATAGATACTCAGAAGAGTTTAGTGATACTGTGAGCCAATTTCCCGAATTTAATACCATTTTATTTTACTCTCTAATCGGGATTATCGGGATTACAATTTTAATACTGTCAATTATTAAATCTCCTGAAATAATCATGGGAGAAGCAAAAATTACTGCTAAAAAACCACCTATTGAAATTATTGCCCATAATTCGGGACGAATTATCCTGAAAGAGTTTATTGCTCATAAGGTTTTAAAAAAAGATGCTTTTTTGGCAGTAATTGAAAATTCTGCTGACGATAAGGATGTAATGGAATTGAAAAAAAAGCTGAAAACATTTAAAAACAGGATTTTTGATTTAAAGCAAGCTGATATCACTTTTGCAGTCGATTACAAATTGGGAGAAATTGAAGATTACTATTTAGAATTGGTGAATTCTCTATATTTATTAGAAAAAGCAAAAATACCTAACGAGTTTGATAAAAAAAAATCAGTTTTAAATCATCAGACAGGCAAATATCTTGAAATGATAGATCAGCGAAAAAGCATAAAGAAAATTAAGCATCAAGATATTTTATTATTAAAGAACAGAGTAGAAGAAGATTCAATCCTATTTGCAAAAGGTTTGATAGTTAAGTCGGAATATGAACAGGATCAGAGAAATTATCTGCGGGAAAAAGAAAACCTGAAAAATTACGAAGCAAGGGATATAGAAAATAGGTTGAATATAAATGATAATTTGCAGAATATAGATTTATTAAGCTTTCAAAGAAAAGTAAACATTTCAGATTTGCAAATAAAGGCTTTATCGTCCTACCAGCAGTTAATTCAGTCAATAAATTTTTGGGAATCAAAGTATGTGCTTAAAGTGCCTGTAGATGGAAAAGTAGATATGATGCAGTTTCTGACCTCTTATCAGACTATTAAAATGGGAGAGCCGGTTTTTAGTATTCTGCCGGGGGATTTGTTCCACGATTTTGGAAAAAAATTTAGAACAGTAAAATTTACAACTATTTTAGGTTTCCATCTGCGATTCTAACCTAAAACCGGCAGAAGTTGGATTTACAAATTTCAAAATGGTACATATGTTAAGCAAGTAAAAAAATAAATAAAATAAATAAAATAAATAAAACAAATAAGAATGAATATAATAAACCGTGCAATATTATCAATTGCTTTAGTATTGTTAATCTTCAGTTGTAACGACAAGTCCAATTTGTATGTATCAGATAAAGAAAATGTTTCGAAAAAGTCAAACTATTTTAAAGAAGATAGAGTACTTGATGACAAATACAAAATTAAATATGAAGGAAGTGACATTGCATTTGGTGAATTAGAACTTCATTATTCATCAAGTAAATTTAGAAGTGAAGAAATTATACCATTTTGCCTTATAATGGTGGAGAAATATAAAAAGTATAAGTACTGTAGTACTTTGTTTAATTATTTTATAGAATTTTATACTGGAAAAGAGTTTCAGTATAACGGCACTGAAATTAGCTTAATAATGTATTTAAATAACTTTGAAAAATTGAATCAAAATCAGAGAAAATATTTATTGTACTTTATCGATTTAGGGGCTAGAAACAATGATTTTGGGAGTATAAATTATTTAAGATTATTAAATAAAGAGGGTATAGGAATTGTAAAAAATGGAAGAAAAGCTGATAGCTTAAATGTAGTTTTAGGAAAGATGCCTCGTTCTGTAAAAGCATCTTTGTAATTAATATCATATTAGTTTTCACATTGTATTGATCGTAAAATTAAGAGTATTTTAATCGTAGTTAATGAAATTAAGATTCGAAAGTACTTGAATATTAATAAGAACAATTTTTAAGATGAGAATTATTGGTCCTATCTTCTGTTCTAAGATTGCCTTAAACAAGCTGAATACTAGGGTGTTCCATAAGTATATAGTTTCTTTCAAACTGTATTAGTTAGTTAGTTAGTTAGTTAGTTAGTTAGTTAGTTAGTTAGTTAGTTAGTTAGTTAGTTAGTTAGTTGTTGACAGCTTTTATTAAGATAGTTTTTTTTTATTGATTTTGGCCGGTGAGAGCGATGATGGTAGGGGAGTGTAATTTATTTAAGGAAATTACTATAATAAGATTTGTAAAGTGTGGTTCGAGTCCTGTTCCCGCTACAACGATAAAAAGCTTCAGAGAAATCTGAAGCTTTTTTTTTGGTTTTTACCTTTTTTCTGATTCTCTTTACGGGCACAGATTACAAATCTGCGCTATCTTTGTCTATATATCGGAGCGATCGTGGGTTTTTAACAATTTCAGGATATATTTCATACATCTTTAACTTTGCCAACATTCTTGTCAGTATATTCAAATCTGTTATAAACCATTATATAATTTGCAAGAATTTCAAAATAAATGACATTAGAAAAAAATACTCTCTATATTCGTTTTAATAAAACACAATAATGGAAAATATAACCGAAAAATTTATTTATGCTAAATCTAAATTTTTAGAATCGAATGCTTCTGAAGACAGTGTAGAAAAGCTATATGATCTAATTTATTTTTTAAAGGGATTGAAGGATATAACTTTTGAAGAAAAATACATCCTTATTAAGATCTATATTTTAGTAGGAAGCAGAGCATTATCTTCAAGAATTATCGAAGAAAGTTTAAAAACTAGTGATCCATTTCAAACTATCAAATTAAAAAATTTACAATCAGAAATGAGAAGTGAAGATCCGTGGGAAACTAAAGTTTACAGAGATTTACGTGATTCCAAAATAAAAAAGGATTCAACAAAATTAGTTATTGAAGATCTTATTATCTCTCAAGAGATGTATGGCAACTATAAAATAAAAATTTCTGACAAGATTAAGAACATCGTTATTTTGAATAAAAATGTTCCAAATGAACCTGTTTACGAAGATGATGCTTGTTTCATTTTTTCGGATATAAAACCCGACAATAATTTATTAGAAGTAGTAATTGAATATATTGTATGGCTTGGAGGAGCAAAAGAAGATATGTTATTTTTTTACAATGAAGCAAATTTTCCACACAAACTTGCAAATGTTGGAAAAGATTGGTTTGATGGTCTAAGCATTTCGAACTTTGATATTTGTATTGAAAAAAATTACGATTTTAATATTGAAATTATTTTGCATGACTATTTTCAAAATGATTTTGGTTTTAAACTAAAAATAAAGAATCAAAGTTTCATGCAAATTGAATATGATCCCATTTTATAAAAATAAAGGGGTTCTTTTTATTCTTTAAAAAATTTATCTTAATATTTCGAAATTAGATTTAAGATGCAAGTGCAATAATCGTATAATAATCCTTTATAAATTGGTTAGATAATTGAATGCTTCCCGCTATCGACAATTACTTTCAAAAACTCACTTTAGTAGCCCCAAAAGGACAATTTTCGAACCATTTTAAAGATGATTTGCAAAAGATAACTTATTATTTAATTGAAGGTCGGATAATTTCATTTACCCTAAAATTAATAACTCTCCAACAAAAGGAGCTGTCAGAAATAGTTTGGATCTTATTTATAATCTTGATTGTGCTGACCAAAATGAAGATAAAATTAAGACAGATTTTTGGCATCCATTTTTAAAGTGAAAGGATTTTTTTATAATCCTCCGGAGCTTTCTGTTTGAAAAAATAATGAAATTCAAAGGTGATGTCCTCAATTTCTTCCGCAAACTTAAAGGGAGAAATATGAATCAAATTCACCTTAGCTTTTAGGGTGAAAATAGTGTAAAGTCTAGATCGAAAATTGTATTTAATTTCCATATTTATTAATCTAAAAAAGACAGTCTTAAATTTTTTTGAAAAAGAACTACTCAATACTGAAAGTTAAATTTTATTCTTTTTACGGTTTTCCGTAATCTTTTACTTATTGAAAAGTTTAAATTAGCACAATAATTTAAAAAAAATTAACATGAGCAAAATTACAATGGTTCTCAAGAACTTTATGCTTTTATGCTTTTTGTTACTACTTGCGAATTGTGGTACAAATGAAATTGAAGATAATTCGACTGCTAGTGAAGTGGATGAAGTGAAAAACTGGTACACTGGTCATAAAGGTGAACTTAACTCGGCTATTTTGGAATATATAGATTCTATAAAATGGGAGAATGCATTAATATCGGATGGTATTGATGGTAAAGTAATTGAAGTTCCATTTACTTTACAAAGCCAATTGAAGTCTTCAAATGAAAAAGCCAATTTATTTAACGACCACCATCGTTTGGTTTTTATAAAGGGAGAAGAAAGTTTCCAAACATATTATGTACAGATATTTACCGATGATGCGAGTAAAGATGACTCAGACAAAAGTTACAGCTACTATGGTATGAAAAATAATTTTAATGGAAAGGTTTTTGTTCAAGACTTAAGAAGTAATAAAACTAATGTTATACAATTTAAAAACGGTAATACAATTCAATTATCAAGCACTTCTAAATGGCGTGAGGAAACTTATGACTGCACTTTTTTAGGCTACTGGGGAGAAGGCGGAAGTTTTCATCCAATAAAATTGTTATATTGCGATGGAGGCGGTTTTGATGATGGAGAACCTTATCCTCAGTATGGCGGCGGTGGAGGTGGAACTGGCAGTGGGGGAAACACAAATTTGCCAAAACCAGTAAAAATTACTGATAATCTTACTGGTAAGGCAAAATGTATAAATGATTTACTAAATCAGAATGGAAATTCTTTTATTGAAAAATTATTAAGTAACTTTGAAGGAAACGCGAAATTTAATATTGTAATTGGTTCAGCTGATAAAGTTTTTAATAGTTCTAACGAAGAAATAAATGGAAGTACAACTTATACTGTTGGTAGTAATGATATAAAAATATTAATTAGTACTTCTAAAGTTGAAGGTATAAGTTCTTTAGAATCAGCCAGATTGATTTTACACGAATATATACACGCTGATATGCTGCGAAAATTACTTACAACAGATGTTAATGATATAGAGGCAGCAAATTTTAGAGAAGTTTATTCAAGATATGCAGGTGAGCAATACCATAGTGCTATGGCTAACCAATATATGAGTAGTATGAAATCGGCTCTAAAAGATTTTCACAAAAATGTTTTGCGAGAAGATTTTGATAAATACGTAAATTTTTACGGTGCAGAGCCTAATGATGAACTATATGAAGCAATGGCTTGGAATGGCTTGAAAGAGGTGGACGTGGTAGCTTGGAACAATTTGACTCCTGAAAAAAAAGCATCTATAAATACGATGTTCAATAATGTAGCAAAAAAGCTAACACAAGTTAGTCTTTGTAATAAATAATATAAAAATTAATTCGATTTGAATGATGATATCGAGATTTAGAATCTATGTTTTTATAGTATGTACAGTTATTATAAATTTGTTGTTTTTAAATAATGTACAAGCTCAGGAAAAAGAAAAAAGAGATACGCTGTATTTTAAAATAGATAATTCCTATCTTTTTGAAACAAAAAATATTCCTAAAACCTTTTTTATTAAAGATAGAAATGGACACACCGAATTTTGTTTTCAAGAAGCTGAAATTTTGTTTGATTTAAAACCTATGGAAGTCTTGGATTTGAAATATTTTATCAGAAATTCAAAATTTTTTATAAATGAAGGCAAAATATCTTTAGATATAAAAGGGCTGATGGATTTTATGAAAAATTATAAAATTATTTTAATAAGGGAAAGTGAAGGAAGGACCGATTATATTAAAGTAAATATTTCAATTATGATTTTTGGATAATATAAAGATAAAGTCTAAACCTCAAAATTATTTTTTGAGGTTTTTTTGTGTGTCTTCCTCAATTAAAAAAGGCCTGTTTGCCAATTTAAATACTGAAATATTCAATTGCTGCTAAATTTCAGTTAATTATAGGGGAGGATTACAAGATACTGGCTTGGAAAGAATTTCCAAAAGAAAAATAGCTTCCATTGACGATCTATTTGTCAACAAAATTCTTAAATTGTCTAAAGATTCCCTGCAAATAGCCTTTCTATTAAAAAAAATCAAATATGGTAACCTTCTTTAAAAGTTTAACACGTAAATCAAGTATCTGTATCACATATTTGTTTCTGTTACTGTTTCCAATCAGTTTTCAGGCGCAGGAAAAAACTAAGGATACGCTTTTTTTTAAAATAGATAATTCCTATATTTTTGAGAATAAAAATATTCCTAAGATGTTTTTCATTCAGGACAGCAACACAAGTGAAGAGTTCTGCTTTGCCGAAACTACAGTTTTTAAAAATCTAAGACCAATGAAAGTGCTGGATTTAAAATATTTTATAAGGAACTCAAGATTTTATATCAATGAAGGATCACGCAAACTCGCTAATCAGGAGCTTATGGATTTTCTTAAACACTATAAAATTTTTCTGGTAAGGGAAAATGAAGGAGTAACGGAGTGTATTGCGGTGGATATTACCCTCAGAGCCTACTGATGTCAGCAGAAATAAACATGGAAAACGTATGATGTTTAGGGCATTCCGTCATATGAGGAATTAGGAGGTACTTTATCATGAAAAAAAGAGATAATCTATCAAATGTTTGGTGGTTATTATTGAACTAACATTTAAAGGTTGTAGATAATTTATATTAATATCGCATAAAAATTTAAACAGCCTTCAGGCTGTTTTTATTTTATGATGCCATGAGTCGAAAAAAATGGAGTTAAACTAAGACTCTCGGTTTGTTACAGATGTATTGGTGATAGTCCAAAGATGATAAAATATGGAGAAATAGATTCTGATGGAGTATGGTTCGAACCCCAGCATGGTCACTTAACGGGATTTATGAATCGCGTTATTTTGTGAGGTAAAACCTTATTTTACTCGAAAAAATTCATAAAAAAAGACCTATCTTCTAAAAAGATAGGTCTTTTACCTTGTAGCGGGAAAGGGACTCGAACCATAGGTGATCATTATTACATAAGGCAATATTACTTTCTACATCCGATTTGAACCTAAACTCGGCATGCCTTCCTTTAATTGATGTTTTAATTTTGCACAAATGATTTGCCACGATTTTCACACGAAAGTTAAAACAATCTAACATCGGCAAAATTTGCCATAGTTTTTTGTGGCAGAAAAGGTATGAAGTCCAGATTTTTATAATACAAAAAAGCTAAAGCAATTTATAATTATTTGATAAAAATTGCAGTCCTGCAATTTAGAGAAAACGAAATTAGTAAATTTATTGCCGGTCCTCATCAAATAAATTGAATTTTGAATTTATTGATAAGTTTGTTGCCAAACCACCTTAATTTCTTTCCATTTGTCGTCCGATTCTGGCACAGACAATGTGGAAGATATTATCGTAAATTTGCCCCCTACTAATGCCGTCGATGCGAAATGCCGGCCCTTGAATTGGGATATTCCCCATTTTGGTTACAGGTATCAGGATGCCGACGGGGATGGTTTTGGAAATGGCGGAGCATCTACTGGTTCATGTACTCAACCGGCAGGATTCGTACGTAATGCTGCAGATTACAATGATACGACAAGGAACATAACTAATATTGCCCCTCAATACTTTTATCAAGACCTAGATGGTGATGGCTTTGGTAATCCAAATAGTAGTATCTATTACAGTGTTAAACCGTCTGGTTATGTGAATAATAACGCTGATTATAATGATTCAACAACATACATTACTAATGTAGCTCCGCAGACATTCTATCAAGATGCTGATCGGGATGCTTTCGGAAATCCTTCAGTAAGTCTTTATTACAGTGTAGTGCCTAATGGATATGTTACAAATAATTTGGATTGTAATGATGCAGATGCGAGCTTGAACCCAAACACAAAATGGTATACCGACAATGATTTAGACGGATTAGGGGATCCTTCAAATTACATGCAACAATGTTCGGTACCAAACGGCAACTACGTACGTAATATCTCAGATAATTGCCCTCAGATTGCTGGGAGCAGCACAGATTGTAATGATATTGTATCTCCTTCAGATTACAATTACATCATTACTAAAAAGTATAAACAGCCAACAGAGGCAGTTATATCTTCTCCTTCGTTAGAACAGGCCCAAACTAGTATTACTTACTTTGACGGACTTGGACGACCTATTCAGCAAATTGCAAACAGACAATCATCAACAGGCAAAGATATTGTTACTCACATCGGTTATGATAACATGGGGAGACAAGATATTGAATATCTTCCGTATGTGTTGTCGTCATCCAATATGGCATTCGAGCCAAATGCAAAAGACAATACGAAAGCTTTTTACAATACAGAAAAATACGAGAATACAGCTGTCCCATACTCACAGAAGGAATTAGAGTCTTCACCATTAAACAGAGTACTAAAACAAGCGGCTCCAGGAAATTCTTGGGCTATGGATAATGGCCATGAAATAAAATTAGAATACCAGTCCAATGGTTCAGCTGATGCTGTCAAACTGTATAAAGCAACCGCAAGTTGGGCTGCAGGCTCCGGTTTGTATGATATTTCGTTTTCAGATGCAGGAACTTATGCGGATAATGAATTGTATAAAAACGTTACTTATGATGAAAATACAACAGCCAGTCCCGCAGAAGGTTCAGGATCTACGGTAGAATTTAAAAATAGAGAAGGAAAGGTTATCTTAAAAAGAACATATAATGGAGGAGAAAAACATGATACCTACTATGTTTATGATATTTATGGAAATCTGACCTATGTAATTCCTCCAAAAGCAGAGGGAACAATAGACTATAATGTTTTAAATGGCTTATGTTACCAGTACAAATACGATGATAAAAACCGTCTGGTAGAGAAAAAACTCCCTGGAAAAGATTGGGAATTTATTGTATACGATAAACTGGACAGGCCAGTGGCTACAGGTCCAGCATTGTCACCTTTTAAAGGCGAGAATACTAAAGGATGGATAATTACAAAATACGATGCTTTTGGCAGACCGGTGTATACAGGATGGAGCAATCAGACTTCAAATGCTGCAACCCGAAAATCGTTGCAGGATGCTCAAAATAGTGCTACAGTTTTATTTGAAACCAAACAGATTTCTGGAAATATTGACGGAATCGAAGCCTATTACAGCAATGCAATTGAACCGGTAAGCTTTAAGCTGCTGACGGTTAATTATTATGACAATTATGATTTTCCGAATGCACAGGCAGTTCCATCTACAATTGAGGGACAGGATGTTTTGACGAATACGAAAGGAATGGCAACAGGAATCTGGACAAGAGCAGTAACTATAGCCTCTTCCACAGCAGGTGAAACCAGCACCATATTTTATGATGACAGAGCCAGACCAATAAAAAATTACCTGCAGAATTATTTGGGAGGTTATACCTCTAGCGAGAGTAAAATTGATTTTTCAGGAAAAACGCTTTATACTGTTACCAAGCATAAAAGAACATCAGGACATGCTGAAATTACAGTGCGGGAAGAATTTACCTATTCGCCTCAGGATCGACTGCTTACACACACGCACCAGATCAATGGCGGAATAGTGGAACTGCTGGCAGAAAACACCTATGATGCCTTAGGACAGCTTACAAGCAAAAAAGTTGGGAATAATGCTGGAAACCCGCTTCAGAAAGTAGATTTTCAGTACAACATCAGAGGCTGGCTGAAAGAAATTAATAAAACAGCCAATCTTCAGCAGGATACCGATCCTGTAGATTTATTTGCTTTCAAGATTAATTATGATAATACAGAAACAGAAATAGCAGATGTAAAAAAACTTTACAACGGCAATATTTCAGAAACGTTCTGGAAAACAGCTTCAGACTTAAACGAAAGAGCTTACGGCTATAAATACGATAATCTGAACCGCCTAACCAATGCGATTTACGAAAATAACGGTTTAACTACAAGTGCTTATGATGAGTATCTGTCGTACGACAAAAACGGCAATATTAAAACCCTAAGCCGTAAAGGAGATTACGATTCTCAGGTAGGCAATGTGGATATTGACGATTTGGTGTATACTTATCCGACAAATTCAAACCAATTGTCTCAAGTTGTAGATAATTCTAACAACAGCAGCGGATTTAATGATGCCACTAAAACGGATGATGAATATAGTTATGATAATAATGGAAATCTGATTAGCGATAAAAATAAGAATATCACCGAGATTACCTATAATCATTTAAACCTGCCAAAAAAAATAACATTTGGAACATCGGGAACTATTGAATACTTTTACAATGCGTCTGGGCAAAAAGTACAGAAAGCTGTTACGGAAGGTACAGTTACGACTGTTACCGATTATTTAGACGGTTACCAGTACAAGGATAATGTTTTAGAGTTTTTCCCGACAGCAGAGGGTTATGTTAAAAATACGGCAGGAGCGCTTTCGTATGTTTATCAATATAAAGATCACTTAGGAAACGTTCGTATAAGCTATGCTAAAAATCCGACAACACAGGTTCTTGAAATTATTGAAGAGAATAATTATTACCCTTTCGGATTAAAGCATAAAGGATATAATGATTATTTGGCGGCTGTGAATAAGTATAAGTTCAACGACAAAGAGCTCCAAGACGAGTTAGGACTGAACATCTACTTCTTTAAATTTAGAAGTTACGACCCTGCGTTAGGTAGATTTTGGCAGATAGACCCTTTAGCAGGAACATATGCGCATAACTCGACTTATGCATATGCAGAAAATAATGTCTCAAGTGGAACAGACCTTGAAGGTTTGGAGCTTTCATTTCATCTAAACGGAAATTTAGCCACAGCACAAAATGGTCCAAGAGTTACAGGAGGGGTTAATGGAAATTATACACTCCAAGAGTTAAAAAGCCATATGGCTAAAAAACAAGCTCAGGTAGACAGGGCTATGAATAAACTTATGTCAGGCGACCCAAGAAGTATTCCTACTGGAGATATTCGTCCTGCTAAAGGAGATATAAATGTTGCTAGATTTGATGACCCAGGAATGATGATAGCAGATGGTGCTCGTATCGGTGCTGAAATGATGGCTACGGATATTGCAATTGGAAAGGTCTTTCAAGGGTTTGGGGCATTAAGTAAAGGGAGAAATGTTTGGATGGCAAATGCATTTGAACGAGGAAGAAGAATTGAAACAATGCTAGGAGAAAATTTAGGCTGGAATTTCCCAACTATCGACAAAATAAAAGATGGTGTTGCCACAAGCATAAAAAGTATGGATTTGACCGCTGGAACTTATCAAAAAGGAAATAGTGTATTGAATACTTTAAAAGGGTATATCAATAAGCTAGATGATTTTACAAGTGCAACTTGGGGAGGACAAACTGTAACAGAAGGAGTTACTTATACTTCTAAATCATTAGAATTGGCTGTTCAAACAGGAAAAGGTACAGAATCACAATGGAGTCAGATTGCTGATGCGATAAAATATGCTCAAGACAAAAATATTAATGTAACAATAAGATTTATAAAGTAAAAAAAATGATTAAATCCATAAATATTTACAAGTTTATAAAGGACAATAAAGTAGTTTTACATCCTCTTTTACAGATTAAAGGTTTCATATCGATAGCTTCTGCGCCATTCATTATAGAATATAATTTGTCTAATGCTGAGCTATTAGAGAAAATTTTATATACTTTAGAATTTAGTAAAGAGATTTTAGAAAAACCCGATAATTGGAAAGAATTTCAAAAGGAGTTTTTAAAAGGAATGGGAGTAAAAACAATGAAAGCTCTACATGATGGAGCAATCAATTTAGGAATTTATGTCAAAGATGATACTATTACTTTTTCACCAACCCAAAATAAAGGTTCTAAAGAAGGTTTTGTTGGTTTTAAAGAAGACATAAAGGTAAGCTTGCCATTCGATTCACCCAAAACAGAATTAGAAAAAGCACTGGAACTAGCATTGTCAAGATGTAAATAATAAAAGAAAAGCCACTTCTATTACGGAGTGGCTTTTTACTGTTTATAGAGTTGCTACGGGTTTAGGGAATAGCCGTAAATGTACCTGTTGTGATATTGAATCTTTTTTCTACTATTTTAGTACCGTCACAGTAACCTAATGGAAAACCATTGTCATTGGTTAAGTTACTAATATTGAATTCCCCTTTTAAGGTTTTTCCATCAAAACTAGTGATTTTTATTGTTCCTGATGTTTCGTCTCTATCCCAAAGATTAACTTCTTTATAACAAAGTGAGGAGTCATTTAGAGGTAAAAAGTAAAATGTGTTTTTTGTGTATAAATTATATGTTTTATTTGCAACTAATACATTATCAGTTGTCCTGATTGTTAAACTAAATATTTCTAAAATATCAGAAGTCTTTCCTTTTACTTTTGGGGATGCAGTTATTTCAAACTCATTAGCACTAGTTGTTGTATCATCATTTTTCATCCAATTTACATCAGACATCAAGTAGTTTTGTTCGTACTCGATTTGGTTTAATTTGAAATTTATTGCCGATGACTTTACGGGATTGTTTACATCATCAGTAGACTCATCAGAGTTTGAGCAATTGATAAAAAGAAAGCTGGCTAGTAACAGCAGTAAAAAATTTTTCATAAAAGTTTGTTTAAATTAAGATTAAGAGTTTAAAATGGTTTATCAATATTCCCAACCTCTGTCTAGCTTACCACTATGAAAATCGCCCTCACTAGTATTAATATCCTTAAAAATTAGTACATTTCCCATATCTTCACTATACTCGACCGTATATGTTCCGTAACTGCAATCACCAAGTGTCCTGTATTGTTTGTCATAAGAAGGCTTACTTCCAGCTTCCGATTGAATACTACCAAGTGATAAAGGAACTGGAGTCTGCTCATCCCAATCGCTGGTTATGTTGTCTGATGAACGTCCGTTGGAAATTGAAGCCCTGAACACAAGAGACATTCAGCTCACTAGAGGAATGCTCATTGTCAGAGACGGAAAAGGAAGCAAAAGACGTGAAGTTCCCATGAGTGATATGGTTGCTGGACATGTCAGAAGATACATAGCCGAAGAGCGACAAGAAAAGCTGAACGGAAGT
Source organism: Flavobacterium olei (assembly GCF_039749035.1). Lineage (NCBI taxonomy): Bacteria > Pseudomonadati > Bacteroidota > Flavobacteriia > Flavobacteriales > Flavobacteriaceae > Flavobacterium > Flavobacterium olei. Next base: position 106,324 of record NZ_JBDKWC010000009.1, read on the forward strand.
AGCCAGATTGAAGATGCATTTTTCATTCATGACAGCGGTAAGCGAATGAATGGCGAATACCTCAACAATACACTAAAGAAAATCATTGAACAGACCAGCAACTATGAGCTTATCCAGAAAGACATAACGCTCCACTGCCTGAGACACAGCATTGCCAGCCACCTCATGGAAAAGAATGCAGGAATTGATTTTATCCGTGGCTTTTTAGGTCATTCCCAAATCAATACCACCTACATCTACGCCATCAAAAACAAGAAAAGAAAACCAGTTACAACCTTTTAAACCACATAGCCTATGACTAAACCGACAATTGAAAATTTCCTGCTCCAAAGTTACAGCGAGCAGACCGTAGACAGCTATATGTTTGCCATCAACCACTTTTTGAAGATGAACTCCAAAGCTAAACGATACAAGTACAAGAATATCGTTGAGTACATGGAAGAAATCAGTGAGCAACAGCCCAATGCTCAATATCGGGTCGTTATCCTGTCAGCCATCAAGAAATACTATGATTTTCTGGTTATGAGCGGTTACAGAGCAGACCATCCCTGCAAGAAGCTTAATATCAAGGTCAACAGTAATAAGGCGGTTCAGGTTCAGGATTTGTTCAGCTCAGAGGAGCTCCAGCTTCTTTTGAACCGTGAGAACCGATACGAGAATCTGGACACACGCAATAACGTTCTTATCAATTTACTGATATACCAAGGATTGACCAGCGATGAGATTATACGGCTCAATGTCCAGGATATTGATTTGGATGCAGGAACGATTTATATCAAAGCCTCCACCAATTTGAAAAATAGAAAACTGAAATTGTTACCGCAACAAATAATGCTTTTCTTTAAATACATCAACGAAATCAGACCCAAAATGCTCAGAAGCGCAACCGATAAGCTAATCATTACAAAGCTTGGAAAACCCATAACGGTGAACAGCATTCATGCCATGATTGAGCCGTTAAAGCCATTGTTCCCAGACAAGAACCTCAACCCGAAGACCATCCGAATGAGCGTAATCTCCAATTGGCTCAACGAAAAGAAACTGTCTTTGGAAAAGGTTCAGGAGTTGGCGGGTCATAAGTGGCCTGGCACTACAGAGAAGTACTTCAAAGTTGATAACTTGCAACAAAGAGAATTGATTAATAGATTTTTCCCGCTATAATTCTTATCTTTGATAAGTTAATGACAGATAAATTTACACTACTATGGCAGAAGAAGGAAAGAAAACTACAATAAGTAGTAAAATTGTGAAAACGGAAGCCAAACCTGTGTTACGTCCAAATACCACCTCAACATTGAAAACTTTCTGTAGAGCTGAGAAGAAACCAAACAAGAAAAATTAGCATAAAAACCAACATTGAATAAATTGAGTTTTTAAATCTACTGACCATTTTTTCTATTGTTTTTCTATTTTGATTTATAGCTAAATTATAGTTTTCAATTTGAGTCGCTAGATATTCTTTTTCCAATTCTTCGCCTGAAAATGAGTTAAAATACTCATCAATCATAATTTCGGGTAGTGAACCTTTAATCACTATTTTGTTAGGGAAAAGATTTTTACCCAGAATAACTGTGCTTATCGAGCACCCAACTAATAAAATTAAATACAGATAGCTTTTATCAACAATCTGAAAAAATGAATACGATAAAATTGATGAATAAATTGCCACTAAAATAAAAGACTTACTAGTATTTTCTGCAAGTGATTTTAAAATTTCAGTAGCCATTTTATCAGCTTCATTGAAAATAAATTCTAATGTATTTTTAGTATGTTTTGAGATATCGATAGGATTCATTTCATAATATTTAGCCTTACAATATTAGTCAAAAACTCTACAACAACCATTTATAATCTAAAATAATAATCCACCCAAAAACGGGTGGATTTTTTTATAGAACCTCTTTTATGAAATATTAGGTTTTCAATTAGAATACTTATATTTTCGTAAAATAAAGTTCTTTGAATCAAAATATACATGAAGATTGTTTTGCTAAACTAGTATAAGGAAATTTTGTAAATCCTTATAAGTATAAGTACAACGGAAAAGAGCTCCAAGACGAGCTGGGGCTTAACATGTACGACTTTGGTAATCGTAATTATGACCCCGCACTTGGTCGCTGGATGAATATTGACCCGTTAGCAGAACAGATGAGAAGATTTAGTCCGTACAATTATGCTTTTAATAATCCTGTTTATTTTATTGACCCAGATGGAATGGCTCCTGATGACTGGAAAAAAGATGGTAATGGGAATATGGTTTTTGATGCAAACCTTACAAGCGAAAATGCTTATACTCAGTTAAAGGAAGGAGAAACCTATGTTGGGGCAACTGCTACAGAAAAAGTCTCTAATGATGCAGGTACTTATGACCTAAATTATAACTCTGATGGTACTATATCGGCATCAGATAATTATGACGCTTCTAGTGATGGTATTAGAGTATTCGGTGCTGGAGGCGACCCTGTTGCAGGAAGCGGAGATTTAGGAAGTGACAGAGGTTCTGGTTCAATAGATGCAGATACAACTGGTGGTGGAGTTTTAAGTGATTTACTTAATTTAGGAGACGTACTAGGTAATTTATTTAATAGTTTCTTAATGTCCAACCCTACAACAATAGGTTTAGGATTAAAATTACAATATGGAGGTTCCAATAATCAACCAGCTACCGAAAGTACAAGTCCAACTAATCCACAAATGATAGATATGCAGATTCAGAATTATTCTACAACTGACCCGCTAAGAGGAAATGATTCACAAGTCCATGTAGGAAAACCTAGAGATACATCTGTCGTTCCTTCTGACTCGGCAAGAATAAATTCTTTAAATAAACAGAATTATAAGATAAAGAAACAAGAAGCAGAAATGAAGACAATTATTTACAAACAAACTCACTAATAAAATGAATAGATTAACTCCAATCTTAATATTAACAATTAGTTTTTTTATGTTTTCTTGTAAAAATGAAACTAAAAAAGACTTAAGTTCTAAAAAGTATGTACATGCAACATTTAATATTAATTTTCCAGATACTGTTGATATAAATAAATATTATGAAGGAAAGATTTATTATAAAAGTGACCTTGATACTATAACAACAGTTTTGAATGAAATTGTAGGAAAAAAAAGTAGAATGATAGAATATAGTTTTGTGACAACTAAATTAATAGTTCACGATGATGAAAAGTTAAAAAAACTAACAACAGATACAATGTTTACAAAATCTAATAGATTTATTCCATTATTTACAAAATTTGATAAATTAGGAATTAATTATATTGATGGTATAATTAAAGACGAAGTATGGATTGATACGATAGAAATCATAAACAATAGGAAAGAGAAAAGAACTAGAATTATAACAAATGAATTTAGAGCTACTAAAAAAGTTTTTGTTATAAGTAATAGAAATAAAATTTAATTAATGTATCAGATGTGTTGATAAAGAAATATCCCGTTCCTGAAGAGAATCAAAACTATCAAGCCATTCCATAACGGAGTGGCTTTTGCTTTTGTGGCACTTTAAAGGGTACCAAACTGTTAGTATAGAACTCAGATTAGCCTGCTTTTGCTAGGAAACCTTAACAAAACGATAAGTAACTGTTCACGGCCACCGCCCTCCCTGTATCGTCTGTTTTGATACCAAATGCCAAGATTTTAAGATTCAGGTTATCTCCCGTACTATAAAATTGTGTACCTGTTCCAACCGATACCATCCGTGCTTCAAGCGAAAACTTACAGTTTTTCAAATCTCCCAAAACAGTGTCTCATTTTGGAACAGTTATTTACCCAGTAAAAAAATATTTTTGAAAAAAAGTGCCAATAAGCTACACTTTTTCAGATTCGTTTGTATTTATAAACAAGATACTTGACTAACTCCCTTGTATGGAGTTCTTGTATCTAACCAATAACAAGATACTAACAAGCCACCAAAATGAAATATGAAGATTTAAAGAAATTTATAATAAGCACCAAAGCGATAACGAAATGGTTGTGGTGACCGCTTCTGTTAGTGAAAGGCTCTGTTGTAAAGAACAGTCTGAGTTCCGTTGAAGGGTAGAGAAAGAAAAATAACAGCGACAGCATCAGGAAAAACTAGTTCAAAAACGGTAAAAAACATCTACCAGAACGGTTTTCCATGGCAGATTGTAGACGATGCCACCCAGCAGGTTTTATGGCAGACCAATTCCTTAAATGAAAGGGCGCAGCTTACAGGAGGGACATTCGGAAACGGCATTGCCGTTACGAACAGCTATGACCAGTACGGCTATGTGAGGCAGATGAGGCATGATAAGACAAGTCCGTCTGTAGTGGATATAATGACCCTCAATACTGATTTTGAGATTAAGAGGGGCAATCTGAACAGCCGCAACAACAGCCTGTTCGGCAGAAACGAAACATTCAAATACGACGGACTGGACCGTCTGACGGAATACACCAACGGAGCGGGCATCCAAGAAGCGCAGGTTTATGACGATAAGGGAAGAATCACCCAGAACAGCGTGGGGACTTACGAATATGACGGATCCAAAACCTATCAGAACAAAGCCATAGTACCGACCACGGAAGCGCTAAGCTACTATACGGCTAAACCAAATCTGACAATAAGCTACAATGTATTCAAAAGCCCAGTGCAGATTGAAGAGGCTGGAGTGGACAAAATAAGCTTCACCTATAATGACGGAAATGACAGAAGCTCGATGTTTTACGGAAGCCTGACTGATGACAAGCTGCAGAGGACTTACCGCAAGCACTATTCGGCTGACGGCACTATGGAGGTTAAGCACAATACCGTTACTGGAGAAATCGAATTTGTGACTTACATAGGCGGTGATGGCTACAGCGCTCCAGTCGTGCTGAAAAGCAACGGAACTGCTCAGAATTACCTATATTTGCACAGAGACTATCAGGGAACCATTTTCGCCATAAGCGACCAGAACGGAGCTGTTGTAGAGAAGCGCTTATTTGATGCCTGGGGAAGCATTGTAAAAGTTCAGGACGGGGCAGGAAATATTCTTGCAGGATTGACGGTTTTAGACCGAGGCTATACAGGGCACGAGCATCTGCAGAGCGTAGGGATCATCCACATGAACGGGCGTCTGTACGACCCGAAGCTGCACCGATTCCTGCAGCCGGATAATTACGTGCAGGAGCCTTACAATACGCAGAATTACAACAAGTATGCCTACGTTCTGAATAATCCGCTGAAGTATACCGACCCTAGCGGGGAGGTTGCAGAAATTGGCATTGGTGTAGTTATTGGTATTGGAGCTGCCATAGCAGCTCTGACATATACTATTACCGCCTTGGTTGCTGATGTTCCATTCACTGTTGGAGGATTGGTTAAGGCAACATTTATTAGTGCGGCGAGTTCTGCAGTGACTTTTGGAATAGGAAGTGCGGCTGGAAGCCTTTTTACTAATTTTTACTCTCAGGCAGCATTCAGTGCTGCTGCGCATGGAACTTTCCAGGGAGGAATGACGGCAATTTCTGGTGGCAATTTCTGGAGTGGGTTTGCAGCAGGAGCCTTAAGTAGTATTGCTTCCAGCGTTTGGAGTGGAGGCGCGACGACAGAAACAAGTTTCCAGTCAAATGCGAATCTTACTGAGGGGCAATTTGTAACACAGACTTTTTCTCATCAGGGATTAAGCGGTGCAATGGGAGCAAATAATGCGATTGGAATGATTGCCTTCGGAACTGTCTCTGGAGGTGCAGGAGCAGCCATGACGGGAGGCAATTTTTGGCAGGGAGCTGTATCGGGTTTAGTTGTTAGTGGATTAAATCATGCTGCTCATCAAATGTGGGGAGACAGGATCGATCCGCCAAGTAAAAATTCACAAAACAGATCCAAAGCTCAGCAGAATAAAAGTGATTTTAAATCTGGATCGGCGATAATAGGCTACGAAGGAATGGTTTTAAACAAAAGTGAACTTTTAATCCAATATAGTGCTAAGGGTGCTAATGTATCAAATCTGCGACATGCTTCGAAAACTCTTAAATTAACTGCAGGTGCAGGAAAAGCTCTTGGAGTTGCAAGAATGGGATTAACAGTATATGAGGATTTCACAAGCAAGAGCGGACTGACATGGGGAACAGGAGCAAAAGTTGTAATAGGGGGAGCACTGCTATTTGCATCAGCACCAGTCTCTCTAACTTATGCTGCTGCTGATATAGGTGTTGGATTGATAACAGGAACAACTATAACTGATAGTGTTGGTAATTATGTTAACGAAAAGGTGGGAAGATAAACATATAAGAATAATGAGAATAATGAATAAGATATTTGATTACACATACTATCGAATAGCAAAAAAATATTTCAAAAGAGATGGATCACAATCGATCACAGCTCTCCTGACTTTAACTTTAATAATGAGTTTATACATTTTGTTTTTATTTTTTGCTGTTTTGTTTAGTTTTTTTGAGGTTCCTGATAGAGATAATACTCCTGTATGGGAAAAAGCTATTGTTTTAACAATAATGTTTCTAATTTTTCTTTACAATAAAAAAAGATATAATAATATGTATTTTGTTTTTAGAGAAAGATGGATTAATGAATCTAAAACATTGAAAATTAGAAATGGTATTTTGGTGATTTTCTTTATAATTTCACCTTTGATTTTGATTGTAATTTTAGCTGCTTTTTTTAATAAATTAAATTTGTAAAATCGAAATACATCTAATTTTTCACTATAAAATATTAGAATACCCCACAATTTTCACATCGGCATATTGCCAAGAATTATCAAAAGAGGTTTTAATTTTTAAAGCCTCTTTTTCTTTTTTCTGTAAGGTTAAAGCATTATAAAGTCCGATTAAGGCGAAACCGTTTTTTGGGAGTGTTTGTAAATCTTGTCTGTAGATTTTTCTGCTTCGGCATATTTTCCTGCTTTAAGCAAAACAACACCTAAATAATGTCTCACGGAGAAAAACCAATCAGGAGGATCGTTATAATTTAACTGGTCTTCAATTGCTATTGCTTTTTTTAAAAATACGATTGCTTTGTCTAAGTTATTTTTTTTCGCTTCAACTCCAGCTTGAACTTCTAGTTCTTCCAAGTAAAGTGTGCCATGATTTTGCCACAAAACTTAGAATAGTAATTTGTAACTTTTTTTAATTATAAAATTCTATTTTATTCTAACCCTAACGAGACAATTCTCGAACCATTTTGTCGACGACTTAAAAAAAATATGATTTTATATTGATTCCTAGTTCAAATTACATACTACTTACTTATAATATTGAAATAGCATGCTTATTTGTTTTTTTTTGCAGGAAAGTAACAGGCACAAAATAACGCAATACAAAAATAACGAAAAGAGCTAAAATGTTGGTAATTAACATTGTAGATCTTTTTTTATTGAATTGTTTTTTGCAATATTTGGTACTTTTTTGCTAAAATTTGTACCTTATTTGTACCTCGAATCCAGAAGTCGTAGCAAAAAATAATTATGTGAGGATATAACGGCGACCAAATTTTATTCTATAAAACATACTATGTAGTATGTTTTTGAGTATATTTGCATAATATTTACAGAAGCAGATGTATCAGTTATTCACATTTTATCACAACTTTATGCGTTGGCTCGTATTAGCAAGCCTGATATTAGCAATTTACAAAGCATACAAAATATATTTTTTTAAATCTATATCTATTAAAATTGACGATGCTGTTATACATTGGACAGTTGCTATAGCTTATATACAATTAATCCTTGGAATAATATTGTATTTTCAAAGCCACCCCATATATAGTTGCGTATTAGCAGTAATTATGCTAATATCACTTTTAGTGGTATATGTTGGATACCGCAGTTATCGTTTGTGATGATTGCCGATGGACTTGATAAAAAAATTGCAAATGGTGCAATAATATTAGATGTCAGAACAACTGGTGAGTATGCGACAGGTCACATTAATGGCTCCATCAACATTCCATTAGGGGCTATAAGGGAGAGATACAACGAACTTTATTCAAAAAAAACTTATATAACGAATTGTTCTCATGGCCTAAGAAGTGTAAAAGTAGAAGATCTTTTAAAGGAGCTAGGTTTTAAAAACATATATAATGGTGGCGCTTGGACTGACCTAGAAAAGATTATAAACGAGCAAAAAAAATAAAATATGATTTTTGTATTCAAAACAAATGTATTTGACGATTTAGCTGCAATGGAGCTTAAACCTTTACTTGACATGCAGTTACCTAATTCTATTTGGAATTTTGACCTAGAAGACTGTGACAAAATTTTACGTATTGATAGTCAGATAGAAATTGCAGAAAAGACAATAAATTTACTTCAAAACATCGGCTACCACTGTGAAGAACTTACATAATAAAAAATTAGTAAAAAATAGTTGTTAAAAGCGACAACTATTTTTCATCTTGTCCATCCATTTTTCACGTTAGACTAATACGCAGTGCATCAAGGAATTTAGTTCGGGTAGTTTTTCTGCTACGAGTTCTAAGTAGGTATGATAAAAGTCCCCTAAATCAATATTAAATATATTTTCAAATGTTTTTTGCAAATTCCGGTTATATTGATCACCCCATTCCGTTTTAAAGTGATCACCTGATTCCAGTTCAAAATGACCACCTAATTCGGAGCAAAATGACCACCTCCGTTTTGATTAAAAACCATATTTTTTCATCTGTTAATTAGTATTCAAATATAATAAAATATCACTCTTTGTTTACTCCTCTTTTCTTTCTCATCGATTCTCCATGTAATTCAAGCCTGTGAGATTGGTGTATAAGACTGTCTAATATTGCATCGGCATCGGTTTTTCTCCAATTTTGTCATACCAGCCTTGGACTGGGATTTGTGATGTCAAGATTATATAGCCGTTATTATGCCTGTCCTCTATGATCTCTAAAAGAGTAATTCGATTATGGCTGTCAAGTGCCTGGAGTCCAAATCATCAAGTATTTCTAATTCATATAACTCTTCTTCTATTTTACTAGAATTTCATTATAAAATTTTTCCATTGACATACTTTAAAATATAGTAACAATATTATAATAAGCATTTCGAAAGTTATTCTTTTAATCTTATTGGAAAAACAAATACTTTATTGATTATCTCTGAATAGTGAATCCCATTTTAACGGCAATTTCAGTTGATTTGATAGTTTCTGTACATGTGAGTTTAAAATAGTTCTAAAGTAAACTTCAAAACTATTTTAATTGTTCTGTTTGGAGACAACTTCTACTCACATTTTTTTTTTTTTTTAATATCCAAATTACATAAAAGATATGTTGGAATATTATTTGATTTTGCTGGTCTACAAAATATTTTTCCTACAGTTATTAATCTGTATTTAAGTTCCGAAGTATCTTATGATCTATGTAGAAAGTTCCAAAAGGAATGATACATGCTAAAAGGACTTTCCAAGTTGTGTCTATGAATTTCCATTTTTTTTCTACACCTACACTTAAAGCATTGATAATAAAGAGTAGAAATAGTGCTCCGTGAATTGGTCCCATAGCTTTTACTAATGAAGGATCTTCAAAATAATGCTTTAGCGGAACGGCGATAAAAATAAGTATAAGTAGAGAAATACCTTCTAAAAAGGCAATGAGCCTCAAACGCCCGACTGTTGTAGTAAAATACTTTGTCATAATTAAAATGTTCTTAAATAGGGTCTGTTTGATAAGGGTGAAAAGGGCCAGGGAATGGCGATAAAAATGATTATCAAGGCAACAGTAAACCAAATCAGCATAGTTTTGAATTTTTCTCGGTCAGTTGATTTTCTTTTTGCCATTGCTGAACCAATGGTTAAGAAAACGATAGATATCAACATTAATGTAATATGTATTATTCCAAAAAAAATCATGTCAAAATCTTTTACCGATGTATCTGAATTTGACCAAAAGGCTTTTGCGATTGGGCTTTTTGTGTAAAGTATTATTCCAATTATTAATTGGATGTGTGCGACTGTTGCCGTCCAATGTCGTAAAGAATCATCGGTTTTAGTAAACGTCTTATTTTTCATAAAGCCAATGAACGCTCTATAAATGGAATAAAGAATAAAGATCAATACCAGCCAGCGGGTAAATGAATGTAACAATAATAGAGAAGTTTGCATTTTATGCTGTTATTGATTTTTGTTTTTTGAATAGGTCAAAAATGGAAGGTGCTCCAAAGAAAAACCATAGCGCTAAAATTGGATCACATACAGCGCACCCGGCCGAAGAAGACGGTTCAAGGTAAACAATAGGATTGCCATATAAATGATGAAGGATATCCCAACAACTGTGAAGTAGCCATCCAATTCCGATAAAATAGTAATTCTTCAACCCTTTAAAAGCAACGATTAACATAATCGTACCAAATATGAATTCCCAAATTCCCAAACCACCACTCCAATAGACAGCACCTGCACCTGCAATTAGAAGAGCATTTATTTTTTGCCTATGTGGTTCTTTAACGAATGACATTGTTGATATGAAGATAATGGCGATTGCAACAGCAGCAAGAGCAGTTGTAAATGTAAACTCGGGAACAATATGAGTAAGTGTGTTCATTTTTTTAATTTTTTTTAATTTCAAGTACAAAGATAAAACAAAAACATACTAATTAGTATGTTTTTTGGTAAAAAAATTATTTTAAATTATTTAAATAATTTTTAAGTTCTTTTAAATAAGGTAGATAGATCTTTTTGCTATTTTCAAGTCTTCCGAAATTTCGTATGCCCCAGTATCCTGACAAGATGAGCAATGTCACTTGCTGTGAATTTACATCTTTTCTAATATGCCCATTTTCTTTTCCTTTGTCGAGGATTACGATCATTGCCTTTGTCCATTGTTGAGTTAATGCATCCAAAGCTATTCTAAACTCTTCATTCCAGGGAGTCATTTCGTGTGTAAAATTAGCAGCAGGACAACCATATTCAACCTTTAAAAAATCATCTTCAATCAAAAGATAATGCATAAGATTATAAATTATGTTGACTGGATTGGATTCATTTTGAAAAGGCTCAATAAAATTTTTTGTAAGTTTTGGTATTAAAATTTCGTTGATGATAGCAAGTCCCATTTCATCTTTTGTTTTAAAATGATAATAGAATGCTCCTTTTGTAACCTGCGTGGTAGCAATAATCTCATCAACACTGGTAGTCTGATATCCTTTAGCATATATTAATTCAAAGGCCTTTAATAAAATCGTCAATCGTGTAGCTTCTGCCTTTTTCATATTTATAAAAGATACTAATTAGTATTTTGTAAAATAACAAAAAATAGTACTTGTCAGCAAAAAAAATAATTATCTTTTTGACATAGTGTTAAACTAGTAATTTTAGAGCGTCTCTAGATTGCAGCGACAGATTTAATTTTTAAATAAAAAGACAGCGCTCACTTGAATGCTGTCTATTCCTTGACTGATCATATTTTAATTTCAGAAACTTTATACGTTTTACCGTCTCCAACTTTCTTCACTGTCACAGTTAAAATTTCAGTATTTTGTACTGTTCTGTCATACACAACTATTGCTGATTTTTTTTCAAAATCAACTATAGCTTTTTCTACTCCATCAAGATTAGATAATTCCTTTTCAATCGTTTTTGCACATCCTATCGCACAGGTCATTCCCTCGATTTTAAAACTTGCAGTTTGTATATTTTCAACATCAATTTGCCTGTCCTTTTTAGAAACGTTTTTTTCGAAAGTGGTGACAGTCGGTCTTTCGCTTTCTTCTTTTTTACAGCTTAATAGTACTAGGCCTGATAATGCAATTAATTTTGTTAGATTCATGTGATAGTTATTTAAAGTTATGTTTATTTTTTTAGAAAGTAAATTAAAGTTCGTCTGATAAGGGAGATACAATACTTCCGCTTAACTAGAGGTTATTGTTAATAAGGTCTCATCACGACTGTAGATAATAATGCCGCGCAGGCTTACATACAACTACATAGGCATTGTCCACCTACTAATTTCTTTATGTTTCGTAACATCTATAATTAACCCAAGACCTACTGCAATCCAGACAGAAGGAGCTATAGCTATCGCCAAACAATATGAATCAATAAAATAAAATCCCATATCCATGTTACTTTATTTTTAGTGTTTTGTAAGATTTCTGATATAGTCCATAATCATATTTATTCCTTCTTCATGATTTATTGTAGTTCCTATTTTCGGCATGTGCATTTCTCCAGAAATTGTCAATCGTGTAGGTATATTGCCTTGCTTCAGTCTGATTCCTGTCTCATTAAAAGGTAATTCATAACGCAAATCAAGTTGTGTATATGAAGCCAAACCGGCGGGATTATGACAGTGCGCACAGTTAATATCAAGATATGCCCGTGCTCTTTTAGACAATGGCTGAGATTCATCTTTATAGTTAGCTATTGTCTTTATAGATTTTGTATCCAGTATTTCTAATTTGCCTTTATGGTTGAGGTATTCTATTTGATTTAAAAGCTGCTTGTCTCGACTAACAGCTAGATTAATATTTCTTAGTTTTGGGCCGATTGGCATCAACTGTCCTTCTTGGGGGTGACATGAAATGCAATCTTGCGATGATGGGATTCTATATTTTATCTGCCTATTTTTACCTTTCTCATCCACAAACGAAATAGGAACCATTGCACCGTTGGTAGACAAATAAGCTTCATCTTGCGAAGCATTCCATTTGTATGTTGCAGCATTCCATATAGCTTTATCTTTTAATAGAAGCCTCGTTTCCACTATATACCTACTTGTAGATTTACCCAAAATTCTTTTCGAATAATAAAATGATTTGGCGATTATAGTACCGTCAGGAAAATCTGGAAGACCGGAACCATTTCCTTTCATCTTTTTCCCTCTAGGCAATACTATTATTCGCTGCTTTTCCGCATAATCGGTAAATAGTTGAGATGCCAGTTCTATTATTTCTGCTTGGTCACAAGGTTTTAAATCGGAAATTTTACCTTGGAATAAACCATAATGTGAAAGTTTTTGATTAAACAGCACTGTATCTTCATTCTTTGAGATTAAATCTCCATTACGTATCAGAAAATAAAGACAGCCGACCAAAATGATGATAACTGCTACTAGAACGGATTTCTTCATAGATTTTTTAAGTACTATCAAATATTATTTTATCGCATATTATACAGATGCATGATAGTAGAAGACTAAAGCCTCAGGCATACAATGGTTTAAATATTACAAATTATATTATATTTTTCCTCGTCTTCCGCCATCTTTAATCCGGAACATAATTTGACGGTGTAAAGATAATAAAAAAACATACTAATTAGTATGTTTCTTTTAATAATAAATTTCAATAATATATATAAGTTCTATGAATATTGTTTTTTATTGTCCTCTATTCGGATTCTCTGTAGTTAACGGCTCATCCAAACTCCAGCTACCATTAAAGCGATATAAACTAAAGCAGTGGTTAAGACCTAAAAAAATGTAGCCGTGTTCACTGAGAGTTTAAATAATGGCCACATAAGAAAGAAAAGAGTAAAACCAATTCCCCAAGGCATATAAATTTTATTCCAGGTTATGTTTTCGTCTTTAACTCCCTTTGTACCCAAACAACTCAATGCTAACAATATTAAAGCGAATACTTTGGTATATAACGTATGCCAAAACAGTCCGGCGGTACGATGGAAATTTCCTAATATTTTATTGATTATTTCCAATGTCCAGCCATTCTCTTGAAAAACCGTAGCAGAACCAATATAGGTGCATCAATATTATAATGATACTTAGTGCTCTCATTAAAGCCATAATCTTGGCAAGTCCTCTTAAATCGTCTTCTCCCTGCATTAGTTTAATTTTAATGTTTGTGCGTGAATTTAATGATTCAAAACAAAATCTGTGAAATTTCGCAGATGATGGCCGTGCTTGGCAGTATTTGTCACTGTATTAATGTAATTCTAACTTATTGATATAAATAATATTACCATCGAAATGTGGAGTTATAATTCCTCGATTCGGCTACAAATGTTCTTGATTTGGCTACATGACCTGTTTAAGTAATGCGGATCTTTGAACATAAAATTTAAATAAATTAAAATTATGCAGACAAATGGAAATAAAGTAGCAGTAGTTTCAGGTGCTAATACAGGTGTAGGTTTTCAAATAGCTAAAGCGCTATCCAACAATGGATATATAGTTTATATAGGCTCTCGCGATCTTCAAAAAGGACAAGCTGCTGCTGCAGAAATTGGCGATATTTCAAAAGCAATTCAGCTGGATATTACAGATTCAGATTCTATTAATGTAGCAGTAAAAAGAATTAAAGGTGAATTTGGATATCTTACATTGTTGGTAAATAACGCCGCCATCTCACACGCCGGTATTTCAGGACGAACAATGGAAGAAGTATTAGGAGTGCAACGTGCGAGTGCAAATATTTTAACAATATAGTTGAGCAGAATCATCGATTTATTAAATGGCGAATACAAAATAGCTTGGGTTTCAAAAGTTTTGAATCTGCCAAATGAACCTTGGGTGGAATGGAAGTGGTACATATATTGAGAAAGAATCAGATGCTTAAGCCCGGAACAAGCATGTTTAATTGTTTTGTAAATTGGCTGCATAAATTTGGGACCGTTGATTTCTTTCGAATTTATACGACAGATGCAACAGAATCCACCTAAATTTCGAGTACGGAATTTAAACTGATTTTAAGTTACGAAACTATATTTGGATGCTAGGGGACTATTTATTACAATAAGTCTCGCGCCATGGTAAGACGATTTTCTTCGGAGGTAAATTCATCAATTTCATTTAATAAGATAATGATCTTTAAGTAGTGAATATCTTTCGCCGTGGTGAAGTTGCCAATAATTATTAGGGTAAGAACAGAACAACATGAATAATCACATGCCTCCAAAATGATGATACCACTATTTAAGATCATTGGTATCAAATTTTTCTCTGGACCTCAATAGGGATCAGTAGTTTGTAATATAAAGGATTGATCCCAAGAGTTCATTCGACAGTCCGATGCACACTGAAAAATGATTGTGAGGCGAAGTGGTATGGAGATTAAAATGTGTCAGTCTATTTTACTATTAAGGAAAATCGAAAAATTTAATAAAAGCCATAAAAGACTAAATTTTACGGAAAACCGTAAAGGATTGTAAGTATATTAAATTATTTTCGCTGATAATTATGCTCAATGTTAAATATCCAACTGCTAAAGTTTTTCGCCGTTAATTTTTATCTGTGTCTATTAAATCAAAAATTAAATAATTTGTTATGAAGAAATCATATATTCAAATTTTTCTTTTCCTTACAATAAGTTCCTATTCCCAAATTAACTCACCCAATGGAAATAATATTTTTTCTTATAATGGAATGGCTGAAGTGACTTTTAGGTTTGCAGGTCGAGGAGCAGGAGGAAGAGCTTTTGTCCATTCACCATCGAATGTTTTATCATTAAATCATGAAGAAGATTTTAGTGGTGGAACTTTAATAGGTAATACTGTATATTTTAAAGATAATGGCACTTCCTTTATTTCAACTGGAAATTTTGGAATAGGTTTAACTAATCCAGATACTAGATTACACGTAAATGGAGCACTCACTTTGGGCAGCGGAAGCGTAAATGCAAATACGACAAAAATATTTCTTAAAAATCCAGCTGGAAATACCTGGGCAATTAGTTCGGGGGCTAATATGATTACAGAATCAAGCTTTTCAATCTACAATTGGTCTGTCAATCAATCTACTCCTGCCTTTACGATATCTGCTAATGAAAGTATTAGTATTGGAACATGGGAAGAAGGATATCAAAGCAAATTGTACGTTAAGGAAACTGGAAGTTCAGACAATATTTGGCGTGGAAGAATTGTCGCAACAGGTGATAAAAATGCAATTGTGATGGGAGAATATGGTGGTAAGTCCTGGTTTGGGGCACATAATTCACAATTAAACGCGTGGAGCGATTTGATTATTCAGGGTGGTGGTGGGAATGTTGGTATTGGGACAAGCACTCCATTAAATAAGTTAGATGTGAATGGAACAGTTCATTCCAAAGAAGTGAAGGTTGACATTTTTGGCTGGCCTGATTTTGTTTTTAAAGAAGAGTACATTCTACCTAAATTAGAAGAGGTTGAAAAACATATAGCCGAAACAGGTCATTTAGAAAACATTCCGAGTGAAGAAGAAGTATTGAAAAAAGGAATTAATTTGGGAGAAATGAATGCCAAGCTTCTGCAGAAAATTGAAGAATTGACTTTATATATAATTGAAATGAAAAAGGAAAATACAGACTTGAAAAAAAGAATGGAGAAAATTGAAAAAGAAATAAGATAATGAAAAAGATTTTTTTAATCTCTGCTGTTTTTGCTATAAATATGGGGTATGCTCAGAATATTTTTGAATCGTCTTCAGGAAATGTAGGTATTGGAACAAATCAGCCAGGTGCTAAACTAGAAGTTTTTAACAATGCTAAAATGGGGCACCTAATATTGTCAGCAAATGATAGCCCTAATGCTGACTTAACTCGTATAGATATTGATTTTAATGTCGCTAATCAATATCATACAGTAGGCAGAATTTCGTCATATTATTTAGATTCTGCAAATGGTGGTTCAGGTGGGTTAAAATTTTTCACTAGAGAAAACAGTGTTTTAAATGAAAAAATGAATATTAGCCATAATGGGGATGTCGGCATTGGAATTTCTCCGTCTGCAAAATTGGATGTTTATGGAACAATTAAAAGTTACGAGCCACTAGCTCTAGGGAATACAATCAATTCTTTTCAATTAATAAATGAAAGAGGTGGAAACGTGGGGGAAAATACTATTATCAATAGATTATGGACTTTTAGAGATGGAACTCTAAACAATTGGTACAATTCTAGGCTCCACGATGGTATTTCTATAGATAATTCTTTTAAAACGCCAAATGTCGATACAAAAACATGGTGGGAGAGAGATCCTTTAGATAATATTCAATCATGGGGAACTGATGCTCAAACCTATTTGACTATTAATAAAGGTAATATAGGCATTGGCACTATTAATCCAAAAAACAAATTAGACGTAAACGGAACCATCCATTCTAAAGAAGTAAAAGTTGATATGGACTGGAGCTGGCCAGATTTTGTTTTCAAAAAAGAATACAAGTTGCCAACACTTCAGGAAGTTGAGAAACACATCAAAGAAAAAGGGCATTTGGAAAATATCCCAAGTGAAAAAGAGGTTCTAGAGAATGGAATTAATTTGGGAGAGATAAATGCTAAGCTTCTTCAGAAAATAGAGGAACTGACTTTGTATTTAATCAATAAGGATAAGCAGATTAATTATCTATTAAATGAAAATACCTTGATAAAGAAAAACAATGATGATCTGAATAAATCATTATTAGAACGTGTAGAAAAATTGGAAGCAAACATCACTAACCTTTTATGAGAATTTTAAACAAATTATTTTTTTATTTATTGATAACAAGTAATTCTTTACTTCTTGGGCAAACAAACTTTGAGCAGGGAATTAAATTGGGAAATGGTACAGACTTGAATTTTCAAGCATATTCCTTTAGGCAAGATGATGCTGGCGATATTATTTTTTCAAAGTATAATAATCAAGAGATGGCACGAATAAGATCTGAATACAATCCAGCTAACGATGCCGCATCAATTGTTTTTTCAACGACATCAGCAATTAAAGATACGTTTATTTTTTCTTCATTGGGAAATTTAGGAATTGGGACGGGGAATCCCTTAGCCAAGTTAGAGGTCAATAATGGAAGTATTTTGGTTAGAAACTCTTCAAATGTTGATAATGAGTCAACAATTATGATTGCACACTCAATAAATATCGCAAATATAGACACATTTGGTACATCAATAAAAACAATTACTCAAAGTGGAGGAAACAATACATATGGGATGCAGTTTTTTACTCAAGAATCCTATTTAACAGGACAGACAGAGAAACTAAGAATTTTAGGGAATGGAAATGTAGGTATTGGCATTCTTAATCCAAAGAACAAACTTGATGTCAAAGGAACCATGCATGCGCAAGAAGTAAAAGTAGATATGATTGGCTGGTCCGATTTTGTTTTCAAAAAGGATCATAAACTGCCAACACTTGAAGAAATTGAAAAGCATATTGCTGAGAAAGGACATTTGGAAAACATTCCAAGCGAAGAAGAAGTTTTGAAAAACGGCATTAATCTGGGAGAAATGAATGTAAAACTTTTACAGAAGATTGAAGAGTTGACTTTATATATGATCGAACAGCAAAAGATAAACAAAAAGCAAAGTGACGAAATTGATACTCTTAAAAAAGAAAATCGAGCTATAAAATCGATGCAAGAAAGGATCTCAGGATTAGAGAATCAATTGAATAATTAATTATATCATCGTAAAAATTAAACAAAAAATGAAACAAAGAATACTTTATTTATTCCTTTTATTTTCTAATGCACTATGTTTTTCGCAAGATTTGACTAGTAACGCTTTAAATGATGACCGCGGAGATGTCATTTTCAGCAATATCGGGATAGGCACCAATCAGCTAACGTCTCCATTGACGGTCGGAGAGTTCCATGGGATTAAATTGTCTGTAGGAGGTACAGGATGGGCAAGTAAAAATATACTTTACACCAGCTGGACATCAGGAATTGGCGATTTCACTGAATTAAATGTTGTTGGCAAAAATCTGAATAGCGCTTTTATAAGGCTAATAGAAAATGGAAATGTAGGCATTGGTACGCTAAGTCCAAAGTCTAAACTGGAGGTTGCGGGGCAGATTAATAGTTTCAATGCGGCATTTGGCCAGTCGGATATAGAAACAAGTACTAAAAACTATGCAAATTTCAGCACTAATAATCATGGAAGTGTTCTAATATCATCGAATCTTTATTTTTCTAATAATGAAGATTTAAAAACTGCAAATACACATCCGTCTCTGTCTGGAGGAGCAATAATGTTGCCTGGAAATGGCCGACCTAATCAAGGAAAGATTCTTTTCTACACCTCTAATCCTGCTCCAGTGACAGAGAATCAGATTTTTTCAGGAGCCATCGCGATGGAGATATCTGGAGATGGAAATGTAGGGATTGGAAAATCTAACCCAACCAACAAATTAGATGTCAAAGGAACGATACATTCACAAGAAGTAAAAGTGGATATGAACTGGAGCTGGCCAGATTTTGTTTTCAAAAAGGATTATGCTCTTCCTACACTTGGAGAAGTAGAAAGACATATCACAGAGAAAGGGCATTTAGAAAATATTCCAAGTGAAGAAGAAGTTTTAAAAAACGGAATCAATTTGGGAGAAATGAATTCCAAGCTTTTGCAGAAAATTGAAGAACTGACACTATATATGATTGAACAGGAAAAGAGAACTGAAAACCTAAAAATGATTATTTCAGAACAAAACAAGCGTTTAGATAAACTTGAAAATAAACAATGAAAAAACTAATTACACTTTTGTTATTTGGGTTCTGCGCTTTCTCGAATGCCCAGCAGAAAATCACTTTCAGCTATGATTCTGCTGGAAACCAGATTGTGCGGAGTCTATGCCTTTCAGGCTGCAATCCGACAGGGAAATCTGCAGAAGAAGTTAAAGAGATTGAAGCGGTTACTGATGATGATCTGCTTAAATTCTCAAAAGAAGATGTCATTTCCTATTACCCCAATCCGGTAAAAGAGCAGCTTTATATAAAATGGGAGCTTATAAACGACAATAAGGTTTCTTCCATTGTAGTTTATGGAATATCAGGCCAAGTGCTGCAGAGTCTCTCCAGAACAGAAAACATAGACAATCAGATTATTTCCTTTGGGGAATATTCCAGAGGGGTTTATTTGGTAGTCCTTAATTATAAAGACGGAGACCAGAAAACCATTAAAATCATCAAGCAATAAATTTAATTATGAAGCAACTATATTATTTCATTTTTTTTTTATTTTCAGTTTATTCCTTTTCGCAGAATTTTGCCGATACTAAAGGGGAACTTCAGATTTCATCATCAGGGTCAGCTGTCTATACGCTTCCTATAGCTGTGCCGCCAAGTATTAAAAATGTAGCTCCTGCAATAAATTTAGTTTACAGCAGTGGGGTAAGAGGAGGTATTGCAGGACAGGGATGGAGCATCAATAGTATTTCGACAATAAGCCGTATCGCAACAAGACGCGATATAGACGGATTTGTGGATGGGGTTGATTTTGATGATAACGATAAACTTGCACTTGACGGTCAGCGTCTTTTGATCAAAACCGGCACCTATTGGGCATCAGGATCTACTTACGAAACAGAATATAAAAGCAATACCCGGATAGAGATGAAAGTGGAAGGTAGTACGATGTATTTTGTAGTTACGGCTCCCGACGGATCAAGAAGATGGTATGGTTCAAAAGGATCGGGAAGCCTGCAGAATTCGGTTTCGCTGAACTCCTGGTATATTGTCCATTACGAGGATACCTATGGAAACTTTGTGGATTATAATTATAAAACCGTTTCCTATAACAGCACCAGTCAGTTGTATATCGATACCATTACATTCAGTGGTAACACCGTAGCCGGAATTGCCGCGCAGAACAAGATTGCATTTACTTACAGGGATGCCAAGCGTATCGAAAGGGATTATCTCAAAGGCCAGGCTGTTTATGCAACCCAGATATTGGACAATATAAAGGTTTATGCTAATAATAATTTATTTAGAACTTATCAGCTCCAGCATGATACCGATTCAGGATTAGGCTATGAAAGGGTGAAAAGTATTCAGGAAATAAACGGGCAGATGGAAGTCTCCAATCCGGTTACCTTTAGCTATGCACCAAGTCCAGCAAATCAGGAAAGAACAGAGAAGACTTATACCAATAATCTTGCTTTTGATAAAACGGATCTGGCAGGTGATTTTGATGGCGATGGAAGGCTTGATTTTGTTTCAGATAATAAAATGTTCACCAAACTCTTTGAAGGTACCTCCGGTAATGCTCCTATAAATTTCCCCTATAACATTCCTTACAGTCTGATTTTTTCGGCAACCTTACTTAAAAATTATAGTAAAATTAATCAATATCAGTCCGTTGTTGTTCCGGTAGGTTCAAATACCAATATTCAATTTAATACTTTTGAACTTTCTGGCAACACATTGACCAGTGCAGCCATTAAAAGTGTCCCTATGAACAATAAAATTCATATAGACCCTTCCTACATGGACGAAGACGAAAGTTATGTGCCGACAATTCCCTTTCCGGAGTCGGAGAGAAGAAATGTTTATCTATCAGGTGATTTTAATGGTGATGGTATCTCTGAAGTGCTAGTTATGTCAAAAGACCAGAAGTATACCTGGACAGATTACATAAATTCGAGTGGTTATTCAGAAGGGTTTTATTGGAAGCTTAATGAAAATGACAATTTTAGGGAAGCAAGGTTAATTGACCTGAGCACGAATGCTTCAACTTCCGATAATTCAAAAGGCAATATGGTCCTAACGGGAGATGCCGCCTACATGTTTGCAAAAGGACAAAGGTTTATTGCTGATATGAATGGGGACGGTAAATCAGATATTCTGTATATAAGTCCGAGTGGTAATTATTCTGTTTTAGAATTGCAGGCTCTCAATGCTGCACCTTGGTACAACATGGTAAGAATTGGATATGGTAATTTTACTAATTATAATGATACTAAGCAGATCTTGTTAGGGGATTTTAATGGTGATACTAAAACCGATGTGATGTTCGCAAGCGGCTCTGGCGGATCAGGGCAAACGGGATGGGATATTTATTATAGCAATCCAAATTCGGCAGGAGGAAGTTTTTTTGTTAAAGAATCTCATAATATAGTTGAATATCGTCCCGACAGTACCAAGGAACCTGTTCCCTACACTACCCAGGCACATTTTAGCAATTATTATGCTATAGATATTAATAAAGATGGCAAGTCAGATCTGGTACGCGTCTGGAGAAAATACTTTAAAGACGACTGGACCATCAACAATCACGATACAGAATGGCAGGTAACAGGCTTTATTAATAACATTGGCAAGGTAGGATCAGCGGGATTTAGTGCTGGATATGATTCCGGAGTACTGTTTTCTAATTCTCCTGATATTCCTATCCCGATTACCTCCAATTACAGATATAATGGTGGTGATACTGATTTAGTTGTGGTAAGAGGACATTATAATAAAATTGAATATTACCAGTTCAATAAAAATGTCAACACGGAAAATAGATTGGTTATTGTTACAGAATCTGGCGGAAATATCAAACAAACCATAGATTATAAGCCGATGGAAGCCGCTGGTGGAGGTCTGGGAGCACCTTCTACTGATTTTTATTCTTCAGAAAATGCGGTTAATTACCCTGATATTGAAATTACGCGAAATTCAGATAATTATCTGGTTTCCAAGCTGACTGCTACCATTAACGGGATTTCTAAGTTTCAGGATTTCAGATACTTTGGATTTGTATCTAATTTTAATTACGGGACGGTTGGCTTTAAAAAGACGACACGAAGCAGCTGGTACCTGTCTGATTCTGATAAAAAGATATGGACAACTCAGTATAACATTCCCTATTTGAGAGGAGCTAATGTTTTTACATGGACCAGTACATCGAAATCCACTGTATTTGATAATGTGCCAGGGGAACTGCTTAGTACAAAAAGCAATTTCTTTAATACATTTAAATATTCGGAAGGAGATGAAGTCAATACAATTACTATTGATGATGAACTCAATATCACCGATGATGTGACATCTGGCCAGACATTTAGGGCAGGCAGCTTGATTATGGCGTCATCCATTGTTGGAGATAATTTAGCGGTCAGTTATAATGCCCCTACGATTATTTTACAGCCTGGTTTTATAGCAAGTGCCAGTACAGGAAATGCTAAATTTACAGCATCACCGACAGTGGCAGCTGCTCCAAATGCAGGAGCACCGGATTCCAATAAAAGTACTTTTAATGTACTTTTGGCCGGACAAAGAGTGGAAGATCATGTTAGCGGAGTAAGGACAGAGACTGTTTATTCTTATGATGGTGGTTCGGAAGGTGGTAATTATTATGGATTGGAGGTAAGGGCCACTACAAACCATTATGTGGGTTCTACGTTCCAGGGAAGTACTATCATTGATACTGAGTATGAAAATAATCCATTGGGAGCAGGAGCGTCCTATTATATAGGAAGACCCAAAAAAGTGGTTTCAACAGCTCGAAATACTGCTTCTGGCGATACCAGGAATGCAGAGGAAGTTTTTACTTATTCCGGTTTTAATTTAAGTAAAACAGAGAAAAAGGGAAATAATACCTACGCCATTGTCGAAGATATGACATATGATGCGTTAGGAAATCTTTTGACTAAGACCATAACTGCTCCGAGTGCGTCTCCTGTTCCTGCTCCACGAACAATTATAGATCAGTACGATTCAACCAAACGTTTTGTTATCAAAAAAACGGATCATCGGGGATTTATTAGTAACTTTACATATAATGATCTGGGACAGGTGACGCAGTCATCAGATTATTTAGGGGTAGTGAGTGATTTTGTTTATGACAATTGGGGAAAATTAACGAGTTCCACAGTGACAGGTTCATCGCTGATTCCGATTACATCTGCAAATGCATACCTAAAGCTGAGTACCGGAGGTTACACTATAACTACTACAAACAATTTAGATGCTAAGACAGTAATAGAATATGATGTTCTGGGAAGAATTGTTAAAAACTCTGCTAAAGGTTTCGCTGTCAATTCCATGGTGAGCAGGCAAACTGTCTATGACGGGCTGGGTAGGAAGGAAAAAGAAAGCGAACCTTACTTTTCTTCACCAAGCCTCTGGAACAGTTATGAATATGATTTTTTAATGAGACCCACTAAGATTACTGCCTCGACAGGGAAGATACAGACTTTTTCTTACGCCGGGGTGACCACTACAGGTAATGACGATGGAAAAATTACCACTTCAACAGTTGATGCTTTTGGTAATAAAGTTCAAAGCACTGATTCGGGAGGTGCAATTAATTTTATCTATTTTGCCAACGGTCAGCTAAAAGAGTCTGATTATCAAGGCAACAAAGTTGATGTTGTTATTGACGGATGGGGGAATAAAATAAAACTAACCGATCCAACTGCGGGAGTGTATTCCTACAGTTATAATGCGTTCGGGCAGCTGCTAACAGAATCCACACCAAACGGTACAACTGCGTTTGTGTATGATGCTTCAGGAAAAACAACCGAAAAAACAATTTCCGGAACAAATACAAATAGTAAGACAACTTATGCTTACAATGCATTAAACCAAATTACGGCATCGACCTTCATGGATAATACCGAAGGTAAAACCATCACTACTATGTATGAATACGATAGCCTGAAAAGACTATATAAAACTACAGAGAGTTGTGCTTATGCAGTTTTTGTCAATCAACTGTCATTTGACATTTTAGGAAGGTTGGATAAAAAAACAACTTCTGCCACTGCAGAGGGTAAAACAAGCTCAAAAACTATCAAAAACATCTACCAGAATGGTTTTCCATGGCAGATTCTTGATGATGCCACCCAGCAGGTTTTATGGCAGACCAATTCGTTAAATGAAAGGATTCAGGTGACAGGAGCGACATTCGGAAACGGAATTGTGTTGACCAATATCTACGACCAATACGGTTATATCAAGCAGGTTAAACATGATAAGACCAGTCCAACGGCTGTAAATATAATGACACTTGACACTGATTTTGAGATTAAGAGAGGCAATCTGAATAGTCGAACGAACAGTCTTTTTAGTAGAAACGAAACATTTAAGTATGATAGTCTGGATCGCCTCACAGAATATACTAACGTAGCAGGCATACAGGAAACCCAGGCGTATGATGACAGGGGAAGAATCACACAAAATAGTGTGGGGACTTACCAATATGATGGCTCCAAAACCTATCAGAACAAAGCTATAACACCCACGCCTGAAGCATTAAGTTATTATATAGCAAGGGCAAACCAGACAATAAGTTATAATGTGTTCAAAAGCCCTGTAGAGATTGAAGAAACAGGAGTAGATAAAATCAGTTTCGCTTACAATGACTCAAATGAAAGAAGTTCGATTTTTTACGGAAGTCTGGATAGTGACAAACTTTTAAGGCCAATGCGTAAACATTTTTCAGCAGATGGAAGTATGGAGATTAAGCATAATGTTACTGCCGGAACAGTTGAATTTATTACTTATATCGGTGGTGACGCTTACAGTGCGCCTGTCGTGTTAAAAAGCAATGGAGTAACGCAAAATTATTTATATTTACACCGAGATTATCAAGGGACTATTGTGGCTATTAGTGATCAGGGAGGCACTGTAGTGGAGAAACGACTGTTTGATGCCTGGGGAGCTATTATTAAGGTTCAGGATGGCGCTGGGAATGTCCTTACAGGATTAATGCTATTAGACCGTGGTTATACAGGCCACGAACATCTACAGAGTGTCGGGATTATCCATATGAATGGGCGTCTATATGATCCTAAATTGCATAGATTCCTGCAGCCAGATAATTATGTACAGGAGCCTTTCAATACTCAGAATTATAATAAGTATGCTTACGTTCTTAACAACCCATTAAAGTATACTGATCCAAGTGGTGAATCTTATGAGTTTGCTATTGCAGTGGGTATTGGAGCGGCTATAGCAGCACTGACTTATACTATCACAGCATTAGTTGCCGATGTTCCTTTCAGTGTCGGGGGATTAGTAAAAGCTACGTTTATCGGTGCGGCCAGTTCTGCAGTAACCTTTGGTATCGGAAGTGCTGCGACGAGTATGTTTTCTAATTTTTACTCCCAGGCGGCATTTAGTGCTGCTGCTCATGGTACATTTCAAGGGGGAATGACCGCAATATCGGGAGGGAAATTTTGGAGTGGTTTCGCAGCTGGGGCATTAAGCAGTATTGCATCTAGTGCCTGGAACGGAGGTGCTACAACAGAAACCAGTTTTCAATCAAACGCTAACCTTACAGAAGGTCACTTTGTTACACAAACTTTTTCCCATCAGGGAATAGGGGGGGCAGTTGGTGCAAATAATGCAATAGGAATGATTGCCTTTGGTACTATTTCAGGAGGTGCTGGAGCAGCTTTGACAGGAGGGAATTTTTGGAGGGGAGCCGTTACAGGTTTATTTGTCAGTGGCTTAAATCATAGTTTTCATACTGGGGACAATCAGAAAGATCCTTACACGACAAAAAGTTCGATTAAAATGTCTCATAAAGAGTTCCTAAATTTTGTTCATCGAAATTTAGAATTTAATGATAGTTGGTCAGGTTATATGGATACAGCTTCAGACTGGCTGGGATCAGTAGGAGTTGCAGACTTTGTGAAAGATATGTGGAAATTGGAGTTTAAACCAACACCATTGATGTTCGTGGGACAAGTCGCTAAATTTGCTGCGGATGATTTATCAGAGGGGTCTAAAACATTGATTAAAATTCAGCGTAATTATTTAGAATTACATAAAAATAATCCTTCACACATGAAAGGTATCCGATTAGAAGAGACACGAATTTCGATTCCAGCATTTGGAGGCGGGGGAGCAGGTACTAGCTTTTATAAAATATATGATAATTATTCAGGAAAACTTATAGGAAATGGAACGTGGTAAAATAAAATCATCTTTAGTAATCCTACTTACAAGCGTAATAGGTCTTTTGATTGTGAGATCTTATTTCAGATTCTCTAATTCTGGGAATTTTAGAAAATATGAGGTGTTTAATGATTATATTTATTATTATATAATTTTTATTTTGCCTGCATTATTATTTCTCGCATTTAAAAAAGGAAATGCTAAGTATATATCTATTGTTAGCTGGTTTCTGTCATTTATAAACCTGATACTTTTATCTGTATACATCCATCTGAATGTGTGACAACGGATCGAAAGAGAACCAGTTCGAGTTTTTCGAGCCTATGTTTTGTAAGTTCACAACTGTTGATTATTCTTTTTATTAAAATTACAGATAATAATTTTTAGACTTTTTATAGTGTGATTCCTGGACTACATGTTTTTATAGAATGACAATGCAAGAAATTGAAAAAGAAAATAAATTATTAATCATGAGAAGAAAAAGAGACGACCTAGTTGGTTGTCTCTTTTATTTTTAGAGCTATTTACAGAAGTATAGCTCCTACCGTTGCAAACAATTAATAATAAGCTCACAGACATCAGGAACGACTACTGATATTTATATTATTACTTCGAGAAATGTAGATGTAGGTAAAATGAACTGGGTTCCAAATTTACATTTGATGGAAACATTCATTCTCATGAAGTTAAAATTAGTGTTTACTTAGGAGCGTACTTTTTTTGAAATAGCTATAGTGAAAAGAATAATGTTCAATTTTTTCCCCATTGATTATTTTGATTATCTCGAAGAAAATCTTAATTCCAATTTTATAATAAAATGCAATACTATTGATTTTGAGGTCTTGTAAAAAAGTTAGGGTAAAATTTTTGCTATGATTATTAGTAAACAAGTTTGTAAGGATAAAAGCGAGTTCTTAATAAAAAGTATGCCCGTTAGAATCAACAGCGCTCAGAAATGATGGCTGTTTTATTTTCTTTATTTTGTAATTGCCTCTCTGTTTATGAGTAGGAGATAGATGAGTTATTTGGTTCTCCGAAGAGCAGTAAAATTCTATACAGTTTTGAGCCTACGCTTCTACAGCTTTGTTTTTTACTGATCTTTCTTTTTCAAACTCCTTGTCCCACGATTTTGGTACAAAATTTAGAACAGTAAAAATTACGACTATTTTAGGTTTCCATCTCCATCTCCGATTCGAACCTAAACTCGGGAGGCCCTAATTTTGCTGAGTTTTTATTTTGGAGAAAAGCAATGTGCCACGATTCTGCCACAAAACTAAAACTGGTGAGAACATCACTAAAATACGCCATAACTTTTTTAATGAATTTTTGATTTACTAAATTTATAATGTGCCACTCTTCTACAATAAACTTGACTCAGTGAAGAATCAGTATAATTCGCCTTATTTTTTTGCGAGGGAACGGTTATGATGTGCAACGCATACTTTTTACATCAATAGCTATGAGAAATTAAGTATTTATACGTGTTTTTCTAGTATGTTTTTCCATTTATATTTGCAGACTTAATATGTTAATATGCCAAAAAACGAAGCTGAACTTGGGAGTTTAATATCTCAGGTTTTAAAAACGGAACAGGTGCATCGGGAATTACCTGCTCGGCTTTTTCTGCAATAGGTGCGGGAGCGGAGAACAAATCAGCCTCTTTGGACTTATTTGTGGTCACTCTGCATTTTATTTCGGGTATATTTCCGATAGTGTCATCAGTGTAGTATGTTACCGCCATGTCGAAAATCTCGCTGTCGTCAAAGGTGCATTCGCCCGTTTTCTTTACTTCTGAGATGATGTATTTAAGGCAGTTTTCCACATTCTTTAAAGCCTTTTCAAGCATGGGCGCAAAAACGGAATCCGACTGGGATTTCTTTTTAAGGAAATCCTCTATCCTTGTTTTGAATTTTTCTGAACCTTTCATAAGGGATGTTTTAAGATTGTCAGCTATTTCTCAAAAGTGCTTCCGTAGAGGTCAAAGCAATATTCCTCAAAACAGAGCCAGCACATAAAAGTGTAATGGGGCAGACGGTGGCGATTTTTCACCGCTTCGCCAAGGGAATCCTCGATTTCCTCACGGATATTTTCCAAATCATCAAGATGTTTGATATAGAAATTTTTACAGTCGGTGTGATAGATAAAATCTCCAATCATCCCGCTGATGCATCCCATTCTCTGCAAATCCTCCAAAAAGGATTTGAGCTGTTCTTTTTTAGTCCCGTCATAAGACCCTAAATCCGAGAGAATGATTTTATTGAATACCCTGCTTACAGAATATTGGCGTATATTGAGTTTGAAAAGGCGTACATAACTATTTTTTTTTTCAGGTTTATACATTAATTCCGACCTTAGAAAGGCAAGTCGTCAGGTTCTTTTTCATTCTGTTTTGATACTGCATTATTTGCTTGGGTGCTGAGGGTTATCGCTGACAAAGGCAATAATCTTGATGTTTGAAGTGTGAAAAGTCAGGTTTCCGTGCGCCTCGGAGTCATTACCGATATAGACATTCAGACCGATTCGTCCGAATAGTTCAACAGCAGTCCCTTTTTTAAGATACTGCGCTACTCCTGTCGAGAGCCAGTAGGAACAATCGATGTAGGTTACAATTTTTTTAACCTCGGTGCTGTTTTTAGGTTTGTAGCTGTCGTTTATGGCAATTGAGAAATTAACCACCTGTTTTTCTGCGTTTACTTTTGCCACTACGGCATCTTTTGTAAGTCGTCCAATGATTTCCATGATTTTAAAATTTAAATGAGTAAAAATTTCAAGTCTCTTTCTAGCTCTCCCAAAGAATATTTTCAAAAGAAAAAACGGGAAAAAAGAAAGCAAGAATCAAGTGTACCGCTTGAGGATGCGCAGTGCTATAAGTCCCGAAGGGCGGAGGAGTGAAACGAAGCCGTTATGCGCATGCAGCGTCCGGGGGACACTATCTTGGCTGACCTTTTAACCCGTTTCGAATAAAAATAGCTTTACATACACATGCTTCGGAGCACCGCCTTAAATAAAAATCGATTGCAGAAAGATTGAAATTTGATATCTTTATCACGTGCAGTAATTTTCAGTTATACGGATTATTCCTAATATTTCAAGACCAAATTCATAGAGGCTCATACTGGGCAGCAAAGCAAAATAAAATATAAGTTCATGAGCAGTTTAAAAGCTAAAGAAAGAATTCAAGAGGTAAAAAAAAGTAAGCAGCTATTTTTAGATTTGAGAGGACTTATGCTCACAGAGCTGCCCGAAGAAGTACTAGAGTTAACTTTTTTGCTGGAAATTGATCTGAGTTACAATAAATTTGAAAAACTTCCTGTGGAGCTTGCCAGACTTCCATATTTACTGCATCTGAATCTGAGCCATAACTACATTATGGAAATTGATTTCGGCTTTACTGATTTCTGCTGCCTGATGAGCCTGGATATATCCCATAATTTTCTGTATTCTATTCCACGATGTATCAGCTATCTAAAAAATGCAGCAATAGAATTTGAAAATAATCCCTTTCTGGTAGGACTGCCGGCAGAAACCGAATTTTATAATTTTCATGAGATTCTTTATTTTTTGGATTTATTAAAAGAAGAGAAAAACATCCATAAATTTTATGAAACTAAACTGATATTTGTCGGCGGGGGAGAAGTTGGCAAGACCACACTGATGAAGGTGCTGCAAAAACCTAATTACAAAGTAGAAGTAGGAAAAGAGGCAACCACACACGGCATCAATATTAACTCCTTAATTTATGATGTTTTATTTCCTGCCAGACCGCCGCATTATAATAATTTCAATGATATAGATGATGTCTATATTTTCAATGAATTCACAAGTTCAATAGGATATAATGACTGGGACGATGAAGATGAAGATAAGGATGAAGATGATTTCTCATTTGGCCGTTATGAGGATGAAGAGGACGATGGAGAGGAAGCTGATTTTACCAGTTTTGTTAAAGATGGAATGCACTATATGCCTGTTGCACAAATCTTAGATGGTTTTAGTGAAGACGAAAGATCCAAAATTTTCTTATCCAAGGATCTGGAGAAACTTTACAGAAATACTGTTGTCAAAAAAGAAGTCAAAATCAACTTGTGGGATTTTGGCGGACAGGAAATTTATCATGCAACACATCAATTTTTTTTAACCAAACGTTCAATTTATGTGTTTGTATGGGAACCGAGGAAAGACAATGAAGAAGAAGATTTTGATTACTGGCTCAACACCATTAAACTTTTAAGCGGCGGAAGTCCTGTTATGATTGTAATGAATAAATTAGATATAAGATATAAGAATATTGACAAGAAATCTTATAAGGAAAAGTTTCAAAATATCCATAATTTTTTTGAGGTCTCCTGCCTAAATAAACAGGGAATAGTGGAACTGAAAGAGGAGATTGAGAACTGCATCAAAAGAATGCCGCATATCGGTGATAAAATTCCTGCATCATGGATAAAGGTAAGAGAGAAAGTAAAGGCGGTCACGGAAGATTATATCAGCTATTCAACCTTTATATCCATCTGCGGGGATGAAAATCTAATAACAGATAAAAGAGAGATTTCACTATTCAGCGAATACATGCACGATATTGGAGATGTCATTCATTTTAAGGAGGATCCCATATTGAAAAACATTGTCATAATTAATCCCCAATGGGCAACAAAAGCAGTTTATAAACTAATTGATACAATCCAAGTACAGAGAAACAACGGTGTTTTCGATATCAGCGAGCTGGAGAATTACTGGGATCTGAAATTATATCCGATGGAGAAACATGTGGAAATCATACAGCTGATGGAACGTTTTGAAATCTGCTTTAAACTGGTAGGTGCTAAAAATACATATGTTATTCCTGAACTTTTGAAAACTGAAATACCTGACAGTGAATTGGCCGATGAGATTCAAAACGGCGATTCTTTAAAGTTTCAGATCAGATACGAATTCATGCCTTCCGGTCTGATCACTAAATTAATATGCAGACTTTATTTCCTGATTTACAAAAGCAACTACTGGAAGAATGGTGTTGTATTTATGGATGATCTGGCCAAAGGCATAGTAGTAAGGTCAAATAAAATGATTACCGTATCAATTTCGGGACAGCAGAAGATAAATCTTCTGGCTGTTATCCGAAATGAAGTAAAATCCATCCACTTAGATTTTAATATGAAAGAAGGAATTGATTTTTGGGAAGAAATTCCGTGCAGTTGTGTACAGTGTGCAAAAGGAAAACCATTCTATTACAGTTACAGTGTCCTTAAGAAATTTTTATCGAGAGGCAAGAATGAGATCGACTGCCATTTATCGACGCTCACCGTTGGGATTAATGAATTGATTTTAGGTTATAATTCTTTAAAACCAGCCAAAAAGCTGATACATGATATATTATCGGCAGCATCTCAGCTTCAGGGACAGAATAAAATTATTATAGGGACTGAGGATGCCAGAAATTCATTTATCAGCGAAAGGCTTTCAAAAAATGGAATAGTTGCCAAGGACCAGTCCAAGTGGGGATCTTCCAGCTCCGGAGTGGCACAGGGAGAACTAGATATTAAGATAGAAGACGGAGAAGGCAATATTGTGAGCATTTTTGAAGGATTGAACCTAAAAAGCCTTGACACGGTTAATTTGTCGAATCACATTGAAAAAACGATTTCAAATTATGATCCGAATGGACTTCCCGAAAAGTATGTCGGAGCCTATTATGGAGGCAGAGATTTTGATTCATTCACAAAAAAATATTTCAATTATATGAAGGATTATGAAATCGAAAATTTTGTATTCAAAAGTACAACTGATGAATCAGAAAGCCTGATACAGGAAACCGAGATTAAAATTTTTAAATCAAAATATGATAGATCTTCACGAGAAATATTCTTATATCATATTCTAATCAATATGGCATAGACAGGCCATTGAATGTGGGAGAGATGCAAAACAAAGTGCCGGCTTGCTGCAATAGATTTTTTTAGCGCCAAGCTGCTCTCTTTTTATCACTTTATTTGCAAAATGTTGATGCTGGTGCTGCAGGATTAACAGCATTTAGTGCAAGAGCCTATAAATAGTCGGATAAGTTCAAAAAACATTTCTGTCATTTTTAACTGAAATAATAATTTATCTGCAAATATTATAGAATTTGACCGGCTACAGCTTCTAAGATTCAGATCAGCTTATCTAACCCCAAATCAAATGCCAGATCCCGGGTAAATTTTGATAATACCTTTTTGCCGAGTTTCTTCTCAGAAATATAATTTCCTAAAGCAAATTCTAAAACCTCCGTTCTGGATTCGAATAGTTTTTTTCCTGAGGAAGTTTTGAACCCGAAGAGTTCATCTATTCGGGTGGCGTCATAATAGTAGCTTTTCAGAATAATTTCCGACGCATAATCTTTATGCTGTCTGTAGATTTCCTGCAATTTAAATGCTGAAGCATTTTTCTGTGCTTTTGCAAGCAAAGACTTGTCTTTACAATGCGTTGATTCTTTAAGAAAAATTTCGAAATCTTTTTTGCTCCCATCCACAAAATCCACATTATTGATGTCTATGCTAAAATCCAAGATTTCAAACATTGAATGGGAGTACGGGTGAAGGTTGTCTTTAAAAGTAAATTTCTTCTGGTTTTTCAAAGAGGAATTACAGGTATAACACGAGGGGATTAGGTTGTAAAAAGATAAAGCAAAATAAGGATGTTTCGATTTGTCTAAAAAATGATCCAAGGTTGGCCTGCATTTCCCATCCGTCACATTGAGCGTGAATGTGTATTGTCTGTTACAGTAAACACATACATTTATATCCATATTTTCTGTGAACTGATATGCAAATCTCCCATCTTTTCTTTTAGTAAAAGATTTATAGTCAAAGACGGTAAATATTTTGTCATTTGCTTTTTTAACTGCCGCTTTTAATTTATTTCCATGAAGACCATGCGTCTTTTTTGAAATATAGGACTGGTAGAGGGGATGAATCTCTGTTTGAAGGCCAGCAAGAACATCTGGAGGGCTCACAATAATCTTTCTGAGGTTCTTTCTGAGTTTTCGAAAGAAATCACGTTCATACGCAGCAAGACGGTGATCCTTCACTATGTCATCTGCCTTTTTACTTAAAGTAAATTCGGACTCCAGTAAACTGTAATATCTATTGGCCATCTGCTTCAGTTCAAAATCAGATTTTAAGATTTTTATCATAGCGACTGAAGGTATTTAATTCTGTCTTTCAGCATTTGTATTTCTTCATCTCTCCCTAATTTCTGCATCCACAAATCTTCCATTTTCCGTTTTATGACAGGTTCTCCTATAACCTGAATAATCTGCCGGTATCTTTCGTTTTTGGACGCAGAAAACTCACTGCTTTTCAAATACTCAATGATTTCATTGAGAATTGTTTTTGAGAAGCTACCAATTGTGGCACCTTTCAGAAAGAAAGCATCAGAGTATAGCGAGTGAATGTTGGATGCAAATGTCAGCTGATGTTTTTCCAAGTCACTAATTTTTGTCTTTAAATTTTCGTCAAGTTCCAGAAAGATTATATTTTCTTTAGGCAGATCGGAAGCGAGAAAAGGAGAGTGGGAAGTCAAAATTAGCTGTATCTGATTATCTGGGAAAAATTTATTTAAAAAATCAGTAAGAACCATCAGATATTCTTTCTGCCACTGCGGATGAAATCCAAGTTCCCCTTCGTCAATTAAGAATAATATTTCTCTTCTAGTTTCGATTCTATTTTTAATGTAATTCAATCTGGAAAAGAGCGAAAGGAATGTTCTCTCGCCAGAGCTTAGTCCATGAAGATTAAACTCAAAAATATTTAATTTGATCGATTCTACGTCATCATCATCCTGTTCAAGCAAAGAAGTCTTTAATTCAAAAAGAGGTCCCTGCATAAAATCTTTGATAATATTCCGAACAGAAGACTCTGGAATGGATAAACCATGCATTCCCCCGCAGAGAATCTCTCCAGATTTGATTTTATCTTCGAAATAGCTTTTAGCTTTTTTAATCTGGTCAATTATGAAATCAGCATCTTCAGGCTCAAACAAACCGCATTTTATTATGTAGCTATACAATGCCCTGTAAGAGGTCAGATTAGAGTTGTAATTATCACGCAGATTGTTAATGAGTCTGCTCACGGGAATTTGTGCACCTGCCGGGGAACTGTAATAGTACTTTAACTGATAGCTCATAACGCAGTACATGATCTCTTTAGAATATTCTATAAGGAACTGATTTTTATAGCTCATGTTAAAAAGATCAAAACGGTGAAAGCTAAGGTATTCCTCAATGATTGTATTTTCTTTGAAATTACCTGATGTTAAAAAGTCAATGCTTTGCCAGTATTTGGCATTATAACCAGTAAAACCTATGTCAATATTATGGATCGGAAAAGTAATAGTAAGGTTAAGCTGTTTTTCAATACTTAGAAAATTAAGGTCTCTGATTGACTGCCAAGATTTAAAAGACAGCAGCTCGCTTTCACCTGAAATCATATAATCAGTATTGTTTTTATGGGCATTATAATCACCAATCATTAGGGATTCGGTTGATAGGTCAAAATAGTTGCGTGCACTACTTTGGTATAGGGCATAACTGTTCTGCACCCCTTCACTATTGAAAATATTGTCCTGATTGAATGCCGGTGAATACGAAATTAAGTAATTCTTTTCAAAGTAAGTTTCCATGAGATTATTGGAGGGAAAACCGAATGCATCCTCCTTGCTTACTTCTGCTTTATGATGTCCTCTAGTATAATTTACAATATCATGCGGTTCAAAAATCTTAATTTTTTTGCCAAGCAGCTGGTCAGGAATGTGTGTGAAATTTATTTTATCCCGTACAATTATGTAATCTGCAGTAACAAGAAAACCAAAGAATTTGGTCTGGTTATTCATTAAGAAATTGGTAAGGGAGAATAAAAGGTTTGATTTGCCGCTTCCATTCTGCCCTAACACAGCCTTAATATCGATGATGTTTTCAGGTAAAATGTCTAGGGAATATTCGTTTTCAACTGACAGATTGAGGTTGAGTGTACCGTCGGAATCAGTACTCTCTATAATAGTATGCAGAGAAACTTTACCTGACAGGTTAAAGCCGGTTTTTTCAATATTCTTGTATTTTCTAACCCACAAGTAAATTAGATTCATATCTTTTAGTAAGCGATAAGTTTGGTAAGTAATTAATTTTGTTTAAAGATAAAAAATAAACTTTAAGTGAAAGAAAAAGCGCACATGTATAAAAAAAAACTATTTTTATCTTTCAAACTATCTAACTGTAATGTATTTATCTAAATTAAAAATTAAGGGATATAAGGCTTTTAATGAAGAGTTTTCAATTAAGTTCAATCCTGGTCTGACGGTTCTTATAGGTGAGAACGGCAGCGGGAAATCTGCTGTCATAGATGCGGTCCGACTGCTTTTAAATGAAGATGAATATGGAAGAATTGGTATCCAGGACTCGCATTTTCATAAGCAGATGACCCCTGTTACAGCGGAAAAAAGCACAGATAGCATCGAAGTAAACGCAGTATTTGCAGATTTAGATATTGAAGAGCAGGTGGCTTATCTGCCGTGGCTTAATGAATCAGATAGTTCCGAAGCGTTTCTTAGTAAAAAGATTACAAATAAATTAAACGGGAGGGGGCAGTTTGATCACAGTATGTGGGGAGGTGAAGCTACATTGGGCATCTTTGAATGGGACCTGCTAAACGCGATCAGCTGTATTTATCTTCCTCCGCTGCGTGATGCACAGAATAAGCTGGAAGCTTATAGAGGATCAAGACTTTCACGTCTCTTTAAACGATATAAACCGAAAAAGGGGGAAGAGGTACATAATCTGGAGAAGCAGTTTAGTGCCTTCAACAAGAAACTTGCTAATGACGACACTATAATTACTGTAAATGATGCAATAAAAAAGTATCTTAAAGAGAGTCTTGGGGCAGTTATGGGGCAGGATGCAATTATACAATTTTCTGAAGTGAGTTATGACCGCATTGTAGAGCGGCTGCGGCTGCTTTTCTATCCAAAGATTTCTGCTGGGGCAGTACCCGGTAATTTTAGAGACATTTCAGAAAATAGTTTAGGCTACAACAATATTTTATATCTCGCTACGGTTTTGGCTGAGCTGGAAGGATTAGAACAAAGCGACACTAAGCACAAGATTCTTCTCATTGAAGAACCTGAGGCTCATCTTCACCCGCAGCTTCAGGTTAAACTGCTCCAGTACATGGAGCAGCAGGCCGAAAGCAGCAATATCCAGGTGATTCTAACGACCCATTCAGCTACTATTACTGCGTCCTGTAAACTAAAATCATTAAATGTTTTAACGGTGCAGGATAATGAGAACCCAATAGCGACATTAATAGCTGACTGTGAAATCAGCCCGGAAACAGAATTCTTTTTAGAGAGATGGTTAGATATTACCAAGTCAACTCTGTTTTTTGCAAAAGGACTGATCTTTGTGGAGGGAATTGCAGAGGCATTGGTGATTAAAGAGCTGTCTGCGATTATAATACAGGAAAAATATCTCCGAAAGACTAATGCAAAGTGCTTGGAAGATTTCGGTATTTCGATCATAAATTTAAATGGTATTTATTTTCAGCATTTCATGCAGCTGTTTAAAGGCTATAAAATTCATGGCGATACTAATACCGTTCAGCCGGTGGAATGTCTTCCCGTTCGGTCTGCGTGCATAACAGACTGCGATCCGGAAAAGGAAAAAAAGCCCCATCCCAAAAACAAATGCAAATGCTGCAATCCGCAAATCTATTTAAAGGAGGAAATGGCAAAGAATTCGGCTACCTGCCGACTATTCAGCAATCTAAAGACCTTTGAGTATGACCTTGCAATGGAGGGAAGAAATCTAATACCTATGATTTCCATTTTTGATCAGTGGATTGACACTGCAGGTTCAACCCAGACTACAATCAGTAAGTGGATCACTGATTTGAACTGCTGGACAGATAACGACTGGAAAACCAAAAATACAGAGAAAGCTGACATAGCTTTTCAGTTATTGTACTTTATTGAAAACTACCAGAATAAAAATGGCCAGAAGTTAGGCAAAGGACAATTTGCACAGAAAACGGCATATAGCATCAGTATTTCTCCAAATGCTTTTACTGTTCCCAAATATATTAAGGATGCGATAATCTGGGTAATAAATAAATAATTATGGAGGATTTGACTTTAGCAGATAAACTTAATGATGTTCTTGGAAGGATAGATAAGCTTGAAATAGACTTAAGTGAGGAGCAGCTGGATTTTATAGTTAACCCCTCAGTTGCAAGCAGTTTTTTAAGCGCATGTCCAGGCAGCGGAAAGACTGAGGTAGTAGGCATAAAGGCTGCTTATGAATTTGCGCATTGGGATGAGAGATTCATGGGGATTGCAGTGCTGAGTTTTACTAAAAATGCGGCTAAGGAAATTTCACAGCGTATCAAGAAATATACTTTGAACGACAATACGCACCATCCGCACTTTGTGGGCACGATAGATTCCTGGCTTCATTCCTATATCATGCATCCATTCGGACATAGAGCGGGCGGCTATGAGGGGAAAAATCAGGATAAAAGCTTTAGAATAATTGATAATAAAGAAAGATACGATTTTCTAACCGGCTACAAGACGATTATCAATCTAAAGCCCTATCAGGAAGCCTGGGTCAATGAATATTACTACCAATGCGGTTCTACGCCCGTGTTGGAATCCCAAAGCAGATATTTGAGCTGTGTTGGACTTTCTGATGAAATCAAAAGTGCAATGATTTACAGGAAAAATAAGTTTTTGAAAGCCGGATTTGCAACCTATGCTGACTGCGAATACATCTCTTACAATCTTCTAAAGGATGATCCTGTTTTATTACAGCTGATCGTAAAGCGCTTTTCCGTTTTTTATGTTGACGAATGCCAGGATTTGTCGTACAATCAGCTTCAGATTTTTCAGCAGCTCTTTGATGCCGGTGCAAAGATACATTTTGTAGGTGACAGCAATCAGTCGATATATGAGTTTAAGAAAGTCTCCATTGAGAAGATACGTAAATTTATAAAACTTAATAAACTGCTGGAAATGCGTCTGACTAAAAATTTCCGAAGCAATCAGCATATTGTAAATGTGTCCGACGGTCTGAGATCATCAGGGAAAAGGGATGACGGAAAGCAAATTATCGGAATCGAAAAAATATTGTTTACTGAATGCTGTCTTCTTTGGGAATATGAAGAGCAGGATTATAAATTGCTTCCACAGCACTTTATAAACAAAATCGAGCAGATTAATAATTCTTTGGAAGAAAACAGCCTGAAAATTAAAATTGATAAATCTGCTGTTCTGGCCAGATCGCACAGTTCTCTTTCTCCATTAAAAAATTCACGCGGCGGAAAATTATCTAAAGCTGAGCTTATAGCAAGTGCGATAAACTGCTGGGCAAGCAGTCCGCGCAGCGGAAGAGATCTTCAGGATGCTCTGCATCAGCTGGGTAAAGCCTTGTGCCAGCTTGCCTATAAGGGGGAAGGCAACCACCAGAATCAGTATTGTCCACAATCTTATACCAACTTTGAATGGAGGGATCTGCTTTATAATTTAATGACAGAATTAAATCTAAATGAGCATAGTATTTTCCCTTTTGGGCAGATTAACTGGACAAACTGGGTTTCTTCGGTAAAAAATGTTCTGGAAAGATACTGGGAAAAACTAAAAACACCGGAAAGTGACTGGGAAAGCGCAAAGAGCAAAGTGCGTTCTCCCAGCGGCTTCGCAAAAATGGAGGTTGGAGAATTTTTTAAATCATCCCAAAATTCGTATTCCAAAAAGCTCAGGCTGACTACATTTCACGATATCAAAGGCGAAACTCTTGATGCTGCGCTGATAATTTCATCTGACAGCAAAAAGAGCAGAGGAGGGCATTTTGAACAATGGATCAGCGGCAGCATAAATGAAAGCGAATATGTAAGATTTGCATATGTGGCTAGTTCAAGACCTAAACACCTGCTTATCTGGGCTATTCCGAAAGGAAAAAACAGCAGTTCTATTTCAAAAATTCAAAAATTAGGTTTTATCGTGAAAACTTTTAAATAAACATTTTTAAAGGTACTGCGTGACAAAAAAGGTTTTAAAAGGCAGAATTTTGACTAATTTTGTTTTTGTTAATTTATTGATTTTAAATTCGTTGTATTTTTTAAATGCACAGAATAAACTTTTTTCTGCACTGCCTAAAGAAGTAATAGGTAAAAATATAAGGGCAGTGTGACAATTATTTTAAATATGAAAACAAAATCCAAAAATGAGCATGACCGTTTCCTTGTCGATTATCTCGGTGAAAAAAAATTTCTTGTCAGCGGAGAAATAGGAACAGTACTTTCTGCAAAGTTTGGAGTAACGGATGTTTATGCCCGAAAAATAATTGAACGGGCCGTAACCAAGGGATTTATCAAATCCTCATCTCCAATTACTTTTGGTAAAGGACAGTATGCTTATTTTTCGGTACATGAGAAACTGACCCTTGATACCATAAAGAAGATAGCCAAACAATACCGTCCTCCGCTTTACAGATTAATTGAAAGCCTGCTGCTGAATTCCGGGATAATTTCTTATTACGAAGCAATAAAAATTACAGGCACACCAGTACATAGGTCAAGCTCAAAAATAGATGATCTGGCAGATCTTGTTGAATTATTAAGGTCTAATAATTATATATATATGACAGCTGATCTGAACAATATTAATTACATTATATTAAGCAGCTTAAAAGAATCTGAAGAGCGTTTGGTCAAAGAGCATTACAGTAAAATGTTTGTCGATTCATTATTTGTGAAAGATGTTTTGGACTGGCTGACAAAATCAAATCTTATACTTTCAGCCGACAGCAGGTATAGAAATAAAAACACTCCGGACAAAGGTGCAGAACATAACAATGTTTTTTGGGATGCATTTGGATATACAAAAGCTACGGGGTTTCATTCATATTCCGGTTCGGCTGATACAGATGCTGAGAAACAGACTTTAGTGGCGCTGGATATTGTCTTGTCAAAGGAGTATTCCCAGATAGATTTAGATGGTTTTATAAGCAGGGTCCAGATTAATATTAATTCTGTGAAGACAGGAATACGCAAGATAATTCCTGTAATAATTTACAAAAG
Organism: Flavobacterium olei; assembly: GCF_039749035.1. Taxonomy (NCBI): domain Bacteria; kingdom Pseudomonadati; phylum Bacteroidota; class Flavobacteriia; order Flavobacteriales; family Flavobacteriaceae; genus Flavobacterium; species Flavobacterium olei. The sequence goes on from NZ_JBDKWC010000009.1 coordinate 146,947, forward strand.
CTGTCCGTCGTTTCTATTAAAAAAAATTAAAGCTCTGGGGTGTCTATGTTACGATATTGGGTCTATATACGGGTCAAATATATTTGCAATTCTGGAAAACATGTCAAAACTTCAGATAAGCCAGAATCTTGAGCGATATGAAGAATTTGGAAAAACGATTGAAGAGACTTTAACAGCTATAAAAAATTCTGGGCAAGAAGATCAGTTAAAAGCTATGAAAGGAGCTCTTTTTGAAGTAATGATATATCAGGTTTTAAGACACAGGTATCCTTCAGCTGAAATTACTGCCAACTATTATTACTCAAAGGAAATGTTCAATGAAGAGACTAATAAAAATGAAAAGCGCGGATTCGAGTATGATTACGTGATTAGGTCCTCAAATCCAAAAGAGATAGTGATAGTTGAATTAAAGGGCTATCATTCAGAATATGAAATACCTTTGGGAACCTATCAAACAAAGAATTCAATAAAATGGTTCTTTAACAGGACGCTGCCATTTATAAAAGAAAGATTTCAGGCAGATATTGATTTTGGCTATAAGCTAAAAGCAGCTTATATAACTTCCAGTAAATTTGAAAAAGAAGGGATTGAACACTTAGCGGCACTTAACGATGGAAATTTCAGGGCAGTAAATCTTGAAGTATTCTATGACCGTGCAAAGCTCATTAAACTTATGGAATTAAATGATTTCGTTTCTCTTATTAAAATAATTGAAAATTTTTATTAAAAGTATTTATACTATACAAGTTAATAGCTCCTGGTCTTTTGTGTAAACTTAATGGAAAAATAACGCTGTTGAAGCTTCAAGATATTAATATAAGTGTCAGATGTATATTAATTTTCAGTTTAAAAAAACCGATTCTTGATGTTCAGTTTCTAAGTCCTTGAGTCAAACTTTGGTATTTGTAATTTAAACTGCTGTAAATTAGTTATATTGATGTTGTAAATTTATCATTTTTTCATTTTATGCCTTGGCAGATTGATCTCATGTTCCTGCGGATAGGGAAGTCTTTCGGTCGTGCTGACATCTTCACGGATAAGCTCCTGTGTCCTGAACTGGTCTTTGGCGTCCATATAACGCGGATCCGGTATAAAGGGCATTTTGGCCATTTTGTGGATGGTGATCGTCGGGAAATGATAATCAATTTCCACGGTCCCGAGCAGCAGGTAACAGCCTCCCCCCTTGAAAGGATACTGCACAAGGGAATCCGGAAAATGGGCCGTATCGAAATACGCGCCCTCATTATCGATCCAGGTGCCGAAATACATATTGCCTTTTTTGGTCGGGACCTGTTTGGTCGAAATCAGATAGGCCAGCATCCGCACCTGTCTTTTATGGCAGGAGGGCAGGTCGCGCACCTTTATATCCCCGCGGTGCTTGGTCTGGAGCAGGTCAAAGACCGTGCAGGATACCGGAAAACTCAGCAGTTCGATTTCATCAAAGGCATCTTCAAATACGGACCTTTCGAGCGTTGGGAGCTTGTATTCCTTTACCGGCTGCTGAAGCAGCATGAGTCCCCGGTTTTCGGGCTTGAAATTATTTAGCAGCAGGCTGGCAATGACCAGCAGCTGGTTTTTGGTTTTTCCCGTAAAACGGAAAGCGCCGATGAAAATCAGGATCTTTACCCCCTCAATTCCTATCGGGACGCGGTTGATGAACTCTTCCAGTGACTGGTACAAACCGTTTCTTTCCCGCTCTGATGCGATGAACTGCGCCATTTTGGAATCCAGGCTCATCAGGTGCATAAAGCCCAGGTAAACCTCATTTCCATAAAGGGTGGTCTCAAAAGTACTTTTGTTCACGCACGGATTATGGACTACCGCGCCTGCCATCCTGGCCTCATGCACATAGACCTCAAGCCTGTAAAAACCGCCCCCGTTATTGATGACGGCAACCATGAATTCTACAGGATAATGGACCTTGAGATAAAGGCTTTGGTAGCTTTCCACGGCATAGGAGGCGGAATGCGCCTTACAGAAGGAGTACCCGGCAAAGGACTCAATCTGGCGGTAAATCTCCTCACTGAGCTGTCTGGGATGTCCTTTTAACGCACAGCAGGCAAAGAAATTATCCCTTACTTTCTGCAGTGCGGCCTTGGAGCGTCCCTTTCCGGACATGGCACGTCTTAGGATATCGCCGTCTGCCGCCGGAAGCCCGCCGTAATGCAGGGCAATTTTAATCACATCCTCCTGATAGACCATAATGCCGTAGGTTTCGCCCAGCTGCTCCTGGAAAACCGGGTGGAAGTACTCAAATTGGGAAGGGTGGTTGTGACGGAAAATGTATTCCTTCATCATGCCGGACTGTGCCACTCCGGGACGTATGATCGAGGAGGCGGCAACGAGCGTTTTATAATTGTCGCATTTTAATCTTCGCAGCAGACCGCGCATGGCCGGGCTTTCAATGTAAAAGCAGCCGATGGTTTTTCCCTCGGAAAGAAATAAATTAGCGGCAGGCTCATTTTTGGATATCGAAGTATCACGGATGTTGATCCGGATGCCCCTGTTTTTTTCGATCAGCCTGACGCTCTCGTCAATATGCCCGATACCACGCTGGCTCAGGATATCAAATTTTTCAAATCCGATGTCTTCCGCCACGTGCATGTCAAAAAGTGCGATCGGAAATCCTTTTGGAGGCATCTCCAGCGGGGTGTAATTGGTGATCGGCTCTTCGGAAATCAGGATGCCGCAGGAATGCATGCTTCTCTGATTGGGGTATTTCTCTAGCATCATGCCGTACTGCTGCACCAATTTTACAATGGAATTGGGTTCATGAAACTTCATCGGGTTTTTGGCCAGCACATCGAGTTCTTCTTTGGGAAGACCAAATACTTTTCCGACCTCCCTGAAAATTGACCGGTATTTGAATTCGACATTCGTACCGCAGAAGGCCACATGTTCGTAAGTGTAGCGGTTAAAAATATATTCCAGGATGACATCCCGTTCTTTCCAGCTCCAGTCGATATCGAAATCGGGCGGGCTTTTGCGGTTCTCATTTAGGAAACGCTCAAAATACAGATCCAGTTCCAGTGGGCAGATATCGGTGATGCCCAGACAGTAGGCCACAATACTATTGGCGCCGCTTCCCCTGCCGATATGCAGAAAGCCCTGACTGTTGCTAAAACGGATAATATCCCAGGTGATCAGAAAGTAACCGCTGAACTCGAGCTGGCCGATAACCTTGAGTTCCTTTTCCATGCGTTCCCTTGCGCGAATATTTCGGGTGCCGTAACGCCATACCAGTCCCTGTTTTGCCAGAGAGGTTAAGAGATCTATGTCGCTTTTCTGGCTGTTGGTATAGTATTTTTTATTTTTCGGTGTCTGGAAATCATAGCTGAAATTACAGTGGTCTATAATTTTCTGTGTGTTGGCAATGATGTGGGGAAAGTGTTCATAGAAGCTTAGAAGTTCTCCTATGGGAATCATTTTATCTGACTTTCCACAGGTATCGGAGGGAGCCAGCCTGGAGAGAATTACATTGCGGTCGATGGCACATAATATCCGGTGCAGGTTGTATTCCTTTTTAGACCGGAAGGTCACCGGCTGGAGAATGACCATTTTATCCTGACGGTCCTTCCACCTGGATAACACCAGTTGCTGCATCTGGTCGGGACATATACCGATAAATTCATGAGGACGAAGTTTTTCTGGTGCATTTTCCAGGGGATAAATCACAAAAACATTTGAAAAAGAGGGCGCGAACTGTGGCAAAGGTTTCTTCTCGAAATTATACCCGGTCAAAAAACGGTTCATCTCAGAGAGTCCCGCCGCATTTTGGGCAAGCCCGATAAAGCGAAGCTGGAATTCCGAGCGGAATTCCATTCCTACTAGTGGCTTTATGCCGGCATCACCACACTGTTTGATAAAATCGTAAATGCCCGTTACCGTATTGATATCGGTAAGGGCCATAGCGGTAACCCCGCAGGCAACGGCCTGAGGCACGAGCTCCTCCAGCGGTATGGTGCCATAACGCAGGGAATGAAAAGAGTGGCAGTTGAGGTACATGGCTTTTCAGGGTTTGCGTTTTAAGATTTCATTTTTGGTATTGGGCTTAAAGGATGCGCCGGCGCAACGCATTACCGCATCAAAACCATAGCGGCTTTTCATGCGGTCCATCGCCTGGTAAAGGGCCAGCATTTCTTCGGTATCCTGGAAAAGATCTATCTGATAGGTGCCACGTACCAGTCCGCTGAAACGCACGCCGATAAGCCTAAGGCGCATACGGCGCTGGTAGAGTTTATCAAAGAGTTCCTGCACGGTTTTGGTCAGGATATGATCTGCCGAGGTATACTGCACGCGGCACTGCTTGGTTTCGGTATCAAAATTGGCATACCTGATTTTAACCGTGACCGTCGAGGTCAGCCACTGCTCGGCGCGGAGTTGATAGGAAAGTTTTTCCACCATGCCCAAAAGCACCCTGTTTAATTTTGGGATGTCAATGGTGTCCTGGCTAAAGGTATGCTCGGTTGAAACGGATTTTCTCTCCGTATAGGGTTCTACGGGATGGTGGTCAATGCCGTTGGCTTTTTTCCAGAGTTCCATGCCGTTTTTGCCGATCATCTGCATCAGTACATCAGCGGGCATTTCTGAAAGCGTGCGGATGGTCCGGATCCCGATCCGCGAGAGCGTCTGAAAGGTCTGTTCGCCAACCATCGGGATTTTTCTAATGGAGAGCGGGTTTAAAAACGACTGCACCAGATGCTCGGGGATCTCCAGGTTCTGTTTCTGTTTGCCTTCCCCGGTCCCGATTTTCGATACGGTCTTGTTCACAGAAAGCGCAAAGGTGAGCGGAAGGCCAGTTTCCTTGGTGATGCGCTGGGCGAGCTCATCGGTCCATTTGTAGCTGCCGTAGAATTTATCCATTCCGGTGATGTCCAGATAAAATTCATCAATGCTCGCTTTTTCCACCACGGGCGCTTTTTCCTGGATGATCTCGGTAATGTCGTGTGAAAGCCTCGAGTAGAGCTCCATGTCTCCTTTCATGATTTTGGCCTGCGGACAGAGCTTCATGGCCATATGGATCGGCATGGCAGAGCGCACGCCGAATTTTCGGGCCTCGTACGAGCACGAAGCCACAACGCCCCTTTCCCCGCCGCCGATGATCAGCGGGATGCCGTTAAGCTCTGAATTGGTGAGTCTTTCGCAGGAAACGAAAAACGTGTTCATGTCGATGTGTACAATTGCCCTTGTCATAATTTCTATTCCTTTATACGAATCAAAATTAGTGACAGATACTAACAGTTGTTAAAAATATTTTGTTCTAAATAATAACAAAATTCTAAAATCCTTATTTTTCAGGGATTTCAAAAGCATGCTTTTTTAGGCCCGAAATCCTTTATTCAGAATTTACGCATCGCCCTTTTTTATAAAGTTATTTTGTACTACCTGCTAATAGAGCATTTTAAATGCAGCTGTTTTGGAGTGATACATCAGATATAAAAAAGACAGCCCCGCTTAAATAATGCGGGGCTGTCTTGCAGGAGGCAGTCTCTTAAATTAAACAGCGGTCTGGGTTTCAGAAGCAGCTTCAGTGCTGATTTCTTCGAAAGGGGTTTGCTGTATTTTTTCCACAGCAGCCTTCTGGTCCGTTTTTTTCATAAGGTTATAAAAATCCCTCAGGTGCCACCATGCGGAACAACGTTCCACCGGACCGTTAAAGTTCCGGATCGTGCTGTAGCAGCTCTTTAAAAAAACCTGGGTATCGGTGATGTTGGCCCAGGGGGTCAACTGGACTTCCCCGGGTGGGGGATTGCTCTCAAAATAACGTTTAATTTCTTCGGGATTCATATCGCGAAAATAAGCAATTAGTGCAGACGGGTCAAGGGATGACGCGGGATAATGGGGGCGTTTTTTTTTATGCTGGATCTATATTCTCTTTTAGGAGCTGTTCCCGCTATCCGTTTCAATCTTCTGCGCCGAACCCCGTCGCAGAAGGATTTTCTCTGCTATCGGGGCTAAATAATGACTATGATAGTTACATAAATCGAGCGTTAATTCTTTACATCTTGCTCACAATAAATTTTTATAATATATCTCTGAAATCCGTCCATTATAATTTTGCTTAAGTTCTGTTTCAACCGATTTAATTAATGGTTTAATACCCTTGAGACTCTTCAGTATATATATGTTGTCTGCAGCTAATATCCATTTTGCATCAAAGTCTCTATAGTCATATTCATTAGGATCCAGCAGCCATTTTTCAAATTCGGAAATATGACCGAATCCCTCCAGAAGTTCTGATTTTCTGTCAATTTCCAGAATATTTAATAAGATTATAAAATTATGAAACGTGTGGCCTTCAAAAACAGGCTTCCCTTGAATAAATTCATTATTAAAACCTTTTTCCCGGTTAAGTTTTATTTCTTCGATATACGTTTTAAAATAGTCTTTCTTTTTATAATCGTATAACTGCATTCTAATCAGATGGTCATAAATTTGGGAATGGAATTTTTGGTCGAGCATTTCTTCAATTTCAGTATGCAAGATTTGTCTGCATGGATCATCAGTAACGTTGAGCAAATAAGAGACCGTTCTCCATTTATGGATGCCGTCAATATTGCCTTTTACCTTATTTATTAGCCGTTTATTGCTGATTTTTGTATCTGGAAAGAACTTATGCAGAGCCACTGACGTGTCTTTTAAAAGCCCTTCGTACTTGTTGTTGTTAGGTTTATCTCTGTCGACAGCAATTTCTAATATTTTAATGAGCTGTTCTGGTAAAAATGATCCTCCTTTTTTCCGAATAAAGGTTCCTAATTCTTCTAAATGATACCATGCCAATTCATCCTCAATTAATAAATAATTAATAAGCACCTGAGATAATGGACTGAAGTTTTTTTCTGAAATATCAATTTTTGATAAAAGGGTAAATGCATTTGATACGAGCCCTAAATATCTTTCTTGAAAATGAAAGTCAATCAGATACTCTTTTGTGATGCTGTTTTTATATGGGGTATTTGCAAACATTCCAATTCCGAAGTATGATTTTAACAGATTGGTGATACTGTTTACAATTTCAATTTCGGATTTTTCATTGATTTTTACTGAATCGGTTTTTGAAAGGATTTTTTTAAATTGAGCAATATCTACATTGATCAGGAACTCCTTTAAATAATAAGATTTGAAAGAAGCTATTCCTTCGCCTTTTGTTAAATAGCTATCCACAAAGGCCGTAAAAACTCTGGCAGTGAGAAGTTTATAATCGCTGAAAACATTGTAAATGATTCTGTTTGTGTTTAGATGCAATTGAAGCCGGTCATATTCATATGCCAGTTCATTGATATGATTTGAACCAAAGGGACTTTGATGCTCGCCCTTATCGTAATATGCCTTTAAGACAGAAATGTTTTCTGCTAATTTTTCAACTTCATTTTTTACTGATAAAAACAGCTTATTGTCTTTGATATTGTGCAGATAATTCCTGACCTCGTCGCTAATGCTGTATTCTATTTCTTCATAGAGGATTTTGTTTAAATCAATATTTCGTATTTCCTGCTTAATTTCAAAAGTGTCTTGAAGAGTCTCATCTTCCCATACTAAATTCAGAAGGTATTTCATATTCAGCTTTGCCAAGAAGTACTGGACTTCAAAACCTTCTTTTCCTTTAATTCTTTCGCTTAAAGCCTTGTATATATTAAAAGCATCCTTGTAGTTGTTTGCCGATACAAGGTAATTGCCGTAAGCATATTCTAGTGTTACGTGCTCTTCTTTATTTTTCCCAGCTTTAAGTCTGCTTAAAAGGTTTTTGAAATCCAGAGTTTTGAAATTGCAGGAAAGGCAGTCGCAAGGATTGTATTTTAGGATGTCAATATTTTTGGAAAATCCTTCTTTATCTGAAAACTGAAAATGCTGCTTATGGGAAAAACCTATTACGTTTGATCGGGCAATAATCACTTTTTTATAATCTTCAATACAGCTTATTTTGGTAATCTGGCAGTGGTTTAGAATCCTTACCACTTCATAAATCTTGTCCTTGTATTCTATTACCCGGCTTTCCTCTAAATCTTTTTTTAGAACTTCACTAATTGTTATGGCCCCTTCGTTAAAATCCAGACCTGTAAATAATTCGTAAATCTTTGGATTTATGCTAAGCAGGTTATTGTCTCTGTAGTGCCAAACATTTTCATTCAGGATATTAAATGGCTTGATGCCTACCAGGTAATTAGGGTCAATATATTGAAGGCCATTGAACTGGATTAATGAAGTGTGTATCTCATCTAAGATGTGTCTTGGTTTTTCATTTTCATTTATTTTTCTCAGGCTGATATCGTAAAGTTTATCGGTGGCTGATCTTCCTTCTTTTATTATAAACCGGTCTTTATGGAATAGATATAGAATTTCCTTAAGTTTACTTTCAGTGGCGAGGTCCTCAAGAAAAAACACCTGATAGCTGCCTTGAAATTTTGAAGAATAAAATCTTATTTCTCTAAAATTTGAAACAATGACCCAACTGCAGTTTACTCCCATTTTCGTCGCATATTCAAATGCCTGCGCAGCAGGAGATTTTGCATCAGTTCTGTTCTGTTTTTTATCCAGTTCAGTATTTGCATCTTTGATTTCAATTACCGCCCTGACATCATTAAGGGTTTTGTCCTTGGAAAAAAAGCCCAGCACACCGTCTGGTTTAGTACCGTCTATTCTGCTCTTTGCTTCTTCTCTTAATGTCCAATAGTTTGGGGTGCCGTAATTAAAGCCTAAAATGTCACCGAAAAATTCATTTAAAAATCTAGATTTAAATTCTTCCTCCTTTGCATTTCCAATTTTTCCCGAATGCATCTCCCTTAGCAAGCCGTCAATAATATTTCTGGCCAGTCTTATATTGGGCACATTAGATAATTTGAAGTTGGGAATGTAATTCGAAAGGAAATTTTCTGAGAACAAAGGATCCATAAAATAAGTTTAAAAAATAAAGATATTAATAAACTGCCAGAGTTCAATATGATATGGTTTTTCTTGGAATTTTTTATAATAAAATAAAAATAGCAAAAAGCAGTTGAATATTTTCCCGCTATTGTGCCATGGTTGCTTTCCGTGTTCCGCATCCTTTTTTCCATTCATGCCTTGGGAATGTGAAGAAGCATACTTTCGTTTAATTCCATCACAAAGTTCGGGCGCAGGACTTCGGTTCGCCGCAAAAAATTCCCCCATAAATGCAGGACATCCGTCCTGCTTTATTGCGTTGCTTTCTGCGCTCGCTTTCCCGTGCCCGGTGCAGGTGCTGTTATTAATCTTAAATATACAGTACCATGAAAACAAATGAAAACAGCAGCTGGAAAACCGTATCGGAAATCGACCTGATCTACAGAACCAAAATTAAAAGCTCCGAAAGACCCCTTATTACTTCTTCAAGATCTGCCTATGCGATTCTCAGGGACTGCTGGGATCCCGATAAAATTGAATTCATCGAGCAGTTCAAAGTGCTGCTATTGAGCCAGTCCAATAAGGTCTTGGGCATTTATGAAGCCTCTTCAGGAGGCATAGCCGGAACTGTCGTTGACATCAGACTGCTCTTTGCGGCAGCCCTTAAAGCCAATGCCGTAGGGTTCATAATCACCCACAACCATCCATCAGGAAATACTGTCCCATCAGAAGCCGATAAAGGCATTACCAGAAAGATTAAATCAGCAGGAGAGCTGCTGGACATCAAGCTGCTGGACCATCTGATCGTGACAGCTGACAGCTACTATTCCTTTGCAGATGAAGGCGCCTTATAGCGCCTTTTTTCTTTTTTTTTAAATATTGTTTCTGCCCTTATCATGGAGGCTTGAAATGCTGTAAGATTAGAGGAAGATCCTGTAAGGCACCGCTGTTTATATCGCTGTAAATTTGTCTTAATACTGGTAATGTTACTGTTTAAATCAGTCAGAAAAGAAAGGGAACCGGCGGGGTTCGTCTGGAGGTTCTGTCCCAAATGATTTAGTTAATTACCTACTTTTCAGGCAACCGCCGGCCGCCCAAAGCTCCCTTTTTTAGGGAGTTTTTTTTATGCGCAGTCTTAAGGCAGATCGCTAAAAATGGATGGTAAGAGCATCCTCGATATCAAGGATTTCAAAATTGGCAGAATGACTGTTGAAGAATATGATTCTGTCCTCGTAGTGCTGATAGTATTTATAGGCAGGTTCTACTATGATTTCATTATTGGAATTGATAAGTCCATAAAGCCCGTCTTTTGGACACCAGACCCCATCTTCCTGTTCTCCCTGGTAATAATACATCAGACCTGTGCGGCTGATAACAAATAAATCATCCTTAAAAGTGTGATCAATCCAGTTATACGCAATCGGGATAACGAGCTTTCCTTCCTGATCAAAAGCACCCCATTTTCCGCCATCCATAGTATAATAGCACTCAGCAGCTTCTGCCTCTTCCGATTCATAATCATTGCCGGATACCGCGTTTCTTTTTTCGTAAACCAGAATAGATTTGCCGCGTTTGGAGATCAGGTCGTAAAGCGGCGGAATTATGGTTTTGAAGTTCTGGTCCAGCAGCCCCTGCTGTTTGATCATAGCGGTATCGTCGGCATAATGGGAGTAGAACGTCCCGATATCATAAACCGTATAAAAGCAGGGATCATGGACAAAATTGACCAGACCATATTCAAGGGTTTGAAGCAGCGGTCCGTTCCGGTCATAGATCCAATACCTGCTGGATTGAATATCATTGCCGTCTTCATCTTTTCCTTTATGGACCTCTTCTCTGGCTTTGAAGATTTTCAGGGTTTTATTGTACTCAATTTCCCTGAATTTTAAAGGGATTATGGTTTCAAATTTAGAGTTGAGTATTCCTGCATTATCATCAATAACGACAAGAAAGCTGTCTTCATTGATGTCCCTTACTGCGTCGTACACAGCAGGAACCAGTATCTCAAAATTCTCATCGAGCACTCCCTCTCTGGTGGTCTTGTAGCCGTCAGGCTTATCTCTCTGCTCGCTGAATAAAAGAACGTTTCTTTTGGTCTGCGGATGATGGACTGATTGGTATTTATGAGTGTCAAGGAGGATTTCTGCGGTTTCCGAAACTTTGAGCACCCTTGTCTTACCGCCCTGATGGTTATAGAGGTTCAGGACAACGAATCCCCTTGTATCGCGGAGTCCGAAAAATTCCCCGTGTTTGAGGTTGAGCCTGCTGCAGATGAGGTCAAAAATTTCACGTGTCCGCTGCATCTCAGACTGTCTTTCTTCAAAGGCTTTTAATTCTTCTGGGCTCATAGGGCATTGGAATATTTATTCAAAAATAGCATAAAAAAGCATTGGAATCCATCCTTTAATACCATAAAATAGTCTGCCTTTCAGAAATAAAAAAGCCACCGGCAAATTTTGGCTGGTGGCTTTGGTTCTTCTTTTTTACTTCTTTTTTTCTGCACCTAATGCAGTAAGTTTCTCGCTAAGTTCGGTAAGGCCTGCTTTGGCCAGACAGTCTGCGGAAAGCTGTTTGAGTTCAGTAATATTTTCTTCTGCTGTGCGCTGCAGCAGCACCGACGGACTGCCGTCATTTTCAAACAGGCCACGCTCAATGACATGGCTCAGCAACAGCACATTCTTTCGCGAGATCTTCAGGTCAATCCTCACCGGCTCGTTCATACCAGGGGTACTTAGTATGGTATCAAAAACTTGGGCAACATCATTTTCTGTCAGCATAATCCACTTGTTTTAAATTAATAATTTATTGATTCAAATATAGGAAGAAGCCCTGAAAACACCCCGTTCAAAATATGGACGGGATAGGCGCAGTCCATAAGTGTTTTCTACTTTCGCTTTCACAATCTGCTAAAACAAAGTTAAGACAGCTTAAAAAGAATTTTGCTTTGATAAAGCGGTTGGACTGCCTCGTTCCTGCAGTCGGCCAGATGTCCGTTTGTTAAACAAACGCATCCGGCTGCCCTCTGCTCGGAACTCGCTGGCAGTGAAATCAAAAGAAAAGAGTTTAAAAAATGAAAGGGAAAGAAGATGAAAAAAAAGATTTTAAACAGAACCCGTATTGCAGCGGTGCGCTTTACAGCGGCTGAATATGCCACCCTTGAGAGAAGATTCAAGACCACTACGTGCAGGCAGATGAGCGAATACCTGAGAAACTGCCTGCTGCATAAACCCGTTACAGTTAAACACCGGGATGCCTCACTGGATGAATTTATGCTCGAATTCATCCGACTGCGAAAGGAGCTCACAGCACTGGGGAACAACTTCAACCAGACCGTTAAAAAACTGCACACCCTGCAGCAGATTCCTGAGTTTAGACAGTGGATTGTAGGTACTGCAGCACAGCGCGAGAAACTGCTGTTTCAGGTATTGGAAATCCAAAAAATGACCAGTAAAATAACACAGAAATGGTTGCAGTCATAAAAACCGGACACTCGGTGCACAGTATATTCCATTACAATGAAAACAAGGTTAAAGAAGGTGTTGCAAAGTGCATCGGGGAAGGCAATTATCCTGCTGCTATACAGGACATGGATGCGTCTATGAAACTAAGCAGACTGACCCGCCAGAATGCCCTGAACGCCAACGTAAAAAGAAACAGCGTGCACATCTCGCTGAACTTCCATCCCTGTGAAAAATATGCTGATGAAAAGTTGTTGAGAATAGCAGAAGCCTATATGGAAAAAATAGGTTTTGGGCAGCAGCCGTATCTGGTCTACCGGCATGAGGACGCAGGTCATCCGCACATCCATCTGGTCTCTGTAAAAGTAAGGGACGACGGCTCGCGGATCGACATGCAGAACATCGGGAAAAACCAGTCCGGAAAAGCCCGGAAAGAGATTGAAAAACAGTTTAATCTGGTGAGGGCGGAAGGCAGGAAACCCGAAGTAATTTCTCTTGTAAAGCCTGTGGCAGTAAGTAAGGTTTCCTATGGAAAAACAGAATCCAAAAAAGCGATGTCCGGTGTGCTGGGCTCGGTGCTTTTCAATTACAAATATACCTCGCTGGCAGAGCTCAATGCGGTGCTGCAGCTATACAATATAAAGGCGGACAGGGGAAGTGAAGATTCGAGGATTTTTAAAAGCGGAGGGCTGGTCTACCGGATACTGGACAAGGACCAGAAAGCCACAGGAGTTCCAGTCAAGGCAAGTGATTTTGCCATAAGACCTACCCTGGCTTTTTTAGCGAAACGCTACGTGTTGAACAGCGGTGAAAAGACCTTTGAAAAGAAGCGGGTAAGAAGTGCCGTGGACGCTGTTTTTCTTGGAAAAAAAATAGATATAAACAGGCTGTCCGCCCAGCTGAAGAAAGAGGGGATTGATATGGTTTTCAGAAAGAGTGAGACAGGAAAACTTTATGGGATCACCTATGTAGATCACGTCACGCGCTGTGTTCTGAACGGCAACGCCCTGGGAAAAAAGTATAGTGCTAAAGGCATGCTGGAACGCCTGGATACCGGCAGCCAAGTGGCAGGTCTTTCAGAGGAGAAATCAGCATTGAAACATGATTTTAAAGAGCAGCAGCAAACGGCTTTTGAAGCCCCTTCAAAAGGTACTTTAGTCCAGATTCTCGAGGAACTTTTCACGCCCGAGTGGCAGGCGGATCAGGTGCCTGCCGCATGGAAGAAAAAACGCCGCCGAAGAAAAAAAAGAGGCGGTTCGGATCTGAATTAAAAGATAAAAATAATACTAAAAATCTACAGCCATGCAGACAGGAGAAAATGAACAGGCGCTTAGAAAAATAGTAGACATGACAAGGCTCATCAGCATTCTTTTGCTGCTGGGGCACTGCTACTATTACTGTTATGAGGCATTTAAAGTATGGAGCCTTACCGGGGAGTTTGGCGATAGGATCTTTCAAGGGGTTTACCGAACAGGGCTGTTCGGGAACTTTTATATTTCCAAGCTCGCTGCCCTTGGTTTTCTCTTGATATCACTGCTCGGGGCAAAGGGAAAGAAAGACGAAAAACTGGCGCTTAAGACGGCGCTTTATAAAATGATTTTGGGACTGGTCGTGTACTTTTTGAGTGCACTGTTTCTGATTTTTAATACCGACTTTTTGTATGCGGCAGTACTGTATATGAGTGTTACGGCATTGGGATTTCTGCTGGTACTTTCGGGAGGCACGCTGCTGTCCAGACTGATTAGAAACAGGCTGGCCGACAGGGATATTTTCAACAGCGAAAATGAAACTTTTCCGCAGGAGGAAAGGCTTCTGGAAAATGAGTATTCCATCAATCTTCCGGCTCAGTATTATCTGAAAAAAAAGCTGCGTTCCAGCTGGATTAATATCATCAATCCGTTCCGCGGGCTGATGGTCTTGGGTACGCCCGGATCTGGGAAATCCTATTTTGTCATCCGTCATGTCATCACCCAGCATATCGCCAAAGGATTCAGCATGTTTGTCTATGATTTCAAATATGATGACCTTTCTAAAATCGTGTACAATACCTTTGAGAAATACAAGCATGTCTATGCTGTAATGCCGAAATGTTACTTCATTAATTTTGACAATATCATGCACCGATGCAATCCTTTGGATCCGCAAAGCATGGAAGATATTACAGACGCGTCGGAGTCCGCAAGAACGATTCTCATGGGACTTAACCGCGAATGGATCAAGCGTCAGGGGGACTTTTTTGTGGAGTCGCCAATCAATTTTTTATCGGCTGTAATCTGGTACCTTCGAAGATACAACGACGGAGAGTTCTGCACTCTGCCGCATGTCATCGAGCTCATGCAGATCGACTACGACAGCCTCTTTACCCTTTTGCGTACTGATAAGGAAATCGAGGTATTAATCAACCCCTTTATCAATGCCTATCTCAACGATGCGATGGACCAGCTCGAAGGGCAGATTGCCTCAGCTAAAATAGCTATGGCAAGACTGTCGTCGCCCCAGCTCTACTATGTACTCTCTGGAAATGATTTTACGCTCGATATCAATAATCCCGATGAACCGAAGATCGTCTGCATGGGTAACAATCCGCAGAAAATCCAGATTTATGGCGCGGTATTATCGCTTTATGTGAACCGCCTGATCAAGCTCGTAAACAAAAAAGGCAAGCTCAAATCCAGCCTCATTTTTGATGAGTTCCCGACCATCTATCTCAACAATATGGACAGCCTGATAGCGACGGCAAGAAGCAATAAGGTAAGCACGTGCCTGGGCGTGCAGGACTTTAGCCAGCTTAGAAAAGACTACGGGCGCGAGCAGGCCGATGTGATACTGAACATTACCGGAAACATTATTTCGGGACAGGTGACAGGGGATACGGCAAAGCAGCTTTCCGAACGTTTTGGTAAGATCATGCAGGACCGCGAGAGCATTTCGATTAACAGTTCCGATACCTCGGTCAGCCGTTCCAGACAGCTGGAATCGGCTGTTCCCGCATCGAAGATTTCGTCCTTAAGTTCAGGAGAGTTTGTGGGGATGACAGCCGATAATCCGGATTGTAAGATCGAGCTGAAGACCTTTCATTCATCGATCGTCAACGACCATGAAGCTTTAAGGAAAGAGGAAGAAAGCTATAAAGAAATACCGCCTGTGCGGAAGCTGGATAGTGCGATGATCCAGCAGAATTTTTTGCAGATCAGGCGGGATGTGCAGGAGATTATCTACACCGAGATGGACAGGCTTTTAAATGATCCGGCGCTCAGGCATCTGGTGGTGAAGAAGAAAAAGAGATGAAGGTTTACAATTTTTTTTAATTGAGGCGTAAAGCAGGCTTTTTTATGATTATTTTGGCCGGCAACCGTGGATGCGGTGATGGTTTTGAGGATTTTAGATAGGAAGGATAGATGCGGAATACGGATTCATTGCGATTAAAGAAGGTGTCTATGAAATAGGTTTTAAAGGCAAGGGTTTTAGTTTTGATAATGAATCAGCCAGACATAAAACGTATTTAGAATCTTTCGAAATCTCCAGTACATTGGTAAACAATGCAGATTATCTCCGTTATTGAAGACGGCTGTTATTGTGATTTTAGATATTGGCATTCCGACGGCTGGCAATGGGTGAAGCAGGAAAATGCAAAGGCACCGCTTTATTGGGATTTTATAGCCGGGATGCATTACACCTTAAATGGTTTACAGCAAATAGATGCTTCAGCATCAGTTTGTCATAGCAGTTTTTATGAAGTTTCTGCGTATGCAGCGTGGAAAGGAATGTTTAAACACCGGGAATTTTATTAAAATAGTATAGAGGCGTGAGATCTGGTATATACAGAAGGAACGTATGTGCTCCTAATACTTTTTTTTGTAAGGGAACGCTTTTTTGTCGGATAAATTATGTGTGTAAAATATTATAATTTATATATTTGATGCTTGTTATTTTATATATTAATTAATAAGAAAAAAGAATGAATCCCATTAAGGTGCTGCGGCTATTTGCCACTTTAAGTTTGCTGATAATACTAATTAATTGCGGATCGGATGAAGCTGGAAAATCCAACGCAATTTCAGAGTATAATTCTGATGTTTCAAGTGCGAGAGATTGGTTTTACAGCAAAAAAAATGATTCTACAATAGAATTTATGCCTTACATCAAAGAAATTAGCTGGGAAAAAAGCATTACTTCTGAAGGTGCTCTGGGCCGAATAGTTGAAGTTCCATTTACGCTTAAAGATAATCTGAGTGCTTCTGGAAAGGAGGTCAAGCTTTATAATGACCACCACCGCTTCCTGTTTGTGAAAGATGAAAAGCAGAACTACAAACTTTTTTATGTCCAGATTTTTTCTGATCAGAAAGATTTTGATATTGTAGATATGGATTACAATTATTATTCAATCGATGATAATTTTGACGGAGAAGTGTATGTGCAGGAACTATCCACAAAAAAAGGAAGCAGGATTGAATTTAAAAACGGCGGAAAAGTTAAGCCGTCGCTAACTTCAAAGATGAGGGAGCAGGCCTGCGTATATTATGGATACTGGTATGAAGACGGACATTTTGAAGCTTTGTATGAAGTGGGATGTTATGGAGGGGGAGGTGATCCTGATGATTATAGGGATCCAGCTCCCGGGTATGGCGGTGGCGGAGCAGGAAGCAGCGGTGGGTCGACCAATAATTCAAATCTCACCAAGTCACAAAAAATAGAAAAAAGCATAATAACAGATCAGCTTGATCCTTGCACAAGGGCCGTTTATCAGAAGCTGATCAGCCTTCAGCAGGGTGATATAGCAATAATGATTGAAAGATTCAAAATGCCCAGCTCCATTTTTAATATTAACATGAGTACTGGAGAGGTTCAGGATAATGATCCAAACGTAGCGGCACAGACAAAACGTGTTAAGGATTCGTATTCGGACGTAAGCATAGTTTTCAATCAGGATTATATCAGCGGGCTGGGCAATGATTCGCCGCCAACTGATCTGTCTGTTGCTGCGGCAATGGCGCATGAAGTAATTCATGCCTACCTTATCAGCCTTGCTCAGGAATATGATTCCTGCGGTGAATCCTGTCTCTCTGATTTTCCTACAGTTTATGAAGCTTATGTGAATTCAGAGATTAAAAAAAATAGAAACATTCTTCCTGAAAGGCATCATGAGGTAATTGCTGGAGATTATGTGTACTCCATTGCGGAAACACTTGAAGAGTTTCATACCGGAAGCAGGGGGCGTCCAGGTTTTCCCCAGCAGATTTATATTGATATAGCATGGGGTGGACTTATTGGCACAACAATCTTTAATAGAACGTACCCGAATGATCCGTCGCATAAAAATTATCAGGACCGTCAGCGTATTCTCGGCAGAATTACTGCTGAAAGACTTGGGTCTGTATATGGAGTGAATACACCGGTTGGAAAATCGTGTAAATGATTTAATAATAATAAATTATGAGACTACAAAACACCATTTTAAGCGTGCTGGTATTTTCTTTGATTCTGTCCTGTGCATCAGCGCAGAAGAATGAAGGCACCGATCCTGTAGATTGTTTTCTTAAAACACAGGATCTTGAGAAAAACAAAAAGTACATTCTCCAGCGTGATAAAGTAAAATATACGGAAGCCTTACGGCTGTTTAGCGGCGGAGAGGGGCCTGAACATATCCCCGACAAAACCGGTGGCAGTGGGAAGGAGCAGGAGCTGTTTGAAGAAAGGTACTGGAGGCAGCTCTATGCAGATTATTCGAGAGACACAATAAAAAAATACTGGCGGAAAGAAGATTTTCCTGCATATAATTTCGTGCTTGAGGATAAGAAGGGGCTTATGCGGTCCGATTTTATGAGAAGATATTTCGGTTCTGGAATAGACAGGGTGATCGCACTTTCCGACCCTATGTATTATAAAGACAACGCTTATGCGATGTTTTATTATAACACCTATGCATTTTCCGGAAGCTCTCAGCCATGCCTTGTCATCATGAGAAGAGAAAAGGAAAACTGGATACTAGAAAAAATCATAGGTGATTACATCTTTTATTAAACACGTTAAATGAGATGGATCAATCATATTTTCTGACGGTTAGTTAAATCATAAAGCAGATGAAAATTGCATATGCTTTATATTAGTATTGCATAAATAGAAAAACAACCTCCGGGTTGTTTTTCTATTTATAATGTTTTGTAGTATTACCCTTGAGGACGAAGTTGGCAGCAAAGGTCATGTTGTTTAAAGGTGAAATTAGTACAAAGTTAGTTAGTTAGTTAGTTAGTTAGTTAGTTAGTTAGTTAGTTAGTTAGTTAGTTAGTTAGTTAGTTAGTTAGTTA
>NZ_JBDKWC010000010.1:0-107352 GCF_039749035.1 Flavobacterium olei
CTAAAATCTAAAATCTAAAATCTAAAATCTAAAATCTAAAATCTAAAATCTATCCCGAAGCCTCGGGACTAAAATCTATCCCGTCCCAAAGCTTCGGGATCGGACTAAATCTCGATTATTTTTCTTTTCTGCGTTTGCGTTCTGCTTTAATCATAGATAATTCGCGGCTTGTTTGTCCGGCAACAGAAGTATTTTCTTCAGCACGACGAATTAAATAAGGCATAACATCTCTTACAGGTCCAAACGGTAAATATTTCGCAACATTATAGCCGTTTTCCGCTAAGTTATAACTGATATTATCGCTCATTCCGTATAATTGTCCAAACCATATTATGGAATCATTTTTAGCAATTCCTTTTTGAGCCATCATTTCCATTAATTTGTACGAGCTCAATTCGTTGTGAGTTCCCGCAAAAATGGCCATTTTTTCAATGTGGTCCAACATGTAATGAACTGCATTATCATAATTAACATCAGTCGCTTCTTTCGAAACGCAAATTGGAGAAACGTATCCTTTCTCTTCGGCCCGTTTGTTTTCTTTTTCCATATAAGCACCACGAACCAGTTTCATTCCAATATAGAATCCTTCGGTTTTAGCAATATCATGAAGTTTTTTTAGGTAATCCAAACGATCCCAACGATACATTTGAAGCGTGTTAAATACAATTGCCTTATCCTTATTGTATTTACGCATCATATTGGTAACCAGTTCGTCTGCAGCATCCTGCATCCAGCTCTCTTCTCCATCAATTAATAAAGCAACATCCTTTTTATGGGCTTCACTGCAAATTTTATCAAAACGAGCCACCACTCTGTCCCATTCTGTCTGCTCTGCAGGAGTTAGAGTTTGCTTTTCTCCAAGTTTCTCGTATAATTCAAAACGCCCTAAACCAGTAGGTTTAAAGACTGCAAACGGAATTGCAAGACGTTCTTTGGCAAAATCAACTGTTCTTAACGTCATTTCCAACGCAGCGTCAAATTGTTCTTCCTCTTCTTTTCCTTCAACAGAATAATCCAAAACAGACGAAACCCCTTTGGTAAACATTTTATCTACCACAGTTAGACAGTCATTTTCATTAACACCACCACAAAAATGGTCAAAAACAGTTGCACGAATTAATCCTTCTACTGGCAAATGAGCTTTAATTGCAAAATTTGTTACAGCAGTTCCAATTCTTACTAAAGGCTCGCTGTCAATCATTTTAAAAAGAAAATAAGCTCTGTCTAGTTCCGTATCGCTTTTAAGAGAGAACGCAACCTGGGTATTATCGAATATCTTTTCCATTAAATTTATTTTTTATGCAAATATAGAGACTGTTTTGAATATTCTTTACCAAACAAGCTTCAATTTTTGCATATTAATAATAAGATGTTTTAAATGCAAAACTAAATTAAACACAAAGATGCGATCTTAAAACAAAAAACAAATTAAAAGAGTGCTTTTCCAACAAAATTAGAGCAAAAGTTTGAATATTATTTAGCTGAAAATGCCGTATTTTGTGCTTTCAATTAACTATATCTATATGCAATCGATTCAGGCCAATAATTATTTCGTACATTTTAACGACAATGCATACGAAGCTTTAAATAAACATTTACGTGAAACCAAATATTCAAACCTATTTATAATTGTTGACGATCAGACCAATGAATATTGTTTGCCAAAATTTATTCCATTACTGGAAACAGAACTTGCAATTGAAATTATTGAATTTGAAGCTGGTGAAGCCAATAAAAATATCGAAACCTGTATAGAAATCTGGAACATACTTACCGAGCTGGGTGGAGACAGAAAATCTCTTATTATAAATCTGGGAGGGGGTGTTGTAACGGATTTGGGCGGATTTGTAGCGTCGACTTTTAAACGTGGTGTTGATTTTATCAATATTCCTACCACCCTCTTATCTATGGTTGATGCTTCTGTCGGAGGAAAAACAGGTGTTGACTTAGGGAATTTAAAAAACCAGATCGGAGTAATCAACGTTCCTCAAATGGTTTTAATTGATACCGGATATCTCGAAACTTTATCGCAAAGTGAAATGCGTTCGGGCCTGGCAGAAATGCTAAAACACGGATTAATTTTTGATGCTCCTTACTGGAGGCAGTTTTCAGATCTGAAATCCATTATTTTTGATGATTTGGATGAATTAATATATCGTTCTGTAGAAATTAAAAATGAAATTGTTATTCAGGATCCGACAGAAAAAAACATCCGCAAAGCATTAAATTTTGGACATACTTTAGGACATGCTATTGAAAGTTACTTTTTGGAAAGCGAATCGAAAACCACTTTACTTCACGGAGAAGCGATCGCTGTCGGAATGATTCTGGAAAGTTATATCTCCCTTAAAAAAAATCTGATTTCAGAACCGGAATATATAGAAATCAAAACCATCATTAAAGGCATTTATGATGATGTTATTTTTGAAGAAATTGACATTGAACCAATCCTTGAATTACTGATTCATGACAAAAAAAATGAATATGGTTTAATTCAGTTTGCATTAATTGAAGGTATCGGAAAAATAAAAATTAACCAATCCGTTGAAAATAAATTGATTCTAGAAGCGTTTGAGGATTATAAATCTTAAACTTTTTTTAATCAAAAGCATTGCATTTGGTATAATTTATTTTTTACATTTGCCACATGAAAACAAACAAGCAGCAAAGGCGCTTTAGCTCTTACAGAAACCGACTCAACAGTTCTTTACTTAGAATGTTGAACCGTTTTTACAATAGTAAAAGTCCGTTGTGTTTTGATGTTTTTCAATGTTCAAAGGCCGAGCATGAAAAATTACCAATAATATTTGCCAATATTAGAGTTTGAATTGAGATTTACCATTAAAAATCCTTAAATTTAAAATACAATCTCTAAACGTTGACATATAAATGAATACAAAATATTCGGACTTAATAAATCAAACATACTATTTCCCTCAGGAAGAATTTAAGTTAAACAAAGACAACCTTCAATTTCATAATATTGATTTAATGAAATTGGTTGAACAATATGGAACTCCATTAAAATTTACTTATTTACCTCAGATTTCTGAAAACATTAATAAGGCCAAAGCCTGGTTCAGAAAATCGATGGAAAAGAACAAATACGAAGCAAAGTATTATTATTGTTATTGTACAAAAAGCTCTCATTTTGAATATATTATGAATGAAGCTTTCAAGAATAACATTCATATCGAAACTTCGTCTGCGTTTGATGTTAACATTGTTGAAAATTTGCTGGAAAACGGAAAAATCAACAAAAGTACTTATGTGATCTGTAACGGTTTTAAAAGAGATGAATACGTTTCTAATATCGCTCGATTAATAAATAACGGACATAAAAATACAATTCCGATTATTGATAATTATGAGGAGTTAGATTTACTTCAGTCAGAAATTAAAGGGAAATTCAAAATTGGAATCCGTATTGCTGCTGAAGAAGAACCTAAATTCGAGTTTTATACCTCAAGATTAGGAATTGGATACAAAAACATTGTTTCTTTTTATAAAAAACAAATTCAGGAAAATGACAGACTGGAGCTTAAAATGCTTCACTTCTTTATCAATACCGGAATTAACGATACTTCCTATTACTGGAATGAGCTTGTAAAATGTATTAAAGTTTACATTGCTCTTAAAAAAGAATGTCCAACTCTGGACGGTCTTAATATAGGCGGCGGATTCCCAATTAAGAACTCGCTTGCTTTTGATTATGATTATCAATATATGATTGATGAAATTATCAATCAGATTAAAATTGCCTGTGATGAAGCAGAGGTTGACGTTCCTAATATTTTTACAGAATTTGGTTCGTTTACAGTTGGTGAAAGTGGTGGTGCAATCTATCAGATTTTGTACCAAAAACAGCAAAATGACAGAGAAAAATGGAATATGATTGACTCGTCATTCATTACTACTCTGCCGGATACCTGGGCGATCAACAAACGTTTTATTATGCTGGCAGTTAACCGCTGGAACGATACTTACGAACGGGTACTTTTGGGGGGGTTAACTTGCGACAGTGATGATTACTACAACTCTGAGCAAAATATGAACGCCATTTATCTGCCTAAGTATAACAAAGAGAAACCTTTATATATCGGTTTCTTTAATACCGGAGCTTATCAGGAAACCATTGGAGGATACGGAGGTCTGCACCACTGTTTGATTCCGCAGCCAAAACATATTTTAATCGATCGTGATGAAAATGGAATTCTGGCTACCGAAGTTTTCTCAGAACAACAGACTTCTGATGATGTTTTGAAAATTTTAGGTTACAAAAAAAAGTTATAAAAAAAACGCTAAATTAAGTTTCATAAGTATTTATAAAATTCTTAATTTGCGGTTACATACAAAAAGGTTAAACTTTTTAATTCAAAAAAAAACAAAAAACAAAAGAAATGAAAGGACCAATCAGTCAGTTTATTGAAAAACATTATTTGCATTTTAATTCTGCTTCACTTGTGGATGCTGCAAAAGCATACGAACAACAGCTGGCAAATGGTGCAAAGATGATGGTAAGTATGGCTGGCGCTATGAGTACAGCAGAAATTGGTAAAATTTTTGCCGAAATTATTAGACAGGATAAAGTACAAATTATTTCATGTACCGGTGCCAATCTTGAAGAGGACATCATGAATTTGGTTGCACACTCACACTATGAAAGAGTACCAAATTATCGTGACCTTACACCAGAAGATGAATGGGCGTTATTAGAAAGAGGATTAAACCGTGTTACAGATACTTGTATTCCAGAGCATGAAGCATTCCGTCGTTTGCAAAAACATATTTACAAGATCTGGAAAGATGCAGATGATAAAGGAGAACGTTATTTTCCACATGAGTTCATGTATAAAATGTTGTTATCAGGTGTTTTAGAAGAATATTACGAAATTGATTTAAAAGATAGCTGGATGTATGCAGCTGCTGAGAAAAATTTACCAATTATCGTTCCGGGATGGGAAGATAGTACAATGGGAAATATCTTCGCATCATACGTAATCAAAGGTGATTTAAAAGCATCTACGATGAAATCCGGTATAGAATACATGACATTCCTTGCAGACTGGTATCCAAAAAACAGTTCTAACGGAATCGGATTCTTCCAAATTGGTGGTGGTATCGCAGGAGATTTTCCTATTTGCGTGGTACCTATGTTGTACCAGGATATGGAAATGCATGATATTCCGTTTTGGAGTTATTTCTGCCAAATTTCAGATTCTACAACAAGTTACGGTTCTTATTCAGGAGCAGTTCCTAATGAGAAAATCACTTGGGGTAAATTAGACATTAAAACCCCAAAATTTATTATTGAGTCGGATGCGACAATTGTTGCACCATTAATTTTTGCCTATTTATTAGATTTATAAAATAATTTATGAAGAGAGTTATAGTAGACTACGCTAAACTTACCAATGAAATTCTAAACCTTTTGGTTGAAAAATTTCCTGATGGTTATGATGATTCAGATGTAATTCGTTTTAGAAATGCTAAAAACGAATTAATCGAAGCTGTTGAAGTTCGTACTGAAGATACAATTTACTTAGTTAAAATTAGTACTAAACTTGCTGACAGAATTGAAAACTACGATGAAGATGATGATTTAGATGTTGATGTAGATGCAATTGCGCCAGTAAAAGGTCTGGATCTGGACGACGATATTAGCGACGATGAAGACGAAGATGACAATATTGACAAACCAGATTCTGACGGTGGAGACGACGACGATGACGACGATGACAACGAAAAAGCGGACACTGATTATGATGAAGACGAAGAAGATGAAGATTAATTTATCTCTTTAAAATATAAAGGAACTCAAACGAGTTCCTTTTTTTTTCACATTATCTTATTTCAAATAAATCCTTTTAAAATTTGTAGGATTATTTTTAAGTTTTATCTTTCTGCAAATATTTATATTATTTCAAAAATGACTTCGGAACTATTACACGCCACACTAAAAGAAAATTTTGGTTTTGAAAAATTCAGGCCCAATCAGGAAACTATCATTAATACAATTTTAGGTGGTGAAGATGCCCTGGCGATTATGCCGACAGGTGGTGGAAAATCAATTTGTTTTCAGCTTCCGGCTTTAATTTTACCTGGAATTACAATTGTCATTTCTCCTTTAATTGCATTAATGAAAGATCAGGTCGATAGTCTGAAAACAAACGGAATTGCAGCCTGCTATATAAACAGTAGTCAGTCGTCTCAGGAACAGCAATATTATATTGATAATCTAAAATCCAACACTTTTAAGCTTGTTTATATTGCTCCCGAAAGTTTATCTTATTTAGATGTCGTATTTAATGAACTGAATATCAGTTTAATTGCTATTGATGAAGCACATTGTATTTCATCCTGGGGACATGATTTTAGACCGGCCTATACCAATTTGGGCTATTTAAAGAGCCGCTTCCCTTCTACTCCAGTTCTCGCACTGACAGCAACAGCAGATAAAGCAACCCGTACAGATATAGTAAAACAATTAAATTTAAAAGCGCCAAAGACTTTTATAGCGTCATTTGATCGGGCAAATTTAAGTTTAGAAGTACGTCCCGCTTTAGATCGGGTCAAACAAATTATTGATTTCATAGAAAAGAAACCTTATGAATCGGGTATTATTTATTGCTTAAGCAGAAAAACAACAGAAGAACTTGCAGAAAAATTAAAGAAAAGCGGTATTAGTGCAAAAGCCTATCATGCTGGTTTAGATAATGATACAAGAGCAAAAACGCAGGATCAGTTTATAAATGACGATTGTCAGGTGGTGTGTGCAACGATAGCTTTCGGAATGGGAATTGATAAATCTAATGTTCGTTGGGTCATTCATTACAATCTGCCAAAAAATATTGAAGGTTATTATCAGGAAATTGGCCGTGCGGGACGTGACGGACTTCCTGCAGAAACGGTTTTGTTTGAAAGTTATGCAGATGTAATTCAGCTTCAGAAATTTGCATCCGAAGGACTAAATTCAGATGTACAGCTTGCCAAATTAGAGCGCATGAAACAATATGCAGATGCTGTAAGCTGCCGCAGAAAGATTCTGCTTTCTTATTTTGGAGAACTGGTAACAGAGAACTGTGGAAATTGTGACATTTGTCAAAATCCACCCATTTTTTTCGACGGAACAGTTTTGGCTCAAAAAGCTTTATCTGCTATCACCCGTTTAAAGGAATCTGAATCACTCGCCGTTATTGTCGACTTTTTAAGAGGATCTAAAAACGCCTATATTTACGAAAAAAATTATCAGACACTTAAAACCTACGGGATTGGTGATGACATTTCCTGGTACGATTGGAATCAATATCTTATTCAGTTAATCAATTTAGGTTACTGCGAAATTGCATTTCATCAGCATAATAAAATTCTCCTTACTCCTTTTGCGAAGAAGGTTTTATATGAAGGAGAAAAAGTAAAACTAACAACGGTTGTCAAAAAAGTAATTGATAAAAACGAAGTTAAAGTTGCCAATGCCAAAACCGCTAAAAATTCTCTGTTTGAAACACTTCGTAAACTTCGATATGAAATTGCGCAGGAAGAAGAAGTTCCGGCGTATGTAATATTTAGTGATGCGTCGCTGAGACAAATGGAAGTCTTAAGACCTATGACAGATGAAGATTTCTTAGCTGTTGAAGGTGTTGGAAAAGCAAAACTGGAAAAATATGGTTCTGAATTTATAAAAGCCATAATTGAATTTCAAAGAAATAAATCGGTTGTAAAAAAAGAGAAAAAAGATAATACCTATAAAAAAACATTGGAATTATTTCAAAACGGAATTTCAATTGAGGAAATTGCACAGCAACGTAACTTAAGTGCTACCACCATAATTTCGCATTTAGCGAAATTATATGTTG
The DNA here is from genome assembly GCF_039749035.1 of Flavobacterium olei. Taxonomy (NCBI): domain Bacteria; kingdom Pseudomonadati; phylum Bacteroidota; class Flavobacteriia; order Flavobacteriales; family Flavobacteriaceae; genus Flavobacterium; species Flavobacterium olei. Next base: position 7,857 of record NZ_JBDKWC010000010.1, read on the forward strand.
ACGGATATAATATAGATATAAGCCAATTTGTTTCTGAAGATGAAATTTCAAAAATTCAGCAGGCCCAAATCGAATTAGAAAATCCAAATGCATTAAAATCATATTTTGATTATTTTGAAGAAAAAATGTCATATGATAAAATTCGATTTGGTCTGGCGTTTATAGAGAAAGCTAAACAAAATGATAGTAAGAATGACAAATCTTATTCTGTTGAAAAAGTTCGGGAAGTATATTCTGAAGCCTATAAAAAATGGGAAGATCAGGAAGATTCAAAACTTAGAAAGCTTTACGGCGAAGGAAAAAAAGTAGAAGAAATTGCTTTATTGCTAGGAAGAAATAACGGTTCGATCACTTCGAGAATAAAAAAATTAGAATTAAATTCTTAATCCATTTTATTTAAAAGATATCATAAAATAAAAAACCCGACAAATTTTAAATCTGTCGGGTTAACTTTTATAGATATAAAATTTTATAAATATCTTTCTTCAAAAACTTTTTGATGATGTTTTTGATGTCCAATCATTACAAAACCTAAAGCACGTACAGAAATTTGATTATTAGAAGCTGTTCCAATTTTCTTAAGTTGTTCTTCAGATAAGCTTTTATAAAACAGTAAAGTTGAATGTCTTAGCGCTGAAAATTCAGTCAGTAATTCCTGAATACTTCTTCTGTTAGAATCTGTATTATTAGCATAATCGTCTTCCTCAAAACTTGCCAAAGACGTTTGGTCATTTCTTGAAAAACGCAAAGCGCGGTAAGCAAAAATTCGTTCCGAATCCATTAAATGCTGAATAATATCTTTTATTGTCCATTTGCCTTCCGCGTAGCGATAATCAAATTTATCCATCGGAATATTTTGAACAAATCTGATAAATTCATGAAGAGAAATTTCCAATTCTTCAATTAAAATTCCATCTCCAGCCTGTTTGATATAAGTACCAAAATTTCCGGCATATTCATTTTCTAATAATTCTGCTGCTTTCATTTTTTATTTTTTAAGCTGAATTTCTACTTGCATTAGTATTTCCGAATAGTGATCTGGTCACAATTTTTTCATACACTTTTATCAATTCTTCATTTGGAACTTCTTCTTTATTTAACTCATTGATTCTCAATAAGGCATATTGCTGAATTGTCAGCAATGGCAAAACAATGCGCTCTCTGATCTGAATAGAAGCGATACCATCAGGATAATTTTCCATTAGAGTTTTATGACCAGCGATTTTCAACAACAATCTTTTTGTTTCTGAAAATTCATCAAAAATGATCTGCCAGAATTCACCAAACTCAGGATCATTTCTCATGTAAGCTGTCAATGGTAAAAATGATTTTGCCAGAGACATCATACTGTTTTCAAGTAAGGTCTTGAAAAATAATGAATTATGATATAAATCACTCACTTTATCCCATTGTCCGGATTCTTCAAAATGCTTTAGTGCAGAACCTACACCAAAAAATCCCGGAACGTTTTGTTTTAACTGACTCCATGAACCAACAAATGGAATTGCTCTTAAATCTGCAAAATCCAATTGCTCAGATTTGCTTCTTTTAGATGGGCGGCTTCCGATATTTGTTTTGGAGTAATATTTCAGCGTACTCATTTTTTCCAGATAAGGAATAAATTTTGGATGATTTTTAAAACTCAGGTATTTATCATAACCTAAATTAGCCAACTGAGTCAGAATCTCTGTCTCTTCCGGACTTAATTCATTTTTTCCTTTACTGAATACCTGATTTGTTACACCGGCACTTAATAAGTTTTCGATATTATAACGGCAAGAATCTAAAGTTCCAAAATTAGAACTAATTGTCTGACCCTGAACTGTAATCTGTATTTCGTTGTTTTCAATTTTTGGTCCCAGAGAAGCATAGAATTTATGCGTTTTTCCACCGCCTCGAGCAGGAGGTCCGCCACGTCCGTCAAAGAAAATGACTTTGATTCCGTATTTTCTTGAAATATCAGTCAACGAAATTTTGGCCTGGTAAATACTCCAGTTTGCCATTAGGTAACCACCATCTTTAGTTCCGTCAGAGAAACCAAGCATAATAGTCTGCTTATTTCCTCGAGATTGTAAATGCTTGGAATATTCCGGATTTGTGTATAATTGCTCCATTATTGAATGCGCGTTTTGCAAATCATCTACAGATTCAAAAAGTGGAATAATATCAACTGTCGGATTTTCCCAATTATTCAGACGAATCATCGCGAAGGTTTCCATTACATTTAATGCACTTTCGTTATTACTTATAATGTAACGGTTTGCGCCTTCCTCTCCATTGTTTTTCTGAATGGTTTTAATGGCGTGAACAGATTCTAAAGTCGATTGTGTAATTTCATTTTCAAAATCAGCCGGATTTAAATTTCCTTTTACTTTAGAAAGGACATCTATTTTTTGCGCTTCTGTCAGTTCAAAATAATTTTTAGGAAAAACTTCTGAACCAGAATTCAGGTAATAATTCACTACATCTTTAAATACAATATTGTGAATTTTACTATTCTGACGAACATCTAAAGTCGCAAAATGGAATCCAAACAAATTGATTTTTACTAAAAACGCTTCTAGCTCATCTAAATATAATGACTGATGTTTCTCAATAATTATAGTTCGAATCTTATCCAATTGTGTTAATAATTCCTCTAGTGTAATAAAAATTTCACCTTTAGAATAAAAAACAGAACGATAAAGTTTATGTTCAAGTTCTGATACCAAAGTATCTACGCCTGAGAAAGTTAACTTGCGTTTTAAGTTTCTCATTTCAATATAATAACACTTTAAAATAGAAGTACGTAAACGATCTGCAACTTTAAGTGTTATCTCTGTAGTAACAAAAGGATTTCCGTCGCGGTCACCACCTGGCCAGAAACCTAATTTAATTAATTGATTTTGGATGGCATTCCCTTCTAAAATATTTTTCTGAAGGTAATGAACAATTTCTCCTGCCGTCGCATAAAAAACATTTTCAAGATACCAGATTAAGCTCACAGCTTCATCATAGGGATTTGGTTTTTCGTTTTGAATAAAAGGAGTCTTCCCTAGCTGAGCCAGCAATTGCTTAATTTGAAGTAAATCATTCTGACGAATAGCTTCGGTCAAATCGTTTATAATTCCTAACACAGGTCCCGGATAAAACTGTGTTGGATGCGCAGTTAAAACAGTGCGAACATTGAAATTCTCCAGAAATTCAATTAGTTCGTGATCTTTTTCTTTAGCATCAGACTTTTCTTTTATATCTCTTAAAGATCCGCGTCCTTCCATATTGTTAACTTCAGGGAAAGCAGCATCTTCAATAGCATCAAACAATACAATTTGTCGCTCTATATATTGAATAAAACGAAACATTAAATCGATCTTTTCGCTTTCAGAAGCATTGTTCAGGAATTTATCCGAAAAGAAATTTACGATTTCTTTCGGCGTCTCTTGTTTTTTAAATCCTGTTTCACAAGTCTCTGTAAATAAAGGAAGTAGAACTCCTGTATTATCTATAGAATCAAATGGCAATGTTATAAAAACACTGTTATAAATGTGGTATTTGGAGAGAACGTCCTGATTAAAACGTTCGATTTTCGGCAACGTATACATAAATTCGCTTTATAGTTGGTTGGTTAATTGGTCATAAAAAAACCCCAAGAATAAACTTGAGGTTATATTTTTGATATAGCATTCAAGAAAACTTCTTACATATTTTTAAAAATAGTATGCATCAAACGCTTCTTGTCATTAATACTTTCCTCTAGTGAAATCATTGTTTCTGTTCTGTAAACACCTTCAATATCATCAATCATAAAGATAACTTCTTTTGCATGTTTAGTATCTTTTGCTCTGATTTTGCAAAAGATATTAAATTTACCTGTAGTAACAGAAGCTACGGTAACAAATGGAATTTGATTAATTCGCTCTAATACAAATTTTGTTTGAGACGTATTATTCAGAAAAACACCTACATAAGCAATAAATGAATACCCTAATTTATCGTAGTCTAAGGCTAAAGAAGAACCCATGATAATACCTGCGTCTTCCATCTTTTTTACTCTAACATGTACTGTTCCAGCAGATATCAATAATTTTTTTGCAATGTCAGTAAACGGAACTCTCGTATTGTCTATTAACATATCTAAAATCTGGTGATCTACTTCATCTAAACGAAATTTACTCATAATTGTTTAATTAATATTACTAATTGCTATTACAAAGTATAAAATTATATATAAAAAACAACAAATTCACATAAAAATTAACTTTTTATTAATCCGTTAACAAATTTAACATTTTTATTTAAATAAAAATTTGCCTGTTGACCACTTATAGGAAAATTTCCCGTTTCATCAGAATATTCTGCGCCTTTTGCGTCATATTCGAAATGTCCGAAATAATTTTCCAACTCACCTACTTCAACTATGTAAGCGTTAAAATGAATCTTATTTTCGATTAATTCCTCTTTGTATTGTGCGACAAAATTCGTAATAATTTCGATACCATCATAATTTATTTTGACATTTTTATACATAAAATCATAAAAAACCACGTTATTTTGTGAAATATTCAAATATTCACCAAATCGATTATCAACTAAATCGTTTTCGGAAATAAGTTGAAAGCTCAAAATTAACGAGAAAAATATGTACTTACGGGTAATTTCCCTTTCATAGTCGCCTGGATAATGTCCTGCTTCAAATAATATAGTCGGTACGCCTAAAAATTGAAAAGTGTCTCCGATACAATTAATATTAAAGGAATCATCAAAGCGACCCACTTGCTCGGGAATATATTTTTGAAGTTCTTTATTGATTCCCGCTATCACATGTATAGCTTTTAAACGATTCTCATTAACCTCTCTCTCTTCATTATAGGATGGTGCTAAAAATGAAACTGTCGCTGGTTTACCGGTTGTCCCTGCGCCAAAAATGGTGCGCTGATCGTGAAGATTAAAGCAAAAATGGGGTTTAAAGCGCTCAAAAACCTCTCGTAGTAGCTGACTTTCGGGTTGCGTCAGCTCTTGTGAATCTCTGTTTAAATCAATTTCATTCGCATTTGCACGTTTATAAAGTCTCGCCCCGTCAGGATTTAAAATCGGAATAGCATAAAAGGTAAAATTTTTAAGCATCACTTTTGCCAAATCACTATCGCCATTTAAAAAATTGATGAAATCGAATAGTGCTTTGGTTGTGGTACTTTCGTTACCGTGCATTTGAGACCATAAATATATACGGGTTTCTCCATGACCAATTTGATAACTATATATAGGTTCACCTAAAACCGACTCACCAATTTTTTGTACCTGATCGCTTGTGTTTAATTTATCTAAAAGTGGTTTAATATGATCGAGCGTCAAATATCTTCCTGAGATAGATTGCTCTTTATATTGTTCAAAAAGTTCTTCTAAATTCATTGTGTTTTGATTAGTTTACAAAAGTAAACATCTTTATTTTTACATTTGTAAACATCTAAAAAATGAAGTAATTTAATTTTGTAAACATTAATTCTGATGGTATTTGAAAGTTATAGTGTCTCTGACTCCACAATAATTTACAATGTTAAGATTTATAGTGTAAAACTTCATTTTCAATTACTTAAGTAATTTCATCTAATGTTTTAATTTTATATAAATTTACCAGTTTAAGATTTTAACAAGTGTAAAATTGTTTCCACAACATAAATTGTTTACATTTGTAAATACTCATTTTTTAATAACGAATTTACAATGGTAAACATAGATGACTTTGTAAAAAGACTTGAACTTGTACTGGATTATTACGGACTTAATGCCTCTGCATTTGCAGATAAAATTGGCGTTCAGCGTTCGAGTATGTCTCACCTTTTGTCTGGCAGAAATAAGCCAAGTTTAGATTTTGTTCTAAAAATTCTGGAAGTTTTTCCAGAGGTAGATTTGTATTGGATGCTATTGGGTAAAGGAAGTTTTCCGAAAAATAATAACCAGGCTATTCCTGAAGATATAAAAGCTTCTACTCCATTTTCATCAAATCAAAATTTAAAAGAAAATTCAAATCAGGATTTATTTTCTTTAGGAGAAATAAATGGTGAAGAAGTGGAAGAGAAAAAAAAATCGCCGGAGGTTTTAAAGTCCAGTTTGATTTTAGGAAATGATGAAATCGAGAAAATTGTTTTACTTTATAAAAATGGAACTTTTAAAACGTATTCTCCATAAATTAAGAAGTAACGCATATTTGAACACCACTAAAGAAATTTTTCAAATACGCGATTCTCACGCATTTGAAAAATTCGCATATATCTTATAATTTGAAACCATTTTCAGGTATTTTACCTAAAACCTCTTCATAATGCTTTTTTAAAATTTTTAGATCAGCATCATAATCTCCGGTTGGAAAAAATGGTTTCGCAAAATTTACTTCTTTTTTGCCCCAGTTAAAAGTTACAGCTACGATTGGCACTTTCGCTTTAAGCGCTATAAAATAAAATCCGGTTTTAATTTCGTTTACTTTTTTACGTGTTCCTTCGGGAGCAACCGCCAGACGAAAAACTTCTTTTCTCTCAAAAATCGCAGCTATCGCATCGACTTTGTTTAGTCCGCCTGAACGATCGAGTGGTTCGCCGCCCACATTTTTAAAATAATAGTGGAATGGAAATCGAAATAATTCCTTTTTTCCAACCCAATTCATTTCCAGTCCTGAGATTCCACGGGTAAAAAGACCAATGTAAAAGTCATGATTACTGGTATGAGGCATAACCATTAGTACACATTTTTTTACCTCCGCATTTTCCATTCCCACTATTTTCCAGCCCATTAGCTTAAAAAATAAGAATTTGTACAATAGTTTTTTCATTAAAGCTTTATTATTTCGTGCAAAATAAAAGATTAAATGCTAAATTTGAGTAAAAGCATTCAAAATGATTCGAAAATTTTTCAGTTATATTTTACCAGTCAAAATATATAAAAAAAAATCTGCCCGAAGTAAAATGATTGAAGTTACGTGGGCAAACGGAGAGTTGGTTTTAGATACTGAAAATACGAATTATTCGTACGGAAGTCTACAGCGAATATTAAGGTATGGACTTCGAAATATTGGTTATGATAAAATTCTGAAAATGGATCATATTCTCTTACTTGGAGTGGCCGGCGGAAGTGTTGTAAAGACTTTGGTAAACGAAATTGAATACAAAGGAAAAATTACGGGAGTAGAAATTGATCCTGAAATGATTCAGATAGCCAATCAATATTTTAATCTCCATCAGATTGAGCAACTAAACGTTGTAATTGACGATGCATTTGAGTTTGTTTTAAAAACAAAAGAAAAATACGATCTTATTATAATCGATATATTTGAGGATACTAACATGCCTAATTTTTTGTTTGAAAAGTTTTTTACAGACCGGATTTGTGCTATTTTAAAAGAAAACGGATTTGTTTTGTTTAATACCATGATTTTAGACGAGGCACACAATGTTCGTAATAAAAAATATATTGCCGAAGTAGATCCTAAAATATTCAAAACCAAAATGCTGCCCCGCATTGAAGTACATAATGAATTAATAATTATAAACAAAGTTGCTTAATTTATGAAACCCCTAACCTCTATTTTAAACGCTTTACCACCTACTAAAGTTATTGATGCTGCCATCGATTTTTCGGAGTATACGCCTCTTAACTTGTCTGTTTCAAATCTGGATTTAAAAAATGCAAATCTGGATAATTCTGAAGATTTTGAAAAATACATTATTAAATATTTAAAAGAGAAAAATGCAAAAGTAGCTTTTGGCGGATATATTGAAGGACGATATTTATACCAAAGAAGTCCGATTTTTTTTAACAATTCAAAACCGGAACGTAATATCCATATCGGATTAGACTTATGGGCAGAAGCCGGAACCGCTGTTCTGGCTGCGTTGGACGGAAAAATTCACAGTTTTAAAAATAATGAAGGATTAGGAGACTATGGTCCTACCATTATATTAGAACATGAAGTTGAAAATGAAAAATTTTATACTTTATACGGACATTTATCGTTAGAAAGTATAGAAAATTTAAATATCGGAGACCATTTTAAACAAGGAGATAAAATTGCTACCCTCGGAAAAGCCTCGGTAAATGGAGATTATGCACCTCATGTGCATTTTCAGATTATTCATAAAATAGAAGATTACTGGGGAGATTATCCTGGTGTTTGCAATACAAAAGACCTGAATTTTTATATTGAAAATTGTCCCGATCCTAACTTATTATTAAAAATAACTTAAATGATTATGAAGAAAGCAGGATTGATTATATGTTTGTTGTTACTAATTGGATGTAAATCGAAAACAGTAAGCAGAGATACAGAAGATTTAAAAATTAAAAAAGTTACCGGAGCCGATGTAAATGCAAATCAGGAGCGAAAAGCGTATGATTTAGGAAAACGCGTTTTGGAAACTTGCAATACGTCTAAATTTAAACCTTTTAACGAAACAGAAGTAACTAAGTCGGTTATGGATAATACGACCGAAGAGCGTTTAACCAAAACCTGCCAGAGATTTAGACAATACTACGGAAGTTTTATCGACCTAAAATTAGACGGAGTATACAAAACTAAAAATGAAGTTATTTATCGTTACCACGCCATGTATTCCAAAAAAGTAGCCAACAAAGAATTACGCATTTTTGTAAATGATGAGAATCTTGTTTCTGCAATAAAATCAATGGATTGGGATGATAAATTTGATGCCAAATTAGCCGATCAATAAACATTTAAATTATGAATTTTAAAGTACCGCTTATTTTTTTATTTCTTATTTCAACTTTTGCTTCTGCACAGCAGACTATAACCGTGAAAGGTTCAGCTTCTTACCCGGCGACGCAGGAATATACTTTTATCTGCGAAAAATATGCTTTTACAGGCGAGATTAAAGTTCAGATAGCAAAAACAGAAAAAGGAGGTCTTTTAAAATTAACGGTTTCTACTTCAAATGATAAAGCCAGAATTGCGGGCGGCGTATATGTAGATCTCGCCAATGCAGATGTTATAGCGTGCACAGATAAAAACGTAAAAGAATCTTCAGACGGAAAAACAACGTCTTATTATTATTTTACACCGGCAGAATGGCTAAAGCTTAAAAAAAATGACATCTACGCTGTTCGGTTTATAATTGTCGGCGGCCCGGATGCATTTGGAAATCAAACCGGACATTTTACGGCACATAATAAAATGAATTACTTTTCGACAGCATTCGATAAAACCAAAAAATCATACGATACGGCCAAAGAAATTAGTGCCTTATAATATCTTTTTTATTTAATTAATCTTACATTTATAGCTTAATTTCTTTTTTATGAATGCTAACGAAGCTTTAATTACTAAATTTTATACTGCTTTTGCAAATGCAGATGCAAAAACAATGAGTGAATGTTATCATCCTAAAATTCATTTTATTGATCCCGCATTTGGTTTACTAAAAGGAGAACAGGTTTCTAAAATGTGGGAAATGCTTCTTATAAAAAGCAAAGGCAAGTTAAGAATCGAGTTTTCATATGTAAAAGCAGATGATTCCACCGGTTCTGCAAACTGGATCGCCACTTATAATTTTAGTAAAACCAATAGAAAAGTTATTAATAAAATTGGCGCCCAATTTGTTTTTCAAGATGGTCTAATTATCAAACATACAGATAATTTTGATGTATGGAAATGGTCTAAACAAGCTTTTGGCACAGTTGGTTATCTACTTGGCTGGACAGGTTTCTTTCAGAAAAAAGTACAAAAGCAAGCTTTGTCTTCATTAGATAAATTTCAGAAAACTAAATAAATATCTCTTCAAATCCATTGCACAACGTAATGGATTTTTTATTTTTAAGATTTAAACCAGCTTTCTACCAATTCGTCTTCAAAGGAAGTAGCATTTTTATGAATAAATTCATTTCTTTCCTTATCATAAGAATAATCCAAAGCCCATTCTTTATGATTTTTAGCCAGTTCTTTTATGCTAGTACAAACAAAAGCAATTTCTGCATCTGTAGTTGTCGGGTGAATTGACATTCTAATCCATCCTGGCTTTTTAATCAGATCGCCAATTGTAATTTCGTTTACCAGTTTATTAGAAGTTTCCTGATCTACATGTAATAAATAATGACCGTAAGTACCTGCGCAGCTGCATCCTCCTCTGGTCTGAATTCCAAAACGATCGTTTAAAATTTTAACTCCGAGATTAAAATGAAGATCATCAATAAAAAAAGAAATTACGCCAAGACGATCTTTGTGTTGTCCTGCCAGAATTTTAATATTTTCAACCGGCTCCAATTCGCTAAAAACATAGTCCACGATTTCATGCTCGCGCTGCATCATGTTTTCGATTCCCATTTCTTCCTTCAGTTCAATGGCCAATGCAGTCTTAATAACCTGAAGAAAACCCGGAGTTCCGCCATCTTCCCTATCTTCGATATTATCGATGTACTTATGCTCTCCCCATGGATTGGTCCAGCTCACCGTTCCTCCGCCAGGACAATCCGGAATCATATTTTTGTATAACTTTTTATTAAAAATTAAAACTCCCGAGGTGCCTGGACCTCCCAGAAATTTATGCGGAGACATAAAAACAGCATCCAGATACGATTCCGGATCTGCAGGATGCATGTCAACTTCTACATAAGGTCCGGAACAGGCAAAATCCACAAAGCAAACCCCATTATACTGATGCATTAATTTTGCGGCTTCATGATATGGAGTTCTCAATCCGGTAACATTGGAACACGCTGTAACAGAGGCAATTTTAATTGTTCTGTCGTTATATTTCTGCAATAATATCTCGAGATTTTCAACATTAAAAAGTCCTTTTTCACAAGACGGAATTATTTCGACATCTGCAATAGTTTCCAGCCACGAGGTTTGATTAGAGTGGTGCTCCATATGAGAAATAAAAACGATTGGTTTTTTCTCTGCGGGAATATTCGTGAAATTTTTAAGGTTTTCAGGAATTTTCAGTCCTAAAATTCTTTGAAATTTATTAATAACGCCTGTCATTCCTGTACCATCAGTAATCAAGACGTCGTCACTATTGGCATTGGCATGACGCTTAATTATATGTCTTGCATGATGATATGCCTTGGTCATTGCAGTACCGGAAACCGTTGTTTCAGTATGTGTATTCGCAACAAAAGGTCCAAATTGATTCAGCAGTTTTTCTTCTATCGGGCGGTATAATCTTCCGCTGGCAGTCCAGTCCGTGTAAACAATTGATTTTCTGCCATAAGGTGATGTAAATTCCTGATTGATACCGACAATATGCTGTCTAAATTCCTGAAAATAAGTTTCCAGTGTGATGGTACTATTTTTGCTATTCATTAGTTGTGCCTTGTGTTTGACTGCAAATATATCGCTTTTTTATAAAATTGCGAATTTATCAATAGTAAACTTCAAACATTACAATACCGTTTAGTATCTTTAGTTAAAAAGAACTTTTTATTAATAAATTATCATAATATTCTATCGGATTAATAGGCATTAAACTATCAATGGAAATATAATATATGGATAATGTATCAGTTGCTACTTTTGGTGGCGGATGTTTTTGGTGTATAGAAGCTGTAATTCAGCGTTTGAAAGGTGTAGAATCAGTTAAATCAGGTTTCTCAGACGGATTTATTAAAAATCCGCCTTATCGCGAAGTCTGTACTGGCAGGACCGGACATGCAGAAGTGATTCAGGTTGCCTTTAACCCTGACATAATTTCATATCACGACTTAATTTTTATATTCATGACAAGTCATGATCCGACAACTCTAAACCGTCAGGGCGGTGACAAAGGAACTCAATATCGATCTGTCATTTTGTATCACAATGAGGAACAGAGAAAAATTGCAGAAAAAGTGTTTAAAGAAGTTCAGCCTGCCTTTGAAGATCCGATTGTTACGCAATTGAGAGCATTTCAGGTTTTTTACACAGCCGAAGATGATCATCAAAATTATTACAATCAAAATCAGGATGCTCAATATTGCCAGCTTGTTATTGATCCGAAAATCCAGAAGCTTAAAAAAATGTATGCTGATAAGTTAGTTCTTAGTCCAAAGTAGTTAATTCTTAGTAGTATAGTCATAATTCTAAGTTGACTAAAAACCAAGTATCAAAAAATCAAAAGAAAAAACAAATGAAAAATCTAAAAATAAAAAATCGATTTACTGCTGAATTACCCGCAGACCCTGACCCGACAAACGAGATCCGTCAGGTTAAGAATACCTTGTTTTCGTATGTAAATCCAACACAACCTGCAAATCCTGAGTTAATTCACGCTTCTGAAGAAGTAGCAGAATTAGTCGGAATTGCCAAAGAAGAAATTCAGAATGAAGAGTTTGTAAATGTTTTTTCCGGGAAAGAAATTCTTTCTGAAACACGTCCTTTTGCGATGTGTTATGCCGGACATCAATTTGGAAACTGGGCGGGTCAATTGGGCGATGGCCGCGCAATTAATTTGACTGAAGTGGAAAACAACGATCAGTTTTATACTTTACAATTAAAAGGTGCAGGAAAAACACCTTATTCCAGAACCGCAGATGGTCTGGCTGTTTTGCGCTCTTCTGTTAGAGAGTATTTATGTGCCGAAGCGATGTATCATCTCGGTGTTCCCACTACCCGCTCTCTTTCTCTTATTCTTTCAGGAGATCAGGTTTTAAGGGATATTTTATACAATGGAAATCCTGCTTATGAAAAAGGTGCAATAGTGTGCCGTGTAGCCCCGTCTTTCATCCGTTTTGGAAGTTTTGAAATGCTTACAGCGCGAAATGAGCTTAAAAATCTTAAACAGTTTGTAGAATATACAATTCAGCATTATTTTCCTGAAATCGCGGGCGAGCCAAAACAACAATATTTGCAATTCTTTAAAAAAGTCGCAGATACTACCCGTGAAATGATTTTGCATTGGCAACGTGTTGGTTTTGTGCACGGAGTTATGAATACCGATAATATGTCTGTGCACGGAATTACAATAGATTACGGACCTTACGGCTGGCTGGAAAATTACGATCCTGACTGGACACCTAACACTACAGACAGTCAAAACAGAAGATATCGCTTTGGAAATCAGCCTCAGGTAGCACAGTGGAATTTGTATCAACTGGCCAATTCACTTTATCCTCTGATTAATGAAGCAGAACCTCTTGAAAAGATTTTAGATTCGTTTATGACTGACTTTGATAACGATTATAAAACAATGTTTTTAAGTAAATTAGGACTATTTACTTCAAGAGAATCTGACGATAAAATTATTCAGGGTCTTGAAGAAATTTTACGATTATCTGAAACAGATATGACAATATTTTTCAGAAATCTGAGCCATATCCAAAAAGACGACTCTGTTGAAAATGCAATCAAAAAAGTAGAATTTGCTTTTTATATTCCGGAAGAAATTAAGGAAAACACATTAGATGTATGGCAAAAATGGTTTTCAGTATACCTCAAAAGACTTCAGCCTGAAGAATTCTCAGATCAGGAACGTACTGTGGAAATGAATAAAATTAACCCAAAATACGTATTGAGAAATTATATGTCACAATTAGCGATCGATGCCGCAGATAAAGGGGATTATACTTTAATTGATGAATTATTTCAGCTTTTAAAAAATCCTTATGATGAACAGCCGGAATTTGAAAAATGGTTTGCTAGACGACCAGACTGGGCAAGAACCAAAGTAGGCTGCTCTATGTTATCCTGCAGTTCTTAATCAATCATTAAAAAGTTTTCGACTTCGTTCAGAATGATATACTAAAAAGCCATTTTTGGTACTGAGCGAAGTCGAATGTTTAATGAAAATACTAGGTTTCTGAATATTTTTTTATTTAGAACATATATAATCAACAATTATAACGGCATGGATTCTTGAATTTTCAATAAACCATTTGTGAGTCTGCATTCCGCCGCAAACAACACCGGCTAAAAATAAGCCTTGGACATTGGTTTCCATTGTTTCCGGATTGTATTGCGGAATTTTTAATTCGTCATTTGAAAGCTGAATTCCAACTTTTTCCAGAAAATCCAAATCCGGTTTGTAACCTGTCAATGCTAAAACAAAATCATTTTCTATTGCGACTTTGCCATTTGGTGTTTCAATTTCGACTTCACCTTCGCGAATTTCAGTAATATTCGATTCAAAATACGCTTTAATACTTCCTTCCGCAATACGATTCTCAATATCAGGTTTTACCCAATATTTCACACGGTCATTAATTTCGTTTTTACGAATCACCATTGTAACATCGGCTCCTTTTCTCCAGCATTCCAAAGCGGCATCTACAGAGGAATTATTTGCTCCTACAACAAGCACTTTTCTGAAGGCATATTCGTGTGCTTCCTTATAATAGTGTCGTACTTTTGGTAAATCTTCTCCTAAAATATTCATTTGAACCGGAATATCGTAGAAACCGGTTGCAATCACAACATTCTTAGATTCGTAATTCTGTTTGTCTGTTTCTATTTTAAAAAGGGTATCACTTTTGTTGACGTCAATTACTTTTTCAAATAAATTAATATTGAATTTAAAATAACGATGAATTTTTCTATAGTATTCCAAAGCTTCCTGACGTCCGGGTTTTGGCGCTAAACAATTAAAAGGAATTTCACCAATTTCCAGTCTTTCTGCTGTAGAAAAAAAAGTCATATAAAGTGGATAATTGAAAATACTATTGACAATTGCCCCTTTTTCAATAATTAGATAGTTGAGATTTTTCTTTTCGGCTTCAATTGAACAGGCGAGACCAATTGGTCCTCCGCCCACAATTATAAGGTCATATATTAATTCTGTCATTTTATTTTTGCCAGTCTTTAAAAGGATTTTTACTTAAGTAGGCATTATAATATCTTTCGTCATTTGTTACTTCCTCGCCCAGCCATTCCGGTTTTTCAAAAGTTTCCTCTTCGCTGTTCAATTCGATTTCTGCCATTACTAAACCTTCGTTGTCGCCATAAAATTCGTCGACTTCATATACATGATTTCCTGATTTTATTTCGTAGCGCGTTTTTTCGATTTTACCTTTTTCACAAAGTTTCAAAAGTTCAGTCGCTTCATCAACGGGAATTTCGTTTTCCCATTCAAAACGAGACATACCCTTGCCCTGACTCAAACCTTTTATAGTGATAAAACCTTTATTGCCTTTAATTCGAACTCTCACTGTGCGTTCAGGTACAGAGCTCAAATACCCTTGAGCAATCTTATTTTGGGCAAAAGCCTGATTTTTGAAGTCATCAGATTTGACAAGAAATTTTCTTTCTATTTCGACCATTTTAAAAGTAAATTAATTTTACTGCAAGTTACTCATTTTTATTCCAGCACTTAATCTGTAAAATCAATTTTATAAATAAAAACACTTTAATCTCGGTATCTCGCGAGTTTAAAAACCAGGCAGTAAAAAGGAATTTAAAAGCTGTTTAAAAAATCCAATTGCCACTCTTTTGAAGTATCGTACCACAATTGTCCATTTTTAACTTCGAGCGGGCAATCTATATTATTAGTATATAATGCTCCGGTACCTAAACCCTGAGGCATTTTAGAATTCTGCAAAAATGTCCATTGCGCAATTGCATTGAGTCCGATATTACTTTCCAACGCCGATGTAATCCACCAGCCAATGTTATATTTGTCAGCCAATGTTATCCATTCCTGAGTACCACGGAAGCCTCCGATAAAACTTGGTTTTAAAATAATGTACTGAGGCTTTATTTTTTGCAATAATTTTTCTTTTTCTTGAAATGAAAAGACACCAATAAGCTCTTCGTCCAAAGCAATAGGAAACGGCGTTTGTTCACATAACAAAGCCATGTCAGAAATATTTCCTTTTTTAATTGGCTGTTCTATACTATGAAGCTGGAATTGATTGAGTTGTTTCAGTTTATCTAAAGCTTCCTTTGATGAAAAAGCACCGTTTGCATCCACCCTGATTTCAATTTCTTCAGGAGAAAAATGACTGCGGATAAAGGCTAATAATTCTAATTCCTTTTCAAAATCAATTGCGCCAATTTTTAGTTTTATACAATTAAAGCCTTCCGCTAATTTATCTTCAATTTGCTGTTTCATAAAGGCAGATTCGCCCATCCAGACCAAACCATTTATGTCAATTGAGCGCACGTTTGTGGTAAAGTCAGAAGGAAATAAAACATACGGATTTTGACTTTTTAGCGATAAAAAAGCCATTTCTACACCAAACTGGATAGATGGAAATTCCAATAAGGCCTTCCAGAGTTCCGCTTCGCCTAAATTAATGTTGTCGCATGTCCACTTTAATTGTGCTTCATAATCATCGCGATCGTCTGCGCTTAAGCCACGTAATATTCCGCACTCTCCAATACCTTTTTTTCCGTTTTCTTCCAGAACAATAAACCAGGTTTCTTTTTCGGTCATAATGCCCCGTGAAGTTCCGGATGGTCTTTTAAACTCCAGTAAATATTTATGGTAGGATGCTTTCAATCTTTGGTATTAATTATAAAGTTTTAAAACTTTTTCAAAATCTTTAGACGGAAGTCCGGCTTTTTCAAAAACAGCAAAATCACGTTTTGTTTTTTCAATCCAGCTGACACTATCTGTCACGTTTTGAGTCTGATATTTTTTGTAAATTGCTTTCGCTGCACTGTAATCACTGTTAAGCAAATAGGTATGCGCCAGATTTAATTTTACCAATAACTCTGTATCGTCAAGTTTTTCGCCTTCCTGCAATACTTTTAGCGCTTTGGCATATTGTTTTGTCAAAATATAACAATAACCTAATGAACTGTAATCTATTGCGGTCGCTTTTCCTTCGTTGACAATAGTATTCAATTTCGGAATTGCCTCGTTGTATTTTTGAGCTTTGATTAAACAGGCGGTTTGTGCTCTTAAATCATTGAAAACATTTTTAGATATATCAGCATCTTTATAACAGGCATTTCCAAAATCTTTGTACACTTTGGTTTTCTCAACTGCTAATAATTTTTGAAACTCATCATAACGATATTGTTTCATGATTTTATTTAAAATACAAACACAAAAATCATCGGAATTGGCCATTTTTTGTGCCATCGTAGATGTTTTACACAAACTTATAATTTCATTTTTGTTGTCCTGATTCCATCCACGGCTTAATTTCGTGTCAACCCAGGGCACCACTTCCAGAACTACTTTCTGACTCAATAGCCAGTTTTTACTTTCGAAGCCAAACCAGATTGTGCTGATATTTTCCTTTAAACAAGATGATTTATTGACAGATAATCTTTTAGCATCTTTGCTAACCGGTTCTGCCTGCGAATAACAAGCTTTATCGATTTTACCATCCGCAATATATTTTTTTGCATTTTCATTTGATGTAAATATCGAATAGGTACATTGATCGTCTCCTGAAATTTTTGACATCAAAAAAACTGCCCCCGCAGATCCCTGACTAATGCCTGTAGGATCCGGAATTGCTTTTAATAAAGAAACCAGACTGTTGGCCATTTCCTGATTTTTGTCTAAAAGTGTAATTCGGTATACGATTTCTGTAGTTCCGACAGGTAAATCTTCTGTAGAAATAGAAATCCTGTCACGTGCAGGAACCATTATTTCTTTGGTAGTAGCTCGTTCTTTGTCCCAATAACCATCTTTCTGCGCAAATGCGTTGAAAGAGACAGTAATGAATGCGGCTAAAATTATTTTTTTGAAAGTCAGACGTGATGTCTGGGTTGCTACAGATTTCACAGATTAAAATGATTTTATTTAAAACTTTTATTCAATAACATAGATTATGCCAAATAACTTTCTAACAGAAATGCGTACTCTGTCCACACCTTTTGTTTTCCTTCGACTTCGCTCAGGATGACAAGCGGACTTCGCTCAGAATCACAATTCGATTTCACTTAAGATCACAATCCGACTTTACTAAGGATCACAATCCGATTTCGCTTAAGATTGAAACTTAGCGGGGAATGATATCAAACTTCAATCAGGATGCTTTTAAAATTAAAGTACAATGATCTTATAATTCTATTGATTCTCCAATTGGTAAAAGCATTAAATCTTTTCCTTTGTCGAAAAATTTACGAATTGATTCTTCGTGATTAATTTCGATATAGCCAAATGTATCAAAGTGATAGCCTAAAATTTTATCACATTCAATAAAATCAGATGCGATGATGGCATCTTCAACATCCATAGTAAAATTATCACCTATTGGAAGAATCGCCAAATCCAGTTTTGTACGAAGTGGAATTAATTTCATATCGTAGGTTAACGCAGTATCTCCCGCAATATAAATATTTTTATGCTCGCTTTCGATAACAAAACCTCCCGGATTTCCCCCGTAAGAACCGTCAGGAAAACTGCTTGAATGAATTGCATTTACATATCTTACTTTTCCGAAATCGAATTTCCAGCTTCCTCCATGATTCATTGGATGGGAGTTGAAGCCTTTTTTCGCATAGTAAGTTGCAATTTCTGCATTAGAAACAATAACAGCATTTGTATTTTTTGCAATATCTTCGACATCCAACACGTGATCACTGTGTGCGTGTGTAAGTAAGATATAATCTGCTTTTAATGTTTTGATGTCAATTGCAGAAGCCAATGGATTTCCTGTAATAAACGGGTCTACAATAATATTTTTTCCTCCCACTTCAATTGCTAATGAAGCGTGTCCGTAATATGTAATTTTCATGATGGTACGATTTTTAGTTTATGTTGTAATTTTATCTTCCTCCTAAAAACAAGTTTACGATTATGTCTGAAATCAGCGAGATCATACATATTGTCAACAATAAAGAAAGTAAGAAGGTGCTTAAAGCCAGTTTTTTTAATTCCGGATCTAAAAGTTTTGGATTCTGATTTTTACAAACAGTATTTAAATGTTTAATTAGCGGAATGTAAGCCAATAAGAAAAGATATTGATCGAATTTGTAACCGCTTAAAACAGCAAATACAATTACACAAAGCATGGCGGTGATAATTAAAGTAAAGTGGTAGATCTTGGCTTTTTGAGCTCCCATTTGTACCACAATCGTATTTTTACCTGCTTTTTTATCAGATTCCTGATCGCGCATATTATTCAGATTTAATACACCAACACTCAACAAACCAATTGCAACTGCCGGAAGAATTAAAAGCGGATCAATTTCTTTCGCATATAGAAAGTTTACTCCTAAAGTACTTACCAATCCAAAGAAAACGAAAACAAATAAATCTCCAAATCCCCTGTAGCCGTAAGCAGAGTTCCCCACGGTATATTTGATTGCAGATGCAATAGCTGCAATTCCAAGTAAAAGAAAGAAAATAGAATAGCCAAAATTATCTTGTCCGAAAGCGAAATATATTAAGATTACCGCAGATAATAAAGTGAGAATCGCTGTTATAACTATAGCTTTTTTCATGGCTTGCGGCGTAATATTACCACTCTGAATAGCACGCAGCGGCCCTACTCTGTCTGCATTATCGGTTCCTTTGACTCCGTCACCGTAATCGTTTGCAAAATTCGACAAAACCTGTAAACCTAATGTCGTCAAAAGTGCGAATCCAAAAACTTTCCAGCTAAAAACTTCCGTTGGCGTATTAATGGTTTCAGTGGGATTTGATAAGGCGTAGATACTTCCAACAATAATTCCCGAAACTGATAAAGGCAATGTGCGCAATCTGGCGGCTTCAATCCAATGTTTCATTCTATTTAATTTTAGATTTTTGATTTTAGATTTTAGATTGTAATTCAGATTGGGTTAAGATTTTAAATTCTAAAATCTACAATCTGAAATCTAAAATATTTACGGCAGCCACTTATTCTCGCCGAAATTTGGTTTTCTTTTTTCTAAGAAAGCATTTCTTCCTTCTTTAGCTTCTTCGGTCATGTATGCCAAACGTGTTGCTTCTCCTGCAAAAACCTGCTGACCAACCATACCGTCGTCTGTTAAGTTCATTGCAAATTTCAGCATTTTTATAGAGGTTGGAGATTTCTGAAGAATTTCCTGAGCCCATTCGTAAGCAGTATCTTCTAATTCATCATGCGGAATTACAGCATTTACCATTCCCATATCCATTGCTTCCTGAGCAGAATAGTTTCTTCCCAGAAAGAAAATTTCGCGTGCTTTTTTCTGCCCCACCATTTTAGCCAGATATGCCGATCCGTAACCGCCGTCAAAACTGGTTACATCTGCATCGGTTTGTTTAAAAATTGCGTGTTCTTTACTGGCAAGCGTCATATCGCAAACTACGTGTAAACTATGTCCGCCTCCAACTGCCCAGCCTGGAACTACTGCAATAACTACCTTTGGCATAAAGCGAATTAAACGCTGTACTTCAAGTATATTTAAACGATGTTGTCCGTCTTCACCCACATAGCCCTGATGACCGCGTGCATTTTGATCTCCCCCGCTGCAAAAAGAATATACACCGTCTTTTGTCGACGGACCTTCTGCAGAAAGCAATACTACTCCTATTGAAGTATCTTCCTGTGCATCATAAAAAGCCTGGTATAATTCTGAGGTAGTTTTAGGTCGGAATGCATTTCTTACATTTGGCCTGTTAAAAGCAATTCTTGCTACTCCGTTGCATTTTTTATAAGTTATATCTTCAAATTCGCGGGCTGTAATCCAATCCATTTCAATTTTATTTAAAATAATTATACGGTAAAAATAAAGCATTTTTACTATTTTACCTACTCAATTTGTCGTAAGTCTTTTACTAAAATGACTTCTAATGTTAACATTTAGGTTTTACTTACAAAAAATAACATTTTTTAACATTAGTTTCGAAAAATAATAATTAATTTTACACCCTAGAAATCAATGATATACAATTTAATTTCGATGATTTCTGATTGATTTTCTTTCACTGATTTATTAACCTAAAAAATGATTTTTTTGAGAAAATTTAAAAAATTTGTCGCTCATTTTTTTAGGGTTTTAAGTAACAAACCTCAATTAAAAGAGCAAATGATTTATGTGTTTGTCGAAACTGCAAAACGAAAATAGTAACACCTAAGGTTAAATGTTAGAATTGTATATATATTTAGTATATTAAGGATAACGAAAAAGGAAAAAGTACTAATTATACTTTCTAAAAGTTATTTATAAACCAATGGATTAGCCGTGAAATTTAATGTTTTGCTTCTAAAGATTAATACATTGATTGTTTAAAAGACAAACCGTCAATGGGGTGATCTCTAAAATTTATAAAGCTATTATCCTGAGATGGATTCGAATTATTTTATTTCTGTTTTTTTTTAATTACAATTTTTTTTAAAACTAGAATAAAAAGCGAAAGGCTGCTCCAAATGGGCAGCCTTTTGTGTTATAATAACTTAGAGTTTTTGAAAAAAAAAAAATACTCAATTCTGATTATGATTTAAAAGTTGAAAAATTCTTAATTTTCTTTTACCAGATAAATTCCGTCCTCTTTAATTTCAATTAATTTTTCTTTGTATAAAGTTCCAATTGCTTTTTTAAATGACTTTTTACTCATTTTCAACACCGTTTTAATATCTTCCGGATGAGAATTATCGTTTAAACGAAGGAAACCTCTGTTGGCTCTTAATTCGTTCAGAATTATTTCGGCATTTGGTTCAATACTTTCAAATCCCTGCACCTGTAATGCCACATCTATTTTATTGTCAGGACGAATATTTTTAATATAACCGCGCATTCTGTCACCGGTTCTGATCGCGTCATCATACACTTCATCTTTGTACAACAAGCCTTTATGGCGTTCATTTATTATAACATTGATTCCCATATCTGTAATATGAGAAACGATCAAATCGACTTCTTCTCCTTTTTCTACGGTCAGTTGGTCGTTATTTAAAAACTGATTTGTTTTACTGGACGCCACCAGACGATTGGTCTGTTTGTCCAGGTATAAATAAACAAGATAACGTTTTCCTTTTTCCATCGGACGGGCTTGTTCCTTAAACGGAACAAGAATATCTTTTTCCATTCCCCAGTCCATAAAAGCACCAACATTATTAATATAGTTTACTCTTAAAAGCGCAAATTCATTTAATAAAATATAGGGAACCAAGGTCGTTGCCACAGGGCGTTGTTCGTGATCCAAATAAACAAAAACAATTAGTTCTTCGCCAATTTCAAATTCTTTTGGCACATATTTGTTTGGAAGTAAAACATCGTGAATTCCTTCGGGATCATTTTCGGGATCTCCTAAAAACAAACCTACTTTGGTATCACGTAATATAATTAGGGTATTGTATTTTCCTATTTCTAGCATTCTGTATAAGTTTCTGAGCTGCAAAAGCAACTAAGTTTTAAAATGCAAAGGTACAAAGTTTGAGAATGGTATTCAGAATATTATTTTAACAAAATAAATATAATGCTTAAAAGCAAAAAAATCCCCTTACAAGCATGCAAAGGGAAATCTTTTTTTAAAGTAAAATGTTTATTTAAAAACACTTTCTTTTTTAAAATGCAGGGTCAGTAAATAATAAACTACCGCTCTGTATTTGTGTTTGTTAGACTTGCCATATTTTTCCATAACGGCATCAATTCCGGCAGTTAACTCAGGACCATCTTTTAAACCTAATTTCTTAATTAAGAAATTGTTTTTTACCGTATCTAATTCAGACTGTTGTGAGGAAGCCACCGTCGATGCATCATCATTATAGATTGCAGGACCACACGCAATAGTAACTTTAGTCAACAAATCTACATTTGCAGTAACGCCGCATTTTTCCTTTAAATCGGTCGTGTACTTTGTAATTAATTCTTCTCTCTTGCTCATACAATAAATTTAATGGTTATTATTTGAACCAAATTTAGAGCAAAGCAAAACGCTAAACAATTATTTTAACATTATTTTTCCTATAAATTATACAAGATGTTTAAAGTAGTTTTTCAAAATCCTGTCATTTTCGTGGGTCGGCGTAAAAACCTCTAATATTGCAGGTTCAACATCTGAGTTATACAAAGCTTCAATACTATTTTCTAATGAATTTACATCACTCGCTGTAAAATAATTTAAATGATACATTCTGGCAAGATGTTCTGCTGTAAGATTATGAGAAGTCTCAAAATAGGTGTTAAACACCGGTTTTTCTTCATGACCGGGCAAAATTCTAAAGATTCCCCCTCCTCCATTATTAATTAAAATAATTTTAAAGTTCTTCGGGATATAAGAATTCCACAAAGCGTTGCTGTCATACAGAAAACTTATATCTCCCGTTACAAAAATAGTTTGTTTGGCACTTCCCACAGCGGCCCCGATTGCTGTAGAGGTACTTCCGTCGATTCCACTTGTTCCCCGATTGCAGAATACCTCAATAGAATCGTCGATATCTATTAACTGTGCATAACGAATAGCAGAACTGTTACTGATTTGCAGCATACTATCTTTGGGAAGTGATTCGATTACTTTTTCAAAAACTTTAAAATCAGAAAATTCGATTTTACTCAAATATGATATTCTTCTTTCTAATCTGGTTTTGTAAACCGCATCTATATTTTTAAAATAATTACTTTTTACAAAAGAAGTTTTTGAAAGCAAGTCTTTAAAAAAATCATTCGGCTGCATTTCAAAATGTTTGGTTAGCGCACTAAACGTATCGTAAGCGCGTAACGTATCAATATGCCAATGGTGTTTTGGTTTGTATTTTCGCAAAAATCCTTTAATACTCTTTGAAACTACCATTCCTCCAAAAGTCACTAAAACTTCCGGATTAAATTCTTTAAAATCAGAATCATCAAAAGGTGTTATTAAAGTATCTATTGAATTGATGAAAGTGGTATGATGCAGATTAGAAGTCGTCTCAGTCAATACAACTACAGACGGATCTGCAGCTAAATTGTCGATTATTTCCTGATCGATTAAATTGGTCTGATTAACTCCCACCAAGATCAGTTTTCGCTTGGCGGTATTCCATACGGAAACAAATTCTTCGCTGTTATCTATTTTCTGAACCGTTTCCTCCAGTTGCAAATCTGTAATTTTTGGGTGTACAGAAAGTGTCTCTGTTGTCTCGTATAAAGGTTCTTCAAAAGGCGCATTAATATGAACAGGACCTTTCTTAAGAATTGCCGTTTCAATCGCCAGATTAATTTTTAAATCATTTTCTTCCGATGCATCCTCTGTCAGATTTGCATTGAAAACGGAATGATTAGCGAAAACATTCTCCTGACGGATGGTTTGTCCGTCGCCTATATCAATTTTACTTTGCGGACGATCGGCAGAAATTACAATAAGCGGAATCTGACTGTAAAAAGCTTCGGCTACAGCCGGATAATAATTCAATAAAGCGGATCCGGATGTGCACACCAGAGCTGTCGGTTTTTGGGTCTGCTGTGCAATGCCAAGAGCAAAAAATGCAGCACAACGTTCGTCTGCAATACTGTAACATTTAAAATTAGGATTTTGAGCAAAACCGATGGTTAACGGTGCATTTCTTGATCCTGGAGAAATAATGATATTAATAATGCCTTTGGCAGATAAAATTTCGATAATGCTTTGTGCAAGCGCTATTTTGGGGTAAATCATTCCGGTCGTTTATTACTTTTTCTAAAGAAAACCTGCTTGTTGGCTGATTCTTTATTTGCTTACAAAGTTACAAACTTCGCAGTTGATTTAGATTATAATTAGGAATATATTAAGGGTGTTTACCGAAAAACGAAATATATTTGTAAAATCGAATATTAATAAAATGCCGGATCTGATATGCGTTTTTCCCTTATCTTTTTTTTATCAATAGCTTTTCAGACTTTAACTTCTCAAAATCAATTTGCTCCAGTTGATGTGCCATACAAATTGGCTTTAGAAAATGCTAAAAAACAAGATAAACCTGTTTTTGTTATGCTGTACGCAGATTGGTGTCCGCATTGTAATATAATGAAAGCTGAAGTTTTGAGCGATCCTGCTGTTATTGATTTTCTGAATAAAAATTTTGTCTGTACGTATAAGAACATCGAAAAAGAAGAAGGAATTGCTTTAAAAAATCAATTTGGTACTAAATCTCTTCCCTCCTTTCTGTTTCTGGACAGCGACGAAAATTTAATTTATATTTTGAAGGGCGAGTGGAAAAAAGCTGACTTTATAAAAGAACTTCATTATGCTTTGAATCCTAAAATGCAGTTGCCTTATCTGGAAAAAGGATTTTTGGCTGACCCATCCAATTCAGATAAATTTTTCACTTATCTGAATACTTTAAAAAAGGGAAAAGACAGAATTGATTTATCTCCTGCAACTCATACTTATTTAAACACACAATCTGATGCACAACTGGTTAGCGAGTTAAACTGGCGGGTAATTGCAAATGGCGTTACCGATATTAAATCACGGGAGTTTCAATATGTTTTGCAACATCAAAAAGAATTTTCAGCTGTGGCTTCTCAAAATCGTGTAGACCGCAAAATTGAAAGTATTGTCAATGAGCTGCTTCGACCTTTGGTTGACAATTTAGATACTATAAACTATTATAAGCAACGAGAAGTTGCCAAATCCATCAGATTGCAGAAGACAGATTCTTTGGTTTTTAAATTTGATTTAACTTTGGCTGAAAGAACAGAAAACTGGAATTTTTATAAAAAAGTTACACTTCAGGATACGGAGAAATTAGTCTGGAATGATCCGGTTTTTCTAAAAGAGATTGGAAATACCTATTTCAAACATATTAATGATAGTGAGAGTTTAAAAAAAGCAATTTTTTGGGTCACTCATTCCATAGAATTAAATGATGCGTATGACGGAAATCTGCTTTTAGGCAAACTTTATAATAAGATAAAAGATAAGAAGAAAGCTTTAGAATATACCAAAAGGGCAAAAGTCATCGCAAAAGAAATGGGATGGGATGCTAAAGAAGCAGATCTTTTATTAACAGAATTAAATAAAAAATAACCACAATAATTACCAATGAGTATCATTTTAAGACCTGCTACAGCAGACGATTTGCAAAAAATACTTGAAATCGTCAATTATTCTATTTTGCATACCACTGCAAACTATAATTATGAAATTCAAACTATCGACGTACAAAAAAAATGGTTTGAGGATAAAACAGCCAAAAATCTTCCTGTAGTTGTGGCCGATTTAGATGGCGAAGTGGTTGGTTTTGGAAGTTACGGGCAATTTAGGGAAAAAATAGGTTATCAGTACACTGTTGAACATTCTGTGTATGTTGTTGATACGATAATAGGTAAAGGAATTGGCTCCAAGATATTAACCGAATTGATTCGTCTGGCAAAAGAACAAGGTTACCATGTTATGATTGGTGCGATCGATGCAGATAATGCCGGAAGTATCGCTTTTCACGAAAAATTCGGATTTGTTGCTGCAGGTACAATTCGTGAAGTGGGTTACAAATTTGATCACTGGCTGGATTTAGTTTTTATGCAGCTTATTTTGAGATAAAATTTAACCGCAAAGTTCACAAGAACTTTGCGGTTATAAAAAATATAAATTGAAATTAACTCTTAATCCAATTGATAACTTCAGGATCTGTAGGTAAGGTTCTAGGTTTAATCACTTTTTCTAATTCTCCTTTTTCGTTAATTAAATATTTTTGAAAGTTCCACTCTACTTCTGAATCCTGTAAACCATTTTTAGATTTTTGAGTCAGAAATTTATAAACTTCAGACATATCACTGCCTTTTACAGAAACTTTGTTCATCATCGGGAATGTAACTCCGTAATTTTGCTGGCAAAAAGTTTCGATTTCCTTATTTGTTCCAGGTTCCTGAGAAGCAAAATTATTTGCAGGAAAACCCACAATTACAAATCCTTTGTCCTTGTATTCTTTGTAAATAGCCTCAAGATCTTTGTACTGAGGTGTTAAACCACATTTTGAAGCAGTATTTACAATCATGATTTTTTTACCCTTTAAAGACGCAAAATCAAAAGTGTCTCCTGATAAATCTTCTACTTTAAACTGATAAATTGTTTCTTTTGCCATAACCTTATCTGTTTTAGATAATTTGTTCTTACTGGTCTGCGCTTGTAAATGTGTACCACACAAAAAAGCAGCTCCGAGCATTAAAAATAGTATTTTTTTCATCTTGTAATTTTTTATAAAATTAGCTAAATCCGTGTCATTAAAACTATTTAATATCCTTAATTTTTACTAATCAAAAGTTAAATAAAAAAAATGAAGCCTAACGTTAATCAGACGTTAGGCTTCTCCCCATACAAACAAATCAAACCATGAATTAATTATTATGCAATCTTTTAGAGTAATAACTTTATTAAATTATAGTTGATAACCCGGTTATGTTGAAAATTTCTTTAACCCCCAAATGCCCGGACGAACTTTATATATTTTCAAATGGCTTGTATATGTAATTGTATCCTGAACGTTCGCCCTGAGATATTAAAAAAATCTTCGTTTGGAAGTCCGGGTTTATCAACTATATCATACTTTATTGTAAAAAGAACTTATATTATTTTTTATCAATTGTAAATGATTAAGAATATCAAAACAAAAACAAGTAAAACGAAAAGCTTTAATATATTCATAACTTAGCATATTATGTCATTAAATAATTTTTATCACTTACTAAATAAAATCTTTATTGAGCAGCGCTGAGCGATAAAAAAGCTATTAATCCAACTGCCAATTTTTAATAATAAGTTAGTTCCTTATTCTTTTTTTTAATTCCGTTTCTTAATTACATTTACGTAACAGGATTATTTTTGGTTTTACAAAATGTAAAAAAAATCTATCTTTTTTTTAAACCCCTTATTTTTCTAGGGTTTAGACTGTTAAAAAAAATAAAATAAATCACAAAAAAATAAATTATCTTTATATCTGTTACTTAATTATGTTACAACTTCTAATATTTAAACTTAAAAATCCCAATCTATGAGTCAGGAAGAATTGTTAGTTTTAATTTATAAAAAGGACGAAAAGGCTTTTACACATCTATACGACATGTATTCTAAAAGTTTATTTTCTGTCATTCATGTCCTCATCAAAAATCGCGAAGAAGCAGAAGATGTACTTCAGGATGTTTTTGTTAAAATCTGGAAAAACATCGATTCTTATAACGAAAGTAAAGGCCGATTTTACACGTGGATCCTTAATATAGCGCGAAATACATCGATAGATAAACTTCGTTCTAAAAATTATAATAACAGCCAAAAAAACCTTTCTTCGGATAATTTCGTAAATCTGTTAGACGAGAGCAATAAATTAAGTCATAAAATAGACGCGATTGGAATTCAGGAATTCGTAAAGAAACTGAAACCAAAATGTATCGAAATAATTAATTTACTATTCTTTAAAGGATATACCCAACAAGAAGCTTCAGAAGAACTGGCGATGCCACTGGGAACTATCAAAACACAAAACAGAAACTGTATTAACGATTTACGTAATTATTTAAAAGTATAATGGAAGCACAAGAATATATAGAATCAGGAATTCTGGAGTTGTACGTGTATGGCTTGTTGAGCGAAAAAGAAAATCTTGAAATCGCTGAACTTGCAAAAAGCAACCCGGAAGTAGATCAGGAAATTATTTCGATAGAAAAAGCGATTATAGCTCTTTCGTCAAGCTTCTCTCCTTTCCATTCTGTGGAAAATTTTGAGAAAATTAAAGCCCGACTCGAACTTAAACACGGTAAAGTCTTTGAGATGCAACCAACCTCCAACTGGTCACAATATGTGGGCTGGGCGGCCGCAGTTTTATTATTACTTGGTTTGGGATATCAGACTTTAGAATTAACAAAAACAAAAGAAGCCATCTCTTCTGTTGGAACTGAGAAAAATAAAATTCAACGAGAGTATGCGTACTTAAGCCAGCAAAATAAAGAAACAGAGAAAAACTTAGGCATCGTAAGAGATATTAGAAATACGGGGGTAACTCTTGGAGGTCAGACCGTTTCTCCAAAATCATTTGCCAAAGTGTACTGGAATAAGGAAACTAAAACGACTTATATTGATGCTGCGGGTCTGCCAACACCTCCAAAAGGAATGGTATATCAGGTTTGGTCTTTAAAATTAAGTCCGGTTCTTACGCCAACAAGTATTGGTTTGCTGGATAATTTTGAACAAAATGAGCAAAGAATATTTGCAGTTAGTGAGACCGATTCTGCAGAGGCTTTTGGAATTACTCTTGAGCCGGCAGGTGGAAGCTTAACTCCAACAATGGAACAACTTTACACTCTCGGAAAAGTTTAAAAACAAAAAGATTTGATTAATCAAAAACGCATATTAAATTAATTTGATATGCGTTTTTTTATTATTTTTATTTAAATGAAAGACTAATTGTATGAAGAATGTTTACATGAAATGGCAGTTTTGCTGATACCTCTCACCCATTCTTACGATCATGTTTCCAGATGAACTCAAAATTTTAAAATCTAAATGTGATAAATGAAAATTATCTGTAAAAACTGTAAGCATGCATTTGAGGGAAATTTTTGTAACAAGTGTGGACAGACTTCCGAGACTCACAAAATAAATTTTCATTTTTTGTGGCATGATATTCAACATAGTTTATTGCATTTTGATGATGGAATTCCGTACTCCGTTAAACAATTATTTACCCGTCCAGGACATTCCATACGTGAATTTATTGAAGGAAAACGGGTCAGACATTTTAAACCGGTTTCTTTGGTAGTAGTTCTGGCAACTCTTTACGGAGTTTTGCATCATTTTTTTAACGTTCATTTGTATCAGAATATTTCAAATAATCTGACAATCGATATGGACAATTACAATGAATGGCTGACAACCCATTTCTCGTGGATAACCATTGCTACAATTCCACTGTTTACAATCGGAACTTATATTTGTTTTCGAAAGCAGGAATATAATTTTGTCGAATATTTTGTTTTAAATTCCTATAAAGCTTCACAGAGATTAGTGTTACACATCTTGGCATTTCCACTGTTTTATTACTTTAACGGAAGTTCTAAAACTAACAATATCAACGAAATTCTCTATATTTTTGATGTACTTTTGATGGTTTGGACTAATATTCAATTTTTTAATAAACTTTCACTCATTAAAACTCTATTACTGACACTGCTAAGTCACATGATTTTTCTTATGATGTTGATAGTAATTATAATAAGTTTTCTGGTCTTAAATGGTTTTAAAATTACTTAAAAATTATATCGAGGTTTTCAACAAAAAAAAGGTTCAATCTATAAGAATGAACCTTTTGGTGTGAATTAATAATTTATTACTTTAAATTATTTCTTTACTTTTTTTGTTTTGTAATATTTATGATATTTTGGATATGTTATGGCTCCAATTATTGAAATTACAATCAAAGAATACCAAATCCAGTTTAGCGAATGTGCTTCTCCGCTTGCATAAGAATGCAGACCCACTAAGTGGAAATTTACCCCGTAATACGTAAATAAAATAGAGATAAAACCAAACATACTCATTAGGTTGAAAATCCACTTTCCTCGCATTGCAGGCACAAAACGTGCGTGAATAATAAAGGCATACACCATAATAGAGATTAAAGCCCAGGTTTCTTTTGGATCCCATCCCCAGTAACGTCCCCAACTTTCGTTTGCCCATTGTCCTCCAAGGAAATTTCCAATGGTTAACATAATCAAACCTATCGTTAAAGCCATTTCATTGATGTAACTTACCTCTTTAATATGCAAGTCCATTTTGGCTTTGTTATTAGAATTAGTAAAGAAAATCAGCAGTAATGCTACAAAACCTAAAATCATTCCCAAAGCAAATGGACCATAACTTGCCACAATAACTGCTACGTGAATCATTAACCAGTAAGAGTTAAGAACCGGCTGTAAATTTGCAATTTCGGGATCGATCCAGTTCATATACGCTGCCATTAAGATCATTGCTGTCACGAAAGCAGATGAAGCAACAGTCAATTTTGATTTTCTGTCGAAAGCCAATCCGAAGAACATTGTCGCCCATGCCACATAGACAATCGATTCGTATGCATTACTCCAGGGTGCATGTCCCGAAATATACCAACGCGCAATTAATCCTAAGGTATGCATGGCAAACAATAACCCGACAATGACATGAAAAACATTCACGGTTACGCGAAGCCATTTTTTCTCAAAAAAGATATTGATTATTGTAAAAATAAGCATCAGGATTGAAGCTGTAATGTACCAATAAGGCAAAACTTTAAAAACATCGTATTTATTATAAGCAATCTCCGCATCAATTTTTTGCTCGCTTGGTCTTACTTTACTTCCAAATTTCTTTTGAAAACCATTTATACTTTCCACAAGATTATCAGCGGTATCAAAGTTTTTCTGGATAGATCCGTTGTTTAAAGCACTAAAGTATAAGGGCAGGATTTGTTTCACGTAAGTGGAATCCATTCCTTTAAAACCTGCAACATCGCGTTCTAAATAAGAAACCCATTTGTGATTTGGATCATTTGGAACCGGGAAAATTTTCAGAATGCTGCCGCTTAATGCAGATTCCATTAGGTTTACTTTTTTATCTGTTTCGATAAAATCTTTCTCAAACTGATTCGGATTTGCCGCTTTGTAAGCTGCATCTAAATAAGGAGATAATTTATAATTTCCCTGCTCATCAAAGAATTTTACAAAAGGAGCATATTTTGCTTCTTTATCAATTCCGATTATTTTACGAATACTGTCATTTCCTGACTTAATATAAATCAGCGGAATCTGAATCCAAACCTGAGCATATTGCGTCATAGAAAGGAAAACCTGATCTGAATTCATTCCGTTATATTTATCATCGTGACTAACTTTTCGAAGTAATTCAGATGAGAAAGTATTAATCGGTTTCATTCTTCCCCCGGCATCCTGAATAATCAGACGGCCAAATTTGGCTGCATGAGATTCCGGCGCTTTATAGATAGTCAGTAACGAATCTAATTGTCTCTGACTTGGCGGAGCTGTTACATGATTTGCGTGATCATTTGGATCTGCAGCATGGTTGTGATCGTGTCCGTGTGAATGAACATGAGGTGTTTGCTGTGCAAAACCACTCAAACTAATCATTAAAACTAAAATAGTAATTAGTTTTTCTTTTTTCTTTTGAATACCGTCTAATTTACGTTTCAAATCTGTAAAACGGGAATTCTTGGTAAACATAATCGCCATCAAACCAAAGAAAAGCATAAAATAACCCAAATATGTAATTGATGTTCCCCAGAAATCGTGATTAACAGAAAGTACTGTACCTTTTTCATCCGGATCAAATGAAGATTGGAAAAAACGGTATCCTTTATGATCTAAAACGTGATTCATATAAATGTCAGCATCAAAAGTTTCTGTTGAATCCTGCACGGTCACTTTGCTTTCAAAAGCAGAATAACTTTTTTCGGTACCAGGATATTTCGTAGCAATGAAATCATTCAGTTTTATTTTAAAAGGCAAAACATAAGCTTTACTTCCAAAAAACAATGAATAATCTTTATTGCCAATTTTAACTGTTTTAGGTTCTCCAACATTTCCTTTAGAGCCAAAAAGAGTTACTTCTTTTTCCTGACCATCCGCTTTTACTTTAACAATTAAGGCATCAGTATGGTTTTTAGCCTTGTAATCTGTACTTTCCTTATAGTCTATTTTTCCTTTCATAGCAGGATCCGGAAATACGATTCGTATGTCACCAATACTATATAAGGAACGCATCATAAGAGGCTGTACATTATCTTTCGTAACGGTTCCTTTTAGCTTATCGGCCATTCGCATAAATTCACCTTCAAACGGAGTCTGAATTGTATATTGTTCGCCGGTAGTATTGATATTTATGGCACCAGCAGTGGGTTTGTTCAAAGCAAATAAAACGTTGTGAATGTTCTGAACTTCACCTTCTTTTAAGTAATGTTCTTCACGGCCGCCTGCTCCAGCTTCAACCATTTTAAGATATAAAGTTCCGTTTGGGTCTGGCTTAACCATTTCTACAGCTCCAAAGATGTATTTTGAATATGTAATTTCA
The DNA here is from genome assembly GCF_039749035.1 of Flavobacterium olei. Lineage (NCBI taxonomy): Bacteria > Pseudomonadati > Bacteroidota > Flavobacteriia > Flavobacteriales > Flavobacteriaceae > Flavobacterium > Flavobacterium olei. Next base: position 40,625 of record NZ_JBDKWC010000010.1, read on the forward strand.
AAAGGAGCGTTATCAAAATTGTCAGTAATTGTAAAATCATTGTTTCTTACCGGAGATAATAATAAGCTTTTCTCGACAGTTTTGCGTTTCATTTCACCTTTATATTCACCATCAACCATTGCGGTCAAAAACATTTTATCTGAATAAATACGGTTCTCCGCTTCTCCTTCGCGGATAGGCATCATTCCTTCATAACTAACATAACGGGTAATAAATGCACCTAACAGAATAAAAACAAAAGCAATATGAAGTAATAGAGTTGCCCATTTTTCTTTCTTGTGTAACTGGTATCTTTTTATATTTCCGAAGAAATTCAGCATGAAGATCAACATAATTGCTTCAAACCACCACGTATTATAAATGTCTATTCTGGCAGTGTCGGTATTGTATTTACTTTCGATAAAAGTTCCAACACCCATCGCAATTGCAAATGTTAAAAAAAGAATGGCCATTAATCGTGTAGAAAAGAGAACAGAAAGCAAAAATGAAACTAATTTTTTACCCATTTTTTAAGGAATTACATTATGTTTAAAGTGCGACAAAAGTACTTAAAAATGTTGATTGGAGGACTTTGGCTTTTGTTAATAAAAACCAAAAATAAATACGAAATTTTAAACCAATTGATAATGCAGAAAGTTTAAACCTACAAAAAACAAATTTCTATTTATCTTCTCTTTATGGAATTAGAAAATTTAAATTTTACGACCATCAAATAATAAGAGATAGTCTTTAAGTATAAGAAATAAGATTCAATTCTGTAAAATCTCAGCTAATACTTTACCTATCTTGAATTCATTAAAAAATAATACTAATTTTGCGAATATGATTCAGATAACTATAATAGGTTCCGGCAATGTTGCACAACACTTAATAAATGCTTTTTCTGCAAGTAAGATTGTTGAGATCAAACAAGTTTTTTCAAGAAAGAAAGAAACTTTATATCATTTGATTGAACCACAAAAAATCGTAACAGATTTTAACGAATTACAAACTGCTGATCTACATATAATTGCAGTGTCAGATAATGCTATAAGCGAAGTATCTTCTGCACTGCCTTTTAACAATCAACTGGTTGTTCACACTTCAGGAACTTCTTCCATAGAGGTTTTGGATCAGAAAAACCGAAGAGGCGTATTTTACCCGTTACAGACTTTCTCTAAGAATAAGGAACTTGATTTTTCGGATATTCCGTTTTGTCTCGAAGCAGAAAACACAGCAGATTACAAAATTTTGGAAAGTATTGTAAAAAGCGTATCTACAGCCCTTTATTCCATAAGTTCAGAGCAAAGAAAAGCACTGCACGTTGCGGCTGTCTTTGTCAATAATTTTACGAATCATCTCTATCAGATCGGACAGGAAATCTGCGAAGAAAATCAGCTTCCGTTTGAAATCTTAAAACCACTGATACTGGAAACTGCCGATAAAATGAAAACTTTATCTCCTTTAGAAGCGCAAACAGGTCCGGCCAAACGCCACGATAACGTGACAACAGATGCGCATCTGGCTTTTATACAAAATGAAAATCAAAAAAATATTTATAAAATTCTAACACAATCTATACAAGATAATGGCAAAAAGTTATAAGGAAATAATGAATGACATCACCACGTTTGTTTTTGATGTCGACGGCGTACTAACGGACAGTTCTGTTTTGGTAACCAACGAAGGCGAAATGCTGAGAACCATGAATATTCGTGACGGTTATGCAATGAAAGCAGCAATTGAAAGTGGTTATAATGTATGTGTTATTTCTGGCGGAAGCAACGAAGGCGTTCGTATTCGCCTCCAAAATCTTGGTATAAAAGATATTCACTTAGGGAGTCCCGATAAGGTAAAAACTTTTAATGAATATACAAATAGTAATGCTATTAAGCATGAGAATGTTTTGTACATGGGCGATGATATCCCCGATTTTCATGTAATGAAGTTAGTCGGACTGCCTACATGTCCGCAGGATGCAAGTCCCGAAATTAAAAATATTTGCCGCTACATTTCGCACGTAAAAGGCGGACGCGGCGCGGCAAGAGATGTTATTGAACAGGTAATGAAAGTCCAGGGGAAATGGATGGAGTATTTTAATGGACAAAATGATTAATGATTTAATTAAAATTCACTGTTGAAAAAAACTTAGCACCTCAGAATCTTACAACTTAGCCTCTTAAAAAAAATGAAATTCCTAAAACTCATTCGCTATCAAAATTTATTAATGCTGGCATTTATGCAGCTTCTTTTCCGGTATGCATTTTTAAAACAGCAAAATGTTCCGCTGGCATTGTCTGACTGGCAATATGGATTATTGGTATTAAGCACCGTTTTACTGGCCGCGGCCGGGTATGTGATAAATAATATTTATGATGTAGGAACCGACAGCATCAATAAACCTAATGATGTGGTTGTGGGTAAAGGAATTACCGAAACTGCCGCTTATAATATTTATATTGGTTTAAATGTTTCAGGTGTTGCACTTGGTTTCCTTTTGTCCAATATTATTTTAAGACCAACATTTGCATCACTATTTATTTTAATAGCTTCTCTATTGTATTTTTATGCTACCACACTAAAGCAGATTATGATTTTAGGCAATTTTGTTGTGGCATTACTTTTAGCGGCAAGCGTTTTAATTATTGGAGTTTTTGATCTTTTTCCGGCCACGACCGGCGAAAATCAGGCACAAATGGCAAGTCTGTTTTCTATTTTAACCGACTATGCCCTCTTTGCGTTTATGATTAATTTTATTCGTGAGATTATAAAAGATATCGAAGATGTAAATGGCGATTATAATATGGGAATGAATACGCTTCCTGTTGCAATAGGAATCAACAGAGCCGCAAAAATCGCCTTGGGTTTTGCTGTGGTGGCCTTTATTGCAGCAGCTCTTTACAGTAATATGTATTTTATGCAGAATAAATTATACATTACTATATTGTATGCATTTGCGACCGTTTTAGCGCCACTATTGTATTTTATTGTGAAAATATTCACCGCTAAGACTCAAAAAGATTTTCATCATTTGAGTACTGTTTTAAAACTTATTTTATTCTTCGGCATTTTATCCATTCTGGTTATTGCTTTAAATATCAAATACAATGCTTAGAGAAAAATTAAAAAAATATAAAATCATTTTGGCTTCGGGTTCTCCGCGCAGGCAGCAGTTTTTTAAGGATTTAGATCTTGATTTTGAAATTCGTTTAAAAGATATTGAAGAAATTTATCCACCAGAGCTTAAAGCGGTTGAAATTACTGATTATCTTGCTGAACTTAAAGCAAACGCATTTGATGGTGAATTGAAAGAAAATGAGATTTTGGTGACCAGCGATACAATTGTCTGGCATCAGGGCAAAGCTTTAGGCAAACCAAAAAATGCTGAAGAAGCTTTTGCCATGATTAAATCCATGTCGAATACTACGCATGAAGTGTTTACATCTGTATGTTTTAAAACCAGCTCTGCTTCTACCATCATAAATGATGTTACAAAAGTTACTTTTAATGACTTATCTGATGAAGCCATTTTGTATTACATCGAAAATTACAAACCTTACGATAAAGCGGGCGCTTATGGAATTCAGGAATGGTTTGGTTTTATGGCAGTTGCAAAAGTAGAAGGCTCTTATACCAATGTTATGGGACTTCCCACAGCAAAAGTTTATGAATTTTTGAGTACATTAGTGTAAATTTATTTTTATGTTTTCTTTTAAAGAATATAGCCGCGAAATAGTAGCCACCATCATTCTCCTCGGAGTTCTGATTGTGCTGCGAATGGTGATTGCAAATTTAGTGAGACGTTTTGCCGCTACAAGTCATTTGTTTGAACATCGTACCAATCTGGTCATCAAGTATATTAATATTTTTATGAATATACTGGTTACCACAACGCTAATTGTGATCTGGGGTGTCGAAACTAAAGATATTTTTATAACCGTTTCCTCTATCGCGACTGTAATTGGTGTGGCCATGTTTGCACAATGGTCTATTTTGAGCAATATTACTTCGGGAATGATTTTGTTTTTTTCATTTCCTTTCAGAATTGGCGATACAATCAAAATACACGATAAAGATTTTCCAATTGAAGCTGAAATTGAAGATATTAATACATTCCACGTCAGTCTGAAAACCAAAGAAGGAGAAAAAATAATTTTTCCAAATAACTTATTATTGCAAAAAGGAATTTCAATAATTACAGCAAAATTTGACGATAAAGAATTTTTTGACTAATTATAATGGGAATTTTATAACGGCCGGGAAAAAAGCTGGAACATAAAAAAGCAAATAATGTGTAATATTTGTTTTATAAATCAGCTTAATCCAATATATAATGACCAGGCCAATAACTCTACCATTTTATGCAAAACTTTCCTTTATTCTTGTAACTTTAATTTGCTTTGCATTTATCTTCTGCACAGGAAAAGATATTCTTACTCCTGTTTTAATGGCATTTTTATTTGCCGTTTTACTTTTGCCAATTTTTACTTTTTTGCACACAAAGCTTAAGTTTCCAAGGCATTTGGCGGGAATTGTCTGTATGGCAATTTTTCTTTCTTTTATTATCGGAATTTTAGTTTTTATCTCTTATCAGGTTACCTACATGGCAAATGATTTTGATACTATAAGAAAAAATGCCAACTCCTTTATCATTCAGATCCATAAGTTTATAAGAGAAAATTTTCAGATTAGTATTGGCGAACAGAAAAAATATCTGGAGACCGTGACTAATGACTCTGTTAAAAGTGGTCAGGCAAAGTTGGGATCTTTTATAGTTTCTATAAGCGATGTTCTTTTGGACAGCACTATTATTATTATCTATACCTTTCTGTTTTTAATTTATAAAGAGCATTTTAAACTTTTTTTGGCGAAATTAATTAATAAAGAAAATCATGCAACCCTGGTAGATATTCTTTCACAAATAAAAGTTTCCATAAACAATTATATTGTCAGTTTAATAATTGAAATGATTGTTGTTGCCGTTCTGACAAGTCTTGGACTATGGATTATCGGAATTAAATATTTTATTTTATTAGGTTTAATAACGGGAATTTTAAATTTGATTCCGTATATCGGAATTGCAATTGCAGGTATAATCACACTGGTGGCTTCTCTAACAGGTTCTGCAGAAATGTCAATGATACTGGGAATTTTAATTGTCAATGTAATTGTGCAGTTAATAGATAACAATCTTCTTGTTCCGCTAATAATCAATTCTAAGGTAGAAATCAACGCCTTTGTTTCGATTATGGGAATTATTGTCGGAGGCGCCGCCGCGGGAATATCGGGTATGTTTTTAGCAATCCCGCTTCTGGCTATTTTAAAAATTATTTTTGACCGAATTGATTCTCTTTCCCCGTGGGGTTATCTAATGGGAAATCATGTCCCAAGAAAATTTACCTGGAGAAAAAGAAAAGTCGCAACAGAAAATTAAAATAAGCGTTTACTTCTATAACACTTTTTAATTATTCGTTCTATTCAAAAATATTTTAAAATTATCTGAAGAAAAATACCAAATGTCTTTATATAAAAAAATACTGCTTTTTATTTTGTTTTGCTTTTGTATACAAAGTGGATTCTCGCAGGTTGATAAAGCTAAAAAAGAACCTAAAACTCAAAAAGATTCTACAGAAATTTATAATAAAATTAGAAATTATTCTAAGAAAAATAAATTTACGCAGACCATGCATAAACTTTTTTTCAGATCTAAAAAATCAAAAAAGAAAAAAGAATTGCTTGTTCCTATTGATTCTACAAGATATGACGGAAAAATAATCCGTAGAATAAACATTATAACAATGGATCCCTTTGGTCATTCTGTTTCAGATACGGCTCAGGCACCAAAAAACTGGGGAGAAAGAACCGGTAACCGTCTACATCTCAAAACCAAGAAAATTGCAATTTATAATCTATTGCTTTTTAAGAGAAATCAGCCTTATAATACTTATAAAATTCTCGAATCCGAACGTTTGATTCGTGCCCAAAGGTATGTTACAGCTGTCCGTATTTCAAATCAGACTGTAGGAGCTGCTTCAGATTCTGTTGATGTTACGATTCGCGTTCTAGATTCCTGGAGTACGATCCCTAGATTCTCCATTTCCAGCAACAAGGTTTCTGTGGGTTTTAAGGAAAAAGACTTTTTCGGGTCCGGACAACAGCTGGAGTATCGATTTACGAATCGTTTCGATGACGGTAGAAATGCAAATGAGGCGACTTATACAATTCCAAATATAAAAAATACCTATATAGGTACTGTTTTGCATTATAAAATGGATTTAGATAAAAATTACATCAAAAGTATTGATATTGAACGTGATTTTTATTCTCCTTTAACCAAATGGGCCGGCGGATTATATGTTGATGAGTATTATCGTCGCGATACGCTTCAGGCTCCAGATCTTGCTTATGCCTATCAGTCCGTTAAATACGCGTCTCAGGATGCATGGGCAGGAAGGGCTTTTAAAGTTTTTGAAGATCCGCACAAAGCGATTACCAACCTTATTGTTACGGGTCGGTTTATGAATAAAAATTTTAGCGAGACGCCAAGTGATATATACGATCCGGATCATTATTATTCTGATGAAAAACTGATTTTAACCGGTATCGGACTTAATACGCGAAAGTTTATTCAGGACCGTTACATTTTTAGAATCGGACAAACAGAAGACGTTGCCACAGGAAGAATCTACGGATTAACATTTGGTTACCAGTACAAGAATAAGTACTGGAGACCTTATGCAGGCGCCCAATATTCTTTTGGAAACTATTATCGTCTTGGTTTTTTAAGTATGAATTTTGAGGCCGGGACTTTCTTCCATCAGTCAAAAACCTATCAGACTACGTTTTCTTTTGAGGCAAATTACTTTACAAAGTTATACACTATAGGAAATTGGAAATTAAGACAATTTGTTAATCCGAAAGTGGTTGTTGGTGCAAATCGTGATAATATAATTGGAGATGAGCTCAATATAAACGACTTAAACGGAATTGCCGGATTTAACAGTGCGGTTTACGGTACCAGTAAAGCGGTTCTTTCGCTTCAGACACAAACCTACTCCCCTCATGAATTGTGGGGATTTCGTCTAAACCCATTTTTTAATTATTCGATAGCTGTTTTAGGAAGTCCGGAAGTGGGTATGACTAAAAGCAAGCCATATTCGAAAATTACTATCGGTTTGGTGGTTAGTAATGACTATTTGGTTTTTAGTTCCTTTCAGCTCTCCCTATCCTATTATCCAAGTATTCCTCTGCAGGGAGACAATGTATTTAAAACTAATACTTTTGAAACGACAGATTACAGAATGCAGAATTTTGAACTGGCCAAACCAAGAATTGTAGATTACAGATAATTTTTTATTTTTATTTTTTTTAAATATTACAAATAGTAAAAAATTATATATCAATAAATTACATTTTCTTTCTCTTTAAGTTCATTCGATGAAATGCATTTTTAAGCGATAAAATACATCCCAATATTTTTTTTGGCACAGTATATGAATATCTTAATACAAGATTAACATTTAAAAACAAAAAAGATGAAAACGATAAAATTAGCAATCGCCGGATTATTTTTATTGGTTGCAAACGCCACGCAAGCCCAGGTATCGATTAACGTTAATATAGGAAATCCGCCGGCCTGGGGGCCTTCAGGATATTCAGAAATGGAATATTATTATCTTCCTGATATTGAAGCCTACTACGATGTGCGTGCCTCTCAGTTTATCTATTTTGGAGGAGGAAGATGGGTAAGAACCACTTATTTACCAAGACAATACAGAAATTATGATCTATACGGAGGTTACAAAGTAGTTCTGACAGATTACCACGGAAGAACCCCTTACACCTATTTTGACCGACACAGAGTAAAATATTACAAAGGATATCACGGTGCACCGCAAAGACCATACAAACCAAGACCTGTTTACGGATATAATGATCGTCGTTACGATCGCAGAGATTACAAACATTACGATAAACATGATAGACATCATGACAAACACGACCGTCACGACAGAGATGATCACGATCACGGACATGGACACGGAAGAAGATAATGCTAAATTACTAAAAATCAACACAAGAGAGTATCAATACAAACGATACTCTCTTTTTTTATGATTTGTTTGTTCACTTCTTTGTTAAAACATTAAACATTTAATATAAATCACTGTGTTGCAAGAACTTTCATTGCAAAAATGTCGTATATCAATATAATTATGGCTTACATTTGCACCGAATTTTAAAAATCCACAAAATAAATTTATGAAAAAGAATGTTTATTTACTTTCATTTTTAGCGATGTCACTATTAATAGGTTGTGACAATAACGATGATAACCAAAACGACAACCAATCGTTAAATAGCATTACAATTAATTCAGATCAATCTTCACTAAACAAAAGACTTGATTTAACTAATTCAGGAGTTATTTCAATCGAAAACGGTTCTGTGACAGGAAAATCTGCTGAGACAGCCAACACCACTTTTCCATTGGTTCAGATTGCAGAAGTAAAACCTCCGGTTGATGCGAACGGAAGAACGCTGCAGGCAAGTCACGTTACAGTAAACGGCAACTATGCTTACGTTTCTTATATTATGAGAGGCGATGCTTATTCCGGAGCAATTGATGTGATCAATATTTCAGATCCTTACAAACCAAAATTGGTTACTTCTGCCTTAATTCCAAACACCGATATTACCTCCCTTACTTTTACAGGAGCAAATCTAATTATAGGAGCAGCAAAAGATACAGACAAAGATCCGCTTTTAAAAACAAATCCTGCAATTGCATTTAACATGGAATTGAGCTCAGGATTACTAACTGATAAATTGAAAACCAATTACTTAGAGAGCAGGGTTACAACAGATGTTGCTGCAAATGCTTCTAATTATTTTGCTGTAACAGGAGATAACGGAAGCTTATTTAAATTAAGTACTTCCACAAAAGAAATTACAGGTAAAGTAGCGGTATCAGATTTACGTTCAATGGCATTAACAAGTGATAAAGTTGTGACTTTAAGCGGAACTCAGGGTGTTAATATTTACAGCCAGTCTACACTTGCTCTGCAAAAAACTTTTAAAACTTCTACAGATATAAGTGGTGCAAAAAGAACAATGGACATCGACGGAACAAAACTTTTTGTTTCTGAAGGCGCAAACGGACTTGGCGTTTACGACATTAACAGCGGTTCGAAATTACAAACATTGGGAATTACAGCTGCTGCTGAAGACAATGTAACAAATGCTGTTTCTTTAAATGACGGATATGCATTTGTAGCCAACGGAGCTTTGGGTCTTAATGTATATCAATCGGCTACTCAGCTTAATTTATTAGGTTCTGTGGGAATTGCAGGTTCATCCAACTACGTAAAATCAAGCGGAAATTATATCTATGTTGCCAGTGGAACGGGTGGTTTGAAAATCATTAAAATGGAAAAACCAAATACTGCTTTTGCAAGTTGTTCTTCTTACGGAGTATATAATCAAGGCAGAGATCTGATCTTAAATTCTAATGAAATAAAATCGTATCAGGGAGCAACTGCTATCAATTCTGCAATTGTAAATTCGGGAGCAGTTTTAACGCATTGCGGTTCAATCGCAGTTTTAAGTAATCTTACCTTAAACAGTGGCGGTACTTTTAACATGAGAGGAAGCTTATCTCAGGGTAAATACCAGCAATCGTCTCCAACAGAGCTTATTATAAATACTAATGCTGTCTTGCAAATTGAAGGTTCAGTTGTAATCTGGGGTGATTTAAGATTAAACAGTGGTGCAAAAATCAATTTTGTGGGAAGCACTTCTTCTATAACTATTTATGGTAAAGTTACAAAAGGAAGTAACGTAACCATTACAGGAAATTATGTTGACACAGAGAATAAATTGAAATAAATTCCCCACTTTATTTCAGCTATATTTTCAAAGCTGCCGGAATTTTACCGGCAGCTTTTTTTTTGAATTTATCTCAAAAGGTATAATAATTGTGCGTTAACATTTCATTTAATTAATGTTCCATAAAATAATTAGTATTTTTGGAACGATTTCAGAAAACAATTCACTTTTACCATGCGAAAAATACAGATTCAAATCATTCTTTTATTTTTTATCGGTTTTCAAATTTCCTTTGCGCAGCAGCCTCAAAAATTAAATTCTGTTGAAATTTACAATCAAATTAAAAAGTTAAACTTTCTAGGTTCTGTACTTTATCTTGCCGCGCATCCTGATGACGAAAATACCAGAATGATTTCGTATTTAGCCAACGAAAGGAATGCCAGAACGGGTTATTTATCTCTGACCCGAGGTGACGGAGGACAAAACTTAATTGGTCCTCAATTACGAGAATTATTAGGTGTTATAAGAACTCAGGAGTTAATTGAAGCACGTAAAATTGATGGCGGAGAGCAATTTTTTTCACGAGCAAATGATTTTGGTTTTTCTAAAAATCCCGACGAAACTTTAGATATTTGGGATAAAGAAAAAGTTCTGGCAGATGTGGTCTGGACGATCAGAAAATTCCAGCCTGATATTATCATCAACAGATTTGACCATCGCTCACCGGGTACTACACACGGACATCATACTTCTTCGGCAATGTTAAGTGTGGAAAGTTTTAAACTAGCAAATGATCCCAAAATGTATCCCGAACAATTAAAGTATGTTACTCCCTGGCAGATAAAACGTCAGTATTTTAATCCTTCGTGGTGGTTTTACGGAAGTCAGGAAAAATTTGACGCTGCTGACAAATCTAAATTCGCAAAATTAGAAACGGGTGTTTATTATAGCGAACTTGGAAAATCAAATCAGGAAATTGCCGCTTTAAGCAGAAGCCGTCATCAGTCTCAAGGTTTTGGAAGCACAGGAGTTCGTGGTGAAGAAACAGAATATCTCGAACTTATTAACGGCGAAAATCCAAGAGACCGCGATAATTTATTTGACGGAATTGATACGACCTGGAACCGTGTTAAAAATGGGAAACTAATTGGTGACTTAATTACTTCGATAATTTCAAAATATAATTTCAGCAATCCTTCAGCGAGTATTCCGGATTTGGTAAAAGCATATTCCATGATTGAGGCTTTAGATGAAAATCATTGGAAAACAATTAAATCTGCTGCGGTAAAAAACATTATCGCGTCTTGTTCAGGTTTATATCTTGAAGCCGTTTCAAATGAGCAGGAAGCGACTCCGGGAAGTACAATAAGATTAAGTCTTGAAGCAATTAACAGATGTGCTGTCGACATGCAATTAATTAGTGTTACAACATTACCTGATAACAAAACTACTATTCAAAATAGCATTTTAAAAAATAATAATGATCAGAGAATCAATTTACAAATACAACTTCCTGAAAATATAGAATACACGCAGCCATATTGGTTAAAAGAGAAAGCAGCGGTTGGAATGTATACCGTTTCGAATCAGGAAAACATTGGTATTCCGGATATTATCAGACAAACTAAAGTGGTTTTTAATATCAGAATACGTGGCGTTGACATTCCGTTTGAAAGAACCGTTGTGTACAAATACAATGATGGTGTTAAAGGTGAAATGTATAATTTTCTGGATATTGTTCCCGAGGTTACCACTTCTATTCTGGAAAGAGTTTTGCTTTTTAGAGATACTAAAACCAAAATGATACCGGTAAAAGTTCGTGCCGGAAAAGACGATGTAAAAGGTAATCTGCAACTGGATCTTCCTAAAAGCTGGAACGTTTCTCCGAAAGAAATCCAGTTTGCATTAGACAAAAAAGGAACCGAACAAATATTTTATTTTGAAGTAACACCACCGGTAAATTCCGAAGAGGTAACCGCAAAAAGTATTGCAATAGTTGATAATAAACGTTTTGACAAAGACCAGACCATCATCGATTTCAGCCATATTACCAAACAGATGGTTTTAAAAGCAGCGGAATCTAAATTCATACGAATGGATTTAAAAACTTCGGGAGATGCGATTGCCTATATAATGGGTGCCGGCGATGAAGTTCCAGAAAGTTTAACCCAAATGGGATATAAAGTCTCGATACTAAAACCGGAAGAAATCACGCCTCAAAAGTTAGACTCTTTTACTACCGTGATTACCGGAGTTCGTGCTTATAATACAGTCAGTGCATTGGCAAACAAGCAAAATATACTTTTTAATTTTGTGAAAAGCGGAAAAAACATGATTGTGCAATACAACACTAACGGAAAACTCGTAACAGATAAAATTGCTCCATATCCGTTAAAATTATCTAACGATCGTGTAACCGAAGAAAATGCTAAAATTACTTTCCTTGCACCAAATCATCCTGTTTTAAATACGCCGAATAAAATCTCAGAAAATGATTTTAAAGGCTGGACGCAGGAACAGGGCTTGTACTATCCAAATGAGTACGATGCCGCCTTCACTCCTATTATATCTTCACACGACAAAGGAGAATCTCCTAAAAATGGTGCTTTATTAGTCGCGCCATACGGAAAAGGATATTATATTTACACAGGTTTAAGTTTCTTTAGGGAATTACCGGAGGGCGTATCCGGCGCGTATCGATTATTATCGAATATCATTTCGCTTAAACAGCCAATAGATGCTCCAAAACAAGAGTTAAAGCAATAAAAATGGAAGCTAAAAAAACAAAAAAATGGAAAAAAAGCTACACTTATGTTTTAGTAGCTAATGCAATTTACATTGCCATATTTTTCTTAATCATGCAATTATACTCATAACCTATGCAGCTATTTGACTGGATCGTACTTATTGTAACATTATTATTTATTGTTGGTTACGGCTCCTGGAAAACCAAGGGAAGTAAAAACGTAGAAGATTTTATTTTAGGTAATAATGAAACGCCGTGGTATACTGTAGGACTTTCGGTAATGGCAACACAGGCCAGTGCAATTACGTTTTTATCGACGCCTGGACAAGCCTATCATGACGGAATGGGGTTTGTACAATTTTACTTCGGCTTGCCCATTGCCATGATCGTCATCTGTCTCACATTTATTCCCCTGTACCATAAAAGCAAAGTTTTTACTGCTTACGAATTTTTAGAAAAAAGATTTGATGTTAAAACTCGGTCGCTTGCTGCTATATTATTTTTGGTACAGCGAGGTTTAGGAACGGGATTAACCATTTACGCGCCGGCAATAATTCTTTCTGCACTTTTAGGATGGAATTTGACTTTTATGAATATAATGATTGGAGTTTTGGTAATCATATATACGTTTTCCGGTGGTACAAAGGCAGTTAACGTTACGCAGAAACAACAAATGTTTGTAATTATGTCGGGAATGTGTATTACATTTTTCCTGATACTGCATTATCTTCCAAACGATATGACGTTTACAAGCGCGTTGCACATTGCGGGTGCAAATGATAAAATGAATATCGTAGACTTCTCTTTCAATCCCGAGGAAAAATATACATTTTGGAGCGGAATCACTGGAGGTTTCTTTCTTGCGCTCGCCTATTTTGGCACAGATCAGTCTCAGGTTGGACGTTATCTTTCGGGAAAATCGGTTCGCGAAAGTCAGATGGGATTGATTATGAACGGACTTCTAAAAGTACCGATGCAGTTTTTTATACTTCTTACAGGAGTTATGGTTTTTGTGTTTTTTCAGTTCAATCCGGTTCCTTTAAATTTTAATCCAAACAATAAAATTGCTATTGAAAAATCTGCTTTCAAGCAGGAATATCATACTTTGGAACAGAAACTGGAAAAACTTTCAGAGGATAAAAAAGTAATTAATTTATTGTACATCGATCAGTTGAACCAGGATTATGACAATCCGATTTTGCGTAAAGAACTGGTTGCATTGTCCAATAAAGAAAAAGATCTTCGCGAAAAAGCAAAAGAAATTATTTTAAGAGCCGACAGTAATATGGAAACAAATGATAAAGATTATGTCTTTTTTCATTTCATTCTGCACTATTTACCAAAAGGTCTTATCGGATTGCTGTTGGCTGTAATTCTTTCTGCTGCCATGTCTTCAACTGCTTCGGGACTAACGGCGCTTGCCTCTACAACTGCAATTGACATCTACAAACGAAATCAGAAAACTGAAAGATCCGAAAAACATTATTTGAATGTCACGAAATTCTTTACTCTTTTTTGGGGAATAGTGGCCATACTTTTTGCCTGTGTTGGTACCTTATTTGAAAATTTAATTCAGCTGGTAAACATAATTGGATCTATTTTCTATGGAACCGTCTTAGGAATATTTTTAGTTGCTTTTTATTCTAAAAAAGTTCAGGCGAAGCCTATGTTTATCAGCGCTATAATAAGTCAGCTGACAATTTTTGTAATCTATTATTTTATGATTTACACTCAGGAAAAACTAGGCTATTTATGGCTGAATTTTATCGGAGCCATTTTGACAATTGTACTGGCGGTATTAATACAATATCTATTTTTTAGAGGAAAGTCGGATAATAATGATTTAATACTTGAATAAAATGATTCGAAAACTGTTTTTAAATTTTTGTAAGTAAAAAACATTATTTTAGTAAGTTGTAAGACATTAGCAAAAACTAATTTAATTTTTTAACTGAAAAATAGAGATGAGAAATTCTGATGATTTAGCAAAATTATTGCCTTTTGGTTATTTGTTTTTAATTGTGATGGGAATTCTAAAAGACAGCATTTCCTACTATCAATTAGGAATCAATATCTTGAAGTTCTCCACAATAATGGATATTTTAATAAGTCCGATTGCTTATATAACTTCAAATCCTATTATTTTAGCTGCTGTACTTTGCTTTTTTATTACGTCTTATTATCTTCCAAAATATATTTTTAAAAATCATCAAAATCCCAAAACCCAAAAAGCATTTGATTTAAAATCTGTAGAAGGTTTTTCTGTTGAGGAGAAAATGAATTACTTCAACATGGTATCTTTAAAAGTTCTTGCTGTGGTTCTTTTATCTTTTTTTGTTGGAACAGGACTTGCAAGCGGCTATTTTACATCGCAACGCATTGAAAATAAAGCGTTGAAATACAATTATAAAATTAATTTTAATGATCAAGGATCACAACAGGTTCATCTGATTGGAACAAACAGTATTTATTATTTTTATGTGATTAAAGGACAAACGCATTTGAATATCGCTCCAATTGCTTCCATTAAAAATGTGGAGCTATTGTATAAAGTTGCAGAACGATAAATGCGGTAATTAAAATTTTATCTTTGAATAAGTTACCTCTAAATTGAAATTTATGAAAGATCAAAAAAGATATACCAATAAAACAAAAGCCGCTTTTGTTTTACTTGTTGTAATGCTCATTATTTTGCTAGGTAACTTTAATACACTTCAAAATTCTAAAAATGTAAACGAAAATATAAATGCCATTTATAAAGACAGACTGGTTGTGGCGCATTATATTTTTCAATATTCAAAAGAACTTCATTTTATTAAAGCGGAAGCTGAAAAACGGGATTTAAATGACAGCACCAAAAAAACAGAGATCATTCACACTTTAGATATTATTCATAATATTGATGACCTTTATTCTAAAACTGTTCTCACTAATAAAGAAAAACAATATTTTGATACTTTTTTACTTTCATGCAAAAAGATAAACGAACACGCCGAGAACAAAAATTGGAATAAAATTACTACTACGAGTTCAGAAGCGTTACAAATTTTAGAATCTCTTTCTCAGATTCAGATTGAAGAAGGAAAATCCAAACTGGCGGCCGCAAATGCAATGTATAATAAAAACAATGCTATAGGTCAATTGCAAATTGCTTTGCTTATAATCCTGGGCGGAATCACATTTTATCTGTTGATTAAAAAAATTAAAAAAACAGTTAAGATTCCGGAACCGCCGAGTTTGAATTAAGCAATCTTACCATTACAATTTCCTGTTTTCTTCTGAAATTTGAAGGTCATTTATACTGGCATATCTTTTCTGCATGAGACCATTGGAATCAAATTCCCAATTTTCATTTCCGTACGCGCGAAACCAATTTCCCTCAATATCTTGATATTCATATTCAAATCGTACAGCAATCCTGTTTTCGGTATGAGCCCAATATTCTTTTTTTAACTTATAGTTTTTCTCTTTTTTCCATTTTTCCGTAAGAAAAAGAATGATTTCGTCACGTCCGTTTACAAATTTATCCCTGTTTCGCCATTCGCTGTCTACAGTGTACGCTTTTGAAACTCTTTCAGGATCCTGACTGTTCCAGGCATCTTCTGCCAATTGAATTTTCTCTAACGCCGTTTCTAAAGTGAAAGGAGGCAATGGTAGTTTTTGTTCCATTTATTTTTGAATTAAAGTTTGAATTATTTTTTTTGATTGTTCTATTAACTGATTGGTTCTAAATAGCTGACTTTCGATTATGCAGCTTTCAAATAGCAGATATACATGATCTGATATTAAATCATCTTTTAGGATATCTTTAAAAAAAACTCTCAAATCATTTTTATGATTTTGAATGACATTTAGAATTTTCACATTCTCAGATGGAATCTCCGAAAGTATATTTAAAAAACTGCAGCCTCTGAAATTTTCATTTTTATTCATGAAAATTAAAAAGTCGAAAGATGCAGTAATCTTAGCATTTGAATCTTCAGCATTTGCAATAAATTTCAACAGTTGCTCAAACCAAAAAGAATGGCGCTGATCTAAAAAAGCTACACATAAATCTTCTTTTGATTTAAAATGCTGGTAAAAACTTGCTTTCGCCACTTTGGCTTCCTCAATGATCTGATTTATTCCAGTCGCATTATAACCTTGCTTATGAAATAAGGTAAAAGTCTTTTCTAAAATTCTCTCTTTTGGCTGCATATCGATTTATTTAACACTGCAAAGATAAATAATAATTAATATATACAGACAAGTCTGTCTATTTTAGTGCAAAAAAAAAATTCCAAAACCCGAAAGTTTTGGAATCTGTTATTTTAAAAATCTTAAAACCTTATCTGCTCCACTCTGCGATACTGTCTTTATTTAATTTAATATAATCTGCATTATTAGCTGCTTCTGCAGCTGCCAGAGAAGCTTTTGCTGTTTCTACCGCACCTTTTTTATCACCTTGTTTGGCCTGAATCTGAGATTTCAATCTTAAAACATAATATGGTTTATCTGTACTCATGTCAAGTGCTTTGTCTACATACGTTTTTGCTGTATCCAGATTTCCGTTTGACTGGAATAAATATTGAGATGCTGCATAATAATCGTTCCAGCTTGGTCCTGCCAAAGTTTTCTCAATACTTGCAACGGCTGTCTTAGCTGTTGGAACTTCAAATTTTAATGACACATGAGAGTTTTCCCAGGCAATATCTAAGTAACCAAAATTGGGATCTAAACCGTTAATTCCGATTGTAAATGTTTCTACCGGTGTTGGTAATGCTTCTTCTTTTACAGTAGTTTTTAAAGCTACATAAGACTCACTCCAGTTTTCCGGCAGTCCCCAGTTGTCTGTAGAAAGGTAAAAAATCACATCCCAGCTTTCAATTCTTGGCACTGTATATAGCGCGTATTTTCCCTTTTTAAGCGTTTTCCCGTCAATTACTACATCATCGCTAAAGTTGATAATGGTATTTTCGTTCGCTCCGGTTCTCCATAATTTACCAAACGGAACTAAATTTCCAAATACAGCTCTTCCTCTTGCTCCAGGTCTTGAATAGGTAACTTCTACATCTGTTAAACCAACAGTTTGTTTGATATATCCTTTTGGACTAGCTTGTGGCGTTTTTACTTGTGCTTCTGATGCTAATGGCGCCAGGATCAGGGCTAAAGCAATAAGTAGTTTTTTCATTTTTACAGTTTATTTGTTTTGTTCAAATTTACGAATTCAATAAGGGAACAAATGTTAAAATTTTAATAATTAGGGTTTAAGACGCGCTATTTTTTCGGCATTTAATTCCTTAAAATGATCGATAACCAAATCAGCCTGAGATAAATCCTGTAAATTAGAATGTTCACTTTTATAACCAACACAGTAAATTCCGGCAGCTTTTGCCGCTTTTATACCGTTTGTACTGTCTTCAATTATAATGCATTCTTCTTTGGGAGCTTTAGACAAAGATGCCGCGTGAATAAATATAGCCGGATCTGGTTTAGACTGTGGAAAATCTTCTCCGCTTACAATGTCTGTAAAATACGGATGCAGACTGAATCTTGTAAAAACACGTTGAATGGTTACTTTTGAAGCTGAAGATGCTAAAATCAATTGAATTCCATTATGATATAAATCTTTAATTAAATCTTCTACGCCGTCCAGAAGAAATAAATCTTCCTTAGTATCAAAAGCATCATTAAATATATTTCTTTTTCTCTGAATTAAATCTTCAACTTCTTGTTCTACAGAAGGAAAATGACTTTTTAATGTCTGAAATGTATTTCGGGTCGAAAATCCCGTAAACGAGGTATACATTTCTTCGGGAACTTCAATATTTAATTCTGAAAATTGTAAATAATAAGCATAACGATGAACGGGTTCTGTATCGACAATCACGCCGTCCATATCAAAAATTACTGTTTTAATCATTTTTTAAAGGTTCTTAGGTTCTGAGACGCTAAGGTTCTAAGCTTTCTATCATGGTTCTAAACCTTAGTCCCTTAGAATCTTAGCAACTTAGCACCTTATTTAGATATTAAATAACGTATCACTGTTTCTGCGGCATGTAAGCCAAATAATCCCGGCATATAGCTGTTTGTGCCGTAAAAAGATTTCTTATAGTTTTTTCCGTCTGTTAATTTTAAGCTTTTTTCATCTTGAATTTCTGATGAGAAAACTACTTTCAACTTATTGATTTTGAATTCTTTTAAACGTTTACGAATCGCTTTGGAAAAATAACAGTTTACCGTTTTAGAAATATCGGCCACTTTTACTTTTGAAGCCAGCATTTTGCCTCCCGCGCCCATACTGCTTATAATTTTTACGCGTTTGCGTTTTGCTGCCAGAATTAAATTTAATTTTGGCGTGATACTGTCAATACAATCTAAAACATAATCAAATTCCGGAGAAACGATTTCAAAAGCACGTTCCGGGGAAAGAAATTCCTGAACACGCGTCAGATTTAGTTCGGGATTGATATCCATTAAACGATCACCTACAATTTTGATTTTTGGCTCTCCAACTGTAGAATGTAAAGCAGGTAACTGACGATTGATATTTGTAATATCTACAACATCTCCGTCTACAATTGTCATATTTCCAACTCCGGCTCTCGCTAAAAACTCAGCTGCAAAAGATCCGACGCCACCCAGTCCAACAACTAAAACATTCGATTTTTTTAAATTTTCTAATCCTTCTTTTGTAAATAAAAGTTCGGCTCTTTCGGTCCATTCTGCCATATTTTCTTATTTTGATTTTTTTGTTTCAGGTTTTTAAGTTTCAGGTTTTTAAGTTTCAGGTTTCAGATTAGTTTGTCATTGTGATGGATCACATTTTTACATTTTACATTTCAAATACACCGCTATAATTACTTGAAATAACTTCTTTTAATTCATTTATAGATATCCCTTTATATTTTGAAGCTACTTCATAAACTTCATTTATTGATTCTTCAATTGTATCGGTTTCCAAAAAGAAACGTTCGTTGGGAACATTTTCAAAAACAGATTGCAAATCTGGATTTTTTAATAAATATTTCCCAAATGAGAGATAAAATCCATCCTTAATTAATTGTTCTGCCAATTGCTTGTTTTTTGCAAAACCGTGAATAATCATTGGCACAGAAATTTTCATTTTCTTTTTAATTTCTGTTATTTCCTGAAAAGCCGCAAGACAATGAATAACGACAGGTTTTTTATATTTTTCAGCTAATGCTAATTGCTTTTCAAAAACTGAAATTTGCAAATTAAAAGGAACTTCAATTCTTTTATCTAAGCCACACTCTCCTATTGCAAGGCAGTTTTTGTTCTGTAATTTCTCTTCTGTAATTTTTAAATCTTCATCAATTCGATTTTCATCTATGTACCACGGATGAATTCCAATAGAATAAAAAGGAATTGCTGCATCAAAATCTTTTGGATATTGATTGACCAGTTCTAAAATATTGGACTGGTTGGTAAACTGATGAGTATGAAAATTGAAATAGTCCATTAATGAAAGGTTTTTACACCCGCTTTAATTTCAACTTTCAGATCATTTTCCTGTGGAACCAACGGACAAGAATATTTGTAATTATAAGCACAATACGGATTATAAGCCTGATTAAAATCGATTGCTATGGTGTTCCCTTTCGGAATTTCCAAATCTATATAACGCCCCCCAATATAACTTTGTTTGCCGCTTGTTAGATCAGAAAAAGGTAAAAAAAGATGATTCTTATATTTTTCCTGGACCATAAGTTCTAAACTCTGATAAACAGCAAGTTTAAAATCTTTTCCGTTTATTTTAAAGTTCAAAGTACCATATTTGATATATTTTGGCGTGTAATTTCCGGAGGTTTTCATTTCAAAAACTTTTCCGCCTTTTGCCTTCATTAATGTGGCATTAACAAAATAAGTAGGAGAAACAGGAAAAAAATCCAGACTTTTAAAAGTTTTTAAATCGTCAGCCATCAGCGGACTTGTCTTAGGATCAGCATATTCTGAATTCAGTTTCTTTTGAAAGTTCAACGCATCCGTTTTGCTAAACTTTTTTTGAGCAAAGCCAAAATTCAAAACAAACAATAAAGTCAGTACATGTAAAGTTTTCATCTTAGAAATTTTATGCAAAAATAGTTCAAAAGTAACAAAACAACAACCACTTAACGAGACAAAGTTTCCTAACTTTGCAGTGATAACCAATCATAAAAAATGCTTAAAACCGCCTTAACCCACTACATAAACAACTTTAGAGGATTTTCAAGAGAAATCTGGATTCTTGCCATTATTACTTTTATTAATCGTGCGGGTACAATGGTGCTTCCTTTTTTATCTAAATATTTAAAAGAAGATCTTCATTTTACCTACAATCAGGTGGGATGGATTATGGTCGCATTTGGTTTAGGTTCGATGTTGGGTTCCTGGCTTGGCGGTAAACTTTCAGACAAAATAGGTTTTTATAAAATCATGATTTTCAGCCTTTTTACAAGTGGTGTTTCCCTTTTCTTTGTGCAATATATTACCACTTTTTGGGCCCTTTGCATTGCGATGTTTATTCTTATGACTATTGCAGATATGTTTAGACCGGCGATGTTTGTCTCATTGGGTGCGTATGCAAAACCAGAAAACCGAACGCGCGCCCTTACACTGGTTCGCCTTGCTGTAAATTTGGGTTTTGCTGCAGGTCCGGCGCTTGGCGGAATGATTATTATGGGAATTGGTTATTCCGGACTTTTCTGGGTTGATGGTGCGTCCTGTATTATTTCGATCTCGATTTTTGCTTTGTTGGTTAAGGAAAAGAAAAAAGTAGTTCACGGTGATAAAACAGAAAGCGTAACCGACACTAAATCTGTTTTTCATGATAAAATTTTCTGGGTTTTCTTATTTGTAAGTTTTATTACGGCCATGATTTTCTTTCAGCTTTTTACAACTTTACCTTTATATCATAATGAGAAATTTGGCTTAAGCGAATTCCAGACCGGATTATTAATGACACTAAACGGACTTTTAATTTTCTCTCTCGAAATGCCCACAGTTGGATTTCTGGAGCGAAAAGGCTTTGCTAAAATCCGGATTATAATTATTGGTTCTTTTGTAATGGCTTCGAGTTTCTTTTTACTTCTAATTAATTTCTGGGCAGGAATATTGGTAGTCAGTATGGTTTGCATTTCTATTGGTGAGGTCCTCACCTTTCCGTTTTCGAATGCATTTGCTTTAAGCCGCGCGCCACACGGTCAGGAAGGCCGCTACATGGCACTTTATACCATGAGTTTTAGTCTCGCACATATTATTAGTTCTAAAGTTGGTTTTGAAATCATAAGCCGACTAGGTTATCAAACGAACTGGCTTTTCATGGCATGTGCCGGTGTACTCGCAACAGGATGCTGCGTCTGGATCAAGAATGCTTTGATTACCGAGAAAGCTTCTTAAAGACCTTGCGATTTTTAAAACACTATAATTCAATTTATTAACTTAAATTTGAAAGGAGTTTCTATACACCAAATCCTAATTCAACTTAATTTTTAGTTAAATAACTATTTTTATAGTTGCGTAACTAGAAAAATAGTTGTAGGTTTGAATTAAAATTAGAGAAGATGCAGAAGTTAACAAACAAAGAAGAAGAAATTATGATGATTTTATGGAAGCTTAAAAAAGCTTTTGTAAAAGAAATACAGGCAGAAATTACAGAAGATCAGCCACATTACAATACGTTATCTACCATTGTTCGTAATCTGGAGGAAAAAGGATATGTGGGTCATAATGCTTTTGGCAATACACACCAATACTTTCCGGTTGTGGCAATTGAAGATTACAGAAAAGGATTTATGAAAACGGCGATAGACAATTATTTTGGCAGTTCTTATAAAAGCATGGTTTCTTTTTTTGCTAAAGAAGAAAAAATTTCCGCAGATGAACTGCGTGAAATTCTTTCTATGATTGAAAATAAAAACGAAGAAAAATAATTGTTTATGGAAGCAATTTTCATTTATATCGCCAAAGCAAGCAGTTTAATGCTTATGTTTTATTTTGCTTACTTTTTCTTATTGCGTAAAGAAACATTCTTTAACAGCAACAGATGGTTTTTATTATCTGGTTTGATAATCTCAGTTATTTTGCCATTATTGAGTTTCACAAAAGTGATATGGATTGATGCTGCTCCTTCATTACAAAATTTCCAGTCGAATCTGCCTCAGGTTACAGAAAAAGAAAGTGAATTCAGTTGGAATCAAATTCTTCTTGGGCTTTACGGACTTGGTTTTCTGGTTTTCATTATAAAACTGGCGATAGACTTTTACAGTTTGAATTCTATCATTAAAGGAAAAAAAATCCAGCAGCAAGCCGATTTTAAATTCATCGATATAAACGAAAATATCGCTCCTTTCTCCTATTTTGAATATATTGTCTACAATTCATCACTGTACACAGCATCAGAATTAGAGAACATTATTGAACATGAAAAAGTACACAGTGACCAAAATCATACTGTAGATGTATTGATTTCGAGAATATTCAGCATTATTTTTTGGTTCAATCCAATTGTCTGGCTTTATAAAAAAGCAATAACACAAAATCTTGAATTTATCGCCGATAGCGAAGCCGCTAAAAAGCTTTTAGACAAAAAAGCATATCAATACACGCTTTTAAAAATAACAACACATGAAAATTGTGTTGCCATCACCAATCATTTTTATCAATCATTAATCAAAAAACGAATCGTTATGTTAAACAAAAATCAATCAAAAAAGAGAAATTCTTGGAAGTACTATGTTGTAATTCCGGCGCTTGCAGCTTTTGTCTTATTATTTCAGGTAGAAGTAATTGCAAAAGAAAAACCACAACTTATTAAAAAAGGTACTTCAGACATCGAAGCTGTTGATGTTTACAAAATCAAAAAAAGTTCTACCGACGCAGATTTAAAGGAGATTAAAGAAAAACTAAAATCTATTCACAATATTGATTTTGAAGCTTCTGAAATTAAGCGAAATGCTGCTAACGAATTAACTGCAATTAAAATCGATGTCATAAATGGCGCTGAAAATTCACAATCAATTCAAAACGCAGGAAACAGAGCCATTAAAGAGTTTGGGATTGCTGTAATAACAGATGAAAAAGGTCAGAAAAAGGTTGGAATTATGACTGACGAAAAAAACAGTAACGCTGTTGCAATTAACGCAGGTCAAAATAATTCAGATAGCACTACAAACTCATCGGTAACTAAAATTTTAAAAACAGTACAAATCAACAACCCAACAACTAATACGAAAACCAATGTCAACACTAATTCTAATGCTAGCGCAAAAAATAGCAATGTTACTAGTTCAGCTATTAGAACTACTGTAACTACTGACGGAGAAAACAGCACATCAACCCAAATAGTTACAAAGGACGGAAAAACAAGCATCTCAATATCTGACAGCGGTAAAAAGAAATCTCAGGGTTTTCAGCAATTATTAGTTGTAAACGGAGATATAATGCCTGCAGATTATGATATGAATAGTCTTAATGCAAAAGATATTGAAACCATGAACGTTTTAAAAGGAGCACATGCTGTTGAAAAATACGGAGATAAGGGTATAAACGGAGTTATTGAAATTGAAACGCGTAAATAAATATGCAAAAATTAACCAATAAAGAAGAGGAAATAATGCATATTTTATGGAAGCTTAAAAAAGCTTTTGTGAAAGAAATTCAGGCAGAAATTCTGGAAGATCAGCCACATTATAATACGTTGTCTACTATAGTGCGTAATCTGGAAGAAAAAGGTTATGTAGCACACAATGCTTTTGGAAACACACATCAATATTATCCAGCGGTGAGTATCGAGGATTACCGTAAAGGTTTTATGAGTACCGCAATTGATAATTATTTTAATAGTTCATACAAAAGCATGGTTTCGTTTTTCGCTAAGGAAGAAAAAATTTCTGCCGCTGAATTGCGCGAAATCTTAAATATGATCGAAAATCCAAAAGAAGGTAAATAATTAAAATACTATGGAAGCACTTTTCATTTTTATTCTAAAATCAAGCGGTTTACTGGCAATGTTTTATTTTGCTTATATCTTTTTACTTCGAAAAGAAACTTTTTTTAACAGTAGTCGCTGGTTTTTGCTTGCCGGATTAATTACTTCTGTAATTCTTCCTTTTGCAGTGTACACCAAAGTTATTTTGGTACAAGCACCACCTGCATCCGTAGAAATGCCGTTAATTACAAGAACGGCAATCGAAAGCATGCCGATTTCAAACCACAATGTGGTCTCTTACGAGCCCCAATATACGTCTGCGAATAAAGCAGCAGAGCAGGAAGATTTTGACATCAACTGGAATTTGGTTCTGACTGTCGTTTACGGAATGGGTTTTCTCGCTTTTATGATCAAATTTGCATTTGATTTTTACAGTCTGAATTCGGTTTTAAAAGGTAAAAAAATTGAACTACAGGAAGATTTTAAATTTGTAGATATCAATGAAAATATCGCACCTTTCTCCTATTTCGATTACATTGTGTATAACTCATCACTGTACACTTCGGCAGAACTGGAAAGTATTTTAGAACATGAAAAAGTACACAGCGACCAGAAACATACCGTAGATGTGCTCATTTCGAGAATCTTCTGCATTCTATTTTGGTTCAATCCTATTGTATGGCTTTATAAAAAAGCTATTTTACAAAATCTTGAGTTTATCGCCGACCGCGAAGCTTCTAAAAAAATTGCTGATAAAAAAGCCTATCAGTACACCCTTTTAAAAATTACAACACACGAAAATTGTGTTGCGATCACCAATCATTTTTATCAATCATTAATCAAAAAACGAATTGTCATGTTAAACAAAAATCAATCAAAAAAACACAATCAGTGGAAATATTATGCTGTAATTCCCGCTCTTGGTGCGTTTGTACTTTTATTTCAAATAAAAACAATTGCGCAGGAGAAAAAACAGGATGAAGCTGTAGTAATTACAAAAGACACCATTAAGAATCTTAAGGAAACTTTTAAAATAACTAAAAACACAACCGATAAGGAATTAAAAGAACTTCCGGAAAAATTAAAAGCAGATCACAATCTTGATGTTGAAATCTCTGATATTAAAAGAAACAAGGAAGAGGAATTAACAGCGATTCAAATTAAAGTTACGTCTGATTCCGGGAAAAAACAAATGATTAAAATTGATGGTAATGAAGCAATTAAAGACTGTGAGTTTACCATTGGAACAGATGAAAACGGAAGTAAAGCTGTTGTAATAAACTCAGAAAGAAATCATAATACTCCCATAATAATCAGAAATGAAAGAGTCGTTGTTCGTACAAATGGAGATTCAGATGTAGTTCCTCCTACTCCGCCAACACCACCGACATTTCCGTCTGGACCACTGCCGGCTGCTCCCGCAATCGATTTGTCGAAAATGCCAAAACCTCCTGTTGCTCCAAAAAATCCAAAAGATAAAGTAGCGATGGCGGCTTTTGAAAAACAAATGGAAGCGTTTGAGAAGCAAATGGAATCATTTCAGCCTGAAATGGAAGCTTATGAAAGACAAATTGAAGCAATAATGTCTGAGAGATCTGCCATTTATGAAAAAGAAATGGAGAAATATGCCATAACGATGGAGAAATTCAACATCAACATGGATAAATTTAATGCAGATTTTAAATTTAAATTTGACAAAGAATGGAATGAAAACGGTCCGGACACAAAGCAATATGAGCAGGATATGAAACAGTTAGAGCTTGACATGAAACAACATGAAAAAAACATGAAACAGCATGTTAAAAACATGAAACAACATGAGAAAGAAATGAAACAGCATGAAAAAGAAATGAAAACCATGGAAAAGGAAAACAAAAAAGCCTAAGACATTCCTTATATTAATAACCAGAAAGACTTTGCTTAATCGCAAAGTCTTTTTTTATATCTTTGAAGAAACAAATCTATTATGTATAAATTCCTAGCCAAATTAAATAAAATTCTGCTGCCTAGTTTTACCAAGCAGGGTTTAGATATTGCGAAGGCAAAAAAATGGCAAATGGCGATTATTGGCTACCGCGCCTATATAACTAAAAAAGCATTAGGAAATTAACGTAGAAACTATTGGTTTGCCAACAGAACAATTTCTTTAATTTCTGCCTTTTTATTTATGAAAATCAACCAAATTACACTTCCTCCAGTTCCGGCGGTATTACTTGCCATTATTAGCGTGCAATGCGGCGCTGCAATTGCAAAAACTCTTTTTCCCGCAATCGGTGCAGCGGGCACGGCCTCTATACGAATTGGAATTTCGGCATTAATTCTATTTTTGGCATACAGACCCAATTTTAAAAAGATAACAAAAGAGCAATGGAAAATCGTAATTCCCTATGGATTGGCTTTGGGAGCAATGAATTTGATTTTTTATTTTTCCATTGAAAGAATACCTATTGGATTGGCAGTAACTTTAGAATTTGTTGGTCCGTTGCTGCTTGCTATTGCAGGTTCAAAACGTTGGATTGATTATGGATGGGTTGTTTTGGCCGCAATAGGAATTTTATTAATTGCGCCCTGGACAAATGACCGTTTGGATCCATTAGGAATTATTTGTGCCCTTTTGGCGGGATCATTTTGGGCTGCATATATTGTTTTGGGAGGAAAAATATCCAAAATAATGAAGGATGGTTATGCAGTTTCGACGGGAATGCTGTTTGCTGCAATTTTAGTCTTACCATTTGGTTTTCTGGAAAACGGACTTTCGAATCTTACACCTAAATTATTCGGGATGGGTGTAGCTTTGGCACTACTCTCGAGCGCGATTCCTTTTACTTTAGAAATGAAAGCGTTAGGACAGCTTCCGCCAAGAACATTTAGTATTTTAATGAGTTTAGAACCTGCGGCAGCTTCTATCTGCGCTTTTATATTTCTACAGGAAAGTTTAAATTTGTATGAAATTCTTGCCGTTGTGTGTGTTGTAATCGCATCTGCGGGAAGCACTCTGACTGCTAAAAAATAAAAAAAGCCCTGCAATAATCTGCAGGACTTTCCATTGGTAATCTATCTTTGGAGATTTTAATTATTTTTTTGGAAGCAATACAGCATCAACTACATGTATAACACCATTTGACTGATTAACATCTGCAATAGTAACTTTAGATTTGTTACCGTTTTCGTCAGTTACATACAAATCTTTACCTTTCATCCAGGCAGTTAATGTCCCGCCGCTCACCGTTTTAAGAGTTGCTTTTCCTTTTCCTTCTTTAATTGCTGCAGCAATATCAGAAGAATTCATTTTACCTGCAACCACATGATAGGTTAAGATAGTTTGAAGCATTTTTTTGTTTTCTGGTTTCAAAAGAGATTCTACAGTTCCTTTTGGCAATTTATCAAATGCTGCATTTGTTGGAGCAAAAACGGTAAATGGTCCTGTTCCTTTCAAAGTCTCTACTAAATCTGCTGCTTTTACCGCTGCAACCAATGTTGTATGATCTTTTGAGTTAACTGCGTTCTCGATAATATTTTTATTTGGATACATTGCTGCCCCTCCAACCATTACTGATTTCTGTGCGTTTGAGGTAAAAACAAATCCTAATGCTAAAACTGCTGTTGCTAAAAAATTTCTAGTTTTCATATTTAATTACTTTTAAGTTATAAGCTCATTTACGCTGTAACAATTCTTTTGGTTTTATTAAATATGAAAATATTTTAAAACAAAGCTGAAATATTCTCAAAATACACTGTAAAACAACCTATTAATTATCAAAATTATTTTTATTTTTTTTTCGTTCAAGTATTAATCTAATAGTTTTTTATTATGGAATTTACTTCAAAACCGAATATTGTATGCAAGAATCCTGAAAAATTATTTTGTTTTAAAAATTATAAAAAAAAATTATGCCAGAGAAATGATAAACTTAATCCATTTAAATCTTTACTATTTAATTTTGTCCCGAGCGAATATCCGTTAGCTGGATTAAATGGGTTTAATTTGAAAAGTCAATCGAGCACTATTTATCCTTTACAATTATAAATTCTGACCGCCTGTTAAGCTGATGTTCTTGTTCTGTACACTGTACACCATTTTTGCATTTGTTTATTATTCTTGTTTCTCCGTATCCCTCGCCGGAAATTCTATTGGCATCAATTCCACCATTAATAATGTAATTAACTGTAGATTTTGCTCTTTTTTCCGAGAGGAGAAGATTAAAGTCATCTTTACCACGGCAATCGGTATGAGCATTAACTTTTACCACAATCTGAGGGCGATCATTCATTAACTGAATTACTTTATTAAGTTCTGTTTTGGATGATTCCCTTATCTTAAACCCATTGAAATCAAAATAAATGGGCTCTAATTTTAGAGTTGCTGTCAAATCTTCTATGTAAGGTTCATTTATCGCAATTTGTTCGGGTTCATCACTTTTAAACAAGGGAGGACTATTTTCGGTAAACCCGTAAATATCATCGTTACCACCACGATTTGACGAAAAGTACCCTTTTTTTGCTCTGTTATTTATAACATAGGCAAAATCATCATTTTCAGAATTTACCCCATCACCTAAATTAACTATCTGATAAACTCCGTTTTTATCTTTCTTCGCTGCAAAAACATCAAGTCCGCCCAGGCCGGGATGACCATCAGAAGAAAAATATAAAATATTCGAATCGTCTATAAAAGGAAATGTTTCGCCCCCTAAGGTATTAATTTCATCCCCTAATTTCCGGAGATTATTACCAATTGTTCTGTCGTGATTTAAATTGACAACATATAAATCTGAATTCCCAAATTTATTATTCCTGTCGGATACAAAATAAAGCTCAGTTTCATCCGGGCTCAGTGCGGGATGCGCTGATGAAAAATTTTCACTATTAACGGGTACAGGCAATTCTTTTATATTTTTCCAGACTCCGTCTACATTCGAAGCAGTGTATATTTTAAGATAACTTATTTTTGAGACATTATCTCTTTTTAATTTCCCATCCGTATAATTGTTTCGGGTAAAAAACATTGTTTTTCCATCTTTTGTTATTGCAGGAGTACTTTGATGGTATTTTGTATTAATTTCTCCTTTTAACTTTTTAGAATTCTGCAGTTCTCCATTACTGGTTACATCAGCAGTATATAATTTTAAAAAAGATTTATCGGTCCATTTATGGATTCGTTTTATTATAATACCGGTATCTTTTGCAGAAGCATAAATTATTTTATCTTCTCCGTTAAAAGCTGTTCCAAAGTCAGAAAATGGAGAATTTATTCCTACGGGCACGATGGTATATCTGCCGGATTGTAATTTCATCTGATTGTGAAATTTCTCCGGAACCCAGTTCTCATTCAAATCATTTTTTTGATTTTTAGCATAATACGTTCTCATTACAGCTGCAGCTTCACTTCTTTTACCGGTACTATTTAATGCCTGTGCATATCTAAAATAGTATTCGGGAGGAACATTATTTGCTGAAGCTTCCATCAATTTAGAGTAACTCTGAGCAGCTTTGGCATATTCGGCATTATAGTAATAGCTATCTCCAAGTTTGGTGTATACTTCTGTGGAAGTATTTCCACTATCTACCAATTCCTGATATAATTTACCTGCTTCTGCAAAAGCAAGTTTGTCATATAAATTATTTGCCTTTTGTAGTTTTTTATTTTGTGCATATAAACTATTCCCAAGTATAGAGATCAAAAGAAAAACAAAACTGATATACAATCCTTTACAAGTCATATTAGTTGTTTTAAAAA
This sequence comes from Flavobacterium olei, assembly GCF_039749035.1. Taxonomy (NCBI): domain Bacteria; kingdom Pseudomonadati; phylum Bacteroidota; class Flavobacteriia; order Flavobacteriales; family Flavobacteriaceae; genus Flavobacterium; species Flavobacterium olei. The sequence continues at coordinate 70,823 of NZ_JBDKWC010000010.1, forward strand.
GTTTATATTAAAAAAATCGGGGTGTAACCAATCTATACTTCGATTGTGTAAACAAATCAAATCTTAAAAAGATTTCGTGCGATCCTGAATTATAGTTTCCTAAATTCTCTGTGTCATAATCATAAGAATATCCCGCGAAAAAACCTGATGTAATCTGAAATCCTGCCATAGCGCTTACAGCAGCGTCCCATCGATAGGCAACTCCGAGAGTGAGTACCTCTTTTATTAATAAATTTGCCGATACATCCAGTGACAGTGGTGCCCCGTCTACAGCCTTTAGTAACACTGCAGGTTTTAATTTAAGATTCATATTTATATCAAATACATAACCACCTATGGCATAAAAATGCATTTTTTGGGTCGCTACGGAGGTTTGGACATCATCATAAAATTTGGTTTCAAGAATTTGGGGTATCGAAACTCCTGCATACCATTTATTGGTATGAAAATAAACTCCTACCCCTACATTTGGCGAAGTTTCTGATAATGAGCCTGCAAGATAAGGATCATCAGGATCATAAATATCGAGTTCACTGAAATCGACTTTCATAAAATCTACTGCCGCACTAATTCCTAATGACATTTTAAGCGTTTCAGATAGTTGTATCGGATAGGAATAATTTCCAGTCAAAACGGTTTCTGAAGAAGGGCCAATTTGATCGTTTACCACGGATAAACCTAAACCTTGCCCATTTGAGCTAATTGGACTTTCTATAGAGAAACTTCCTGTTCGCGGAGCACCATCAAGACCTACCCATTGTGCACGATATAATCCTAAAACACTTGCAACTCCCCTTGTACCTGTATAACCCGGATTAATTGTCATGGTATTGTACATGTATTGAGTATACTGTGATTGTTGTTGACTAAGACATTTAAGAGAGAGCACAAATAGCATTATTATTAGTATTAATTTTTTCATGTTTTATTATTTTAGAATAAATTAATTTGTTTTATGTGAAGACCGAATATTAGAAAACATCCAAATCAATTAAGATAAATATATCCCGCTTCGTCGTGTTGTTTGCTATCATTTATTTTATAAGTCAGAATATAAAAGTAAGTTCCTGTCGGAAGTATATCTGATTTTTTTACTGTTGCTCTACCATTAGAATAACCGTAAAAGAAATTACCATTCACTCCGTAACCAATTGTTTCAAATACCTTTACTCCCCATCTGTTGTATATCTCTAGTTTGTTATCGGGATATTTTTCCAAGCCATCAATTACCAAATAGTCATTTTTGCCATCATCATTTGCAGAAATACCATTGTGCACAACAACATCATCTGATATGTTATCGGATAAAACTCTTGCTAGTGTAAAAGTCCCGTCATTATTTATTCCTGCTGTTGCAATTTTGTTGCTCACGTCGACTGCTGTTGCAAAATATTTCCATTTATTTTCTGTTTCGTCCCATCTTACAATGGCAAGTTCAGTATTGGGATCTCCGTCTATAACTTCATCTGGCGTTGTATCTTCGTTCCATGATAAGGTCAGTGCAACATCTACTGGCGACTGACTACTGTCAAATTCCCAATACTCGTTTGCATCGATTATCTGTATTACGGGATCTTTCTGATTATGAGGATGTAAAGCATTAGAATTCTTCAAAAAATATCTGCTTCGGAAAAAGTTAGTAAGTGCATTAGTCGAGCCAATAGCCGAAGGTCTAAAAAAACCTCCATCACCAATAGGGAATTCAAATTCATTATTTTGATTTCGCTCTACATATCCCGCTACATAGCTATTATTGCTAGTACTTTTATGGGAGGCCTGACCCTCAAAAACAAAACTTCCGGGATAATTAACGTTATCTACTATTCCGTAGAAAAAATCAGAAACACCGGCTACACTAATAGGACCGGATAACAAAAATGCCGGTTGAACTGAATTATTTTCAAAACGAACGTTATTCAATTCACTTAAAGTATTTCCTGAAATAGTTTGGGCTATCTGATTACCTTTAAAGTACGTAAGTCCTTGTGATATTGGAGAAAAACTTATCAGGCCATCATTATTAAAATCTGAATACACATATAGTGTTCCATCGTTTATAAAATTTCCAGCAGTTGTATTATTAAAATTTGCAACTGTAGATACTATCGTATTTGGTGTTATAATAAATTCCCCGGAATTAGATGTCTGCCCTGTAATTTTAATAAAACAACAAATCGATACTGTGATGATGTAAATACCAGTTTTATTCATAACATTTACTTTATTTTATTTACCAATTGCTCTAGTTTTTGCAAACGTATTTCCAGATCAGCGATTTTAGCATCGCGTTGCTCTATTTTTAGCTGCTGCTCCTGAACTGCTTTTACTAATGGCACCACAAAATCTGAGTAGCGCAGGCTATAAAAATCATTCTCACTTGCTGGTTTTACAACACCATTAAATTCATAACCAATAGATTTGGCTGCAGCTTCTACTTCTTGTGCTATAAATCCGGATTGTAAATCCTGAGTGCCGGATTTCATATGATAAACAACAGGGCGAATTTTTGTAATAAAGTTCAAACCAAAATTACTAGTTTCAATATCCTTTTTTAAACGCATATCAGAAGGATTCGACCAGGCAACCTGACCTCCTATACTTGTCATACTAGCATTTCCTATTTGGACTGTATTATTTCCTCTTCCTAATGCTGAATAACCAATAACAACTTCATTATCACTGAAATTCGCAAGTGCTCTAGCTTCCCCGCCTATAAAAACACTATTGTTAGCAGTAGACAATTGGGTAGTTCCTGTGGCGGTAATATATCTGGCTGTTTCAAATCCCAGCGCAACATTTCCGGATCCATCTAAATTATAATATAAAGCATTGACCCCTATAGCTGTATTATTAGTCCCTGTCGCATTTGTGTATAAAGCCTGAAATCCAGTAGCAATATTTCCGAAGCCAGATATATTATTATATAAAGACTGATATCCAAGAGCCACATTATTATTAGCGGCAACATTTTTAAATAATGCCTGTGTACCTACTGCCAGATTAAAACTACCGGTAGTATTGGCTGTAAGTGCCTGCGATCCGACAGCTGTATTAATTCCGGATGTATTTGCCACTAACGTTCTATATCCAATTGCGGTATTATTACTAACCGTATTGTTAAAAAGTGACTGAAATCCAACCGCCACATTGTTATCTGAAGTACTGCTATTTCGCAAAGCGCCAGACCCTAAACCAACATTATTTATACCCAGATTATTATATAATGCTTCAAAACCGTCTGCTGTATTATTACTTCCTGTTACATTTTTATATAGCGCTGATACACCAGTTGCTGTATTACCAGACCCTGTGTCATTGATGAAAAGTGATTCCTTACCAATAGAAGTATTATTGGTTCCGGTGGTATTAGAAAAAAGAGATTTAAATCCGACAGCTGTATTATCACCTGCTGTAGTGTTTTTAAAAAGTGATTGTTTTCCTAATGCAGTATTCTCACTTCCGCTTGTATTGGCATAAAGTGATTGATATCCCATAGCAATATTACTATTTCCACTTACGTTTTTAGACATTGAATCTGTACCTAAAGCCGCATTGTTAACACCAGTTGCAGGATCAGTTACCGGTAAAGCTCTGTACCCAAAAGAAGTGTTATTCTGGGTTAGTAATCCACTCACAAAATTATTTCTTTTAAAAATTAAATCAACATCATCTGTAGTTCCCAAAAAGTTTGTACCGGCTACTGTTCCAGCGTTTCCTTTGATGTCCCATTTCTTCTTTAACTCAGTTGCTAAGTCTCCTATCGCTCCCTGCACGGTTACCGAAGGAACGGCTATTGTAGTTGCCGAAGCTGCGATTGCGGTACTCGGGGTTTGGATTGCTGTTTGTAGCGGAGAATCGATAATATAAGGAGTTGCAGCAGAACCTGTTCCGGTTATCGTTACGTTAGTGCCTGCTGTTATAACGGGTGTCAGAGCGGATAAATTGACTGGAGTGATTACTCCGTCTTCATCCTTATAATTTAAAGTACTAGTTGCAGCGTTATAATCCAAGGTTGTAAGTGTTTCATCATTTTTAACTATTGTATTTAATTCGTTTAAAACGGCTGTATTACTAAAAACAGTTGAGGCATTTGTGGTAATATCACCAATAACATCAATTGTGGTTGTGGTATTATTTTCACTGGTATAAACATGTGTACCGTCTGGATTATTAACTAATGTGGTTACAGTCTCGGCATCTCCAACTAAATCCACCAGATTAATAACAACTGGTGTTCCGTTTTCCGGATTGTAAGTCAGGGTCTTTGCAGCTGCATCAAATACCAAAGTCGTCTGAGTTTCTGCTCCCTGCACTATAGCAAGTAAGTTTAAAACAGTAGGCGTTCCGCTTTCTGCATTGTAGGTTAAAGTATTGGCTGTGCTGTCATAAACAAGATTGGTCAGTGTTTCATTGTTTTTTATAATTGGAATTAATTCGTTTACAACATTTGTATTGCTAAAAATGGCAGAAGCATTGGTTGTAACATCGTCAACGACATTTATTGTCGTGGTGGTATTATTTTCGCTGGTATACACATGGGTACCATCAGTATTATTAGTTAATGTAGTAACAGTTTCCGCATTTCCTACCAGATCCACCAGATTAATCACCACTGGTGTTCCGTTTTCCGGATTGTAAGTCAGGGTTTTTGCGGCAGCATCATAGACTAAAGTCGTTTGTGTTTCAGCTCCTTGCACTATGTCGAGTAAATTTAGAACCGTTGGCGTTCCGCTTTCGGCATTATATGTCAAAGTATTAGCCGCGCTATCATATACAAAACTTGTCAATGTTTCATTACTCTTTATTATTGGTACTAATTCAGAGATAACTGCGGTATTGCTAAAAACCGTCGAAGCATTTGTTGTGACATCTGCCACAACATCAATGGTTGTTTTAGAATTGTCCTCACTAGTATAAACATGTGTACCATTAGCATTATTGATTAATGTCGTTACAGTTTCGTTATCTCCAACCAAATCAACCAAATTAATTACATTTGGCGTTCCGCTTTCAGAATTATAAGTCAGTGTTTTCGCTGCAGCATCATAAACCAATGTCGTTTGTGTTTCAGCTCCTTTCACCAAATCCAGTAAATTCAAAACTGTCGGAGCTCCATTTTCAGCATTGTAAGTCAAAGTATTGGCCGCATTGTCATAAACAAGACTTGTTAATGTTTCATCGTTTCGAATTATTTTTATTAATTCATTTAGAACATTATTATTATTGAAAACAGAAGAAGCATTTGTGGTAATATCGCCAACAACATCAATCGTTGTTTTGGTATTGTCCTCACTCGTATATACATGTGTACCATCAGCATTATTAACAAATGTTGTTACAGTTTCGTTTGCTTTAATTAAATTCTCAATATTAATGGTCTGTTGATTCCCATTCTGGTCGATATAAGAAAAGACATTGGTAACAGGATTAAAAACTACTGTTCCCTCGATGGTATTCATTTCTGTCGAAATTACTATTCTATTCCATTTATTGTTAAACCAGTAATAATATCCCGGAGTAACATTAAAAGGTGCAACACCTGCTGTGGCCTCGTTAAAGACCATTAAACTCGAAGGTAATGAACCAGTATTATTAATTGGTTTCATACTTGTGGTATTCTCGAGCTGCACCCGGCTAATTAAGATTCCTCTATTGGCAGCTACAACATCTAATTGTGAGGAATTATTTGGCAATATAGTACCAATGCCAACCTGTGCATAATTAATAAACCCTCCGGAAATAAAAACTAAGAGTAAAAGTAAAATTTTCATAAAGTTTGCTTTAAATTAATAAATGGGTTACAATTATTTATAGTGAATGTTAATCTGTATAAAATAAACACTGAAAATATTAGGTAAAAGTCCTTAAACTACTGTGCCTAATTTATAATTATTAGCGTGCAAAAAATTGAAATTTATTGGTATGGCGGATAAAATTAGCGTTGCCATGAGATCGTAATTTTCTTGTACGGAACAAATCTAAAAGCGTAAAATGTAGTACTTGAAAAATTTAATTAGCACATAAAAGTGACCAATTAAGTTCTTACGATATGATTATAAGTGCGGATAAAAATTATGATAATTAAGATCTCGGAGAAAAATTAACGTAGGCGTCTAAGAAGATGTGAATAAAACATTGATAAACCAATGTCAATGAGAGTAATTTATTGTCATACTTTATTGATTTACATATTAAATAATAATTCAGTTAAAACAATATTCTGATTTAATAAAATAAGGGAATGCGTAGTGTTGAAATAAAATTTAAAGTGATTACTTAAAATTTAAACTTTTAAATAATATGCATTTGTAAAAATGCAGGGTCAGAAATACAATTTTGTATTTAGCGTCTATTAAAGAGCTTACAAAAACTCCAATATAATAACTATCTAATTTTCAGTAGTGTAAACTTACAAAATAAATTTAATTATAAAGAAAATTCAGGTAAAAATTATTTTTTTTATTACTTACTTTAAAAATAACATTATACAGCTTATGATATAGTGCATTATTACAACAAATTGTACAGCGGTAATATTCTTAGAGTAAAGAAGGTTCAATTAAAATAACCACTATAATTGAATGAATTCGGACAGATATCTAGTGAGCTGTCATAGCTATGCTAGATTGAATCCAGGTAAAGTAGTTCTTAACTTGAAAACTAATTAATTGAAATACTAAAATAACTATCTAGTACGAGGAGAAATATAGCAGGGCTTAAATTAATTGGATAATAAAAAAGGTATATCCGTTTTGAAGATAAATTATGAGAAGTATTTAATTTTTATAATAGTAGGGTTATAAAAGAATTATATCATAATTTGTTTATTTTAAAAATTTAAAAAATATTATTATTGAACTACAGTCATATTTAAAATTGAATAATTTTAATTTGTACTGGTACAGAGCGTGGGATCTTAAATAAAGGGGATCTTTTTTTTATACATTATAACAAATTGAATTTCAGTGATCTAAATTACAAAAAAAAATATTTTTAAACAGGTTATAAGAAAAAAAAATTAATTTGCACATATTAAATAATTACCATAAAAAAGTCCCACTTAATGTGGGACTTTTTTATGGTAATTATTCGTGATCTTATTTTTGGTATTGGTTATAATTAATTTACTTTATTTACCAATGCTTCCAGTTTTTGAAGGCGCTCCTCCAAGTCATTGATTTTTTGCTGCTGCTCCTGAACTGCCTTAACCAATGGAATAACAAAATCTGAGTAACGTAGACTATAAAAATCATTTTCTCCCGCAGGTTTTACAATTCCACTAAATTCATAACCAATAGAATTCGCTACGTCTTCCACTTCCTGAGCAATAAATCCGGATTGGAGATTCTGATTTCCAGATTTCATATGATAAACGACAGGTCGAATCTTTGTAATAAAGTTCAAACCGAAATTACTGGTTTCAATGTCTTTTTTTAAACGAAGATCAGAAGGATTAGACCATGGAACCTGACCACCGATATTTGTCATATTTGCATCTCCAATTTGAACTGTGTTCGATCCTCTTCCAAGAGCCCCATAACCTATTACCACTTCGTTAACTCCGTTGTCCGATAAGGGTCTGGTATTAACTCCTAATAAAACAGATTTGTTTACATTGGTCGCTGTTGCGCCTCCGGTTGCATTAACATTTAATCCTGCCTGATATCCAATTGCTACGTTATCACTTCCTGTGGTATTCCATAGCATAGTACTCCATCCCATTCCAGTGTTATTCATACCGGTAGTATTACTGCGAAGTGCATCACGACCATCTGCTGTATTATAACTTCCGGTTGTATTATATTGAAGCGCTTCTAAACCGCTGGCAGTATTCATAGTCCCGGTAGTATTATTTTGAAGTGCACGGTATCCGATTGCAGTATTATAATTACCGGTAATATTTGAATATAAAGCTTCTGAACCTACAGCAGTGTTGTATGCTCCGGTTGTATTCGAGTAAAGCGATTGTTTCCCTACTGCTACAGCTTCATATCCTCCAGTATTAAAATAAAGCGCCTGATGACCATTTGCCGTATTATTAGTACCGATCGTATTTGTATATAAAGCCTGAGCTCCGGTAGCAATATTTCCAAATCCTAATGTATTACTGTATAAAGTCTGATATCCAATAGCTATATTGTTATTTGAAGTAACACTTTTAAATAATGCCTGAGCCCCTAATGCAACATTGAAACTTCCTGTAGTATTGGCTGTTAATGCCTGCGCCCCAACAGATGTATTTATCCCGGATGTATTTGCCGCTAATGCTTTATATCCGACTGCCGTATTGTTACTCACTGTATTATAAGTAAGCGCCTGAAAACCGACTGCAACATTATTGTCAATAGCGCCCCCATTTCTTAACGCTCCAGATCCGAATCCAACATTGCTGGTGCCCAGATTATTATAAAGAGCTTCAAAACCATTTGCTGTATTATTATTTCCTATTACATTTTTATATAATGCCGATACTCCCATGGCTGTATTGCCTGTTCCGGAGTCGTTGATGAAAAGCGATTCCTTTCCAACCGCTGTATTACTATTTCCGGTAGTATTAGAAAATAATGCTTTAAATCCTAGTGATGTATTATCGCTTGCTGTGGTGTTTTTAAAGAGTGCTTGTTTTCCTAAAGCTGTGTTTTGACTTCCGCTGATATTATTATAAAGAGATTGATATCCCATCGCGATATTACTACTTCCACTAACGTTTTTTGACATAGAATCTGTACCTAAAGCAACATTGTTGACACCCAGTGAGGGATCACTAACTGGTAAAGCTCTGTATCCAAAAGAAGTGTTGTTCTGACTAAGTAGTCCGCTCACGAATTTATTTCTTTTAAAAATTAAATCAACATTATCTGTTGTCCCCAAGAAGTTTGTGCCCGCTACTGTACCAGCGTTTCCTTGCAAATCCCATTTATTTTTTAATTCTGTTGCTATATTAACTAATGCTCCCTGAACATTTTCAGCCGGAATTGCAACTGTAGTTGGAGATGCGTCAATTGCAGTACTCGTTGTTTGACTAGCATTTTGAAATGGAGTATCTATTCGGTATGGGTTTTCAGCTGTACCAGCTCCTGAAACTGTAGTATTGCTTCCCTCTTTTATAATAGTTTTCAGAGAAGACAAGTTGATTGTTTTCTCCTTTTCGTCTTCATCATTATAATTCAAAGTACTTGTTGCAGGGTCAAAATCCAAAGTTGTTAGTGTTTCGGCATTTTTAACAATTGTATTTATTTCTCTTAATACATCTGTATTTTTAAATATAGTAGAAGCATTTGTTGTGATATCGCCAACAACATCTATCGTTGTTTTTGTATTATCCTCGCTGGTATACACGTGTGTACCATCAGTATTATTAACTAATGTTGTTACTGTTTCTGCATCCCCAACCAGATCAACCAGATTAATAACGGTTGGTGTTCCGTTTTCCGGATTATATGTTAGTGTCTTTGCAACCGCATCATACACCAAAGAAGTTTGCGTTTCTGCCTTCTGTACCATATTGAGCAAATTTACAATGGTGGGTGTTCCATTTTCTGCGTTATAGGTTAATGTATTAGCTGCACTATCGTAAACAAGACTTGTTAACGTCTCATCTTTACGTATAATCTTAATTAATTCATTTAAAACATTACTATTATTAAAGACAGAGGATGCATTTGATGTAATATCGCTAACGACATCGATCGTTGTTTTTGTATTATCCTCGCTGGTATAAACGTGTGTACCATCAGTATTGTTAACTAATGTTGTCACTGTTTCTGTATCCCCAACCAGATCAATCAGATTAATAACGGTTGGTATTCCGTTTTCCGGATTATATGTAAGTGTCTTTGCAGCCGCATCATATACCAAAGAAGTTTGCGTTTCTGCCTTCTGTACCATATTCAGCAAATTTACAACGGTTGGTGTTCCATTTTCTGCATTATAGGTTAAAGTATTGGCTGCACTATCGTAAACAAGACTTGTTAACGTCTCATCTTTACGTATAATCTTAATTAATTCATTTAAAACATTACTATTATTAAAGACAGAGGACGCATTTGTTGTAATATCGCCAACGACATCGATCGTTGTTTTTGTATTATCCTCACTGGTATAAACGTGTGTACCATCAGTATTATTAACTAATGTTGTTACAGTTTCATTTGCTTTAATTAAATCCTGAATATTAATGGTCTGTTGACTCCCATTCTGATCAATATATGTGAAAACATTTGTAGTGGGATTAAAAATTACAGTACCTGTCGCAGTATTTATTTCAGAGGAAATCACGATTCTGTTCCATTTATTATCGTGCCAATAATAATATCCAGGACTAACATTAAAAGGTGCAACACCTGCTGTTGCCTCGTTAAAAACCATAAGACTGGCAGGCAATGAGCCACTGTTGCTAATGGGATTCATGCTAACTGTACTCTCGAGTTGCACTCTGGTAATTAACACTCCCTTATCTGCAGCAAATACATCTAATTGGGAAGATCTGTTTGGTAATACAGTCCCTATACCAGTCTGTCCATAACTTACAAAACCTCCTATAATAAAAACTAAAAGCAAATTAAAAATTTTCATAACGTTGATTTAAATTGAATAATTGTTATAATTATTTATATGTGGAGTATATAAATCATTATAATTAAAAAAGAAATAATTTTGAGGCTTACAATTAACATAACAACAGCTTTATAAATATCAATCTCAAATAACTCTAAAATCAAATTACAGTGTTTCATGAAATTCCAATAGGACAAAAAATTATAATGATTAGCTCTAAACACATAATTAAATTTATGTCTGTTTAATCGACTTATCTTAATTAAGCAAATAGTTTATCAAAATAAGAAAGCACATTGAAATTTTCCTGTTTAAAAAAGAATTCATAACGACCTTTACATCCTTAAAAACAGACAGTTAAAAACCATGGCAAATGTCTTTATTTATTAGAATTGAAATTGCCTGTAGAAGACTTCAAACTAATAAATAAAGACATACTTTAAATATTCGCAAAAAAAAAGTCCCACATTTCTGTGGGACTTTCTATTTAGAGGAAACTAAGAATTATTTTTTCTCCGTTTTTTCCATTTTAGCTTTTAATGCAGCTAATACATCATTGTTATCTCCTAAAGTTGCAGCAGGTGCATTTGTAGTAGAGTTAGATGAAGTATTTTCAGTTGCAGCTTTCACGTTTTTCTCTTCTTCTTCACGGAAGATAGCAGTGTGAGAAGCAACTACTCTTTTGAATTCTTTGTTGAACTCGATTACTTTGAAATCAGCTGTATCACCTTTTTTCAATTTCTTTCCGTCTTCTTTTTCAAGGTGACGAGTAGGAATGAAAGCAACGATATCATCTCCGAATTCTACAGTAGCTCCTTTGTCAACAATTTCAGAAATTTCACCGTTGTGGATAGTTCCTACAGCGAAAGAATCTTCATATTGATCCCAAGGATTAGCAGTAGTTTGTTTGTGACCTAAAGATAATTTACGTCCGTCAACATCTAATTCTAATACTACTACATCAAGTTTTTCACCAACGTTTACAAACTCAGATGGGTGTTTGATTTTCTTAGTCCAAGAAAGATCAGAAATGTAGATTAATCCATCAATTCCTTCTTCTAATTCTACGAAAATACCAAAGTTTGTAAAGTTTCTAACGATACCTGTATGTTTAGAACCTACTGGGTATTTAGAAGTAATATCTGTCCATGGATCCTGAGTCAATTGTTTGATACCTAATGACATCTTACGATCATCTCTGTCTAAAGTTAAAATAACAGCCTCAACAACATCTCCAACTTTCACGAAGTCCTGAGCAGAACGTAAGTGAGTTGACCATGACATTTCAGAAACGTGGATTAAACCTTCAACACCTTCAGCAACTTCAATGAAAGCACCGTAATCAGCGATTACAACTACTTTACCTTTAACTTTATCACCAACAGTTAAGTTAGAGTCTAAAGCATCCCATGGGTGAGCGTTTAATTGTTTCAATCCTAATTGAATTCTTGTTTTCTCATCATCGAAATCAAGGATTACAACGTTTAATTTTTGGTCTAATTCAAGAACTTCACTTGGGTGGTTGATTCTGCTCCAAGAAAGGTCAGTAATGTGAATTAATCCGTCTACACCACCTAAGTCAATAAATACACCATAAGAAGTAATGTTTTTAACAACACCTTCTAATACTTGTCCTTTTTGTAATTGACCGATGATTTCTTTTTTCTGTACTTCAATATCAGCCTCGATAAGCGCTTTGTGAGATACAACAACGTTTTTGAATTCGTGGTTAATTTTTACCACTTTGAATTCCATCATTTTGTTTACATATACATCGTAGTCTCTAATTGGCTTAACGTCAATTTGAGATCCTGGTAAGAAAGCTTCGATACCGAATACGTCAACGATCATACCTCCTTTAGTTCTGCATTTAACAAAACCGTTAACGATTTCTCCAGTTTCATTAGCTGCAATAACTCTATCCCAAGATTTGATAGTACGTGCTTTTCTGTGAGATAATACTAATTGACCTGTTTTGTCCTCACGGATGTCGATTAATACTTCTACTTTGTCACCTACTTTTAAGTTTGGGTTGTAACGGAATTCGTTTAAAGAAATAACACCTTCAGATTTAGCATTGATATCAACGATAACGTCTCTATCTGTAATTCTAACAACAACTCCTTCAACTACTTCTTCCTGATCAGTAGCGATGAAAGTTTTTGATACTAGTTCTTCAAACTCTTGTAAGTTTTTCTCATCTACTGCATCAATTCCTTCTTGGAAGTTATGCCAGTTAAAATTTGCTAAAAACTCTTCTTGTGATTTTAATTGTTCAGACATGCTGATAAAAAATTTGTATTCTGTTTTCCTCGAGTTTCATAAAGCAGTAGAAAAAACAGAAGTTGTTTTACATAAATAGTTGATACCTAAAGGAAACTCTTCTTTGCCAAAAGGTCTGCAAAATTACTACAAATATTTGGACTTACAAAATAAATCAGCAATGATTCTCAGGGTATTGCTCAGGAGCAGACAATTTATGTTTTTGCTGGGCTTTTGCTCCGTTATCCGTTGCAATCTTTTATGTCTCGTTAAAAAAAACGAGACATAATAATTTCTCCCTAAGCATCGGGACTATCGGGATTAAATTAGAAGTTTTTAGTTTTAAACGAACTTGTCAATCTTATTTTGCGATTAATTTTGTCAAATTTTTAAACTTTGACAAAGCTTTGAATTACTTATTCAATAATAATTTTGAAAGCTCACTATTTATAGCAATATATTCTACAATCTGATGATTATCAAATGATATTTTCCCGTTTTTGTCTGTTTTTGAGGTTTTGTTTTCTATCGATAAGTAGTTTTTTCCTGATTTAGATTTATAAAGCGTAAAGATACTGTGATTATCTTCTTCCTTATTAACTTCATTGCTTAGCGATTCAAAGTCGGCATGGTTGCTTTGTGTTATCGAAGCAATGATCTGCTGTTTGTTTTCGATGTAACTAAATGCAGGAAGCACCATTTCCTCATACCATGAATTGGTCGATTCTGAAAAAGGTTTTTTGGCCTCCAAATAAGGTAAAAAACCTGAAACAGCAATCACTATTATAAGTTCTGTTAACCAAATAATCCAAAGAAAAGTTCCGGTTACCGTTGCACCGCGAATACCCCAGGTTCCATATTCATTTATCTCCCCCATAAATTGAAATACTAAATCTGGTCTAAATATTAATGAAAATGTCTGCAGGAAGTCGATATTACTAACTGTGATCCCGATTCTCTTAGAACCATAACTTTCTCCGGCATTGATAACCAAATCAATCCAAATCGCCCAGTGAAAATACAACGCTAATAATCCTCCGGCTACTCCGATAAATACTCCTAAAAGCGGATTTCTGACTTTTCCTTTTTTGATTACGAATTCAGATATTATAAATCCAACCATAAATCCAAATCCAATTGTAATAAAAAAGTTTATGTACACAAAAGGAATGTACCAAATGCAATATGCATATATCAATCCCAAAATGGGAAATGGTATGGCAACAGCCAGCAAAAAATACAAGATAAAAATTGACGAAAATTTGCCGGACGGTTTGTAATAATTCTCCATAAATAAGTTGTTTTAATTTTTAATAATTATTAAAAAATTTCTTACTAATAATATTGCAAGATTAATACTATTTTCTAAACTTACAAAATAATTTTGAATCAATATTTAAAATAAAACCCATCAGTTTTAAAAAAAACTAATGAATACTGTTCAAGATTTTTTCTTTGTTGAATTTTAAAACTTTGACAAGATCTGAGGAATATGAAATTGTTTGTCTGACTTAAAAAAGAATAGGGAGATTTTCGTATTCATTCTAAAACAACAAAACCCGACAGGTTTTAAAAAGCCTGTCGGGTTCGATATAATATATGTGTTTTCTAATGACTCAAATTCTCCAATTCCTTAGGGTCATGTTTATGCTTAAATAAAACCGCAAACGCAATTGCAATAATCAAAGCATAAGCTGCAAAAGATAGCCAGATGGTATGCCAATCCTTCATTAAAACCGGATTAGAAAATATTCCGTCTGCAGAAATTTCATTTCCCTGGCTTTTTACAAATTCCAGCATTTTATAATTAGTAGTTTCCGTTTGTAAAAATCCAGCTAATTCTGTTGTATTAGAAAAAGACTTTGTAAAGAAGCGATCGATTGCCCAGCCAGAAGTCAAACTTCCTAAAACTGCTCCTACTCCATTGGTCATCATCATAAATAATCCCTGTGCAGAGGAACGAATTTTAGAATCGGTATTACTTTCTACAAATAAAGAACCTGAGATATTAAAGAAATCAAATGCCATTCCGTAAACAATACAAGAAAGGATAATCATCCATAATCCGCCTACAGGATCTCCAAAAGCAAATAATCCGAAACGTAAAACCCACGCCAGCATACTAATAAGCATAACTTGTTTAATACCAAAACGTCTTAAAAAGAAAGGAATCGCTAATATAAACAACGTCTCAGAAACCTGAGAAATCGACATAATTATGGTAGAATACTTTATTACGAATGAATCTGCATATTTAGGAAAGTGTTTAAACTCATCTAAAAAGACATCACCGTAAGCATTTGTCAATTGAAGTGCTCCTCCTAAAAACATAGAGAAGACAAAGAACAAAGCCATTTTATAATTTACAAATAATTTAAAAGACTCCAGTCCCAATGTTTCGGTTAAGGTTGCATTTTCTTTAATCAAACGCTGTGGCTCACATTTTGGTAAAGTGAAGGCATAAATACCCAGAATTAAAGCACCGATTCCGGCAATATAAAACTGATATTCTGTAGCTTTACTTCCGCTTAAATTGGTAATCCACATGGCTACAATAAAACCAATGGTTCCCCAAACACGAATGGGCGGAAAATCCTTAACTATGTTTTTATTATTCAGCTTAAGCGAAGTATAAGATATGGAGTTGCTTAAAGCAATTGTCGGCATGTAACAGCACATTGCCAAAAGCATTACTAAAATAAATGTATCCGGCGTGGTAACTTGTGCAATTCCGAACAAAACTACTGCGTATAAAATATGTAATACTCCGTAAAGTTTTTCTGCATTTACCCATCTGTCGGCAATAATCCCCGTTAGAGTGGGCATAAAAAGAGAGGCAATTCCCATGGTTCCAAATACGAGTCCAAATTGAGTTCCTTCCCAGTTTTTTGTTCCAAACCAATAATTTCCAATTGTTATAAGCCAGGCTCCCCAAACAAAAAATTGAAGAAAGCTCATTAAAATCAATCTGTTTTTAATACCCATAAAATGATTTTGTCTTTTTAGTAAAAATGAAGCGGTAAAACTAACATTAAAAATATTATCTACAAAAAATTACTCAGTTTTAACAACATCCTTTACAAGTTCTAAAACAGCAGAAAATTGTTCCTCTTTAGTTAAGTAAGAATTATCAATTTCAATAGCATCGTCAGCAATTACCAAAGGCGAATCCTCCCGGTGCGTATCCATGTGATCACGATCTGTTACATTTTTCAAAACTTCTTCGTACGATACCGTATCCCCCTTCTGCTGCAGTTCATCAAAACGTCTTTGGGCACGTGTTTCAGCACTGGCTGTCATGAAAATTTTCAATTCGGCATTCGGAAAAACTACTGTACCAATATCGCGACCGTCCATAACTATAGCTTTATTGGTTCCCATTTCCTGTTGCTGCTCTACTAATTTTGTCCGGACTTCAGAAATTGCGGCAACCTGACTTACAAAATTTGAAACTTCAATTGTTCTTATTTGTTTTTCAACACTCTCTCCGTTCAGATACATTTCAGCGAAACCTAAATCTGAATTGTATTTAAATTCCAGCTTAATCTGAGGCAAAGCTTCAATTAATGCATCTATTTTAAAAAAATCACTTCCAATTAAATTATTTTGCATTGCAAAGTAAGACACCGCACGATACATTGCGCCGGTATCTACGTAAACATATTCAAGTTCTCTGGCCAATTGTTTTGCAAGTGTACTTTTGCCTGTAGATGAAAATCCGTCGATAGCAATGGTAATTTTTCTCAATTTTTTATTTTTAAATTTTTTATTCTATTAAAGACTGTTTATTTTTCTAATAATAAATACTCATCATAATATCCGACTGAGATATATCAATTAACCGGACTATTGTTTTGAAATATTTTTTTCTAACCAATAGACAGCCAAAACTATTGCAAATGTAGCCATCTTTCTCCTTATATGGAACATCAAAATAACAATGAAAAAATATCGCGCTTCCTAATCTGTTTTTTAGTCAAACATAATCATGGCTTTTTTTATAATTGAAAGACAGCATAAAGTCCATAATTCAAAAAGAGAACAACGCAAAAAAAAATGATTTTTGCGATTATATTGTAATAGAAAAACTTTTTATTCCCGAAACAATCTGTTTGGAGAATAAAAAGTTTTCTAATTATAATACCCAAAAATATACTTTAATAATAAATATCCATAAGAATGTTCGACTTAGAACTATCAATTATCTTTTCTATTCTCTTGAAGAATTGCTCATTAACCATTGGGCATCCGTGGCTGTTGCTGATATAATAATCCTGCTCTTCGTAGGGTACTGCAGAATAATGATGCAGCACTATAGCTCTTTTTAAAGCGTTATTATTACTTTCTTCTAATCCGAAAAGGCGATATGCTTTTCCGAAAATACCTTTGTAAGTTGCACCAATAGCATATCTGCCTAAAGAAGTACAGTTGGAATTGGGCATATTGCTAAATTTAAGCATTCCTTTAATTCCTGTTTCAGAACCAGAGCCGTGCGCTACAAGCCCCTGATCTATAACTTGATTTTTCTCCAGATCGTAGATAAAAAATCTATTTTTCCCTGAAGGAACTTTCATATCTATCAAAAAGGCAATTTTCTGATTGTATTTATGATCAATATTAATCATGTTTTTAATAACACTTATTCTGTTATTAATTCTTTCCATTTCTACAGTAGAAATAGCATCATCTTCTTTGAAAGAGAGTTTTGAACCCGTAAAAAAACTCACTGTCATAAATAAAACCAAATAGAATAGTTTCATATAATTACTGAAAATTTAAAGTTAAACCGAAAAGACTTGTATTTGCTGCCAATGTATATCTTGAGTACGAATAATTAAATTTTATCTTATTCATTTTTAAACCAAAGCCCAGTGAAACTCCAGAAAAGTTACGTTGCTCTTCGACCCTGAGTTCTTCTCCTCTTCTAAAATTATAGCCCACGCGAAAATTAAATGCTTTCTTTGGAAAAAGTTCAACTCCAAATGTTACGTGTCGCAAAGCATTATTTACAAATGAAACTTTCTCCTGATTGGTTGATCCGTCGATGTTCGTTTCTCCCCGAACCGGATTCGAAAAAGAAATATTCCACTGCTGTAAATTTTCAAGCGAAAGATGCCAGCGAATGGGAACATGTTCTAATTCTTGTGAGACCCCGGCAACAATTTCAAATGGTAAATTTTCTTTTATTCCTGAGTATGTTGTAAACTGAGTACCAATATTTCGAATTACCAGCGCCAGATTAATATTATTCTTTTCCATAAGATATAAAAACCCAAAATCTACTGCCCCTCCGATCGAATTATAACTTTCCAGCGAAGAAGTTATTAACTTAACATTGGTTCCGAAATATAAATCTGTAAAAGGAACATTATAAGCATAACCTAATGATAACGCCCCTTCGCTACCGGTAAAATTTGATGTTGACTGCCCATTCTCATCATAACCTTCAAATGTACCGTAATTTACATAAGTTACACCGGCATAAAAAGTCTGCAGATGACGATCATAAGTATAAGCATACGAAGCGGTACCATAAGAAGCTTCTCCATAATAACTACCGTAATTCATCGCCAGGTGATTGTCCATGTCTGCGTTTATAAGTGCTGGATTCGACATGGCCTGATTAACATCTTCATCATATATTGTAATAATATCTCCTCCTAGTGCTGCCTGCCTCGGCGAAGTGGTAAGATTTAAAAATTGATAGGTGTAACGCCCTCCGACCTGCCCGAACGAATACGAACAAACGAAGATTGTAAACAGTAAAACAATTTTTTTAAGCATTTTGTTCTTGGCGCTCCTATATGGGAATAACGCAACGGCAAAGATAAAATTATATAACTTATAAAATAATTTTTATAACTATATAAAATCAACAATTATGCCATGTTTTCACTGTATTATCGGATTGATTACTGTAGTAAAATCTTATAAATAAATGTTTTAAAATGGAGTAATAGAAATAAAAAATCCGGATTCCAATGGTAAAATTGGAATCCGGATTTATTTAAAGTGTAAAATTTACTTTCAGATTATTTCAACACTTTAGCATTTTTTACTTTTTGATCGGTTAAAGCTAATGCCAAAACTTCGCTCATTTCTTTCACATAATGAAACGTTAATCCTTCTAAGTATTCTGCTTTTATTTCATCGATATCACTTTTGTTTTCGTGACATAAAATAATTTCTTTAATATTAGCTCTTTTTGCTGCCAGGATTTTTTCTTTAATACCGCCAACTGGCAACACTTTTCCTCTCAGTGTAATTTCACCCGTCATTGCCAGACTTTTCTTTATTTTCGTTTGTGTTAAAAGAGAAACTAAAGAGGTTAACATTGCAATACCTGCACTTGGCCCGTCTTTTGGGGTTGCCCCTTCCGGAACATGTAGGTGAATATTATATTTCTGAAAAAGTTCTGTAGCAATCCCCAATTTCTTTGCATTCGCCTTAATGTATTCTAATGCGATTGTGGCAGATTCCTTCATTACTGTTCCAAGGTTTCCTGTAATTGTTAAAGATCCTTTACCTTCAGAAATTAAAGATTCTATAAATAAAATGTCTCCTCCAACGCTTGTCCACGCTAAACCGGTTACAACCCCTGCAACATCATTATTTTCGTATTTATCTCTTTCCAGTCTTGGAACTCCTAAAATTTTGACAATATCTTCGTCAGTAACTTTTTTATTATACTCTTCCTCCATCGCCACAGATTTTGCAGCATTTCTGATTACCTGCGCAATTTTATTTTCTAAATTACGGACACCTGATTCCCTCGTATAACCTTCAACAATTTTTTCTAACTGTTTTTTACCAATTGTTAATTCTTTTGAAGTTAATCCGTGTGCTTCTAATTGTTTCGGAAATAAATGTCTTTTTGCGATTTCAACTTTTTCTTCAATAGTATAACCGGACATTTTTATTACTTCCATCCTGTCTCGCAGAGCTGGCTGAATTGCTCCCATATTATTAGAAGTCGCAATAAACATTACTTTAGATAAATCATAACCCATTTCAAGGAAATTATCATAAAAAGAACTGTTTTGTTCCGGATCCAAAACTTCTAATAACGCAGACGAAGGATCGCCGCTGTTTCCACTGGATAATTTATCAATTTCGTCCAGAATAAAAACAGGATTAGATGTTCCGGCTTTTTTCAGACTTTGAATAATTCTTCCTGGCATTGCCCCAATATAAGTCTTTCTGTGACCTCTTATTTCTGCTTCATCACGCAAACCACCAAGTGAAATACGTACATATTCGCGTCCTAATGCTTCTGCAACGGAGCGTCCGATTGAAGTTTTACCAACTCCCGGAGGTCCTGTTAAACATATAATGGGAGATTTCATATCATTTCGCAGTTTTAAGACTGCTAAATGCTCAATCATTCTTTTCTTCACTTCATCAAGTCCGAAATGATCTTTATCTAAAATTTTCTGGGCGTGTTTTAAATCAAATTTATCTTTCGAAAATTCACCCCATGGCAATTCTAAAAATAATTCTAAATAGTTTCGTTGAATTCCAAAATCAGGCGATTGCGGATTCATACGACGCATTTTAGATAATTCTTTTTCGAAATGTTTCTGCGTTTTTTCGTCCCATTTTTTGGTTTTAGCTTTCAGCCCCATTTCGTCCATTTCCTCTTCCTGCGAAACACCTCCCAATTCTTCCTGAATGGTTTTCATTTGCTGATGAAGAAAATATTCTCTCTGCTGCTGATCTAAATCAAAACGAACTTTTGACTGAATATCATTCTTCAATTCTAATTTCTGAAGTTCGACATTCATATAACGTAATGTCTCTAATGCACGTTCCTTCAACCCGTTTATCGATAAAAGACCTTGTTTTTCTTTTACAGATAAATTCATATTAGAAGAAACAAAATTGATTAAAAACGACTGGCTTTCAATGTTTTTAATCGCAAAAGTAGCTTCAGAAGGAATGTTTGGACTTTCTTTAATAATCTGGATTGCCAATTCTTTTACAGAATCTAAAATGGCCGTAAATTCAGAATCACTTTCTTCCGGACGTTCCTCTGTAACTTCCTTAATTGTAGCGGTCATATACGGTTCTTCCGAAACAACTTCCTCAATTTCAAAGCGTTTTTTTCCTTGCAGAATTACCGTCACGTTTCCGTCCGGCATTTTCAAAACACGTAAAATACGCGCTACAGTTCCTATTTTATGTATATCGTCTTTGGACGGATCTTCGTCTTCTTCGTTAATCTGAGAAACAACACCAATAATTTTACCGCCTGCATTGGCATCGTTAATCAACTTAATAGATTTATCTCTTCCCGCAGAAATCGGAATAACAACTCCCGGAAATAAAACGGTATTGCGTAAAGGTAAAATTGGAAGCGAAACCGGAAGCTCTTCATTGTTCATTTCCTCTTCGTCTTCTGGTGTCAATAAAGGAATTAATTCTGCCTCTGAGTCGAATTCCTGAAGTGACAGATTGTCAATAGTAAGTATTTTATGGTTTGACATAATAATATATAAGTCGTTTTGTCATTAAAAAGTTTATGCTGCCTGTAAAAAGTTTCTTCTTCTGTTAAGTTGAACCTAAAACATCTTTTGTTTTCTTATTACAAGGCAGGCCGTAAAAATAGACAATCATTGTGCCAAATGCAAAAGAAGTCAGCCCTAAAATTTGAATTTGATTGTTTCATTTTATCATTTCAAAAAAAAATAAAATTAATTTTATAAAAACTGTAACATACCAAAAAAAGCAGAGTCCTTTATACAACCAAAAGCTACTACTTGAATAAAAATAACCAAAATATCGAAGAACTAATTGCGCTGTGTAAAAACCATAATCAAAAGGCGCAGTTTGAAATTTACAACCGCTATTGCAAAGCGATGTATAATGTGGCATATCGTATTGTAAAAGATGAACATTTTGCACAAGACGTCATGCAGGAAGGTTTCTTAAAGGCTTTTACAAAAATGAATGACTATAAACAAGAAGTGGCTTTTGGTGCATGGTTAAAAAGAATAATCATTAATTACAGTATCGATTTTTATAAAAAAAACAATTCTTTTCAGGTAGAAGATTTGAGTAAACAGCTTTATAAAATTGAGGAAAATGACGGATTTATCTCTGATAATATTGACTTGAACAATTTAAAAGTAAAACAGGTTCTCGATACTATTCTGCAGCTGAAAGACAATTACAGAATGGTGCTGACTCTTTTTTACATTGAAGGTTATGACCAGGAAGAAATTTGCGAAATTTTAAATATCACTTATGCAAATTGCAGAACGACCCTGAGCAGAGCAAAAGATAGTTTGAGAAAGAAATTGGAAGAAATATAAAATGAATTGGAATTATGGAAAATCAAAAAGACGACTTAGACAAATTATTCAGAAAGTTTGAAAACCAATGGGATATTCAGGAATTAGACAGCAATCATCACATGGATTTTCTGCAGAAATTAAACAAAAGAGAACCAAAGAAAAGATATGGGTTTGTGACAGCAATTGCTGCTTCTATTGTTTTAATGATTGGAATTTCTCTTTTTTATAAAAATGAAAAACCAAAGGAATTCAAATTTGCCTCTAAAGAAACGCAACGAACAGATTCTATTTTTAATATTCTGATTGATAATGAACTGATTAAATTAAAAGAAAAAAGTTCACCTGAAAATGAGCAGATTATAAATGATGCCTTACATCAAATGAAAACTTTTGATGCTGATTATCAAAAAATCATAAATGAACTGCAAAAAAACGGTGAAAATAAACAAATTATTTACGCAATGATAAGTAATCTTCAAACGCGGATCTCTTTTTTGCAAACTGTCTTAAAAAGAATTGAAGAAAACGAAAAATTTAAAAAAACCTCTGATGAAAAAACATTATAACTTATTAATTTTATTTACATTACTTCCTCTTCTGGGATTTTCAAATGATGATACTTTTATCACCAAACAAAAAAATATTAAGAAAACATATATCGTAAATTCGAATGCCGGAATCGATATTGATAATAAATACGGCAACATTTCTGTCTCAACCTGGGATGAAGATAAAATTGATCTTGATATTACTATAAAAGTAAACGGTCCGAATGAAAATTGGGTAAGCGAACGTCTAAACAGTATTGATATAACTATTACAGCTCTAAAAGGAATGGTTTCTGCCGTGACCAACATTGGACATTCATCTTTAAAAAGTAAAGGAAGCAATAATAGTTTTGAAATTAATTATGTGATAAAAATTCCGAAAAACGGATCGGTAAAACTGGTTAATAAATATGGAAATATTCTAACTTCAAACCTCGAATCTACTGCAAATATTAACTGTAAGTACGGAAAGGTTACTTTAGGAAAACTAAATGGATCCGGCAATCAGATTGAAATTGCTTATTGTCAGAATTCAAATGTCGATTACATTAAAACCGGATCTATCGATGCCAGATACTCGGGATTAAAAATTAATGATTCCGGAAACCTGAATTTAAATGCAAATTATACCGATGTAAATCTTGGTGACGGACAAAATATAAAATCCGACTGCAATTACGGGACCCTTAAATTCCAAAAAATCAATTCATTAAATGGTTCCGGGAATTACTTAACTATTATTGTGGGTGAAATCTCAAGCAACTTTAGTTTTGATACTAATTACAGTAAAATTAGTATTGCAACAATCAGTGAAAAAGCCGGAAATGTAACTATTAATTCCGGATATACTGATATATCAATAGGTTATGTTCCCAATTATGCCTTCGACTTTGATATCTCGGCAAAATACTCCAATATCAAACATGATAATAGTTTGGATATAGGGGTTTCAGAAATTAAAAGCAACAGCAAAAGAATCAGCGGTTTTTATAAGAAAAAAGGACAGAACAAGATCAATATCAATTCGAACTACGGAAATATTTCACTACTTAAAAACTAATCATCTCAAAATCAAAACAATGAAAAAATTCATTTTACCAATAATTTACGGTACACTTTTAATTAGCTTAACTGCAAACGCGCAGAAAAAAATAAACGGAAACGGAAATGTAGTTACTGAAACCCGAACAACTTCAGAATATGACGCAATTAAAATATCAGGGTTTTTTGATATTGATTTAGTTGCAGGAAAAGAAGGTAAAATCAGTATAACAGGAGAACAAAATATCCTGTCAGCAATTATTGTTGAAGTTGAAGATGATGTTCTGAAAATTTATACAAAGAAGGGGACTAATTTACATCCGAGCATGGGAAAAAAAGTAGAAATTACTGTTCCATTTGAAAAAATTTCTGAACTTAGTCTATCTGGTTCCGGAGATATCATAGCCAAATCGCCCATTAAAAGCGATAAATTCTCCGCCAAATTATCCGGTTCAGGTGATTTTGATTTGGATGTTGTATCAAATTCTTTTGATCTTAGTCTCAACGGTTCAGGAGATATTAAATTAAAAGGCAGTTCAGATAATTTAGTAATTAAACTTTCAGGTTCAGGAGATATCGAAGCAGCAAATCTGAAATCTAAAAATGCGACAATAAATGTTTCAGGTTCTGGAGATGTAAATATAAACTGCAGCGAAAGTTTAATGGCACGAGTTTCTGGATCAGGAGATATTAAATATACTGGAAACCCTGAAAAACGGGATGTCAAAGTTTCAGGCTCAGGAAGTATAGCAAAAGGATAATTTTTCAAAAAAAAACGAATTACA
The DNA here is from genome assembly GCF_039749035.1 of Flavobacterium olei. Classification (NCBI taxonomy): domain Bacteria; kingdom Pseudomonadati; phylum Bacteroidota; class Flavobacteriia; order Flavobacteriales; family Flavobacteriaceae; genus Flavobacterium; species Flavobacterium olei. Next base: position 95,312 of record NZ_JBDKWC010000010.1, read on the forward strand.
AAACTATCATCAATCAAATAATTATTGCAATTCGTCAATATGGTTATTGTAAAAGACGTTTCTAAACAGAAACGTCTTTTTTATTTACTCTTCTTAAAAGAAAAATAGCCGTAATAAAGAAAATTGCCAAAATTACAATTGCCGCACGCGGACTTCCTGTAATCTGGTCAATAATTCCGTAAACACACATTCCGATAACGATTCCAATTTTTTCGGCTACGTCGTAAAAACTAAAAAACGAAGTCGTATCTTCTGTTTCGGGAAGTAGTTTAGAGTAGGTTGATCTTGATAAGGCCTGAATTCCGCCCATAACCAGACCAATCGATGTTGCCATAATATAGAAATGCAATGGAAGCGTAATGAAAAATGCCAAACCACAGAAAACTGCCCATAAAATATTGATCACTATCAACGTGGGAATATTGCCCCATTTTGCTGACGCCCTTGAAGTTAAAATCGCTCCCGCAACAGCCACCAATTGTATTAAGAGAATACAAATGATCAATCCGGTTGTGCTTTCTTCTTTAGATGACCATTGAATTTCCTGAGCACCAAAATAAGTAGCCACCAGCATTACAGTCTGAACAGCCATACTGGAGACAAAGAATCCGCCGAGGTAACGGCGCAACGGAACAATATTTTTAAGACTCGCCCAAACTTTCTTTAATTCTTTAAATCCGTTAAAAATAACATCTCCAGTTAATTTGTTTCCCGTTTCCTTACTTCCTTTTGGTAAATAATAATACGTATACTGACTAAAAAGTATCCACCACACTCCCACCATTATAAAAGAATAACGCATGGCTTTCATTGCAGCTTCCCCACTTGTTCCGGTAATCCCAAAAACTTGTGGCTTCATGATCATAGCCAGATTAATAATTAACAAAATAACGCTTCCTATATATCCTAAAGAATATCCTTTGGCACTAATTTTATCCTGTTGTTCTTCAAATGCGATATCCGGGAGATAGGAATTATAAAAAACCAAACTTCCCCAAAAACCTAATAATCCTAAAAAGTAAAAAAGCAAGCCAACATAAATATTATCAAGATCAAACCAGTATAATCCCATACAGGATAAAGCTCCCATGTAGCAGAAAAATTTCATAAAAGATTTTTTATTTCCCACATAATCTGCTATTCCGGATAATAATGGAGAAATAAAAGAAACTACTAAAAATGCCGCAGCAGTAATAAAACTAATTAATGCAGAATTTTTAAGATGCATCCCGAAAACATCAATATAATGATCGCGATCTGAGAATAAAGCTTCATAAAATATGGGAAAAACTGCCGACGCAATTGTCAAAGTATAAACTGAATTAGCCCAATCATAAAATGCCCACGCATTTAATAACTTCTTATCTCCTTTTTGTAGGTTTTTCATTTAGAAAATATTTTTTTTATGCGATACGAATGTATTTATTTTTTATGATAATTGAATACTAATTATTGGATTACTGTATTAATAAATTATTAAACCAAAAAAAAGCTGTACAACACGTACAGCTTTGATATTTCTTCTTTTTAAAACTTATTTGATAGTTCCAACTTTTAAAGCAGTCGCTCTCGCTTCAGGAATTAACTTTTTAATATTTGCAATTCTGGTAGCATCAGACGGGTGTGTACTCATAAATTCAGGTGTACCCGCTCCTCCACTTTTTGCAGACATTCTGCTCCAAAAAGCAATCGCATCATCCGGATTATAGCCTGCAATAGCCATTAAAGTCAAACCAATTTGATCGGCCTCGCTTTCGTTGCTTCTGCTAAAAGGAAGCATTACTCCTACTTCTGAACCAATTCCGTAAGCCTGAGAAAATATTTGTCTTGTAGATTCAGATTTATTGCTTGTTGCAGCATCCAATGCTACACCACCAATTTGCTGTAATTGAGCAGCACTCATTCTTTGCGCTCCATGATTTGCAAGTGCGTGGGAAACTTCATGCCCCATAACAGTTGCCAGACCAGCTTCGTTCTGTGTAACAGGCAAAATACCAGAGTAAACCACAATTTTTCCGCCAGGCAGACACCATGCGTTTACTTCTTTATTATCAACAAGTTTGTACTCCCAGCGATAATCCTTTAAGTATTGAGGCTGACCCAAATAATTAAGATATTTCTCTGCTGCAGCTTTAATTTTATATCCAACAGTTTCCACGCGCTTCGCATCTGCCGTACCAGTTATAACTTTATTTTCAGTTATAAACTGATTATATTGCTGAAATGAAGAGGGAAATAATTCATTATTTGATACAAAATTTAAATTTTGTTTTCCGGTAATTGGATTCGTAGCACATGCTATAGCAAGGGCGCCAAAAATTCCTAAAAAGATATATTTTTTCATAATGCTTATTTTTAAGTAAAAATACAATTTGCTTAAAATTAACATTTATATAATTAACATAAAAAATACCAAAATTTAACTATTCACCAATTATATGAAGTTCACTAAACTCTTTTTCAACGATTAATGAATTATTTTCATCAAAATTAATTTTCGAAAAATCTACTTTTTCATTATCTATTTCGACTTCAGCGACTTTAAAAGGCAGTCCGATTAAATTGATTTTATATTTACTATAAGGCGTATCATATTTTCCTTCTTTGTGAAGTTGAATTATAAATTCTTTTTCCTTACCAATGGTACGAAGAGATAAATGGCTAAAGCGTCCTTTTTTGTAGTCATATCCATCCTGCGCATCCTCATAAACTGCAGATTGTTCTTTGCCGTTTTTGTAATAAACATCAAGTGTTAACTCATCAAATTCTAACTCGCCTACATATTGTTGCACCGGATATTTTGGTATAATCGCTCCAGCTTTTACAAAAACCGGAATTTCATCAAATTTCGTGTCAATCCAGATTTCTTTTCCACCGATAAATAGTTCGTTTGTCCAGTAGTTGTACCATTCTCCTCTTGGTATATACATGCGTCTTCCTACAGCATTAGGCTCCAGAATCGGACAAACTAAAATTTGATTTCCAAAAATAAATTCATCATTACGATAATGCGTCTGCGTATCATCCTGATCGAAATATACTAACGGTTTAAGCATTGGGATTCCTTCCTCAATATACTGCCAAAACATTGTATATAAATAAGGAAGTAATTGATAACGAAGACTGACAAATTTTCTGGTGATATTAATTACTTCTTCATCAAATGCCCATGGTTCCTGATTTCCATGGTCTCCAGACGAATGTGTTCTGCAAAACGGATGAAAAACACCTAACTGAATCCATCGGGCGTATAATTCTCCGGTTGGCTGCTCTGCAAAACCCCCAATATCAGAACCTGTAAATCCCATTCCGGAGATTGACATTCTCTGTACCTGAATATTGGCAAGCCATAAATGTTCCCAGGTTGCAACGTTATCTCCTGTCCAGGAAGAAGTGTATCGCTGCGCACCCGAATAGGCAGATCTTGTAATAACAAACGGACGTTTAGGATATGCAAAACGTTTTACACCATGATAAGTTGCCCTTGCCATTTGAGTTCCGTAAATATTATGTGCTTTCCTGTGGCTGCAAGGGTTTCCGTCGTAGTCGTGACGAACATCCATTGGGAAAGTTTTATTTGGCACTTCCATAACGGCAGGTTCATTCATGTCATTCCAAACCCCTTTCACTCCGATATCTGAAATTAATTCTTTAAATAAACCAGCCCACCATTCTCTGACTGTGGGATTTGTGTAATCTGGAAAATTACATTCTCCAGGCCAGACTTTTCCTTTCATATAGGGACCGTCTGCTCTTTTACAGAAATAATCTTTTTCAAGTGCTTCTTTATAAACCCAGTAATCTTTATCAATTTTAATTCCCGGATCAATAATCACAACTGTTTTAAAACCATCTTCGGCTAATTCGGCAACCATTTTTTTAGGGTCGGGAAAGTAATCTTTGTTCCAGGTGAAGCATCGAAAGCCTTCCATATAATCAATATCAAGATAAATAGCATCACACGGAATTTTAAGCTCTCTAAATTTTGAAGTAATTTCTTTGACTTTGCTTTCAGGATAGTAACTCCATTTGCATTGGTGATATCCTAAAACCCACAGTGGCGGCAGTTCTGGTTTTCCTGTCAAATCTGTATAAGTTGTGACAACGTCCTGCATTTGGGGGCCGTAAACAAAATAGTAATTCATTTCGCCGCCTTCTGCCCAAAAGCTGGTCACATTTCTTCTTTCCTGACAAAAATCAAAGAAAGTTCTAAAAGTATTATCGAAAAAAATACCATAAGATTGCTTGTTATGCAAACCAATATAAAATGGAACGACTTTGTAAAGCGGATCCTGATCTTTTTGATACGCGTACTGATCGGTAGCAAAATTTTCTATTCTTTTTCCTTTGAGGTTCATTTGAGTGGCTTTGTCTCCGAGTCCGTAGTAACATTCGCCATCTTTAGAAAACTTACTCATTTTAACGATGTTCCCGCCATATTCGTAACTTTCTTCCCAGTGAAAACCCAGTTCATCTTCCAAAATAAGAAAATCATTCAAATCATATATAGCAAGACGTAAGTCTGATTTCTGAATTCTACATTTGACCTTACTGGTTCTGATCTGGAAAAAAGTTTCTTCTTCAGTAAGTTCCAGAAAATTATAACCATGCAGTTGCGTTTTATCAATAGCATATGAAAAATCGTTACTAAAATAACCTTTTGTGGTAAATCTAAAACGTATTAAACTATCTCTTAAAATAGTAACTTTAAGGATTACTTTATTATCTGTATTGAAAAAAATCGAATCTCCTTCATGTTCATAAGAAACAATTTTTGATGGATATAAATCGCCTTTATATTCTAATGATGTGTTTGTAATCATGCTTGCGATGAGTTAATTTATAAAGTAATCTTTCTTTTCAAACATACAAAAAAAGTTTATAAAGCCCTATCAATAAAAGGTTTATTCACGAAAACGTTTTTTCTGAATGTGTCTTAAATTACAAACACTAAAATCTACAATTTGATAATTTTAAATTCATAAAATGATAAAATCTCATTGAATGAATAGTGTGGAATTATGGAGTTACAGAATAAACTGTAACACTTAAAGGAGGCAAAATTAATTCTACGGAAAAATCTCTGCCATCGTATGCAGCAGATTCGATTTTTAATGATTTTGGATTCTCTAAACCGCTTCCGCCATAAAATTTGGAATCTGTATTAAAAATTTCATTTATTTTCCCTTTTTGTGGAATACCAATTCTATACTTCTCGCGAACAACGGGAGTGAAATTGCAAACTACAATTACATTTTCTTCCCTATTATTTCCTTTTCGGATATAAGACATAACCGCATTTTGATGATCCGAATAGTTAATCCACTCGAAACCTTCTCCCGAAAATTGCTTTTCATATAATGCAGGACGGGATTTATATAACTGATTCAGATCTGTAATTAATCTTTTTATACCAATATGAAAATCGTACTCTAACAATTGCCAGTCTAAGCTTTGCCCGAAGTTCCATTCTTTTGTTTGACCAAACTCCGAGCCCATAAATAAAAGTTTTGTTCCCGGATGAGTAAACATATAGCCATATAATAATCTCAAATTGGCAAAACGCTGCCATTCGTCACCAGGCATTTTATAAATGAGAGATTGTTTACCGTAAACCACTTCATCATGTGAAAATGGAAGCATAAAGTTTTCCGTGAATGCGTACGTCATCGAAAAAGTTAAATCATTCTGATGGTATTTTCTATAAACAGTTTCTTTTTGAAAATACTTTAATGTGTCGTGCATCCAGCCCATCATCCATTTCATTCCGAAACCAAGACCTCCAACAGATGTGGGTCTTGATACCATAGGAAAGGAAGTGCTTTCTTCGGCAATAGTCTGAACTCCATCAAAATTAGAGTAGATTACTTCATTAAATTCTTTAAGAAAACTTATAGAATCCAGATTTTCTCTGCCACCATAAATATTAGCTTCCCACTCTCCTTCTTCTCTGGAATAATCGAGGTACAACATCGAAGCTACAGCATCAACTCTGAGTCCGTCAATGTGATAATTTTGAAGCCAGAATACTGCATTACTTATTAAGAAAGCGCGGACTTCATTTCTTCCATAATTAAAAATTAAACTTTTCCAGTCCGGATGATATCCTTTTCGACGATCCGGATGTTCGTATAAGTTAGAGCCATCAAAGAAACCTAATCCATGCGCATCATCAGGAAAATGAGACGGAACCCAGTCCAGAATAACACCAATTCCTTCCTCATGAAGTTTATCAACCAAAACCATAAAGTCCTGAGGTTTTCCAAATCTTGAAGTTGGCGCAAAATAGCCTGTTAATTGGTAACCCCACGAAGGATCATATGGATATTCCATTACCGGCATAAATTCTACATGTGTAAAACCCGTTTCTTTGACATATTTTACCAGATCTTCCGCAAGTTCCAAATATGATAAAAACCGATTGTTATCTGCTCTTTTCCAGGAACCTAAATGTACTTCGTAAACAGAATAAGGTTTGTCCAGACCATTATTTTGCTGACGATTTATCATCCAATCACCATCTTTCCATTTATACTCCAAATCCCAGACAACAGATGCCGTATGCGGAGGTTTTTCACAGTATAATGCAAATGGATCTGCTTTTTCGGTAACTATGCCATCTGTATTAGATTGAATTTTGTACTTATAAAGAGCACCTTTAGAAACTCCCGGAATAAAACCTTCCCAAATTCCTGAAGAATCCCACTTTACATTGAGATTATGTTCTCCCTGTGTCCAAAAATTAAAATCACCAACTACTGAAACCGAATGAGCCGTTGGAGCCCAAACTGCAAAATACACGCCTTTTATTCCTTCAACTTCGATTAAGTGCGCTCCTAATTTTTCATATAATCTAAAGTGTTTTCCGGCTTTGAATAAATCTATATCAAAATCAGTAAAAAGAGAATGTGCGGTTACTTTATTCATATTTGGTTTTTAAGGTCATATTTTGGAATAGAAACGAGTAATTTTAATTTAATATTTTATTCAATTCTAAAATTATCTGAAAGCGTAACTCCTTTTTTAATAACAACAATTCCGTCTTTTATACTATACAATTCATTTGTAAAATTATCTAAATGTTTGCCTCCGGAAATATGCACATTGTTTCCAATACGTACATTTTTATCAACAAGGGCGTTATTTATATAGCAGTTTTCACCAATTCCCATATGAATTTTATTAACCGTGCTCTCGTGGTTCAATTCATCCAAATCCTGATAAAAATCGTTACCCATAACGTAGCAGTTTTCTAAAATAGTTCCTTCGCCAATTCTCGAGCGAATTCCAATGACAGAACTTTTAATTTCTTTCGCATTAATAATACATCCCTCAGAAATTAAAGATTGATTTATAATTGAATTTCTAAATTTTGAAGGAGGTAATAATCTTGGTCGGGTGAATATTTTATTTTCATTATCAAATAAATTAAACTCTGGTATGTCGGCTGTTAATCCAATATTAGCTTCAAAAAAAGACTCTATATTACCGATATCAGTCCAATATCCTTCATACTGGTAACTAAGGATTTTATGTTTTCCCACGGCATGCGGAATAATTTCTTTACCAAAGTCTTTGGTTTCCTGATCACCCATCAATTCAACGAGAAGATCTTTATTAAAGATATAAATTCCCATCGAAGCCAGGTATTTTTTACCTTTCTCCTGCATTTGCTCACTCACTTCAGACTCCCATTCCGGTAATAATGAAGCATTTGGTTTTTCTATAAAGGCATGGATATTATTTTCATGGTCTGTTTTAAGAATTCCAAATTCCGGAGCATCTTTGGCATTTACAGGCAGAGTTGCAATAGAAATTTCAGCGTCAGCAGCAATATGAGCTTCAAGCATTTCATTAAAATCCATCTGGTACAACTGATCGCCGGAAAGAATTAAAGCGTGATCGAAATCGTGTTTCATAAAATGAGACATACATTGCCTCACAGCATCTGCCGTTCCCTGAAACCAGGTAGGATTATCGGGTGTCTGTTCTGCTGCCAAAATATCTACAAACGACTGACTAAAAATGCTAAAATTAAAAGTGTTTTTAATGTGAGCATTTAATGAAGCCGAATTGAACTGGGTTAGAACAAAGATTTTAAAAATATCTGAATTAATACAATTGGAAATTGGAATATCAACCAAACGGTATTTTCCTCCTATTGGAACAGCAGGTTTTGATCTTGTTTCTGTTAATGGAAACAAACGCGATCCCTGTCCTCCTCCTAAAATAATGGCAACTACATTTTTCTTTTTAAATTTCATTTTGCTGAATTATTAAGTTGTATATCTCTATATATTCCTGGCATACACTCTCCCAGGAATGGTCTGCTAACATGCCTCTTTTTAAAACTGTATTAAATTCAGTCTTATCACTATACAGTTTTACTGCCCGATTGATAGAATAACATATATCTGCAACAGATGCCTGATCATGACAAATACCATTTCCATTATCTCCAAAATCAATAACCGTATCACGTAAACCTCCGGTTCTTCTCACAATAGGGATTGTCCCATAGCGCATTGCATACATCTGATTTAGTCCGCACGGTTCAACTCTCGATGGCATTAGAATATAATCTGAACCTGCGTAGATTAAATGCGCCAAATCTTCATTATAGCCTATAAACACATTATAATTCCCTTTATAATCATTTCGTAATTGGTTTAATTGCGATTCAATTTCTGAATTTCCCGAACCTAATATCAAAATATTTATTTCTTCAAAATTTTCAGATAAAGCCAAAGTAGCTGCATGTGGCAGTAAGTCTCCGCCCTTTTCTTCAAACAATCTGCCAATAAAACTAAATAATGGTTTAGAAAGATCCAGATCAAATTGCTCGCAGAGCATTTGTTTATTTTTTCTCTTTCCTGTTTCAAAATCTTCAATTGAATAATTGGTTTCAATCATTTTATCTTTCGCTGGATTCCATACCTCAAAATCAATTCCATTTAAAATTCCCTTTGATTTATTTCGAACAGAGTTAAACAACGATTCTAAACCATTAGCAGAAACATTAATTTCATTTAAATAACTTGGAGAAACTGTTGTTACGGCATTGGCACATTTAATTCCTACTGCTAAGGAATTGATTGAATTATTCCATTCTAAAAATCCCACATGTTTTAAATCGAATTCCGGCAGGTAATATAATTTATCAAACCCAAACCATCCCTGGTACAGTCCGTTATGAATTGTTATAACTGTTTTCACCTCTTTTAAACTGTCGTATTTATAGGCAAATTGTAATAAAAATGGAATGAGACCTGTATGATGATCGTGACAGTTGATAACCTCAGGAACTTTTTTTCTCGACAGAATATAGTCTAGGGTTGCTATCTGAAAAGATAAAAATCTTTCGATATCGTCTTCGTATCCGTACACGTTTGGACGATTAAATAATTCATTAATTTCTATCAGATGTAATTCGTAACCTAGTTTACCGGTTACTTCTTTTAAAACATTAAATGGAAAATTAAAATTTCCCAATTTTACCGTTCCCTTATGAACACATTCGAAATTATTTTCACTTTTAAATTTAGTATCATAACAAGGAACAATAACTTGTACCTCATGTCCGGCAAATTTTTGATATTTTGGTAATGCCCCAACAACATCAGCGAGACCACCAACCTTCGCCATGGGATAACATTCGGCACTTATATGAAATATTTCCATTCAGAAATTAATTTTGTGAATATTTTTAAGAAGCAATCATTTATATGCTACTTTTATGTTTATTAAATTTAGCAAAAAAACAGGCAATATCCTTCATCTAAATAAGTTTTATTGAAATGGCAAAAAAGGCATCTAATCCCACTAAATCCTTAAAAATTCCCGCGATTATCAAAGTATCTGCGAAAATTAGCGAGCTTATATCTACAAAATTAGGAACAACATTTGCGGCAAAGATTTTTACAACACCAATAAAACATAAAGTTCCGAAACGCGAATTGGAAATGGACACTAAAAGCATACAGGAATTTATTACTATTCCCACTATAAATAAGAATATAGTTATCTATAAGTACGGCGAAAGTGAACGTAAAATTTTATTGGTTCACGGATGGTCCGGGCGAGGAACCCAACTTTTTAAAATTGCTGATGAACTTTTAAAAAATGGATATTCAACAGTAAGTTTTGACGCCCCGGCACATGGAAAATCAAAAGGAAAAACCACAATAATGTCTGAGTTTATCGCTTCTATTTTGGAAATCGAAAAACAATTTGGACCATTTGAAATTGCCATAGGGCATTCTTTAGGAGGAATGTCAGTTTTGAATGCCATTAAAGATGGACTGAAGGTTCAGAAAGCAATAGTTATTGGAAGCGGAGATATTGTTCAGGATATTTTGAATGAATTTACATCTAAATTAGGTTTAAAAAAGGAAATGAGCACTTTATTAAAAAATCATTTCGAAAATAAATACAAAGTAAAAATGGATGATTTCTCAGCTTACAAAGCAGCACGAGAAATCGATATTCCTGTTCTGGTAATCCACGATAAAGATGATCCTGAAGTTTCCGTTAAAGCCGGAATTCACATTCACGAAAATTTAAAAAAAGGAAAACTTTATTTAACAGAAGGACTTGGTCACAGAAAAATATTAGGAAATCAAAATGTGATTAAAAAGATTCTGGAGTTTATCAAAAATTCTTAACTTTATGTAAATAAGCAATAATTATGGACACTAAAGTTTAAAAAAATGAATTTATTTGAAGAAGAATCAGATTGGGATACTAAATTAAAACCTCTTTTAAAAAAATACAAAGGGAGAAAACATCCTTTGGAATATGAAAATACTTATCAATTATTAGTAATGGTAATTTTGTCGGCACAAGATTCTGATGCTAATATTAATAATGTATCCAAGGCATTATTTGAAAAATATCCGACATTAAATAGTTTAACCAAAACTGATTTTGATGAATTGATGCCATTTATTAGCAAAGTTCGAAATCACGCTACGAAGGCAAAATGGATTTTAGAAATTGCAGATGTCATCCAAAATGACAAAGATATTCCGACAACAATGTCAGGTTTGACAGCTTTAAAAGGCGTGGGAAGAAAATCAGCAAATGTAATTTTAAGAGAAACGGGGAATCCTGCTGAAGGAATCATAACTGATTTACATGTAATTAGAGTTGCACCAAGAATTGGAATTGTAAAAGAGAATAAAGATGGTAATAAAATTGAAAAAGATTTGATGGCGATTCTACCAAAAAAAATCTGGACAGAAATTGGAATGGCAATTTCTTTTCATGGAAGAGAAATATGCAGACCTAAGCCAAAATGTCCGGAGTGCATCATCAAGGATATCTGTTTGTATTATAAAACAGTTTTCTTAAAAGCTTAATTTATTTCCTTCTGGTATCTATTAAATAGATTATTTTCCACAAGTCTTTTTCTTTGTAAAGCGTAAAAGCATTTACTCCTGAATGACTTAACTTATCATTTAAATAAAATTCATAAGGTGCCCAGACGTGAGCCATTGCACCATCAAATTGTATGGAATAATTTAATATTTTTTCCTGAAACTTCATGTTGGGAGGAATTTCCGCGATGGATTTATAAAATTGTTCAGTATTTTCTACAGATAATTTATTTCCTCTCACTGTGCTTTCATTAATCGATTGCAGAATCATTTTATCCGAACAAACTAACTTCATTTTAATTGAATCACGCTGATGAAATCCTTCAAAAAACGATTCGATACATTTTTGAATTTCTGGATTCTGTGCATTTGAAGTCAATCCAAACATCATAAAAGAGATCAGTATATATATTCTTTTCATAATAGATAATCTTAAATATCAAAAGTTCAGGCTTTAGATCCAAATGTTTACCAACTTACAATATTATTGGAACTACATGTGAAATAATCATGTAAAAATAAACAATTTAAAACCATTTGAATTTATCGCAAAAAAAAACTTCAACTAGCAAAAGCCAATTGAAGTTTTAGTACTCAGAGCGGGACTTGAACCCGCACGAACATTGCTGTTCACTGGATTTTAAGTCCAGCGTGTCTACCAAT
>NZ_JBDKWC010000011.1:0-16158 GCF_039749035.1 Flavobacterium olei
AGTTAGTTAGTTAGTTAGTTAGTTAGTTAGTTAGTTAGTTAGTTAGTTAGTTAGTTAGTTAGTTAGTTAGTTAGTTATGTTTGTGTCTTTTTGATTTTCTTTTTCATTTACCTTTCATTGTTTTTTATTCTGGTTTTGGCCGGTGAGGGGGAGGTTGGATAGAAAGGGAAGGTTTTTTAATATGCTTTGCAGAGAAAGAGGTTCCTCCATAATTAATTAAAACCTAGTAAATACTAGGTTTGTCTGCTATTTAAGAGGCAGTACAGAAAAAAAAGTGTACTCGAAATTTTAAACAATTTCTTTGAACAAAAATAGGATAAAAACATTTTAAATATACAAATATTATATGGAATTTACCGAACTGTTAAATATGTAAAATTGATATTTGTTTGTCAATTGTTGTATTTTGAAAGTATCCTTAAATCATTTTTAAGGGAGATTTGCATAATTACAGTTGAGATGATGTCAATCTATTTCAAAATTTTTATTTTATGATTCATAGGAATTCTTTGTGAATGAAAAATGTTTTGGTAATGAAGACTAGATTTCAATTTATAATAATATTCTTTTCTGATTCTCCAGTAAATGTTTGCATATCCAGCATATTCAATATCAACTATCTCATTGATAGCTAATTAATAAAAATATTTTAAAAACAGATCATTTCTTGCGTAAAAAAATTTCAAAATGAGGAATCTCGTAAAGAAAATAGGAAATGTTTTTGTTTATTTGCGCGCAAAAAATTAACGGAGCGTTAACAATTGTACATAGCTTAGTATTGGGATTGGATGAGCTCGATAATGAATTAAGGATTTTTGGAAAGAGTTTTTGTATTATGGCCGAAATATGGGGATAGGAATAACTAATCCATCAAATAATTTAGACGGAAACGGAACTATCCATTCCAAAGAAGTAAAAGTAGATATGACTGGCTGGTCTGATTTTGTATTTGGAAATGAATATCATCTTCCAACATTGGAGCAAGTCGAAAAGCACATAGCGGAAAAAGGCCATTTTAGAGAATATTCCGAGTGAAGAAGAGGTTTTGAAAATCGGAATTAATCTTGGGGAAATGAATGCTAAGCTTTGCAGAGTAGCGAGAAGTTGACTTTCTACATGATTGAAATGAAAAGGAAAATGAAGATTTAAAGAAAGAAAATATAGAAATGAAAAAGAGACAAAAAGAATTAGAGGATAGAATTTAAAATATTGAAAAAAAAAATTAAATTATGAAAAGATTTTTACTAATAACTATGATTATTTCATGTTTTTGCTCGCAAGCGCAAGATTCATATTCGCTCGGAATGTATGATACAAGATCTGTAAATGATACACCTAATTTCACTGCACATTCTATTAGAGTCGATTTTAAATCTAGAAACATTATTGGAGTGCCAGGTGAAGGAAGCTATTCAACTAATTTAACGATAGGCCAATGGGACGCGTGGAATAATTCGGGAGATAAAAATCATCAATTAAATTTTAATAATGGAGGGATTTTTTATAGAAATGCCTATCCTTTAGATCCACAATGGGGAGGTTGGCAACAAATTTTAATGGCTAACTCAAATGGCAATGTTGGAATCGGATTAAACAACCCAACACATAAGCTTGACGTTAACGGCACAATCCATTCAAAAGAAGTAAAAGTCGATATGACCGGCTGGTCGGATTTTGTTTTCAAGAAAGATTACAATCTTCCAACGCTTACAGAAGTTGAAAAGCATATTGCAGAAAAAGGACATTTAGAGAATATTCCGAGTGAAGAAGATGTTTTAAAGAACGGGATTAATCTTGGAGAAATGAATGCTAAACTTTTGCAGAAAATAGAAGAATTGACATTATATATAATTCAACAAAATAAGAAAATGGAAAATCAAATGAATGAAATTGAAGCAGTCAAAAATGAAAATATAGATTTGAAAAAGAGAATTGAAAAAATAGAAAAAAAATAATCATATGAAGAAAATAATTTACTTAACATCCTTACTTGCATTTTCTAATATTTTGTTTTCCCAGATAAACTCTCCAAATGGAGATAATATTTTTTATTACAACGGAGCAGCAGATGTTACTTTTAGGTTTCTCCCACGTGGAAATGGCGGAAGAGCAATTGTGCATGATACAGGCAATGTTTTGTCTTTAAATTACGGAGGGGATTTTTCAGGAGGTACTCAGATAGGTAGTGAAGTTTTTTTTAAGGATGGGGGAAATTCATACATCAATTCCGGAAATTTAGGTATTGGAAGCTCTAGTCCCGCTTACAAACTAGATGTTTTTGGCAGTATAGGAGTTGGTAGCCAAAGTGTTAATGCTAATACGACAAAAATTTTTCTTAAAAATCCCGCAGGAAAAACTTGGGCTATAAGTTCTGGGGCTAATATGATTACCGAATCAAGTTTTTCAATATATAATTGGTCTTTAAATCAAACTGTTCCTGTTTTTAATATATCTGATAACGGGAATGTTAGTATTGGTATTGGAAGTGAAGCTTTCCAGAGTAAATTAATGGTAAAAGAAAATGGAAGTTCAGATAATATTTGGCGAGGAAGAATTGTTGCATCAGGTGATTTAAATGCCATCGTTATGGGGGAATACGGTGGGAAATCATGGTTAGGAGCCCATAATTCCCAGTTAACTGCATGGAGCGATTTAATTCTTCAGGGAGGCGGTGGTAATGTGGGTATAGGTATAGATAGACCGTCTAATAAATTGGATGTCAATGGCACAATTCATTCCAAGGAAGTTAAAGTAGATATGAACGGCTGGTCCGATTTTGTATTTAGAAAGGAATATGAGTTGCCAACTCTTGAGCAGGTTGAAAAGCATATCGTGGAAAAAGGTTACTTAGAAAATATGCCAAGTGAAGAAGAAGTTCTGAAAAACGGAAATAATCTAGGGGAAATGGATGCTAAACTTTTACAGAAAATCGAAGAACTTACTCTTTATGTAATTGAGCAAAATAAGCGTCTTAATAAGCTTGAAGAAGAAAATGAAGAATTAAAAAGGAAAATGAAATCATCTAAAAAACAGTAAAAATGAAGTTTAAAATATTAATAGCTCTTTTATGTTTTCAAATCTGTTTTTCTCAAAATATTTACGAGTTAAATGGGAATGTTGGAATTGGAACAAGCACACCCTCCTACAAATTAAATGTATTTGGGTATCATCACGACGCAAGAATCCTGCTTCATTCTATTGGAGGAGGTGATGATGCTCGCCAAGCGGATTTAATGCTGTGGGCCAGTGAACCGGAAGTAAGCTATTCCGGGGTTGGAATTGGTAATAATGTTAGTGTTTCCAGCACGAAAGGATTACATATATTAAATTCAGTAAGAGGTGGGTCGTATATGAGATTGCTGGATAATTCGATTTTACTTGGAGTTGTTTCGCCATTGGGAATAAACAAGGAAACATTACATATAAATGCAGAAGGAAATATGGGAGTTGGCACAAATTCTCCTGTTAGTAAATTCTCTGTTTCCGGCTCTCTGACTATAAATGGAGGACTTAGCAATAGTTTGGCAAGGCCAGCTGTTTCACCTGGTACTTTAGCAAATGGGGAAATTAGGGGATACAGTAGTTCTGGCAATTATTATGATGATGGATTTTTGAGATTATCCGCTGGTGGGGGAACTAATATGAACATAAAATCCTACATCGATTTGTCAGGTTATTCTACAATTCCTGATATGAACAGAAATATTGTATTTGGAACAAATGGAACTGAACGAATGAGAGTTGATATTAATGGAAATCTTGGTATCGGTACAACAACCCCAGATGCTAAACTTGCTGTAAATGGTACAATTCATTCCAAAGAAGTAAAAGTAGATATGAACGGATGGTCTGATTTTGTATTTAAAAAGGAATATAATCTTCCAACAATTGAACAGGTTGAAAAACATATAGCCGAGAAGGGACATTTGGAAAATATTCCAAGTGAACAAGAGGTTTTGAAAAATGGAATTAATCTTGGGGAAATAAATGCAAAACTTCTTCAGAAAATGGAGGAAATGATGCTTTATATTATTGAGCTAAAAAAGGAAAATGAAGAGATAAAAAGAGAGAATATGGCAATTAAAAAAAGAGTAAACAAATTAGAAAAAAAATAATATATGAAAAGTAAAGTATACCTTTTTATTGCAGTATTTTGTTTCTGGGCTGTTAATGCTCAGATTTACACCCCCTCCGGTATTATCCATGGAAATTCCGGTAATGCTAATGTTGGTATTGGTACAGCCAGTCCGATGGCAAAGCTTCAGGTTGACAACGGTAATATACTGGTTCGAAATTTTGCGAACGTTGATAATCAATCTGCAATAATGATTGCCCATACAATAAATATTACCACCTATGATACATTTGGGACATCACTGCGCACAATCACTGAAAGTGCCGGAAATAATACTTATGGCTTGCAGTTTTTTACGCAGGCATCTTACGCAACGGGCCAGACCGAGAAGTTGAGAATACTTGGAAATGGAAATGTTGGAATAGGTAAAATCAATCCAACAAATAAATTGGATGTCAACGGTACGATACATTCACAAGAGGTAAAAGTTGACATGACAGGCTGGTCGGATTTTGTATTTAAAAAACAATATAGGCTACCTACATTAACAGAAGTTGAAAAGCATATAGCCGAAAAAGGTCATTTGGAAAACATTCCAAGTGAGCAGGAGGTTTTGAAAAATGGAATTAACCTGGGAGAGATGAATTCGAAACTGCTACAGAAGATAGAGGAGCTTACACTTTATATCATTGATCAGGAAAAGAAAACCCAGGAATTAAAGACTATTATTTCAGAACAAAGCAAGCGTTTAGATAAACTTGAAAACAAACAATGAAAAAACTAATTACACTTTTATTATTTGGATTTTGTACATTTTCACAGGCACAGCAAAAGATCACCTTTACTTATGATGCAGCAGGGAATCAGATTCTCAGAAGTTTGTGCATTTCAGGTTGTAATCCTACAGGAAAATCAGTAGATGAAGTTAAAGACATGGAGGCGGTTACCCAAGATGACCTTTTAAAATTCTCTAAGGAAGATGTTATTTCCTATTATCCGAACCCGGTAAAAGAGGAGCTTTATCTAAAATGGGAGCTCATTAATGATAACAAAGTTTCCTCCATAACTGTATATTCATTTAGTGGTCAGATCCTTCAGAGTTTCTCCAGAACCGAATCCACCGATAACCAGGTTATTTCCTTTGGACAATATTCAAGAGGTGTCTATCTGGTTGTTCTGAACTATAAGGACGGAGACCAAAAAACAATTAAAATTATCAAGCAATAAATTTAAGTATGAAACAACTATACTTTTTCATTATTTTTTTATTTTCGGTTTTTTCTTTTGGTCAGAGTTTTAGTGACACAAAGGGAGAACTTCAGATTTCTTCATCCGGTACAGCTGTCTATACACTTCCAATTGCAGTCCCGCCAAGTATTAAAAATGTTGCCCCTGCAATAAATTTAGTTTACAGCAGTGGGGTAAGAGGGGGTATTGCAGGACAAGGATGGAGCATCAATAGTATTTCTACAATAAGCCGCATGGCAACAAGACGCGATATAGACGGATTTGTGGATGGGGTTGATTTTGACGATAACGATAAGCTGGCACTTGACGGTCAGCGTCTTTTAATTAAGACCGGTACTTACTGGGCAACAGGGTCTACTTACGAAACAGAATATAAAAGCAATACACGGATAGAGCTGAAAGTGGAAGGTACTACAACGTATTTTGTAGTCACTGCTCCTGACGGATCAAGAAGCTGGTACGGTTCTAAAGGATCTGGAAGCCTGCAGAATTCTGTTTCATTGAACGCCTGGTATATTGTTCATTATGAAGATGTAAACGGAAATTTTATAGATTACAATTATAAAACGGTTCCTTACAACAACACCAGCCAGTTGTATATCGATACCATTACATTTAGCGGCAATACGGCAGCCGGAATAGCAGCCCAGAATAAAATTGCCTTTTTTTACAATTCATCAAAACGTATTGAAAAAGATTATTTGAAAGGGCAGGCCGTTTATGCCACTCAGATATTAAACAGTATACAGGTGTATGCCAACAATGTTTTCTTTCGAAATTATCAGCTTCAGCATGAGTTTGATACAGAACTTGGTTATGAGAGGATAAAAAATATTACAGAAATCAACGGGCAGATGGAAGCCTCGAATCCTGTAATTTTTACTTATGCATCCAGTCCTTCAAATCAGGAAAGAACAGAGAAAGACTATATCAATAATCTTTCTTTTGATAAAACAGATTTAGCAGGTGATTTTGATGGTGATGGAAGACTTGATTTTGTGGCAAACAATCAGGTTTTTACAAATTTATTTGTTAGTAACAGCGGCAATACACCGATTAACCTGCCTTTTGTTATTGATAAAGCAAATTCTTTTACGGCAACAACTATCTCTGGAAATAAATTGAATCAATTCCAGTCAATAGTGAACGCCAAGGTTATTAATAAAACTGCTGTGGAATTTGATATTTATAACCTGCGTGACGGAGTTCCGCAAAAGGCCTATACAAAAAGCATAGCTTTGGATTTAACGAAAAAGAGAAATCCTGTAACAACAGCCAGCGGATCAATGTTAGCAATAAAATGCTTAGAGGCATTAAAAGATTCGGATTTATGTGCAGACCCAAGGGCTTCCTATATGGAGGGGGACTTTGACGGAAACGGCATTAGTGAAGTACTTATTTTTAAAGATACCAATGAATGTGATGCAGTAGTACAGTCATTTATCAGGGATCCATCATATGTTTTTAATGTGCAGGATTGTCCGGTAACCGTCACTGAACGCAGTGGGACAGAATCGTTTTACCTGTTAGATCTTGATCCTAATCAATCTAATGCTTTGGGCAGTAAAGGTTACATGAGTGTATCAAGCACTGATTTAGTAATAGATAAGTTTTTAAATGTTAAATATATTGGTGATTTTAATGGAGACGGTCGATCCGATATACTGCAGATCAGCCGGGAGGGAAGCTATAAAATAGTAGAAATTTCCAGAGCGGATAATTTTGCTTACACCAAGTTACTAGGTTCGGGCGTTATTGATAAATATTCCTTTGCAAAACAATTGTTATTAGGAGACTTTAATGGAGATGGAAAGACAGATATAATGCTTCCAGATACAGAAGGAGGTGAAGGACATGTAAAATGGCATATTTATTATAGTAATCCAAATCCTGCAGGCGGCAGTTTGTTTGTAAAAGAGTCTCATGATATTGTAGAATACTGGCCGGATACCAGCGGAAGCAGTAATTTTAAGACTCAGGTGCATTACAGCAACTATTACGCAATGGATATTAATAAAGACGGCAAATCAGATCTGGTGCGTGTTTGGAGAAAATATTTTAAAGATGACTGGACAATTAACAACCACGATACGGAATGGAAAGTTACAGGTTTTGCTAATAATATTGGAAAGGTTGGAACAGCTGGTTTTACACTGGGATACGATTCTGGAGTATTGTTTTCTAATTCTCCTGATATTCCTATCCCAATTACCTCCAATTACAGATTTAATGGAGCCGATACTGATTTAGTTGTAGTGAGAGGACATTACAATAAGATTGAATATTACCAGTTCAATAAAAATGTCAATACCGAAAATAGATTGGTTACCGTTACGGAATCTGGCGGAAACATCAAGCAGACCATAGATTATAAGCCAATGCTGGCAGCTGAAGGTTTAGGAAATTCGTCTTCAGATTTTTATTCTTCTGAAAACGGGGTCAATTATCCCAATATTGAAATTATTAAAAATTCCGAAAGTTATCTGGTTTCCAAACTTACTGCAACAATTAATGGAGTTTCCAAATATCAGGATTTTAGGTACAAAGGTTTCGTTTCCAATTTTAATTATGGAACTGTCGGTTTTATAAGAACAACTCGCAGCAGCTGGTATTTGTCAGATTCAGATCCTAAAATCTGGACTACTCAGTATAATGATCCTATGCTGAGAGGAGCCAATACCATTACATGGACAAGTACTGCTGGATCAACGGTTTTTGATAATGTGCCGAGCAATTTAGTAAGTACCAAGATGAATGTTTTTGCAGTTTACAGCAAAGGCGGGCGAGATGCAGTTTCTCAAATTTCAGATCCGGATAATCTAAATATTAGTTCACCGGTTACAAGCGGCCAGACCTATAAGGCAACAAGTCAGATAACCGCATCATCAGTAATAGGAAGCGATCTGGCAGTAAATTATTATGCCCCACAGATTGTGCTGCAGCCCGGTTTTACAGCCAGTGCAAGCAATGGCAATGCTAAATTTTCAGCATCTCCTGTAGCTGCTTCTGCTCCAAATGCGGGAGCACCTGATTCAAACAATGCGCTTTTCAATGTACTGCTAAATAAGCAAACTGTTGAAGACCATATAACAGGCATCAAATCAGAGACCATTTACTCTTATGATGGAGCAGTAGATAGTGGTAATTATTATGGACTAGAAGTGAGAAGTGTAACTAATAGTTACACAGGTTCTTCACTTCAGGGAAGTGTAGCCGTTGATACCCAGTATGACAATAACCCAAGTGGTGCAGGAGAATCTTATTATATTGGAAGGCCAAAGAGAATGGTTTCAACAGCGGTCAATACCGCTTCGGGCGATACGCGTGCATCGGAGGAAAGCTATGTATATTCAGGCCCTAATTTAATCAAGACAGAGAAAAAAGGGCATAGTACGTATGCGATTGTGGAAGATATGACCTATGATGTGTTGGGTAATCTTCTGACCAAGACTGTTTCGGCCCCGACCGCATCGCCTGCCCCGGCCGCAAGGACTATTAAGGATGAGTATGATTCGTCCAAACGATTTGTTATAAAGAAAACAGACCATCAGGGATTTGTGACCAACTTTATTTATAATAATTTGGGGCAGATGACCCAGTCCACAGATTATATGGGGGTAATTAGTGATTTTGTTTATGACGGTTGGGGAAAACTAACCAATTCGACGGTGACTGGTTCTTCGGCTATCCCAATTACAACGACCAATGTATATATTAAGTTAAGTACGGGAGGTTATACCGTTGCCACCACAAATAGTCTGGATGCCAAAACCATTACCGAGTATGATGTACTGGGCAGGGTGGTTAAAAACTCTGCCAAAGGATTTGCAGTCAACAGCATGATAACCAAGCAGACTGTCTACGATGCGCTGGGCAGGAAAGAAAAGGAAAGCGAACCGTATTTTTCTTCACCTGGCCTATGGACAAGTTATCAATACGATTATCTGATGAGGCCGACGAAAATCACTGCGCCAACGGGAAAAATACAGACTTTTTCGTATTCAGGGATAACTACAACAAGCACTGATGATGGCAAGGTTACCACAGTTGTTGTAGATGCTATGGGCAATAAAATCCAGACCAGCGATCCGGGGGGGACAATCAATTTTCTGTATTTTGCCAATGGGACTCTAAAAGAATCCGATTATCAGGGCAATAAGGTCCAGCTTGTTATTGATGGCTGGGGCAACAAGGTGAAATTAACAGATCCAAGTGCCGGGGTGTATACGTACAGTTACGATGCTTTTGGACAATTACTGACCGAAACCACCCCAAACGGGACTACTGCTTATACATATGACCCGTCAGGAAAGCCAACCGAGAAAACAATCTCAGGCACACTTACCAATAGTAAGACCAATTATTTCTATAACGGATTGAACCAGATCACAAGCACAAGTTTTGTAGACAATACAGAAGGAAAAACCACAACAAATTCTTATGAATATGACAATCTGAAAAGACTTTACAAGACTACCGAAACCACACCATATGCCGTTTTTGTAAAAGAAATGTCTTTTGATACTCAGGGAAGGGTAGAGAAAGAAACATCAACAGCTTCAGCTTCAGGTAAGACCAGTTCAAAAACAATAAAAAACATTTACCAGAATGGTTTTCCGTGGCAAATTGTGGACAATGAAACCCAGCAGGTTTTATGGCAGTCCAATTCATTAAATGAAAGGGCACAGCTGACAGGGGGGACATTCGGTAATGGTATCACGGTTACCAACAGCTACGACGAGTATGGTTATGTGAAGCAGATCAAACATGATAGAACCAATCCTTCGGTTGTCAATGTGATGACACTCAATACTGATTTTGAAATAAAAAGAGGTAACCTGAACAGTCGCAGTAACAGCCTTTTTGGCAGAAATGAGACTTTCAAATATGATGGACTGAACCGATTGACCGAATACACCAATGGACTTGGTATTCAGGAAACGCAGGTCTATGACGACAAGGGAAGAATCACCCAGAACAGTGTCGGGACTTATGAATACGATGGAGCGAAGACCTATCAGAACAAAGCTATAGTTCCCACTGCAGAAGCAGTAGGGTATTATACCAACAGAGAGGGGGTTTTTAATGACAGCATGGAAGACCGAACAGGTTTTGGGGAAGTAAGGCATCCTGGTGATATTTTTTACAGCTATGATGATACAAGAGCCCATACGGGGAAAAACTCTTTAAAACTTGCCAATACTACTTCTTCGGAAAAATATGTTCATGGAGATAAATGGATAAACATTGACAATTCAGTTGCCACGCAATATACTTATTCCGCTTGGGTTTACTCAGATAGTCCACAGGCAGAGATGGTATTGTTTATGAAAACACCAACTGAAACAGGATATTTTAGCGTGGTTGATGGTATGGTGACTGATGTTAAGAATCAATGGGTTAAGGTAGAAAAAACAGTTACTGTTCCGGCGCATATTAAAAAGCTAAATATTAGATTAGACAATAATGGCAGCGGAAATGTCTGGTTTGATGATGTACAGATTAGAAAGACCAGTAATGCACCTACCTCTTCCAGAGCTTTAAATGTGACCTATAATACTTTTAAAAGTCCTGTACAGATAGAAGAGACGGGAGTAGATAAAATCAGCTTCACCTACAATGATGGAAACGACAGGAGCTCTATGTTTTATGGAAGTCTGGATGATGAAAAACTTCTGAGGCCTTTGCGCAAGCATTACTCAGCTGACGGTACTATGGAAATCAAGCATAATATCTACACTGGTGCCGTTGAATTTGTGACCTATATAGGAGGTGATGGCTACTCTGCGCCGGTAGTGTTAAAAAGCGACGGAACTACCCAAAATTATTTATATTTACACAGGGACTATCAGGGAACGATTGTTGCGGTAAGTGATCAGAGTGGTAGCGTTGTAGAGAAAAGATTATTTGATGCCTGGGGCAATATTGTAAAAGTACAGGATGCAGCAGGGAATATCCTTTCAGGATTAACGATATTAGACAGAGGATATACCGGGCATGAGCATCTGCAGAGTGTGGGTATCATCCATATGAATGGTCGTCTATACGATCCGAAACTACACCGATTCCTGCAACCGGATAATTATATCCAGGAGCCGTATAATACGCAGAATTACAATAAATACGCTTACGTTCTTAATAATCCCCTGAAATATACGGATTCAAGTGGTGAAGCATATGAATTTGCGGTAGCGGTTGCTGTTGCTGCTGCGATTGCTATCTTTAGCTATACTCTTACGGCCTTAGTTGCAGATGTTCCTTTCAGCGTTGGTGGACTGGTAAAAGCAACCTTTATTGGTGCGGCGAGTGCAGTAGTAACTTATGGTATTGGTAGTGCTGCGACGAGTTTATTTACCAATTTTTATTCCCAGGCTGCTTTTCAGGCAGCCGCTCATGGTACTTTCCAGGGAAGTATGACCGCTATTTCTGGAGGGAAGTTCTGGAGTGGTTTTGCTGCTGGGGCATTAAGCAGTATTGCTGCCAGTGCATGGAATGGCGGAACAACCACTACTAAATATTGTGATGGAGTTACTGGAACCGTTACTCATGCGGGACTAGGAGTAGGTACTGGTGATTTAGGAATGATTGCTTTTGGTACGGTATCGGGAGGAGTAGGCGCCAAATTAACGGGAGGTAATTTTTGGCAGGGAGCTGCTACTGGACTAGTTGTTAGTGGTCTGAATCATGCGGCACATAATATAAAACAAAGAACGCTCATCGACAGAGCTATAATAAAAGGAGGATATGGTAAAGAACTGGCATCTGGTGAGTATTTGAATTGGACTAATGAACAAATAAAACAATTTGCTGCTGATGTTTTTCCAGAACTGTATCAAAGTGCTGATTCGCCAGATTTTGAGAAAAGATTAGTCATAGATGAAAATAACCCTGGTGTTGCAGGGAGGGCACTAAAAACACCAGCTACACTGGATCCCAAAACTGGTCTTTGGTCAATAAAATCGCTTCGTCTTATATTAATTAGAAGCAATATTTTAAATTCTATCAGACAGTTGGGGCTGACAGTCGGTCATGAATTGAATCATGCACAAGAGCATGTAAGTGGAGTTTATTCTGATATGATTAATAGATATGGAGGTATAAAGGCAGGAGAAATCTCTGAAATTAATGCGCAAGCTTGGGAAAAATATATGAATTTTAATGAGTCAATATTAAACCTTGGAAGATGATGATAAATATACTTAAAACCTCTACCGTTAGTTTTATTTTAGTTTTAAATTTATGCTTTACGCAAGAAAAAAAAACAAATACCATAACATTTACAATAGTTGATAAAGTTTTAATAAACAATACTTGCACGAAACTACTAATTACTAACAACTCGTCTAGTAATTATTATCTGCCAATTTTGAACGATCCTGAGAGTAAAAAATGGAATTTTATATTACCTACTGATGAGACGGGCTTCTTTTTCATACATCAGATTATGTATAATTTAAATAATGAAAAATTAAGTTGGATTGAAAATAATTGTTTTGATGGAAGTGTTAGTAAGTCTTTCAGTGATTTTGATGAAAAATGGAAGCAAAAGAAAAAGGATCTTAGAATTGAGGATTTAATTTTGTTAAAAGCAGGACAAAGTAAGTATATCAATGTACCGGTCAATTTACATGTGGAATTTTCAGACAATTGTTTTTGGGAGATAAAAGATTATAAAAATGAGAAAGAGTTAAAAATAACCTATTATTATCGAAAAAAGCAGGTCCAATCAGCAGCAATATTTTTGAATTCTAAGATAGTAGATAAATTGAAAAAGTTAAATTATAAATTATATGAAAAGGAAATTGAATCGAATCAGGTGAAATTAATTTTTTAATTTAAAATGAAGTTTATTTTTTTGATGACATAGCTTAAATAATGGAGATTTTCACTCTACCATGTTCTACGAAATATAATTTTGGCATCAGTATATTGAAATGTGTTTTATGTTTTTATAAAATAACTTTAATGAACTAAAATAGAATATATTATCAATACTTGTTCACTTGAAAAAGAATGACTAACTGTCATCTCTTTTTTTTGAAGTTAAAAACGTAAGATACCTTTGATTTGCATTTACCAATTTTTATTCGCGGGCGGCGTTTCAGGCAGCCGCTCATGATACTTTCCAGGGAAGTATGACCGCTATTTCTGGAGGGAAGTTCTGGAGTGGATTTGCTGCTGGAGCTTTGAGTAGTATAGCCTCTAGTGCTTGGAGTGGCGGAACTACCACTACGGAAGGTTTTTCTGCAGAAAATAATTGGGCTTACGGTACAAAGACAATTACTCATGCAGGCCTTGGATCTGGCACCGGTACTTTAGGAATGGTAGCTTTTGGTACATTATCAGGAGGAGCGGGGGCTGCGATGACCGGAGGTAATTTCTGGCAGGGGGCTGCAAGTGGACTTGTAGTTAGTGGATTGAATCATGCAATGCATCCAATGGATGATAACGGTTATGATCAAAATGGTAAACAAGTAAATAACAAAGGAGGAGATACGACGGATTATCTTTATGATAACAATGGAAAGATAATAGAATCAACTAATGTTAAATTCATTGGAGCAATCTCTCAAGGTAAATTTAGAGATCTCGGCGGTTTTAGAGGTTATGGTTTTAAGGGGTTTTCAATGGCAACTGGAGCAATTACAGAGGATAATACTATTTTTGAAATGTATGCGGGAGGAAAAGTTCTTGGGACAGGATTGTCATATTTGGGAGAAGGACTTAATGCTGTGAAAACGCCTTTTTTCAGAGGTACGGGTAATTTTATAAGGGAATATATACCAAAATTAGGAACGAATAGATATTTAAGGATAGGGACTTCTACTTCAAGAGGAAGAGAGGTTTTTAGAATAACTTGGGGCAATAATTCTAAACATCTTTTAGATATAGATTTAGGAAAAATACCAAAAATAAAATAGTTATGATTGTTTCAATTTTAGATTATAATAAGGCTAGCAATTCCCAATTACAAACTGATTGCATTTTATTATTAGATGAATTATTTATAAATAATAGTATAAATAACCTAGTAGTTAAAAGCTATTTTTTTGAAGGAGTTAGAGGTAAATTTGATAAATTAGAAAACTATTGTATAAGTTTTGATTTTACCTATTTTGAATATTCTATTGAATTTGATTTGTCATATGATCAATTAGAATATTATATAACAAAGAAAGATAAATTACTTAAAGAGCGTAACCTTGAAGATTTTTGGGAAGATAAAATAATGATTGAAAAATTTATAATTTATCTAAAGAAAGATTTAGCGAAGTTAGAAATACCATTTAATGATTCCAAAAGACTTTAGGTATTACTGCAAAGTTGCCATTTCGTTTACAAACAATCATGGGAGTTCCTACTAAAGATTTAGCACTGTTCCTTGGAAGAAATTCTTCAATTATAGGATTGGGAATGATGACACATGGTGCATACATTATATACAACGGATTAAATAATTAAGAATGACCGAACAGGAAAAAGAATTACTTGATTTTATTAAATCTTACACTGGCTTAAAAAACATAGATTTAGATACAAATATTGGACATGAAAACTATAAGATTTTTGATTTAGATGCTGAAAATTTGATGAATGCATTTTTTAAAAAATATGCAATTGATTGTTCTAATTTCAATATCTTAAATTACTTCATATATCCAGAATATTCATGGAAGAGTTTGATTTTTATTAGAGTATTTTTCAAAAAAGTTATATATCCGATTAAGGCTGAACTGAAAGTTAAACATTTAGCAGAAGTAATTAAAAAAGGAAAGTGGTTCGACCCGGCATAATTCTTCAATTGAAAATGCTTAAAACTTTCCCATGTTACTACAATCTTATTTGTATTGGCAGGAGTATTAGTAGTAGTGGTGTTATTGATAATCAGCAAGTTGCAGTGTTTTTTAATTTTATTGACAGTAAAGGTGATGAATTCTTATGATTGGGAATATTATAAAGGCAGCAATTTAACTTCAAAAATTAGTGGCGAGCTCTTTGATAGTTACTTATCTGCATCGATAGGAGTGGGTATCGTATTTGTAGGTCTTGCAACCATAGAATTGCGTTCATTCGGCGCAGCAACAGGAGTTTCTGTTGCAGGTTTTATCTGGGCAAGTGCTGAATGGGGTGCTGCCTGCACGGGCGCAGGAGGAAACGAAAAGATATATCCGGCAGAGATTCACAAAGCAACGGTAAGAGGAGCATCAGATCTCTTTATAACTTAAGATGAGAATGTAGATTTAATTGAATCCACATTTTATTACTTTTGTACCAAAAATTATTAGAACATGATCAGGATAAACTATAAAATATAATTTTGCCTGCTTGTTATTTGCCTTTTCTTTAACAGGAATAGGAATCTATAAGACCTCTAATGAAGGACTTAAAAAACGGTAAAGCTCATTTAGCAGCTATCCCATTTTGTTCCTTTCGTAATGGGGGCCATACTATTTGGAAGTAATTTATATTTCAACCGAGTTAAGAAATTCAGGAATTAAAGCATACGTTTTAGTGTAAAATTTTTAACATAAATAACAATAGGTTTAAAGCCCCGTTCGGAGGTATTGAATGAATCCGGTGTTGGAGTAGAACTTTATTACATCAAAGATTATAGTAAAATGGTGGATAAAAAAACAACCTTCGGGTTGTTTTTTTATATGCTGGAAAGTTTATAAGGAACTACTATACTCAAGTGTTATACCGACCAATACGTGATATAGGTTTAAAATTCTTTACAAATTATATAGTGTTTATAACAGTTAGTTAGTTAGTTAGTTAGTTAGTTAGTTAGTTAGTTAGTTAGTTAGTTAGTTAGTTAGTTAGTTAGTTAGTTA
>NZ_JBDKWC010000012.1:0-1173 GCF_039749035.1 Flavobacterium olei
GAGCGGAAGAATTAATAATTACGCTAAAAAAAAATCATGCGCCAAAAAAGTTTTTCCCTCATCAAGACTTTCATCAAACCCCCCCTCCTTTTCAAAACCCCTCACCCCCTCTTCAAAAAACTTCCTCCCCTTTTTTTCTTTCCCCCTCTCTCCCCTCTCCCCTCTTTCTTCCTCCTCCTCCTCCCTCTTCCCTTTTTTTTCCTCTTTTCCTCCTTCTTTTTTTCTTTCTTTTCCTTTTCTCTTTCTTTCCCCCTTTCTTTCTCCTTCCTCTCCTTCTTTTTCTCCTTCCCCTTTTCCCTCTTCTCTTTCCTCCTTCTCCCCCCTCCTTTCCTTCCTTTTCCTTCTCCTCCCCCTTCTTTCTTCTCCTTCTTTTTTCTCCCCCTTTCCTTCCCTCTTTCTTTCTCCCCTCTCCCCTCTCTCTTTTCCCCTCTCCCCTTCCCCTCTTCCCTTCTCCCCCTTCCCTTTCCCTTTCCCTCCCTCCCTTTTTTCTTCCTTTCCTTCCTCCCCCCTTTTTTTCCTTCCCTTTTTTCCCCTCTCCCTTTTCTTCCTTTCCTTTCTCTTCCTTTTTTCTCCTCTTCCTTTTCCCTCCCCCCCCTTTCCCTTCTTCCTCTTTTCCCCTCTCCTTCTCTCTCTCCCCTCTTTTTTTTCCCTCCTCTCCTTTCCTTCTTTTTTTCCTCCTCCCCCTCTTCTTCTCCTTCCCTTTCTCCTCCTTTCTCTCCCCCTTCTTTTTTCTTCTTCTTTTTCTCCTTCCTCTCTTTCTTCCCTCTCTTTTTTTTCTCCCTCCTTTTTTCCCCCTTTTCTCCTTCTTCCCCCCTCCTTCCTCCTTTTCTCTCCCTTTCCCCTCTCCCTTCTTCCTTCCTCTTTTTCCTTCCTTTTTTTTTCTCCCCTTTCCCTCTTCTTCCCTTTCTTTTCCCTCTCTTTTCCTTCTTTTTTCTTTTCTCCCTCCTCCTTCCTTCTTTTCTCCTCCTCTCCTTCTTCCTCCCCCCTTCTTTTTCTCTCTCCTTCCTCTTTTTCTCCTCCTCTTTTTCTCCCTTCTTCCCCCTCTCCCTTTTTCTCCCCCCCCCTTTCCCTTTCTCTTCTCCTTCATACATCAAAACATTGTTCAATCGCTGTTTGTCTGTTACAGGATTTTCAGATTTAATACCATTGTCATCTATCGATGCATCAGTCTAG
>NZ_JBDKWC010000013.1:0-957 GCF_039749035.1 Flavobacterium olei
ATGAAATATCGTGGTCCTACAACCCCAGTCATGCCGTAACAAAACTGGTTTGGGCTAATCCGCGTTCGCTCGCCACTACTTACGGAATCACTTTTGTTTTCTTCTCCTCCGCCTACTTAGATGTTTCAGTTCAGCGGGTTTGCCCACCTATCGGTGTACTATGTCTTCAACATAGTGGGTTGCCCCATTCAGGTATCTGCGGATCAATCGGTGTGTGCCCGTCCCCGCAGCTTTTCGCAGCTTATCACGCCTTTCTTCGCCTCTGAGAGCCTAGGCATCCCCCATACGCCCTTATTTTGCTTATTGTACCAATCTCGTTGTAAAACGAGACCGTTTTTTTTGTCTTTTACAATAAATTGTAAAAAACGCTTTCTACTTTCTTATTATTTTCTTATCTCAATATGTCAATGAACTTTGTGATGCTTTAAGCTTTACGCTTCAGGCATTAAGCTTAAAGCCTACGGCTTATAGCTTTTTGTGGAGAATAACGGAGTCGAACCGTTGACCTCCTGCGTGCAAGGCAGGCGCTCTAGCCAGCTGAGCTAATCCCCCATTTTAAATCTTAGATTTTAGAATTCAGATTTTAGATTTCCAATTCTTCTCTAATTTCCTTTGGTGAATCCCAGCTTCCAGAATTTCCTTTAATTAAGCGCTTCAGTTCTTTTTTTTTCAAATCTAAAATCTTAAATCTGAACTCAAAAGTAGTCCCGGGCAGACTCGAACTGCCGACCCCTACATTATCAGTGTAGTACTCTAACCAGCTGAGCTACGAGACTCTGTTTTACTTAATTTTCATTATTTTTTAAATTAACAGCAAGAGTAATACAATCTTTGACCCAAACCTTTAGGTCCGCATCTTTTTTCCCCGACGTGCCTTACGGCTAACATACAGGGCTCTAGAAAGGAGGTGTTCCAGCCGCACCTTCCGGTACGGCTACCTTGTTACGACTTAGCCCT
>NZ_JBDKWC010000014.1:0-943 GCF_039749035.1 Flavobacterium olei
ATTTTCTATTTTCTTTCCTCTTTCCTCTTTCCTTTTTCCTCTTTCCTCCTTTCTCCCTCTCCCTTCCCCTTTTCCTTTTCCCTCTTTTTCCCCCTCTTTCCTTTCTCCTCCCCTTCTCCTCTTCCCTCCCCTTCCTCCCTTCCTTCTTCTCTCTCCCTCTTTCCCCTCTTCCTCCTCCCCCTCCTCCCCCCCTTCCTTCCCCCCTCCTCCCCTCCCTTTTCCTCCTTTTTCTTTTTTTCTTTTCCCTCCTCCCTTTTCTCCTCCTCTTCCCCTTTTCCTTCTCCTTCTCCTTCCCTCCCTTCTTTTCTTCTCCCTCCTTCTCTTTCCTTTTCTCTCCTTCCCTTCCCCCTTCTTCCTCCCCCTTCTTTTCTTCTTCCCTCTTCCCTTCTTCTCCCCTTTCCTCTTTTTTTTCTTCCCTTCCCCTCCTTCCTCTTCTTCCCTTCTTCTCCCCCTTCCCTCCCCTCTTCCTTTCCTTCTTTTCCCCCCTCTTTTTCCTTTCCTTCTTTCCCTTTTCCTCCTCCTCTCCTTCTTCTCTCCTCCTCCTCCCCCCCCCCTTCTCCCTCCTCTTTCTTCCCTCCTCCCTCCTTCCCCTTTTCCCTTCTTTCTTTCCTTCTTTTCCTCCTCCCTCTCTTCCCTTTCTTTCTTCCCCCTCCTTCCCCTTCCCCCCCTCTCTTCTTTTTCCTTTTCCCTTCCCCTCTCTTCCCTCCTCCTCTCTTCTCTTTCTTTTTCTTTTTCTTTCCTCCCCTCCTCCTCCCCTCCTTCCTCTCCTTCCCCCTTTTTTTTTCCCCTTCTCCCCCCCCCTTTTTTTTCTCCCCCCCCCTTCTCCTCTTTTCTTTCTTCTTCCCTTTCCTCTTTCCTCTCCTTTCCTTCCCCCCTCTCCCTTCCCCTTTTCTCCTCCCCCCCCTCCTCTTCCCCCCCCCCCCCCCCCCCCCCCCCCCCCCCC
>NZ_JBDKWC010000015.1:0-795 GCF_039749035.1 Flavobacterium olei
ATATAGCTGTCTGAGTGATATCGTAGTTAATTTTAAAAGCAAATAAATCGACGGGATCTGTATCCTGCTGTAAATTAATTGTTTTATTAATTTCCTCAAGCCAACCTCTGATATTGTATTTGTAATCTACTTTCTGTAGTGGGTTTCCGGCATTGTTTCCTACTTTTTTATTTACAAGCTGTCCTAAAGCATCATAACTATTATCAGCCAGAAGTTCAACCGCTCCTCCGTTTATCTGATGCGTATGGGTAAGGAGACGATCTTGAGGAGAATAGGTAAATTCTTCCCTAACCACTATTTCCGGATTCCCGGACGTTCTTTTATGTTTGGTAATAGTGTATAATGTTTTTCCTGTAAAATCTAGTTTGCTTTCACTGGAGTTATAACCGCCCAAATAATTCTGCTGATAGTTTTTTATTGGTCTTGCTTTGTCATCATAAAAAATCGTTGCAGTTTCGCCCGCTGTAGATGAAACAGTAGTAACCGCTCTCGTCCAGCTGCCTGAAGCCATCCCTTTAATATTGGCTAAAACATCCTGTCCTTCAATCGAGGACGGAGCTGCCTGTGCATTTGGAAATTCGTAATTATCATAATAATTTACGGTTAAAAGTTTAAAAGTTACAGGGGCTATTACATTGCTGTAATAAGTTTCAATTCCGTCAATAGTTCCGGATGTTTGCTTGCTTTCAAATAAAACGGTAGCGATGTTCTGAGCATCCTGCAATGACTTACGGGTTGCAGCGTTTGAAGTTTGGCTGCTCCATCCGGTGTAAACCGGTCTGCCAAAAGCATCGT
>NZ_JBDKWC010000016.1:0-773 GCF_039749035.1 Flavobacterium olei
CTTTTCTTTTTTCTCTTTTTTCCTTTCTTCCCTTCCCCCCCTCCCTCTTTCTTCCTTTTCTTCCCCCCCTTCCTTTCTTCTTCTCTTCCTTTCCTTCTCCCTTCTCTCCCCCTCCCTTCTTCTCTTCCTCTTTCCTCTTCTCCTTTCCTTCCCCCTCCTCCTCTCCCTTTCCTTCCCCCCTCCTCTTTCTCCTTCTCCTCTTCTTTCCTCTTTCTTCCTCCTTCTCTCTCCTTCCCTTCTCCCTCCTCCCTTCTTTTTTTTTCTCCTTCCTTCCCTCCTTTTTCCCCTTCTTTCTTCTTTCCTTCTTTTCCTTTCCTTTTCCTTCTTCTCCCTTTTCCCTCTTTTCTCTCCCCTCTCCTCCTTCTTCTCCTCCTTCCCCTCTTTCCCCCCCTCTCCTTCTTTCTTTCCCTTCTTTCCCTCCCTTTTTTTCCCCTCTTTTTCTCTCTCTTCCCTCCTCCCTCTCCCTCTTTCTTCCTTTCCTTTTTCTCTCCCTTCCCCTTCCCTCCTTCCTCCCCCTTCCCCTTTTCTTTTCCCTTCCTCTTCTCCCCCCCTTTCCCTTCCCTTTCCCCCTTTCTCCTCTTCTTTCTCTTCTTCTTTTCTTCCCTTCTCCTTTCCCCTCTTTCTTTTCCCCCCTTCCTTCCTCCCTTTTTTTCCTTTTCTTTCTTTCTTTTCCCTTTTTCCTCTTTCTTCCTCCCCCCCCCCCCTTCTTCCCCTTCCTCTCCCTTCCTTTCCCTTTCTCTCTCTTTCTTTTTTTCTTTTTCCTTCTTCCCTTC
>NZ_JBDKWC010000017.1:0-666 GCF_039749035.1 Flavobacterium olei
CTGCAATGACTTACGGGTTGCAGCGTTTGAAGTTTGGCTGCTCCATCCGGTGTAAACCGGTCTGCCAAAAGCATCGTATTTGGTAATAGTCCACCCGACGGTACTATCACCTGTAAAAGGCGATGTTGCAGGTCCTGTTGCCACGGGTCTGTCGAGTCTGTCATATACAATAAATTCCCACTGCCTGCCGGGAAGCTTTTTTTCTACCAAACGATTTGTATCATCGTATTTGTATTGATAGCATAAACCGTTAAGTACAGCAGAATCAATAGTTCCTTCGACTTTTGGCGGAATCACATAGGTTAAGTTTCCGTAGATGTCGTAAACATAATAAGTATCATGTTTATCAGCTCCATCATAGGTTCTTTTCAGTACAACCTGTCCTTCTTTATTTTTAAATTCAACTGTTGAACCAGAACCTTCTACCGGACTTGCAGAAGTGTTTTCGTCATAAGTAATTGTTTTATACAATTGATTTTCCGCATAAAATCCAGCATCGGAAAATGAAATATCATATAATCCGGAACCGGCGCTCCAGGTGGCTGTTGCCTGATATAACTTTACCTCATCTGCTGTATTGGTCTGGTAATCCAGTTTTATTTCATGACCGCTTCCCATTGCCCACGAATTCCCCGGAGCTGCCTGTTTTAAGATTCTGTTTAACGG
>NZ_JBDKWC010000018.1:0-641 GCF_039749035.1 Flavobacterium olei
CGCTTAATAATTGCTTTTCATCAGAATCTGTCTTTTCATCCTCCTTCTCCTTTCCTTTCTCCCCTCCCCTCCCCTTTCCTTCTCCTTCCTTTCCTTCCTTCCTCTTTCCCTCCCCCTCTTTCTCCCTTTCCTTCTTTCCCCTTCCCTTCTCCCTTTTTTCCTTTTTCTCTCTCTTCTTCTTTTTTCCTTCTTCTCCCCTTTCTTCTCTTCTTTCTTCTTTCCCCTTTTTCCTCTTCCTTCCTCCTTTTCTCCCTTCTTTTTCTCCCCTTCTCCTCCTTCCCTCTTTTTCTTTTTCTCCCTCCTTCCCTCCTTTCCCCTCTTTTTTTTCCCTCTCTTCCCTTCTTTTTTTCCTTCTTCCTTCCCCCTCCCTCCCTTTTCCCCTCTCCCCTCCCCTCTTCCCTTTTTCCTCTTCTTCTTTCCCTCTTTCCTTTTCTCCTCCTTTCCCTCCCTCTTCCCCCCTCTTTCCCCTCCCTCCTTTCCCCCTCCCTTCTTCCCCCTCCCTTCTTTCCCCTTTCTTTCCCTCTTTTCCCCCCTTTTTTTTTTCCTCCCCAAATGTCTGCCCATTTCTTTTTTCTCTTTTTTTTTTTTTTTTTTTCTTTTTTTTTTTTTTTTTTTTTTTTTTTCCCCTCTCCTTTTTTTTC
>NZ_JBDKWC010000019.1:0-602 GCF_039749035.1 Flavobacterium olei
CGCAATGGACCTGCTGGCGCGCAACCACATCGCCGCCCAGCCCGGCGCGATCTGAGCGGAACCCCAATGGGCCAAGCGGCGTTTTCCTGAGAACAGTTAAAGGAAGCCGTCATGCCCCATACAGAAGTCGCCCCGCAAGAAGCCGGCAAAGTCCGGGTCTACACCCTCTCACTCTCGGATGACGAGGCGCGGGCCATGCGTGATGATGAGACCGCACAGGCCGCCGCCCTTGGGGTCGAGCGGATTGACGCGGCCTATACAGAGGTCTTTCGGGTTGCCGACCTCGATCAACTGGGGCTTGCGGGTTATCTGCGCGACGGCAATGGCGTGAACCCCAACCAGATCGAGACGGACCGCAGCAAGCTTGCCGCGCTCGACGGCTGGGTAATGATCGTCTACTCCCGCGCTTTCGCCGGGCAGTCGCTGCAACTGGCTCCGATCCCGGCGCTGACCCATATCGGCACCTATACCGAAGGCGGCCCCGACACGCCCGTGCAAGCGATGGAAGCCGAAGCCGCCCAGCCCTACACCGGCATCCCCCGCGTCTCTCCGGCTGAGCCTGCAAAGGGCGGTGGCGGCAAGACGATGGTGATCGTGGCCGT
>NZ_JBDKWC010000020.1:0-511 GCF_039749035.1 Flavobacterium olei
CCGATGGGTCCGGAGATGGTGCGCGGCTTCGACACGCTTTTGTCGGCACAGACGATGTTTCCCGTGCTGTCGGCCGACGAGATGGCCGGGCATTATTCCGAGAACGAGGTCAGCCGGGCAGTCCGAAAGGGTCTGATCACCGGCGAGGACGGCGCCTGGGATCTGATCGCGGCCCGTGTCCGTGCCATCCCCGAATACGCCGCGATGTTCGAGGACGCATTTCCCGGCGACGACAAGCTGGACTTTACCGACATCTCGGACGCCATCGCGGCCTTCGTCACCTTCGAGTTCCGCTCCGATACCAGTCCCTTCGATGCGCGGCTGCGCGAGGGGGCACCGCTCGATCCGCAGGCCGAGGCGGGGTTGGCATTGTTCTATGGCGTGGCGGGCTGCGCCGATTGCCATTCGGGCCCGTTCCAGACCGATCACGGCTTTCACGCCATGGGCGCACCGCAACTCGGCCCGGGCAAGGCCGCGCGGTTCGAGAGCCACGCGCGCGACGAGGGGCGGT
>NZ_JBDKWC010000021.1:0-504 GCF_039749035.1 Flavobacterium olei
TTATTCTTTTTCCTAACACACTGATAACGTAATTTTTACAGATACGCTTTTTTTGGTTCTCTGTGCGGTTTTTCTGATTTAACGTACGGTTCTCCTATTTCTGAAGGGTATAACTTAATTCCCAAATCAATCAATCCCTTAACTTAAGACAACAAAGCATTTTTAAAGCTATGGTACAAATCTAGATTATTAAACAATCTATAGTGTAATTAAAATGTTTATACATCATAATTAAACTGAGTTTAATGAATTTAAGAGTGATACAAATTATAATCAAAAGCAAATAAATAAAAAAAACAATATCCTCATAGCAGATGATCATTGGTATTCCTTGAAGAGTTATAAGCATTAATTAAAGCTTGATTGGGAAGGATATTATTGTGGGTCTAGCTTGATAGGATATAAGGTCAAATTGCTAGTGAAGTTTATTAAAATCAGGATAAAACGAAAAAACCCCTATCCGTTGGGATAGGGGTTTTCAAAGAAAGGCGACGACATACTCTC